>JAFTPP010000013.1 GCA_017463255.1 Lachnospiraceae bacterium
GTAGCCAAGTCTGGCAGGGATAAACGCTGAAGGCATCTAAGCGTGAAGCCCCCCTCAAGATGAGATATCCATACGAAAGTAGTAAGACCCCTTGAAGACGACGAGGTAGATAGGGCCAAGGTGTAAGCACAGTAATGTGTTAAGCTGATGGTTACTAATCGGTCGAGCGCTTAACCTAGAAAAGGAACTGTTTAAGAGAACAGAGAGGAAAGTTATTTTAAGGAAGTAAGGTAAGAATTTTCAATGTTCGGTTTTGAAGGTACGATATTTTTGTAGGAATTACACGAACGAAGTGACCGCTTATACCGAGAACGTACGAGCGAAGCAAGTAGTTCTCGTGATTTTACGAAGTAAAATTTTTCCTCGATAGCTCAATGGTAGAGCACTCGGCTGTTAACCGAGTTGTTGCAGGTTCGAGCCCTGCTCGGGGAGCTACTGTTTGAAGATTAACTAATAACCAAATATCCGGTTATAAGTTAGACTAAGTCAAACAGAGAAGAACAACAAAGTTGTTCTTTCTAAGAACGCTGCGAAGGGTTCAGGGGAGTTTTGAAGGAACTCCACTTAAGAAATGTAGTTAGTAAACCGGCTCCTTGGTCAAGCGGTTAAGACATCGCCCTTTCACGGCGGTAACACGGGTTCGATTCCCGTAGGAGTCATTTCGTGTCGATAAGTTTTGATTGAATAAAGCTTATCGATTTGTTATACTTTATATAGAGTATGGCGACATAGCCAAGCGGTAAGGCCCCGGTCTGCAACACCGTCATCACCAGTTCGAATCTGGTTGTCGCCTCTTACAACCCCTAAATCTGAATGTATTTAGGGGTTTTTGATTTATATTATGTAATTTTTGGAAGATTCTACTGCTAGTTGCGTAATTGCAAGGTGTAAATGGTAGAGAAAATTTGTTTTATAGCGTATTGTTATAGTATTGAAAGGAGGGAAAAAATGGCATTTTCCAGCAAACTGCAAAAATTACGTGGAGATAGTGGTTTATCACAAGAACAGTTAGCCATAGAGTTAAATGTTTCACGACAAGCGGTATCTAAATGGGAGTTAGGCACATTACCGGATATAAATAATCTTGTAAAAATTAGCACTTATTTTGATTGTACATTAGATTATTTGATGAGCGATGAGGAGATGATTTCTTTAGATACAACAGAGAAGAGAAAGAAAGATAAGATTTTATTTATTTCATCAGTCGGAATTGTAACTTCTATTATCACAATTATTTTATTAAAGGTGTTGTCAATTATATTTCCTAAGGATTTCTTTCGACAGGCTGAGGATGGTAGTTGGTATGTAGGTTTTACGGGCTTCATAGATTATTATGATTTGTGGATACTGATTTCAATTGTTTATGTTATATTTCTTATTTCGTTCTCTGTGTTGTTGTATAGATTGTTCACTAGAAGGAGGAATTTAAACAAAGCATTCTCAAAAGATAAACTATTCGTAATAATTGGTTATGGAATCATTGTAGGTTTTGTTAGTGTTGCATACTATAGGATAATGACTTCAAGTTTTTTTGCTCCGACACTTGAGGAGATAATCATTGCGATATTATTTAATAGTGTAGGAGTTCTATTAATTTTAAAGTATTTTTTAAAAAAGAAGGAAAAATAAAAAACAGGCAGCACATCTTGTGCTGCCTGAGTCTGTTTCTACTATATATAATGTATTACATTAATAAGCATTATTTTGCATCACTGTAATATGCTTTTACACGGATGTTCTGGTTGTAATCGCCGAAGTCTTCTCCAAAGAGCGTCATACCACCGCAGTTTGCCGTATCCTTTGGTACTGCAAAGGTTAAATGAATCACACTGTTATAATCAATGTTCAAGTCTTGAATGGTAGTCTTAGAAATTCTGTGTGTTCCGTCGATGAAAGTTCCTTCAGAATTAATTACCAATGTTTTTAATAAACCATACTGATTTAATAATTCCGGCCACCAGTAAGGTGACAAGATACCGCGTCTTGCGCCATAATCACCCGGGCTAATCCATTTACCCAAGTTCTTACCATTAATGGAGAAGTGGATATCGCTTGGGTAATCTTCGTTAAATTCCGGACATTCTGATGATATTTCAAAAGAAATCTGCAGTTCTTCCAAAGTCTCACCAGCATGTAAGCGGTTTGGAAGATTGTATGTAATGCTTCCGTATCCTAACCAAAGCACACCGGCATTGAAACGTTCCGGATATGAGAATACTCTAGGGTCGTCTAATTCGCCGATAATATTTGCAGATGTAGCAAGTCCGCAGGTAGGATGAATATCACAGGAAGTATATTGTCCCACATAGATTTCATCCTGATAACAATGCCTTGGGGCAGACTGTGGTGCCATATCAACAATTAATCTGGAATAAACAGGTTGTACAATTTTCATGATACCTCTTTTACCGGAGGTTGTTTTAATCGTAACAAGTCCTGCACTTTCTAATTTGCTTACGTGCAATGAAATTGCACTGTTTGTTAAATCCAAAGCTTCGGCAAGATCATTCATGCTTAACTGATCGTTCTGATATATCAGCTCCATGATTCTTAATCGCATCGGAGTGCTTAAAGCTTTGAATATCTCCTCTGATTCTGATAAAGAATGTAAGTATAACATAATATCCCCCATGTGCTAAATAATAATTTGTACCACATACTACCTATTATAAGTAAAGTTTATGTTTAAGTCAATTATAAAATATTTAAAAAGCTACTTAAAGTTTTAATTAACATTTTAAATTGTTAACTAAATATGAACGTATTGTGAAAAATAAACAAATTTTGACCTCGTTTTTTTACATTTGGGAAGGGTTTTGTTTGTTGACACATTGGCTAAATAGTACTAACATAAAGATACATTAAGTCAAAACAGAAATGTTTGAGTAAATACTCAAATAAAAACCACACAAAAGTTGTTTCAAACGTTTAAGTTTGGGGTGTGGTTAAGCTTTGACTTAAACTATTGCGTTTTGAACAAAATTTGACTTATAAAAAGGTTGAATTTAAGCACATTTATAAAAAATAGGGAGGAAAAACTGATGAACAAGCTTTTCATTAACCCACATATTAAGAAGGGTAAAATTAATAAGGAAATCCAAGGTCATTTTTCAGAACATCTTGGAAGATGTATATATGAAGGAATTTATGTAGGAGAGAATTCTGATATTCCTAATACAAACGGTATGAGAAATGACGTAGTGAACGCATTGAAGGAGATGAAGGTTCCTGTACTTCGTTGGCCGGGCGGATGCTTCGCAGATGAATATCACTGGATGGACGGAATCGGACCAAAAGAAAACAGAAAGAAAATGATTAATACTCACTGGGGCGGTGTTGTTGAAGACAACAGCTTCGGTACTCATGAATATTTTGAACTTTGTAGACAGCTTGGTTGTAAGACATACGTTAACGGTAACGTAGGTAGCGGCACAGTTCAGGAAATGAGTGAATGGGTTGAATACATGACATTCGAAGGTGTTTCACCAATGGCTGATCTTCGTAAGAAGAACGGACATGAAGAGCCTTGGACAGTTGATTACTTTGGAGTAGGTAATGAAAACTGGGGCTGTGGCGGTAATATGACACCGGAGTACTACGGCAATCTCTATCGTAGATACCAGACTTATGTTAGAACTTATGACTGGAAAAAACCAATCCAGAAAATCTGCTGCGGCGCTAACGTAGATGATTATAACTGGACAGACGGCGTTATGAGTACAACACACAGAGCACCTGAATTCTTACATGGCTTCATGGATGGCTTGTCACTTCATTATTATACACATCCGGAAGGCTGGGAAATCAAAGGAAGTGCAACAGACTTTGATGATAAAGTATGGTACAAGACATTAAGTAAGACAATGTACATTGAAAAATTGATTGAACGCCACGGCGCAATCATGGATAAGTATGATAAAGAACATAAAATCGGCATGATTATTGATGAGTGGGGCACATGGTTCACATGTGAACCCGGAACCAACCCGGGATTCTTATATCAGCAGAACACTATGAGAGATGCTCTTGTAGCCGGTATTAACTTAAATATCTTTAACAAGCATTGCGACAGAGTTAAGATGGCTAACATCGCACAGATGGTTAACGTGCTTCAGGCTGTTATTTTAACAGAAGGTGACAAGATGATTCTTACACCTACCTATCACGTATTCAATATGTATAAATGTCATCAGGATGCACAACTTTTAGACAGTAATCTTGATGAAGTTGAAATCATCGGTGTTGAAGATGAATTTAAAGTTCCTGCACTTAATGAATCTGTTTCATTAGGTGAAGATGGAAAGATTCACATTACTATCAACAATCTTTCTATTGAAAAAGATTATGAAGTGGAAGCAATTTTTACTGAAACAGATATTAAAGAAGTTGTTGGAACAGTATTAACCAATGAAATGCATGCACACAATACATTCGATGATCCGAATGTAGTACATACAGAAAGCTTCGACGGATACAAAGTTGTAGATAATAAAATCGTATTTACAATTCCGGCATGTAGCGTTTTACATTTAGAAGTTACCGTTTAAAAATTAGGAGGTTCCTTATGGCACCAAAGGGTTTTAAAAAAATCGTATCAATTGCATTACTGACAGTTATGACAGTTGAGTTGTTCTTCGGAGGAAATGCATCTGAGGCTTCGGCAGAGGGAGAAAAACCGATGCTCATTTCCACAGCTGCAAATTCAAGTCAAGCTTCTTCAATGGAGGAGTTTAGCGTAGAAAGACTTACTTCTAACTATACTAAAGTAAGTGCAAACTATACTGCAAAAGATTATACAGGGGATGCAGTTACAGTAAAAATGGATGAAGCTATTAAAGAGACATCTTTTTTGACTGCTGACAATTATGAGTATTCCAATAAAGTTGCGGCTGTTAAGAGTAATGATACGATTAACGTGACTGTAGAAGTTCCGGAAACTGCATTGTACTGGATAGGATTTGACTATTTGTCTTATGACAAATCCATCCTTCCCATTGAAATGGCATTGCAGGTGGATGGTGAATATCCATTCTATGAGACACGTAACCTGACATTTGAGACAACATGGAGCTCACCGGAAGAAATTTCAATCGACAGATACGGAAATGAAATTGTTTCCCTCCCTGATAAAGTGCTTCAGTGGGAAAATAAATATCTGATGGACGGAAGTTATAGATATTCAAGACCGCTTTCGGTTGAACTAACAGCAGGAACTCATGAGTTTACCATTACGGTTAATGAAGGAACATTCCTCGTTGGTAATATTTCTTTAGAGGCTCCGAAAAAGATTGCAGAGTATACAGGTTCTGAAGTGGCAGACGGCAAAAACCTGATTACGATTCAGGGTGAAGATTTCTATTTAAGAAATGATTCTTCCATTCATGCTGCCGGAGAATATGATTCAGCCCTCGCTCCTTTGTCTGCGAAAGACACCGTATTAAATATTATGGATGGTGCTTCTTTTAACACAGCGGGACAGAAAGTTACATATCAGTTTGAAGTAAAGAATGCGGGATATTACTACATCGGAATGAACTATAAGCAGTCCGAAAAGAGTGAATTCCCGGTATTCCTTGATGTTGAGGTGGATGGCGAAATTCCAAATACTGAATTTGAAAGTCAGCCAATCGCTTACACAACAAAATATAAAAAGACAACATTAAAGGATGATGAAGGAGATAAATTAAGCGTTTACCTTGAAGAAGGTATGCATACTGTCTCTTTCACAATCAGTGCAAACAACCTCCGTTACGTTTTGGAAGAAGTAGATGAAATCATGAATGGCATCAATGACCTTTCCCTTGAAGTAACTAAGGTCGCAGGTACTAACAAAGATAAGTATCGTGATTTAAAACTTACAAAATATATTCCGGATGTGCAGGACCGTATTTATGACTGGGTTGACAGATTATATGCACTTGCTGAAATCGGAACACAGTATGTAAATGTAGATGATCCGGAAGATGTGGCGGCATTTGGTTATTTAATCATTGCAGCAAAACAGTTAAAAACACTTGGTGACGAACCAAATGAATTGATTTACCGTGTGGCTGAGTTATCAACTAGCGTTAATTCAATCAATACACAGATTGCTAACTTCATTGACTTGATCAATGACAACGCATTATCCATTGACCGTATTTATATTTATCAGGATGATGCAAAGCTTCCGAAGAAGTTGAATTTCTTCCAGTCTATCTGGATGTCGATTAAGAGATTTTTCTATTCATTCTTTGGAACATCATATTCTGCAAGTAATACAGATGAAAGTCATTTACAGGTTTGGGTAAACAGACCAAGACAGTATGTAGAAATTATGCAGAAGATGATTGATGAGCAGTTTACACCGGAAACGGGTATAGAGGTTGACCTGTCACTTATGACAGACCCTCAAAAACTGGTACTTTCCAATGCATCCGGAGATACACCGGATATTGCAACGGGTATTAACTACTCAATACCGTTTGAATTAGGTACCCGTGGAGCGTTGGTAGACTTAACTAAGTTTGATAATTACAAAGAGGTATTTGGCCGTTATAGTGATGGTATTTTAGTATCTTCTGTCATCGGTGACGGATTGTATTCGTTACCTGAAACAATGAACTTCTATGTAATGTTTATCAGAACAGATATTTTTGAAAAATTAGGCCTTGAAATCCCGAATACAATGGATGATTTGATTGCCATGTTACCGGATTTACAGATGAGAGGTTTGAACGTTTACTATCCTACCGCTTCCATGCTTGTTATGCGTAACTTCCATGGAACGACACCACTTATTTTCCAGAATGGCGGAAGCTTATATGGAGATACCGCATTAGAACTTGAAGTAAACAGTGAAGAATCCATCGAAGGCTTTACACAGTTAACAGAGTTATTTACGTTATATGATTTACCGGTTGATATTCCAAACTTCTATCAGCACTTTAGAAATGGTGACTTGCCAATCGGTATTGCAGATTTTAACTCTTATAACCTTATCTTAAATGCAGCACCTGAAATTGCAAACTCATGGAGTATTGCTCTTGTGCCGGGTGTTGAAGATGACAAAACAGGTGAAATTTACAGATATGTATCCGGCGGTGCAGAAAGTACCGTAATGTTCGAATCAACAGACGAACGTGAAGAAATGGCTTGGCAGTTTATGGAATGGTGGTCAAGAGCAGAAGTTCAGGCTGAATTCGGACAGATGTTACAGATTATGTATGGTTCAGAATATATCTGGCCTACCGCTAACCTTGAAGCATTCGGAATGCTTCCGTATCCGACGGAACATAAAGAAATTATTATGGAACAGGCAAGCAACATCTTAGAAGCACCAAGACTTCTTGGAAGCTACATGTTAGAGCGTGAAATGAGTAACGCATTCAATGATGTAGTAGTAAATGGTAAAACATTACGTTCGCGTGTGGATGATGTTGTAAAGACTGTTAACAGAGAAACTGAACGAAAACTTGAGGAGTTTGGTTATATCGACAGCGACGGAAATGTAATTAAGGAGTATACGGTTCCTAACGTTGAAACGGTAAGAAGAATTTTAGGCAAATAGGAGGCCAAAAAATGCGTAAGACAACCAAAATAAGCAGAAGGGAAAATTCCAATAAAGCAGGATATGGATTTGTTTCACCTTACGCTATATTATTTACAATATTCATATTGACTCCCGTTATTATGGCGGTTGTACTCTCGTTTACGAACTTTAATGCGATTCAGTTCCCAAGCTTTGTAGGGTTCTTAAATTACATTAACTTAATCACAGCCGACGAAGTCTTTATGCAATATGTATTACCAAATACGGTAAAATACGCGATTATCGTTGGTATCGGAGGATATGTATTATCATTCCTTCTTGCGTGGGCTTTGTCAAACCTGACAAAATTGCCGCGTACGATTTTTGCTTTGATTTTATACTCACCAAGTATGACAACCGGTATTGCAATGACAGTATTATGGAAAATCATGTTTACCGGTGATCAGACAGGTTACATTAACAGCTGGTTGATGGAACTGGGAGTTATTAATGAACCAATCATCTGGTTAGTTAATACAGATTACTTACTTCCAATCGTTATTATCATCGGTTTGTGGAGTAGTATGGGTGTTGGTTTCCTTGCAATCCTTGCAGGTATCTTAAACACTGACGAATCCCTTTACGAAGCAGCAGCAATTGATGGTGTTAAGAACAGATTCCAGGAAATGATTTACGTTACAATCCCAAGTATGAAACCTCAGATGTTATTTGCTGCGGTTATGCAGATTGTAGGAGCATTCCAGAATGGTCAGATTAGTGGTTTACTTGCCGGTAACCCTACACCACAATACGCGGCACAGCTTATTGTAAACCATATTGAAGACTACGGATTTATCCGCTACGAAATGGGTTATGCAGCAGCTGTATCGGTAGCACTGTTATTGATTGTACAGGTATTCTCTACAATATCTAAGAAATTATTCGGTGACGATTAGGAGGGAGAATTAGATGGCTTATAAAGGACATAAGATTAATCCGAAGCGATTTGAAAAAGGTCAGATAAAAATCATATTGATGGTTCTTCCGCTTGTATTAATTACCGGATTACCAATTATATTTATTATTTTCCATGCGTTTAAACCAATGGAGGAATTGTTTGCTTTCCCTCCGAAGTTTATTACGACAAACCCGACATTTGACAACTTCAGACAGTTATTCAAGGCATCGAGATCGGCGGGTATCCCCCTTTCAAGATACGTGTTTAACAGTATTTTGATTACTGGAGCAGTAGTATTCTCTTCATTAGTGTTTTCCACTGCAGCTGCATATGCTCTTTCCAAGTTAAAATTCAAGGGAAGAGCAGCAATGCTGCAAATCAACCAGATTGCTATTATGTTCGTACCTGTAGCGGTAATGATTCCAAGATACTTGGTAGTTAACGTATTAGGACTTACAAATACATACTGGGCACAGATTTTACCATTGATTCCATTGCCTGTTGCATTATTCTTAGTAAAACAGTTCGTGGATCAGGTACCACAATCACTGATTGAAGCGGCATATATGGACGGTGCGAAAGAATTACAGATTTATACCAAGGTAATTATTCCACTGATTAAACCGGCGATTGCAACAGCAGCAATCCTTGTATTCCAGCAGGTTTGGACCAATATTGAAGCATCTAACTACTATGTAAATGATGATGGTTTAAAATCACTGGCATTCTATATGAATACATTAACAAGTACCACGACCACGAACACCGTAGCCGGACAGGGTATTTCGGCAGCAGCATCACTCATTATGTTTATACCTAACCTGGTTCTGTTCTGTATCTTACAAAATAGCGTAATGAACACGATGGCACACTCCGGTATCAAATAGAAATGAGAAGGTGAAGATAATGAAAAAAGGTATGAGAAAACTTTTTGTATCATTGGCAGCACTCTTACTTGTGGTAGGGATTGCAGCTAATACGATGGAAGTTGATGCAAAAGCTCCATATAGAACCTATACCATTGATGGTTATGGTTTAATAACCGAAACACAGACAGCATATCTTCCATATCAGACCATTACAAAAATCGGTGATGAATTATTATCAGGACCTACAGATTTTTGCCTTACGAATGATGGATATATGTATATCCTCGACAGTGGTAATAAACGAGTAGTTGTTTCTGACATGGAAGCAAATATGGTTATGACCTTCGGTCAGGACGTATTGGTAAATCCCAGAGGACTCTACGTAACAGGTGACGGTACATGTTATGTAGCAGACAGAGATGCAAGAAGCATTTTCGTTTTTGACAAAGAAGGTACATTAATCAATACATATGGAAAACCGAATCATCCGTTATATGGTGAAACTCAGGACTTCCTGCCACAGAAAATTGTAGTAAACGAATCAGGCACTATGTACATTATCTGTGAATCAAACACAAACGGTATTGTACAGATTAGTCCTGTTGACGGTGGAACTTTCTTAGGATATTTCGGTACGAACGCGACAAATGCTTCGTTATGGGATATCGTCTGGAGAATGCTTCAGACAGACGCTCAGCGTGCAAAGTCACAGGGTAATATTCCTGCAACACCGGATAATATGGCCATTGATGAAAAGGGCTTGATTTATTCCGTAACACGTGGTGAAAAATACGACACATTGAAACGTCTTAATATCGCCGGTGTTAACATGATTCAAGCGGATGCATACGAAGAAGTACCTGCAGCAGTAGCAGTAGGTAACCATGACAACGTATTTGTAGCTTCGTCGCAGGGATATATTTACGAATACAATAACGAAGGTGAAATGTTATTTGTATTTGGTGGTAGCGATGACGGACAGCAGAGAATCGGTCTTTCAACCAAGGTTGAAGCGATTCAGGTAGACAGCGAAAACAGAATTTATGTTTTGGATTCAGACAAAGCACAGATTCAGATTTATGAACCGACAGAGTTTACCAATTACCTTCATGAAGCACTATATCTTTTCTCAAAGGGTAGATATACCGAGAGTAAAGTACCGCTTCAGGAAGTATTAAAAATGAATAACCTCTTTGACTATGCCAATATGGCAATGGGCAGAGCTCTTATTCAGGAAGAAAATTACGAAGAAGCAATTAAGTACGCAAAACTTGCAAAAGACTTTGACGGATATTCAGATGCATTTTGGGAAATCCGTAATGAATGGTTAAAAGATAACCTGGTAACAATTATTCTTTTAATCATCGGACTCTGGGTTTTAAAGAAAGTAGTCAACGTACTTGATAAGAAAAAAGGAATCTTAAACGGCCCGAGAAAAGTACTGGCTAAAATCGGAAGTGTAAAACTCATTAAAGAGATGAGGTATATGTTCTACTTTATGAGACATCCGATTGATGGCTGCTATGGCATTAAAAAAGAAGGAAAAGTATCACTTTTAAGTGCAAACCTTCTCTTAACAATTGGAATTATATTCTTTGTTATTAATAAATATTTCTGCGGATTCCTGCTTAAGTTGCCAAGAGAAGGCGAATATGATGTCGCTTCTGATATTGGAATTATTATTATAGCATTACTCGTAGTTGTATTGTGTAACTACTTAATGTGTACCATTAATGATGGTGAAGGTAAAATCAAACATATTTACTGTTCATTTATTTACAGCTTTGCGCCATACTTAGTATTTATGCCATTTATCTTCGCGATTTCACACGTAGTAACTTACAACGAAGTGTTCTTTGTTGAATTTGCTACATTGTTTATGACAATCTGGATTGCATTACTTGTTTTCATTTCAATCCGGGAAATTAACAACTACACAATAAAAGAAACATTTTGGATTATTTTCTTAACAATATTTACTATTTTAATAGCACTGTTATTAGCATTTATCATTTATGTACTTTGGTCACAGGTATTTGACTTCATACAGGCGCTGTTTGGAGAGGTGGTGTACAAGATTGGTAGCTAAGTTAAAGAACAAAATTGCCATAGCGCTTGCGTTAGTAATTACAATTCTGATTGCCGAGTTCAGTCTTTTTGCACCGGTTGAAGTAAATGCAGCTAAGTCTATCAACGGACACAACTATGTTACAGAAAATGACCGTTATGTTTTATACATGAATGAAGATTACTTATCTATCATCGTAGAGGATAAAGTAACAGGTGCTTATATGGAATCTGCTATGAGCTATGATGATGGTAAAAATAATAAAACATGGATTGGTGCCATGCAGTCAGCGTTGGTTCTTACCGCGGTATATTCCAGTGTTGATACCCAACAGGTAGACCTTATAAACGATGAATGTACCAAGAAAATTACTTATACAGACAACGGATTTACAGCAGAAATTTTCTGGAAGAAATATCAGTTTGGTATGACTTTGGAAGTTAGCCTTGAAGACGATGGAGTGGTTGCAAGAGTACCAGATGAATCCATTGTTGAAAAGACAAATCAGTATTATATCGGAACCATTTCCATTTATCCGTATTTAGGACATTCGTACCTTGACTCAAAAGCAGGATACATGTTCCTTCCGGACGGTAACGGAGCATTAATCTATCTTGATAATAAAGAGGCAAGATTTTCAAGCGGATACTCAAGCATGATTTATGGTGATGATGTTGGATTCATCGATTCAGAAGTAACCTCATTGCTTTGGGGAAAATACGAAATGGTTAATGATCCTAACAAAATTCTTGCACCGGTATTTGGTATGGCTCATACCGATGAAGGAATTGCTTTCTTGGCAGTTGTGGAAGAAGGAGCCGAAAGAGCGACTATCGAAGCGCAGCCGAATGGTGTAAATATTGATTACAACCGTATTTATGCTAAGTTTATTGAGCGTAAGCTTTATACACAGCCATTAGGTAACGATTCTTCATCAGGTACCATTAAGTTAACGGAAGAAGACAGAAGCCATTCTGATTTACAAATCAGATATCTCTTTTTATCAGAGGAGAATGCTAATTATGCGGGCATGGCAAATGCGTACCGTAACTACTTATTGGGTAAAGGTGCATTAACAGTAAAAGATACATCTTATAATACACGTATCGACTTCTTAGGAACAGAGCGTGAAGACTGGTTAATCGGCACAAGCTCAGTTGTAATGACAACCGTTGATGATATCTATGGCATATATGATGATTTGGAAAGTGCTAATGTTACTGACATCATAAGTGTTTATAAAGGTTGGCAGAAGGGTGGTCTTTATGATATCCCGATTACCAAATATAAAGCAGATGGTGATATCGGCGGAACAGACGATTTAACCAAGCTCATTAAAGATTCGCAGGAAAGAGGAATTTCACTTTACCTTTACAACAATGCATTGAAAATCAATCCTGACGAACAGAACGCTACATTTAACGTAGTAAAAAGAATTAACAAGAGAAAATTAACAGAAAAAACATACAGGGATGTATATGAGGAGTTTAATTACCTCACTCCTGCAAGAAGTAAGACATTAGTAAACAAATTTGTAGACAGCTATTTAAAGAAAAAGGTTTCTAATCTTGCCATTGCCGGTATTACAAATAATGTTTTTTCTTATAGTTACGGCGGAGACTTCTATACAAGATACAATTGTGCGGATTCTTATAAGTCATTAATTGAACAAATTGACGGCAAGACAAATCTTGTATTAGAACAGCCATATGCGTACCTTTGGGAATACGCAGATGCATATCTGGATATGCCACTTTATACATCAGATTATATTTACGAAGACGAAAGCGTTCCGTTTATGTCAATCGTGTTAAAAGGCGTAATTCCTGTATATGCGGATTACATTAACTTTGAAGCAAACAAGCATGAATTCTTCTTAAGAATGGTAGAGTCGGGTTCATTCCCTTCTTTCTACATTACAAAAGAGAGTTCTTCAGATTTGATTTATACCAACTCCAATGATATCTATAGCTCAGAATATGATGTATATCGTGACACAATTATTGAGTACTCTACTGAGTTAAAAGAAATCAGCGAAAAAACAGAAGGCGCTTATATTATTGGACATGAAATTTTCGACAGTCAAATCAGAAAAGTGACATATGACAATGGCGTGGTAATCTATATCAATTACGCACGTACCGGTCAGTCAGCAGACGGATACACAATCGACGCAATGTCCTATAAGGTGGTTGAGTAAATGAGTAAAGAAAAGAAAGTAAAGAAACCCAAGGGAAAACTTGGAAAACTGGAAAAAAGAGAAGCCAGAGCAGGATATTTGTTTATAGCACCATGGTTAATCGGTGTGATATTATTCATGCTTTATCCTTTGGCACAGTCTTTCTATTACATGTGGTACAACATCAGAATCACACCGCTTGGAACTAAGTTTATTCCGGTGGGAACCGGTAACTTCACCCAGATATGGTTGGAAAACCCGGAATTCCCTAAACAGATAGTAACTTACCTGTGGCAAACCATAGTGCAGGTTCCAATCATCGTTGTGTTTGCTTTGATGATTGCCATGATGTTGAATGGAAAAATCAGATTCAAAGGATTCTTCCGACTGATTTTCTTCTTACCGGTTATTATTGTAAGTGGTCCGGTAATGAACATGTTGGTAGATCAGGAAGCTGCATCTATTCCTGCAATGAACATTCAGTCCATTACAGCAGCCTTCGGAACTTTTCTTCCGCAAAGTGCGGCTGAGTCCGTTGGAGAGATATTCTCTAACATGATTATGATTCTCTGGTATTCCGGAGTTCAGATTTTGATTTTCTTATCTGCATTACAGAAAATCGACCCTGCTTTGTATGAAGCAGCTAAAATTGATGGTGGTTCAAAATGGGAGTGTTTCTGGAAGATTACTCTTCCAACCATTAAACCAATGATTTTACTGAATGCAGTATATTCCGTGATCTTTATGTCAAGTAATGAGCAGAATGAATTAATTAACATGATTCAAAGAGCCATGTTCTCAGGAACAAAGGAAAAAGGTTATGGATACGCATCGGCCATGGCGTGGATGTATTCACTGGTTGTTACATTAGTTGTATTAGTATTCTTCTTATTATTAGGTTCGAAGAAGGATGTATATGACCGTCAGGTTAAGAAGCGTAAACGGGCAATGAAGAAGGAAGCTCGTCTGGTGAAGAAAATCGAAAGGAGGGGAATCCGTAATGTCAAGAAGCTCGAAAAAGCAAGAAAGAAGCGCAAGTACAGAACATACACCGGTGAAAGCGACTATTAAAAGTAAGTTTACAAAAGAAAAGTTACATCGATTCGTGTTCGGTAGCAAAGAAAAAGAAGGCGCCGGCAAGCAGATTATCGTATACGGATTGCTCATCTGTATCGGTTTCATCTACTTATATCCGATTTTATACATGATTAGTACCAGCTTTATGAATCGTGATGATTTGTTGGATACATCAGTAAAATGGATTCCGAGTGCATTGTACATACAGAACTATATTGATGCTGCAAAGAGCTTGGATTTCTGGTCATCAATTGGAAAAGGCATTGCCATAGCAGGACTTCCGACTATTTTAAATGTAATTACCTGTATGTTCATCGGATATGGTTTTGCAACCTTTAATTTTAAAGGTAAGAAGTTCTTCATGGGACTGTTAATTTTTTCATACATCTTACCAAGCCAGGTTACAATGATTCCTACCTACGTGTTATACAATGACATGGGTATTTTAGGATCGCTATGGACCTTTGTGCTACCGGCAATGTTTGGTAACGGACTTAATTCACCTATCTTTATCCTGATTTTCTATCAGTTCTTCAGACAGGTTCCGAAGGTATTGTTGGAAGCAGCGCATATTGATGGTGCAGGATATTTTAAGTCATTTGTAAGAATAGCGATTCCGTCAGCAGCACCGGCAATCCTGACAGTTTTCTTATTCTCATTCGTTTGGTACTGGAATGAATCCTACTTAACAGAAATGTATGTAAGAGGACTTTCAACCCACAGTGATTGGACCAACTTAGTTATCCAGTTGAAGAACTTCGATATGAGCTTTAATACGTTGGCACAGGTTGGTGACACTGCAACAAACTTAAATGAATCTGTAAGAATGGCGGCAACGTCCCTTAGTATTTTACCATTATTGGTAATGTATTTCATCTTACAGAGATACTTCATCGAAAGTATCGACAGAACCGGTATTACCGGCGAATAATATTATGGTCCTACGGAGCTATGCCGATAGGCGGCATAGCATCCTTAGAGATAAATTTCTAGGAGGAAATAACATGAAAAAGAGATTCTTAGTAAGCGTTTTATTGATCATCACAATGTTAGCTACTTTAGCAGGTTGTGGCGGATCAAAGAAAACAAGCGGTCCATCAGGAAACGTAGACGAGAATGGTGTAACAACAGACGAAATTACACTTTCATTCTG
The DNA here is from genome assembly GCA_017463255.1 of Lachnospiraceae bacterium. Classification (GTDB taxonomy): domain Bacteria; phylum Bacillota; class Clostridia; order Lachnospirales; family Lachnospiraceae; genus RGIG4034. Next base: position 15,815 of record JAFTPP010000013.1, read on the forward strand.
GCACTATGAAGATGAGACAACAGTAACATTATTAGCAGAAAAATTCATGGAAAAATATCCAAACATTACAGTTGAACATCGTGTAATCGAAGATATGAGTACAGACCTTTCTGCTGCAGCAGCAGCCGGAAATTTCCCGGACGTATTCGAAGGAACTGACTCAGATACAGCTTTAGCAAATATGTACTGGGCAGACATTTCAGAATACTTTGATGCAGACCCTGAAAACGAAAACTTAATGGCAACAATCAAAGAGTATGGTCTTGGATGTTTCGATACAGATTGCCGTTTTGCAGTACCTATGGTTTACTGGCCAAGTGCTGTATTCGTAGATAAGGCAGTTATCGAAAAATTAAACCTTGAAATGCCAAGAACAGACTGGACATGGGCAGAAATGATTCAGTTAATCAAAGACGCAACTGTTGATCCGGGTGCAGGCGAAATGAAATACTATGGTTTAGGTTATTACAACAGACTTGACTCATTATATGGTATTGCAGCTTGTGCATCTTCTGAAAGACAGATTAAAGGTGAATTCGGTTTTGACGGTGATACCTTTGACCTTCAGTATTGGGCAATCGGTGAACAGGAATTCTCAGATTTGAAACTTGCAGGTTACGTAGCACCTCAGACAGAAACACAGGAAATGGAAGACTGGACAGGTGACTGGGAAGCATGGTTTGGTGCAACAGGTCACGTAGCAGTATTCTCAGAAGGTTTCTGGACATACATGAACATCTGGGCTCAGGATGGATATCAGGAAGACTTAGGTCTTGAAATCGTTCCTTATGTAACTCCAAATGTTGTAGATGAACCTGAACACAATGTAATTGCTACAATGTACATGGGTGGTGTATCTACATCATGCCAGTATCCATACGAAGCATACCTTCTTCTTAAATGGATGGGATGGGGTATTGAAGGATGGAAAGCAAGAATTGAAATCTACAATGATACTTCAATCACAAATGCTTCAGGAGTACCTTTGAAACATTCTACAATGCCTACACCAATCACATTAGATGAAGAAGTATGGGCAGGTTACAAAGCATTATTCCCGGGATATGAAGAAAATAAAGTAATCTGGGATGACTTCTTTGCTAACATTACAAGACCGGTTCCATACGGTTGGTACAACATTGCAGGTTACTGGAACTTCTGTGACCAGTACTTTAATAAGATTGGTATCCATGATCTTGTAGATAAGGGTACAGCAAAGGCAGCCGATTATGTAGAAGAAGCTACAGAACAGGCTAACTATTATCACGCAGAAGCAATGATCTCTTACTTCGGACCTAACGGATACGATGTACTTTCAGATGAAGATCTTGCAAAATATCAGGCAGTGGTAGATTCCTTTACAGCACAATAAAACGTGCTGTAAAGAAACTATAAATCATTATAATAATGGAGGTATTATATGAAAAAGAAACTTTTAAGCATTCTTTTATGTACAGCTTTATCAGCTTCTCTCTTAGTAGGCTGTGGTGGTAAAGATGACAAAGAAACAGATGCTAAAGACAAGACACCGGTTGAAGATACAACAGGTGACGACACAACAGGCGATGACACACCAGCTGGTCCTGTAGTTGAGGACGTAACAGCTGAAGCATTACCTGAAACACCATTCGCTCACATCACATTCGATGGTGAAGACGAAGGATATTACCCTGTTACTCAGGTTGAAAAAGCAGCTGACAGTGTTAACGATGGTGCTACATACGATATCGCACCTGTAGATGTAACAATGGGTTATGCAGCAGGTCCTGTAGGTAACGCACTTTACTTAGATGGTTCTTTCGGTGTTAATTTAGGAATTGAACCTACTAACACAGATCAGTACACAGTATCATTCTGGATGAACGCAACAAGATTATCAACATATGGTGCTACATTACAGATTGGTCATAACATGGGTAAAGCAGCTGACGTTGGAAACAACGTAACATGGTTTAACGTAACTCAGTCTGAATGGGGTGCAGATTCTGCAAAGATCTTCCCTATCGTATGGAGCCGTAACGAAGCAAGCGATGCTGCAGACGGAACAGACTGCTGGCCATGGATGTATGCATTCGATGATCAGATTCACGGAAAGAAAGAATGGGTTCACGTAACAATCGTATGTTCAGGTGAAGAACAGGCTTCTCCTCTTGGATCAACAACAGCAGGTGCTCAGTACTATATCAACGGTACAAAAGTATACGATTCAGCAGATAACTATACAAACGGAACATATTTCGAATATACATGGGATGCAACACTTGCTCCAAACATTATGGAACCGGGCGATGGTAAATTCGAAGCTTTATTCGGTATTAACTACTGGGATACAATCTTCAAAGGTTTCGTAGATGATTTATATGTATATGATTCAGCATTAACAGCTGGTCAGGTTCTTACATTATATCAGATGGGTGATGCTTCTGTAGAAGCAGTTGCTCCTGTAGTAGAAGTAGAAGAAAAGAATCCTGAAATCGTAGCTCAGGGTACATTAGTTGGTGCTCCTGACTTTACAACAGGATGGTGGAAAGAATTCTCTGAAATTTGGAAAGTTGAAGAAGGTCAGTCAGTTTCTAAGACATTCATTAACTATCATTCAGTAGAAGCAGCTAACTGGAACAACTGGATTATGGTTCTTCAGAACGTAGGACAGGGACATGCATCAGATGCAGCAGTTCATGCAGATGTTAACCCTGATTACAAAGAATATGCAGTAGTACGTTGTGATAACTGGGGATGGAATTCAGTAGGCGATACAGCAAGCGGATTACTTCCTTGGACACTTGAAAACAACTATGACTGGGATAACTTCCTTAAGTTATTACAGGGAGCTACAGTTAAAGCAACTGTAACAAATAACGGAACAACAGCTGACATCGTATTTGATGTTACAGACGTAGATGGTAATGTATATTACCAGAAATACTCAGGAATCGAAGTAGACGGCGACGTATACTTCTGCCTCGGTGTTGATGGCGCTTGTATCGATGTTAAGAATGAAGCTGTTATTACAGGTACAGCAGTTGGTGCAACAGACTGTTCTACAGGATGGTGGAAAGAATTCTCTGAAATTTATGCTGTAGCAGAAGGTGAAACAAAAGAAGTTAACTTTGTTAACTACTCAAGCAAAGCTAACAACTGGAATAACTTCATCGTAGTTCTTCAGGCAGTAGCTCAGGGTCATGCAACAGATGCAACAATCCATGCAGATGTTAACCCAGATTACAAAGAATATGCAGTATTACGTGCAGATAACTGGGGATGGAATTCAGTAGGCGATACAGCAAGCGGATTACTTCCTTGGACACTTGAAAACACATACGATTGGGCTAACTTCATTGCTGAAATCGATGGTGCTTCTGTAAACCTTAAAGTAACAAACAACGGAACAACAGCAGACGTTGTTGCTACAATTACTTCAGTTGCAGGAAATACTTATACACAGTCATATAAGGGAATCGAAATTGACGGACCTTTATATTTCTGCCTCGGTGTTGATGGCGCTTGCCTTGACATTCAGTAATTTAAATCGTCTTTTTAGATGATTAACTGGTAAATGTACGCTCCGGATACGGATGATTTCGAATCCGGAGCGTTTTTACTAAAGGGTGTTTCTATAAGGGGTTATAGAAAGATAGATTTGGCATCCTTGCAGAATATGTAAGGGTGCGACATGTATCTTTTTTAAGTACATAATACAATATTCCAAGTAGGAATAAGTCGAATAGTGACAGAATGAGAGGAAACATGAGAAAAGAAAGAAATGGTGTAATCACAGAATTTAATCAGCCTTGGATTGAACAACGTGCGGATCCATATGTATACAGACACACAGACGGTATGTATTATTTTACCGCATCGGTTCCGGCTTATGACTGCATCGTATTAAGACGTGCAAAGAGCTTAAAAGAATTACAGGATGCCGAAGAAACAGTAATTTGGAAAAAACATGCAAGCGGAGAAATGAGCAAGCACATTTGGGCTCCTGAAATCCATTATTTATTTGGAAAATGGTATATTTATTTTGCCGCAGGTGAAGAAGAGGATTGTTGGAGAATCAGACCATTTGTATTGGAGTGTACCGGAGAAGACCCAATCAAAGATGCATGGGTAGAAAAAGGGAAAATGCAGCGCAGTGACGATGATATTTATTCCTTTGAAGCATTTTCACTGGATGCAACCATTTTAGAAAATAAAGGTGAATACTACTATATTTGGGCAGAAAAAGTAAGTGTTGGAATTCAGATTTCAAATATTTATATTGCTAAGATGGAATCGGCAACCAAGCTTTGTACAGCCCAAGTACTTCTTACCACTCCTGATTATGATTGGGAAAGAGTTGATATCTGGGTAAATGAAGGACCTGCCATTATCAAATGTGACGGCAGAATCTTTATGACCTACTCAGCAAGTGCCACAGGCGAATGCTATTGCATGGGTATGATGAGTATTGGTGAAGAGGAAGATATTTTAGATCCGAAAGCGTGGAAAAAAGAACGTTATCCCGTATTAAGATCCGACAGGGAAAAAGGCTTTTACGGACCGGGACATAATTCATTTACCAAGCTTGATGACGGAACGGATGTCTGTGTATACCATGCAAGGACTTATCTTGAAATTGAAGGAGATCCTCTTTACGACCCAAACCGCCATGCAATGTTAATGGAAGTTAAGTGGGATGACAAGGGATATCCTATATTTGATTATAAAAATAAAGTTACTCTTTAAGATGTGTTAAATGCATATGATTAAAGAAAATTACTTAATATAAAGGAGATTAACAATATGAAAACAATGAAGAATTACAAATTCTGGTTTTGTACGGGTTCACAGGATTTATATGGAGATGAATGTTTAAGAAAGGTTGCAGATCATTCTGCAAAAATCGTAGATGCATTGAATGCATCAGGAAAGCTTCCTTATGAAGTAGTATTAAAGCCTACTTTAATTACACAGGCTTCTATCCGTCAGACATTTAATGATGCAAATAATGATGCAGATTGTGCAGGTGTTATCACATGGATGCATACTTTCTCACCTGCAAAAATGTGGATTCTTGGTCTCCAGGAGTATAAAAAACCACTTTGTCATCTTCATACACAGTTTAATGAAGAAATCCCATATGACACAATTGATATGGATTTCATGAATGAAAACCAGTCAGCTCACGGCGACCGTGAATATGGTCATATCGTAACCCGTATGGGCATCGAAAGAAAGATTATTGTTGGTCATTGGGCAAATGAAAGCGTTCAGAACCAGTTAGGCAGCTGGATGAGAACAGCAGTAGGTGTTATGGAATCAAGCCATATCCGTGTTTGCCGTTTCGGTGATAACATGAACAACGTTGCCGTAACAGAAGGTGATAAGGTTGAAGCACAGATTAAATTCGGTTGGGAAATCGACCATTACAATGTAAATGATGTAGTTGACTATGTAAATGCAGTAGCTGACGGAGATGTAAATGCTCTTGTAGAAGAATACTACAGCAAATATCAGATTATTTTAGACGGTAGAGATGAAGCAGAATTCCGTAAACATGTTGCAGTTCAGGCAGCAATTGAAATCGGTATGAAACGCTTCTTAGAAGAAAGAGATTATCATGCAGTTGTAACTCATTTCGGAATGCTTGGCGGTTTAAAACAGCTTCCGGGTCTTGCAATTCAGAGACTTATGGAACAGGGCTACGGTTTTGGTGGCGAAGGTGACTGGAAAACAGCAGCTATGGTTCGTTTGATGAAGATTATGACAGCAGGAATCAAAGATGCAAAAGGTACTTCTTTCATGGAAGATTACACATACAATTTAGTACCCGGTAAAGAAGGAATCCTTCAGGCTCACATGCTTGAGGTATGTCCTACCATCGCAGACGGTCCTATTTCTATGAGAGTTAATCCATTAAGCATGGGTAACCGCGAAGATCCTGCAAGACTTGTATTTACCTCTAAGGTTGGCAGCGGTGTTGCTACATCCCTTATCGATATGGGTAACCGTTTCCGTCTCTTGGTAAATGCAGTTGATTGTAAGAAAAATGAGAAACCTATGCCAAATCTTCCGGTTGCAACAGCATTCTGGACACCACAGCCTAACCTTGAAATCGGTGCTGCAGCTTGGATCCTTGCAGGTGGTGCTCACCATACAGCATTCTCTTACGATTTATCAGTAGAGCAGATGGTTGACTGGGCAGATGCTATGGGCATTGAAAGCGTTGTTATTGATAACAACACAAACTTAAGAGATTTCAAGAACGAGTTAAAATGGAACTCAATTTACTATAGATAAGAATAATCTAAGAAAGCGAGGCATTCACATGGGAATGGATATGAACACAATTAAGAAAATGATTGAAGAAGGAAAAACAGCGCTTGGTATTGAGTTTGGTTCAACAAGAATTAAAGCTGTTTTGGTAGCAGAGAATAATTTACCAATCGCGCAGGGAGCACATGACTGGGAAAACCGTCTTGATAACGGAATCTGGACCTATACTCTTGATGATATCTGGAACGGTCTTCAGGACTGTTACGCTAAAATGGCAGCAGATGTGAAAAACCAGTATGGCGTTGAATTAACAAAAATCGGTGCAATGGGCTTTTCTGCCATGATGCATGGTTATATGGCATTCAATGATAAAGATGAATTAATGGTTCCTTTCCGTACATGGAGAAATACCATGACAGAACAGGCATCCAATGCTTTGACGGAAAGCTTCTCATATCATATTCCTCAGAGATGGAGCATCGCACATTTATATCAGGCAATTTTAAATGGTGAAGAACATGTACCAAGCATTAAGTTCTTCTGTACCCTTGCAGGATATGTTCACTGGAAACTGTCAGGTAAAAAAGTACTTGGTGTTGGTGAAGCATCAGGTATGTTCCCAATTGATATTACCACAGGGCAGTTCAATACAAAGATGATTGATACCTTCAATGAACTTGTGGCACCAAAAGGATTCCCATGGAAGTTAGAAGAAATTCTTCCGGGTGTTTTAAGTGCAGGTGAAGATGCAGGATGCTTAACTAAAGAAGGTGCACTCCTTCTCGACCCAAGCGGAAAATTACAGGCAGGGGTTCCAATGTGTCCTCCGGAAGGTGACGCAGGAACAGGTATGGTTGCAACAAACAGCGTTGCAGTCCGCACCGGTAACGTATCTGCAGGTACTTCAGTATTTGCTATGGTGGTTCTTGAAAAAGAACTTTCAAAAGTATATGACGCAATCGACCTTGTAACCACACCGACAGGTAACCTGGTAGGTATGGTACACTGCAACAACTGTACATCGGACTTAAATGCATGGGTAAATCTTTTTGCAGAATGTCTTGATAATTTTGGGGCAAAGCCGGATATGAATGATGTATACGGAACCCTTTACCGTAAGGCATTAGAAGGCGATGATGATTGCGGCGGTTTATTGGCATATAACTATTTCAGCGGTGAGCATATTACAGGTTTTGAAGAAGGAAGACCATTATTTGTCCGTACACCGGATAGCAAATTCAACCTTGCAAACTTTATGCGCGTGCATCTTTTCACAGCACTTGGTGCATTAAAGGTTGGTCTTGACATCTTAACCAAAGAAGAAAAAGTTAAAATTGACCAGATGTTAGGCCATGGTGGACTTTATAAGACACCGGGCGTTGGACAGAAAATTACGGCAGCTGCCATGAACTCACCTGTATCCGTAATGGAAACAGCCGGTGAAGGCGGTGCCTGGGGTATTGCAGTACTTGCTGCATATCTTATGAATAAAGAAGAAGGCGAAACTTTGGAAGCATACTTAACAAACAAAGTATTCGCAGGACAAAAAGGAAGCACAATCGAACCTGATGCGAAAGACGTTGCAGGCTTCGAAGCTTTCATCGAAAGATATAAAAAAGGACTTGCAATTGAAAGAGCAGCAGTGGACTGCCTTTCATAGAATAGGAGTATACCGTGAATGCACAGGAATATAGCCGCCCGGTGGATTTAAAAAACATTCAGATTACAGATACATTTTGGAAAAATGAAATGGAGCTTGTCCGCACCAATGTTATCCCTTACCAGTGGGATACTCTCAACGACCGTGTTGAGGGTGCGGCGCCCAGTTACTGTATGAGAAACTTTAAAATTGCCGGAAAAATGATGGCAGAAAAGAAAGTAAAAGGTGCTTCTTATGAAGAACCCCAATATACATTCCGCGGCTTTGAAGCATTGCCGGAGGATCCTGATAACTTAGAGGATAAGTTTTACGGCTTTGTATTCCAGGACAGCGACTTTGCGAAATGGATTGAAGCGGTGGGGTATTCATTAACACAGCATCCGGATGCAGAATTAGAGAAAATTGCTGATGAAGCAATTGATATTGTATGTGCTGCACAGCATGAAAACGGTTATTTAGACACCTATTACATCATAAACGGTATGGATAAAATCTTTACCAATCTAAGGGACCATCATGAATTATATTGTTTTGGTCATTTGGCAGAAGGAGCCATTGCATATTATGAAGCAACCGGAAAAGATAAGCTATTAAAGGCTGTAGAACGTTATGCAATGTTTATTGATTCCTATTTTGGAAGTAAGCCGGGTAAATGCAAAGGCTATCCGGGACATGAAATTGCAGAGATGGCATTGTTCCGCCTTTATGAGGCCACAGGCAATGATATTTATTTAAAGCTTGGAGAATTCTTTATTGACGAGCGTGGAAAACGTCCTTATTACTGGGATAACGAACACGCACCAATCGGTAAAAAAGAAGATTTGCGTTATCACTATCATCAGGCACATGTGCCGGTAAGGGAGCAGGACGAAGCCGTAGGACATGCGGTACGTGCCGTATATCTCTATTCCGGAATGGCAGACATGGCAAGAATCAAAAAAGACGAAGCTTTATACCGTGCCTGTGAAAAATTGTGGGACAGCATTACAAAAGAAAAAATGTATATTACAGGCGGAATCGGCGGAACCCATATCGGAGAGGCATTCTCTTACCCGTATGACCTTCCTAACGATACAGCCTATGCTGAAACCTGCGCATCCATCGGTCTTGTCTTTTTTGCTAGACGTATGCTTGAAATCCGTCCGAATTCTAAGTATGCAGATGTTATGGAGCTTGCATTACATAATGGAATCTTAAGCGGTATGGCATTAGACGGAAAGAGCTTTTTCTACGTAAATCCTCTTCAGGTAGTTCCGGAAAGTTGTAAAAAGGACGAGCGGAAATTCCATGTAAAACCGGTACGCCAGAAATGGTTTGGTTGTGCTTGTTGCCCTCCTAACCTTGCAAGACTAATAAGCTCTATCGGTTCTTATGCTTTTACAGAGAAAAAAGACACCCTGTTTGTACACCTTTATATGGGTGCCAATGTTAAAATGGATGTTAACGGCAAAGAAGTAAATGTTGTATTAGATTCCCAGTTTCCGTGGAACGGAAAGGTATCTGCAAAAATTAAGGCAGAGGAAGCTTTGGAAATGACGATTGCATTTAGAATTCCGGGCTGGTGTAAAAAGTTTTCCGCACCTTCCATTGAAGGGAAGAAAACCAGTATGAAAGACGGATATTTGTATGTGCGGGGTATTTTCAGACCTGAGGAAGAAATTGCTCTTAATTTCCCAATGGAAATCCGTGTTATGGCAGCCAACGGACGTGTTCGCGAAGATGCCGGAAAAGTAGCACTTATGCGTGGTCCTGTTGTGTACTGTATGGAAGAAGCCGATAACGGTAAAAATCTTCAGGATTTCTATTTAGAAGCGGAAAAAGGATTCTTGCAATGCAAATCCAAGGAATTCGGTAATGAAGTCATTGTGATTGAAGGAAGAGCAAAGAAAAAGAAATACAATGAAGCAGATACAGAATTGTATCATGAGTATAAAACACCGCAGTTTGAAAAATGTAAGGTGAAATTTATCCCATATTATACATGGGCAAACCGTGGCGAGGGAGAAATGCAGGTATTTGTACCTGTTGATGTGCGCGGATAACCGGGCGTTGAAAGGAGCAAAGGAATTATGTTAGAAGAATTAAAAAAAGTAGTGTATGAAGCAAATATGGAGCTTCCTGAATATGGATTGGTAACTTTTACATGGGGTAACGTGAGTGCCATCGACAGAGAAAGCGGACTGTTTGTAATTAAACCAAGCGGTGTTCCTTATAAGGACTTAAAGCCGGAAGATATGGTTGTTATGGATCTTAATGGCAATAAAGTAGAAGGAAAATACAATCCGTCCTCAGATACACCAACCCATTTAGAATTGTACAAAGCATTTCCTGAAATCGGTGGTGTGGTACATACCCATTCATCATGGGCAACCAGCTGGGCTCAGGCAGGAAGAAGTATTCCTTGCTACGGTACAACACACGCGGATTATATTTACGGTGAAGTTCCCTGTTTACGTGTTCTTACACAGGAAGAAATCGATGAAGCATATGAAAAGAACACAGGACTTTTAATTGTCAATGAATTTAAAGCACGTAATCTTGATGTAAAGGCAGTGCCTGCAGTATTATGCAAAAACCACGGCCCATTTACTTGGGGTAAAGATGCTATGGAAGCTGTTCATAATGCAGTAGTACTGGAAGAGGTTGCTAAAATGGCAGCACGTGCGGAAATGATTAATCCGGAAGTAAAGCCGGCTCCACAGGAATTACAGGATAAGCATTATTACAGAAAACATGGTGCAAATGCTTATTATGGTCAGGGGAAATAAGATAATTACACAAAAAATACAATTGCAAATATGCACCAAAACGGTGCATATTTGTGGTTAAAGGTAAAAACGGAGTAAATTATGGATATAGATTTACAGGAAAAACCAAACTTAAGGGTTTGTAAAAAATGTCTTTTAAGGGATTTTGACGAAAAGGCTTATTTTGATAAGCTTCATAAATACATAGAGGTATTGGACGAAAGTGTCAGAACACCGAAAGAGCTGTATGAAAAGCGGCTGGAAACATGTAAAAACTGTGATAAGTTATCAGAAGGAACCTGTATCGGATGCGGCTGTTATGTTGAATTGCGTGCAGCGGTAAAGAAGAACAGATGTCCCTATAAACATTGGTAGATGGGAGAAAACAATGAAAAAGAAATGGATGCAGATTGTAACATTCGTGTTACTTTTTGGCTTATTTAATATAAACGCATTGGCAAAGGAACAGACAGGTGCAAGCAATACCATTAACCAGGATGGTATTGAGGTTACCATTTCAACAGATAAAGAATCCTATAAATCAGGAGAAGAAGTGCATTACACCATTACGGTTAATAATAATAAGCTTCACTGGGGTTCAAAAAAGACTACAATTACCTACAGTAATACAAAAGGATTAAACCCTGTGGAAGGAACGGTATTACCAACAGAATTACCGGCACTTGCTTATGGTGAGAGCATTACTTTGGAAGGTAAGGTTGTGGGGGATGTTAATGTTTTTCCACCTGTTGAAGAAGAGAGTAATCTTCTCATTCCTATCATTATTGGAGCGGTGGCTCTTTTTGCAGTTGTGATTGTTATTATCTGTCTTAAAAAGAAAAAAGGAGCCAAAGCATTAGCTCTTGGATTTGCGCTTATCCTTCTTTCTGAGACGTTGCCTGCACAGGCCGTGGATTTTGAAACCATTACCGTAAGACCTTATGTAAAATTTACATATGCAGGTAAAGAAGTAATGATTCGTGCGGTTATGGATATTCAAGTGGAACAGGAATTAGTGAAGTTAGATGATTCTTATACCGTAAAGAGCAGAAAAATCACATGTCATGACCCGTCTATTATCAAGGATGAAGATGGCAATTATTATATTTTCGGTACACATTTAGCTGCAGGGTATTGCACTGACTTAATGACTTGGACAAGTATTGACGGAGAATTTAGGGATTCCTTTTCACAGGAATTGCAGGATCAGATCCGTGCATGGAATAAAGATGAAAGATCCGGAACATGGTATGATTTTCTTTGGGCACCGGATGTAATTTATAATGAAGTCATGGGCAAGTATTGTTACTATCTTAGTGCCAACGGCGATGACTGGAAATCCAATATTGTTCTTTTGACAGCGGATAACGTGGATGGTCCCTTTGAATATGCGGGAACTATTGTGTACGGCGGATTCAATAATGAGACATACGGACAGACGGACGCGCCTATGGTAACCGGCGAGGAAACGATTCCGGAAAGATATGTAACTAACGGTATTGATAACCGTAAGTGGGGAGATAAATGGCCAAACTGTATTGACCCTTGTGTAATTTACGATGAAGAAGGCAATCTGTGGATGGCATATGGTTCCTGGTCCGGCGGTATCTTTATGTTAGAGCTTGATGAAGAAACAGGCTTAAGAGATTATAATGTATCCTATGAAACCAACGATCATTCAGACCCATACTTTGGTAAGAAGATTGCCGGTGGCTGCTATGTTTCGGGTGAGGGTGCTTATATTGAAAGAATCGGGGATTACTATTATCTTTTCATCTCTTATGGTAATTTAGAGGCAGCAGGGGGCTATAACATGCGCGTCTTCCGTTCAGAAAATCCGGACGGTCCATATGTGGATGCCCTTGGTAATTCTTCATTCTATGATAAATATATATTTAACTATAATCATTCCGTAGGATATCGTCTTTTCGGCGGATATAAGTGGCGTTCATACAATATCGGGCAGGTAGCCCAAGGTCATAATTCCGCATTTGTGGATGATGACGGAAAAGCTTATGTAGTATTCCACACAAGAATTTCTAACGGAACAGAGGCACACAATGTAAAAGTGCACCAGTTATTTGTTAATAAAGAGGGATGGATTGTAGCGGCACCTTATGCTACACAGGGAGAGACCTTAAATGAGGCAGGACTTAGTGCCAAGGAAGTAGCAGGAGATTATGAATTAATCATCCATAATCTTGATATTGACTATGCCAACCTTGAAACCATGAAGCCTGAGTTTATTACATTAAAAGAAGACGGCACCATTACGGGGGCATACACAGGTTCATGGGCTTTAGAAGCAGGAACACCGTATATTACAGTTACCATTGACGGAAAAGAATACAGTGGTGTGGCACTTAATATGTGCGTAGAACAGACATCTTATGAAACAGTGGTATTTACTGCTTTAGGAATTGATAACCAGATAACTGTTTGGGGAAGTAAGACAGTTTCTGAAGACGCGTTGAAAAAATAAGGGGTAAAATATGAAACCGGGGTTTATTTTAAATTATCATGACAGAAGTAAGAATCCATTATTTGAATCACATGATCCGTCCATGATGTGGGATCCTGTAAGTGAAACATATTATTCTTATGCAACGGACAGTGCCATCACATCAGAATACAAACAGGGCATTCCTGTACGTAAGAGTAAGAACCTTGTGGATTTTGAATTTGTGGGCTATGCCCTTTCTGAAAAAGCGGTAAGTGAGGGACGTGACAACGGAGATTTTCCTCCTACTCACGGATTTTGGGCTCCTTTTGTCGAATATGTGGAAGTAAAAAAACCAGAAGGAGAAATGGTTAGAGAATACCGTATGTACTATTCTGCTACAAGAGCTTTCGGAAGTTCAGAGTCGAGAATTTGGCTTGCAGTTTCCAACCATCCGGAAGGACCGTTTGAAAACAGAGGTGTGGCAGCAAATACATGGGGTACTACTGATTTAGAGCCCAACGCCATTGATGCCCATATTATAGATGATACAGAAGGAAAAAAATATCTGGTATATGGTTCTTTCTTCGGTGGAATCTTTATAAAAGAGCTTGACCCTGTGACCGGTTTACCCTTAGATGGTGATGAATATTCTTTAGGAGACCGTATTGCAATAAAACCAAAGGATTCTTATATTGATGGTCCTGAGGGAGCAGCGGTTATCTATCATCCTAAGACAGAGTATTATTATCTTTTACTTTCTTATGGCTGGCTTGGGGATGACTATGACGTGCGCGTGGGAAGAAGTAAAAATGTTAAGGGTCCATATCTTGATGAATCAGGAAAGAGCCTGGATGGAGAGTCCTTGGGACTTCGCCTGATGGGAAGTTACTGCTTTAAGGCAGATAATCCTTATGCGGTACGTCCCCAAAAAGATTTTGTGCCTAAGATTCGTGAAGAGTCCTATGCGGATTGGGAGTTTGACGGTTTCAGAGGCCCGGGACACGGCGTTCCGTTCTATGACGTAAAAAATGATAGGTATTTCTTTGTACATCATGTTAGAGATGGTGCAAGAGTAATCTGTTATGTTCCCAAAGAACCTGATAAGAGACGTTCCTTTAGAATGCATTATCTGGTAGTACGCCAAATGTTGTTTGTGGATGGTTGGCCGGTTATGGCACCGGAGGCCTTTGCAGGGGAAGAGGATATCAGCCTCAACGGAGCATTTTCTTTTGCCATAGAAGACGGAAAGCCGGTATTATCAGAGGGAAGTGACTGTAAAAATGCAGAAACCTTCAAAAAAATGCTTACAAAATGCTGGGAATGGATTATACTGAAAAAAGATGACAATCATATGGTACGTTCAGTGACTTCAGGTCTTAATGTAAGCAAGGTGCAGGCTGTGGCAGGAACTTTCTTTGATTATGAGAACAGCTCACAGTGTTACGCGATTGCAGGATTTACGGACGAGGGTCTTATGATCTGGGGAAAGACGTGCTAAGATATATAGGAGGCATTATTAACCATGAAAGATCAGACGAAAGATATCTTAAAGGACGTCATTCTCTTTTTAGTTATTACAGCTATTGCATATGGTTACTTTGTTATTATGTTTTTAATCATAAGCTTTGTGACCTTATCCATGATAAAATTAACAATTGAAATGATTTATATTCTATCAGCGGTTGGAACCGTTATTGTAGATATTATTTTTGTTGTAAAGAAGGTTCAAAAGTATCGTAAGTTAAATAAAGATATGTAAATTATCGTGGAGAAAAAAATGGCAAAGGTTAAAAAAACAGACTATCTTTATATTGCAATTTTTATTTTGTTCCCATTGTGGAATGTTACAAAAGGTTTAGAGTTTGCGGATACTACCTGCAGCTTGGCTAATTATGTTCATTTGGAACATCTGGATTCCCTCTGGATGTACGGATACTATTTGTCCAATCTGCTTGGTGGCTTTTTCTCTATTCTTCCTTTCGGAAACACCATGGTGGGAATGAATTTTTATACCTCATTTCTTTTAAGTGGAACGGCTGTTATCGCTTATGTATTTTTAAAAAATAAGATACAAAGAGAAATTCTGTTTATTGGCATTATGCTGGCATTAGGCTTAAGCTGGTGCCCTACTGTGATTTTATATAATTATCTCACATATTTCTTTTTTACATTGGCATCCGTTTGTCTTTATGTTGCCATTGTAAGAAAACAGGAAAAATGGTATGTCATAGCGGGCGTTCTTCTTGGAATGAATATTTTTGCCCGTTTTCCGAATGTGTTAGAGGCAGCATTGATTTTAGTGGTATTTTACGAAGCGGCGTTCTTTTCTAAGGGAGTAATAAGAAAAACCCTGCTTTGTGTGGGAGGATATCTGGCAGGTGTGGCAATCTGTTTGTTGGCTATTGCATTAACAGGACAGATTGGTGAGTTTGTTGAGATGATAGGAGGCCTTCTGTTCATTTCTAAAAACAGTGCAGGTTATTCTTTTGCAGATATGCTATTGTCCATGGTAAGAGGATATACCATGTCCTTTCCATATCTGGCGCTGTTAATCGCAGCTTGTGTTCTTGGTGTAGCGGCTTCCTATATCTTGAATAAAAAGTTTGCTGAGAATAAAATGCTTCACAGGATTTTTTATATTGGGTATTCAGGATGCATGGTATTGTTATTATTTGTGCTATATCGTAGAGGGTTATGGCTTTTTAATTACAGTGCGTACGAGTCTTTCTTTAAATTAGCAGCCATCTTTTTAATGATTACCATTGTTTGTTGTGTTATGGTACTGATTTCAAAGAAGGAATCCCACGAAGAAAAGATACTTGCAGCCATTGTATTGGTGATTGTTCTTATTTCGCCCTTTGGAAGCAATAACGGAATCTTCCCAAGTATGAATAATTTGTATCTGGCAGCACCGTTTACCTTACACATTCTGTATAAAAAAACAAGTAAGCTTCCTACGGTCCGCATTTCCTGTGCCATGTTTATGGCAGTGTTACTTGTGCAGGCGTTACTATTTAAAATGGGTTTTGTGGCAAGAGCAGGAGAACCGGCATGGAACCTTACCACGAAAGTGGAAGGAATTGAGAGATTGGAAGGAATCAAGACTTCCGAGAAAAATGCAGAAAGTATTATGGGACTTGCAGAATACTTATCTTCCAATGAGTTAGATGGCAGTCCTGCAATTTTATATGGCAATATACCGGGCTTATATTATATTTTTGATTTAAAGCCTGCCATTACCAATTTATGGGCAGACTTAGAATCCAATCCTTCCGAAGTGTTAAAAGAGGACTTAGAGAATATGGAGGGATGCCCTGTTCTGATTGTGGGTTCCGGTGTAAATTTAGAGGATAAGGGTACTGATAAAGAACAGATGTTATATGACTATGTGACGAAAAATCATTATGAAGTCACATATCAGAATGAGGGGTTTGTGGTATATGAAGCAGCTGCAGGAAATCATTAATCAAAGTAAGAATATTGTTTTTTTCGGAGGCGCAGGAGTATCTACGGAAAGCGGAATTCCTGATTTTAGAAGTGTGGATGGGCTGTATCATCAAAAATACGATGAACCGCCGGAAACCATTTTAAGCCATACTTATTATGTGAGAAAGCCGGAAGCATTTTTCCGTTTTTATAAAGATAAGATTTTGTTTTTTGATAAAAAGCCCAATGCGGCTCATTTAAAGCTTGCCGAACTTGAGGCAGCAGGCAAATTAAAAGCAGTGGTAACACAGAATATTGACGGCTTACATCAGGCAGCAGGCAGCAAAAATGTGTTTGAACTGCACGGTTCCATTCTGCGTAATTACTGCGAAAAATGCGGTAAGTTCCATTCTGCCCGGTTCATGTATGAGGCAGCGGGA
Source organism: Lachnospiraceae bacterium (assembly GCA_017463255.1). Classification (GTDB taxonomy): domain Bacteria; phylum Bacillota; class Clostridia; order Lachnospirales; family Lachnospiraceae; genus RGIG4034. Next base: position 32,789 of record JAFTPP010000013.1, read on the forward strand.
ATTCCAACCTGTGAATGTGGGGGAAGGGTGAAGCCGGATGTGGTGTTATATGAGGAAGGCTTGGATGCAGGTATTATGCAGGGCGCAATCAGGGCAATTGCCGGGGCGGATACTTTAATCATCGGTGGCACGTCTTTGGTTGTATATCCGGCAGCAGGTCTCATTGATTATTTTAACGGTAAAAATCTTGTTCTGATTAATAAAGAGGTTACTGCAAGGGATACCCATGCAGATTTAGTGATTCAGGGTAAAATCGGAGAAATCTTAAGTCAGATTGAAGTAGGATAGAGGACATCCCGATAAGTGATTTGGAGGAAAGATGGATTACGAAGTTGGTAAAATAGTAAGACTTAAAAAACAACATCCCTGTGGCAGTTCGGAATGGGAGATACTGCGCGTGGGAGCGGACTTTAGATTGAAATGCACCGGTTGCGGGCATCAGATTATGATTGCACGTAAATTAGTGGAAAAAAATACAAAAGAAATTAAAGAAAAAGCTTGAAATCTGCGGGTTTGTATGGTATCATACTAACTCGTGATATATTAAAATTCCTTGTTCCCACTTAGATGGGGGCCAGAGACCAAAAGGAGGAAAAAAGCATGAACAAATATGAATTAGCAGTTGTTGTAAGTGCAAAAATCGAAGATGACGAAAGAGCTGCAGTTGTTGACAAATGTAAAGCATACATCGAAAGATTCGGTGGTACTATTGTTAACGTAGAAGACTGGGGCAAGAAGAGATTAGCTTACGAAGTTCAGAAAATGAAAGAAGCTTTCTATTACTTCATCCAGTTTGATGCAGACAGTACAGCTCCAGAACAGATCGAAAATCGTGTTCGTATTATGGACAACGTTATCAGATATTTGTGCGTAAAACGTGACGCTGAATAGAAGATAAGAAAGTAGGTATCAAAATATGAATAAAGTAATACTTATGGGACGATTGACCAGAGATCCTGAGGTTCGTTATTCTCAGGGTGAAAACGCAACGGCAGTCGCAAGATACTCATTAGCAGTTGACCGTAGATTCAGCCGTGGTAACGGTGATGATAACAATACAGATTTTATTAACATTGTTGCATTTGGCAGAGCAGGTGAATTTGCAGAAAAATACTTCCGCAAGGGAATGAAAGTACTTGTTACAGGCCGTATCCAGACAGGTAGCTATACCAATAAGGATGGCGTTAAGATTTATACAACAGATGTTGTTGCAGAAGATCAGGAATTTTGCGAAAGCAAGAATAATTCCGGTTCAGACGGGGGTTTTGCCGGAGGTAACACTTCAGCACCAGCATCCAACTTTGGCGACGGTTTTATGAATATACCTGATGGTATTGACGAAGAGTTGCCATTTAACTAGTGTAAGATTTTAAAGACAGGAGGCTATAAAGATGGCTTATAATAAAGCAGAGAAGTCCGATTCTCCAATGAAAAAGAGAAGCACAGGCTTACGCAGAAGAAAAAAAGTTTGCGTATTCTGTGGTAAAGATAATGTAATTGATTACAAGGACACAGCTAAATTAAAAAGATATGTATCAGAACGCGGTAAAATTCTTCCTAGAAGAATTACAGGAAACTGTGCAAAGCACCAGAGAGCTCTTACTGCAGCAATCAAACGTGCTCGTCACATCGCTTTGATGCCATATACAATGGATTAATCCTTAGTAAAGAATTGCCGGTAGTTTCGTTAAGAAGCTACCGGCTTTTTGTGTATAAATTATTTATTTGTACAGATGTTTTCGCAGTAAGTTAAGCATGCTTCATAACCGGATTCGTTAGCCTGTACAATCATTTCCTGTACAATTCTGTCAAATTCTTCTTCCGTAGAAGCAGTGATTGCTTCCCGGGATTTAGTGATAATGATATCGGAAACATTTTCATATTTATGCTTCAGAGGTGTTTCGGAAAAAATAATTTGCTCCGGGGTTTCATCATAGGTTGCAATGTAATATGGTTCAATACTGTTTATATATTTGTCTAAGGAACCGGCACCGGTCCAAGCACGCCAAGAGGCTTCCGTGCTATTTGCAGGTTCCGATATGGTTTTTTTCCAATATTCATAGGCATATGGCTCGCCACTATCCGGATTCACAGACATATGATTGTAAGGAATGATATTGAACATTGGCATTCCATCCGAAAAATACATATCACCATATGGAATAAATTTATCGTACAGACAGTTCTTACCAAATTCTGTCAGATAGGTATATCCATTTTCATCATAATCCCAACAATCACCTTTAGGTCCATAATACATAGTGAGCATTCCTTCGGGAGTGTAAAAATAATCAATAATTGCCATACACAGTTCGGGATATTGGGTGTTACTGTCTATAGAAATGCTTCGCATGCGTTGCCCAATCCCATAAGTCAATAGGTTTGCCCCGGTAGGAATGACAGGATACATCTGCTTATTGATGGCTGAGCCGGAATAACCTGTTAAAGAGGCAAATATGCGGTTATCTTCAACCTTCGACGTGTATGAATCATAGTCCTGTGTCACGGACTCAGGGTCAAGAAGGCCTTTCCTATATAGCTCATTATTTAGTTTTAACATTTTTAGATAAGGACCGAAACTGCCGTTTTCTTCCATGTATAAAGCGCCGTAGTATTTATTATTTTTGTAATCATAGAAACCGATTCCGTTTCGCTCATAGCCGTAGTAAGCAGAAACAAAAGTCTGCACTCCGAATACCATACCGTCATCCCAATCGGCGTTATAGGAGAGGGCATAGGTCTCTTCACCGTTTGGGTTGGAAGGGTGTTTTTCTTTCATTTGAGCAAGGACGTTTACCCAATCATCTATGTTGGAAATTGCAGGTTTTCCAAGCTCCTCATAGTAATCAAACTTCATATCCCATGTGTAGTAAACTTCACTTCTGTCTCCGGGAAGGCCCGTAGTCGTATAAATTCCCAAAATAGATGAAGTGTCCTCCGTATTATAGTGAATCAAAGAGTTGTCAAGGTATTTACTTACATATGGCATGTATGTTTCCGTATCGTAAGAATTCCAATCAAGAAAGTATCCGTTCTTCATTGCTTCACTAAAGTTTTCCCCACGGCATGCTCCTGAGATAATGATGTCATAGTTACCATCATAGGGATTACGGTTAAGGTCGTATTCAGCCATTACGATGTTAAGCTTAACATTGAATTTTTGAAGCATAATATCGGCAAACCAGCCTTCTTGTATGCCCATATATGACGATAGCTCGGAAAATAGGTTTAGGGTGACTGTTTCTTTGGGGATAAATGCATTCCTGTTACCATCACCCTGTGCTTTTTTAAAAGAACAACCGGTGAGTGCGGCAGACATGACAGGAATGATTAACAGACTTACTAAGAAACGTATTTTTTTTATAAACATAAGGAATCATTAACCTTTCAAGCTGTATAGGATAATCTAAGAATATAGTTATAGAAAGGCGTTGTCAAGGAAGGGATTTGGCCTATTATGGAATATATTGGGTGTGCGTAGCGAAAGAAGTCAATATTATGGTATGGAATTCTAATTAGAAAAATGATATACTGTTATGGAATGGTTCTTGGAAACAAGTGAAATAAATTGAGGATAAAAACATGGGGAAACAAGTTAAGTTAAAAGGCAGATTGCGTGTACTGATGCAGATAGCATATATTCTGGGTGCGTTGTTGGTGGTTATTGATGCCATGATATACACCATTGACGTTCGCGCCGGTTTGATTTTATCAGCATCTTTGGTAGTGTACTTTTTAGTCAATATATTAATTTTTACATATAATAAGCCGGCAATCATGAATGATATGATTAGCTTTGCTACCCAATACGGGCAGGTTCAAAGAACCCTCCTTCGTAATTTGGAGCTTCCCTATGCACTTTTAGATGATCAGGGAAAAGTTGTCTGGACTAACCAGGCATTTGAGGATATTACCCAAAAGGAAAAGGGCTATAAGAAGAATATTACGACTCTTTTTCCTGCTTTGACTAAGGACAAGCTTCCTACAGAGTCAGATTATGCGGAAATGCCTATTGTGTTCCAGAATAGTTTCTATCAGGCAAAGATGAAAAAAATAGCACTTCGTCCTTTGGTGGAAACCGGTAAGATTGTTTCTGCAAGAGACTATGAAGGTTATCTTGTGGCATTGTATCTCTTTGATGAAACGGCATTAAAAATTGCATTACAGGAAAATGATGACCAGAGCCTTGCAGTTGGCTTGATTTATCTGGATAACTATGAGGAGGCTTTAGAGAGTATTGAAGAAGTTCGTCGTTCTCTTTTAACAGCCTTGATTGAGCGAAAGATTAATAAATATATTGCCGGTGTAGACGGTATTGCTAAGAAAATTGAAAAGGACAAGTACTTAGTGGTACTCCGTAAAAAGGCAATTACTGCGTTAAAAGAAGCTAAGTTTGATTTATTAGAGGATGTAAAAACCGTTAATATCGGTAATGAAATGGCGGTTACCCTTAGTATAGGTGTGGGTCTTGACGGATTAAGTTATGCACAGAATTATGAATTTGCAAGAACTTCTATTGACCTTGCCCTTGCCCGTGGCGGTGACCAGGCAGTGGTTAAGACACCGGAAACGGTTTCCTACTTCGGAGGAAAGAGCCAGCAGGTAGAAAAGAATACAAGGGTAAAAGCCCGTGTAAAGGCTCAGGCGTTAAAGGAAATTATTACATCCAAAGACAAGGTTATTGTTATGGGACACAGACTTGCCGATGTGGACAGTTTTGGTGCTGCAGTAGGTATTATGTGTATAGCAACGGCCCTTGGCAGAAAAGCACATATTGTTATTAACGATATTACAACATCGGTACGTCCGATGATTGATATTATGAAGCAGCTTCCTGATTACGAGGAAGATATGATATTAAACAGTGAAGAAGCGTTACAGGCGGCAGGAAATAATACGGTGCTTGTTATTGTGGACGTTAATAAACCAAGCATTACCGAGTGCCCTGAATTATTAAAGACCTGTAAATCCATTGTGGTATTAGACCACCACAGACAGGGCGTGGAAGTGATTGATAATGCTACTCTTTCCTATGTGGAACCTTATGCTTCCAGTGCCTGCGAAATGGTTGCGGAAATCTTACAGTATGTTGGTGAAGATATTAAGATTCGAAATGTGGAAGCCGACTGTTTATACTCAGGTATCATGATTGATACTAATAACTTTATGAGTAAAACGGGCGTAAGAACCTTTGAAGCGGCAGCCTTCTTAAGACGTAACGGTGCGGATGTAACCCGTGTACGTAAGATGTTTAGGGAAGACGCCACAGAATATAAAGCAAAAGCAGAAGTGGTACGTATTGCAGAGTTATACAAGAACGAATATGCCATTTCCGTTTGTCCGGCAAACGGCCTTGCCAGTCCTACGGTTGTGGCCGCCCAAGCAGCAAACGAACTATTGAATATGACCGGAATCCGTGCAAGTTTTGTATTAACAGATTATCAGAATAAGATTTACATCAGTGCAAGATCCATTGATGAAGTAAATGTGCAGATTATCATGGAGAGAATGGGCGGTGGCGGTCATATGAATATTGCAGGAGCCCAGTTAGAAAACTCTAATTTTGATGATGCAATACAATTATTAAAAGAAACAATTGAAACCATGACAGAAGAGGGTGACATTTAATGAAAGTTATATTGTTAGAGGATGTAAAGTCTCTTGGAAAAAAGGGACAGATTGTAGATATTAATGACGGATATGCAAGAAACTTTGTACTTCCGAAAAAATTAGGTGTTGAGGCAACCAATGCGAATCTTAATAACTTAAAGTTGCAGAAGGCAAACGAAGAAAAGGTTGCAAAAGAAATCTATGAAAAAGCTTTGGCATTTAAGGAAGAAATTGAAGCAATCGAAGTGGTTGTTGCAATCAAAGCCGGAGAAGGCGGAAGAACATTTGGTTCTGTTTCTTCTAAAGAAATTGCAAGTGAAGCATTAAAGCAGAAAAACATTGAACTGGATAAAAAGAAAATCCAGCTTGCAGAGCCCATTAAATCCTTTGGTGTTCATAATGTAACTGTGAAGTTACATCCGAAGGTAACGGCAACCTTAAAAGTAAAAGTACAAGAAGCAAATAAGTAATTTAGGAGAACAACATGGCAGGTATGGATGAAGCGGTCATTAAGCGTATATTGCCACATAGCATAGAAGCAGAACAGTCAGTAATCGGTTCCATGATTATGGGAAGAGAGGCGATTGTGGTTGCTTCAGAACTTCTCACTTCGGATGACTTTTACGGAAAGCAGTATGGCATTATTTTCGATGCTATGGTGGAGCTCAATGATGAAGGGCGTCCGGTGGATTTGGTAACCTTACAGGATAGACTCAAAGAAAAGAATGTGCCGGCAGAAGTCAGTTCTTTGGAATTTATCAAGGATTTGGTTAATGCAGTGCCTACTTCGGCAAATATTAAGTATTACGCTAACATTGTGGCTGAGAAGGCCACTTTAAGAAAACTGATAAAATTAAATGAAGAAATAGCAAATACCTGTTATGTGGGAAATGAACCATTAGAGGTAATTTTAGAAGAAACGGAAAAGAAAATCTTTAATGTGGTACAAAAACGTAACACAGGAGAGTTTGTACCCATACGTCAGGTGGTTATGAATGCCATGGATAAGATTGAACAGGCCAGTCATCAAAAAGGCTCTGTTACAGGTGTTCCTTCAGGATTTAAAGATCTTGATGACAGAACAACAGGATTCCAGCCGTCAGACTTTATTTTGATTGCTGCACGTCCTTCCATGGGTAAAACGGCTTTCGTATTAAACATTGCCCAGCATGTGGCATTCCGTCAGGATAGATGTGTTGCTATTTTCTCACTGGAAATGTCAAAGGAACAGTTGGTAAACCGTTTGTTTGCTTTGGAATCCCACGTTGATTCCCAGAGTTTAAGAACGGGTCAGCTTACTGATACTGATTGGGAAAAATTAATCGAAAGTGCGGGTGTTATCGGAAAATCGAAACTGATTATTGATGATACACCGGGTATCAGTATTGCTGAAATGAGAAGTAAATGCCGTAAGTTTAAGTTAGAATACGGATTGGATATGATTATCATTGACTACCTGCAGTTAATGTCAGGAAGCGGAAAGTCAGATTCCAGACAGCAGGAAGTATCTGATATTTCACGTTCCTTAAAAGCCCTTGCAAGAGAGCTTTCAGTACCGGTCCTTTGTCTGTCACAGTTGTCCCGTGCGGTTGAACAACGACAGGACCACAGACCTATGCTATCAGACCTTCGTGAATCCGGAGCTATTGAGCAGGATGCTGACGTAGTAATGTTTATTTATCGTGATGATTACTATAATAAAGATACTGAAAAGAAGGGAATCGCAGAGATTAATATCGCAAAGCAAAGAAACGGCCCTGTAGGACCGGTTGATTTGGTTTGGATTCCTGAATATACCAAGTTTGCAAATCTCGAACGACCAAGAGACTAATTTACGAAAGAGGACATGCCTTATTGGCATGTCTTTTTCATTACTCAATAAAAAAGAAAGGAAAAAGAAAGATGCAGGAAGCAATTTATCAGATTAGTGAAGCGGCACAAATAGTAGAAGTGGAGAGTCATGTATTACGGTATTGGGAAGAGGAATTAGAGCTTGATATTAAGCGAAATGATCAGGGACACAGGTATTATACAGATACGGATGTTGCGACATTTCAGTTTATTAAGGATTTGAAGAAACAAGGGTATCAGTTACGTGCCATTAAGAAAATATTACTGGAAAAGGAAGGTGAAATTAATATTCTGGATTCGGGAATTAATGAAGAAGGTCATCCGGAATTTAGTATTATCGCAAGAGGAACAAGGGGAGTGAAAAGTAATAAGGCAACCTCAGGGGTACATGTGGAGGAAAATCGTGATGATAAAGCATTAAGGCTTCAGATTCTTTTAAAGCAGATTATTTCAGAAGCAGTGAGAGAGCATGACACTATGCTATGCGAAAATATTAAAGAGACTATGATTAAAGAATTAGATTATCAGTTTAGGGTACAGGAAGAAGAACACTTCAAACATCTTGATGAACTATTGCGGGAAAAACAAAAAAAGAGCAAAAGAAAAAAGCATTCATTTTTTTGAATGCTTTTTCATTTGCAGTAAAATATCAGATTATTCTTCTGAAATAGCGCCTGTTGGGCAAGTACCTGCACATGATCCACAGCTGATGCAAACAGCAGCGTCGATTTCGTACTTACCGTCGCCCATTTTGATAGCGCCTACAGGACACTGAGATTCACAAGCGCCACAAGCTACACATGAGTCACTAATAACAAATGCCATAATTTTATCCTCCCAAAATGTTTAGATTTTCATAGATTTACATATATTTTAATACAAAAAATGCACTATTACAATACCAAATTTCTCCGTTCGCGGATACCCTGTAAAATAACCTGTTTCTTTTCAACAACCTTATTCTTATCCATGGCAGGTACTCCGGCAAGCTTATATTCTAAGCCAAGATTCTTATATTTTGCCTCTCCCATGGTATGATAAGGAAGCACATCCAAAGCTTTTACATTTTTTAATCCACCGATAAAATAACCAAGTTTGTGCAGATATTCATCATCATCCGTAAGACCCGGAACTACCACGTGTCGAATCCATACCGGGACGTCTTTATCCGAAAGGTATTGTGCAAAATCAAGAATTCCTTCATTCTTTTGTTCAGTTAATTCAAGATGCTTTTGTGGATCAATATGCTTAATGTCTAACATAACAAGGTCAGTTAAAGGCATTAAAACATCCAGTTTTTCGATAAAAGCTTTGTTTTCTTTGTTGAATGCGATACCCGAGGTGTCAATACAGGTATGGATACCTTCTTTTTTAGCTTCTGTAAAGAGTTCTATCAGGAAATCCACCTGCATTAATGGCTCCCCACCGGTAACAGTAATACCGCCTCCATGATAAAAGCTTTCATTTCTTTTGTATTCAGCAATCAGTTCAGAGACTTCCATAAGTTTTCCACCCGTCATCGGCCAAGTGTCGGGGTTGTGGCAGTATGCACATCTCATAGGACAGCCTTGAACAAATATTACAAATCTGACTCCCGGTCCGTCTACGGTCCCGAAAGTTTCTATTGAATGAATTCTACCGCTCATAAGATTCTCCGTTCTGTAATAATTAAGGAAATATATCTCCATAGGAAAGAAAGGATACCATTGCGGTATCCTTTCCAAATTGCAATTCATTTCAATTACATAGCCTGATGGAATGTACGTGTAATAACGTCATTCTGCTGTTCAGGTGTTAACTTAATGAAGTTAACAGCATATCCTGATACACGAATTGTTAACTGTGGATAATTTTCCGGATGTTTCTGCGCATCTAATAAAGTTTCTCTGTTTAATACGTTAACATTAAGATGATGTCCACCTTTTGTTGCATATCCATCTAATAATGATACTAAGTTATCAATCTGAGCCTGTGCTGCCATTGTAATGTCCTCCTTTAATTATTTATAATCGTCAAGTCCTTGCATCAGTGTAGGTACACTGCAGGCAAGGGGAGTTCTGGAACAATCAGAACAACCCATAGTCTGAACTTCCTTGGTATTCTTTGCAGTCTCGTCGAAATCTACATTTACATGTCCGACCCCGCTTGACATGCCATCATCAAGCATCTTAATCAGATCATCAATCATTGCGTTGTTGTCCATACGAACTCCTTCCTGTTGTCTACAACTTATTTATCTAAGCCAAGGTCGATATCAAGATCGCTTGCAAAGATCTGGTCTTCCTTACCAAGTGCTCCAGGAATGATTGTGAAGGTATTTGAAATACCATCCTGTGAGTGGTTGAATGGAAGTTTAGCTACTGAAGAAAGAGAAGCAACAGCACCATGAGTATCACGTCCGTGCATTGGGTTAGCACCAGGAGCGAATGGCTGTCCTTTCTTACGTCCGTCAGGTGTATTACCTGTAGCTTTACCGTAAGTTACGTTAGAAGTAATTGTTAATACTGACATTGTTGGGAAACCATCTCTGTATGTGTGATGTCTTCTGATCATTGTCATGAATGTCTTAACAAGGTTCTTAGCGATATCATCAGCACGATCATCATCGTTACCGTATTTAGGGAAGTCACCTGTTGTTTCGAAATCAACGATGATTCCTTCTTCGTCTCTGATTGGTTTTACAGTAGCGTATTTAATAGCTGATAATGAGTCAGTTACTACTGAAAGTCCAGCGATACCTGTTGCGAAGTAACGAAGAACATCTCTGTCATGTAAAGCCATCTGAGCTCTTTCGTAGCAATATTTATCATGCATATAATGGATTACGTTAAGTGTATTAACATATACATCTGCTAACCATTCCATCATATCTGTGAATTTTTCCATTACGTCGTCATAGTTAAGAACGTCGCCTTCAACTTTTCTGTACTTAGGACCAACCTGTTTACGTGTAACTTCGTCAACACCACCGTTAAGAGAGTAAAGTAAACATTTAGCAAGGTTTGCTCTGGCTCCGAAGAACTGCATCTGTTTACCGATAACCATTGAAGATACACAACAAGCGATACCGTAGTCATCACCATGTGTTACTCTCATAAGGTCGTCGTTTTCGTACTGGATAGAAGATGACTGGATAGACATCTTAGCACAGTATTTCTTGAAGTTCATTGGTAATCTTGTTGACCAGAGAACTGTTAAGTTTGGTTCAGGAGAAGCACCTAAGTTTGTTAAAGTATTTAAGTAACGGAATGACATCTTTGTTACCATGTGACGTCCGTCAATACCAACACCTGCAAGTGATTCTGTTACCCATACAGGGTCACCGGCGAATAACTGGTTGTATTCAGGTGTTCTTGCGAATTTGATTAATCTTAACTTCATAATGAAGTGATCAACGAATTCCTGAATCTGTTCTTCTGTAAATGTACCGTTAGCTAAGTCTCTCTGAGCGTAAACATCAAGGAATGTAGATGTACGTCCAAGTGACATAGCAGCACCGTTCTGTTCTTTAACTGCTGAAAGGTATCCGAAGTATGTTGCCTGGATAGCTTCCTGAACGTTTGTAGCAGGTCTTGAAATATCGCAACCATAAGAAGCAGCCATTTCTTTCATCATTTTAAGAGCTACGATCTGTTCAGAAATTTCTTCACGAAGACGGATAACATCATCTGTCATAACACGTCCTGTAGAATCTTTCTGCTCTAATTTATCTTCGATTAATCTGTCGATACCGTAAAGAGCGATACGTCTGTAGTCACCGATGATACGTCCACGTCCGTAAGCATCCGGAAGACCTGTAATAACGTGAGATGAACGGCAAGCTCTCATTTCTGAGTTGTAAGCGTCGAAACATCCTGCGTTGTGTGTTTTTCTGTGTACTGAGAAGAACTCAGAAATTTCAGGATCTACTTTGTATCCGTTGTCTTCACAAGCTTTTTCTGCCATACGGATACCACCGTAAGGCTGCATAGAACGTTTGAAAGGTTTATCTGTCTGGAAACCTACGATAGTTTCTTTGCTCTTGTCAAGATATCCCGGTCCGTGAGAAGTAATTGTAGAGATAACTTTGGTATCCATATCAAGAACACCGCCTGCTTCTCTTTCTTTCTTAGATAAGTCTAATACCTGTGCCCACAAATCTTTTGTGTTCTGTGTAGCGCCTGCAAGGAAGGTGTCATCTCCATCATATGGAGTATAGTTTTTCTGAATGAAATCACGTACGTTGATTTCTTCACACCATTTGCCGCCTACAAAATCATTCCATTCTGGTCTCATTTTGAAATAGCCTCCTATGTTAAATAATTAAAATGTTATGCGGCTTAAAAATGCCGCTAGTTATACATCTTTCGATAGCATCATTTTACTCTAATCTTTGTATACACGTCAAGAGAAGTAGTGTACTTTTTGGGGTACATGAAAATTTGTATGGCGGGTTTTTAACACTTGTGATAAGATGTTATCTGGACAAGGGATTGTCTTAAGAAGATTAAGGAGGTAATATCAATGGCAAAATATACAAAGGACATGACAATCGGAGCGATGTTACGCGAAAATCCAATGGTGGCACCTGTATTAATGGAAGCAGGAATGCACTGTGTAGGATGCCCATCCGCTCAGGCAGAAACATTAGAAGAGGCAGCAATGGTACACGGAATGGATATTGATACATTGCTTGAGAAGTTAAATCAGTTATAAAAAATAACAAGAAAAAGGTATCACTCGCGTGATACCTTTTTTGTTTAACCCATTTGTAATGATTGAATTGCCTGATTTGCAATGATGCAACGGCAATGCTCTTTAAAGAAAGCCTCGGTAGTAGGAGAATATTTCTCCGCTGTTCCGTACTCGGACATCATATTGCAAATCTTATTATATTCTTCAGGGGTGTGTTCACCTCTGGTAATAACCAGGTAAAACTTGGAAAGAGTAGGATTTTTATATAAATCATTCTTTCCGGTATATACAGAATTTAATACATCAGCAAGATGCATAATGTCGGTAATCTTTGCAAAAGAATAGATTCTGGTCAATTCCCGGTCCGATGTTTCTTTTACAGGTAAAGAGGTTTCTTTGGACGGCTTTACAGGAGCTTTAGTAGCATCTGCCATGGCCTGTGCTGCCTCCTTGCGGACTTTACTTAATTTTTTAAATAAGTCAATAACGTCATCTGCGCCATGGGTAGCATCTTCGGCACCGCTTTCTATCATCTCGTCAATCTCTTCTAAAAGCTCTTCGTGAATGGAAGGAGCGAATTTAGAAAAGCGGGTATCCAATTCTTCCGGGTCTTCTACCTTAGTAATATTTAACACTATACTGTCGGAGCTTAAAGGAATTGCCTCAATCATCAAAGGAATGTCTTCTGCTTCGAATCCAAATTCAAATGAAGCCTGCTGCATCATATCCTTGAACAGACTTTTGGCTTTATCAGTACCATATGCTAATTCGCTGATCTTAATCTGGCGGTCGGCCAGGTCATCTTTTGTCAGAATACAACGAATCTGATGGTCATTAATTTTTTCGATTTTCATACAATCACTTCCTATCTAAATTAAACGTATTGATAGTGACTGAAAACACCCACAAAGTTCATACAAACTGGTAAAAATATATTATACTTTAAAGATTATTTAGTCAATACTACTTGAAAACTCTTTATAAAAATTTAAAAATTTGTATTTTTTTGTAAAATATATTGAAAGAATATTGTTTTCGTAGTACGATATTAAAAAGGTGTTCAGTTAGACGGTATCCGGAAGGAGGCTTTCAAAACTATTCATTACACACTTTAAGTCATAATTTCTAACAACGTAATCCGTATGGATAACGTTAATCTTTCTCCCGTAAGAAGGCTGTGACAACAGTCATATTATTATTATGGGAAGGTCTTAAAGGCTTATGTGCTAAATCGAAACATAAATTTTTTCCAAATAACACATTATAATTCAAATTTTTATTTTTTTCATTTTAATTGATACGCTGAACATCTTTTTTCTATTCTTATCATTAAGATTTACCATTTTACAATGTTACATACCATGCTTTGAAAACAATATATCACGTTTGATGGCTGTATTATTATTCATGAGAGGAGTATGGTGCTTTGCTATCCAAAGAAAAACAGGAAATCATCTCAAGATTAAATTATTTTGCACAAAAAGGAGTTCAGGTTTATCTGGAAGGAAAATTAACAACGCCGGAAGAAGTTGCTGAACAATATTTCGTTGCAGAAGATTGTGTTTATATGCCTGACTATGTTCTGTCTGACAAAGGACAGCTAAAGGAAGTCAGGTATGACAAAGTAAAACAAAAGGATATCCCATAAATGAAGACTGAATAAGTCCCCCTAAAATAGCCACTGTCTAAAGAGCAGCCATCATATTTCAGGGAATTGTCAAAATTGGTAATGACGAAAGAGGAATAGTTTGATATAATGGGGACGGTCAGGAGGTATTGGAAATGTTAAAAAAATTAATTCCGGTAGCCATTGCGATCGTCCTTATTTTTGTGATTGCTTTTACATGGTTGCTTCCCGAAATGAAAGATCATTACGAGTATTCAACCGTTCAAGCTGATTTGAATGAGTATTATGAAATTTATTCGCTGACGGATGTTCCCATCATGCTTCAGGATGAGCTGATAGAAGAACGGGGGCAGATGATTGACGGAGTCGTTTATCTTGATATGTCAACGATACAGAAGTATTTTGTTGACCGGTTCTATTATAATGAAGCGGAAAAGGTATTAAAGTACACAACGATGGAAGCTGTTACCAATGTGTATTTAGATGAGAGAAATACCTCATATGAAACTTCAGGTGTGGTAACGGATGTGGGTTATCCCATAGCACTTGTTCAGAATGACACGTTGTATATTGCATTGGATTATATTAAATTATATGACAATTTTTCTTATGAGTTATTCACAAACCCAAACAGAATGCAGATTTATACGCAGTGGGGAACTGTAACGAAGGCTACTGTGAATGCAGATACCCAGGTGCGTACTCTTGGCGGCATCAAATGTGATATCTTAGAGGAAGTTAAAAAAGGCGATGAGCTGTATGTGTTAGAACAGATGGAAACCTGGACTAAGGTTAAGACTAATCACGCAATCATTGGATACGTGGAAACCAAGAGACTTGATAATATCAGACAGGAAGAACAAATTCCGGTTACTGATGTGAAAGAAGTAGAGTATACATCTATTGTAAATGATGATACGGTGTCTTTGGCCTTCCACTATGTAGGTCATCTTTCTGCCAATGATGAATTAAAATCTTTGGTAGCAGATGCCGAAGGATTGAATACGATATCTCCTACGTGGTTCTTCCTTAATGATAATGAAGGTAATTTCCTGGATTTAGGATCAGCTTCCTATGTGAAAACTGCCCACGATTTGGGATTAGACGTATGGGCGTTGATTGAAGATATTACGTATTCTGTTGATTTATACGAACTTTTAGCAAGTACTGAGAATCGTACCAGATTGATTCAGAATTTGATCAATGCTGCTGAGAACTATGGGCTTGATGGTATTAACATCGACTTTGAAAGTGTTAATGGCACAGAGGGACCGCATTTTGTACAGTTTTTAAGAGAACTTTCCATAGAGACTCATGCAAGAGGAATTGTTCTGTCGGTAGATAACTATATGCCAAATGCAGGAAATACTCATTACAATTACAAAGAGCAGGGATTAGTGGCGGATTATGTCGTTCTTATGGGCTATGATGAGCATTGGGCAGGTTGTGGGACAGCAGGTTCAGTAGCATCAATTCAGTTTGTAAAAGAAGGAATCCAAAATACAATCAATAAAGGTGTGCCACAGGAAAAGGTCATCAATGCGCTCCCGTTCTATACAAGAGTATGGGAAACGGTTGGAGATAAGGTTACTGATACAACGGACGGTATGTTAAATATCGAAAACTGGGCCAAGAAAAAGGGACTGGAATTTACTTGGGATGAAGAAACCTGCCAGTATTATGGTGAGTTGAAACAGGGAGATACGCTGTATCAGGTATGGATGGAAGAAGAGGAATCCATTAGCGCTAAGCTTAATGTAATGCTTACATTTGACCTTGGCGGCGTTGCCGGCTGGAGACTGGGTTATGAGAAGAGTTCTGTCTGGCCACTGCTAAAAGGTTACGTTCAGGCAAATAATTTATAAGTTATCAGGGAGGTGTCCGTTTTGGACACCTCTTTTTTGCTGCAAATGGACAGGAAAACCCAAAAGTAATTGTAAAATCACTTGACATTTATTAAAAGGAGGCATACAATGCAACCAAAAGTTAGTGGCGACTAACCTAGAAAAAGATGTAGCAAGGAGGACAAACATGTCAATAGTAGAATTTAAAGATGTTACCAGAGTATATACAAGCGGCGAGCATGAAACCCGTGCACTGGATGGAGTGAATCTTACATTAGAAGAAGGTAAATTTGTAGTAATTTTAGGACAGAGTGGTGCCGGTAAAAGTACACTGCTTAACATGCTCGGAGGTTTAGACAGCCCTACAAGCGGAACTATTTTAGTGGAAGGAAAAGATATTTCCAAATTAACAAACAATGAGTTGGCAGAGTATCGTGCGAAAACGGTAGGATTTGTTTTTCAGTTTTATAACCTGATTCCTACACTTACAGTACAGGAAAATGTAGCTTTGGTAAAAGAAATATCCAAGGAAGCATTGGACCCCAAGGAAATCATTGATGAGGTTGGGTTGCTGGACCATTTACATAATTTCCCGGCTGAGTTGTCCGGTGGTGAGCAACAGAGAGTATCTATAGCAAGAGCGCTATGTAAAAATCCAAAGATTATTCTATGTGATGAACCTACGGGAGCATTGGATTCAGAAACGGGGGTTATGGTATTAAAGCTGTTGTTATCTATGGCAAGAAACTATGGTAAGACGATTGTTATTGTAACTCATAATCAGAATATTGCGAAAATGGCAGATGTTGTTATCCGCGTAAAAAACGGAAAAATCAAGTCCTGTGAAGAGCAGAGCAACCCGATGAGTGCAGATGAAGTGGAGTGGTAATTTGATATGTTGAAAAGAAAACTTTTTAGAACAGCTTTAGGATATAAGGCCCAGTTTATTTCCATGATTATCATGATTGCCATTGGTGTAGGGGTTTTCGTAGGATTTAACATGGAATGGGTAAGTCTTGAAAAGGACGTAACGGAGTTCTTGGATGACACGGAGTATGCTGACTATCGAATCTATAATGAAATGGGATTTAGCAAGGAAGAGATAGATGCGATTAGCGGAATTGAAGGTGTAGATGCTGCAAGCCGTGTGCTTTCAGTGAATGTAGGGATTAAAGATACAAAGGATGCATTAAGTTTATTTGTAGTAGAGGATTATGTGGTGTCCACCATGCTTGTACAAAGCGGGGAGGAATATAGCGAAGAATCAGACGGATTTTGGATTTCAGATAAGTATGCCGCGAAAAACAATGTTTCGGTAGGTGATGAGATAGTTCTTACTTATCGGGGAATGGAAATTGCCGGGGAAGTAAAGGGACTTGTAAAAAGCGGTGAGTACCTTATTTGTGTGGTTGACGAAAATCAGCTGATGCCTGATTTTGATTCTTTTGGTTATGTGTATGCCGCACCAAAAAAAATAGCAGAAGCCATAGGAATGGAGTTTTATCCGCAAATCAATATTATTTCTAAGCTTTCCAAAGAAGCGTTGGAAAATGAAATCCGGGATGCAATCAATAAAACAACTTTGGTTGTTTCCAAAGACGAACACATGTCTTACGCAGGTGCTATGAGTGAAGTAGAGGAAGGAAAGACCATGGGAGCAATACTTCCGATTTTGTTTTTGCTGATTGCGTTGCTTACTATGGTGACCACCATGCACAGGATTACAGCGAATGAAAAAACGCAGATTGGTACACTGAAAGCACTTGGCTTTAAGGATAGAAAAATATTAACTCATTATACTTCTTATGGATTTAGTATCGGCTTAATTGGAACATTGCTTGGTATTTTATTAGGTTTTGCGATAGCCGGATTTGTAATTAATCCAAACGGTATGATGGGGACTTATTTGGATATGCCGGTATGGAAGCTATATTTGCCGTGGTTCTGCTGGCCGTTAGCAATTCTTACTGTTTTATTCCTGACAGCAATCGGATATTTATCAGTCAAAGAGATGCTTAAAGGGACTGCAGCAGATGCGCTTCGTCCATATACACCGAAGAAAATGAAGGCCATGGCCATAGAAAAATTTGATTTTTTTCATAAGCTTCCTTTTGCAACCAAATGGAATTTGAGAGATATTTGGCGTCATAAAGCCCGTTCATTTATGACTTTGATAGGTGTTATCGGCTGTATGCTATTGTTGGTAGGAGGTCTTGGTATGAAGGATACCATGGGTGCTTTCTTTGACCTGATTGATGAGGAAATCAATAATTATGAAACCAGAGTTAATATTGTAGAGACAGCAGATAATGAAGTGGTGAAAGAATTTGCTAAAGAGAATAATGGTGACTGGGTGGCAAGTGCAAGCATTAAGGTGGTTGATAAAGCGGTCACCTTGGAAATTTATGATGTAACCCACGATTTGATTCGTTTTATTGACGAAGACAATGAAAGAGTAACACTTGGAAGCGATGGTGCATATATTTGCAGCAGGTTGACAGAGGATATTAAAGTAGGAGATACCATAGAGTTTTCGCCCTATGGGGAGGAGGAAACCTATACGATTAAAGTGGCGGGTGTTATCCGCTCTGTTATGACGGAAAATATTGTTATGACAAAGGAGTATGCTGAAAGTGCCGGCATTCCTTATCATATAGGGGCAGTCTTTACTGATTTGGAACAGGATAGCATTGCAGATGCTGACTATATCTCCGGAAAACAGTCAAAGAAGATGATTATGGATTCCTATGACGCTTTTATGGAAATTATGAATATTATGGTGGCATTATTTGTGGTAGCGGCTGTCGTATTAGGAATAGTAGTGTTATACAATTTAGGCGTTATGAGTTATCTGGAACGTTCCCGTGAACTATCTACTTTGAAAGTGGTAGGATTTCAGGATAAGCACATTGGAAAGATATTAATCAGTCAGAATGTGTGGCTGACTATTTTGGGCGTGATAATCGGATTACCCGGTGGTGTTGCGGTTCTGTACATATTAATTAAGAGCCTTGCCGGTGAGTATGAATTATCATTGGAATTAGGGGCGCTTACTTATTCCGTAAGCATGCTTGTAACCTTTGGGGTATCCCTTGTCGTAGGACTTATGGTTGCCCGTAAAAACAAGCATATTGATATGGTAGAAGCACTGAAGGGCAGAGATTAATGTAAGATTTTATGGCGGAGTTTTATGGCTCCGCCTTTCTTTTTTGCATAGTGGAGTGCTGTTTTTCATAAATTAGAAGAAAAAGAATTGTTGGGGGAACCCATGAAATTATTGGAAAAAGAAGAAAACCACATGGTTTCTCTTGTTATGACATTGCTCTTCTTGGCAGGTGCCTTTTTTGCAGGCAGTAAATTAGCAGAATATAGGATGGAGCCGGATGGAGATGTAGCGGCTGCGAATATGGAAGACTCCTATGTGGTTGTTGTGGATAGCGGACATGGAGGAAGAGATTCAGGCAAAGTCAGCGATAGTGGTGTGTTGGAAAAAGATGTTAATTTACAGATAGCGCTTTTGTTAAAAGAGGAACTAAGTAAACAGGGCATTCAGGTTATTATGACAAGGGAAAGTGATGTAGGGCTTTATGAAGAAACGGATTCTAATAAGAAGAGTTCTGATATGAAGGCAAGGATTGAGTTAATAGAATCTGCGGAATGTGACATTGCTGTCAGCATCCACCAAAACAGCTATAGTGACCCTAAGGTGAAAGGCGCCCAATGTTTTTATTATACGGATAGCAAAGAAGGTAAGAGGCTTGCTGAAATCATACAGTCACGGTTGGTGAGTGAAGTAGACCCCACAAATCATCGGTTGGCTAAAGGGAATGACAGTTATTATCTGTTGAAAAAATCATCTGTTCCAACAGTAATTGTGGAATGTGGTTTTTTATCCAATCCCCAGGAAACGGCTCTATTAACAACTTCTGAATATCAACAGCTTTTGGCAGAAAATATAGCAATGTCAGTTGTTTCCTATTTGACGGACTAGGGTTTTCATATTTTCTTTTTTGTGGTACACTGTCTTAGAGATGGGAGACCTGACAGATGGATACACAAGTAATTGTTATAGACGAACATAATATAGATGCAGATAAAATCAGGGTAGCGGGGAAGATTATCCGTGATGGCGGGCTGGTGGCATTCCCCACAGAAACAGTGTATGGTCTTGGGGGAGATGGATTGAATCCTGAATCCAGCAAGAGAATTTATGCGGCAAAAGGACGTCCCAGTGACAATCCTTTGATTATTCACATAGCCCGTCTTGAGGACTTATATCCCATTGTCTCTGAAGTGACGGAAGATGTTTTAAGGCTTGCGGAAGCATTTTGGCCGGGGCCTCTTACCATGATTTTACCAAAATCGGACAGAGTACCTTATGAAACGACAGGGGGACTTGATACGGTTGCAGTCCGTATGCCGGAACATAAGACGGCGTTGGCATTTATAGAGGCTGCGGGAGGTTATGTGGCGGCGCCCAGTGCCAACACGTCCGGAAAACCAAGTCCAACAATGGCAACCCATGTTATTGATGACATGCAGGGAAGAATAGATATGATTATTGACGGAGGTGCGGTAGGTATCGGCCTTGAGTCCACTATTGTGGACATGACGGAAGAGGTGCCTATGATTTTGCGTCCCGGCTATATTACACAGGAAATGCTGTATAAAGTATTGGGTGAGGTGACGATGGACAAAACCCTGATGGGAGAAGATACCAAAGAAGCACCCAAAGCACCCGGAATGAAATATAAGCATTATGCTCCGAAAGGAGACCTGACCATTGTAGAAGGCAGTGAAGAAGCGGTAATACAACAAATCAATGCTTTGATTTGTAAAGGACAGGCAAGGGGAGAAAGAGTTGGTGTAATTGCAACCAAGGAAACAATGGACTATTATAAGGCAGATGTGGTAAAATGTGCCGGAAGCAGACAATGCGAAGAAGAAATAGCCCATGGTCTTTATGCTATTTTGAGAGAATTTGATGATGATGAGGTTACACTGATTTACTCAGAATCCTTTGAGAGTCTTGGAATGGGACAGGCTATTATGAATCGGTTATTAAAAGCTGCGGGTTACCAGGTAATCCATGCAGAATAAACAGATAAGTACAGATACGGGAGGACGTAATAATGATAGCAATCGGAAGTGATCATGGCGGGTATGAATTAAAGGAAAAGGTAATTGCCTATTTTAACCAAAACGGAATTGAGTATAAGGATTATGGTTGTTACAGCCTTGATTCCTGCGACTACCCTGTGTTTGGTAAAGCGGTTGCAAGGGCTGTTGCAAACGGAGAATGTGAAAAAGGCATTGTTATTTGTACAACAGGCCTTGGTATTTCAATGGCGGCCAACAAAGTGAAAGGAATCCGTTGTGCAGTATGCGCGGATACTTTAAGTGCCAAAATGACAAGATTGCATAATAATGCAAATGTGTTATCTATGGGGGCAGGAATTGTAGGACCAAATCTTGGAATTGCAATCGTGGAAACGTTCTTGAACACTGAATTTTCAGGGGATGAACGTCATCAGAGAAGAATCGATTTAATTGAAGAATAAATTTATTATCGAAGGGAGATAAGGGTATGGCAAAAGTAGTGGTAATGGATCATCCGTTGATCCAGCATAAGATTGGTTACATCAGAAGAAAGGAAACAGGAACCAAGGATTTCAGACAGACAATCAGTGAGATTGCCATGTTAATCTGTTTCGAGGCAACCAGAGACCTTCCTCTTGCAGATGTGGAGATTGAAACACCGATTTGTAAGACTATGGCGAAGGAATTAAAAGGTAAGAAGATGGCAATTATTCCTATTTTACGTGCAGGTCTTGGCATGGTAGATGGTGTGCTTGATTTAATTCCTGCTGCAAAGATAGGACATATCGGACTTTATCGTGATCCTGAAACCTGTGAACCGGTAGAGTATTACTGCAAGATTCCGGCAGATTGTGCTGAACGTGAAGTTTTTGTGGTGGACCCGATGCTTGCTACGGGTGGTTCTTCGGCGGCAGCAGTACAGATGTTAAAGGACAAAGGATGTAAAAAGATTCACTTTATGTGTATTATTGCTGCACCGGAAGGGGTAAAGAGAATGCAGGAAGCACATCCGGATGTGGATCTTTATATCGGAGCGTTGGATGAGAAGTTAAATGACCATAACTATATTGTTCCGGGCTTAGGAGATGCCGGAGACCGTATTTTCGGAACCAAATAAAACGGTTTGTGGGGGAACGGGATTATGAAAAGAAAAGATTATATTTCGTGGGATGAATATTTTATGGGTGTATCCAAATTATCAGGCATGCGTTCCAAAGACCCGAATACACAGGTGGGAGCATGTATCGTAAGTGATGATAACAAGATATTATCCATGGGATACAATGGATTTCCCAAAGGATGTTCTGATGATGAATTTCCGTGGGAAAGAGAAGGAGGAGAACTGGAAACAAAGTATCCTTTTGTGACCCACAGTGAATTAAATGCAATATTGAATTACCGCGGAGGAAGTCTTGACGGAGCAAAAATATATGTTTCTCTTTTTCCGTGTAATGAATGTGCCAAAGCCATTATCCAGGCAGGCATTAAGACGGTAGTGTATGATGATGATAAATATGCTCATACAGCTTCTACCATTGCTTCAAAGAGAATGTTTGATGCAGCGGGAGTGAAGTACATAAAATATCAGCCATCCGGAAGAACAATCGAGATGGATGTATAGTTTTAACGTGCTGAAATTTTAGGAAAGGAGCCGGTATCATGAGTAAACTTCATAAGCGAAGCAGAGCCCTCTTATTGGCTCTTTTGATTTTTATTTGTTTCGTACCTTCGGGAGATTCCCATAAGGAGCCTGTAGTATATGCAGCAAAAAGACCAACCCAGGAAGATATTGATAAGCTGGAAGGTGAGATTAGTGATGCAAAAAATGAGCAGGACCAACTGGAAGATGAGTTGGATGATGCTAAGGACAGCTTGTCAGGATTAAACAGTAAGCAAAACGACTTGCTTGAAAAGCTTGCTGAATTAAATGATGAGTTGTTGGCCCTTGCGGAAGAATTAGAAAATCTATCAGGGCAAATTCATGTTAAGGAAAAAGAAATTGAGCAGACCCAGGCGGAACTGGATGAGGCCATCCGGATTCAATTGCAGCAATATGCAGACATGATGGACCGTATTCAATTTATGTATGAATCAAGCCAAACCATTTACATGGATAAGATTTTTTCTGCAAAGAGTATTGCTGATATGCTGACCCAGGCAGAGTACATACAGCAGATGGAAGAATTTGACCGCAAAAAGTTAGAGGAGTATCAGCAGACAAGTGCTTTGATTGAAGAAGAAAAGCAGCTTCTGTTAGCAGAACAGGCTGATCTAGAGGAATTAAAGAGGGCGGCAGAAGAAAAGCAAAAGGAAGTATCCGACAATATTACTCAGACTGCTAATTATGTGGAGATATATAACGACCAGATTGAGGAAGCAGAGGATGCAATCGATGCTTATGAAAAGCAGATAAAAGATAAGAAAAGTGAGATTAAGAAATTAGAAGAAGAACTGGAAGAAGAAAGAAAGTTAATGGAGCTTGCCAAGGCTGCTGAAACCAGGGATTTATCTAAGATTACTTTTACCGAAAGTGACAGATACCTTCTTGCTAATCTGATTTATTGTGAAGCCCGTGGCGAATGCTATGAGGGTAAGGTATCGGTAGGTGCGGTGGTTATTAACCGTATGCTTAATGGTGCATTTCCGGATACCATTACGGGAGTTATTTACCAGAAAAACCAGTTTTCACCGGCGGGAAGCGGAAGTCTTGCACTTGCTCTTGCCCAGGACAGAGCATCAAGAGTACCAAGCTGTTACGAAGCGGCAGATGCTGCCATGAGAGGAGAAACCTATGTTGGGGGATGTCTGTTCTTTAGAACACCGACACCAAAGAAAACTCCTAAATTTGTTATAGGAGGACATATTTTCTATTAGTTAAGTAAAGCCTGAATTGGGATAACCAATTCAGGCTTTTTAGTGCTATGTAATATTTTTTTCTATAGGTGAGGTCAGGTCTTTAAGCCCTCCGGCGTAGAGCTTGCATAAAAGCTCGTTAAGCTGATTTAAGGCATGATAAAGCTCACCTTGGGTAATGAGTTCCTGTTTTCTGGCATCCGCAAGCTCGTCTAAATCCACAACACGGATGGTGTTGTCAGGCTGGATAATGACGTCAGCCAGTAAGTCGGTAACAACGAGACTATTGTCGTCAGGATAGTCAAATTCCACAATATCACAGTACCAATACATCAGGGAATCATCTTCATATAAAAATTTGCTGACTTTCCATCCCTTTTTTAAATAATAACAGGAATATCCGTGATGTAAATCGCTTTTTGGCCGCAAGGAATTCCACTTGGTCACAATGATGTCATCATCTCCATATAAAATGACATCATCCTTTAACGGAATGATTTCGTTGGGAATGAAGCGTTTGCGGTACAAGCTGAGATTTGCCATGGATGCCCTCCTGCGATGCTTTAATTCTGTTAAGAAAATACTACTCTCTGCTTTCTCTAAAGTCAATGAAAAAAACTGCATAAAAATGCGAAAATTACTTCGATTTTTATAGACTTTATTACATAAAATGGATATAATTGTGAGAGGAGTTTTTTTCGGTATGGGCAAGCATAATAATAGGAAGAAATATTCTAATGATGTTTACAAGTCTTTTACCATGATTACACAGTTTGGCATTAATATGATTGTGCCGATTCTGCTGTGTACCTTTGGTGGGATTTTTTTGGATAAAAAATTTGGAACAGGATATTGGGTCATTATTCTTTTTTTTGTAGGTGCACTTGCAGGAGCAACCAATGTATATCGTTTTTCCAAAGAGATATTTTCCAAGCAGTCCAAAGCGCCTGATGCAGCGGCAAACAGGGGAAGAAGTGTGCCGGATGCCACCCGGAAGGAAAAAACATCAGAAAAATAGAAGGGTTTGGATATGGAAGATAATAATCGGATGGAAGAACAGAGGAAACTGCATATCCTAAGTCCTGATGATTTGGATGATGAAGATGAGACCGGTGAAGTAATTGATATAAGACCGGTAGAAAATCCCACGAGTTTAAAAGCCACCGTGGCGGAAATGCTAATCGGAATGCTTGGCTGGGGTATTTTGTGTGAAGTAGTAATATTAATAGTGGTTCCGGACTTATTAGGGTGTAGCGTAGGATTGTGGATAGGAATTATACTTTCAGCAGGAAGTGCAGTTCATATGGCATGGTCATTTGATAAGGCTGTAGACTTAGAACAAAAATCTGCACAAGCCAAAATAAGAATGCATGCCTTAATGCGTTATGCAGTTATTGTTATTGTATTTGCGGTAATACTATTTACCGGGGTGATTAATCCCCTTGCGGCGTTTGCCGGTATATTAGCTTTGAAGGTCTCGGCTTATTTACAGCCGTTAGTCCATAGAGTATTGAAATCTAATCCGAGGAGGTGAAAATATGGGACAAGGACTATTGTTATCCGGAAGTAATGTGGATTTCATGATACATGGAATTTGCGAGTATTCCTTTTTTGGTCACAAGGTCTGGATAACAACAACGCATGTATGTCTTTTAATTGTTCTGCTTGTACTGTGTACATTTGCAATTTTAGCAGGAAGAAAAATGAAGCATGCAAGCGATGTGCCGACAGGTTTTCAGAATGTTGTGGAATTAATTGTTGAAAAGCTGGATGGCATGGTAAAAAGCGTTATGGGAAAAAATGCTAAGAAAATGGCCAATTATATCGGTACAATCTTTATCTTTATTCTCATAAGTAACATTTCTGGTTTGTTTGGGTTAAGGCCACCGACAGCTGACTATGGTGTTACGTTACCGCTTGGTATTATTACATTTGCCTTGATTCGTTTTTATCAGTTCAAGTGCAATAAACCTTCGGCGATTTGGAAAGACATGTGTTCACCATTGCCGCCATGGTTACCAATTTGGTTCCCGATTAATATTATTAGTGAAATAGCAGTACCTATTTCATTATCTTTGCGTTTGTTTGCCAACGTATTATCCGGAACAGTAATGATGGCATTGATTTACGGCTTGCTACAAATCGTTGCCTATGCGTGGCCGGGTGCTTTGCACGTGTACTTTGATTTGTTCTCCGGAGCAATTCAGACATATGTATTCTGTATGTTAACAATGACATATGTTAATAATCAAATGGGCGAGGAAGCCTAAGAAAAAATAACTTAATATATTTAAGGAGGAAATAAAAATGTTTAATGAAGAATTTGTTTTAGGATGTTCAGCAATCGGCGCAGGTCTTGCGGTTATCGCAGGTATCGGACCTGGTATCGGACAGGGTATTGCAGCAGGACATGCGGCAGCAGCAGTAGGTAGAAATCCGGGTGCAAAATCTGAAATCACTTCTACCATGTTATTAGGACAGGCCGTAGCCGAAACCACAGGTCTTTATGGTTTGTTAATCGCTATGCTTTTACTCTTCGTAAAACCATTAGTATAAGAACCCTCTTTATTGGGAGAAAAATAGAAACTCTTAGAAAGGAGGCATATATACTTGGAACGTTTGTTTAACCTGGACATGCAGCTTTTGGCAGATTCTTGTCTGACTTTACTTGCAGTTTTTGCGTTGTTTTTGGTAATGTCATATTTCTTATTTAATCCGGCGAGAAAGATGTTAAATGCACGTCAGGACAGAATCAAGAATGATATTGATTCGGCAGCTGCAGACAAAGAGGAAGCAGAAAAATTAAAAGCTGAATATGAAGAAAAATTAAAAGATATCAATAAAGAAGCAGAAACAATTCTGGCAGAAGCCAGAAAAAAAGCACTTGCAAATGAAACCAAGATTATTGCTGAAGCCAAGGAAGAAGCTGCAAGAATTATTGCCAGAGCCAATACAGAAGCCGAACTTGAAAAACAGAAGATGGCTGATGATGTGAAGAAGGAAATGGTAACAATTGCGGCTGCGATGGCAAGTAAAGTCGTAAGTGCTTCGATTGATGCAACAATTCAGAGCAATCTGATCGATGAAACATTAAAGGAAATAGGTGGCAGTACATGGCTAAGCTAATTTCAAAAACATATGGTGAAGCGTTATTTGAACTTGCTGTGGAAGAAAATAAGACTGACATCTTTATGGAAGAGATTCTTGCAGTGAGAGCTGCTATCAAACAGAATCCTGACCTGAGTGCTTTGATGAACCATCCTAAGATTGTAAAAGAAGAGAAAATCCAAGTGATGGAGAATATCTTCAAAGGAAGAGTGAGCGAAGAACTTGTTGGCTTTTTGAAACTTATCATCAGCAAAGACAGATATGGTGAGATTGATGAAATCCTGGAGTATTTCCTGGATAAGATCAAAGAATTTAAAGGAATTGGTGTTGCGTATGTAACCACACCACTCCCTCTCGATGAAATTAAGAAAAGTATTGTTGAAGACAAGCTGTTAGAAACAACATCATACAACTCTATGGAGATGCATTTTGATGTTGATGAGACGTTAATAGGCGGTATGGTAATCCGAATCGGAGACCGCGTTGTAGACAGTACTATTAAGACCAAACTGGCAGAGCTTGAAAAGCAGTTATTAAAAATCCAGTTGGCGTAGCAATGGATAATCATTAAGAAAGGTGCGTAAAGATCCATGAATTTAAGACCAGAAGAAATAAGTTCAGTGATTAAGGATCAAATCAAGAGATATGCAGCAGAATTAGAAGTATCAGATGTTGGTACCGTAATTCAGGTTGCAGATGGTATCGCACGTGTACATGGACTTGAAAATGCAATGCAGGGTGAATTATTAGAGTTCCCCGGCGATGTATATGGTATGGTATTAAACCTTGAAGAAGATAATGTTGGTGCCGTATTACTCGGTAACCACAAAAACATTAACGAAGGTGATACCGTTAAAACAACAGGACGAGTTGTAGAAGTTCCGGTAGGCGATGCAATGCTTGGCCGTGTCGTAAATGCATTAGGCCAGCCCATTGATGGAAAAGGTCCGATTCAGACTGATAAATATCGTCAAATTGAAAGAGTTGCTTCAGGTGTTATCACAAGAAAATCAGTTGATACACCATTGCAGACAGGTATCAAGGCTATTGACTCCATGGTTCCAATCGGAAGAGGACAGCGTGAGTTAATTATCGGTGACAGACAGACCGGTAAAACAGCCATTGCGATTGATACAATTATTAACCAGAAAGGCCAGAACGTAAAATGTATCTACGTTGCAATTGGTCAGAAAGCATCAACAGTTGCTTCTATCGTTAAGACTTTAGAAGAATTTGGTGCTATGAGCTATACCACTGTTGTAGCATCTACAGCAAGTGAATTGGCTCCATTACAGTATATTGCTCCATACGCAGGATGTGCTATTGGAGAAGAATGGATGGAAAACGGAGAAGATGTTCTTGTAGTATATGATGATTTAAGTAAGCATGCTACAGCATACCGTACACTTTCTCTTTTGTTAAAGAGACCACCGGGACGTGAAGCTTATCCGGGTGACGTATTCTACTTGCATTCAAGACTTCTTGAAAGAGCTGCTCGTATGAGTGAAGAATACGGCGGAGGTTCCTTGACAGCACTTCCGATTATTGAAACACAGGCAGGCGACGTATCTGCTTATATTCCAACCAACGTAATTTCTATTACAGACGGACAGATTTATCTGGAAACAGAAATGTTCAATGCCGGATTCAGACCGGCTGTTAACGCAGGTTTATCTGTATCACGAGTTGGTGGTGCTGCACAGATTAAAGCAATGAAGAAAATTGCTGCTCCTATCCGTGTGGAACTTGCACAGTACCGTGAGCTTGCAGCATTTGCACAGTTCGGTTCAGAACTTGATGCAGATACAAAAGAGAAGTTGGCACAGGGTGAAAGAATCAAAGAGGTATTAAAACAGCCTCAGTACAAACCTATGCCGGTTGAATATCAGGTAATCATCATTTACACAGTTACCAATAAATACCTTCTTGATGTTCCGACAGAAGATATTACAAGATTTGAGACAGAATTCTTTGAATTCCTCGACACAAAATATCCAGAAATTCCGGAAAATATCAAGAGTGAAAAAGTGATTTCCGAAGAAACAGAAACAGCTCTTAAGAAAGCAATTGAAGAATTTAAAGCAAACTTTGCTTAAGTTCTGGAAGGTTATGGTGAACAGATATGGCCTCAATGAGAGACATTAAAAGACGTAAGGGCAGTATCCAGAGTACGCAGCAGATCACCAAAGCAATGAAGCTTGTTTCTACAGTTAAGCTCCAAAGAGCTAAGACAAGAGCAGAACAGTCAAAAGATTATTTTAAATGCATGTATGATACCGTAACCAGCATGTTAGGTAAGGCAGGAAATATTGACCATCCTTATTTAAAGGCCGGTGAAACAGGTAAAAAAGCAATTATTGTAATCACCTCCAACAGAGGACTTGCAGGTGGTTATAACTCTAATGTTGTTAAACTGATTACCAGAGGAGAGTTTAACAAAGAAGATGTTATGATCTATGCTATCGGTAAAAAGGGCCGTGAGACCTTTGCAAGATATGGTTATGAAATTGCATGGGAAAATTCAGAGATGATAGAAGAGCCGAAATATGCGGATGCAATGAAGCTTAGTTCCCAATTACTTGAAGATTTTGAAAATGGCGTAGTCAGTGAAATCTATTTAGCATATACGGCATTTAAGAATACAGTGAGTCATATTCCTACTCTTTTAAAATTACTTCCTGTTGAAGTGGAAAGTAATGAGGAGGCTAAAGAGGTTGAAGAGGATGATAACATTCCGATGAACTTTGAGCCGGAAGATGAAGAAGCACTTGACATGATTATTCCAAAATATGTTACCAGTTTAATTTATGGCGGCATGGTGGAAGCTCTTGCCAGCGAAAATGGCGCACGTATGCAGGCGATGGATTCTGCAACAAGCAATGCGGAAGAAATGATCAGCCACTTATCGTTACAGTATAATAGAGCCCGTCAAGGTTCTATCACACAAGAATTAACAGAGATTATCGCGGGAGCAAATGCAATTTCCTAAGATAATCCGGAAAGGAATATAAAAAAATGGCAGAACAAGTAATTGGAAAAATTACTCAGATTATCGGTGCCGTACTGGACGTTAAGTTCAGTGCAGGACAACTGCCTGAAATTAATGAAGCGATCAAGATCACAAGAAAGAACGGAGAAGTTCTTGTTGTGGAAGTTGCACAGCATCTGGGTGATGATACAGTAAGATGTATCGCTATGGGTCCGACTGACGGTCTTGTCAGAGGAATGGATGCAGTTGCAACCGGCGCTGCAATTTCAGTACCGGTTGGTGAAAATACATTAGGACGAATCTTCAATGTATTAGGTGAACCGATTGATAATAAACCGGCTCCGGAAGGAGTAACCTTCGAGCCGATTCACAGACCTGCTCCGGAATTTTCAGAGCAGTCTACCCAGACTGAATTACTTGAAACAGGTATCAAAGTCGTTGACCTTCTTTGCCCATACCAGAAGGGTGGTAAAATCGGTCTTTTCGGTGGTGCCGGTGTAGGTAAAACAGTATTAATTCAGGAGTTAATCCGTAATATCGCTACCGAGCACGGTGGATATTCCGTATTCACAGGCGTAGGTGAGCGTACCCGTGAAGGTAATGACCTCTATCATGAAATGACAGAGTCAGGCGTTATTGATAAAACAACAATGGTATTCGGACAGATGAACGAGCCACCGGGAGCAAGAATGCGTGTAGGTCTTACAGGTCTTACAATGGCAGAATACTTCCGTGATAAAGGTGGTAAAGACGTACTTCTTTTCATCGATAACATCTTCCGTTTCACACAGGCAGGTTCAGAAGTATCCGCTCTGTTAGGCCGTATGCCTTCAGCCGTTGGTTATCAGCCAACACTTCAGACTGAAATGGGTGCTCTTCAGGAGCGTATCACTTCAACAAAGAATGGTTCCATTACATCCGTTCAGGCTGTTTATGTACCTGCGGACGACTTAACTGACCCGGCTCCTGCGACAACATTCGCTCACTTGGATGCAACAACCGTTCTTTCACGTGCTATCGTAGAATTAGGTATTTATCCTGCAGTAGATCCTCTTGAATCTACTTCAAGAATTCTTGATCCGCGTGTAGTTGGTGAAGAGCACTATCAGGTAGCCAGAGGTGTACAGGAAATCCTTCAGAAGTACAAAGAATTACAGGATATTATTGCAATTCTTGGTATGGATGAATTATCAGAAGAAGATAAACTTGTTGTTAGCCGTGCAAGAAAGGTTCAGAGATTCTTATCTCAGCCATTCTTCGTAGCAGGACAGTTTACAGGCCTTGAAGGAAAATATGTTCCGATTGCTGAAACCATCCGAGGATTCAAAGAAATCATTGAAGGTAAGCATGACGACATTCCTGAAAGTTACTTCCTTAATGCAGGAAGCATCGACGATGTTTTAGCCCGCGTTAAATAATTGGGGTAGCATGAAAGGAGTATTATGGCAGAGAGTAACCAGTTTGCATTAAGAATCATCACTCCGGAACGTGTATTTTACGAAGATGAAGTAGACATGGCAGAATTTAATACAACGGAAGGTGAAGTGGGTATTTACCGTAATCACATTCCCATGACCATGATTATTAAGTCAGGCGTATTAACCATTACGAAAGGTGATGAAAAAAAGCACGCTGCATTGCATGAGGGTTTTGTAGAAGTATTGCAGGAAAAGGTAACGATTCTTGCAGAAGTAATCGAGTGGCCCGATGAGATTGATGTGGCAAGGGCGGAAGCTGCCAGAGACAGAGCCGAGGAGCGACTTGCCCATGTGGATGAAAAGATTAATGTAGCAAGAGCAGAAGCTGCACTTGCCAGAGCATTAACCAGAATCCAGATTATAAAATAATACTTATGTTGCTAAAAGGCATTCGTTGCATATGATAATCATAAAGAAATCTTTAGAGACTATTTATGAATCAACATCGTATATTACCTTTTTATATGACTTATCCTCTTCCGGTTTACTATCAGGAAGAGGACAGAGTCATGCAGGATCTCGAATACCTTCAGCAGCTTTATCCTGCGGACGCGAAGCGATATCAGACAAGAATCATGGTTATATTAGATCAGTTGGATTATGAGGGTAGCGTTATTTATGACGAATATCCTGATAGGATTACTTTATATAAGCTGGTTTCTGATATTAGCAATATGCTTGCCCGCGAAGAAGAAAGCAGTGGAATTGCAATGACAGATGAGAAAAAGGAATGGATCTCGAGTCTGGTTGCAATTCTTTTGTTCTATGAAATATATAAGAGAAGACACAATAACAGCAGAGGAATTCTAAGATTTTAGCATCTGAAATCCTACTGATGCGGTTATAAGAAATGCTTCGGAACGGAGAATGGAATGTAGTCGTAACAGATTGTTATGACTACATTTTAATTGAAAAAATGGAAAAAATAAGAGAACTTATTGTTGAGGCATTAACAAAAGATTTACAACAGATAATCCTTAGTAATGCAGTGGACAAGCAAAAAGAAACAAAGATTAAGGTCCGTCCCATTATGATAAAGGGGGAGCTTTTGTTTCAATGCACCAAAACCCTTGGTCCAAAAGAGTTACATGAGAATTTTACGGTAAGCCCGGCAGTAGATTTTCTTTTTACAAAGATACAGGAACAGTTCCGCCAGGTGGAAATTGATACAGACACATGGAGAGCTGTAATACTAATCAGCAAAAAAGGAAAGGTTACCATTAATAAAAAGAAAAAACAGCCTCAAGTTGTTATTAACAAGAATCTTTCCCATAACAGAACAAAGCAATATATTTTAGAAGAAGGGACTCCGGTGGATTTCTTAATTGATCTTGGAGTTCAGACAAAAGAAGGAAAAATCGTAAAAGCAAAGTATGATAAATTTAAACAGATTAATCGTTTCTTAGAATTTATACAGGATATCCTTCCTGCGTTGCCAAAAGACAGAAAGCTAACCATGATTGATTTTGGTTGTGGCAAGTCTTATCTTACTTTTGCCATGTATTACTATTTGAAAGTTTTAAATCATTACGATATCAGAGTCATTGGTCTGGATTTAAAGGAAGATGTCATTGACCATTGTAATGGGTAGAGTAAAAAGTATGGTTATGATGACCTGACATTTTTATTAGGGGACATTAGCACATATGAAGGTGTAGATGCAGTGGATATGGTGGTAACACTCCATGCCTGTGATACGGCTACAGATTATGCCCTGTATAAGGCAATTAAGTGGAATGCAAAAGTCATTCTTTCCGTACCATGTTGCCAACATGAAGTGAACTCACAGATTCAATGTGATGATTTAAAGAGTGTATTAAAATATGGTCTTTTAAAAGAACGTATTTCTGCCTTATTAACAGACGGAATGCGTGCAAATATATTAGAAGAAAACGGGTATGATACACAGATTTTGGAATTTATTGATATGGAGCATACCCCTAAAAATATATTAATCCGTGGAGTAAAAAAAGAAAAACGCATGGAACCTGCAAGGCAGGTGAAGGCAGATAGTAAGCATCTGGCCCAATATCTGAATGTGGAACAGACTTTACAAAAATTATTGCAACAGTAAATTGTCTATGAAAGGACTCAAATGAAGAAATCCGTTATTTTGCTAACAGCCAAAATCATAACATTTCTTATAACTTTTATTGCGTCGCTATTTATTTTCAGCGAGTTAATGAATCGCGGTAATACGGATATGACAGCAAAAATGTCTGACGCTACATTGCCTATGATTTATGTGGTACAGGAAGATTTGAAGTACAATCCCATGCACGGCTATACCACAGAAATGGAGCCCGCATATTTGCGTGACAGTATTACTACCATTGATTCTTCCAGAAATCTGTTTATCAGCATAGAAAAGTATGATGCGCTTATCAGTAAAATTGAATACGAAATCCGAAGTGTTGACGGTTCAAGATTGGTGGAAAAGACAGTAGTTGATAAATTTACCAATGAAGGAGATAAGTACCTTGTCAGTCTTCCGATTAAAGATTTGCTGACAGAAAATGAAGAATATACACTTACCATTATTCTTACATTGGATGAGGAAATTACAGCACGGTATTATACCCGCCTGGTAAAAGGCGATGAATATTACATGCGAGAAAAGCTGGAATTTGTACGTTTTTTTAATGAATGTACATTTGATGCCGACGCAGCTTTGGATATTGTAAAGTATTTAGAATCCAACGCAAGCGGTGATAATACAACTCTTGGAAAAGTAAATATATACAGTTCGTTTAAACAGATTACATGGGCAGGGTTACCTGTGGAGAAAGAGACAGAGCCGGCCATTACCGTAAAGGAACTGGCAAGCGATACGGCTACGGTTCATGTGGAGTATATTGCCAAAGCCAAGGTGGATTCAGATACACATCACTATAGGATAAAAGAGTATTACCGTGTACGTTATACAAAAGACAGAATGTATCTTTTGAATTTTGAACGTACTATGGATGAACTCTTTTTTGAAAAAGATGATGTTTATACAGATGGCACCATTATGCTTGGAATTCAAAGTGAAACACCTGAGTTTGTGGAAAGTGAAAACGGCCAGATTCTGACACTGGTTGTAGAGGATAGACTGTTTTGTGTCAATACTGCCAAAAATAATGTCGCTAATCTTTATGGCTTTTATGATAATACGGACATTGACTTAAGAACCATATATGATGCCCATGATATTAAAGTATTAAGTGTAGACGAAGCAGGGAATGTTGTCTTCATTGTTTATGGTTATATGAATAGGGGTATTCATGAGGGCGAAGTAGGAGTAGCTATCTATTACTATAGTAGCCTGTCTAATACAGTGGAGCAACATGTGTTTATTCCTTATACAAAATCCACAGATCTTTTACGGTTGGAAGTGGAGCAGATGGCATTTATCAGTAAAAATGATGAAGTATGTCTTATTTTTGATGGCAATGTATACATGATTAATATGCATTCACGGGAGTATGATATTATTGCAAGGAATTTGATTCAGGGTCAGTATAAGGTTTCAGATGACAAGCATATGTTACTGTTACAAAACGGCAAGGATATTAACAGTGCCACTTCATTAACCCTGATTAATTTAAATACCTTGGTTCAGTCAGAGATTGAAGCAGGGGAAGGTAACAGCATTAAGCCTATTGGATTTATGGGGGAAGATATTGTATATGGAATAGCCCATAATGAAGATATTTTAACTAATTTAAGCGGTCAGACTCTTTTTCCAATGTATGAAATACGGATTCAGGATGAGTTTGGCGCAATCTTAAAAACCTATAAGGATAGTATCCATTATGTTACAGAGGCGGCAATTGAAGCAAATCAATTATTGCTAACAAGAGTAACGAAAGATGAAGATGGCAATTTCAAGGATGCAGTAGGAGACCAGATTCTCAGTAATGAGATTATTAAATCCGGCAAAAATACGGTTTCTTATCCTATTACCCAGAATTTTGAGAAGATTGTCCAGCTGAATCTTGCAAAAAAAATAACCGCTAAGACGTTAAAGTTCTTAGCACCTAAGGAAGTATTATTTGAGGGCAGTAGAAAAGTAGCACTTGAAAATAGCAACCTGTCTGAAGAACGTTACTATGTATATGGCTTAAACGGTATTGTGACTTCATATATAAAAGCAAGTGATGCAGTTAAGCTGGCACAGGAAATATCCGGAGTTGTTTTAGGAAAAGACGGACAGTATTTATGGAGAAAAGTCACCAGACGTAATATAAATCAGATTTTATCCATTGAGGCAGCAGAAGTAATGGAAGAGCAGACCACCATGTCAGTGTGTCTGGATACCATATTAAAATTAGAAGGTGTAATCAGAAATACAGCGCTTATGTTAAATGAGGGAGAGAATGCAATGTCTGTCTTAAAAGAGTGTCTGCCGGATTATACCATTATGGACTTATCAGGATGTAAACTGGAATCCATGTTATATTATATTAATTTGGATATCCCGGTTTTGGTTATCACACCACAAGAAGAAGCGTTGATTATTGTGGGATATAATACAACACAACTTGCATTAATGGACCCTGCCAAGGGAACCATATATAAGGAATCTACTTCAAAATTAACAGAGAAATTCGAAAATGAAGGATATCGGTTTATTACTTATATGAAGTAGAAGATATCAGGCGGATTTGACCGCTTACCGGAAAGAAGGAAGAACAGATGGATCCAAGAGTAGAGCAGCTTGCAAAAAACCTGGTGGAATATTCCTGTCAGGTAAAAAAAGGAGACAAAGTCTATATTCATTTTATTGGAAGAGACACCGAAGAACTGGCAAGGGCCTTAATTAAAGAAGTGTACCGCGTAGGCGGACTTGCATTTCCCCATTATACAAGCCAAAGGGTCCAAAGAGAAATGCTGCTTCATGCATCCAAGGAACAACTGGAATTAATGGCAGAAGTGGACAGCCTTGAAATGAGCAATATGGATTGCTATATCGGAATCCGCGGTTCTGAGAATGCTTCGGAATTATCCGATGTACCGTCAGAGAGAATGGCATTATATGATAAATACTATGCAGAACCGGTTCATCATCAGATCAGGGTTCCAAAGACTCGTTGGGTGGTGTTAAGATATCCCAATGCTGCCATGGCACAGCTTGCAGGCAGTAGTCAGGATGCTTTTGAAGATTTCTATTTTAATGTATGCAACTTAGATTATTCAAAAATGCATGAGGCTATGCAGCCACTGATTGAATATATGAATAAAACGGATAAGGTGCGTATTGTAGGTTCCGGAACAGATATTTCTTTTTCCATTAAAGGAATTGGTGCAGTACCATGCTCCGGCAGAAGAAATATTCCGGATGGGGAAGTATATACTGCACCGGTTAGAGATAGTGTAAACGGAACTATATCCTATAATACTCAGTCTTTGTACCAGGGATTTACCTATGAAAATGTAAAGCTTACATTTAAAGATGGTAAGATTGTAGAAGCAACTGCTAATGATAGTGTAAAGATTAATGAGCTGTTAAATTCGGATGAGGGGGCAAGATATATTGGGGAATTCGCAATCGGTGTGAATCCATATATTCACCATGCCATGAAAGATATTTTGTTTGATGAAAAGATTGCAGGTTCCATCCATTTTACACCGGGCAACTGCTATGCATCTGCTGATAACGGAAACCATTCTGTCATACACTGGGATCTGGTGCTCATTCAGACACCGGAATATGGCGGAGGAGAAATTTATTTTGATGATGTTTTGATTCGTAAAGATGGCAGATTTGTGGTGCCGGAACTCAATGGTCTTAATGAAGAAAATCTAAAATAAAAAGCGTACATTTTGAAAAAGCATGGAGATAGCAATGGCGGAAACAAAGATTTATAGTAAAAACAGTACATTCCAGAAGTTTGAAGTACTGAAAACAAACCGAAATAAGAGATATAAATACAATGAGTTTTTGGTTGAAGGGGTACGAAGCCTTAACGAAGCAGTTAAGAACAATTGGAAAATTAAATCCTTTTTATATGATAGAGCCAACTTGTCTGACTGGGCTAAAGATATGATTCAAAATGTCAAAACGGATATGAATTATTGCCTGACAAGTGAGCTTATGAAAGAACTCAGTAATAAGGAAGATACTTCTGAGTTAATGGCTATCATTGAGATGCGTGAAGATAGTCTCGACAGTGTACAGCTTTCAAAGAGCCCCTTTATTGTTCTCTTTGACAGACCATCTAACAAGGGAAACCTTGGAACAATGATTCGCTCTTGCGATGCACTTGGTGCAGATATGCTGATTATTACAGGGCATTCTGTTGATTTGTATGATCCTGATGTGGTGGTATCCGCAATGGGCTCCTTTTTCAACATGCCGGTAATTAGGATTGCTGATAATAAAGTATTATTTGAATACATTGATGAGCTCAAGAGAAAATATCCTGATTTTATGACATTGGGGACTACGGCTCATAAAGAGAACCCCATTTACAGTGCGGATTTAACTGTTCCTCTTATGTTAATGATGGGGAATGAAACAATGGGACTTAACAAAGCATTTAAAGAATATTGTGACATGTTATGCACCATTCCCATGTCAGAAAAGTCTTATGCATCTTCATTTAATGTAAGCTGTGCAGCATCAATCATGATGTATGAAATAACAAGGCAACGGGGGATTGATATTTCCTGATACAGTTTAAAGGATTTAAACAGTCGGATAATGAAATAAATAATGAACTGCCACCGGGTAGAAGAATGCAATGAGCATTCGTGAACGTATCGTTAGGTCTTAGAAGATATGTTTACGGATGCTTTTTTAATAGAATTTGGAAGGAAAGTTATGAATATTTTAAAATCAATCAAGGATTTAACTATATATGAAAGAGTTATTTGGATATCATCTCTTATTCTTATTTTAACCTCGTTTGTCCTGTTTGAAAGCAGTGATTACCTGACTGTGATTGCTTCTTTGGTTGGTGCGACGGCATTGATATTTGTGGGTAAGGGGGATGCAATAGGACAACTGTTAACCATTGTTTTTGCATTACTTTATGCGATTATTTCATTCGGTTTCAGATATTATGGAGAGATGTTAACCTATCTTGCCATGACAGCGCCTTCAGCTTTGGTTGCCATGATTAATTGGTTAAGACATCCTTATACCAAACGGGAAGTAGCGGTGAGTAAGATTCAGGGTAAACAGTGGTTCTTTTTAATGATAAGCGCCGTGGTAGTTACAATAATATTAGGTTTTATTTTAAGTGAATTAGGGACTACGAATCTGATGTTTAGCACCCTGTCAGTAACAACAAGTTATCTGGCTTCCATGCTTACTATTTTTCGCAGCCGGTATTATGCCATTGCTTATGCGCTAAATGATATCATATTGATTATATTGTGGATTTTAGCTACAATGGAAAACATAAACTATATGCCAATGATTATATGTTTTATTATTTTTTTAGTGAATGATACATATGGATATATTCATTGGAAAGTTATGGAGGAAAGACAACAAAAGGATAGAACATGATGAAAAAACAAAAAGAATGGTTGATCATTTTTTCCTGTCTATTAGTTATGGTGGGATGTGGAAAAGATACTATAACCACAATTGATGCTGAAAGTGATACGAATATAGAAAAGAGCACAGTGGATGAAAGAGTCGCAGAGGGGCTTCGCGCAGTAAATGTAGGTGATAAGGAGACTATCTTGGATGAGGAGCTTGTATTAACTTTTATTGATGAGTTTGATGGGACTTCTTTAAAAACGGATTTGTGGGAGTATTGTCCTTTGTGGGAACGCGCAGACAGAGGCGGGAAATGGGATTCTAAGTGTGTGGCGGTAGATAATGATAAGTTAGTCTTGTCGGTAATTTATGATGAAGATGCAGGTTGTTATAAATCAGGGGCAATCCGTACAAAAGGGTTATTTGAGCAGACTTATGGATATTTTGAAGCAAGTATGCGGGTGCAGGATGTGCCGGGTTTTTGGTCAGCATTCTGGATGATGTGTGGTGAGGTCGGAAATATTGACGGATACGGTAACGATGGCACTGAAATTGACATCATGGAGGCATATAATTATGAAAGCAAAGGAATTAACTTTGCCCTGCATTGGGATGGATATGAAAAAGATCATCAGTCTGTAGGAAAAAGCAAAGAGTATCCTGATTTATATGATGGTAATTTTCACACCTATGCCGTGCTTTGGACACCCACAGAATATAAATGGTATATTGATGGTGAATTTGTGTGGAAATCAAAGGCCGGAGGAGTTTGTGATAATCCGGGATATATGAAGCTTACCCTTGAGGTGGGCTCGTGGGCAGGAGAAATCGTGCCAAGTGATTTGCCGGCAACAGTGGAAGTGGAGTATGTAAGGGCATATCAATTTTCTGACAGGTTGGAGTGAGCATTATGATAAAAAACATTGTTTTTGATATGGGGAATGTATTGTTGGATTATAACCCTAATGTCATTTTGGATAAAGTATGTGAAAATGAAGCAGAAAAAGAAATAATTTTTAAGGAGCTTTTTTTGGGAGAAGAATGGATTCAGGGAGATAGAGGAGAAATTACCAATGCCGAAAGGTTTGATGGTGTCAGCAAAAGAGTACCTGAATATTTACACGATAAACTGAGAGAATGTGTTGATTACTGGGATATCTGTATGTTACCTGTTGCAGGAGCACAGGAGTTTGTGCAGACGATGAGGGATAAAGGGTATGGTCTATATGTATTATCCAATGCGTGTACCAAGTTTTATGAATATTTTCCCAAGCACTACCCCCTTCACATATTTGACGGAGTTGTAGTGTCGTCAGATATTCACATGATTAAGCCTGACCCTAAAATATATGACTACCTCTTTAATAAGTATGATTTGAATCCGGCAGAATGTTTTTTTATTGATGATAGGAATGAAAACGTAGCGGCTGCAAAAAAGGCAGGAATGAGCGGAATTGTTTTTCAGAATAATTATGATGAGATTAGAAAAATATTGGGTATAGCCTCCACTTAAAGGGAGGCTATATTTTAATTTGTAAATAATCGTCCGGCGTATTTTTTTAATGCCTGTAACAGAAACATTCCTATAATTCCGCAACAAACGATTTCACCAATCCCTACAGTAATTACATTAAACCAAATAGGACGGACTCCATATGCATAATATAATACAACAGGAACAATGGCTGCATTTGCTATAATCGGCGGGAGTGGAGCAAGCCATTTGTAGCGCTTTAACGCTCTGGTTCCGATTGCTCCAAGCAGTGTTGCAAAACTGCAAAATACTATGTCTAACAGGGCACAACCTGTTAAGATATTGCTTAATAGACAACCGATATATAGGCCGGGAATGGCCGTTACAGTAAAGTAGGGAAGGATTGTAAATGCTTCCGAGAGGCGGAATTGAATAGCGCCACTTGCTAATCCAAACAGATTAGAAATAAAAGTGAACACTACATAGAGAGCTGCAATCATTGCAGCTTGTGTTAAAAAAAGCACTTTCTTGTTTTTCATTATTAAATTCTCCTTTAGTTTTGTTTTACGAGTGGAAGGTCTCGAACACTCGGGTTGCGGTCTCAGTATAGCATGAATGTGGGGTTTGTCAAGAAAATTAAGGGAATAGAATGTATAATTATTCAAAAAAGTTTGACAGTGAATCGGAAAAATGGTATTTTAATCGTATTGTAATGAAAATAAAATGCGTGGATTGCGCAAAGGAGGAGAAACAATGAAGAAAATATTATCATTAGCATTAGTTTTGGTTCTTTCATTAACCATGGTGGTTGGTTGTGGAAAGAAAGAGGTTGCTTATACAGTAGAAGATGGTGTGTTAACAATGGCAACCAATGCATACTTCCCACCATATGAATATTATGATGGAACTGAAATCGTGGGAATCGACATTGAAATTGCTCAGGCAGTAGCAGATAAGTTGGGATTAGAACTTAAAATTGAAGATATGGAGTTTGACTCCATTATTATTGCAGTACAACGTGGTAAAGCAGATGTTGGTCTTGCAGGTATGACTGTAACTGAAGATCGTCTTAAATCTGTTAGCTTCTCTGAAAGCTATGCAACAGGTATTCAGGTTGTTATCGTGAAGGAAGGTTCTGGAATCGAATCTCTTGAGGATCTTGAAGGAAAGAAAATTGGCGTACAGTTAGCTACAACCGGGGATATTTACGCTACAGATGAGTTTGGGTCTGATTATGTACATCAGTATAACAAAGGTAATGATGCTGTGTTGGCA
This sequence comes from Lachnospiraceae bacterium, assembly GCA_017463255.1. Lineage (GTDB taxonomy): Bacteria > Bacillota > Clostridia > Lachnospirales > Lachnospiraceae > RGIG4034. The sequence continues at coordinate 74,149 of JAFTPP010000013.1, forward strand.
CTTGTTCAGGGTAAGGTAGATGCAGTTATTATTGATAATGAGCCTGCAAAGAATTTCGTTACTGCAAACGAAGGATTAACAATTCTTCCAACAGAATATGCTGTGGAAGATTATGCAGCAGCTATTAACAAAGATAACACAGAATTATTAGAAAAATTCAACGAAGCGTTAAAAGCATTAATTGAAGATGGAACAGTTCAGAAGATTATCGATAAATATATCCCGGCTGAATAATTGAAATGAAACAGGAAAGAGCGCCGTTTCATAACTGTATGGCTATGAAGCGGCGTTCTTATTCTTATAGGGTGTTCTTGCGAAAGAAGATTTTTTTGATAGAAAGCATATCAGAGAAATGTTCTTTGGTAAGAAAGATGAATTGAGTAAAGGAGATAGAGAAGTGGTCGAGTGGGTACAGGAAATTGTTGACAAGTTTAAGTTTGTCTTTTTGGAAAAAGACAGATGGTTGCTAATTGCAGAGGGGTTAAAGGTTACATTACTTGTAACGTTCTTAGCACTTTTACTGGGTCTAGTAATCGGTATGTTGGTGGCTATTGTCAGAACATCACATGATCAGATGAAAAAAGATAATGTAAGAGGCGTTGCCCGCATTTTTTTAGGAATCATGAATGGAATATGTAAAGTGTATTTAACCGTAATCCGTGGAACACCGGTAATGGTACAATTACTGCTTATGTATTTTGTTATCTTGGTTTCAGCGGAGAGTGAAATTACTGTAGCCGTAATGACCTTTGGTATAAATTCAGGTGCTTACGTCGCAGAGATATTCCGTTCGGGAATTATGTCTATTGACAAAGGGCAGATGGAAGCCGGACGATCATTGGGATTAAGTTATGTAACAACAATGACCAAGGTTATTCTTCCACAGGCTATCAAGAATGTATTACCGGCTTTGGTAAATGAGATAATCACTTTATTAAAAGAGACTTCTATTTGTGGAGCAATCGGTTTGAGCGAGTTAACAAGAGGAGCAGAGAATATTCAGTCAGCAACGTATGAAGCCTTATTCCCATTATTAATGGTAGCACTGATTTATCTCGTAATTGTTATGATGTTTACTGCATTGATGAGTAAGATTGAAAGGAGGTTACGCGAAAGTGATTTACGTTAATAATCTGTCGAAATCATTTGGAGACCACTTGGTTTTAAATAACGTAAGTGAGCATATTGCTCCGGGAGAAAAAGTAGTAATTATTGGTCCTTCCGGTTCGGGTAAATCTACCTTTTTACGTTGCCTCAATTTATTGGAGCAGCCAACTTCAGGAGAGATTACTTTTGAGGGTCAGTTAATTACAGATAAGAAAGCCGATATTAATAAGATACGTCAGCAGATGGGCATGGTATTCCAGCATTTTAATTTGTTTCCGCATTTAACTATTTTAGACAATATTATTATGGCACCTGTACATCTTAAATTAATGACAAAAGCACAGGCAAAAGAAGAAGCAATGCGTCTTTTGGAAATTGTAGGATTAACAGAGAAGGCAAATGCATATCCGGGACAGCTTTCCGGTGGACAGAAACAACGTATTGCAATCGTTCGTTCTTTAGCATTAAAGCCGAAGGTAATGTTGTTTGACGAGCCAACCAGTGCTCTTGATCCTGAAATGGTAGGAGAAGTTCTTGAAGTTATGAAGGGACTTGCCAAGGATGGTATGACAATGGTTGTAGTAACCCATGAAATGGGATTTGCAAGAGAAGTGGCAGACAGAGTATTATTCATGGATGAAGGTATTATTTATGAACAGGGAACTCCTGAACAAATCTTTTCTTCTCCTGTAAACGAAAGAACCCAGAAGTTCTTACGCGCAGTATTGTAATTGTAAAACGAATAGCGGCAATATATATTGCCGCTATTTTCATGTCAAATTATATATGCGTGTAAGAATTTTCTGCTTAGTAAGAATTTTTAGTAGCTTCTGTGTTTGCGGTTGAGGTATCACTGGGTGATATCTGCGCAAGGATGATTGCGATAAACATTAATACGCATCCGATGATTTCATATGTACTAAGTACTTCATTGAGAATGACAAATCCGGCAAGTACTGATATTACGGATTCCAGGCTCATAATTAAGGAAGCCACGGTTGGATGTAAATCCTTTTGGGCAATAATCTGTAATGTAAAAGCGATGCCGCTTGACATAGCGCCAGCATACATAATGGGAAGCCATGCATTCAAAATGTTTTCCATGGAAGGGGTTTCAAATATCAGCATGCAGACACCTGAAAGAATACCGCAGACAAGGAATTGAATGCAGGATAACTTAATTCCATTGGTTTTTGGTGAAAAATGATCAATAACCAAAATATGGAATGAAAAGCAGATAGAGCATAAAATAAGCTGTATATCTCCCGGTTGGAATGAAAAACCGCCATCATTTTTGATACTTGGCATAATACATAAAAAAAACATACCAACCAAAGCAATTACTACTCCAAGCCAGATGAGAGGGCTTGTTTTTCTTTTTAAGAATATTCCCAATACCGGTACAATAATAATGTAGCATGCAGTAATAAAACCTGCTTTACCGGCAGTAGAGGTCATAATACCGAATTGCTGCAGGTTACTTGCGGCAAAAAGACAAATACCACAGGCGATACCGCCAAAAATCAGGATCCGGTTTTTGGATAAGAAGGAAGCACTTGATTTTTCAGTATTTTCCTTTTGAGACGTTTTATCTTTTCGTCCGAACAGATAAATAATGGGAATAAGCACCACGCAACCGATGATGGATCTTGAAAAACAAAATGTAAAAGGTTCCACATAATCCATTCCCACACTTTGGGCAACAAAGGCGGTGCCCCAGATGGCGGCAGCTATTAATAAAAGAAAAGAATTTTTCAGCTGTTTTAATGTCATAAAAACTCCTGTTTCAAACTGAAAGCATCCGCATAAAACGGATGCTTTGCTATTTTAGATTTAATATATTATATTACTTCACCATTGCGATATTTCGTAACAAGTGTATGAATCTTTTCACTTGGATTTAATAAATCACTGATAGAAGTATCATGATTCAATGTATCAATGATGTAAGCGATATATTTACTCATATCACAGTTAATGTAATAAGGTCTTTCCAATAATTCAGGGGTCTGGTAAATAAGGTTAGTTGTAAGAACTTTATCTATCATTCCTTTTTCATAAGCCTTATCAAAAATCTCAAGACCGTTAGTAAAAAGACCAAAGGTAGAACATACAAAAATACGTCCAGCTTTTCTTTCTTTTAAAGCGGCAGCTACTTCAAGTACACTTTCGCCGGAAGAAATCATATCATCAATGATAATCATATCTTTTCCTTCTACATCAGTACCTAAGAATTCGTGAGCTACGATTGGATTACGTCCGTTCACAATCTTAGTGTAGTCGCGACGCTTGTAGAACATACCCATATCAAGCCCTAATACATTGGCAAAGTAGATTGCCCGCCCCATACCACCTTCGTCAGGGCTGATAACCATCATATGGTCTGAATCAATTTTTAAATCAGGTACATTGCGAAGTAAACCTTTGATAAACTGGTAAGCCGGTTGAACGGTTTCAAATCCGTTAAGTGGAATTGCGTTCTGTACACGGGCGTCATGGGCATCAAAAGTAATAATATTGTCTACGCCCATTTTTACCAATTCCTGAAGTGCAATGGCACAGTCAAGGGATTCACGGCTTGTTCTCTTATGCTGTCTGCTTTCGTAGAGGAATGGCATAATTACGGTAATACGTCTTGCCTTACCACCAACTGCAGCAATAATTCTCTTTAAATCCTGATAGTGATCATCAGGAGACATATGATTAATCTGACCACATAAAGAATAGGTCTGACTATGGTTCATAACATCAACAAGTAAGTAAAGGTCTGTACCACGAACGGATTCGTTAATAACACCTTTGGCTTCACCGGAACCAAAACGCGGAACTTTGGCACCGAGAATATAAGATTCTCTCTGGTATCCTGAAAAAGCGAGACTGTTTTTGTGTTCACTTTCTCGTTCTGTACGCCAGTCAACCAGGTATTTGTCAACCTTCTCACCTAAGGAGCGGCATCCTTCCAATGGGATGATTCCTAAGGAACCTACGGGAATTGTTTCTAAGTTTCTCTTTTCTTCACGCTTTGGGGACATGAAAAAATCCTCACTTTCTGTTCATCATTCTCTTTTTATACATTCTGATATCGGGTCCTGTCAACTTGCATACTTCAAAATGACTGGTGATTCTTGAGAAAATACGGTCTGAATATCGGTCACGTAACTCCTCTAAGGACAAATTGGTAGAAATAACGGTGGCTTTTTTTCGAAGATGTCTTTCGTTAAGTAACCCAAATAACTGAGAAGACACGAAAGCGTTGGTTAATTCTGTGCCAAGGTCATCTATGATTAATAAATCACAGTTGTATATGTCGTCCAATAGAAGATTAAACTCCTCTTTTGCCTTAAAGTCAAATGAATTTTTAGATAATCGCTCAAATAATGAGAGAGCACTAAAATAAATGACAAGATTACCTTTTTCAATCAGTGCTTTTGCAACACATCCTGATAAGAAAGATTTACCAGTACCTACTGTACCATAAAAGAACAAATTATGGTAGTCAGAATTGAAATTCTTGACAAAATTCTTGCAAGTTTCTACGGCGTTCTTAAATCTTAACAAATCGTCGCCCTGATAATAGTTATAAGAAAGATTGTCAAAATTATCCGTTTGTAACAAATTTTTCAGATTAGACTGCTCATAAAGGAGATTTACCATGGTCTGTCTGAAACAATGGCATTTTTCACTTCCGATGTAGCCTGTGTCTTTACATTGGGGGCAATCATATATCGGTTCCAAGTAATCAGAAGGAAAACCGGCACGTACTAATGCAAGGTATTTTTGCTCCTTAATATCGCGAATCATGCTTTTTAACTCACGAAGAGCTTCCTCATCGCCTTCTAAAAACTTTTTTCCCTGAAGAACGGAAACGGAAGCAAGGGCATCGTCTAAGTCCTTATAATCCGGAGCTTTTTCACATACTTCTTCGTAACGTTTCTTTACAAGGCGTTTGTTTTTTATTTGTCTATCCTGATAACCACGAATAATCTCGTCGTATTGTGAATTACTGATTGGCAATGTTACTCTCCCCTAATTACTTAAGATTTCCCGCTCTAACTCTGAGAAATCGTATGTATTCTGTTTAAAAGAATTAAATTTATTAGTAGTAATAATGGAACCTTTGGAAGAATTTTTCGTTTGTTTGTAATTTTCTTCCGTTTGAAGAATATCATTTATTGTGTGTACATTCTGTTTGTTCCAGTTAGCAAGGATTCCATCGGTATATTCAAAGCGGTGCTTGTCCGTTGCCAGTACAGCACGGTTGCAGGCTTCTAAAATGATATCTTTGGAAAAGCCATAGTCACGTTTCCAACGGGAAATGAAATCAATTTCCTTTGTGGTGGGGTCGGTCATGCGGCCCAAAGCTTTCATGATAGCAAAAGTGTCCTTATCTGATTGCTGTACATAACCGGCAGCCTCTTTGGCTGTGGATATTTTGGCTTCCGCCCAGGTGATGGCTACTTTTTCAATATATCTGAAGTCACGCTTGCCACGCTCTACACAATACTGGATTAAATAGTCAATTAAATCAGAATTCAGCTTTAATTCCTGATAAATGTACATCATGGATTTCACATCACCTACGGATAATGGTTTTCCAATGTACTGTTCGGAAATAAAGAGAAGCTGCGCAGCGTTTTCATCTGCCTTGAATGCTTTCATATCATCCAAAGAATAGGAAGGTTTTTCCGGAATCTTTGGAACAGTAGCAGTGGTAACGGCTTCGGCTGTCTGGGAAGCAGCCACATATAACTGAGGCTGGAAGTGTTCCTTTCGTGTTCCCGGCGTCTCCAGTCTGATGCCGGAAAGCTCTTTATCTTCATTATATATTAAGGAAAGAAGGCCCATACGTTCCCAGTAGTGAAGAGCTTTGGTAACTTCCCGTTCAGTATGATTAAATTTATCAGCAATATCGGAAACAGAAACCGACATGTGCGAACTTAACATACGCACAAGATAAAGATAGACCTTGAGCTGGGCATCATTTGCTTCCAGCATGTAGTCATCAATAAACCGATTAGATATAGTTGTGTATTCCAAAAAGCCATCAAGGCTTAAGTGTAACGAACCCATTAAAGTATTCCCCGTCCTCTCATTTGCTCATAGCAAGTCCATAAGCAAAAGTGATTGTAGCATACTTCTTTTAAAAAGAAAACAGTCAAAATCACGAAAAAACCTAGAAAACACGGGCTTTGCGGGAATTGTGGATAATGTGGAAAATGTGGATGAAAAATCAAATACCGGGTGGATGATTGGGCACAAAGCATGATAAAATCTATGTTTCCCCAAGTATGGAAAAGTAAAAATTATCATAAAAGAAATCCACATCTTTTGAAACCGATTTTTGGCTCAAAAAATGTGGATTATGTGGATAATTACTTTCCAAGCAGTTTTTCGCCCACTTTTACGATATCTCCCGCACCCATAGTTATCAACAAATCACCGGCTATGCAATTTTCCAAAAGAAAATTTTCAATTTCATCAAAAGTTGAAAAATAATAGCAGTCAGTTCCTTTTTCGCGGATGGCATCAGCTAAAAGTTGGGAGCTCATTCCAAGAGTATCTGTTTCTCTTGCGGCATAAATATCAGCGAGAACTACTTTGTCCGCGATTGTGAGCGCTTGGGCAAAGTCATCAAAGAATGCTTTGGTTCTGGTATAAGTATGAGGCTGGAACACACACCAGATAGTGTTATGCGGATAATGGCGCGCAGCAGACAATGTGGCGCGTATTTCCGTAGGATGGTGTGCGTAGTCATCAATTACGGTTACGTCACCGATTTTACCCTTAACTTCAAAACGACGGTTGGTACCCGTGAAACGGGAAAGAGATTCACCGGCATCATTGAGAGGAATCTTAACTAACAGTGCAAGTGCCAGGGAAGCGATGGCATTCATAATATTGTGCATTCCCGGAACACTTAGATGAATACGTCCCAAAGCATTGCCCTGATACATCAGGGTAAAGGTAGGATGGGAAGCACTGTCATATTCAATGTCAGCAGGATAATAATCGCCGGATGTACCATAGGTGATGACACGGCATTTTAAGTCTTTTGTAATCTCTGACATATTTGTAATGTCGGAGTTAATAATTAAGGTTCCGTCTTCAGGAAGTAACTCGGCAAATTTGCGGAAAGAAGCGCGGATATCGTTAATATCCTTAAAAAAGTCCATGTGGTCTTCTTCTATATTAAGGATAACAGCAATTTTCGGATTAAAACTTAAGAAGCTGTTAGTATATTCACAAGCCTCGGTAACAAAGTAACCGGACTTACCGATACGGATATTTCCCTGAATGGATTTTAGGATTCCGCCAATGGATAAAGTCGGGTCTTCATTATGATCTAACATAATCTGGGAAATCATGGAGGTTGTGGTTGTCTTTCCATGAGTACCACTGATTGCAATAGGTGTATCATAATTATTCATAATCTGGCCTAAAAGCTCAGCTCTTGTTAATAGAGGAAGCTTCATCTCATGGGCAGCTAAAAGCTCCGGATTTTGCGGATGAATTGCCGCGGTATACACAACAAGGTCTACGTCACTTGTCAAATTGGAACTTCTCTGACCATAGTAGACTATAGCACCTTTTTCTTCTAAGTTTTTAGTAAGCGGCGACTCCTTGGAATCAGAACCTGAGACTGTAAATCCTTCATCAAGGAGGATTTCGGCAAGTCCGCTCATGCTGATACCGCCAATGCCGATAAAATGAATATGAATAGGCTTTTTAAAATCAATCTGATACATATTTTTTACCTCGACTGCTTCTGTTTTTATTTTTACTCCATTCATATGTATTATAACCTTTACTTGTGAAAAAACAAAGTACTTATTTTAATTGTCTGAAAAACAGAAAATTTGTGCAAAATATTCCCTTTTTTGTAAAAAATCAACATATTTTTAGTAAAAAAACAATATTATTTGGTAAATCGTATTCACTTTGTCGGGTTTTTGTGCTACAATTTGTGTGCAAGATGACGGAGTTTTAATTATAAGACTTTTAATTCTGAATGAATACGATGACTTAGACACAGGGGTGATAGGATGATTAAGAAAGAAATGATTGCAATGCTTCTTGCAGGTGGACAAGGAAGCAGACTTGGTATTTTGACTACAAAGGTGGCGAAACCGGCGGTTGCATTCGGTGGAAAATATAGAATCATTGATTTTCCGCTTAGTAATTGCATCAATTCAGGAGTAGATACAGTAGGTGTTTTAACCCAGTATCAGCCATTGAGACTTAATACACATATCGGAATCGGTATTCCGTGGGATTTAGACAGAAACATTGGTGGAGTTACTGTTTTACCACCATATGAGAAGAGTACCAACAGTGAGTGGTATACAGGTACAGCAAATGCTATTTATCAGAACATTGATTATATGGACAGCTTCAATCCGGATTATGTATTGATTCTTTCCGGAGACCATATTTATAAAATGGACTATGAAGTAATGCTTGATTTCCACAAGGCTAACGGTTCAGAAGTAACCATTGCTGCAATGCCTGTTCCGTGGGAAGAAGCAAAACGTTTTGGTATCGTTCTTACAGATGAGAACCGTAAGATTACCGAGTTTGAGGAAAAACCACAGAATCCTCGCGGAAATCTTGCTTCCATGGGTATTTATATTTTTAACTGGAAGACTTTAAGGGATGCTTTAAAGGCAATGGCTAACCAGCCGGCATTAGACTTCGGTAAACATATTATCCCATTCTGTAAAGAACAGGGTTCTCCAATGTATGCTTACGAGTATAACGGATATTGGAAGGATGTTGGAACCTTACATTCATATTGGGAAGCAAATATGGAACTGATTGATATTGTTCCTGAGTTTAACCTTTATGAAGAATACTGGAAGATTTATACAAAGAGTGATACACTTCCGCCACAGTATATTTCAGGTGACAGTGTAGTGGAAAGATGTATTATCGGTGAAGGATCTACAATCTGCGGTGAGGTATATAATTCCGTAATCGGATGCGATGTTACTATCGGAAAAGGAACTGTAGTCAGAGATTCCATCATTATGAACGGAACCGTAATCGGAGAAAACAGTGAATTAAACAAAGCAATTATTGCTGAAAATGTTGTGGTTGGTAATCATGTACGCCTCGGTATCGGAGATGAAGTGGCTAACGAAACAGATCCACACATTTACACAGACGGAATCGTCACAATTGGCGAAAAGACCTGTATTCCGGACGGAGTAACTGTAGGTAAGAATACAGTGATTTCAGGTAATACAACACTGGATGATTATGATAATTACAATCTTTACAGTGGAAAATCTTTGGTTAAGGCAGGTGACGAATAATGAGAGCAATAGGAATTGTACTTGCAGGCGGCAATAATCATAAGATGAAAGAGCTTTCACAAAAAAGAGCGATTTCGGCAATGCCCATTGCAGGAAGTTATAGAAGTATAGATTTTGCATTAAGTAATATGACAAATTCCCATATTCAGAAGGTGGCAGTATTTACACAGTACAATGCTAAAAGCTTAAATTCCCATTTAAGCTCATCAAAATGGTGGGACTTTGGACGTAAGCAGGGTGGTTTGTTTGTATTTACACCATCCGTAACTGCTGAAAACAGCAATTGGTATCGTGGAACGGCAGATGCAATTTACCAGAATCTTGATTACTTAAAAGAAAGTCATGAACCATATGTTGTAATCGCTTCAGGGGACTGCGTTTACAAAATGGATTATAATAAGGTTCTTGAGTATCATATCGAGAAAAAGGCTGATATTACAGTAGTATGTAAGGATGTTCCGGCTGACTTTGGGGTAGACCGTTTCGGAACAGTCCAGTTAAATGATGATAATAGAATCGTAGAGTTTGATGAAAAGCCCATTGTTGCAAAATCAAACACCATTTCTTGCGGTATCTATGTTATCAGAAGACGTCAGTTAATTGAGTTAATTGAAAAGAGTGCCGAAGAAGACAGAACAGATTTTGTCCGTGACATTTTAATCCGTTATAAGGATATGAAAAATATCTACGGCTATAAAATGGAAGATTATTGGAGAAATATTGCTACGGTAGAAGATTACTTTAGCACCAATATGGACTTCTTAAAGCCTGATATCAGAAAGTATTTCTTTAAAGAGTATCCGGATATTTATTCTAAAGTGGATGATTTACCACCGGCGAAATATAATGTTGGAGCCAAGATTAAGAACAGTTTAGTTTCCAGCGGAAGTATTATCAATGGTGTAGTAGAAGATTCCGTTGTATTTAAAAAGGTATTTGTGGGTAATAACTGTTACATTAAGAATTCTATTATCTTAAATGATGTTTACATCGGGGATAATTGCCATATTGAAAACTGCATCGTAGAAAGCGGTGACACCATTAAGGCTAATTCATATCACAAGGGAGAGAACGGAATCAAGATTGTGATTGAAAAAGATGATAGATATGTAATTTAGCAAAACAAACAAAGGGGGCTACTAATGAACATTACAGATGTACGTGTGCGTAAAATCACGAGAGAAGGAAAAATGAAAGCAATTGTATCCATTACAATTGACGACGAGTTTGTAGTGCATGATATTAAGGTTATTGAAGGGGAAAAAGACCTGTTTATCGCCATGCCGAGTAAAAAGGCTTCGGATGGTATGTATCGTGACATTGCTCATCCGATTAATTCGGCAACAAGAGATTCCATTCAAAAAATTATTTTGGATGCTTATGAAAAAGCATTGCTGGAACCTGATGAGGGTGCAACTGAATAATAATACGTGGAGAAAAGAATGTGCTTAACCGGCACATTCTTTTTTTGCCTTTTTATGGGTAAACTGATATAATGGCGTCAGGTATTGCACCGGATGAACAACGCTTCGGATTGGAGACAGAACATGTATATTATAGTAGGACTTGGAAATCCAAAGAAAGAATATGAAAATACAAGACATAATATCGGATTTGATGTCATTGATGCCATTGCAGATGAGTACAATATATCCATGAGTGATAAAAAACATAAAGCAATCATAGGAAAGGGCGCTATTGGGGGGCAGAAGGTCATCTTGGCAAAGCCTCAGACTTATATGAACTTAAGTGGAGAAAGCGTCCGGGAATTAATCGATTATTACAAGGTGGATGAGGAAACAGAGCTCATTGTTATCTATGATGACATCAGTCTTGATGTGGGACAGATGCGTATCCGCAAAAAAGGTTCCGCAGGCGGTCATAATGGTATCAAGAGTATATTGCAGCACCTTGGTCATGATGTTTTTTTACGGATTAAGATGGGTGTTGGTGAAAAGCCAAAGGGTTATGATTTGGCAGATTATGTATTGGGACATTTTTCAAAGGAAGACAGAAAAATCCTTGACGACAATATGAAAAACACTATTTTGGCAGTAGAAATGATGCTTGGGGATGATACTGACGGGGCTATGAACCGTTTTAACACCAAGGTTTCAAGATAAATCAGGAGGCGGATTGTGAACGTACTTAAGGCGCCACTAAAAGAGCTGGGAGCATATAGCGAGATACAAAGTTTACTTTCTAAGAACCGGAAAGTATTATTAACCGGTTGTGTTGATGCCCAGAAACTGCATATGATGAGTGGAATTAGCGATGGTTTTAATATGAAAATCATCGCTACTTATAGTGAACAAAAAGCCAAAGAATTATATGAAGATTATTCATTTTATGATAAGAATACTTACCTCTACCCTGCCAAGGATTTGATTTTTTATCAGGCAGATATTAGAAGTAATCAGCTGGTTCAACAGAGAATGAAGGCCATCAGAAAGATTTTGGAAGCAAAAAGCTGTACGATTATTACCACCTTTGATACGCTTATGGCTCCCCAGATTCCTCTTAGAACCTATCGCGACTATGTCATTACCATAGAAAAAGAAGGCTATGTGGATGAAACCGAGCTTGCAGGGCAGCTGGTTGCCATGGGATATGAAAAGAGCTATCAGGTGGAAAATCCCGGGCAGTTCAGTATCCGTGGGGATATTATTGATATTTTTGATTTGACGGAAGAAAACCCTGTCCGAATCCAGTTGTGGGGGGATGAGGTAGAGTCCATCCGCTCCTTTGATTTGTTAAGCCAGCGTTCCATTGAAAATCTGGAAGATATTGTGATTTATCCTGCAACAGAAATGATTTTGGATGAAGAAGCCTTAGAGGATGGATTTGAAAAGATTGAAAAGGAGTGTGACAAGGTATACGAGGCACTCCGTAAGGAATTTAAGACAGAAGAAGCCCACAGAATTAAGACGCAGGTAGAGCAGTTAAAAGAGCAGGTGTTAGAGTTTAAGTCCATGGCGAATCTTGACAGCTATATCAAGTATTTTTATGAGGACTGCAAGAGCTTTTTAAATCTGTTTGATAATAAAGAGCTTTGTATTTTCTTGGATGAACCTGCAAGAATCAAAGAGCATGCAAATGCGGTGGAGTTGGAATTTAGGGAAAGCATGATGCATCGAATGGAAAAGGGATATCTGCTTCCCGGACAGATGGATATTCTAAAAAGTGTGGATGCTACGGTAGCAGAGTTGTCAGATTATCATGTGGTGGGAATTTCTACCATGGAAACTAAAAACAATCTGCTCAAATTTGATGATAAATTCGGTATAACTGCAAAATCGGTTGCTCCTTATAACAGCAGCTTTGAAACCTTACTAAAGGATTTAAGACATTTTAAGAAAAGCGGTTACAGAGTATTGGTTTTAAGCGGTTCCAGAACCAGAGCCAAACGATTAGCAGAGGATTTGCAAAGAGAAGAATTAACTGCTTTTTATTCTGAAAATCCTGACAGAGAATTACAACCGGGAGAAATTATGACCTTTTATGGTCATGTATCAAAGGGCTTTGAATATCCCATGATAAAATTCGTGGTACTTTCAGAGACCGATATTTTTGGTGCGGAAAAGAAAAAGAAAAAACAGAAAAAATACGAGGGACACAAAATCAATGACTTTACGGAATTAAAAGTTGGAGATTATGTGGTACATGAGAATCACGGACTTGGTATCTACAAAGGTATTGAGAAGGTGGAAATGGATGGGGTTGTAAAGGACTATATGAAGATTGAATACCGTGATGGCGGCAATCTTTATATTCTGGCAACCGGCTTTGGGGTAATCCAAAAGTATGCATCGGCAGATGCGGCCAAAACCCCAAAACTGAATAAATTAGGGACACAGGAATGGACACGTACCAAGTCAAGAGTAAAAGGTGCGGTAGAAGAAGTAGCAAAAGACTTGGTGCAATTATATGCTATCAGACAAAACCGTCAGGGTTATTCTTTTTCCAAGGATAATGTGTGGCAGCAGGAATTTGAAGAAATGTTCCCATTTGAGGAAACAACTGACCAATTAAATGCCATTGATGCTACTAAGGCAGATATGGAAAGTACGCGGATTATGGACCGCCTCATTTGTGGTGATGTGGGATACGGAAAGACCGAAATCGCAATCCGTGCAGCATTTAAAGCTGTCCAGGACGGCAAACAGGTAGCTTTTTTGGTGCCTACTACCATTTTGGCGCAACAACACTATAATACCTTCCTTCAAAGAATGAAGGATTATCCAATTAACATCGAGCTTTTAAGCCGCTTTAAGAGTTCAAGCGAACAGAAAAAAACAGTGGAAAAATTAAAAAAGGGTTTGGCAGATATTGTGATCGGAACCCATCGTATTATTTCCGCGGATGTTGCGTTTAAAGATTTGGGACTCCTAATTATTGATGAGGAACAGCGTTTTGGAGTTACTCATAAAGAAAAGATAAAACAGATGAAAGAGGATGTGGATGTTCTCACATTAACAGCAACACCTATTCCCCGTACCCTTCACATGAGTCTGGTGGGAATCCGTGATATGAGCGTTTTGGAAGAAGCGCCAAATGACCGTCTTCCGATTCAGACCTATGTTATGGAGCATAACGAAGAAATGATCCGTGAAGCCATTGTCAGAGAGCTATCCCGTGACGGACAGGTATACTATGTGTACAACAAGGTACACAACATTGCTGATGTGGCAGCCTCTATTCAGAATCTTGTTCCTGAGGCCAATGTGGCATTTGCCCATGGCCAGATGAAAGAGACAGAGCTTGAGCGTATCATGTATGATTTTATTAATGGTGAAATTGATGTGTTAGTAGCAACCACCATCATTGAAACAGGACTGGATATTTCTAATGTTAATACCATTATTATTCATGATTCCGACAACATGGGATTATCCCAGCTCTATCAGCTTCGGGGCAGGGTTGGACGTTCTACCAGAACCTCTTATGCATTTTTAATGTATAAACGGGATAAGATGCTAAAAGAAGTAGCGGAGAAGCGACTTCAGGCAATCAAAGAATTTACCGAGCTTGGAAGCGGTTTTAAGATTGCCATGCGTGATTTGGAAATCCGCGGTGCAGGAAATATCTTAGGACGCGCCCAGCATGGGCATATGGAAGCAGTCGGGTATGATTTGTACTGCAAGATGTTAAATGAAGCGGTAAAAAGTATCAAGGGAATCGAGGTAAAAGAGGACTTCAATACCTTTATTGACCTTGATGTGGATGCATATATTCCACCTACTTATATTGTCAATGAGTATCAAAAGCTTGATATTTATAAGAGAATTGCAAGTGTGGAAACTGCAGCCGAATGTGATGATATGAGAGAGGAATTATTGGATCGTTTTGGTGCCATTCCAAAATCAGCTGAGAATCTTCTGCGCATATCCATGCTTCGTGTTTCGGCTCATGAAATGTATATCACGGAAGTAAAGGGTAAAGTGGAAAATATCCGGATTACCATGCTTCCTACCGCGCCCGTAAAACCGGAGATGATAGAACCGTTTTTAGCTCAGTTTGGCGGAAAATTACAGTTTATAGCCAAAGGAAATCCATGCTTTATATACAAATATAAAAAATACGGTCTGATAGAAAAAGAAGAAGAATTACTTCTATCTAAGACTCAGGAAGTACTTCGTGCAATGAAGATATTATTTGGAGAATAAGGGACATAAGATGAAAAAGAGAAAGATTTTATTGGCAGTGATGTTATGTATTACCATGATGGCAGGATTAGTTGCAGGATGCGGGAAAAAAGAAAAAACCGCAGATAAAGAGATAACTAAGGAGGAAGAGCCTCGGGAAGAAGAACCTGAGGAGCCACTTCCGATGGAAGAACCCGAGGAGCAACCCGAGGCGGAGCTCCCGACAGAGGAACCTGAGGCGGAGCTCCCGGCAGGGGAACCGGAGGAAGAGCCGGAGGAGGAGCTTCCGATAGAAGAACCCGAAGAAGAACCTGAGGCGGAGCTTTCGACAGAAGAACCCGAGGAGAAGCCTGATACAGAGTTTCCGAAGGGGACTCCCGTAGAACTTCACGGTGCCCTTCATGTAGAAGGAACACAACTTACAGATGCAAACGGTGAACCATTCCAGCTTCGGGGAGTCAGTACGGCAGGACTTTCCTGGTATCCTCAGTTTGCCAATAAAGATGCTTTTCAGACCATGTATGAGGAATGGGGTATTAATGTTGTAAGACTTGCCATGTATACGGACGAGTATGCAGGTTATTGTGTAGGCGACGACAACAACAGGGATAAACTGAAAGATTTGGTAAAGACCTGTGTAGAAGATGCTGCAGATTTGGGAATTTATGTGATTGTGGACTGGCATATTTTACGTGATGAAGACCCTAATAAATATAAAGATCAGGCAATTGCGTTTTTTGATGAGATGTCAGAGTTATATGGTGATTATGATAATATCATCTATGAAATTTGTAATGAACCTAACGGCAGTGCTACCTGGTCCAAAGTAAAATCCTATGCTGAAGAAGTGATTCCTACAATCCGCGCCAATGATGAAGATGCTGTGATTATCGTAGGAACTCCCACATGGTCCCAGGATGTGGATAAAGCTTTGGCAGATCCCATTGAAGGATATGATAACATTATGTATGCCCTGCATTTTTACGCGGCAACACATACGGAATGGCTGCGTAGCAGAATGACGGATACCATTGATAAAGGACTCCCCATATTTGTTACCGAGTTTGGTATTTGTGATGCATCCGGCAATGGAAGAATAGATTATTATCAGTCAGAAGAATGGATTAAGACCATGAATCAGTATGGCGTCAGCTACTGTATCTGGAATCTGTCCAATAAAGATGAGTCATCTTCTCTTTTAGCTCCTTCCACAACTTCAGTTGCAGGATGGAGTAAGGACCAGTTATCTGCATCAGGACAATGGTTTGTGGAAATTATGAAAGGAAGCCTTGATTCTGTTGGTACAAGCGGAATCACAGGAGAAACTGAGTCCAATCCTTCCCAGGGAAAAGAAGAAAACCAAAATCAGACCGGTTCCCAGGGTAGTGGGGGAAATTATACCCCTCCTACAGCTATATCAAAAGAGGTAACCATAGAGGATTGTAAGATTAGTGTAAGTTCTTCCAATACATGGGGGGACGGAGCAAAGACCTTTTATCAGCTTGTAACGCTCATTGACAATCAGAGTGGGAATACAAAAAAGGACTGGGTAATTACCGTTACCTTTTCAGGAAATGTGTCTGTAGACCAGAATTGGTGCTGCATGGTATCCACAACCGGAAACCAATTAAAAATCACCCCGGAAAGCTGGAATGCTACCTTAGGTTCCGGCAGCAGTATCAGCGATATCGGAGTGATTCTTACTTCAGATACAGTGATTACAATTGAAAATATTGAGTTTAGTGCTACTACTTCGTAACCAGCACAATATTTAAGTCACCATCTATAATATCTTTTTTATCAATCGTTAATTCTTCAGAATTATATTTTATTCCATTAAGCTCCCAATGTAAGAAGGTTTCCCCTTCTTGCAAATCGGGGGCGATGCGAACATCTAACTGGTAATAGTAGCTTCCCGTAAAGCCATTCGCCACACTGTCCCCATTGATTAATACTTGATTACCATCAGAAGCAGTTACATGAATTCCGTATGCACTATAGTTATAATAATCAGCAAAATAGTCTATAATCACATTCTGGCGGGAGTAAGCATATTGCCTTACAACATTTACGGCGCCTGCAAGGTCGTCAGGAGAAGACCAGAAGTAACCGGTATCATAAGAATGCATTTGCTCATTCAGGCGTTCTTCATGCATGGCGGTTAGTGTTTTGTCTATATTTTCTCCTGAGAAGTAAACGTTAGCCAAGGATAGTATTTGATTGATAAAATATTGCTTACAGTCACCACGCTTCATTAATGCGGCAAACAGAGGACTCTTTTTCGTATTCATGTAGTCACTGCTTGCTAAATCTTTAAAAGATACACGCTTATAGGAAGCACCGTAAATGGAAAAAGTAAAATCCATATCATGAGGAAGGTAGCGCCATCTTCCGTCAAAAACCGTACCGTCTGTTTCGGTAGGATACATTTCCCCATCCTTATAATCGGGATAGTAGCGATAACATTTATAATTGTTTTGTGGCCAGTCTTCATTATCGATGTAGATATTTACGGCATAATAATCCAAATAGTTTTCTACATCCAAGACCTTGCACAATTCTTCATAAACAGCATTGTCCGTAAGGTTTTGCCTGCTGTAGTAGTTATACATTTCGTTATATTCAAGGCGTGCTGCCTCGTGGGGCTCGTCCACATCATCAGAAGGATTTTTATAGGTTTCCCCACCTTCTAATACGATAAAGTCTCCGCTGTGCTTACCGTAATGAGTCTTAAAATAGGAACCGTTATAATTTTCATGTAACCAGTAAAAACCGAAATAGTCTCCATTTATAAAAAGAGCACATGGCATAATTCCCTGAGTATCCAAATAACCCGCCTGCTTTAACAGACGTTGTACCATCTCATCACGAAGAAAAGCGTATCCATTGTCATTTCCACAGTTTCTAAGTACCAGACGATTGAATTCATAACCGATAGAGCCATCCGGAGTCGTAACATCCGGGAAAAAAGGATAGGAAAAATACTTATGCTCGCTGTCATAAGACGAACGTGCAAAAATCTTTACCGATTTTTGGGCACTGGCACGGCTGGCACCGCCATAGGTACGCATACCTGCATTCTGTGAAATAATACAGGTCCCGTCAGGTGTAAAGGTTTCTATGTACATCTCCCTTTCACTTGCCCTGCCGCGCATATAATAGTTACCCGGAGTAGTATAATCAACAACTGTACCGGGATGTTCGGCAAGGTACTCCTCCTGTAACTTACCGGGAGTAAAGATTCCGTATTCATAATCCCAAAGGGAGTATGGGTCCACGGTGATACAGAATACATAAGTATCAAATCGTGTATCAATATCCTTTCCTATCAAATAGCTGTGGGTCAGGTAATAGGGATTAGAACCGTCATCAGGATAGGCAACAATGGATAATGGATAGCAATGGGTTGCCTGTCTGCAATTCAGTTCAAAAGGCTTTGTGTATTCCTTGGATGCATCCGTGGCAGGAGAGCCATCCAGAGTATAATATATTTTACAAGGCATGTCTGTTGTAATAGCAACTTCTATATGAGAGGAATAAAAGTGACCCGTGTGCGAAAGCTTAATAGGAGAATCAATGACTACTTCTCCAAACTGAGCATAAAAGTCTTCTAATACCTCATTGGTGGCAGATTCATTATCTTTGGAGCCTGCGCTTTTTTTGTTTAGCGGGCCGCCCAAGAAAATAAGAGCTATGATACCTGCAACAAGTATTATTATAATAATCAGAATTAGAATCCATTTCTTCAATCTTTTCATATCTTTTTTTACCTCAAATTGATATAATGAAAATGTTATTGGTTATACAATAATTTTACTTGTTAGATACCTTAATGTAAAGAAGGGATTCATTTATGACTGAATTAGAACAGTATTATAATAAATTTAACGAAGAAAAGAGACTCAGTTCCCGTCATGGTATAGTGGAATTCACCACCACTATGAAATACATCCATACATACCTTGATGAATATATGGAAAAGCATCCCGAAATTTCAGATAAGTCTGGACTTCAGATTTTAGATGTGGGAGCAGGTACCGGACGATATTCCGTTATGCTTGCAGGTGAAGGGTATGACGTTACGGCAGTAGAGTTAGTGCAGTATAATCTGGGGATTCTAAAGTCAAAAAACAGTAGCGTAAAGGCATACAAAGGCAATGCCCTAAAACTGTCCCGGTTTAAAGATAATACTTTTGATATGACTTTAGTGTTTGGCCCTATGTATCATCTTTTTACGTTTGAAGATAAGTTAAAAGCTTTGTCGGAGGCAAAAAGAGTTACAAAGCCGGGCGGCATGATATTAGTTGCCTATGTTATGAATGAGTACAGTGTCATTATGTATGCTTTCCGTGAGAATAAGATTCACGAATGTCTCAAAGAAAACCGACTGACTCCGGATTTCCATACAGTGAATTCTGAGAAAGATTTATATGATTATGTGCGCTTAGAGGATATTGATAAGTTAGTTAAGGCAGCAGATTTAGAAAGAATCAAGATTATTGCTGCGGACGGACCGTCTGATTATATGAGGCGTGACTTAAATGCCATGGACGATGCAACATTTGAACAATTTATTGCATACCATCTTGCCACATGCGAACGGATGGATTTAATGGGAGCCACATCCCATACTGTTGATATTTTAACTAAGAAGGAGGAAGCAGATGCCAAGATATGATAGTTTATCCAAAGAATTACAGGAACGTATTATAGAAGACAAAAATAACCATTGGAAAAATCCCTATGCATTTTCCAACGAAGATGCAATCCGAAGAGACCCGACCCATGATAAAGCGAATCTGTGGCGTCCTGCCTTTGTGCGCGATACGGAGAAAATTATGCACATCCCGTATTACAACCGGTATGGAGATAAGACCCAGGTATTTTCTCTTTATAAAAATGATGATATATCAAGACGCTCCCAGCATGTTCAGATTGTGTCAAGGATTGCCAGAAACATCGGAAGTGTTTTGGGCCTTAACATAGATTTAATTGAGGCAATCGCGTTGGGGCATGATATCGGCCATACTCCTTTCGGACATGCAGGTGAGAGAAAATTAAGTGAGATATATCATCGTCATACGGGTAAATATTTTAATCACAACATACACAGCGCAAGAGTTTTGGATGGCATTTTTCCATTGAATATCAGTTTACAGACCTTAGACGGTATTATCTGCCATAATGGTGAAATGGAGTTAAAAGAATATCACCCAAGACCATATAAAGACTTTGAAACCTTTGATCAGAAGATGAAAGACTGTTATGAGAATCAGGCAGCTATTAAAAAGCTGGTTCCCGCCACTTTGGAAGCCTGTGTTATGAGAGTGTCGGATATCATTGCATACCTTGGAAAAGACAGGCAGGATGCAGTAAAGTTAGGACTGATGAAAGACCACTCTGCTTTTGAGGGTGGTGCAATAGGGGCTACCAATGCGGAGGTAATTAATAACCTGATTGTAAATCTGATTGAAAACAGCTATGGAAAGAGCTATTTAAAGATGGATGAAGAATTCTTTGAAGCTTTCTCCCGTGGTAAAAAAGAAAACTATCAACTGATTTACGGACATGAAAAAGTAGACAGTATTTTTGAAACTGACATTAACCCCATGTTTGAAGAATTATATGACAAGCTTTTAAGTGACCTTGAAACAGGAAAAGAGAACACCATTATTTTTAAGCACCATATTAAATACATTCAGGATAATACTAAGTACTATTCCAAAAAGAATTATGCTGATAATGACAAACATGATATTGTAGTGGATTTTCTTGCCAGCATGACGGATGACTATTTTATCGATTTATATCATTATTATTTCCCCAATGGGGACCATAATGTGAAGTATGTAGGGTACTTTGAAGATTAAGAGCTATAACTCTGGTACGTAAGTACTAAATAATTTTCATATATTGTTAAGAATATATGGCATATTGAATAAAATAGTGTTATAATATCAGTAATTATCGTAAAAAATACACAAACTTGGAAAGGATGAAAGTTTATGCAGACATACGACGAGAAGTACTTTAATGAAAAAGCGAATGTGCGTGCAGGAAAGACATGGCTTTTTTTAATGATTTTGGTAACAATATACTACGGTGCCAAAATGGCAGAAGGAGCATTCACTTCCACCTGGTTTATTATTCTTTGTGTTGTAGGTTGGGGCGAGTATATTTTTGCCAGTCTTACCCTTAGAATTTTCGGCTATGATTACAAGCACTATAAATGGTCATTTGGAATCGGTTATTTAACCTTTTACGGATATCTGGCATGGACTGCCTTAGATGCCGTTTCTTATGTTTTTATCTTACCGATGATTTCTATTATGATTCTTTATAAGAATCCCAAGTTAATCAAGGTCATGATGTGGGCAACCTTATTTGTTCTTGTTACCAGTAACTTATATAAGGGCTGGGCTAAGGATATGATGGAATTCGTTCAGAGCGTGGATTGTGCCATCCAGTTTGGTATTGTAATCTGTTGCTACTTGTGTACCTCCATGGCCATTAAACATATGGTCCAGTCTGATAGTGCATTGACAAAATCCATTGAAGATAACCTTGCAAGAGTGGTTGCAACCGTTGATAAGGTTAAAGTAGCTAGTAATGAAATCGTAGACGGTGTAACGGTAGTACGTGAGCTTGCAGACGAAAACAGAGTAGGTGCTGAAAACGTTGTAAAGGATATGCAGGAGCTTGCAGAAAATAACGAGGTATTAAATGACAGAACCATGTCTTCTATGGAGATGACCACAGTTATTGATACTCAGGTGAAGAATGTGGCAGACCTTATGGAACAGGTTGTTACTTTGATTGGTGCGTCTGTTGAGCATGCAAATACCAGTTCCGCAGATTTAGGAGAAATGGTAGAAACCACCAATAAGATGGCCGAGCTTTCATCAGAAGTTGAAAAGATTCTTGTAGACTTTAAAGAAGAGTTTGAAAATGTGAAGCAGGAAACCAGTACCATTGAGGGTATTACCTCAAAGACTAACTTACTTGCATTAAATGCTTCTATCGAAGCAGCACGTGCAGGTGAAGCAGGAAAAGGTTTTGCCGTTGTTGCCAACGAAATCCGTGAGCTTAGTAGCGGAACAAAGAATTCTTCTACCAGAATTATGGAAGCCCTTTCACACTTGGAAGAAACTTCTGAAAAGATGTTAGAGGCTATTGAAGAAACAGTTAAGTTAATTCAGGTTAATATTGATAAGGTTGATAATGTAAACCGAAGTGTAACAGATATTACTACTGATGCTACAACCCTTGGTGAAAATATTCAGGTTGTTGACAGTGCGGTTAAAGAAGTGGAATCTTCCAATAAGACTCTTGTTGATAATATGCGTCAGGTATGCGATATCATGGAAGTTATGACCGGAAGTATT
The DNA here is from genome assembly GCA_017463255.1 of Lachnospiraceae bacterium. Taxonomy (GTDB): domain Bacteria; phylum Bacillota; class Clostridia; order Lachnospirales; family Lachnospiraceae; genus RGIG4034. Next base: position 96,601 of record JAFTPP010000013.1, read on the forward strand.
ACCGGTGCCGAAGATACTACCAAGGTTATGCTGAGTAAGTATGAAGAAAGCGCGAAGAGTGCAGTTAGCATTGAAAGCGTTGTAGGACAGCTTATGGAAGAGCTTGGAGTAGGCGGTTTCATGGGTGTTCAGGACGTTAGGGAAGGCATGAAGATTGCGGTTGCATTTGCGGATGAAACAGGCAGTATGCAGCACGACTTCTCAGGTTCGGTAGTAGACCGTAAGGAGAAAGAAGTATTTGTAGATATTGATGACCACGGTCATGGCGTAGTAGACAAAAAAGACAAACACAGAGTTTGCCAGCTTAGAATTGTTGTTGAAAACGTATTATATAGCTGGGATGGTATTGAAATTCATCCGGCTAAAGACAATGAGAAGGGTAAATATAAGCTTATTGTTGATAAGAATCCACAGGTATTTAACAGAAGAAAATACCCAAGAATGCCACTTAAGAATCCTTGTACCATCAAGGTAAAAGGTGAAGAAACGGTATTCAAAGGAAAGATGGTAAATATCAGTGCCAACGGATTTGCATATGCAATCAGGGATGAATACTTTGCAAAGGCAAAAGGTAAAGATGTAACATTGGATGTTGCTAACTTTGCGGTTCTTAACGGAAAGGCTTTGGAGGGTTGCATTATCCGTAGCTCTAACAATGAGGGAGAATACATAGTAGGTTGTAGAATGCCGGAAGATAATCTGGATATAAAAGATTACGTTGAAAAAAATTATAGCGAATAAATAATTGTTTTGAAGACTATGCTAACAACATAGTCTTCTTTTTTTGAGGTATAAAATTCCTTTGTTTACAAATACTAGTTTCACAAATGTGATTTTGTGATGGAGGAAAACCTCCTTTCAAGAAAGGAGCTATTATGAAAGCAACAGGAATTGTACGTCGTATTGACGATTTGGGTAGAGTAGTTATTCCAAAGGAAATCAGAAGGACTTTACGCATTAGGGAAAGCGATCCTCTTGAAATTTTTACGGACAGAGAAGGGGAAATTATTTTAAAGAAATATTCCCCCATTGGCGAAATTTCTACTTTTGCAAAACAGTATGTGGAAAGTCTTGCCCAGGTAACAGGGCATGCAGCACTGATTGCTGACAGAGACCAGTTTATTGCCGTGGCAGGAGGATATAAGAGTCTGTTAAATAAGGAAATCAGCAAAACACTTGAGGAAAAGCTTGAAAATCGGGAAACAGTGTTAGCTACAAGGGGAGACAGACAGTTTTTCCCTATTGTAGAGGATGACGAAGTGGAATATCAGCATGAAGCGGTATGTCCCATTATTTGTGAAGGTGATGTTATTGGAGCAGTATTGTTGCTTTCCAATGAAAATAAAACAAAGATGGCAGATACTGAATTGAAGATGATTCAGGCAGCGGCGGGCTTTATGGGACGCCAAATGGAACAGTAAGAGGAAAAGCGGTACAGAATTGGTAAGATTTTGTAGCCGCCCTTTTTCTTTTGTGGTACACTTATTGGTAATTGGGGTATTTAAGATACAAACTCCAAAATCTAATCAATGATGGGGCATACAATTCTTATGAAAAATTATCTGGCAAATGAAACGAATGTTAAAAAATTAGGACGTACTCACGAATTAGACGGCATGTTATGGTGTGCATTTTCCGGTTCGGGAGCCGAGTTTGTCTTTGAAGGGAAAAAGGCTGAAGTAACGGTTGTGGGAGACAGTGCGGCAGTGATTCCTGAGAATGAGTTAAATTATGCAAGATTTGCTGTTTTTGTAGACGACAGACGGGTAGTGGACCATGTGCTTACTACTGATAAAGTGACCTGCACCGTAATCGACAGTGATGTACCGGTTAAGGCAGTAGTCCGTATTGTGAAACTTTCAGAAACTGCAATGTCTACCATTCTTATAGATAAAATCACAGTGGATGATGAGGCAAAGATTACTCCTACACCGCAAAAAGATTATTACATCGAAGTAATCGGTGATTCCATTACCTGCGGTTTTGGGGTGGATGATGAAGACCCGGAACATCCTTTTTTAACTTCAACAGAAGATACAACCCGTGCTTATGCATACCGCACAGCAAAAATGTTAGGCGTGGATTATAGCCTTGTATCCATTAGCGGATATGGTATTATTTCCGGATATTCTGATGACGGAGAGACGAAAAGAGAAGATCAGTTAATACCAAATCACTATGAACAGTTAGGTTTCTCTTTTGCCAACTATAACGGAAAAGCTCCACAGGATATTCCATGGGACTTTACGAAGAGAGAGCCGGACTTAATTGTGATTAATTTGGGAACCAATGATGATAGTTATTGTACCAATCATCAGGACCGTCAGGAGGATTATACGGAGCATTATGTAATGTTCCTTGAAAGAATCAGGGAACTGAATCCCAATGCCAAGATTTTATGTACTTTGGGTATTATGGGAGACAATCTCTATCCTTGTGTGGAGGAAGCTGTCAGAAGATACTGTCATAAAACAGAAGATACTCGTGTGGGAACCATGCCGTTTGCAGTACAGCTTGAAGAAGACGGAGTTGTATCCTGCTGGCACCCTACTGCGGTGACCCATAAAAAAGCCGCAGCCCGTTTGACAAATCGCATTATAGAGGAACTTGCAGCAGATGGTAAGAATATTATATATGGAAGTCCGCTTCCTGCAGAGCCTATCCCGCATACCATAGACCCTTCTAAGCCGGTCATTGCCCTTACTTTTGATGATGGACCAAATACCAATACTACGCCGAGAGTGCAGGAGCTTTTGGTAAAATACGGCGTGGTTGCTTCCTTTTTTGTCATTGGTGAGAATATTAACGATGTAACTGCACCGGTACTTAGAAAGTCTTTTGACTTAGGATGCGAAATTCAGAATCATTCTTTGACACATCCTGCAATGCCGGAATTAACACCGGAGGAAATCCGCGCAGAGGTAGATGAAACAACAGAGAAAATCCGTAAAATTGTGGGAGTAATTCCGAATTTCTTCCGTCCGCCATATATTGCGGTGGATGATAAAATGTTTGAAGCAGTAGGCTTACCGTTTATTGAAGGAATTGGTGCCGAGGATTGGGAAGATTCCGTATCTGCAAGTGAACGTGTAGAACGTATTTTAAATCAGATAGAGGACGGAACCATTATTCTTCTTCATGACATGAACAATAATGATAATACAGTGGAAGCCTTAGATACTCTGATACCTGAATTATTAAACAGAGGTTATCAGTTTGCCACGGTTTCAGAGTTGTTCCGTGCAAAAAAGGTAGTGCCGGAATATAAGAATAAATATGTGTATACCAATGTAATGCAGACAACGCCGAGAAAGAATTCATAAAAAATGAACGGAAGGAGTAAGGCATGGCTCGTGGTTATTATAAATACCGCATAGTACATATTTTTGCAGTTTTTTTTGCCGTATGTATGGTTGCCTTAGGGTTATATGTGGATTTTCATCCCCTATGGTACATGAATCTGTTTGAAAAGTTTATAATATATCTTGCGCCAATGATATTACTCTTTTGGGACTTACAGATTCATCTTAAGAATCTTCCCAGTGTAGGGGAAAAAAGAAACATACAGCGGCGTATGATGAAAATGATATTTTTGATTTACATTATAGCCCTTGCTACATTATTGTTTTTGGGAAGTACTTTCCGGGCAGGCTTGTCGGAACGTAATATTTGGAAAGTAGAACCGTTCTCAAAAGACCATATAAAGTATTATCTGAACCTTGAACTGTTAAAATCCGTAAAAATGTACTCTAATGCTTTTGTGAATCACACCATGACATTAAGGATTATTATTCTTAATATGGTGGGGAATCTGATTGCCTTTGCACCATTTGGATTCTTTATTCCGGTCATATACAGTAAAAAAATAAAGAATATCTTTTCTTTTGTACTGGTGGTGGCCTTAAGCTGCACTACAATGGAGTTTATTCAGTTTATTACTATGGTAGGGCAGGCAGATATTGATGATTTACTTTTAAATGTTATGGGTGCAGTCATTACATACCTGTTTGTATACATACCCCCGATTCGAAAAGCAATTCATGCAAAATTGCCATACGGAGATTTTTAATACCAAACACTAATAAAGCCGTACCCGGATTGATACCGGATACGGCTTAGTCTTTTTTGACAGCGAAGTTCTAATTTACTTGATCAAGTAATTGAATCTTAATGTCATATAACTTAGCAGATAAATCCACATATACATTATGCGGGTTTACAAGTCGTCTTGTTTCATCCCACAATGTTTCCTGTTCTTTTTTGCAGTAGTCACGGATTTCCATGACACTTGGAGAAGTGTATACGCACTCACCGTTTTTAAATACAGGAACCAATATTTCACGGAGTGTAAATTCTCCGGGATTCAGTTTTGTCTTTTTCCAAGGTTCCACAGGGTCAAATAAGAGAAGGTGTTCCTCTTCACTGAAAGTCTCATCTACAAGGCAGATTAAGTCTGCTTTAATCTTTCCGGTTGCTTTTTCATATACGCGGTAAATCGTCTTATTTCCCGGGTTTGTAATCTTAGCAGAGTTTTCGGATAATTTAATCTTTGGAATGAATTTTCCGTCCTCTCCCATAACAGCAGCTAATTTATACACACCACCAAATGCAGGGTTATCTGCCGAAGTAATTAAGTTGGTGCCAACGCCCCAAGAGGTAATAGCAGCTCCTTGTGTCTTCAAACTGTCAATTAAGTACTCGTCAAGGTCACTGGATGCAGAAATCACCGCGTCAGGGAATCCTGCTTCATCTAACATCTTGCGGGCACGCTTTGACATATAGGCAAGGTCGCCGCTGTCTAAACGAATGCCGTAGAAGTTAAGAGGAATGCCGGCCTCACGCATTTCTTTAAATACGCGGATAGCATTGGGCACTCCTGATTTTAATGTATCATATGTGTCCACAAGAAGAATGCAGGCCTGCGGATACATATTTGCATAAGTCTTAAATGCCGTGTATTCATCAGGGAAACTCATAATCCAGCTATGGGCATGGGTTCCTTTTATAGGAACATCAAATAATTGTCCGCACAATACGTTAGAGGTTCCGATACATCCGCCAATCATGGCTGCTCTTGCACCATAGGTACCTGCATCTGGTCCCTGGGCACGTCTTAAACCAAATTCCATAATTCCGTCGCCACGTGCTGCATATACAACACGGGCAGCCTTTGTAGCAATTAAGCTTTGATGGTTTACAATATTTAAAAGAGCAGTTTCAATTAACTGCGCTTCCATAATGGGGGCGACCACTTTAATCAGTGGCTCGCGTGGAAATACAACAGTACCTTCCGGTATGGCGTAAATATCGCCGGTAAAGCGGAAGTTACGTAAGTAATCAAGAAAGTCCTTATCAAACAAGTTAAGGCTTGCAAGGTATGAAATATCCTCTTCTTCAAAACGAAGTTCCTTAATATATTGAATTACCTGCTCTAAGCCTGCAGCAATAGCAAAGCCGCCACCGGAGGGATTGGTACGATAAAAAACATCAAATACTACAGTCGGGTTAGAACCGCTTTTATAATATCCCTGCATCATGGTTAATTCATATAGGTCTGTGAGCAACGTAAGGTTTTGTCTGTCCATTGTGATTACCCCCTATCCATTGGTTTTGTTGTATTATAGTTTACTTTGATAAAACATGCAACGCGAAAAAAATAATAATTTTATAAAAAACTGTTGACAACGCTGTGCATATACTGTATATATAGACATATACAGATGATACACACCAAAATCCGTATGTGTAAAAGGGGATTGTGTAAAGGGAGCATAAGCTCCGGAATGGAGAGAAAATGGAAAGAAAAACAGTTTTAAGTGTAGAACACATGTCAAAGAGAGTAGAGAGCACTTCCTATAAGAATGGTAAGAAAACAACTACTTCCTTTCAATTGCAGGACATTGATTTTATGGTTGAGCCGGGCTATATCATAGGTTTAATCGGTTGTAACGGCGCAGGTAAGACTACCCTGTTACAGACCATATTGGGTGTATACAGACCGGATGAAGGAAGAATCCTCGTGAATGGTTATGACAGAATCACAGAGAGCGTACAGTCAAAAAAGAAAATTGCTTATGTAACGGATGATGCGTTATTTCCTTTGGGAATGTCAGCCAAAGACATGGGGAAAGCATTCGGACCATATTACGAAAACTTTGATTATGAAAAATTTACGGGCTTATGTAACAGATTTCAGATTCCTATGAAGAAGGTATTCCGTAAATTGTCTAAGGGTATGAAGATTAAGCTTCAGCTTGCATTTGCATTAAGCTATGATGCTACTCTTTATATTTTTGATGAGCCAAGCGCGGGACTTGACCCGGTATTTAGAAAAGAACTAATGGACTTTTTCTTTGAAATCATCGCAGACGGGAATAAGAGCATTATTCTTTCTACCCATCTGACAGAGGAGCTTGACCGTATCGCAGATTATATTTTATATATGGAAGACGGAACAAAACGCTTCTTTATGGAAAAAGAAGAATTAATTCAAAAATACCGCATTATCAGAGGAACTAAAAATCAGGTTATGTATTACAGAAAGAGAATTGTGGGAATGAAGGAAACAGAAACCGGTTGTGAGGCAATGGTGGAAAACACAGAGGATGACTATCCTGTTTCGGTACTTCGTGTAACACCTACCATCGAGGATATTATGTACTATTTTATGGAAGCAAAGAAAAAAGCAGGAAAGGGAGGAAAATAATATGCTTAAATTATCAATGTATATGTTTAAAAATGATATGAAATGTATCTTTCGCGGCTGGTGGGTATTTTTACTATTTCCCTTTGTTGTTTTTTCCCTGTTAGTGAGTCCTTTTATGTCAGATTTAGATAATTATTATCTGGTGTATATGACAATTGTTATTATTTCTCTGTTGCGCCCCAGATTTAATAAGTTATACCATGTGCTTCCTCTTAAGATAGAGCAGATAAAGGATTTGTTTTATCTAAGAACCATTCTTTTACTGTTGTGTCTGCTTCTTGGAACAGGGTGTGTAATAGGGGTGGCAGAATTCTTTGATTTATCATGGAACCGTCACGGCGGTCTGGGAATTTTATTCTATGCTCAGATTTTTACCTGTATCTTACATGAAAGATGTATTGGTTTTACGGATAAAAACAGAAAGAACGGCTGGTTAACTGCTTTAGCTATTACAGGGGTTATTGTGTCAGCATTTGTTATGTTCGGAATTCTTGAATTAATGCATATGCCGCTTATCTGGCAGTATGTGGTGCAGACACTATTATTACTGACAGGGGTTCCGCGTATTATTTATATGTCAAAGAACATGGATTTCTATGATTATGAAATACCTACCGATTTATACGGGAACCGTTTGGATATAGAAAAATAGAGGGAGGAAGCGGAAAAATGATACAGATTTTATTATCAAACACCAGTAATCTTGCAATTTATGAGCAGATTATTGCCCAGATTAAAGATGCCATTATCAAAAAAGACGCACTGCCGGATGAACCGCTGCCTTCCATCCGTGCCTTAGCGCAGGATTTACAAATCAGTGTTATTACTACCAAGCGTGCATACGAGGAATTGGAAAAAGAAGGACTTGTCTACTCGAAACCCGGCAAAGGCTTTTATGTTAGTAAATCAAAGACGGAGATGCTAAAAGAAAAGAGAATCCAGACTTTGGAAACACAAATGATAGAGCTAATCCGCCAGTGTAAAAATGCGGAATTATCCAAGGAAGATATGATGTCAATGTTGGATGTTTTATATGATGAGTAAAAATGGGAGTAAATCATGGAAGAAAAAATTCTTGAGGTAAAAGGGTTAAGTAAAAAATACAAAGATTTTAAGTTGCAAGACATTAATTTTGCACTGGATAAGGGCTATATTATGGGCCTTATCGGAAGAAACGGAGCAGGTAAGACCACATTAATGAATTGTATTTTAGGTAAGCTTCATTATGAAACGGGTTCTATCTTACTGGAAAACGGCGTGGAACAGTTCCATGAAAATACGGGCAAAGAAGATTTAGGGTTTATCGTAGAACCGGGTCCCTTCTTTCCGGGAGAAACTTTGGAAGAAAACGGGAAAATGTTAGGAGCATTTTATAAAAATTGGGACAGTGATTATTTTGTTAGCTTGTTAAAGCGGTTTGAATTAAACAGAGATAAGCTCTATTACGATTTGAGTAAAGGGATGAAAACCAAGTTTCAACTTGCCTTTGCCTTGGCGCATCGTCCCAAACTACTTATTTTGGATGAGCCAACGGGAGGACTTGACCCGGTGTTTCGTAGGGAGTTTCTTTCAATGATTCAGTCTGAAGTAAGAGATACCATGATGAGTGTAATTATTTCTACTCATTTAACAACGGATCTTGATAAGGTGGCTGACTATATCATGATGCTTGATAAGGGAACACAACTTTTTTATATGGATAAAGAGGAAATGTTAGATTCCTTTCCGGTTCTTTCCGGGGATGTGGAAAAGTTGCCCCTGCTTGATAAAGATAAATGCGGCAGAGTCCGTAGGAAAGGCAATTACTTTTCTACCATGCTTAAAAGCCCTGAATACTTAAAAGAACACCCGGAGTTTAAGACAGAGTTTCAGGTGGAAAGAACCAGCATTGAGGAGATTATGTATTATTTGAGCGCGGGTGAGATGTAGGAGGATTTTGAAATGGAGAATGGAATGATGTCAGCAGAGAAGAATTTGGTGCATAGTTGTCTGTATGGCAATATGACTTGTATCATAACAACTATTATCACAAATATTTTTTATTGGATTGTGTTATTTTTAGCATGGTATATACCGGTCGCAGGTCTTGTAGGACTTAGTATAGCTGCAGGGCTTCTCATTATGGGAACTGTCATGATAAAAGCATGCGTGGTAGCAAGGGATGAAGAGGGTTCGTTTATTCCACAGCTGTTAGTATACTTCCCGGTCAATAAGAAGCGTTACAAGAAAGAATTGTATTGCCAGATGTTTAAGTACATAGGAATTGAGGCAATTGTTGCCTGTATTCCCATGCTAATCATGTTTATGGACTTTAATTTGGAAAGATTTCTTATTACCTTAGCAAGTGTTTTGGGAACCATGTTTATACTGGGACTTATGATGATTGAAGGCAGTATGGAGTGGGGAAAAGCACAGTAAGGGTATGTTGGTAAGGAAAAAAAGGGAGAATACGTGAAGTAAGAAGAGAGGTGGTTTTCCATGGAATTAAAGAAGAGCTATAAAGGATTTGTGATTTGGTTAATTGCATTTTTAGCAGTCATGATTGGTACTGTTTTCTTGCCGATAGAGGATTATGAGTTGATGACTCGCATTACCTACAATATCCCAGCTATTTTTGTCAGCCTTTTAGCATTTATTATCCTTAAAACGGAAAATGTTTACTGGTATAACGGAATCAGCTTTGAACAGGCAGTAGCCGCAGGAAGCTTACGGAGAAGAGAATATGCAGGAAGACACTTTAAGCGGTTCAAAATCTTTTCAGATGTTTTTCTTCTTTTTTCCATAGTGGCCCAATCATTGGGATTTAGTCATTGGATAGATTTTGCTGTTCTTTTTGGGGGGATTATTGCTGTTGCAATTAGTACAGTGAAGATTGAGTTGTAGTGAAATGTTGACGGAGAATTGGAACTTCCAGATGTTTCGGAATAAGAAACTACAGATAAAAGAAGTAGTTGACAAAAAACTAATTAGGAAGTACACTGAATTTGTAATTTATTAACATATTATTTTTCAAGATTATATGGAAAGGTGGAAAATTACGGGGAAACTTAAAAAGATTTTATCGGGATGCTTAATAATGTGTGTATGTATACTGTTCAGTGGAGATGTAACAGAATCGGCAACGTTGGAGTCGATTCTGTTTGAGTTTGAGGGGAATATAGTGTAAAGGAGATTAGAATTGCATAAAAAAATAATTTCATTACTGTTATTGGGGATGTTGAGTCTAAGTGGTTGTAGTAAAACACAGGCATCGGAAGATGTAAATGAAAAACTTGTTTCTATTGAGCAAGCAAGGGAACAGTATTTGGAGGACATTAATTCCATAACGGCAAAAAAAGATGGGAAATTGATTTTTGAAGATTGTGAATTTGTAGCGTTTCCTAGTTTTACGGAAGTTGTTGGTCTATCTCATTCTCACAGAGGGATTACGGCACAAGAGGGATGGACAACAATTGAAGATTGGTTAATACAAATTGAACTGGATGATGTAATCGATATGGAAGTGGAAGTTCGCGATGCATCAGGAGTTTTTAATCGAGATGATTCTAATGAATCACCATATTGCTATGTTTGTGTGTGGGATAATTTTTCCGAGTTTGAATCCGGACACGGATTTTTGATTAATACTACAGACTGTTACATTCAGTTAGGTGAAGATGGCATTTATTCCATGAGTGATGGTACAATGAACCGATATTTGAAAACCCCGGGTAAGGCATTTAGAGATGCTTTGGGCTTTACATCGGAAAACATTGTAAAAAGTGGGATGGAACAAGACCTGCATGATGAACAATATGAGTTAATTGACGAAGAATTAACGATTGGTGCGGGTGCCGAATTGGTGGAGAAATACTTTGAGTCAGGGACGCCATTTGAGATCAATGAGAAGGTCACAGTAGAGGCTGTTGAGGTGAATGTCTTCTGTCTGGGTGATAAATATGGGTATGAGTATCAGGTTAGACGAGTGTATGGTGGCATTCCGTTCTCGTATCTGAAGAATAGTGTTCGAACTTATGCATCAGATGAGTATCAATGCGACGAAGATTGGAAAAAGGCTTACGTAGCAGATAGTACCGGAGTGTGTGCGTTTACAGGTTATTCAGAGGCGGAGATTCTTAGCCCGTTAGGCGATTCTTCTAATAAGATGTTGGGGCTCAAGGATGCTGTTGATATACTGAATACTAAATTGGCTAATTATTTAGAAGTAAATGTTGATAGAACAGAATTAGTGTATTGTACCATAAAGGATAAAGCGGGAGAAAGAAAATCCTATGTAACATGGTTGTTTACAGGAATCAATGAAAATAATGGTCAGGGAATCCGAATTTACATTGATGTATTGTCAGGTGAAATTTACTATTATACATTTGGTGAATAAAAGGGTAAAAGTATGAGGTGGCTATTTCAGGAGTTAAAGAAAAGTTTTTATCTTCCTTACATGTTGTTTTCTATAATAGGGGTTGTCATTTTGTGCTTATTGGCACAATGCTATACAGATTATTCATCAGGTACAACATATTCTGTGTTTTCTATGATACTGAACAGGGAAAAATTTAATGTTATGGAACAAGCTTCGTTAAATTGCATAGAAGTTTGGAATGCAGGAATGGGGAACTGGTTTTACCTCTTTTCGCCAATTTTACTTACAGTTGGTTATCTGATAATTATTTCTAATGAAAGAAATACAGAAGCTATTCGTTTTATTTTAATCCGTGAGGGAATGGGAAAATATTGTTTATCAAAGGTAATCAGTGCGGCTGCTTTTTCAGGAACAATGATGCTGTTGGGGTATGCTATATATGGTCTATTAATTATGCCATTTTTTCCTACGTTATCTTCTTTTCCGGAGGACGTACAGACATTTTATCTTGAATATGTGTACTTATCAAAGAGTGTTCTGATTTATGTTGTAAAAAGACTGGTTGGTGTTTTTTTATATGGAGCTTTTGTCAGTGTATTCAGTGTAGGTATTTCGATTGCTTTCAGGGATCCATATATGCTTATATGCTTACCCTTTTTATTTAAATATGTGTATACACAACTTATGTCAAAAGTATCATATGAAGCCACAATTTCAGAGCAGGAGAAGCTGGCAGAAATAGTTCGTGGTTTTATGCCAGAAAGTATTTTATCAGTAGGTTACGATACCAGCTTTTGGATATCCTTGGTATTTTTAGTGTGTTTATTTGGACTGATTGTTTTTGAGTTCTATCGAACAATGAAGGTGAGGAGGGATAATGGTGCCTTCAAATAGTTTGGCAATGATATGGAGAATTGCAGTAAACCAATATATTGCTTTACTGAGAAGTAGTAAGATGATTGTATTGGGTGTTGTCTTGGTATTTATACAGATACAAATCATTACCCCGATTATTCAATGCTCAGAGCTGATGCAAATGAAGGTATCAGTATTTGAACCTTTTATTGCGATGGGAAATTCATCTGTTCTTTTACTGATACTTCCACTTCTTTTTTTAGTGTTAATGGCAGATTTTCCACCTAAAGGTGGAAATCATTTGTTATACCAGTTTAGATGTAAAAAGAGAACTTGGCTTTGGGGACAATTACTTTATTTGATGCAGATATGTGGATCTATTATACTGTTCTTTTTACTGGTTACAATAGCACTGTTGGGAAAACAGGGAAAGTTTTTATTAAATTTTAGTGAGGCAATTACACACTATGTAGTGACATTTCCAGAACGATATGGAGATTATATTAATCAGTTGTTTCCTGAAAATTTGTATTTGCAGTTAACCTTGCAAGAGGCAGTAATTCACACTATACTGTTTTTGATTCTATATTTTATTTTATTAGGTCTGATTCTTTTGTTAATGTCGCTTATAAATAAGAAAAACATAGGTATTATTATAGATTGTTTTGTGGTTATTTTGGGTGTCTTTTCCTGTGCGGGTGGAAGTACAATTAAGTGGATGTTTCCCATGGCACATGCAATTCCATGGTTACACTTCGAAGCATATTTTAGTGAACAGATTTTCCCGATGTGGGGTTCTTATGTATATTTTTTCGTAATTATACTTGTACTATGCACTGTTTGTTTTAGTGTGGTTAAAAAATATGAAGTAGGAAGGGGAACAGTCTATGATTAAAGTGCAAAACCTTTCGCTTAAGATTAAGAATACAGAAATTCTAAAAGAAATTAACCTTGAATTTATAGAAGGGAATATATATGGTTTGATTGGCAGAAATGGAAGCGGTAAAACAATGCTGATGAAATGTATATGTGGTTTTGTTAATCCAACAGATGGAAGTATAGAAGCCGATGGTAAAACAATTGGAAAGGATATAGATTATTTGGAAGATGCCGGTGTAATCATAGAGAATCCAGGTTTTATTCCATATTATAGCGGAATTAAGAATTTATGTCTCCTTGCTGGCATTCGAAATCGTGTTAACAAGGAAGAAATATGTCAGGCTATGGAATATGTTGGTCTGGATTCAAAATCGAAAACGCCCGTAAGAAAGTATAGTCTTGGAATGCGGCAACGATTAGGCATTGCACAAGCTATAATGGAGAATCCTAGGATTTTGGTGTTAGATGAACCCATGAATGGACTTGATAAAGAAGGGGTTGAAGATGTGAGAAAGTTGCTTTTAGAACAAAAGAAGCAAGGAAAACTTATCATTATTGCAAGCCATAATACGGAAGATATTGAAATTTTATGTGATGACGTATTTGAAATGGAAAAAGGTGCGATTGTATCGCATTTTACCCCTTGACAAAGAAGTAAAATCGTTTATAATTCACAGTAACTGAAAATTTACCTAAAAGGCGTTGACGAAGACAGTAGGCAGATATTTGAAAGCCACAGCGAGCCGGTGATGGTGTAAGACCGGCGCAAGTAAAAGTTTGTTGAACATCACTTCCTAGCTTCGGTACTGAAAGCATTGTTAGTAAGTAACCGACGGATTCCTCCGTTATGGGAGCCCATATGAACCGATAACCGATGATTTGTACATAAGACATAGGGTTCGGGAGTATGATGTAACAGGTGGTTAAGCGAGATATAGACCTCGTCCTATTACAGGATGAGGTCTTTTTATTTTCCATAAAATCAATAACTTTTAGGTACACCAACAGAAAGGAAGAACATTATGTATCAGAAAGTATCCACAAATCTCAACTTTGTTGAGCGTGAAAAAGAAACCTGTCAGTTTTGGAAAGATAATGATATTTTCAAAAAGAGTATGGAAAACAGAAAAGAAGGCCCTACCTACACCTTCTATGACGGACCTCCAACAGCAAACGGAAAACCACATATCGGTCACGTTTTAACCCGTGTTATCAAAGATATGATTCCAAGATACAGAACCATGAAAGGATATATGGTTCCTAGAAAAGCCGGATGGGATACCCATGGCCTTCCTGTTGAGCTTGAAGTTGAAAAGCTTTTAGGTCTTGACGGAAAAGAACAAATTGAAGAATACGGTCTTGACCCATTTATCACAAAATGTAAAGAGAGCGTATGGAAATATAAAGGAATGTGGGAAGATTTCTCAGGAACAGTAGGTTTCTGGGCTGATATGGATGACCCATATGTAACATACCATGATGATTTCATCGAATCAGAATGGTGGGCATTAAAAGAAATCTGGAATAAGGGCTTATTATACAAAGGATTCAAAATCGTTCCTTACTGCCCACGTTGCGGTACTCCTCTTTCAAGCCACGAAGTAGCCCAGGGCTATAAGTCAGTAAAAGAACGTTCCGCAGTAGTTCGTTTTAAGGTAGTAGGCGAAGATGCTTATTTCCTTGCATGGACAACGACACCTTGGACACTTCCGAGTAACGTTGCTCTTTGTATGAACCCAACTGAGACTTACTGCAAAGTAAAAGCGGCAGACGGATATGTATATTACATGGCAGAAGCTTTACTTGATAAGGTTTTAGGAGGACTTGCAACAGAAGGTACACCTGCTTATGAAGTATTAGAAACTTATGTTGGTAAAGACCTTGAATACAAAGAATACGAACCATTATTTAAGTGTGCAGCAGATGTTGCAGCTAAACAGCATAAAAAAGGACATTACGTTACATGTGATAACTATGTAACCATGTCAGATGGTACAGGTATCGTTCATATTGCACCTGCATTCGGTGAAGACGATGCTAAGGTAGGACGTAACTATGACCTTCCGTTTGTACAGTTTGTAAACGGAAAAGGTGAGATGACAGAAGAAACTCCTTATGCCGGCAAATTTGTTAAGGATGCAGATAAAGACGTATTAGTAGATTTGGATAAAGAAGGCAAATTATTTGATGCGCCTAAGTTTGAACATGATTATCCATTCTGCTGGAGATGTGATACTCCACTTATTTACTATGCCCGTGAATCTTGGTTTATCAAGATGACAGCAGTAAAAGAAGACTTAATCCGCAATAACAACACAATTAACTGGATTCCTGAATCAATCGGTAAGGGAAGATTTGGTGACTGGCTTGAAAATATTCAGGACTGGGGTATTTCACGTAACCGTTACTGGGGAACACCATTAAACGTTTGGGAATGTGCTGATTGTGGTCATATGGAATCCATCGGTTCCAGAGAAGAACTTGAAAAAATGAGTGGTAATCCGGAAGCAAAAACAGTTGAGCTTCACAGACCATATATTGATGCCATTACCTGTCCATGTCCAAAATGCGGCAAGACAATGAAGCGTGTACCGGAAGTTATTGACTGCTGGTTTGACTCAGGAGCAATGCCTTTTGCACAGCATCATTATCCATTTGAAAATAAAGACTTATTTGAACAGCAGTTCCCTGCACAGTTCATCTCAGAAGCAGTTGACCAGACAAGAGGATGGTTCTACTCATTACTTGCTGAATCAACATTGTTATTTAACAAAGCTCCGTATGAGAACGTTATCGTATTAGGTCACGTTCAGGACGAAAACGGACAGAAGATGAGTAAGTCAAAAGGAAATGCAGTTGATCCGTTTGATGCGTTAGAGACTTACGGTGCGGATGCAATCCGTTGGTACTTCTACATCAATTCGGCTCCATGGTTACCAAACCGTTTCCATGGTAAAGCAGTTCAGGAAGGACAGCGTAAGTTTATGGGTACTCTTTGGAATACCTACGCATTCTTCGTACTCTATGCAAACATTGATAATTTCGATGCTACAAAATACAGCCTCGAATACGATAAGCTTCCTGTTATGGATAAATGGTTATTGTCAAAATTACAGACATTAATCATGGAAGTTGACAAAGACCTTGAAAATTACAAGATTCCTGAAGCAGCAAGAGCATTACAGGAATATGTAGATGAAATGAGTAACTGGTATGTAAGACGTGGTCGTGAACGTTTCTGGGCAAAAGGAATGGAACAGGATAAGATTAACGCTTACATGACTCTTTACACAGCACTTGTAACTGTAGCAAAAGTGGCAGCACCAATGATTCCGTTTATGGTAGAAGACATCTACAGAAATCTTGTATGCAGTATTGACGATTCTGCTCCGGAAAGTGTTCATTTATGTGACTTCCCTGTTGCAAATGAAGCATGGGTAGATAAAGCATTGGAAGAAAATATGGAAGAAGTTCTCGATGTGGTTGTACTGGGACGTGCATGTAGAAATACTGCAAATATCAAGAACCGTCAGCCGATCGGCAAGATGTTCGTAAAATCTGAAAAAGCATTAGATTCTTTCTTTGTTGATATTATTGAAGATGAACTTAATGTAAAAGAAGTTGTATTTACTGATGATGTAAGAGACTTTACTTCTTATAACTTCAAGCCACAGCTTCGTACCGTAGGACCAAAATACGGTAAGCAGTTGGGCGGAATCCAGAAGACACTTGCTACATTAGATGGCAATTCAGCTATGGATGAGTTAAAGACAAACGGCGCAATTAAGTTTATGGTTGGTGACGTAGAAGTAGCACTTGCCGAAGAAGATTTGTTAATCGAAATGACACAGAAGGAAGGCTATATGTCTGAGGCATATGGCAATACAACTGTTGTTCTTGATACAAACCTTACTGAGGAATTAATCGAAGAAGGTTATGTATATGAAGTAATCAGCAAGGTTCAGACCATGCGTAAGGATTCAGACTTCGAAGTTATGGATCACATCAACGTATACCTGACAGGAAGCGATAAGCTTGCTGAAGTGGTTCGCAAAAATGAAAAAGCAATCTCTGAAAAAGTACTTGCAAATGCAATTATCACAGATAAGATGCAGGGAATCAGCAAAGACTGGAATATCAACGGAATTGATGTTACAGTTGGTGTTGAGAAAGTATAAGTTAATACTTGTTATGACGAAACGGGAAACCATGTTATGTGGTTTCCCGTTTTTGAATAATTACCAATATGTCTTCATATGCTTCTCAGCGTCTTCGCTGGAGACAGAGAATTTGTCCATAACCATCTCAAGTGCTTTATCCCAAGAAGCACCTAAGCTTTTGCAAGCTTCTATTACGCCTTTTATACCTTCAAGCCTGCCTTCAAGCCTACCTTCAAGTCTGCCTTCAAGCCTACCTTCTTCTTTTCCCAGTTCGATACCAATTTCGCGTCCTTCCTCGATACCAATTTCGCGTCCTTCCTCGATACCAATTTCCTTGCCCTTTTCGATGCCAATTTCAAGAATGCTCATTCTGATAACCTCCCATTCTTCGGATTGCTTTACTTCAGTTACGATTTGGTCAAGCTCTATAATGCGATTGTCTTTAATGATAATTTCCGGATTGTCAATTCTAGTGTCTTTCATATATTGTAGCAAACTCACGAGCTCTTGGGAACCATTTTTACTACTCATATTGACAAAGATTTTTTTTGTTCCATCGTCTAACCATAAGTCATCTAATTCTTCACATTTTTCTGTGAAGGTGTATTTGGTCATGTTTCTTTTGAAAATATCATCTTGGGTAATAAAAATAATGATGGTTGAAGGGAGATTTTTATACTTTGTTTTTGAACCGGATTTTAAGATAGGAGAATCGATAAGTCCCTGATAGTATCTTGAACGTTTTGGTAAATAGTCATTTTGGCTGTGGTTTTCCATTTCCATGTTAAATTGGCGTTCATCAGCATCGGTTGCCCAAGCATCTAAGCGTATGGCTCGTTTTCCTGATTTGTTGAGAATAACTTGCTCTACCTTTACATCCTTTAATTGTAAATCAGGCTCTTCCAAAATAATACTGAGAATATTTTGGTATGCTTTGGGATTTTTCACAACGGATAAGAAGAGTGCAAAATCACTAAGGTTGATACTAATGTCTTCCAGAATTTTTTCATTTGTCATAAGATAGTTTCCTTTCGTAGATAAGAATAATAGATTTGAAAAAAGAATTTTCAGAATAAAACAATCATAATGGGTAGAGCGTAGAATTGTCAAGCGGTCTGTGGTATGATAGATAGAGTTAAAAATCACCCCTATCGGAGGTTATTATGAAGCAAAAGAGAAAAATATCGGAAATCATTTTTATTATTATTATATCGGTGACAATGCTATTGCAGTTTGCAGCATTCTACTATCCGCCGGCGTCTTTGATTTCACCCAGCGAAGATATCTTCGGATTCTTTCATGAATCGGTACATGAGATGTCAAATGATGATATTACAGACATCATCATGGAAGTAATAGATGAAGTGGGTGTGAAGGAAGTCATGGTGCCCACAGTTTTGATGGGATTATTATTGTTACTTAAAATCCAGGCGGTTCTGTTTGTTTTATTAATGCTGTGGAAATACATAAGAAGAGCCAAAGTGCAAAAGTGGGGGGCTCACGGCATGGTAGCTTCATTTTCTTTTTTGGCAGTATCCGGTTTGCTAATGATGATTCCCTATCAGCTTACCTCCTGTATTGGAGACGGCGGCTTGGAATTATTAGGGTTTGGTGAAAGATTCCGTCCCACGGTGATGCCATATATAACAGCAGGCCTTGCAGGAGTACAGATTATCGTAATCCTTATTTATATGATTTGTCAGGTGAAAAAAAGAAAATCTGAAACAATGTAAGAAAGTTGTAAGAACTTGTAATATTTCTTTAATGGAATCAGAGGATTTCCCTTTTTATAATGAATTATATCAATTGATGTTAAAGGGGGAAAACCATGAATCGAATCAAAATATTTGTTTCTGCGATGTGTTTATTTTTGCTATTCCTTACTGCTTGTGGAAGCAGTAAAGGAGAGAGTCAGGAAAATCAATCTGTTAAAATCTCGGAATCAGGGAAAAAAGTCATTACATTATCCATGGGAGTGTTGGACATGCAATTAGAAAAGGCAGTGGAGGCCTTTAACCGGACCAATGCAAAGTATGAAGTGGAAATTATCACTTTAGAAGAAAATAGTACCATGGAAGAATATATTGAGAGAGAAAATGTGGCACTTACCACTTCATCAGGACCTGATTTGTTTTGCAAAACGGGGTTTATGGATTTTACCAATTTTATTGATAAAGGAATCATGGAAAACCTGACGCCTTATATTGAAAGAGATCTTAAGGCGGAAGATTATGTGGAGAGTGCGCTGTATGCTTATGCTGTGGATGAAAACATTTATGCAATTCCCATGAACTTTTGTTTAAATCTTATGGTAACGGATGAAAGCCTGCTTGGTAACCCGGTAAGCACAGACGGATGGACTTATAAAGACATAATATCTGCTATGGAAAATAACCCACAGATTGAATATGTAACAGGAAACGATGAAAATTCAGAAATCCTACGCATTTTAGTTGGTTTGGGTGGTATTTCCTATACGGATTTTGAAGCAATCAAAGAATGTATTTTATTTGCGGACAAATATCAGGGAAGCTTACCGGATGAAGAGGATATTGTTCTTGGGAAAAATGTGTTGGTGTCCGAGGTACAGATTGGAAATGCACTTGCTTGGGCGGATATTAGGATGTATTACGGTGATAATGTTGTCCCCATTGGTTATCCAAGGCAAAGCGGAAGTGGTATCAGGCACGGAAGCCAAGGTATCAGCATGAATGCAAATTCTGATAATAAAGAGGGAGCATGGGAATTTATTAAGTTTTTGCTAAGTGAGGAGTACCAAAACCGGTTAGAAACATGGTTTTCACCTTTAAAGTCAGTGTTTGAAAGACAGTTAACAACCTATCTTACCCCATCAAGCTTTGAGGTATATATTGAGGAAATTGGGGAAACAGTGACGGGCAGCAATTCGTATTACCTGCCAAATTCCGGAGAATACATTGACTGCATGACAGGAGAGCAGATTGATGAGTTGCGTCAAATGGTGGAAGTGAGTGATAGTTTTGTCTTTGATATGAATTTTGAGGCTTGGCTCATTATTTCTGAGGAAGCAGAAGCTTATTTTAACGGACAGCGTGATATTGACGGAACCATGAATAATATAGAGAACAGAATTAATTTATATATGAGTGAAAAAGAGTAGATTGACAAAAAACACTTTGCTCAAGCATAATTTAGTAGACTGTAAGTAACTAAATTGTACTTGAGCAATTTGCATTAGTGCATATCCCTTAATTTTTGCAGCGAAAGGAACACCATGAATATATACTTAGCACCCTTAGAAGGTCTTACAGACCCAATTTTCCGTAATGCCGTCCAAAAATACTTTGGCGGTATTGATAAGTATTACACACCTTTTATTGTTACTCAGGAAAGCGGTAAATACAGACCGAGGGATAAGAAAGGTGTAGCACCTGAAAAAAACGAAGGGATTCCCTTGGTGCCCCAGATTCTTACCAAATATGCGGACCAGTTCAATAGAACGGCAACCGATATGGCAAGGTTGGGTTATAGCGAGGTAAATTTGAATCTTGGATGCCCGTCGGGAACGGTGGCAAGTAAGGGAAGGGGAAGCGGATTTTTATTACATTTAGAGGAATTAAACCGTTTCTTAGAAGAGATTTTTAATTATGCAGAGCAAGTAGAAGTGGCATCAGATAAAGGAGGGGGAACCGGTCATCTTGAGATTTCCGTAAAGACAAGAATTGGCGTGTATTCACCCGATGAATTCCCGGAAATTCTTGAAATCTATAATCAATATCCGATAAAAGAGTTAACCATTCATCCCAGAGTACGTAAAGAATTTTATAATGGGACGCCTCATAAAGATGTCTTTTTTGAGGCACTTAAAAATAGTAAAAATCCTGTGGTGTATAACGGGGATTTGAATACGCCCACACAGATTAGTGCTTTTACAAAAGAGGTAGAAGAAATTGCGCCCATTTGGACAGATTCCGTTATGCTTGGCCGCGGTATGATTCGAAATCCCGCCTTGGCCCGTATGACGAAGGACTCAGAGTACCGTCTGACAAAAGAGATACTACGGGAATTCCATGAGGAAGTATATACGAAACAGCGTCAAGAATTGTCGGGAGATACCTATGTGCTTCAGCATATGAAAGAGCATTGGTTTTATATGATTCAGTTGTTTGAAGATTTGGACAAGCAGGCAAAACAGATTCGTAAGTGCAAGAATTGTTATGAATACGAGAGTATTTTAAACGGACTTTTTTCCGAGGGAAGTCTGAAGAATGAATAGAATAGTAGAGTAAGAGCTGAATAATAAGAAGCTTGAAAACATAATCGTATGGGGGATTTTTATGATTGCCAGACCTAAATTTCATTTTACACCCAAAAAGGGTTGGATTAATGATCCAAATGGTACAGTATATATAAATGGAGAGTATCATCTTTTTTACCAGCATTATCCGGATGATATAGTGTGGGGGCCTATGCATTGGGGACATGCCACAAGCAAGGATTTGCTTAATTGGGAGCATAAGGGAATTGCTCTTTTTCCGGATGAACTGGGATATGTTTTTTCAGGCTCCTGCGTGTTTGACAAAGAAAATGTGTCAGGCCTTGGAACCAAAGAAAATCCGCCTTTGCTTGCTTATTTTACCAGTCATCATCCTGACACGGGGGAAGAGCAGCAGAGTTTGGCATACAGTACGGATTATGAACATTTTACTAAGTATGAGAATAATCCCATCATTTCCAATAGGAAGGATTCTTCTGTATACAAACAGGATTTCCGTGATCCTAAAGTATTTATAAATCCCATAAGAGGTGGATTTACCATGGTGTTATCCGCAGGACCTGTTGTGGAATTCTACTTTACTAAAGATTTGATTCACTGGGAAAAATCAGGTGAATTTAACCCGAATGTATATGAGGATTGCGGAATTTGTGAGTGCCCGGACTGCGTTCCACTTGAAACAGAGGAGGGAATGAAGTGGGTTTTATTTATCAGTTTCTGGAAAGATAACAGACATTTCATGCGTTATTTCGTGGGAGAATTTGATGGAGAAACTTTTGTGGAGACAGGGTCTGTGAATGGTCCGCTACTTCTTGATTTTGGTCTTGATAATTATGCCATGGTATCCTTTAATAATAGTGCCCCCCTTATGATAGGTTGGGGAGAATGTTGGGAATATGCCAATCAAACACCGGCAAGCGTTTATCGTGGAAAAATGACCATTCCAAGAATTCCAAGTCTTGTAAAGACAAAATATGGTTACAGACTGCGATTTACTCCAACCAGTGAAGCTCCGCAGAAGGAGTATTGTCTGAATCCCGGGGAAGAAATTGTTTTTTCTAATGATTGTAATGAAGAATTAAAGATAAAAGTGACAGAAACGGAAGTTATTGTAGATCGAAGGAAAGCGGGAGATTTTAGTTTTAGTAACTGCTTTGATTTAGAAGAATTTTTGATTCACAGGGCAAAAAGATTTACTGGGGGAACCTGCAAAATTACTGTTGTGCAGGATGAAGGATACTTTGAAATCTTCGCGGAAGATGGTTTGTTGACCTTTTCAGTGATGACTTATCCCAAGACACCACTTAATTTGGTTTGCTACATTTCTATGAATCCGGGCTTGGAGGCATAGATGTACAATAGTTTGAATGTGCTTAAAATGAAATTGGGCATATATGATTTTTTTATCTTCTGTTGCCCAAAATATTTTTGAAGCATTTGTAGTTTTTGGGATTTTTGGGCAGTATGGTTGGTTTTCTTGCTCTAGTGCCCAATATTTGTGTTATTTATGCACTTAAGCATGAAAAGGACATGAAAAATTGGGCATGGCGGAGAGTTTTTTTGACATATGCCCAATTACCTTCGGCCGGGTTAAAAAGTTGCCATTTAGACCCAATCACATTTTTTATAAATTATTTTCAAAAAATAAAACTTAAATCGCCCCTTCTGCATCTAGAAGGTAGAAAGCAAGATGCAGGAGGTGTTTTATGAATACAAAGTACATTGATTATAAACAGTATGAAAGGAAAAAATGACATGCAAATGAACATTACTAACATGGAGCAACAGGCATATGGCAGAGACCAAGAATTGATGAATGCCATCTTAAAATTGCAGGCAGGAGATGCAGCAGCATTTGATACCATTTACCTTCATACGAACCGTTTTATGTTTCAAAAGGCGGGACAAATCTTAGCAAGCTATCACAACAAAGACAGCGAGCTTAGAAATGATATGGTACAGGATGCTTATATTAAGATTTTCAATAATATATCTTCTTTGCAGGAACCAAGCAGATTTTACGGATGGATTAACACAATTCTTGTAAACACTATCTATGCCTACACCAGAGCACATTGGAGGGAGGCCTTTGATGTGGTGGATGAGGAAGGTGATTCTATGGTAGAAGGAATTTGTCATGATACAGATACCCCGGAAGCACGTATTTTAGAAAAAGAAAAAATCGACTATATTAACAGTGCGCTTGATACATTACCGCCTTTGCAAAGATATACAGTGGAATTTTACTACTATTCTGAAATGTCTGTAGAAGATATTGCAAAAACAATGGATTGTTCAGAAGGAACCGTAAAGAGCAGATTAAACTATGCGCGCCAAAAGTTAAAAGGTGCAATCGAAGAAATTGAAAGAACAAAGAAAATCAAGATATACAGCATTTTTGCTTTGCCGGCATTACTATTTTCAGCAAAAGAGGAAGCGCTTGTGTCTGTAACAGCGGTGGACGCGGCATCCTTTGCAAGTGTGAGAGAGGCTTTGCATAGAGAATGTATCCTGAAGGCGACTGCACCTGCAGGAGGAAACAATATGAATAATGAGTATTCAAACAATAACGCCATAAATAATAACTATACACAGGCAAACCCGCAGACTCAGATTCCACCGCAGCCACAGGGAACCATGGGCGTACCGGTAAGCAGCGTATCAACGTCTATTTTTAAAACTGCAGTCGGTAAAATAATCATTGCAATTACCGCAGTTTTAGTAACTGTAGGTGTTATTATGGGTGGCTATTTTATCTTTGGAGATGGTGACAAGGAAGATACGCCTGTAATAGACGAGGACACGCCTATTGTAGAGGAAGAACCAGATGAGCCGGCGGATGGACCCGTACAAGAAGATGAACCAACAGACGAACCGGTCGTAGATGAGCCGGCTGTAGATGAACCGGTGATAGAGGAACCGGAAGACACATCTGTTATTGTAGATGAGAACGGCTATATTCATATCGGCAGTAATTCGGGCGAAGGAACTCCGTCCTACTATTTGTACAAAGAAAATGATGCTTTGAATTTTTATACAGATGTGAAGCCTACTTATTTTACACCGGGTGAAACAGTAACCATTAACGCAGGTTATACAGTGTTCGCACACTGGAGACCGGAGGTAGATGGTTTCTACGCTGTTGACCTTACGGGGGCATACAAATTATCTACATGGGAAGAAGGCGTAGAGATTGATGGTATTAGCTATGAAGAGTATGTGAATTCCGGTGCAACAGGCATCTATGTGGATGGAAACAGCTTTACCGTTACCATTCCGGATACAGACCAAACCACACTTACAGGCAGTAGTTATTTTTCCGTATATGATGATGAACAGCACATTATTTCCTTTAAATTTGCAGAGGATGCTTCCAAGAGATTTATTTCTACCTCTGAAATGTTTCCGATTGATTATACGGAGCAATGTTATTATGTATCTTTATATGCCTTCCAGAATGAGGACATTGAACTGTTAGAGGAAACCTTTACTTGTGAAGAACCTATTTTGGAGTTAGCCATCAAACAGTATGAAGATGAATGGGAAGGATATTATCAAGCTTCTTTTTCTGCAGTAATAGATAGGGACAGTACAGAAGAACTTTATCAGTTTAAAAATTATTATAAGGGAAGTAGCTGTTATTTCGGTCAGCCCACAGGTGCTTCAATCACAGAAGATTATTATGAATACGCCTTTATGGTTGGATACTATTTTGATGATGAATACACCAATGAAGATGAACATGGTGTTGCCGGAAAAATGATAACCTTGATGCATTCGTACGAAACATTATTAAGAGAGCAGTTAGAACCCCTTGTTGATATGTATTTTGAAACCGAGGATGTCAAACTACGTGCACTTGCATATGAGCAAATGTGCACACCTACCACGGTTGTTGTATTTGATAAAGAGTATACTTACTATCCATATGAAGCATACGCACCAGATTATGGTGAGATCATTAAGTATGTCTACGGATATCTGATTCCTACGGGAAATACCGTAGAAGTTACAGAAAGTGAGATTAATCTTACAAAGCCGGAAAGTGAAGAAGAAACAGAGCAGGTTACCTTACCGGAAGTAACCCTTGCACCATATGCATTCTATTCTAAAGCAACTTCAATGACAGAATTACAGGCAATGCAGGAGCAGTATGACGCTTTGATGGAAGTACTTTATTTGGAGATGGAGTATGAGCTTACCGGACAAGAAACGGGTAACGCTGTAAGAAATATTTTATCTAAAGCAAATGAATTATATTTTATGGTGTGTGCAGATAATGCTTATATGACATACTATTCCGCAATCAATGACAGAGCATGGCTAGCAGATTACGGGATGCCTGATTTTACCGTGATTACAGACCGTTATGTGGAAAAAGCATCCTTTAATACATATGTATGCAACTATATGGGAGGACATATCGGCTCCGGTCCTTCAAGACTTTCATCAATCAAAGATAGCCTTAACGTAATTGCAGGAACAGAACTTACGGCAAATCAGAAAAAGGCATTAATTGCAGCAAAAGAAATGCTTACTGTATTTTGTGATAATAATGATAATTACGAATTTTTACTTCAGTGTTATGAACAGGAAGCAGAAGACCTTACCAAAGAAGGCTGTGAATATTTTAGAAAACAGACCTCTTATGAGGAACGTCGGGCAGAGATTGACACTTATTGGCAGTTGATTGCAGAAGTGCCAAATTGGACCTTTGAATAGTGATTTAGCTGAATTTGCATTGGTTTTTTTGTAACAAATGCACAGAATACGGCCCCACGGGTGAAAACTCGTGGGGTTTTTGATGAAATTAACAAATTTAGTAGATATCGGATAAAAAATGAATTATAATACTGTAAATGTGTGACTTTTGATACATATAGTATTAAGGACACAGCATAGTGGAAAACAGTGAATGATTACGAAGGAGGAAACTCTGATGATTAAGAAGAAAACGGCAGTAGCCGAATTTGACAAAGAACTTTTCAAAAGAAGTGTACTTTACAACATTAAGACACTTTACAGAAAGACTTTGGAAGAAGCAACAGAACAGCAGGTATTCCAGGCTGTATCTTTTGCCATTAAGGACCAGATTATTGACCATTGGTTAGAAACACAGAAGGCATATGAAAAAGAAGATCCTAAGACAGTTTACTATTTGTCCATGGAATTCTTAATGGGTCGTGCACTTGGTAACAACATCATTAACTTAAAAGCATATAAGCCTGTAAAAGAAGCATTAGAAGAATTAGGCTTAAATCTTGACATTGTAGAAGACCAGGAACCGGATGCAGCACTTGGTAACGGTGGTCTTGGAAGACTTGCAGCATGTTTCCTTGATTCCCTTGCAACTCTTGGCTACTCAGCATACGGCTGTGGTATCCGTTATCGTTACGGTATGTTCAAACAGCAGATTCGCGACGGATATCAGGTAGAAGTTCCGGATGAATGGCTTCAGGATGTAAATCCATTTGAACTTAGAAGACCGGAATATGAAAAAGAGGTACGCTTTGGCGGATATGTAACCAGCACAATTGATGAAGACGGAAGAGCTCATTTCTCACAGGAAGGCTATCAGGCAGTAACAGCCATTCCTTATGACTGTCCAATCGTTGGTTATGGTAACGGTATCGTAAATACATTGAGAATCTGGGATGCACAGGCAGTACAGTGCTTCCGCCTTGACTCTTTTGACAAGGGTGATTATCAGAAGGCAGTAGAGCAGGAAAACCTTGCCCGCAACATCGTAGAAGTTCTCTATCCTAACGATAACCATTACGCAGGAAAAGAATTAAGATTAAAACAGCAGTATTTCTTTATTTCTGCTTCTGTTCAGGAAGCTGTAAGCAAATACATGCGTACTCATACAGATGTTAGAAAGCTTTATGAAAAAGTAACCTTCCAGTTAAATGATACACATCCTACAGTGGCAATTCCTGAACTTATGAGAATTCTTTTGGATGAGTACAATTTAACATGGGATGAGGCATGGGCTGTTACAACTAAGACTTGTGCATACACAAACCATACCATTATGTCAGAAGCTTTGGAAAAATGGCCAATCGAATTATTCTCAAGATTATTGCCAAGAATTTATCAGATTGTGGAAGAAATCAACAGAAGATTTGTGGCTCAGATTGAGGAAAAATATCCTGAAAACAAGGCTGATAAGATTCGTAAGATGGCAATCATCTATGATGGTCAGGTTAAGATGGCTCATCTTGCAATCGTTGCAGGCTTCTCTGTAAACGGTGTAGCAAGACTTCATACAGAAATCTTAAAGAACGAACAGTTAAAAGATTTCTATGACATGATGCCTGAGAAATTCAATAATAAGACAAACGGTATTACACAGAGAAGATTCCTCTTACATGGTAACCCACTTCTTGCAGACTGGGTAACAGCACATGTAGGCGATGAATGGATTACAGATCTTCCTAAGATTAATAAGTTAAAAGTATACGCAGATGATGAAAAAGCACAGCATGAGTTTATGAACATCAAATATCAGAATAAACTCCGTCTTGCAAAATACATCAAAGAGCATAACGGAATTGAAGTTGACCCACGTTCTATTTTTGACGTACAGGTTAAGAGACTTCATGAGTATAAGAGACAGTTATTAAACATTCTTCATGTAATGCACTTATATAACCAGTTAAAAGACAATCCAACTATGGAATTCTATCCGAGAACTTTCATCTTTGGTGCAAAAGCGGCAGCAGGCTATATGAATGCAAAACTTACCATTAAGTTAATCAACTCTGTAGCAGATGTGATTAACAACGATGCTTCCATTGGTGGCAAGTTAAAAGTTGTATTTATTGAAAACTACCGTGTATCTAACGCTGAGATTATCTTTGCCGCAGCAGATGTTTCTGAACAGATTTCTACTGCAAGTAAGGAGGCTTCCGGTACAGGTAATATGAAGTTCATGTTAAACGGTGCTTTGACACTTGGAACCATGGACGGAGCAAATGTGGAAATCGTAGAAGAAGTAGGTAAAGAGAACGCATTTATCTTTGGTCTTTCTTCTGATGAAGTTATCCGTTATGAGAACTTCGGCGGATACAATCCGATGGATATCTTTAATAACGACCAGGATATCAGACGTGTTCTTATGCAGTTAATTAACGGAACCTATGCTCCAAACGATCCTGATTTATTCAGACCGCTTTATAACTCACTCTTAAATACCTTAAGCACATCAAAGGCTGATACTTACTTTATCTTAAAAGACTTTAAGTCTTACGCAGAAGCACAGAAACAAGTAGAAGCAGCTTACCGTGATGAAAAGGGTTGGGCTAAGAGTGCAATCTTAAATGTTGCTTGTTCAGGTAAATTTACATCAGACCGTACCATAAAACAGTACGTTGATGAAATCTGGCATCTTGATAAGGTAGTGTTGAAATAGTTATAAAAGATGTGGCGAAAACGTATCGCAAAAGTCATCGCTATGTTTGGAATGTAGTGGTGTATGGAGACGAATATGAAACGAATCTTCGAATATAAGATTCCAAGTGATTTTAAAGACAGGTCAATCTCTGATTACCTGTCTTTTCTTGGATATTCTTCACAGAACAAAACTGAATTAAAAAAGATTCCTGAAAGTGTAATGTTAAACAGCGTCTGGTCGTATATGACGGACAAGCTTAAGGAAGGCGATACCCTTGTCATTAAGGTGTCAGAGGAGGTTTCTTCTTCTAACATTGTTCCAAGACAATTGCCCCTAAATATTGTTTATGAGGACGAGGACATTCTGGTGGTAAATAAATCAGGAGATATGCCGATTCATCCGTCCCAGAATCATTACGAAGATACCCTTGCCAATGCAGTCATGTATTACTATAATGCACAGGGAATTCCTTATGTGTTCCGTTGCTTAAACCGCCTTGACAGGGAGACAAGCGGCTTAACGGTAATGGCTAAGAACATGGTAAGCGGAGCGATTCTGTCCCGCATGGTTATGAACCGTGAAATGCACAGGGAGTACATTGCTCTTGTGGAAGGGAAAACGGCTGAGTCAGGAATGATTGACAAACCCATTGGGCGTAAGGAAGGCTCAACCATTGAGCGAAAGATTGACTATGAAAAGGGCGAGCATGCCGTAACCCATTATAAACGCTTAAGTTATGACGAAAAAAAGAATGTTTCCAAGCTTCTTTTATGGCTTGAAACCGGACGTACCCACCAGATTCGCGTACACATGGATTCTGAAGGACACCCCCTCTTAGGTGACGGAATCTATAATCCTACGAATCATCAGATGGAGCGGCAGGCTCTGCACAGCTACAGACTGACCTTTAAACATCCTATTACAGGAAAAGAGATGGAGTTTACGGCAGAGGTGCCTGAGGATATGAGAAATGCCATACTTTGATAATATTTCAAGGTATGGCGTTTTTTTTATAAATCTTTTGAAAAAGATACTTGACACACAAGGTCTAACGCATTAAACTAAAAACAAGTTTAACGCATTAAACCTTGTGTAAAAGAGAAAGGACAGATATCAAGATGAACATTCCAAAGATATTCGAAAGTGAATACAGATTTTGTGAGATTTTATGGGAGAATGAACCTATATCCAGTACAGAGCTTGTTCGTCTTTGTGCCGAGCAGCTGGAGTGGAAGAAATCTACCACTTATACTGTAATCCGCAGATTATCAGAGCGAGGCGTTATTAAATCAGAAGACGCCATTGTTACTTCTTTGGTAAGCAGGGAAGAAGCCCAGAGCGCAGAGAGTAAGGAAGTAGTGGAAAGAACTTTTAACGGTTCCCTGCCACAGTTTATTGCCGCATTTACAAGACAGCAGAATCTGACGGAAAGTGAGCTTGATAAGATTCAAAAGATGATTGATGACTATAGGAGGGAGCAGCATGAGTAATTTCTGGTTAGAAAAATTATTGGTTACCCTGTTTGACCATAGTCTTATTGTGTGCTATTTCATTATCGCAGTCCTCCTAATCCGTGGTATTTTCCGTAAGATGCCGCGAAAGTGGATTTGTGTCCTTTGGTTACTTGTTGGAATTAGTCTTGCGTGTCCGGTTACCATTGAGAGTCCATTTTCAGTGATTTCTGAAGAATCGGTTGCAAAAGATGTGGTATTCAAACATCTGATAACGGACAGTAATGCAGAAAGCACTACTCTTTATATCAGTCCCAAGCTGGAGCATGAGACTTTAGGAGTGGGGCAGCCTTTGGTAAATGAGGAGCAACAAACAGAGCAATCAGTAGTATATGAGGAAACCGAAACCGGTTTTTGGCAGCAATTTACACATATTGCATCCATCATTTGGGTTGCTGGCATTGTAGTAATGATAGCTTATGGAATTTACAGCTATCTTCGGATTTACAGTAAGGTACGTTTTGCCGTTCCGGAAATAGTAAATGGGAAAAAGATATATCGTTGTGATAAGATAGCTTCTTCTTTTTTATTTGGATTTATCAGACCGAGAATTATGGTTCCTACCGGCCTTAAGGGAAAATCCTTAGAGCTTATTACGGAGCACGAACTGGTTCATAAAAAAAGAGGGGATTTCATTACCAAGCCGGTAGCATATCTTTTGCTGACGGTATTCTGGTTTCAGCCCCTTGTGTGGGTTGCATATTTTTGCTTATGCAGGGATATTGAGTTGGCATGCGATGAACAGGTTATTGGGAATATAGGAGAACAATGTAAAGCAGACTATTCACAGGCACTTTTGAATGAGTCCGTACCCAGACGGTTTATTACATTATGTCCTGTGGCTTTTGGGGAAATCGGTGTGAAAAAGAGAGTAAAAAATGTATTATCTTATAAGAACCCTGCTATGTGGGTTTCTGTTTTGGCAATTCTTGTGGTAATCATTGTTGCAGTTTGCTTCATGACCCGTAAGGAAGACAAAGAGCAGGCTGTTATAGACAGTGAAGTTCAAAAGGAACAGGAAAATGCAGAAGATGCCAAATATGGTCATGTGGATGAGTATGACGTTTCTGCCGGTGAGACGGGGAATGGACATGTAGACGTGTATGATGTCTCTACGGGCGAGTATATAGATGTAGAGTATGAAGAGATATATGACGTTTCCCAAGTAGGCGGTGCCGATGACGGTGAGGTTGAGGTGAACATACAGGAGATTGTTCCATCAGAAAAAATAGAAAAAGATGGAACCACGGTAGTCATTTACGATACACTTGATGGAGAGTATGCATATGATATCGTTGATGAGCAGGGGAATGCAATTTCGGTATCACCGAATGATGACCCGGGCATAACGTATGAATACAATCATAGAACCAACCAATGGTATATCGCCGGAACTGATGAAGTGTACGAATTGCCGGAACAGGTAAAAGACGGATTGAAAGAATATAGTCAAACGGCAAGAGCAAACCAAATTGCTCACCAGTACGAGGAATTTATATATTGGTATGAAGATTTAACCCATGATGGCATTAAGGATGAGATTATTGTAGACTTAACCAATGTTCAAATGCCTCTTTTGGAAGAAGAAAAAACCATCCGGGTTATATCCGGCGCTACGGGAAAAGAAGTATTTTGGGGCACGGCTCATGAAGTTCATTCAGGCTATACCAGCTATTACCTCTATAAACGGGAAGGTGAATATTACTTATTCCAGTGGTCTCCTGATATGTGGCAGGGCGATGCTGATTATCACTATGAACTATTCTATGTTACTGAGGATGGGGAAAAGAAAGTTGTAACTGAGGATTCACTTGAATTTATATATGAGGACCCTGCGAAAGATCTTGATATGCAGCTTTTGGATTTTTCGAAGCGTGTAAATATGTATCTTCAATATTCAACTTTGCTTATTAACACTTACTCAGGACAGACATACTATGGTGTGCCGGGAAAAAATGTAAGGCTTCTCTATAATCCGATTCAGCAAATACAGGATTTACGATATTTTATTTTAGATAAATATGGAGAATTGGCAGAATATCCCGATGTCACTTATTGTAGTCAGGAATCTGATTATGTGTGGGAGCGAATTGTAGAGATTACTCCATATAGTGACAGTGAGTGGGCGGCTAGCGAAATAGATTACCTTGAAAAGGAATTAACGCGACTTAGCAACAAATCAGAAGAAGTAAGCGCTAACGCTGCGGAAGAATTCCAAAAGCAATTGACATTAAGCTCTTATGAGAACCAGGTAGAATACTATACTGAGTGTGAAGAAGAGTGTAGGGAGAAATTAGCAGAAGCAATTAAGTGGAGAGATTATTACTTAGGTGTTGCCGCTGATTTGGAAAAACTTGATAATAGTGAGGCTTATGATATTAACTATTACCGAAACAATGGCGAACGTTATGGACTTAAGGTAATTGAGTATGAGGAAGAACTTAACACAATATTACGCCAAAAAGAATATTATCAGAATACGTACAATTATCTTTTTGAACAATACAGCAATCAATAATTGAGTGAAACGGCAGAACAAAGGAGGGTTCTGCCGTTTCGTTGTTTTTTTCAACTGTAAGATAGTTGTATTTAGAATGAGGAAGTTTGTCGGGGGTCTCAAGAAGCATATTTTTGTGCCCAGACCCCGTGAAGAGAGGTTTTAGAGTCCAAATAGGAAAAATAAAGAGGTCTGGGGGTACTACGGCTTGAGAAACAGAATAAGACCCCGGAAAATTAAGAATAGTGGGGTCTGACAAACGGAAAGGCGACGCTGGTACCCTTGATAGTAAAGTTTTGTCTACTTGCATATTCCCATGGATTTCGTTATAATCAGAGAAGTGCATTATTTTCAGACATTAATATGATGTAAATAGATGGAGGAGAACCAATGATTAAATTACTTGATGGCGGAGCTTATCTTGTAAACGGTGCGGAGATTATTCCCGATTCTAATGAAGCCGTAGATGCAATCCGTTCAAAAACAGGCAAAGAAATTAGCAAAAAAGAAGCAGCAGAGGCTACTATTGCTTATGGTATTTTAAAATCACACAATACCTCAGGCAATATGGATAAATTAAAAATCAAATTTGATAAATTAACATCACATGATATCACTTTTGTTGGTATTATCCAGACTGCCCGTGCTTCAGGACTTGAAAAGTTTCCTGTACCATATGTACTTACAAACTGTCACAACTCATTATGTGCAGTAGGCGGAACCATTAATGAAGATGACCACATGTATGGTCTGACATGCGCTAAAAAATACGGCGGAGTTTATGTTCCACCTCATCAGGCAGTTATCCATCAGTTTGCAAGAGAAATGCTTGCAGGCGGCGGTAAGATGATTCTTGGTTCAGACTCTCATACACGTTATGGTGCGTTAGGTACCATGGCAATGGGTGAAGGTGGTCCTGAATTAGTAAAACAGTTATTAAACCAGACCTATGACATTAACATGCCAAAGGTTGTAGGTGTATATATGACAGGTACTCCTATGAAGGGTGTTGGTCCTCAGGACGTTGCCCTTGCAATTATTGGGGCTGTATTTAAAAACGGCTATGTGAAAAACTCCGTAATGGAATTTGTGGGACCGGGTGTATCCAACCTTTCTGCTGATTTTAGAATCGGTGTTGACGTAATGACAACGGAAACAACTTGTCTTTCTTCTATCTGGAAAACAGATGATGAAATCAAGGAGTTCTACGATATCCACGGACGTAGCGCAGATTATGCAGAATTGAATCCCGGGGAAGTTGCTTACTATGACGGCATGATTGAGGTGGACTTAGGTGCAATCAAACCTATGATTGCTATGCCATTCCATCCAAGTAACGTATATACAATCGAAGAATTAAACGCAAACCTTGAAGATATCTTGGTAGACTGCGAGAAAAAAGCACTTGTCAGCTTAGACGGTGCAGTTGATTTCAAATTAACAGATAAAATCCGTAATGGTAAATTATATGTAGAACAGGGTATTATTGCAGGTTGTGCAGGTGGTGGATTTGAAAACATCTGTGCAGCAGCAGATATCTTAAAAGGTGCAAGCATCGGTGCAGATGAATTCACATTAAGCGTATATCCTGCTTCCACACCAATCTATATGGAACTTGCAAGAAACGGCGCATTAGCTAACTTAATCGCTACAGGTGCCATTGTAAAAACAGCATTCTGCGGTCCTTGCTTTGGTGCCGGAGATACTCCTGCAAATAACGCATTCAGTATCCGTCACTCAACACGTAACTTCCCGAACCGTGAAGGTTCTAAGTTACAGAGCGGACAGATTGCTTCCGTTGCACTTATGGATGCACGTTCTATCGCTGCAACTGCTGCTAACAAAGGTTACTTAACAGCAGCGACAGATGTTCCGGAAAGAATCGGACAGTATAAATATCACTTTGATAAGAGCATCTACGAGAATCGTGTATTTGATTCTAAGGGTGTTGCTGATCCAAGTGTTGAAGTTAAATTTGGTCCAAACATTAAAGACTGGCCATCTATGGTAGCTTTGACAGATAACCTTGTATTAAAAGTGGTTTCAGAGATTCATGACCCTGTTACAACAACAGACGAATTGATTCCTTCAGGTGAGACATCATCATACCGTTCAAATCCATTAGGACTCGCTGAATTTACTCTTTCTCGTAAAGACCCTGCATATGTAGGACTTGCAAAAGAAGTACAGAAGGCAGAATATGCAAGACGTGACGGTAAGGCTCCTGCAACTGAGCTTAAAGAATTAGGCGATGTAATGAACGCAATTAACAAGGTATATCCTGATGCAGTAAATGAAAATACCGGAATCGGTAGCACCATTTTTGCAGTAAAACCGGGCGACGGTTCTGCACGTGAGCAGGCTGCTTCCTGCCAGAAAGTATTAGGCGGCTGGGCAAACATTGCTAACGAATATGCTACTAAGAGATACCGCAGCAACTTAATTAACTGGGGTATGCTTCCATTCATCATTGATGAGGGAGAACTTCCGTTTAAGAACCATGATTACATCTTCATTCCACAGGTTCGCAAGGCTGTTGAAGAAAAAGCTTCAGAAATCAAGGCATACAAAGTGGATGCCGAAGGCTTACATGAATTCACATTAAAACTTGGCGAATTAACAGATGAGGAAAGACAGATTATCTTAAAAGGCTGTTTGATTAACTATAACCGCGTAAATTAATTTGTAAAAAGCATTCTATCGTTAGGGTAGAATGCTTTTTTGAATGCTGATACGGAGTGTATCATTCACTCTGTTTGTCGGAAATGATTTCCCACGCAGCCATTTTTTGGCAGAAAGGGTATATTATGAAAATAATGTCTTGAAATACCCGATTTCCACCATGAAAAGTCCATTAAAAAGAGAAAAAGGGTATTTTTTTAAAAGAATTATATAAAATACCCGGAAAAATACAAAATATAGGGTATCAGGACATGATTCGGCAACATATACCCACAGGGACTTGTGCTGTATGAAATCCTGAAAACTTTTTCACGAAATAAAGTAACTTTCTTAAGATTTGCACTTAAAACTAAAGTTCATATCAATTTGCCCGATAATTACAATACAAAGCTTTGGAGATGTATTGTATGACCACGGATGGTTTCAAAAAAGAGCAGATGCTCAATTTCGAAACCATCCTTTTTTTATTAAGTGAATACCACACGTAGACAGAAATGTTATTTAGTAAGGAGGGTGTATATGGTAATTCAAGCAAGTAACATCGCAATGCAGGCAGGCCGCTCGTATGCTTATTCAAGATCCCGCTCTGTCAGCATGCAACTTACAAAATCAACTACAATGGCGGCGACGGATGAGAATTTAAGCTTCTTAAACGGCCTGGCAACAGGAAGTAACCGGGATGATTCAAATAAGGAAGAAAATGCAAAGGTTGTGACCGATTCAAGCAAGGGTCAGCAAGGTGCGATGCATAAGGATCAGCAGGGCGCAGTGCATGAGGAACAGCCGGATACGGTTCATAAGGGGATTATGTCACGATATGGAAAAAACACTGTCTGGCAGGAACTCAATGATAAGATGAAGGACACGGCGGCAGAAGAGATGACGGAGTCCATGACAGGAACAGATGAAACAACCGGTGTAACCAACAAATTAGTGCAAAAGCAGGATGCTTCGTCTGCTTTTAAAGGGGCATTAGAGGATATCCGTAAAAATTGCATCGCAAGACTTTTGGAAATCTTTTTTGGAAAAAATGATAAAAGATACAAAGACTGGGTAGAAAAGCATGGTGCTCCGGATAGTGAGAATGTAGCGAATAACAATCTGATGTCTCAGGCAAACGCAGTTAGTAATATGCCAATATATGAGGTAAATACCTTTAAAATAACTGCCATGGAGACGGTACACGAATTTGAAAAGACAGATTTTGCTACCAAGGGAACAGTGGTAAATGCAGACGGAACCACAATAGAATTTGATTTGTCCCTTAGTATGACAAGAGCCTTTAGGCAGACCATGGAGTCCGTTGTAGAAAAAGCGGAGCTTAAGATGTTAGACCCATTGGTGATTAACCTTGATACAAATATAGCAGAGTTATCGGATCAAAAATTCACTTTTGATATTGATTCTGACGGACAGGAAGATTTGATTTCTACATTGGAAAGCGGCAGCGGCTATCTTGCCATTGACCATAACGAAGACGGAATTATTAATAACGGAAAAGAATTATTCGGTACTGAATCAGGAGATGGCTTTAAAGACCTTGCTGCTTACGATGAAGACGGAAACGGATGGATTGATGAGGCAGATGATGTATTTCATAAACTGAAAATCTGGTGCAAAGATGAAAATGGGGAGGATGTCCTTTATACACTCAAAGACAAAAATGTGGGTGCCATTTGTCTTCAGAATGAAAAGACTGATTTTTCAGTAAATTCTGTAGTGGATAATGCCGTAAAAGGAATGATTCGAAGCACAGGAATCTTTTTGTACGAAACCGGAGAAGTAGGAACCATGCAGCAACTTGATTTAGCAAGATAATTCTAAAATACCTCTTACCGCATATTTATGGTAAGAGGTGTTTTTTTGATGAAGTATAAAAAATATTGGTTTATGGGAATAGCCCTGTTTATTCTTCCTTATATTATGGTACTTATTTTTGCGGATAATTATACGGTAATTGAGACAGACAAGGAACGTGAACTGTTTAAGATGCAGGAAAAACTCACACAGAGTACTAATTATTATGTGGCAAGAGAGTTAGACTGCGGTATGCAGTTTATTCCCATGGAAGAATATCTCATAGGACTTACCGCAGCTAATATACCCCTAAATTATGAGGATGAAACCATCAAAGCACAGATTGTAGCTCTTAGAACCCTGATTCTTTTTCATAGTGACGAAAAAGGAAATAATAAAATTAACAAAACAGAGTATATTTTTGCAAGAGAGTCTGAACTGGAATTGGCATATTATACCGATGCCAAGCTTCGGATACTATGGGATACACTTTACACGGAAAATTATTACAGACTATGCAGTCTGGTTCTAAGTGTAAAAGGAATTTATATGACCTATAATGATGAACCCATTGAAGCACCGTTTTTTTATCTTAGTGCCGGTATGACCCGCAATGTGTATGAAATTATGGAAAGCGAGTATCCTTATTTGCAGGTTGTGGAATGTCCCCATGATATTTTTAATGATGATTTTGTAAAGACCATTCATATTAAAGAGAAAAACTTTAAAGAGGATTTGATAGAAGCATACCCTGAATATACCGCAGAAATTCGAAATGTGGATTTTTTGAAAAGCAATGTTGAAATAGAAAAAAAAGACGAGAGTGGCTACGTTCTTTGGGTTAAGGTGAATGGAATATATATACCGGGAGAAGCATTCAGAGTGGCATTAAACCTTCCGTCTTCTTCTTTTTCCATGGAGATATTTGAAGACTCGGTTGCATTTGTCTGTAACGGCAATGGTCTTGGTATTGGCATGAGTCAGAATGAAGCCAATGAAATGGCAAAAGAGATGAGCGATTTTAAAGAGATATTGTCTTATTTTTATAAGAATTGCCAATTGAAAAAAATTGAATAAAACTGTTAAAGCAGGAAAAACTATCTCTAAAGCAATATAGCTTGAAAACACGAAAGGAGATAGCAAACAGTGAAGAAACATAGAAAAGGTTTGAATAAAGAACAGATTATTATGTTGTCTGCTTCAGGTTTTGTCATTATGGCATTAACCATGACAGGTGTATACGTGAGCCATAAAACCAACGAGGCCAAGGATGATGGATACAGAATTGATTTGAGCGCATTAGAGGGTAACAGAGAGGAAAACGAGAATGAGAGTGTAATTCCGGACGAGCTTACTGAAAACAACATGGATGTAGTAAGCGGGGAACAGATTCAGAGCGACTTAGATGCTGACCCGGATTTTGCGGAAAATCTTTTTGATCTCCCCACAGATGAGACACCGGTAGATTCCGGCGACGTAGAGGCGGAATTAGAGCTTCCGGCTACGGGCTCAGAGGAAGAAACCGTATCTGATGGAAGCGATACTGCAACAACCGATAACACAGAAGAGGATGTAATGGATACAGCAACCGCCGATGATGTAAAAGAGGATACTCAAAAACCGGTGGAGCCTGAATTTACTACAACCTCCACTTTACAGTGGCCTATTGTGGGAAATGTGTTATTAAATTATAGCATGGACAAGACCATTTATTTTCCCACATTGGATGTGTACAAATGCAATCCTGCCATTATCATTGATGCTAAGGTAGGAGAGCCTATTGCTGCGGCAGCTAATTCCGTAGTGCTTGATGTTTTTTATGATGAAGAAATCGGCAATGCAGTAACTCTTAATATCGGTAGCGGATATGAGCTCACTTACGGACAGTTAGACAATATCGCAGTATCGGAAGGGGAAGGCATTATGGCCGGTGAAATTATCGGATATGTGGCTGAACCTACCAAATATTACACTATTGAAGGAAGTAATGTGTATTTTAAATTAGAAAAGGATGGAACACCTGTAAATCCGTTGAGTATATTAGAGTAAAACCGCAATCGGGTTATTATACCAGAAGTTTTATCCCTATATGTAAAATACGTGCAGTACCTGATTGCTTAAAAGACCCGGCAGATAACCTGTCGGGTCTTTTTGCTCTTTACCTATTTCCGACGAAGTGGTATGATTTTAGAGGATGTATTTTTTTTAGAATGGAAGAAAAGATGAAATATAAAAGAATACTTACACTCCTTATGGTGACCGCATTGTGCCTTACCGGGTGTGAAAAAAAAGAAGTAATCGAAGAAGAAGTATATGTGCCTGTGAGTAAAGAAAAGGTATTTCAGGGAATGTGTGGTGAGACCTCTACCATTCAAGTTTCAATGCCTACCCAACAGCCAAGTATTCTGGTGGATTTACATGGTTATGAGACACAGGATGAAAAAATAGCCATTTTCCGTGGCGCCAATCTCGAAACGGAATACTATATCTGTGACGCACTTACAGACGAGGTTATGTACATAGGAGTGTTAACAGAACAGGTCTACCATGAGCAGGATGACGAATATATTAGCTATGGAGATTTTACGGGATTTAAAGGCGAAGGTACTTATTACATAAAAACAGATGTGATTGGTGAATCTTATTTTTTTACCATTAGTCAGGATGTAAAAAAAGCCACTTTTAGATCCCTGTTGGCAGAGTTTGACAATACCTACAGTGAATTAGCACAAAATAGTTATACAGCCGGATGCTTATTAGAACCCACTATTATCAGCGCGGATTTAATGTTTTCATACCGACTGTATCCGGGAATTTATACAGATGACTTAATAGAAAAGTACAGTGCTAATAAGATTCCCGATGTATTGGAAATGATAAAAATCTATACGGACTGGTTATTAACATTGGATACTTCCCTTATGTTGGGGGATGACCTTGCAGCATATGCAGGAGTTCTTTCAGAATTTTACGAAGCATACAGGGAATTCGACAGAACATACGCGAATTCTTGCAAAAAAGCTGCAGAAAATGCCTATGGAATTTTAGAAGATCTGGAGGACACACAGGTAAAACCTGAACTAAAATTCTACGCAGACGCAGGACTTTATAATGTAACGGGCTATAATAAGTATAACAAAGCTGCAAAAGCTTATTTGGAAGAAGTACTTGCACGGGAAGAAATTTCAACCGAGAAATCCAATGAAATGGCAGAAGCCTTTGACCTGCTTGGCAAGGTAAGCTATATTTCGGGTACGAAGGGCGTAGATATTAAGCTTTGTGCGGATATTATGAATGAATTTATGGACGCTTCCGAGCAGGTGTCCGGTATTTCTAAGGAAAGCCCCTATCGGGTTTATAGTGAAGACATGATTGCTATTTTACGTGAATTACAGAAAATGGTAATTGTGGATTTTGCAGTTTCAAGCCAGGAATATAGAAATGTCCTTGAGAACCATTATCATTATATTTTGGGAAGAAATAAGGAACTTATAAACTATTTAGTGATGCCGCAAGAGAGTTTAACGGAATCACAGAATCAAGAACAGATTAAGATAAAACCCGGAACATGGGAAAGCGCATTATTTGTTCTGATGATTACAGAGATTATGGAGTCAGGGAAGTAAAACTGACAGCAAATATAACTTGTCCGTATGAGGACAGAATGGAGAAAAAATGAAAGTAGTAGTATTAGCAGGAGGAATCAGTACAGAAAGAGATGTTTCCTTAAGCTCAGGAAAAATGATTTATAATGCAATCAAAGAAAATCACGACGCAATCTTATTAGACGTTTACTTAGGATACGAAGGAAATGTCAGTGATGATATTTTTACTATAGATAAGGATTGGGCAGCAGATATTAATCCGGTTAAAGAAGTAAATCCGG
Organism: Lachnospiraceae bacterium; assembly: GCA_017463255.1. Lineage (GTDB taxonomy): Bacteria > Bacillota > Clostridia > Lachnospirales > Lachnospiraceae > RGIG4034. Next base: position 137,585 of record JAFTPP010000013.1, read on the forward strand.
ATATTGAATCTGTGAAGGCAATGCGTAGTGCAGATGTAATCGGTTTTTTTGGACCTAATGTTATTAAGCTTTGCCAGATGGCTGATGTGGTATTTATGGCGCTTCACGGTGAAAACGGTGAAAATGGTAAGATACAGGCGGCATTTGACTTAATGGGAATCCGCTACACAGGAACAGATTATGTAAGCAGTGCCCTTGCAATGGATAAGGGACTTACCAAGGAATTATTCTTACAACACGGAGTTCCTACGGCAGCAAGCTATGCCTTAAAAAAAGAAAGTGACTGGGCAAATCAGGTTAAGATGCCCTGCGTGGTAAAAACCTGTTGCGGAGGTTCCAGTGTTGGTGTATATATTGCCCACACCGAAGAAGAGGCAAAGAAAGCAATACACGAAGCATTCACTTTCGGAAGTGATGTGTTAGTGGAAGAATATATCAAAGGCAGAGAGTTTTCCGTAGGTGTCATTGATGGAGTGGCACTTCCTGTAATTGAGATTGCACCATTACAGGGGTTTTATGATTATAAAAATAAGTATCAGGCAGGAAGTACGGTGGAGACCTGCCCTGCATTGATTTCTGAGGAAGCAACTAAGCGTATGCAGGAAGCGGCGGAACTGGTATTTAAGATTCTTCGTTTACAGGTATATGCCCGCATGGACTTTATGATGGATGAACAGGGAGAAATCTATTGTTTGGAAGCAAATACCCTTCCCGGATTTACCCCAACCTCTCTTTTACCACAAGAGGCAGCAGTGGTTGGTAAATCTTATGCCGAGCTATGCGAATGGATTATGGAGCTTTCCCTTAAGGCTAGATAACAGATAAGTAATGAATCATAAAAAAGTAGGGATAACGAATGGAATTAACATTATGGGAAGCAGCCAAGGCATGTAACGGACAATTATGCTATGGCGCTAAGGTTTGGTCACAAGAAAATATAGAAGATGCTAAAGCGCAGGAATGGGCCGGTGTTAAGCTTACACAGGTTGTCATCGATTCAAGAAAGGTGACAAAGGACGGCTTATTTATTGCTACCAAGGGAGAAAAGGTGGATGGTCATTCCTTTATTCCCCAGGTGGCAGAAAAAGGAGCGGCCGGGGTGGTATGCGAAGTTGCCCCACAAAACTGCGAAGTCCCTTATATTTTGGTAAAGGATAGCTTTGTGGCATTAAAACAGATTGCGGAATATTACCGTTTGGAACATTTAAAACACTTAAAGGTAGTGGGAATTACCGGAAGCGTGGGTAAAACCAGCACGAAGGAATTTGTGGCCTCTGTTTTGGCAGTAAAATATAAGGTGTTAAAAACGGAAGGAAATTATAATAACGAGGTAGGCCTTCCTTTAACCGTGCTTTCCATCCGTAAAGAGCATGAAGTGGCGGTTCTTGAAATGGGAATCAGTGAGTTTGGGGAGATGCATCGTTTAAGTAAGGTGGCAAGACCGGATTACTGTCTCATTACCAACATCGGACAATGCCATTTGGAAAATTTGAAATCAAGAGACGGAATCTTAAAGGCTAAGACGGAAATCTTCGATTATATGAAAGAAGACGGAACCGTTTGCCTAAACGGTGATGATGATAAATTAATTACGGTAGATAAGGTAAAAGGCAAAGAGCCCATTCTCTTTAGTAAGAGCAATGAAAAGATGAAGGTTTATGCCTCCCACATTAAGTCAGGGGGATTATTTGGCAGTTTTTGTAGAATCTGTACCCCAATAGGAGAGTTTGAAACGCAGGTACCTCTTCCGGGAGAGCACATGGTACAGAATGCCTGCGCGGCAACCTGTATGGGACTGGAACTTGGTTTAACCTTGGAAGAAATTGATGAGGGAATCAGAAAAGTTCCTGCGGTAAACGGAAGAAGTAACATTATCCGTTTAAAAGACTATACATTAATTGATGACTGCTACAATGCAAATCCGGTATCCATGCGTTCAGCCATTGATTTGCTAAAGACAGCAGATACCCGTACCGTAGCTGTTTTGGGAGATATGTTTGAACTGGGTGAAGACGAGGTAAACATGCATGCCGGAATCGGAGCATACGCAGTGGAGAATAAAGTAGATGTGCTTATCTGCGTAGGGAATCTGAGTAAGCATATGTATGAAGCGGCAATCAGGACCATTCAGGCAAAAGGGCAGGAAGCAGGTAATGAGGAAATAACTACGAAATGCTACTACTTTGCCACTAGGGAAGAGTTACTGACAGGGTATAAAGAACTGATTCAAAGCGGTGATACGATATTAATCAAAGCATCCCACGGAATGGGATTTGCGGCTGTGGTAGAAGATTTAAGTTAAAAAAAGCAACCTCAATGGGAGGTTGCTTTTTTTATTGTCTAAAGTCCGGCTTACACCAACTCTTTATTTCTCATATACATATCTGAAATCACACCCTGCATATAGCTTCCGATGACTTTTTGATCTTCCTTGGGAAGGTCTTTAATATAAATAGGAGCACCGTATTCGATAACAACATGTGTCTTTTTTATCTTCGGGAAGTGGTCCTCAAAAATTGCTGCCGAGTTATTGATTGCCATAGGAATGACAGGACATCCTGTTTTCTGGGCAATCTTAAAGCTTCCGTCATGGAACGGCAGGAAAGTGTCAGGGGTCTTATTGCGGGTTCCTTCCGGGAAAATACAAATGGAAACGCCGCGTTTGATTTTTTCTATGGCAGCAAGAATGGTTTGCATACCCTTTTTTATATCCTTACGGTCCAAGAACAGGCAATTCACAAGAATCATCCAGCTATTTAAGAACGGAACCTTTAACATTTCTTTTTTGGCAATATATCCGGTAGGTCGGGGAACTCTTACGTAGGTAAGGAGAATGTCAAAGAAGCTTCTGTGATTACCGATGTACAAAACCGGTACATCTTTGGGTACATTTTCTTCTCCGATTACCGTAACACGCACGCCGGAAATCTTAAGACATACCCTGAATGCCCAGTTCACTATGGCAATAGAGCTTTTGTCCCGTAAATTCATGTTAAATTTGCCAATAATATATTCAACGATTCTAATGGGAATTGTTACGATTAAAAAAGTTACAACAAAGAATACAGTCAGTAAAAAACGAATCATATACCTTAAATCCTTTCACTAAACGCTCCGTAATCCATTATAAAGATGAAAACCTTGATTTGCAAGGGTTTACATTGCATGGAGTTATTGTTTTTTGCATAGAATAAGTTAGGAAGCGTGAAAGGAGACTGCAATGAAAAAAATTGCGAGAATCATTATATGCCTGCTTTTAGGAGGAATTTTAGTGGGGTGTGATGTAATAGAAGACAGGTCAGAGAAAATAAGGGACCTTGATTTTACAGTAGTAGCCCCCAGGGACATTCCGGAAGAACTGATGAAGGAAATTGATGTAAAAAAAGGCAATGTCTTTAAGATTACCTATTCAGAGGGGGATTCCTTGTATATTTGCGTAGGATACGGCAAACAGTCCACCGGAGGCTATAGTGTAATGGTGGAAGATTTATACCTTACCAAGAATGCCATCTACATAGATACGGAGCTTTTAGCACCGGCGCCCGGAGAGATTGTTGCCAATGCAGTCAGTTACCCGTATGTGTGTATAAAATTAGAATATATTGATAAAACAGTAGTTTTTGATTAGAAAATTAGATATAATAACGGTATGGTTTACAAAGGAGACAACATCATGTTATTGATACAAAACGGATATATTGCAGACCCAAAATCCGGGACAGAAGGTGTTAAGGATATTTTAATCAGGGGAGAGCGGATTGAGGCAGTCGGAGAAGATTTGTTTACTGCCATCAAGGAAGGCAGATTTATGGAGTGTGAGTGTGCAGATACAACACTTCAAATCATCGATGCCACAGGACTTACGGTTTTGCCCGGACTGATTGATGTTCATACACATTTCAGAGATCCCGGATTTACTTATAAAGAAGATATTATTACAGGAGCGGCTGCTGCGGCAAAGGGTGGTTTTACCACGGTGGTGCTTATGGCAAATACCAAACCTGTTGTAGATAATATAGATACCTTAACTTATGTTCTTGACAAGGGGAAGACAACTCCCATCCGTGTCGAGAGCTGCGCAGCAGTAAGTTACGGCTTAAAGGGAGAAGAGATTACGGATATGGAAAAGCTCTATTCCATAGGGGCGGCAGGATTTACCGATGACGGAATTCCCCTTATGGATGAAGAACTGGTACGACAGGCAATGCTTCGCACCCGTAAATTAAATGTACCCATCAGTTTTCATGAAGAAAATCCGAAACTGATTACCAATAACGGAGTGAATGCAGGAATTGCGTCTGCCCATTACGGCATTGGAGGGTCTCCAAGAGAGGCTGAGATAAGCCTTGTGGAAAGAGATTTAAAAATTGCTGTTGAAACGGATGCCATTATGGACGTTCAGCACATCAGTGCCAAGGAAACAGTGGAATTAATCCGTGAGGCCAAAAAGAAGAGTGCCAACATTCATGCGGAAGCATGTCCCCATCATTTTACTTTGACGGAGGAAGCGGTCATTGAGTACGGTACTCTTGCCAAGATGAATCCACCCCTTCGTACCGAAGAGGACAGACAGGCTATTATAGCGGGACTTTTAGACGGAACCATTGATATGATTGCCACAGATCACGCACCTCACAGCAAAGAAGAAAAGGATAAGCCCATTACAGAAGCCCCAAGCGGTATTATCGGACTTGAAACCGCATTCTCTTTGGCCTATGAGGAACTGGTGGACAAGCATGGAATGTCCCTTGCAACCCTTGCAGACAGAATGAGCTATGCACCGGCTAAAATGTATGGCTTCGTAAAAAGAGGATATATCGAAGAAGGAGCTCTTGCAGACCTTGTGTTAATCGATACAAATGAGACTTGGATTGCGGGTGATTATGCATCAAAGTCATCCAATTCTCCATTTACCGGCAAAGAATTAAAGGCAGTTATCGTAAAGACCATCTGTGATGGTAAGATTGCTTACGAAAAATAAATATTGTATCAGAATCAGGAGGCAAATATGTTAGGAAAGAAAAAAGTAAACGCCATTGTGGACAAGCAGGAAATGCTTATAGAGGGAATTTACGATATGTGGATTCGTACCGACCTTGCACAGATGGCAAAACCGGGACAATTTATCAGTGTTTATCCTAAGGATAAGAGTACACTTTTACCAAGACCCATCAGTATATGTGAGATTGATAAACCGGGTAACCGTTTGAGAATCGTATACAGAGTGGCAGGAAAAGGTACAACAGAATTCAGTAGCTATAAAGCAGGAGATACCATTTCAATTTTAGGAACCCTGGGAAACGGCTTCCCTGTAGATGAGCTTAAAGATGTGAAAAAAGTAATGCTCATGGGTGGCGGTATCGGTATTCCTCCAATGTTAGAACTTGCTAAGCAGTTAAACTGTGAAAAAGATATTGTGGTAGGATATCGTAATGAAGATTTATTCTTAAATCAGGACCTTTGGAAACATGGTACTTTATATATTGCAACAGAAGACGGAAGTATCGGAACTAAAGGAAATGTCATGAATGCGGTAGCAGAAAAAGGCTTAAAGGCAGATGTTATCTGTGCCTGCGGCCCCATGCCCATGCTTCGTGCCATTAAACAGTATGCAAAAGAAAACGGAATCAAAGCATATATTTCCTTGGAAGAGAGAATGGCTTGCGGTGTGGGTGCCTGCTTAGGTTGTGTATGTAAGACAACTGAAGTGGATCATCATTCACATGTTAATAATACAAGAATTTGTACCAACGGACCTGTGTTTGACGCAGAAGATGTAGATATTTAAGAAGGGAAGCAGGAATCATTATGAATACAAAGATAACAATTGCAGGCGTAGAATTTAAAAATCCCGTTATGACAGCGTCAGGTACTTTTGGTTCGGGAATGGAATACAGCCAATTTGTAGATTTGAATAAATTAGGAGCGGTAGTTACCAAAGGTGTGGCCAATGTGCCGTGGCCCGGTAATCCTACTCCCCGAGTTGCAGAGACATATGGAGGTATGTTAAATGCCATCGGACTTCAGAATCCGGGTATTGATGTGTTTATCGAAAGAGACTTACCTTTTTTACAGCAGTTTGATACACGCATCATCGTAAACGTTTGTGGAAAAACCGTAGAAGATTACTTGGAGGTTGTGGAAAGATTAGGAGATGAAAAAGTGGATATGTTAGAAATTAATGTATCCTGTCCTAATGTAAAAGAGGGTGCCATTGCTTTTGGTCAAAAAGCAGATGCTCTTTACGACATTACCAAGGCAATTAAGGCAAAAGCAAAACAGCCGGTTATTATGAAATTAAGTCCTAATGTAACGGATATTACAGAAATGGCTAAGGCAGCAGAGGCAGCAGGTGCGGACGCCCTTTCATTGATTAATACTATCACCGGTATGAAAATCGATATCAACAGAAGAACCTTTGCCCTTGCGAATAAAACAGGCGGTCTTTCCGGTCCTGCCATTAAACCGGTAGCAGTCCGCATGGTATATCAGGTTGCGAATGCAGTACAGATTCCTATTATCGGTATGGGTGGTATTGCAAATGCTGAGGATGCCATAGAGTTTATCCTTGCAGGTGCAAGCGCAGTGAGTATCGGTGCCATGAACTTTATTAATCCATATACAACTGTGGAAACTGTAGAAGGTATTGAAGCTTATATGCAAAAATATAATGTGGAAAATCTGACCGATTTAATTGGTGCAGTAAAATAAGAATAAACAAACCTCTCTTAGAATAGAATTTATTGAAAGTCTAAGGGAGGTTTTTTGTATGGAACTATTACGGAAAAACATACATATGGATTGTATAAAAAACAAAACTGTCATTCAGACAACAATTGAAGATGATGTTAATATTTCCGACGCAAAACCGGATGTTACTTCCGTTTTATTGGAAAAGGGAGAACTGGTTTTTGATGAGATAAAAGTAACCCAGGATCATGTACTTTTGAGAGGAAAGCTGCAGTATGCATTTTTGTATTCGTCAGTGGAAGGAGAACGCCAGTTATATGAAATGAAAGGCGCAATACACTTTGAAGAACATGTAAACATGGACGGACTGAGGGCCGGGGATGATGTGACGGTTTCCTATGTTATGGAAGACTTATCCGTAACTCTGATTAATTCAAGAAAGGTTAGCATCAGAAGCTTAAATTCCATTACCCTTTCAGCCTGTACTATAAAAGACATCAGCGTTCCTATTGAAATAAAGGATAATAATCATCTGGAATACCGTCATAACAGGATTGAGACCTTAGAACTGGCTGTTATGAAAAAAGATGTATTCCGGATGAAGGATGAAATCGAAATTCCAAAGAGTCTTCCCAATATTCAGGAAATTGTGTGGGATCAGGTGTCTTTAAACTGGATTGATTTTCGAATGCAGGATGGAAAAATTGGTGTTCAGGGTGAAGTAAACGTCTTTTTCTTATATGAGGGAGTCGGGGATGGCGGTCCTTTAAGATATTATGAAAATATGCACTCCTTTAGCAGTAGTATTCCCTGTTCTGAAGCAAAAGAGGGGATGATTCCGTTAATTTCCCATAAGGTAGCCGGTAAAGAAATATCAGTCAGGGAAGATTATGACGGGGAAGAGCGTATTGTAGGCATTGATATGAATATCGACTTGGATATTAAGGCTTATGAAGAAATCAAAACCGGAATGATTAGTGATATCTACGGAGTCAGCCATGATGTTTTATGCACGGTAAGCAATGTTAATTTTAAGAATCTGGTGACACGTAATACCTTAAAGCAACGAATGGTAGAGCGTATGAGGGTAGCAGGGGAAGATAACCGGATTATGCAGATTTTACATAGCAGGGGCGAAGTCATTGTGGATGAGATGGAAGTGGTAGAGGATGGCATCAGGGTAGAAGGAAGTGTAGGTGTTTTCATTCTTTATATCAGCAATGATGATAATGATGCATATCATACCATCCGCGGAAATATTCCTTTTTCTTATGTGATTGATGCGGTGGGAATTACCCCTGAATGCAGTTTTGATGTAGTGCCGTCGGTAGAGCAGATAAACGTCATGATGGTAGACAGTGAACAGGTGGATGTGAAACTGGTATTGAGTTTTTTAACCACCGTATTTAAGTACAAGGAAGCGGATGTCATTGAAGAACTTGATATGAAAGAATTGGATATAAAAACCGTAAATGAGTTGCCGGGCATGGTAATTTATGTGGTAAAAGAGGGAGATACCTTATGGCAAATCGGTAAAAAGTATTATGTGCCGGTAGAGAGAATCAAAGAGCTTAACGGACTTACCACGGATGAGATTATGCCGGGGGATAAGCTTCTTATTGTCAAAGAATTCGTATAGATTTTTTATTGCAAAAACAAAAGCACAGGACCTTTTTAGGTACCTGTGCTTTCGCATGGTTATTGTTAGGGTAGTAATTAGTTGCCTTCAATTTCTGATGAACCATCTTTATTCATCAATTCATCAAACTTACTCATAACAGAATCATATGTCTTATAAGAGATTTCCGGAAGCTCGCCGCCCCAGATTTCTTCTGCTTTTCCAAAGCCTTTTTCAAATGCAGCTTTCATTTCCCCAAGCTTTGTCTCGTCTCCGTTACAAAGTGCAACGGCAAAATCGATAATACGGTCTGAAGTCTGGTTAACACCCCAGTAACCGTCTTCTGAGATTTCTTCTTTTGCCTTATCTGCAGTAGCCTGATCCACAGTAAAGTCGCCACTTGCAAGAAGACTCCAGATATCATTAAACTGCTTAGATGCTCCGGCCTGTTTGGTAAGCATTTCAGTTACAATGTTCTGTAACTGCTGTGTTCTCATTTCCAAATCCTGCTGCATCTGCTTTACAATAGCTGAATTATCTTTTTTGGTAACAGCTTCTTTGGTTACTGTAGATTCATATACAACACCGGCATTTGCCTGGGACTGGTTACCGTCTTTGGCAACTTCCTGAGTCTGCTTGGAAGTTTTGTTGTAAGATGAATAAACATCTTTGGTGGATATGCCTGTAATTCCGTTTACGCTCATATTAAACCCTCCTTGGTATAATGATAAGATTCTAGTTTCGTTAATATTATCGGTTCATCATGAAGAATACTTTATAGGTTGCATTGATTTTTTATAGCAAATTGTATATAATTAAGTACAATCATGTATACAATGTGCAATTTGAATACAAAATGAGTACAAACCGGTGTTGGTTTGATGTTTTATAAAGAGGTTAATGGACGGATTATGGTTATTTCGAGAAATGCTTATGGAAAAATCAATTTGGGTTTAGATGTTATCCGTAAAAGACCGGATGGCTATCATGATTTGCGTATGATTATGCAGACTGTGGATTTGTACGATACCCTTACTTTTGAAAAACAACCACAGGGAATCAGTCTTAGTATTGACAATCAGGAGTTACCGGTTGATGAGAATAATCTAATCTACAAAGCTGCGAAGCTAATGACAGATACTTACGGAATTGACGGCGGTGTGAAGATTACCTTAAATAAGAGAATTCCCATTGCAGCAGGCATGGCAGGGGGAAGCACGGACGCGGCAGCTACCTTAAAGGGAATGCGTGATTTGTACGGGCTTATGGTTTCTGATGAGGAGTTATGCCGGATTGGAGTAAAAATAGGTGCGGATGTGCCGTATTGTGTGATGGGCGGAACTTATCTTGCAGAAGGAATCGGGGAAGTTCTTACCAAGTTACCTATGCCACCGAAAGCAGTTCTTCTTTTGGCAAAACCGGACATTAATGTTTCTACAGCATTTGTATACGGTAATTTAAAATTAACAGAAAAGACTTATCATCCGGATATTGATACGCAGATAGATGCCCTTCATAAGGGAGATTTGCAGGATTTGGTAGCAAATATGGGAAATGTGCTTGAAAGTGTTACGGCACCTGCTCATCCGGTTATTGGGAAGATTGAGCAGATTATGAGAGAATGTGGGGCCATGGGTGCTATGATGAGCGGAAGCGGTCCTACGGTATTTGGTATTTTTACAGAGGAAGAGACAGCAAAGAAGGCGTATGATGTGTTAATAGCGCAAGGGATGACACAGGTTTATATTTCTTCTTTTATCAATTTTGAAAGTACGGAGGTTTAGTATGGGTCAGGATATGTATGTGAATATGGATGAATTTCTGCCGTTACGTGATGTGGTATTTAAGACCTTACGTCAGGCTATTTTAAAGGGAGAGTTAAAGCCCGGTGAGCGTTTGATGGAGATTCATCTGGCAAACAAGTTAGGGGTTAGCCGTACTCCCATAAGAGAAGCCATCCGTATGTTGGAATTGGAAGGCCTTGTTATTATGATTCCAAGGCGCGGTGCTGAGGTTGCGCAGATTACGGAAAAGAATATGAAGGATGTTCTGGAAGTAAGAAAGTCCTTAGATGCATTGTCTGTCCAGCTTGCCTGCGAACGCATTACCGAGGAAGAAAAGGTGGCTTTAAAGGCAGCAAAAGAAGCTTTTGAAAAGGCTACGGAGACCAAGGATGTTACAGTTATTGCGGCAGCAGACGTAAAGTTTCATGATATTATTATTGAAGCAGCGGGGAATGCCAAGCTCACCCAGATGATTAACAATCTGGCAGAGCAGATGTACCGTTATCGTTTTGAGTATTTAAAAGATGTAAGCGGACATGAGCGGATTATCAAAGAACATCAGGAAATCTATGATTCCATTATGAATGCAGATGTGGAAGGAGCATTAGCAGCATCCGGTAAGCATATTGATAATCAGGAAACTTCTATTATCCGTCAGTTAAAGTTGGATATTGTAAGATAAATATAAATGATTAAGTTCTCTTTTTATGGATAGACTCTAAGTGTAAGAAAGCTTAGATAAGAGGCAAATAGCAGGGAGGACTTATGAATCAGAAAACAAAGTGGAAAGAGTTTATTATATTGGTAGCGTTTACCGTATCTTTTTGGGGTATCTTTTATCCGAATTTTTCCTTGACGGAAGATGTATGTGTGATAAGATATGAAGATGGCAGCAGGGTAGAGATAGAAGACTTAAATGAAGAAGCCTTGCAGGAATTGTTAGACAAGGAACTTATCTCAAAAAAAGAGTATGAAAGGCTGTCGGAAAAGATAGATAAACCCACTACTTACATGGATTTGCGAGAACACAAGGTTACATATAAGAGTAAGTTGTTTGAGTGGATAAAAAGAATGATAAGATAGATTGGAGATTAGCATGTCATTAGATATGAATCTTTTAGACGCCCAGGCACCCATCGGGGTATTTGATTCAGGTGTAGGCGGTCTTACGGTAGTCAAAGAAATCATGCATCAGATTCCGAATGAGAGAATCGTATATTTTGGGGATACAGCCCGTGTTCCTTACGGAAGTAAGTCCAAGGACACCATAACCCGTTATTCCAGACAGATTGCTCATTTTTTGGAAACCCAGAAGGTAAAAGCAATTGTGGTTGCCTGTAATACGGCCAGTGCTTATGCCTTAGAGGATTTGGAAAAAGAAATCAGTGTGCCGATGATTGGTGTGGTAAAGCCGGGTGCCAAGGTGGCAACGGAAACTACCCGTAACGGTAAGGTGGGGGTTATTGCTACGGAAGGAACCATTGGCAGTAAGATTTATTCCCAGTACATAAATCAAATCACAAAAGATATTAAGGTAATCGGCAAAGCATGTCCTCTTTTTGTTCCTCTTGTGGAGGAAGGACTGTTGCAGGACCCTGTAACGGATGAAATTGCAAGAAGATATTTGGCAGAGCTTATTGATATTGGAATTGACACATTGATTTTAGGATGTACTCATTATCCTTTAATCCGTTCTACCATACAAAAGATAATGGGAGACGCAGTAACTTTAGTAAATCCTGCATACGAAACAGCAAGAGAGTTAAAAGAGTTACTGGAAAAGAGAAATCTATTGAATGACAAACCGATTTTGCTGGGAGAAGACGGACACCGTTTCTTTGTCAGCGATGCTGCAGATAAGTTTAAGGTGTTTGCAAATTCAATTTTGAAGTACGGTATTTTATCAGCCAAAGTAGTTGATGCCGGTGATTATTAGTCGGAATGGAGACATTTTATGACCAAGGATGTATTAGTAGCCATTAAGGGTCTTCAGTTTGAAGGCGATATGGATGCGGAAGCAATTGAAGTAATTAATAAAGGTGAATATTATAAAAAGAACGAAGGACACTATGTTATTTTTGATGAAGTGACAGAAGGCTTTAAGGAAAAGACCAAGAATATTCTTCATGTCAAGGGCGATTCTGTGGAATTAACAAAGCGTGGTCTTGTGAATGTGCATATGTCTTTTGAAGAAAATAAGAAGAACATGACCCAGTATTCCACACCCTATGGTAATATTATGATAGGGATTGATACAAAGAGTATTAAGATGGAGGAAAAAGAGGACCGGTTGCAGATAGGAATTGAGTATGCACTGGAGCTTAACTATGAACATTTCGCAGACTGTAATATTGAAATGGATATCAGATCAAAAAATAAAGGAGCAATGCTTGTGTAGCATTGCTCCTTTGTTTTTTGTTATAGTGGCTTAGCGCCTGCATCTTAGTATTTCCTACAATGGCTTAGCGCCTGCTTTTTCCTGCATCTTTTCTACAAATTTCTTGTAGCGGCTCTTTTTCTTTTTCTTCTTACCGGTATCAGCATCTGTAATCGGTTTTCTAAGACCTTTTACTTCAGTAATATAGATACCGCTGATAACTGCTTTTACTTCTTTTTTTACAGGTACATCTTCAAAAATCTTAGCATCACACACAAGAGACATAATCTGCGGACCGATTTTAGCTTTTACAATCGGAAGCTTTGAACGTCTCATCATCTTAGGCGTTTGTGCCAGTACCGATTGGGGCAGCCCCGAATCCATTAGTTTCATCTTTTTCTTATCAATGATGAGCATGCTGACCGTTTGTTTGTTTGCTTCAATCTGTGCCTGCTGTGCATCCTGTTTCTTCTGCATCTTTCTTCCGATGAAGAACAAAATAACTAAAAGCACAATTACTATAATTAAAATAATTAGCAATACTTTTAAAAAAGTTCCCATGTATCCTCCATTCCGAAACGTTTGAGAAAACGTCCCGTCATTCATTCTGCGAAAACAATCATAACATCAATCTGCTTTTCTTGCAACCTTTTTCAAGGTAGGAATTTCCTATTCACGTGGCTTTAAAAGTGTGAAGTTTTTGTTAATTTGGACGAAACTCTTTTAAAATCGGTTTGATTATGGTATAAGTTATAGAGTGTGCTGTAGAATAGAACACATATTGGAGAAATGTTTTTGCAATTTTTGGAGGAAAAAATGAAAAAGAAAATAGCTTTACTGTTGCTTTCCATTATGGTAGTGGGAACAATGGCAGGATGTGGTAAAAAAGATACTGAAACAAGTAAGGATACCGGCTCTGACGGACAGAATACAGAAAATACAGATGTTGACAGTTCGAGCACATCAGATTCAGGAGAAGAAGATTCAACAGCAGATTCTTCAACAGATAATTCTCAGGTGGGACCAAAAGAAACATTGGCTACCCTTGATACATCATTATATGTAACTCTTGGGGAATACAAGGGAATTACGGTAGATGTTGAGAAATTAACAGTAGATGATGCAAAGGTAGAAGAATATATTCAGGATTATTTAATTCCGGGATATGCTGATTATGTAGAGTTTACAGAAGAGCAGGTTATTGAAAACGGTGACTTTGTAACATACGCGTGTGTGGGTAGAATTGACGGCGAAATATTTGACGGTGGAAGTTCTACAGAAGGAAGTGACTGGACTGTTACTGTCGGTTCAGGACAGATGATTCCCGGCTTTGAAGAAGGTATGCTTGGCATGAAAGTGGGAGAAACAAAAGATGTTGTTACTACTTTCCCGGCAGACTATATGATGGCAGACCTTGCAGGTAAGGAAGCTGTATTTACGATTACAGTGAATAAGGCTGAAAAGCTTATTACTGCGGATTCATTAACAGCAGAAGTTCTTGCATATTATGAGTATGCTGACGAGCAGGCATGCCGTGATGATGTGAAAGCAGCATTGATTGAAGAATATGAAATACAGTACATTGAAGCGTACGAGACAGCAGTACTGAAGGAAGTACAGGCCGGATGTACTTTTGCAGAGGAATTACCTCAGTTCTTAATTGATTTGTTTGTAGCTGACCAGAGCCAGTATTATGAATACTACGCTTCTTTATTTGGAATGGAATTGAGCGCATTTGTGGAATCTTACTTACAGGTAACCATGGATGAATACAATTCACAGATTCAGGAAATTTCAAAAGAGTATGCACGCCAGTACATTATGTATGAAGCAATTGCAGACGCAGAAGGCATTGACTTAACCAAAGAAGAAATCGATGTTTATGGTGAAGAAACTGTTATAGAGTACGGTTACGAAAACCTTGACGCATTATATGCGGACTTCGGATATGATGAATACAGAGACTTTGTCACAATCAATGAAGTAATTGCTGTGATTATGGAAAATGCTTCAAATTCCAATGCTACAGCACAGTAAATTGAATTCAAGCGTTTTGATTCAATTTAATTCGGCGACTTAATAAACGGTACTGCATCCAATGAGCGCATTTTATGGGCTTGGTTGGATGCAGTATCGTTTTTTGTTGCTTGAAGCATGTTGCATTAGGGCAAAAATTGGGTGAAGCCCCCCGCAGGAAGAAAAGAAGCATGCAGGTGGGGCAGCACAAGAAAGAAAATCCCCCCTGCAGGAAGAAAAGAAGCGTGCAGGTGGGGCAGTACAAGAGAGAAAGCCCCCCCCTGTAGGAAGAAAAGAAGCATGCAGGTGGGGCAGCACAAAGAAGAGGAGCCCCCCTGCAGGAAGAAAAGAAGCATGCAGGTGGGGCAGTACAAGAGAGAAAGGCCCCCCTGTAGGAAGAAAAGAAGCATGCAGGTGGGGCAGTACAAGAGAGAAAATCCCCCCTGCAGGAAGAAAAGAAGCATGCAGGTGGGGCAGCACAAGAAAGAAAATCCCCCCTGCAGGAAGAAAAGAAGCATGCAGGTGGGGCAGCACAAGAAAGAAAATCCCCCTGCAGGAAGAAAAGCAACAAAATAGTGGGGCGCAACATAAAATGTGCGCCCCACTTAGCTTGCATTTCTTGTATTGTAGCCCGGCATCCCTGAATAGCGTCGCGTGACTCGCACGAACCGCCTCCCGGAACAAGCCAGAATACTCCACAAACCACGCCCCTTTATTTCCCATGTTTGCGGGCATATTCTTCAATGACTTCACGTTCGCTAAAGTGATATTTAACACCACGGATTTCCTGGTAGTCTTCGTGTCCCTTGCCAAGAAGAATGATAATATCGCCATCCTCGGCGTGGTCCATACTGTAACAGATTGCTTCAGCACGGTCATCAATTTCGATGAACTTACCATTGCTGCGGGCAAGTCCTACTTTGATGTCGGAATTAATAGAATTGATTTCCTCATCACGGGGATTATCACAAGTTAAGATAGACAATTGAGCCATCTTTCCGCATAATTCACCCATTGCATATCTTCTGAGCTTGGAACGGTTTCCGCCACCACCGTAAACACAAACAATTCGCTTCGGATTATACTCTAAAATGGTGGTGAGAAGACTTTCTACGCTGGCTTCATTGTGAGCATAGTCAATCATTATGGTAAAACGGTCTGAAACCGGAACAATTTCCACACGTCCCCTTACCTGAATGGTTGCAAGAGAATCTAAAATCACTGCCATATCGATGCCGAGGGCATGTCCTACAGCCAGTGCTACCAAAGAATTGTATACACTGAATTTTCCCGGAACACTTAACTCTACATGAGTACTAATAAGTCCTTTTACATCATAGGAAGCGCCAAGTACACCCGGTTTTTGCAAAAGAGCAAGGTTAACCGCCTGATAATCCGTATTCTCGCTCATACCAAAGGTGCGTATTTCACAAGTGTGTCCTGCGATGGCCCCTTCAAAACTGGCATCGTCACGGTTAATAATTCCTACCTTACATTGCTTAAACAACAGACTCTTACAGTAGAGATATTCCTCCATGGAAGCATGCTCATTAGGTCCGATGTGGTCTGCAGAGAAGTTGGTAAAAATACCAATATCAAAAGTGAAACCACTTACACGGTCCATTTTTAATCCCTGACTGGAAACTTCCATAACACAATATTTACAGCCGGCGTTAACCATTTCGGAGAATAAACGCTGCAACTCAAAACTTTCAGGAGTTGTGTTTGCAGTTTTTTGTTTAACACCATCAATAACAGCACCGATAGTACCGATAACACCTACCTTGGCACCGCTTTTTTCAAGGATAGACTGAATCATGTACGAAGTGGTGGTTTTTCCCTTAGTACCGGTAATACCGATGGTGGTGAGCTTACGTGCCGGATGGTCAAAATAAGCAGCAGCACAATAGCTTAATGCTTTTCGATTATTAGAAGAGCGAAGAACAGTTACGCCTTTATCTGCAGCAAGTTCCAAAACAGAAGCATCAATATCGCGGTCTGTAAAAATAGACACAGCGCCTGCATTAATCACTTCCGGAATCAAATCGTGAGAATCACGGGTAGTTCCCTGAATACAAATAAAAAGACAATCTTTGCTTACTTTTCTGCTGTCATAGATAACTTCTGAGATTTCAATATCACAGTTTCCTAAAATCACAGAATGCTCAATTTCTTGTATGATTTTTGATAATTTCATAGATACCTCTTTCCGTAAAAACTGCGATACGATCATTCGCATCGCAGTAAATTGCTACTTAGTGTAAAGATGTCCGATTTCAATTTCAGACTCAAATACAGTGTGGCTTGGCCCCATCATCAGGACATGACCTGTAGCTTCATCCCATTCCACATACAATGGTCCGCCGATTTGCTCAACGGTTACTTTTCGGTCACACATTCCAAGAAGAATGGCAGCGACTACTGCAGTACAACAACCCGTGCCGCAACCGATGGTTTCACCGGTTCCACGTTCCCATTCCCGGATTTTTATATAATCCGGTCTTACAAACTGGGCGAAAGTAACATTGGTTTTGTTGGGAAATACATCGGTTTTATATTCAAGGGCACGTCCGTAACCATGAACGTCCAAAGTATCAACATCATCCACAAAAGTAACCATATGAGGATTACCCCAGGAGACTGCCGTTACTAAAAAAGTACGGTCAAGTACCGTCACGGGCTGATTGATAAATTCCGGCAAATCCGTGTTAATCGGAATGACCTTAGTATCCATTCGCGGAGCACCGATGTCAGCCTTGATATTTACGGCAACACCATTTTCTACAGTGAGCCATATATGTTGGAGCCCTCCTAAAGTCTCAATGGTAAGTTCTGTTTTATCCGTTAATTTATGATCATATACATATTTGGAAAGACTTCGGAGTGCATTTCCGCACATTTCTCCTTCCGTACCGTCAGGATTAAACATACGCATTCTAAAGTCAGCAATTTCGGAAGGACAGATTAATACCATTCCGTCTGAACCGATGGCAAAATGCCTGTTACTTACAAAACGGGCAAGGGCCGGAAGGTCCGGTAAATCCTGTGAGATTGCATTGATATAGACATAATCATTTCCATATGCCTGCATCTTGGTAAATTTCATCTTCATGCTTAGTATTTCCTTTCAAAATGTTCCGGGTGACACGCCGCGTTCAAATGCCATAGTACAATACTGCCGCGCGCCGCGATTACTATGAAGGTTTACGAATTAAGCGCCCGGTCTAAGTCGCGGATAATATCGTCCGGATGTTCCAAACCGATGGAAATACGAAGGAAAGTTTCCGTAATACCTAATTTCTGACGGGTTTCTTCTTTTAAGGACTCGTGAGTCTGGGTTCTCGGATAAGTGATGAGCGTTTCTGTACCGCCGAGACTTTCCGCAAACATAATCATATCCACATTATTTAATAATTTTTCTGCCGTTTCAAAAGTATCCACGTTAAAAGAAATCATACCGCCAAAGCCGCTTGTCTGCTTTAAAGTAATGTCATACTGGGGATGATCTTCAAATCCCACATAGAAAACCTTGGTAACCTTTGGCTGGGTTCTAAGCCACTCGGCAACTTTTTTTGCATTGTCATTGTGGCGGTCCATACGGAGCTGTAATGTCTTAAGACCGCGGATTAACAACCATGAATCAAGGGGAGCAAGTCCGTTTCCGTGAGACTTAAGCTGTAAACGGAAATGAGCCGCAAGTTCTTCGGAATTTACCACTACGATACCGGCAATACTGTCGTTGTGACCACCGATATACTTGGTAGCACTGTGAACTACAACGTCTGCACCAAGCGTTAATGGTTTCTGGAAATATGGTGTTAAAAAAGTATTGTCAACGATTGTGAGCGCTCCGACACTTTTTGCAAGCTTGGAAATCGCTTCAATATCAGCTACTTTCATCATAGGGTTTGTAGGAGTTTCAATGAAAATCATACGTGTTTTATCCGTAAGATTTGCCTTAACCTCCTCAAGGTTTGACATATCAATATAAGTAAAAGTACAACCGTATTTGGTAAAAATATCTTCACCGATTCGGTAAGTACCGCCATAAATATCATCAGTTAAAAGAACATGGTCTCCCGGATTTAATAATGTAAAAAGAGACATGTTGGCAGCCTGACCGCTTGAAAAAGCAAACCCTTCCAGACCTTCTTCCAAGATTGCCATGGTACGTTCCAATTCCTGACGGGTCGGATTCTGAAGTCTTGAATAATCATAACCGGTAGATTGGCCCAGTCCTTTATGTCTAAAAGTTGAAGTCTGATAAATCGGGAAGCTGACAGCACCGGTAAAGGGATCATTTCCCAATGCACCATGAATGGCGCGAGACTCAAAATGTAAATCTTCTTTTCTGCTGTAATCATTGAAATTACTGAAATTCTTCATATATTTTTGTCCTTTCATTCCAATCTGAAATCTACACAATCTTCCATATGCCAAAACCGGCGGGAAAAATTGCGGGTTTGCAGCTACTATATCTATCATACTCAAAGTCTTTAGCACAAAATATAGAAATAATGCTTTAAATATTGCAAATAGTGCTATATAATCATAAAAAAGGAACAAATCCGGAAAAGAGGTGGAAATTAAGCTATGCCGGAACAAAAAAGAGGTTATCTTACAAGTGATTTTAAGGTCTTTCATCTTAGGACGGAAGAAAAGAAAGATTTTGATTTTCACTATCATGATTTTGACAAGATTATTATTTTTTTACAGGGGAATGTAACGTACAGTGTGGAGGGTAAAAATTATAAACTAAAGCCCTATGACATTGTGTTGGTCCATGCGGGGCAGGTGCATCATCCCGTGGTGCATGATGACTCGCCCTATGAGCGCATTATCATTTATATTTCCCATTCTTTCATTAACCATTATAAAAAAGAGCACTATGATTTAACGGACTGTCTGGTAAAGGCCAAGGAAGAACACACCAATGTATTCCGAGTGGAGAACCTTAAAAAGAGTAAGTTATACGAGATTATTACAGAGCTTGAGCACTCCTTTGCAAAAGAAGAATATGCCAAGGAGCTGTATCATGAGGTTCTTTTTTTAGAGTTTATGATTCATTTAAACAGGGCAATCCTTAAGAATAATGTACGCTACATAGCTACCAACGAGTCTAATGAGCAGACCCTTAAGATGATTGAGTATATCGAGGAACATATTACGGAGGAGTTATCGGTGGATTCAATTGCGGCGAAGTTTTATATGAGCAGGTATTACCTTATGCATCTTTTTAAAGAAGAGACGGGAGATACCATAGGCAACTTTATTGCCAATAAAAGGCTGATGCTTGCAAGGGATATGATAGGACAGGGAATGCCTGTGACGGAGGCCTGCTATGCCTGCGGTTACAGGAACTATTCTACTTTTTCCAGGGCTTATAAAAAATGCTTTGGAACTGCGGCAAAATTTAACCACTAATTAAAGATTAAGGCTATTTTTTATAGGCTAAATCGTGTAAAATACTGATAGGATTAATTTGGAGGTGTACAAATGCAAAAGAATGTTGGACTTATGGGGATGCTGCTTTTATTTTTTGTAAATGCAGTATTGTGTACCGTTAATTTTTCGTATTACAAACCGGAAGCCATTTTGATTACACTGGGACTTATTCTGGTTCTTGTTTTTGCATTGATGAAAAAAAGAAATATATCCCTGCTTTTATCTGTAGGGATTACTGTTGGATATGTGGCTTATTATATGATTCGCATTATGAGCAATCATGCAAAGGTGGATGTAAGCTTTGTGATTTGGGCAATGATTCCGATTCTGTTTGCCGTTGTCGCGGCATATTATCAGGCCGGTTGTGACAAGGCAGAGTGTGCGATGCGGGTTATGATTGGCGAGGAAGAAGACAGAATCCTTATCAGTAAAGAAACAGGTTTGTATAATCTTAAGGCATTGCACCTGGATTTGAAAATGCAGCATGCTTATTGCGACAGAAATAAAAAGATCCTGTCATTGATGGAAGTACAGGTAAATCTTCCTAAGGAAGTAAAGGAAAGATTAAAACAAGAACAAAAAAATGAATTATACAGGGAAATCGGAACAATTCTCATAGATTTGTTGCGTGTGGAAGACCGTGTTTATTCCGTGGAAGAGGAAGGACGATACGGCATTCTTTTAATCTGTAATAAAGAGCAGAGCGAAGTAGTAATAGACCGAATGAGAAGAACTTTGGGGAATGCAGATAATTACAGTAAGTTAATCGGTGTTGGAAATACAATAACGGTTGATATTGCATGTCTTGAATTTGATAATTCCGTTTACAGGGATGATTATATTTTATTTGAAAGAAGCGTACGAGGACAACTATAAGAAAAAAAGGAAGGTAGGGCGTATTATGGGGTTTAAAAAAGATTTTATTTGGGGTGCGGCAACAGCATCCTATCAGGTAGAAGGCGCTGCTTATAAAGATGGTAAGGGATTAAATATCTGGGATGTATACTGCAAACAGCCCGGAAATGTATTTGAAGATCAGAATGGTGATGTGGCGTGCAATCAGTACGAATTGTACAAAGAAGACGTACAGTTGATGAAGGAATTGAATATCAAGGCGTACCGCTTTTCGATTAACTGGGCGAGAATTATTCCGGAAGGAACCACTGCTTTTGGGGGAACTGTGAATGAAGCGGGAATTGATTATTATAACAGACTGATTGATGAACTTATTGCAAACGGAATCGAGCCGTTTATTACTTTGTATCACTGGGATTTACCTTACGAACTTCAGGTGAAGGGCGGATGGTTAAATGACCAGATTGTAGACTGGTTTGCAGAATATGCAACCCTCATTGCAAAGAGATTCGGCGATAGAGTGAAGAACTATTTTACCGTAAATGAGCCGGAAGTATTTTTAGGTCTTGGATACCGTGAAGGAACCCATGCGCCGGGATTAAAACTTGGGGACAGAGAGTTTATGCGCTGTGTGCACAATATGCTAAAGGCACACGGAGCGGCAGTGCGTGCATTACGTGCCAACTGTCCGCAACCGGTAAAAATCGGTATGGCACCAACAGGCGCATTCTGCTATCCGGAAACGGAAAGTCCGGAAGATATTGCGGCAGCAAAAGAAGCAATGTTTGCAATGGACAAAAATCCCACAGGTGCAATCTGGAATTTTGCATTGGTGTGCGACCCTGTTATGTTAGGGCATTATCCTGATAGCGCCATAGAGAATTTTAAAGATGTGATGCCGGAAATTACAGAAGAAGATATGAAGCTTATCAGTGAGCCTGTGGATTTCTTTGGATTTAATCTTTATAACGGCGTTATGACAAAAATGGGCAAAGATGGAAAGCCGGAAAGAGTGAAACGCTATGATGGTTTCCCGAAAACTGCTATTCAGTGGCCGGTTACCCCGGAAGCAATCCGTTGGGCGACCAGGTTTTTATATGAAAGATACGGTAAGCCAATTTATATTACGGAAAACGGAATGTCATGCCATGATTGGGTAGCTCTTGATGGTAAGGTACATGACCCAAACAGAATTGATTTTTATCACCGTTACTTAATTGAGCTTAAAAAATCAGCAGAAGAAGGAACGGATATCGAAGGATATTTTGCATGGTCCTTAATGGATAATTTTGAGTGGACCAACGGCTATCATGACCGTTTTGGAATCATATATGTGGATTATCCAACACAAAAGAGAATTGTAAAAGATTCAGGATACTGGTATCGGGATATGATAGCAGAGAATGGTGAGAATTTGTAGGGGAATATGATACATTTTTCTTGTTAAAAATTATAGATAGAAGGGAAAGAGCATAGTTATTTTGTTCCTTCCCTTTTTTGAGTGATTTAATATTTTTTGTTGACAAGTGAGTTTATGAAATTGGGAAGATTTCATAGAATATGTAATAGTTTTTATAGGGCATGCAACGAATGCCTTGATTTTGTAGAAGATCATCTTGGACAAGTGGAAATTTGTAGGGAAAAAATTTTAGCTGAGAAATAGATTGTTTAAGACCTTTAATGAAATTAATCGAGATGTTCGGTTCTAATAAGGTGTAAGTGATATAGTCGCCAATGTCTATGATATCGTCCTTGGCTCGCTTTGTAAGAGTTATTCGATAATTATTCATTGGCACCATACCTTTCTTCCAGTTCATCAAAGGTTGTGTCAAAGTCTAAAAGATTGTTGTTAAGAACATCCTGTAAACCTTCATTGACAAAATCACGAATTTCCATTCTTGCAGATTCCTCTTGGGAATAGTTTATAGTTGCGTCCATGAAAAGCCTCCTTTTGTTTTGATAGGATTATCATATCATGATTGCAGTTTTTCTACAAAGGAAAAACTTGTGAAGAATACTTGTGTGTTATGAGGAGACACTCCCGGTAGAAACTTGTGAGTGTTTTTTGTATAATGATAGATAGAGTCAGAAAAGACCAATTTCCAAATGCCGGATGGACAAGAAGTAAGTGGGGACGAAATGATGAAGAAAGTAGTAGAAGAATTATTACCTAGGTTAATGAAAGAGTGTGGATTGGGAGAAATCGTCGGCAGTGTTGAAAGTGTATCTGGCGGCTTTATGCATCGGATGTACAAGGTAACAACCGAACGTGGAATTTATGCGGTGAAGCATTTAAATACAGAGATAATGAAAAGACCGGATGCACATAATAATTTTGCGCGGGCAGAAAAAATAGAGGGGATACTTGAGCAAAATAATATTCCTATTGTGCCAGCTATAGTGATTCGTGGTAGAAAGATGCAAAAAATAGATGAAGATTTCTTCTATGTGTTTAAGTGGCAGAACGGTCGGATTGCTGATTGGGATTGCATTTCTGATGAACAGTGCTATAAAGCAGGAAATATTCTTGGAAGAATCCATGCAATTGAACCGAAAAATGTTGAACCGAAGGATTTGGTATTATGCCATATAGATTGGCATGATTATATAGTGAGGGCAAAAGGGGAAGGTTCTGTTATAGCGTCTATCCTGGAAGAGAATGAAAAACTGTTGGTTTACGCTGAAAATGAATTAAACAGGGCAAGAGCCACTTTACCTAATATATTATGTTTGTCCAATGAGGACATGGATCCTAAGAATATTATGTGGGATAATGATATTCCCCATGTGATTGATTTGGAGTGCTTGGATTATGGAAATCCCGCATCCCATGCCATACAGCTCGCCCTACAGTGGTCCGGAATTGTCACCTGTAATATGGATATTGACAAGCTGATTGCGTTTTTTAAGGGTTATCTTGTGGCATATGACAATTGCTTTCGAGGCTATAGTAATATTATAGGTGTGGGATATACTTGGATTGAGTGGCTGGAGTACAATATTGAAAGAGCTTTGGGAAACTGTATGGATGAAGCAGAAAGAGAGTTGGGCATTTGTGAGGTGAGAAATACTATCAATAGAATTGCTTATATTCAAAAGCAAGAGCCGTTGATTAAGGATGCGTTAAATCGATTATGTTCTTTTTCTATTAAGTAGAAATAAAAGGGTAGTTCTGCTATAATAAGTAGTTAAGTAACGGAGGGTAAATGAATGGCAGTACAGAATAGCCGATGGATGAAATGGGTTAAATATATCATGGGCACGATGATGCTTGCCTCTTTTTTGTTTTTGATTCTGGGTGAATTGCTGTTGCCTGCAGAAAACAATTGGGGAGAAGATACGTTTCAGGCATTTGATGCAGAATGGGAACGGGAACTGCCTGATGGAAGCAGAAAGCCAATGACAGTACCGGGTCAATGTGATGCAAAGCATGGAGAATGGTTTACGGTGGTAACCACTTTGCCTAAAGACCAAGAGGATACATGGATTTGTGTCCGCAGTATGCAGCAGGAATTAAGTATTTATGTAGGGGACGAACTCCGCAAAGAATATTCTACGCTGGATACGCAACCGGTGGGAAAAACCAGTACCATGACCTATGTGTTTTTTGAGTTGTTTGAAGAAGATGCGGGAAAAGAGTTACGCATGGAAATCATGAGTGATTCTGATTATGCCGGATATGTAAGTGATATTTATGAGGGTGAGAAGGCAGATATTACATACCATTTTTATGGATTGCATATGCCTTCGGCAATTATTGCGGCATTTCTCTTTTTAATGAGCATTGTAGTAATTGCAGGTTGCGTTTTTATACGTTTCTATTACAAGAGAAAAGCAGATATTATACACTTGGGTAGCGGAGTCCTTGTTGCGGCAACCTGGTTGTTGGTGGAGTCAAAAATAAGACAGTTTATTTTTCCAAACAGCACAGTAGCAATGCTTATGGGATTCTTAATGATTGCTGTTTTGCCATATCCTCTGATGGCATATTTAAACAGTATCCAAAAGGGAAGATACCAAAAAGCATACCTGGTGTTAGGAACTGCTTCAGCTATTAATTTTGCGCTGATTGTGGGATTACAGATATTCAATATCCGTGACTTTTTTGAAACTATGGCAATTTCACATTTGATTATTGTCGCATTAATTGTGACCATGGCTGTGACCATAACCCTTGATATTGTCCATAAAAGAATATGGGAATACAGAGAGGTTGCGGTTGGGTTTGCAATTCTTATGTTAATGGGCGTTTTTGAAATCAGTCTTGTATATACCATTAATGCCAAGCTGAATGGTGTCTTTTTAGGTATCGGTCTGATTATGCTGTTAGGAACAGCGGGAATTAAGACATTAAGAGATTTATTCGCCATTGAAAAAGAAAAGCAAAGAGCCATTGCAGCCAGTGAATCCAAGGCCAAGTTTTTAGCCAATATGTCCCATGAAATCCGTACCCCTATTAACACAATTATGGGTATGAACGAAATGGTTTTACGGGAAAATCAGGATGAGACAATTGCAGAGTATGCCTATAATATTAAAAACGCCAGCCAGATGTTGCTAGGGCTTGTAAACGAGATTCTGGATTTTTCAAAGATTGAGGCAGGTAAATTAGAAATTGTAGAAAGTGATTATAAATTGAAGGGAATGCTTCAGGACGTTGTGTTGGGAAGCAGGTTTAATGCTGACAAGAAAGGTCTTTCATTCATAACACAAATTGATGAAACCATGCCTTCGGTTTTAAAAGGTGATGAACTTAGAATAAAGCAGATTTTAAACAATCTGTTATCCAATGCAGTTAAGTATACCCAAAAAGGAAGCGTTACTTTTTTGGCAAAAGGTATTCCGTCGAAGGATGGAGTTACGTTGGAATTTAAGATTAAAGATACGGGTATCGGTATCAAAAAAGAAGACATGGATAAGCTCTTTGCAAGCTTCCAGCGTCTGGAATTATCGAAAAACCGCTACATAGAGGGAACGGGCTTAGGACTTAACATTACTAAGCAACTGGTATTTATCATGGGCGGAACCATTACAGTAGAGAGTGAGTATTCTAAAGGAAGCTGCTTTACTGTACGGATTCCTCAACAGGTAACAGATGAATCCCCAATGGGAAGTGTCGAAAAGACATGCCGTGAGAGTGATACCATCATATCACGAACAGAAGAAGTTCTGCAGTTTCCGGATGCACAGATTTTGGTTGTGGATGATACCAAGGTGAATTTGTTAGTGATAAAAGAGTTATTAAAGCGTACCCTGGTACAGTTAGATATGGCTTCCGGTGGCGAGGAATGTTTAGCCGTAACCAAAAACAAAAAATATGATTTGATTTTAATGGATCATATGATGCCTGAACCGGACGGAATACAGACGCTTCATATGATGAGGCAGGATAAAGACAACATGAATCAGGATACTCCTGTTGTAGTGTTAACTGCCAATGCTTTGGTTGGAAGCAAAGAGACCTATTTAAAAGAGGGATTTGCTGATTACCTGGCTAAGCCTGTGAAAGCAGATGAGTTAGAGAAGATGTTAGGGCAGTTTTTGGGACAGAGGATGTAAGGTTATGAAAAGAAAAAGCCTATTACGATTCATATTATGTTTATTTGCAATGGGTACCGTGACTATTTTATCAGGCTGCAGAGGTAACATAGACACAGATGAAAGCACCGAAAGTGCAGAAATTACAGATAGCGAAGTCAAAGAAGAAAATACCCAAAACAGTGTGGAACAAGAAGAGGCAATTATCGAGGTGCTCACCGGAACCGGTTGGTGGGATGGAGATGAGTCAAGTCAAGATTATGTGTTATCCGGTGACGGCTATATGGTATTTGAAATACATGCCGAAGCCGATAATGATGGCTCAGTCAACGCATATTGCGTAGAAGCGTATGACACAAAAGGACATTATCTTACCACAACCTCAGATTCAACGGCTTGGTATGCAAATACTACAGGAGCGATATCGTCTGTAAATGGAGCGGCTTCTGCAGTACCCGGAGAAACCGTCAGGGTAATATTTACCCGTGAAGGTAATCAATATACGGTCGAGTATTTGGATGCCCAAACGGAAGAATATATTTTTGATAAGATTGTGGCTATAGAAGATGGCAATTTTGAAAAAGAATTAAAGCTTCATGTAATGGCAGAAATCGGGACTTTTGAAGTTGCCATGGTAGAAGCCGGAACCGGTAAATATGTAAAACAGACAGAAAATACAGACGCCATTGTCATGGAGGGCATGACAAGATTAGAAGTTACCGATGATGCAGGTGTAACAACATATCGGAAAAGAGCTTCGGTACATGACCCGTCAATCGTGGTAGGCTATATTAATGAGTCGGTCTATACAGGAAAAGAAAGAGTATTCGTTGCACAGAGCAATTCAAACAACAGGACAAAGGTGTACTTTGTATTTGGTACATGTCTTTCTTTTGCCTATTCCAATGATTTGGAAAACTGGACAATATTCGAGAATAACCTAAGTACCGATTATGAGAGAATATTTGCCAAAGAAAAGGAATGGGCACAGGTAGGAAAGTCAGATTACAGCCTGTTTTGGAGTATTTGGGCACCGGATGTTATGTGGAATCCGGACTATGAGAATGAGAATGGAACAAAGGGTGCATGGATGATGTATGTGAGCATCAATGGGCCTGCATGTAATTCTGCGATTGCATTGCTTACTACAACGGACCTTGGAGGAGATTGGACTTATCGGGGAACCGTATTGTATTCGGGCTATTCAGAAAAGGGCACCACATTTGATTATACAAAAACCGATTATTTGAAGTATGCTGAGCTTGACCCGGATGGAACACTTCCGGACAGATACGTGACCCGTGCGTACTTAACTTCAGTGTCTGAAAAATATAATACGTGGAATGTAAAATATGCAGGACACGCCATAGACCCCATGGTATTTTTTGATGAAGAGGGAACTTTAAGGCTGATATATGGTTCATTTGCCGGCGGTATTTTTATGTTGGAAATAGACCCGGCTACCGGTTTTAGGAATGACAGGGTATATGAGCTTGATGCTTATACCGGAGACGGAACATTGTCAGATCCCTATTGCGGAATTAAGATTGCAGGTGGAAATGATATTTCTGTGGAAGGTGCTTATATTAAATATTGGAACGGAAAATATTATTTGTTTTTGTCGGTAGGAGGTTGCTATACTTATACCGGATACAATATGCGCGTTTTTTCATCCGAGAATGTGGAAGGAATTTATACAGATTATCTGGGAAACAGAGCCCTTGATGCAGGTGCTATAGATGGTAAATCCGGTGCCCGCCTTATGTTTAACTATAAGTGGGATTGGAAGGAAAGAGCGCAACTGGCACAGGGGCATAACTCGGTATATTTAGATGAAAAGGGAGATATGTTTCTTTTTTACCATGAAAAGACAGATAATGGTACGAATGACAATATTGTCAAAGTGCATCAGGTGTTTCTGACTTCATCCGGTGCGCCGGTGGTAGCACCATTTGAGTATTCCCGCACGGATGAAACGGATGTGGTATATTCCGAGGAAGAAATTGTGGGCGAATATGAGATCCTGTTACACACAACGACGGATTATGCAAATCTGAAATGTAACACAACATCAAAAGTCACACTCAATGCCAATCATACCATAACAGGTGACATAATCGGCAGGTGGAGATTGGAAAAGGGAACCTATAATGTTATTTTGACCTTTGATGAGGTTGAGTTTCATGGAAGGTTTTTAAAACAAACAATGGAAGATACCAATGTGGAGACTTTTTGCTTTACCACTATCAGTCAGGATTTGGCAACGGATGTGTTGTGGGGAGTAAAAGTTCCTTCTGATGCAGATTGTGTACGTCTGGCGATGGAGCATATGCCAAGTGTTGATAAAAAACTGAAAGATGGTATGACCTTGTCAACAGAAGGAATACTAGGTACTCATATCACATGGTACTGCAATTCGGAATGTGTTTCTAAAGAGGGTGCGATTGTGGTGGCAGAAAATGAGGAAAAAGTTACTATATATGCTGTGGTATCAAAAGGTGGGTATTACAGTGTGAAGAGTTATATTAACAGGGTGGTAACTTCACGATGAGATGACATACATCTAACGCTTATGTGGTAGCTCTTTTAAATTCATAACTATAACGCATAAAAATGCCCTCTTTACTTCATTGGTCCGGTAAAGAGGGTACATTTCTATCATATTTTATTTCAATTTAGATGCTACCTGCTTGTCAGCCACCTGCTCAAAATTAATGGTGTTATTTTATCATAGCAAAAATAGTATCTAAAAACATTGCTTTTTGCTATAATGAAACAGATTATAAGTATAGCGGAGGCTGTAAGAATGATAAAAAAGATATATAAAGACGATAGTTCGGCATTAAGTTCATTCAATGAACTTACCAGAAAAACTTTTTGGTTTGATTTTGTAAACTGGCATTTAGCAGGGCACTTCAGTGACATGTATGTTCCCCATGTGATAATGGACGGTGAAAAAGTAGTTTCGAATGTATCTGTCAACCGTATGCAATTTGATATGGGTGGAGTTATTAAGAATTTTATACAGCTTGGAACAGTAATGACGGACGAAGCGTACAGAGGTCAGGGACTGAATCAGAAGATTATGGAGTTCATTTTACAGGAATATAAGGATAAAGTGGACGGAATATATCTTTTTGGTAATGATAGCGTACTGAATTATTATCCGAAGTTTGGCTTTGAGCCGTGTGAGGAGTATGAATACTATTTTCCGTATAAAAAGGAAAATGATGTAATGCCGTATTCCATGGAGAAGGTGGACCTGACGGATGATGCGCAGGCTAAAAAAGTCTATGCCGTTTTAGAAAACTATTCTAAGAATCCTAATGTGCCAAATGAAAATGATGCAATGTATATGAGTGAAAATATCGGATTATATCATTTTTGGATGGATTCGGAATACGCAGATCATATTTACTACTTACCGGAATGTAATGCTTATGTGGTGGCAGCAGTAGATAATGACAGATTATATATTCATCAGATTATCGGAAAAGAAAGGGTTATACCGGAAAGATTGGCTAAGTCATTTAATGATGATTTTTCAGAGGTAGTATTAGGATATACACCGGTACATAAGGAAGGACTTAGTGTAAGAAAACATAAAGAGGAAGACTGTACCTTATTTATTATGGGACAGGAATTAGAATGTGTGAGCAAAAAGCAGATGATGTTTCCTGTTTTGTCACATGCGTAAAGAGGTTGGGCAGGATGAAGATTGAAGAAATTAATATTAAACAAGTAATGGATAAATTAGGTGAGGTTCCCAGAATATATCAAGTAGAAGCTCAGTTTCAATTTGAACTGGCGTGGGAATTACAGAAATTAATAGGTGATGACGGACAAGTTCTACTGGAGGTAGGAATGTGTACACGCAAAGCCAATGCCGAAAAAAAAGTAAAACGCAAACGATTCTATTCTGATATTATCTTAAAGGGAAATGATAATAGTTATATAGTAATAGAATTAAAATATAAAAAGAAAGCAGCGGTTATTAACGGTATTGAATTGACAAGCGACTACGCTTCAGATGAAGGGCGTTATGATTATTTATGGGACATCAGAAGAATAGAATTATTAAAAGAATGTAACAATGACGACTACGAGTATACTAGGAATTTAGGAAGTTTTCGCGGAGGGTATGCAATTATTCTCACAAATGATATGGGATATTGGAATAAAATCAGGGATAAGGAAGGGAAGACAGTAGATGCACTGTTCACAATTGGTGATGGTGATAGTATTCAAGGGCGTGTAGATTGGAATGTGGATATAAAAAAACCATGGATGAAATCCAGACCTGCATTTGAGCTTTCAAATAGTTATTGTTTTGAGTGGCTTCCATATTATGGTGCGGATAAGGAAGCATCCAAAGAGGAAACATGCACGTTTAAGTATCTTATAACGAAAATAGATGCATAAGAAAAGGAACAAAAACTAATATCACCACAGTGATACTAAAATGTTGACAAAAGTATCACTGTGGTGATACTTTTATATTAAGAGAAATGGAGGCCGAAACATGGATAAACGGATTACGATATATCATGGTTCTGAGAAAATAGTGGAACAACCAAAGTTTGGTGAAGGAAAAAAGAATAACGATTTCGGTCTCGGTTTTTATTGTACCGCAAGCGAGGATTTGGCAAAAGAGTGGGCGGTATCATCCCTTCGTGATGGATTTGCTAACCGATACACACTGGATACGGAATATTTGAATATTTTGAATTTGAACAGTCCCGATTACACCATACTAAACTGGATAGCTATTTTAGTAGAGCACCGCCTGTTTCCTGTTAAAACGCCTATTGCAGGTAGGGCAAAGAAATATTTAGTGGAACATTTTGGCGTTAATGTGAATGCATTTGATTTGATTAAAGGTTATCGTGCAGATGACTCCTATTTTGATTATGCAGAGTTGTTTCTTAACAATGGTATTTCGATAGAACAGCTGTCCCGTGCAATGCACCTTGGGAAATTAGGGGAACAGATTGTAATTAAGTCCAAGTATGCTTTTTCTATGTTGAAATATGAGGGCTTTGATATTGCTACGAAAAACCAATATTATGTTCTGCGCAAAGCCAGAGATGATGAGGCGAATCAGCTTTATTTTCAAATGTTGGAGGAAGAGACGGATGGTTTGTACATTCAGGATATTATGAGGGGAGGCATTAAAAATGATGATCCGCGCATACCAAGAAACATATCTGAGTAAGGCACAGTCAGTGTTGGGAGAAGCCTTTGATTATGCAGTGAATACTTGTGGCATTGCGGGCACTGATTTTGTAAAGCTCTTTACTGCGAGTTCTGTCAGCAAGAAAATGGAGAATGGGGAGCCTGCTTATCTTGCGGGAAAAAGTGGCATTGAACTTGTGGTGGAAATCATTGTAGAAACCAAAAACCAAAGACTTCAAATAGATCCTCAGGTGAATTATAATCGTTCTAAAGAGTATTGGATTGGATGGGCAGTGGCTTATTATCAGTGGTATTCAAGCAGAAAATATCATGATATTTTCATAGCAAATTCCTTTGAAGAGTTGCAGAAGATGTATTACACTCTCCATGAGGCAGATATATCTAAGTTTGCTGACATTGTGGAATCCCGCATGAAGGATTATTTTCCTGAGACTAATTTAAAGCGTATCCGTACAGCCTATGGGTGTACACAGGCTGAATTGGCAAAACGTTCGGGAGTAAGCCTCCGTTCCATTCAAATGTATGAGCAAAGAAATAAAAACATTAACAAAGCAAGTGTGGACACTCTGTATCGCCTTGCAAAAGTTTTAGGTTGTACAATGGAAGATTTGATTGAATTATCCCAGCAGTAGTCATGCGATTACTGCTTTTTTCGTGTTGATTGAAAAAGTGATTGCAATATAGTAAAATTAGGCGATGAGATAAAAAGCGAGGCGTGTGCGATGAAGAAGATTTTAAAAGAAAACCGGTTTTTTGCATGTATATGTGTGGTCATGAGTATCTACTATTTGTACAGATTATTTGCGATTACGCCATGGTATGATGAAGTGTATACATATTTGTCTTTTATTGACAAAGGTTTCTTTTTTTCAATCACACATTGGCCCCTTCCCAATAATCATATTCTTTTTTCGGCGCTATCCTCTTTTTTAAGACCTGCCGGAGTATATATTGCGTTGCGAGGAATCTCTTACCTGTCTGCAGTTGGAACTCTGATACTCTTGTATATGTTTTTAAAAAAGGTATTCGGCAAGGGCGTAGCAACTGTTGGAGTGATGCTTTATACAGTGTTACATTCTGTTAATGTGTTAGCCGTTCAGGGAAGAGGTTACTCTTTTGCTACATTTTGCTTCATGTTGTCTATTTATTCTGTATATCAGATTGTGTGGAACCATGAAAAAGCGAAAAGATTCTATATATTGTTTTCACTCAGTTTATTTATGGGATTGTATACATTGGTTTCCAGTGTGTATTGGGTTATGGTTGTCTGCGCATGCGGCGGTTTGATGCTATTAATTCAGAAAAGATACAAAGAATTTTGGAAATTGGTGTTATATGCATTGTTGGCGGCAGTAGTTACATTCTTAGCATATTCCATCGTTTGGCTTGCAATCGGTTCTAATATGCTTATTGATACGAATGAGCTGTATATGCAGGAAAGCCATGTTAGCATGATACTTAAAAATCCGTTCCTCTGTTTAGCGGAAGGATTTCAATTAATGGCGAATAATCCTTATATGCAAGGATTTGACAGCAGAAGTGTTTTCTTAAATGATTTTGTATATTTTGGAAGGACTATTTTGGGTAGCTTTTTCAATGTGCAGAGCAGTGTTTTATGGTATGCATTTACTGTTATCGTACTTGCACTTAGTGTTTTGTGCGTAGTTATAGCGGTAAAACAATTTGCCAATAAGGAGAAAAAAGATATGCAAGGTACTTGTTTTGCCTTGGCATTATCAGGCTTAGGATTTTTAGTTATATTTTTTGTTTTGTTTGTGCAGTGCGCATATCCTTTTACCAGAGTGTTTTCTTTTGTAGGAATTCTTTTGGCAATACAAGCCGGTTTGTTTATTCATTGGCTGCAACAGTTATGTGAGAGATTTTATAAAAACAATAGAGTCAATGTTATCATCAGTGGTTTGATGGCAGTAGGATGTATTTGTCTTTTGCTAAGTCCTAATTACAACAAGGGATACAGTAGTTTAGATGATAATGCCTATGATGCCATAGAGCATATTGAGTGGAACGGGGTAGAGTCTTATGCTGCAAGTGATGTATTCATAAACCAGCAGATACAGTATCATTGTATCATGGGGGACAACATGAAGTTGCAAGAAGACAGAGTGGCACCTCAGATTGTCTTTGTAAAAAAGGATAGCGGGTTAGAATCATGGAGTAATCTGATTGTTGATTTTGAGGTTTACGGACTAGACCAAAGAGCAGTACTTTATGAGAATGGCGACTATATTGTGTATGGGAAAGGGAAGCAAGAAGAATAATATAGATTTTAGTATAATGGAATGAGGTTTTGAAAATTAGGTAGGTGTATCAATGGGAGCAAATGACTATAAAGAAGACCTGGAATATTTATATTCAGCATTAATAACCCATCCGTCGATAATGAGGGGAGAGAAGAATGCAGCTGAATTGGAATCATTATACCTAACCAACTGTGAAAGGGTGCATGACTATGTTAGTTTGATCGATGCAGCAACGGAATTAACAGTTTTTTTCTGTGATGGACACACGAATATCGAGATTCCCTATACGGTAAATGATTTATGCTTAAATCTCAAATGTTGTTGGGATGGAGTTAAGAGTGACAATCTGATCATGGAACAAGGGTATGAGGAAATCCCGGAGCGTGCACGGATCATGAGCGTGGAAGGAATGCCGATAGAAGAATTGGTGGAGGCTCTTGCAAATAGGATACCTCATGAAAATATCTATTTGGTAAAGAGTAGGATGACAAGCTATCCATATCAAAATTATCACATGTTTAGTGAAATGAATCTAAAGAGACTGTTTGGTGAAAAAGAGTCGTACTCTGTTACTTTTGCGTCAGATGGCAAACTGGTAAAAAAGGATATTCCATTGAAGTCATATGATGGTTTTTTAGAATTTGCGCCGGACGAGGAATTTCTTGCATATGAAATCAATGACGATACAGTTATTATGTATTTAAGATCC
The DNA here is from genome assembly GCA_017463255.1 of Lachnospiraceae bacterium. GTDB lineage: Bacteria > Bacillota > Clostridia > Lachnospirales > Lachnospiraceae > RGIG4034. The sequence continues at coordinate 172,074 of JAFTPP010000013.1, forward strand.
TGTATCTGTAATGAAAAATATAAGCAGACATTAAGAGAGGTAGCGGCTCTTTGCAATACAAAGAACATCAGCAGATTTGTCTTGGATTTAAGCGATAATATGGGCGGGGATTCTTCCGTTATTGATGAGTTTATAAAGTATACAAAGGTAGAAAAATATCGACGCTATGAGATGACAGATTTTTCTTCCGGGGAGGAAAGAAAGATAACAAATAGGGAAGAGGTTGTGGAGAATCAGAAACAGGATTTCTTGTTACCTGAAAAGATTTTCTGTAAGGTTTCCCATCATACATTTAGCAGTGCCAGAACATTTGCAGTTACTTTGAAAGATAATGGTATTGCAACGATTTTAGGTCTCCCAACCGGTGGAAAGCCTAACTCATATGGTATGCCAAAGAAAATGAGTATGCCGAGAACGGGTATCCGTTTTAGAGTTTCCAGATGTTCTTTTTTACGCCCGGACGCAAGCAGGGATGAGGAAATTGCGTTGCTGCCGGAGATTACAGAATAGCAATAAAGTTCTAAGCAGTAATCGTAGTCATACGATTGCTGCTTTTTTCATAGGATGTATAAACAAGTTATCAGAGGCACTATGGTGAATGGTTACAATCTGTACAAAAGAGTTCAAATCGAGGAGCGGGCTATGGAAATTGCAAATTATATCATTGAAAATAAAGCAACAGTCAGACAGACCGCAAAGGAATTCGGAGTTAGTAAGAGTACCGTACATATGGAGGTAACAATATAGAACGTTGGAAAGGTAAGGTTGTTTGGGTGGTTGAATAGGTAAAGTTAAGGGCATTTTTTTGAGGCTGGAATTACCAGCCTCGCATGATTTTAAAGCAGTTATTTAGCAATGTAACATCAGCCTCACCATTATCATGGAAAGCAGTACCCTCCAGTGTAAGTAAGCCGTTGTAATTGGTAGTTTTCAAAAAGGCGGCAAAACTGTTAAAATCAATGTTCCCCTTTCCGATAGGAAGTGATTTCAGATTTGCCCAGTCCATTGGAGTGCTGCCGTAATCGCCGATGTGATAGTGACAGATGTGTCCGTTTTTCCATAGCCATTCGTACTCCTTTTGATACAAAAGTTCCAACTGCCCGTGAAAGGCTGCCATTTTTGTGTCGAATACAAGATGGATATTTGGATACCGTTCTACCAGCTGACACCATCTTGTCATGGGATCTTTTACATTACAGACGATATTTTCTATCAATAACTCCAAACCATACTGTTCTGCGATTTTGTTGAGCTTTTCATAGCAGGATAGGTTGTTTTCAAAATTGCTGTCTGAAACCATTCCACCCCATAAATGCAGAACCAGCTTTTGGGCAGATATTTCTTTGGCTAACCTGCAATCCATTATAAAAAATTCAAAACCTTGTTCCAACTCTTCCGAAGTACCAAGACAGCGGCCGATGCTTTTTTCGCAATGTACAACAGGAATATAAAGTTGCAGTCCTTTCAGATAAGAGATTAAGTCATCAATCTCTTTGTACCAGGCTTTATACATCATTAACTCAAAGCCGTCACAGGAAAGCTCCTTGCTGTAGGATTCCAAAAGCCTATAGTTTCGTTGATTATGAGGTCCGATGATGCCACCGGTAGAGCATAATATTTTCATGTGTACCTACTTTCTCCCGAAGGTAATTAATTTTCCGCGTAACCAGGTTACGGTGGTCTTTGGATTGTCTTTTAGAAAATCGTTGATTTCCTGCCCACGTTGATAATAAGCCAATGCTTCGATGCGAGTCATGCCGTGATTCATCAGACGTTCTATGACATCCTGCTCAGGTTCCTTATACCACAGTGAGTTAAATTCCATCATGTTGTTTATGTTTTCTTCATAGTCAGCCTGGTCAGGAGAGAAGAACGAAACCTTATCGTTTAATCTCACTTCAATATTTCTTATTCCTAATTGGTGCATTCGATGAGCACTTCGCATGGCAGCGGCATAGTCTCTGTCTCCATTTTCGTATTCCGCAAGCCAGTGCTTTCTGCTGCCGTTTCGATTACACAGCTTTTGATAGTTCATGCCTTCTATGTAGATTCCATCCAGTTCAATTTCCCTGTTGATATCCATGCTGACAATTAGACCGTTCTTTTTGGTGAGTTCCATCATTTTTTTCAATATTGGCTCAGATGTTCCCTGGTGACGGAGTACACCTTGACACATGGTGATATCATATCTTTTTGAGGATTGGTAACTTAAAATATCTGCCTGTATAAAGGCGGCTGAGAGCTGTTTTTCCCGGAATAATTTTTCACCATATTGAAGAAGATTTGCGGAAAAGTCCACACCGGTGTAGGTGCTGCCTTCCGGCAAATACTGCAATAAAGAAAGGCCGATGTAGCCGTAGCCACACCCTAAATCCAAAACATCTACAGGTTCTTTTATTCCCCAGACATTCTTAATTAAGAATTCAAAATAGTCCTCATTCCAGCTAATTTTTTGCTGGCGGATTAAATAGGGAAGCTTTTCATTCCAGAATTCATCGGTGTCAGTTTTTTCTTCCAGATAACCGTCCTCCTGTATTGAAGTCAGGCCAAGTAACTGGTCGGTTGTTACACCGAAATACTCTGAAAGAACCAGTAATGTAGTGAGATCCGGCATAGTAATGCCGTTTTCCCATTTGCTGATATTCTGGTAAGAAGTTCCCAGTACTTCTGCCAGAGTTTGTTGCGTAATCCCTTTCTTCTTGCGTAAATAGGCTAACTGAAGATTAAATTTTTTCTGCATGGTTCTTACCTCCAAACTTATTGTAAACGATTTTTCATGATTTGTCTTTCATAGATTTTGTGAGTGGATTCGCTTTTGAAGCGAGAGCAGAAGTGATTTGCGTTCTTAGGTAGAGGGAACGACTGAAAGGCAGGACGGTTTGGGAATTGAATAGGCAGAAAGTAGGTGCGCTCTCAGGTGGAAATCTGGGAGTGTTTTTATTTAAGAACTCTTGAAATTAATGTAGTTTTGGACTATGATAAAAACGCATAGCCACATATTCTGAAGGGTATACCTTTGTTAGCATGTCAGGCTGCTTTTTGCAGCACTTATTAACGGAGGTTGTAAATATGAAAACTGAAAAACAGAAAGTAACTATTGAATTGTTAGAAATAATGATTCAAGAAACAGACAAAGGACCATCTGGCTTCTGGACGGATGATTATGAAGGGTGTGGTAATCCGAATATTTTTCCTGAATTTGAGGAAGGGTTAAAGCGAGGAAAATTAGTCCAAAAAGAGCATTATTTATGCCCGTGGAATACCGCCATTATGTTTGGAGAAGGACATGGTAATATCCATACTGGTTGTTATCATAGTTGTTCTATTGATAAAGCTAAGTATCTTTCATCTTCTATGTTAAAAGACGTTCTCCTGCGTTTCAAATCAAGACTAGTCAAGGGCGAATATGATTGTACAGATAATTTGAGGCAACTACTGACCGTAAACGAAATTGATTATATTGAAAGGCAAATAAAAATCCAACAGCAAATAGAAGATAAAAAACGTCAAGAACAGAGGGAAACTCGATATAAAAAAGCCTCGGCATTGATTCAAAAATATCCGGAATATGCAGAGTTGTTTGGCACGTATTATGGTGAAAAAATAATAGTCCAAACTTATGACGGAAATATTGATTTTGATCCTCTGGGATATTTAGATATCGTAGGAGCTAATAGATTCACCTATGATGAGTATATTGATGTTCAAATACGTTCTTTTCACAAAACAAGAGGATGGTTTGCAATTTGTTATTATAACATACCCCTTTCCTTCAAAGGTAAAATAGAAAGAAAAACCAAAGATAATATATGCTTCAAACGAATTATGGTGGATGGGATGTATTCGGATGGCATTTGTTTTGAAGGCAAGGAAGAACACGTGTGGATGAGTATCACAGGATTTGAGGAATATGATATAGGTGATGCAGTATCTTTTTTTGCAGAAGTATATCGTTATGTAAAAACAAGCAATGGAAAACAAATTGATTATTCACTAAGGAATCCTCAGAGTATACAAAAGATCGACGCATATACATTACCAACAGATGAAGACTTGAAAAAACAAGCTGTCAATGAAATTATATGTGAAACATGCTACCTGAGCGAACATTGTAATAGGGGAGTTTGTCTGTTTTCTAAAGAAACTAAGAAAAATATACAAAATCAAATGTATGATTCTTTAAAAGATGCGAACGAGAACACGATGTGCTAAGGAGGTGGAACTGCGAATGAGAAAATACTTACTTATTGTTCTTCTTGTGATGGTGTTATCTTTGTGTGGTTGTTCAGTACTGTTGGATGATTCGTTAAATGATAACATTGAAACCTTAAAAGGTTGGTCGTTTCAATATAATTCTGGAACCAATGATTATAGTTTGTTTTTTGGTTTACTGAATGAAAAATATAATTCTATCTCTGCGGAAGTGGATGTGGATATCAGAATTGTTAATGACAAAGACGAAGAAGTCTATTCTGCTACGAAAAAGGTCTCCCAAAAAGATTTTGGGTATTATGAAAGTCAAGTGGCGGGGGAGCAATATTTGGCGAATGTTCGCATTTCGGCCGATGATATAATGAAAGGAAAATCAAATAGCGGAACTGTTTATTTAACAGTATACAAGGATGATACGGTGTACTTTGACGAAGTTAATTGTAGTGCTTTATATTGCCTTCCAGTTGCGGATGTGCAATTAAAAACGCCAAGTGTACCGGTCGAGTTAAAAGTAAATGGTTATGATGGGAGTATGGAATCGATAATAAAAGTTACCGAGATTCAATATGTCTACGAAAAGGATTATTTCCCTCAGATTAAAATAACAATTCTGGGTGAAAAGACATATGGAAAGAGTAACTCGAGTTATGATATCATTAGTTATAAGTTATATGATAGTGATGGATATTTGGTTGATGCTAGTAATATATACCTGAGTTCGCTTGATTCTGGAGATAAATTTAAAGATGATTCAATCATTATTTTGGATGTTGTGCCAGGAGAAACATATGTACTTGAACTATTAGAATACAGTTGGTAGTTGGAAAGCAAAATAGCGATTTGTGAAATTATACATATACCAGTGGAATTGCAGAAATGTGGTTCCACTGGTGTTTTTCATGGTTAGGAACGAAAATACTTTTTGATTGCAATTTGGGTGTATACCCTAACGCAAACGACATAGGAGTTTGGCAGAACAGACTACTCTGTTCATGCAACCTGTTGCGTATCCTGCTCCTTTCGCCAAATATTGGTGGAGGATATTTTGTGGCGTTGTCATGGGTTCAGATGTGAACCTTAAGAATAATAATTGAATAAGTTTACTGTAGATAGCAGCTGTGCTAGCCACAGAATCGATTGGGATTTTTATCTAGAAGCATCCCGAAAGCTTGAAGTGGTAGAGGAGAAGATTGCGCGTATGAAGAAAGGAATATATTCGTATCTTAAGGTTTGCTGGAAAGATCATAGAGAGGCTCGTTTGAAGGAGAAACGTATCAAGAAAGAGGCGAAAGAACGACAAAAACGATACAAAGAGCTTGAAAGAAAATGGGAAGAAGATAGAAAACTGAAGTGATGATGAAGAGAGAGCAAGGTAAAGATGCCTTGCTTTTTCTATTTTATACAGATTTTAATAACAAAATACATATAAATGAGAAAAAGTCACAATTGAATGTTGATTTTTATTAAAAATAGCATATAATAGAGAGTAGAAAATAAGGTGAGGTAGCAATTATGTTAATACAATTCAATTTTAAAAATTTCAAATCATTTAGAGAAGAAGCTACATTAGATTTATCTGCAGCTAAGATGACAGAGTTTTCTGACAGAGTTGTGACTATTGGTAGTGAGAAGATATTGCCGGTTGCTGCCATTTATGGTGCAAACGCAAGTGGAAAGTCTAATATATATAATGCTTTTGAATATATGTCAGATTATGTTGCTGAATCGTTCAGATATGGTGGGGAAGAAGAAAAGTTTGAACAGTTCAGACCGACACCATTCCTCTTTGATTCTACATCTGCGGATGCGGAGTCTAGTTTTGAAGTGTATTTTACATTGCCGGGAGATAAGGCGGAAAAGACATATAATTATGGTTTCTGCATCAATAAGGAAGGTGTAACCGAAGAGTGGCTAAATGTGAAAGCAAAGACGGCTCGAAAGTATAATACTGTATTTTATCGTGGAATATCTGATGAAGAGTTGGATTTGTCTGGATTCCCTAAGAGTAGCAGGGATAATATTCAGGTTGCGTTGGAAAAGCAGGTTCTTATTATTTCCTTGGGTGCGAAGCTAAAGATTGGTAAGTGCAAGGATATTAGAGATTGGTTCTTGGCAAATGAGTTTGCTGACTTTGCGGATCCTGTTACAAACTTCTTCTTGTCTCGTAGATTGCCAAAGGGATTTGTAGAGGATAAGAATGTTCAACAAAAGGTTGTGGAATATTTTGCATCTTTTGATGAGCATATCAGAGAATTTAGAGTAGAAAAGGTTCCGGGTGATGGAGACTCCAACGGACACAAATCGTCCGCGGATGAAAGTTTCAAAATCAACGCTCTTCACAAGAAGATAGATTCTGATGAAATGGCAGAGATTCCTTTGAGTTTAGAGTCGGCAGGAACATTGAAGATGTTTGCTTTATATCCGGAATTACAAGAAGTATTGGAAAAGGGAAGTGTATTCTTCATTGATGAATTAAATGCACGTTTGCATCCTTTACTTGTAAGAAACTTCTTGCTTACATTCTTGAATCCGGAAATTAACAAGAATCATGCACAGCTTATTTTTACAACACATGATACATGGCAGTTGTCAAATCAGTTATTGCGTCGTGACGAAATATGGTTTGTACAAAAGGATGAAAGAGGAGTTTCTTCGCTCTATTCATTGGCAGATTTTGTAGATGAAGCGGGTGTCCGCATACGTAAAGATGAAAACTATGAGAAGAATTATATGGTAGGGAAGTATGGTGCGATTCCTGAATTAAGACAAATAGATGTATTGCAAGAAAACAGGAAGAAACGTTTACAGGCATACGCATCGCTCTTGAGAGAAGGAGAATTGAATGGCCAAAAAGGACAGAACAGGTAATAGAAAATCACGAGAACAGAAGAAACAATTTAAAGTTCCAGAATTAGGGTACTATTTAATTGTCACGGATACAGAAGCTACAGAGCGTTGTTTCTTTAACGGGCTTCATCAAACATTGCCTGAGGAGGTTAGAAATAAACTTGTTATCAAGGTTGTTGAAACAAAGACTCGAGCTATGATTGATAAATGTCAGGAGCTTACAGCGTATGAAGCACAGTATCGTATTCCATGGATAGTATTTGATAGAGATCAGGTGCAGGGATTTGATGATATTGTTGCTGAGGCAAGGCTTAAAGATATAGAAGTAGGTTGGTCTAATCCTTGTTTTGAAATCTGGATGTATGCTTACTTCGGTGCCATGCCGGCGGTGCAAGATTCGTGGACATGTTGTTCTGAGTTTGGACGAGTATATGAAAGTAAAACCGGACAGAAATATTCCAAAGCGGATGAAAAACTGTATGGAAAGCTTTGCATGATAGGTGATGAGGAAAAGGCAATACAGATAGCGCAACAGAAGTTGGAGCAGTGCGAAAGAGAAGGGAAAATGAAACCATCGGAGATGTGTCCGTGTACAACAGTACATAAGTTGGTTGGTGAAATTAGAGGAAAGATGAAATGAAAAACCAATAGGTCTATCGCATGAGTAATCAGGCAGTAATCGTAGTCATACGATTGCTGCTTTTTTCATAGGATGTATAAACAAGTTATCAGAGGCACTATGGTGAATGGTTACAATCTGTACAAAAGAGTTCAAATCGAAGAGCGGGCTATGGAAATTGCAAATTATATCATTGAAAATAAAGCAACAGTCAGACAGACCGCAAAGGAATTCGGAGTTAGTAAGAGTACGGTACATAAAGACATCACAGAAAGACTCGAACACATCAACCCTTCTCTTGCGGCCGAAACCCGTAAGGTGTTAGATGTGAATAAAAGCGAGAGGCACTGGCGTGGGGGCTTGGCAACTCGTGCAAAATACCTAAATAAAGCTTGAAAATAGCCTTTTTTTTGTGTATTATATATTGGGGTTATAATACGAGAGGGTTTTTTAAAGGTTACACTTATGAAAAGGGCTATTAAAGAAAATTACCTGTTTTGCATATTGTTATTAATATGCGGTGTGTACTATGGATACCGGATGTTTTATCTGGTGCCTACGTACGGTGAATTATATACATATCTTGAGTATACCAATGAGGGATTTAAGTACTCGGCAACCAACGGACCATTGGTTTACAATCATGTATTGTTTACCATGTTGTCTTCCCTGTTAAATTTTGTGGGAGGCTATGTGGCACTTCGTGGTATTTCATGGCTTGCGGCAATGGGTACACTAATTCTTTTGTATACCTTCCTAAAAAAGGCATTCAGCCTTAGGATTGCAGTATTTGGTTGTACGGTTTACAGCATGTTTATTTTAATTGCTGAGTTAGCCGTTCAGGGTCAGGGATATTCCCTTGGAACCTTCTTTTTAATACTTGCTGTTTTTTCCGTTTTCAATGTTATACGTGGAGAAGTGGAGCCAAATTATTATAAATGGTTTGGCATTGCATTGTGGCTTGGGATGTATACCTTGCCATCCAGCATTTACTGGGTAGTTCCGGTGTGTATCAGTGGTTATGTGGTACTTCTTTGTAAAGCGAGAATCAAAGATTTCTTTAAACTGTTGGTTACTACAGTGGTGTCAGCGGCATTGGTGATTTTATCCTATGCTGTCATGTGGCTCAATCTTGGAGCAATGCAGATTGCAGCAGACCCTACTTCCGGATATATGAAAAAAAATACATTCTACTTAATCTTAGAATTCCCGAGAACTTGTCTGACAAGGGGATTTAAAGAGATGGTGGAGACCACTGAAATTTATATCATTGAGGATTTAGAGTTATTTGTCAATGACTTCAAATATTTAGGACGTATCGTATTAAAATACTTTACCGGAATTGAAAGTATGGCAATCTGGTATGTATTTTTAGTGGGCGTTATCTTAGCCTTTGCAGTTTTTGTATTATCCATGGTATTTAAAGATAAAATACAAAAATATGAGAGGGATTCCTATTTATTTGCTACAGCTCTTTGCAGTATCGGTTTAGTGGCACTGTTTGCATTTTTATACTGGATGAAGGTTTATCCCATTGCCCAGGAATTATCTTTCTTTGGAGTTATTCTGGTTATTATGGGATGCTCATTTGTGGCATTAGTAAGCGGATGGTTGCAAACAATACCGGGATACGCAAAAGTAAAGCCATTTATGATCATTTTGAATATTATTCTGATTCTGGTGACAGGATGGTTATTTACCACTGACAGATATCGACAGGAATATTCACAGACTGATTGCTATGCCAGGGATGCCATTAAAAACATAGAAATGGAGCAGTATAGTACTTATGCTTCTTGTGATGCATACGTAATAAGGCAGATACAGTTTGAATATGTTGTCGGAAAAGATATGAAATTAAAAGAAGATAAGGCGACACCGGATATTCTTATTTTAAGAAAAGATGTGGAATTTGGGTCCCCTATGTGTGTCTTAACTGAGGAAGAGGTTGCCTGCTTTAATTTAGAGCGTTGCAAGCTGATTTATGAGAATGAAATATATCTTGTATACGAAACGATGATGACAGAATTGGAAATTCCTGAGGAAGTTCCTAAGGCAGCAGGAATTCCTGAAGTAATGATGAAACATTAGACTTAATAGAAAGAGCTTTTGCGAATGAATCCGCAAAAGCTCTGTTTTTTTGTTTTTATGAAGTTGGTTTTCTAAGAGGACATGCGGACAATGCGATTTTGTCTTTTAACATGTACAGACCGCAGTCAGAAAGGTAGTCCTGCAAAATCGGAATGGATTGGGAGGAAGTAGGTCCTACAATAATCTCGCCAACCAAGTCAGATAAATGCAGATTCAGTTTACCGCACATTCTGTTTAAGTCTAATGGGTAGTATTTTTTAATTCTGTCCTGTGCCACATGGTATTTTGGTTCGATGGCAAATTCATTGGAAACAAAAGGAGACACAACCAGTCTGAATTCCCGTTCACTGGCAAAAGACGGATGTTTAAATGCTGCAGACTGTACCCACGCTTCATTCATTAAGTCTAAAAGCTCCGGAAGCTCCTTCTTAAAATCTCCGGTATTCTTAATCAATTGATAAAAAGCATCTACCAAGTGGTGTTCCTGCATATTTTCCTGATAAAATACTTCTTTTAAAAAGACGGCACCACCAATCATATCTTTCATCAATTCTTCGTTAAAGGCAATGCAGACTCCCTGACCGGAATGTCCGTACCTGTCCCACTGGGCGGCGTCATCCCGATATTTGGAAAAGCAGGCTGCATAAGCAGAATAATGAAACTCTTTGGCAAGCTCGTTTTTGAAAAATGTGTTTGCCTCAAACATTTTGTCTCTTTCCCCATCTAAAGAAAGACGTTTGACTACGGCATCACAAATGCCGTTCATAAATAGACGCATCTCTGCTGCGTCATTCATATTTAAAATATTGTTAAGTCTTAACTCTGCGTGGCGGATGATTCCGTCAAAAGCAGCAAAGTCTGTATAATGATATAACATATGTCTGTCCTCTCAGTCCTGTAAGTTGAATCCATTGAGCGCATCTATATCCATAAATCAGAAATAAAGTACATAAGTGCAGCCCATGTATAAACGGAATAAAAGAGTCCGTCGTTATCTCTTCCGTTCTTTAAGATTTCGGCAGCTTCACCCTTGCTAAGAAGATAAAAGCCATTAAACTGTTCACTGCCTACTGCACCTTCCTGTGTAATGCCATCCGTGTTGTCTAAATGGATTACTGCGCAGGCAAGTGCATTGCTTTCGTCTGTCATGCCCGGTGAAGAAAAGAGAAGAGGATTGATTACATAAAGAGAATCATTAGGTCCCGGAACAATTCCCGTTTCTTCTTTTAATTCACGGATTGCTGCTGACAAAATAGGATTTTCCGACTGTGCATCTTCGGCGTCCAATAATCCCGCAGGAGGACTTAATAGGAATTGTCCTGCAGGATAGCGGTATTCCTTGCTAAGTAAAAGCTTAGGTTCGTTGCCTGCTATTTTGACAATAACAACGCAAGTAACTGCATCAGGAAGCATTTTTTTAAATTCTTCATCGGATTTTGCTGCCACAAGGTTATCAATGGTTCTTCTGGTAGCGTCAAAATAGTGCTTTCCTTCTTCGTATTGCAAATCAAAAACTCTAATATATTTTGCATCAAATAAAGATTTGATATTTTCCTTTTTAATCATAGGATGTTTCCTTTCTAAGCCGCTGATTCTATTTCTATTTTATATAAAATGAGGAGAATGGTAAAGAGATAATTCATAAAACAGCACTACCATCCGGCAGTGCTGTTTTTTCATTTCTAAAATTTATCCAATGGACTATTTTTAATCTTGTCAAATTCAGGATTGCAGCAATAGAAGTTCTTACAATCTAACGTTTCTTTTGTCATCTCCAAAGCTTCTCCAAAACGTTGAAAGTGAACGATTTCCCTCGCACGTAAGAATTTTAACGGTGCAATAACATCAGGGTCATCGATGACACGCAGTAAGTTATCATACACGGTACGGGCTTTCTGTTCTGCTGCAAGGTTTTCAAACAAATCGGTAATGGCATCACCCTTTGACTGAAATTCCAGCGAAGTAAACGGAATACCTGCGGCTGCCTGAGGCCAGATACCTTTGGTATGGTCGATATAGTAGGCATCAAAGCCTGCTTTTTTTACATCAGCCTCTGATAAATTTCTGGTAAGCTGATACACCATGGCACAGATAATTTCCATATGGTTTAATTCCTCGGCACCGATGTCGGTTAATAAACCGCCAACTTTTTTAATAGGCATGGTATAACGTTGGGAGAGATATCGCATACTGGCTGATAATTCACCGTCAGGACCGCCATACTGACTCATAATAAGTCTTGCGATATCAGGATTGGTATTTTTGATTTTTACGGGGAATTGTAGTCTTTTTTCATAAGCGAACATTAAATACACGCTCCTTCCCAAGGCATGGGTCCTTCTGACCAGCCATATTGATTTTTGTCATACTCACCGGTAATCATGGAAATCTGTGTTAACGGGTAGAATTTACCGGCAAATTCAGATAAAAGATTCAGACGCTTTTCAAGTAACTCGTAATAAAGTGCCAACCCCTTTGGACAGTCAGGGTGTGTATCCAGATAGAGGGTAAGATCGTTAAGAGCAAAGCTTATTGAACCAAGAGTACTCATCATTTCTTCTCGGTTTTTTTGCGCCATATCGGACATACTACTACTGGTTTTACAGTTGCTTTTTCCGATTGGTGCTTTTTGAAATGTCAGATTAAGACATGGAAATATGGTTCCTTCCATTAATGCCGTAAGCGGGTCATAAGGCTCGCACCATTCCTGTTTTGGGACACTTGCCATTGCAAGATGCTGTGAATTCATAAAGTACCTCCTTAATAAATCCAAATTTATAGTGACAGTTTTATTTTTTGCAAAAGAAAAATAAATAAAAGGGTAGATGTTGGGAAAGCATTATTATTAAAATGAAAAACGGAGCAGTATAAGCATGGTAATCATAAACGGCAAGATTTTTACAATGGAAGATAAAACCATCGAATGCGGTTACATCCGCACAAAAGGGAAATTCATTGAAGAAGTGGGAGATATGTCTACTTATAAAAAAATAAAAGACGAACAAGTTATAGATGTGAATGGAGCCTGGGTTTTGCCCGGGCTCATTGAGTCTCATGCACACATAGGGATTACGGAAGAAAAATGGGGAACCATAGCAGATGATTGCAATGAGGGGACAAATCCGGTAACAGCATCCCTTCGGGCAATGGATGCCATAAATCCTATGGACCCTGCTTTTCATGACGCCATTAAAGCAGGAATTACCTCTGTTATGGCAGGCCCCGGAAGTGCTAATGTAGTGGGCGGTCAGTTTGTATTTATGAAAACACAGGGGCGTTGCATAGACAACATGATTATCAAACAGCCGGCCGCCATGAAGATTGCATTTGGCGAGAATCCCAAGACCACCTATGGAGATAATAATCAGTATCCTTCCACCAGAATGGCAGTGGCAGCTTCCCTTCGAAGTACCTTATTTCAGGCAACTCAGTATAAAAAAGACAAAGAGAGCGGTAACCTTGCCAAGGAAGATTTTGAGATGGAACCGTGGCTTCCTGTTTTAAGAAAAGAAATTCCAATGAAAGCACATGCCCACAGAGCGGATGATATTCTGACAGCAATCCGTATTGCCGGGGAATTTGATGTAGATATTACCATCGATCACGGAACGGAAGGACATTTAATTGTAGATGAGATAGCAGAATCCGGCTTCCCTGTAATTTCGGGTACAGCTCTTACTGCCAGAAACAAAATAGAAGTGCAAAATATGAATTTTAAAACCGCAAGTATTCTTCACAAAGCGGGTATTCTATTTTCAGTCACAACAGACCATCCCGTTGCGCTAATTCAATACCTTCCCATTTGCGCGGGACTTGCTGTGAAAAATGGGTTGCCTATGGAAGAAGGCTTAAAATCCATCACCATCAATCCGGCACGAATCTGTCGGGTTGACGATATGGTTGGAAGTCTTAAGAAGGGAAAGCATGCGGATATTGCTATTTTTACAGGAAATCCAATGGAAGTTTTCACGAAGACTTTATACACCATTATCGATGGTGAAGTGGTGTATGAATATTCAGAGGAGTAAACCCACACCAACGGTATAAAAATAGGTTTACAATCAGTATTAGTGGTGTGTTCAAAAAACAAATGCGTAGTGTTATACTATGTCTATCAACACAGATACGAAATGGGGAGGAAATCGGTATGAAGGTAAAAATCTCTGAGAATATACGAAAGTTTAGAAAGGAACACGCTTTAACCCAGGAGCAGCTTGCGGAAGCTTTGGGAGTAACGGTTGGCGCAGTTTATAAGTGGGAAGCAGGATTATCCATGCCGGAAATTAAGCTGCTTATGGAGCTGGCGGATCTGTTTGAGGTTTCAGTGGATGTGCTGTTAGGATATGAACAGCAAAGTAAAACCCTTGATGCACTAGCTTCAAGAATTGAAGCCCTTCGTGATGCAAGAGAGTTTGAAGAAGCAGTGAGTGAAGTTCAAGAAGCGTTAAAGAAATATCCTAATAATTTTAAGGTAGTATATCAAAGTGCTATTTTGTATCAGGTGAAGTATTTGGATAACAGGGAAGAAAGAGACAGGGATAAGTCCACGGAATTATTTCATCGGGCAATTTCTCTTTTGTATCAGAATACAGATTCTAATATCAGCGAAGTGACTATTTTAAACAGCGTTGCTGACAACTACCTGATGGCAGGAGAAATAGAGCAGGCTTTGGAAATCTTAAAAAAGAATAATGTCTGTGGTGTGAATAATGCAAGAATCGGGTTAACGTATGCCAACGGACTTGAGATGCCAAAGGAAGCAAAGACTTATCTTATCGCAGCCTTTGAAGCCAGCCTAAAAAATATTTTGAATGCTACCATAGGTCTTTCAGGGGCATATCACAGGTTAAATCAAAATGATAGGGCAATGAAGGCACTGGTATGGCTTAATGATTTTATTGATTGTATCAAGACGGAAAAAGAAAATATTACTTATGCAGATAGACTAAAAGCAGTCATTATGATTCAATGCGCATACTTGGAAGCCTGTGAGCACAATTATCAAAATGCCGCAGAATATACGAAACATGCTTATACGATTGCAAAGAAGTTTGATGCTTCACCGGTTTACAACTTACATGGAATCATTTTCTGTGAGGAGGAAGATGAGACGGGAGTTGCTTTTGATGATTTGGGAAAAACTGCCATGGAGGCAGTGGAACGGGTTGCTTATGCCGAGGATTCGGAAGCATATCTATACATAAGAAAGATTTTAGGGGAATTAAAAAATGAAAAAGATGTATGTGAAACAGTTTTATAAAGGAAATAAATGTGCATTTATTGTATCGGTATTTACAGCATTATTAAGCGGACTTCTGGCATTGATGGTTTCCTTTTTAATGCAACAGTTAATTGATACTATTTCCGGAGTACCCGGCGCATTGCCATTAAAAATATTGGTGCTTATTACAGGGGGATTGATGCTTGGGGTTGTTTTGCTTGAAATGATGGACTATCTTTCAAGACCGCGTTTTATGAAAAAAGCAATGGAACAATACAAAGAGTACGTTTTTGACAGGCTGATTAGAAAAAACATCCATTCCTTTCATAGTGAAACAACAGCCACCTACATATCAGCATTGTCCAATGATGCAAACAGCATTGAAGTAAACTATTTGGAAAAGCAATTTGCGCTCATTACCCATCTCGTTACTTTTTTCGGCGCTTTTGCCATGATGGTGGTATATAGCCCTCTTTTAACTCTTATCGCAGTGCTGCTTACCATTTTGCCGGTGATTGCCACTGTGTTTGTGGGAAACCGCATGGAAAAAGCGGAACTTGATGTATCGGA
Organism: Lachnospiraceae bacterium; assembly: GCA_017463255.1. Taxonomy (GTDB): domain Bacteria; phylum Bacillota; class Clostridia; order Lachnospirales; family Lachnospiraceae; genus RGIG4034. The sequence goes on from JAFTPP010000013.1 coordinate 187,634, forward strand.
TAAAAATGAAAAGTTCGTAGATACCCTAAAAGAAAGTATTCATGGGTTTTCGGTAATCAAGAGCTTTCGGGCAGAATCTACGATTCATCGTTTGTTTTCAAAGAAAAACCGCGACATAGAAAGTGCAAAATGTAAGAAACGTAAAGTCACCATTACCATAGAACTTTTGTCCACCATTGCAAGTGTTACCGCACAGCTTGGTGTGTTTATAGCAGGAGCTTACCTTGCCATATCGGGGAAAGGTGTAACAGCCGGTGTGGTCATTGTATTTGTGAATCTGATGAACTTTGTGCTGGGACCTATTTCTGCACTTCCTGAGATTATGGCAAGCAGAAAGGCGTCCTTAGCATTGATACAGAAACTGGCAGATGCCTTGGAAAAAAACGTAAGGCAGGAAGGAAAGAGCATTCCGGGACAGTTAGAAAAAGGAATCACAATGCAGCATGTATCTTTTGCCTATCAAGAAGGAGAAAATGTGTTGAAGGACATTAACCTAACCTTTGAAGCCGGAAAAAGCTATGCATTGGTAGGAGCTTCCGGAAGCGGTAAATCTACCATGCTGAATCTTTTGTTGGCAGCCCATGAAAATTATGAGGGAAAGATTCAATATGATGAGCACGAGATTAACAGTATTACCGGGGAATCATTATATGACATGGTATCCGTTATACAGCAGAATGTCATTATATTTAATGCTTCATTAAGGGATAACGTCACAATGTTTGGTGATGCGTCAAAGGAAGAAGTAGACAGGGTAATCAAGATGGCAGGTCTAGAAGATTTTGTAAAAGATCATGGCAAAGATTACCTGTGCGGAGAGAACGGCAGTGCCTTATCCGGCGGGGAAAAACAGAGAATCTCCATTGCAAGAAGTCTTTTGCGGAAGTCCTCGGTTTTATTAGTGGATGAAGCGACGGCAGCCTTGGATGCTAAGACTGCTTTTCAGGTTTCCAATGCTATTCTTAACATAGATGATTTAACCAGAATTGTGGTAACACATTCCTTAGAAGAGACTTTGTTAAAACGCTATGACTGCATTGTAGTGTTAAAGTCAGGGCAAATCGTTGAAACCGGTAAGTTTGATGAACTTATGGAACAAAAAGAATATTTCTACTCTTTATATACTGTGTCACAGTAGTTTAGAATGTACTTTCTTTCGGTGAACATCCAAAATGCTTCTTGTATGCCCGATAAAATGCAGAATAATCCTTAAATCCGCAGTCTTCACAAGCACTTTGTGCCGGGTGACCGTTGCGGATTTTTTCTTTGGCAGCAGTAAGGCGCTTTTTCAATACGTATTCCCATGGTGTGGCACCGGTGGCCTGCTTAAATACTCTGCTAAATTGGGACGGACTCAGATAAAAATGCTTTGCGAGGGTAGGTATGGACAGTTCCTCAAACAGATGATTGTTCACATACAAAACCATGCGCTTGGCAAGGGTTTGTGGTTGTTGGGTAATATTTTCTTTTTGCAGGAAAGCCCGGTTTATCATATCAATCAGTGTTAATAAGTGAGTATTGATAGTAAGTCTTTTGTCGTAGTCTTCTTTGGCACTGCATATTTCAGAAAAGAGTTTATTTACCAATGCCATATCAAGCTCCAATGCAGTAAAAAGATTATCTTTTCCAAGGGGGCGTTCTTTAAAGGCTTTCATAAGTCTGCCCTCAGGATCGATATTTTCTGCAAAGGTTATGGGAAAATTAATGGCATAGCGTTCATATCTTCCGGTTCCCACAATTTGGGGTTTATGGGATTCTGCAGGGCGCATGATCATTAAGCTGTTATTACCTAATGGATATCTGGAACCTTCTACCAGATATTCTACGTCTCCGGAGAGAAAAAAATAGATTTCACATTGTTCATGAATGTGCATGGTAAAATACTTGTCATCCGGGGACTCATCAATTGCATGTCTGATATAAATGTCACCAAAGCTATACTCGTTTAGCATATTTTCCCTCCTTGTCTATTTCCTTTATAAAGTATCACTATATGCGTGAATTTGCAATATAAAAGGCTCAAATTGGCAATGGAAATGCAAATTCAATCCTGCTAAGATGTGAATAGAAAATGAAGGACAGATTAAAAAGGGAGGTTTTGATATGGGGTTTCAATTAGCTGCATTTGCTGACGAGGCAGACGGGAAAATCACGGGACAGATAAATGCCATGAAAGACAATGGGATAAGTTATCTGGAAATACGAGGTGTTGACGGAGAAAATATTTCCGATATTCCGGTTCAAAAAGCAAAAGAGGTTAGAAAGCAATTAGACGATAATGGAATAGCAGTGTGGTCTTTAGGTTCACCTTACGGAAAGATAGGGATTGAAGATGATTTTAATTCCCATCTTGATAAGTTTAAACATGGTCTGGAGTTGGCAGAAATTCTTGGAACCAAACATATCCGTATGTTCAGCTTTTATGTTCCTGCATGTGACGCAGAAAAATACAAAGACCGGGTTATGAGCCGTTTGGAACAATTTATACTGGCAGCAAAGGGAAGCGGGATTATTCTTTGTCATGAAAACGAAAAGGGTATTTACGGTGATGTTGCAACACGTTGTGAAGAGATTCATCGTACTTTCCCGGAATTAAAAGCAGTATTTGATCCGGCAAACTTTATCCAATGCGGCCAGGATACCTTAAAAGCGTGGGAAATCTTAAATCCCTATGTGGAATATATGCATATTAAGGATGCCATGGCTGACGGTTCTGTGGTTCCTGCAGGAAAAGGCATCGGAAACATACCGGAGTTGTTGAAGCAATACAGGGGAGAGGTTTTAACTTTAGAGCCGCATTTATCTGTATTTGATGGTCTGGATAAGTTAGAGGCGGGAGAAAAAAGTAAGCTAAGATACTGCTATCCTTCGTCAAGAACAGCCTTTGACGCTGCGGTAAATGCATTGAAAGAACTGATATAAAGGAGACTTAATATTATGGAAAAAATAAGACTTGGTATTGTTGGATTAGGAAATATGGGAAGCGGTTATTTTTATAATGTGCTTGGCGGAAAATGTCCGTCGGTCACCGTGACTTGCGTGTGTGATATTAATCCTGAAAAGCTTGATAAGGCAAAGGAATATCCTTCTGTAGCCTGCTTTACTAATTTAGAACAGATGCTTGACAGCGGACTGATGGACGCAGTATTAATCGCTGTTCCACACTATGATCATCCCACAGTTGCAATCGAATGTTTTAAACGTAAAATTCATGTTCTTACGGAAAAGCCTGCCGGTGTTTATGCAAGACAGGTACGTGAGATGAATGAAGAAGCGGATAAGGCAGGGGTTAAGTTTGGTATTATGTTTAATCAGCGAACCAATCCCATGTATGCAAAAGCCCGCGAGATTGTACAAAGCGGACAGCTCGGCGAATTAAAGAGAATGGTGTGGATTATTACAAACTGGTATCGTACCCAGGCTTATTATAATTCCGGAAGCTGGAGAGCAACATGGAATGGTGAAGGCGGAGGAGTGTTATTAAATCAGGCACCACACAATCTTGACTTATGGCAGTGGATTTTTGGTATGCCAAAAAGAGTCCGTGCTTTCTGTGAATTTGGTAAATATCATAATATTAATGTGGAAGATGACGTAACGATTTTTGGTGAATATGAAAATGGAGCAACAGCCACCTTTATTACAACAACAGGGGATGCTTGCGGAACCAACCGGTTAGAAATCACCGGAGATAAGGGAAAAATCGTTGTTGAACACGGAATGCTTAAGTGGTGGAAGTTAGCAGTTGCAGAGCGCGAATTTTGCTATACTGCAACGGAAGGCTTTGCAACCCCTGAAAATACATACGAAGAGTTTTCGGCACCGGAACCGGAGGGACATCCGGAAGTACTGGAAGCCTTTGCACAGTCCATTTTAAACGGAACAGACATGATTGCAGAGGGAAAAGAAGGACTTAACTCCTTATCGATTTCCAATGCGGCATATTTATCTGCGTGGACAGATGATTGGGCCACAATTCCTACAGATGAGGCATTATTTGAAAAGTATTTGGATGAATTATGCCAAAAAGAGGATTGCCAAAAAAAATAAATACCGCTCACGTTGAAAAAATAGAAGTGCTTCGTGAGCGGTGGAAGGTCAGATGGTAATATGAATGTAATACTTATGATGCTAGGTGTGACAGCGTGTTATACTTTAACCTCATTAAACGATAAATACGCTGTTGCAAAAGCTAAATTTACTGGGAATGAATTTACGTTCCTCATGTGTGCCTCCATGGCATTTTTCCTGACATTTACATTGCCTTTTCAAAAGATTCACTTTGCTGTGACTTGGCAGTCTTTTGCCGCCATTGCACTGATAGCCATATGTAAAATGTTGGAATTTCAGATGAGCGCCATTGTATTAAAACAACTATCGGCATTTGAGTTAAAAGCCTGGGTAGGTGTAACCCTGTTTGCTTCCTACATAACCGATGTTTTTTATGGTGCCGATTTGCGTATATTAAAGTTATTATGTATTGCAATAACGGTTTTGGGACTTGTGTTTATTGCTAAGTCAGGAAAAGAAGGAAAGATTGAGTATAGAAAAATAGTTTTCCCTCTTATCCTGTATCTTTTGGCTAAGTACGGATACGGACTTGTTATTAAAGCGTTTACTCCATATATTTCTCCTACCATGCAGCTTTTACCGGCTCTTTTTCTCATAGCACTGATTATGCTTTTTATCGTTAAGCCATCACAGATTATGAAAAAGAATAAAGAGGGTATGATAAAAGTGATTCTGGCAAGAATCCCAAATGCAGCAGGAATGTTATTAGAAAATGCGGTGATTGCAATTAGCCTTGCCAATTATTCATTTATCCAGCCTATGATACTTGTTTCATTGTTTTTTATAAGCGTTTTAAGAAAAGAACAGTGTTCAAAGCTTAATCTTATGGGAAGTGCGGTTTGTGTGGCAGGCGTAATTGCCTTTCAGATTTTTTAAACTTTATCCATTATGTTCTATTTCCATTTAACCCAATATGTTATATCATTAAGTCAGTGCTTTACGGCACTGACTTATTTTATGGAAGTGGAGAAAAAATGAAATCAAAGTTAATTGTTTTTTTAATTATATCAATGTTATTAACAGGATGTGCAGGACAGGGAAATGATGAGCCGAAGTTAGAGCAGATGGAAGGAACGGAATCGTCACAGGGAAGTACAGACAGTGCCCCAGAACAGGATAACATCCGGAACGATTCTACAGACAATGCTGCTACCGATAATCAGGTCTATATCTTGGAATTTGAAGCCACTACCATGGAGGGTGAGACTATGACTTCGGATGTGTTTGCTGATTCCAAGCTTACTATGCTAAATGTATGGGCGACTTACTGTAATCCGTGCTTAAGCGAGATGCCGTATTTAGGCGAGTTATCCCAAGAATATGATAAAGCAGAATTTCAGATTATCGGAATTATCAGTGATGTAGCAGAAAATGGCGATGAGTACAGTATCGAGCTTGCAAAAGACCTAATCGAAGAAACAGGGGCGAATTATCCGCATCTGCCTTTGAATCAATCATTATACACTAATCTGGTAGGTGCAGTTACAGCTGTTCCGACGACTTTTTTTGTCAATGCAAAAGGTGAGCTCTTGGGCTATATTTCAGGAGCTTATCCAAAAGAGAGTTGGGAGGAGATTATTAATGGGCTTCTTTCAGAGATGGAGTAAAAAGGCATGGACAGTGGGTTTGGGTATTGGCGTGATATTTCTTATCATAGGAGCCCGCATGGACCAGTTTGAACGGTTTTACCGCAAAGCAATTATGATTTGCTTAGAATGTATCGGAATCGGGTAGTCATTTACGATAGTGAGGACAAAATGAAAAAAATCAGATTCACAAAAGTTCGTTTATTCTTCCAAATAATATACACAATCTTAACCAACGGATATATTTACGGTTATTTAAACGGTAAGATTTACAAAGGAACACTAAAATATGCCTGCGTACCCGGACTTAATTGCTATTCCTGTCCCGGAGCAGTGGCATCCTGTCCCTTAGGAGCCTTACAGTCGGCACTCAATGAGAGAAACCTTCAAGTACCTTTTGCGGTTTTGGGATTTCTGTTTATATTCGGCAGTATCTTTGGGCGTTTTGTGTGTGGTTGGCTCTGCCCCTTTGGGCTGTTGCAGGACTTGTTTTATAAGATTCCGCTGTTTAAGAAAAAGAAACAACTCCCTTTTCACAAGGTGCTTAAGTACGGGAAATATATAGTTTTGGTAGCGCTTGTTATTGTGGGTTCTTCGTTTTTATTTGAAGGTTTTGCCAAGGTACCTGCATTTTGTAAGTACCTATGTCCGTCAGGCACCTTTTTCGGAGCAATTCCTCTTTTGGGGACTAACGCGTCCTTGCAGGCGCAGGCCGGTGGTCTGTTTAGCTGGAAGTTAGGCGTATTAATATTTTTACTGCTATTATCCATTAAAGTCTATCGTCCGTTTTGTCAGTATTTATGCCCATTAGGTGCCATTTACGGATGGTTTAACAGATTCAGTCTGGTACAAATCCACTGGGACAAAGATTCATGTGTATCCTGTGGAGCTTGTAAGAAGGCATGCCCCGTAGATTTGCCGCCGGAAAAAATATCGGTTTCGCCGGAATGTATTAAATGTGGAAAATGTGTGGATGCCTGTGCTAAGGGATGTCTGCATTTTAAAAAGAAGCGTAATATGGAGGAAAAATCATGCAACCCATCAGGCAGACAAACAGATTAATAATCTTTTGACGGATGAGAATTTAGATAAAGTAGAGCGGTTAGAAAAAATAGCCACAGAGCTTGGTACTAATATGTCAGTGCTTGCGCTTGCGTGGATTCTCAGAAAACCTGTAATGACTCAGATTGAAGAAATTCTTGGATTTAACAAGTTTGAAAGACATGTAGGATAAATAAGGACATGATAAGAGGGCTCCCACCTGAACGGTAAGGGAGCCCTGCATAATAATTAGCCTAATACTCTTTTCAAAGTAGCAAGTACTTCGTTTTCATCAAAAGGTTTTGTGATAAATTCTTCAGCACCACGCTTAATTGCTTCTACCATCTTTTCCTTTTGACCTGCAGCGGTAATCATAACAACCTTTGCAGTTTCATTTTCACGTCTGATTAAACTCAATGATTCGATACCGTTCATAACAGGCATTGTAATATCCATAGTTACGATATCCGGAGTTAATTCTCTGTATTTTAAGAATCCTTCTTCCCCGTTTGCAGCTTCTCCTACAACTCTGAAACCGCCTTTTTCCAATACACTCTTTAAAATATTTCTTGATGTTCTTGAATCATCAACGATTAATACTGTTGCCATTTTTAAGTCCTCCCCTTATGCAAGTTCTGCCACTGTGAAATATAAACCATGATCACCAACAAAAATCGGTACTCTGCAAATTGCAGGTTTTGCCTGTGAAGTTACATCTGTATAATCAGGTGGCATTAATTCTAAGAATTTACCCTGTGGACTTAATGCAGAAGCATATAATCCGTTGATACAGTTTAAGAATTCCCCTGCAGCATCAAGAGAATCCATATCTAATTTTGCAAAATCTTCTTTTCCGAATACGGAACATACATTTAATAAAGCACCATCACGTTCAGAGAAGCAATCAATAATGCCGTCGGTTCCTTCTAAAGCCTGGCTTACCTGATTTTCAGAAGGGAAAGCATTTACCATGGCAGCATTGCCAACGTAAACATGTCTGTCAATTAAACGGATAATGGTTTTTACTGCAATTGCGATAACATCTGCAAACTGTTTTCCTTCATCCGGAATCAATAAAGGAATGATTCTGTCAACATCATCACTCTTGAAAGCATCCATTTCTGAATTGCTGTAACCGTTTGCCTGACGGAAGTCATTCACCAACTGATCCAATTCTTCCATAGAAGCATATCCGTTATCAACCAATGTCTGAACGAACATAAGATAACTGTTACCCTGCATCTTTAAGAGTTTGCCAATCTGTTCATCTGTGAGATAACCCTTGCTTACTGCAATATCACCGAAACGCTGATCCATAATAGCCTGAAGTCGGTTTACTTCATCAGCCTGTTCTAAGGTCATCATACCTTCTGATACAGCAATCAAACCTAATTTAACTCGTACAGAATCCTGCTTATCTAAAGTTGCTTTTAACTGCTCTTTGGTGATTTTTCCGGTGTCAACCAGATAATTACCAAGTATGTACTCTACCATATTGTTTCTCCCATCTTAAGTTTAGATTTTTTAGTAGTTATTACCTAAAAAGTAAGAAAATTTGAATAATTTCTGTTAATTTTCAGTATATCGTGAACTTTATTAGGTGTCAAGGAATATTATGCGATGCTGGTAGAAAAGTACCAAATTAAAAAATGAGGAATGCTATTCGGATATGTTTGCATATTTGAAGAATCGGTGATAAATTAGAGAGAAGAAGAATAATTCCCGGAAAGGTGTGAGCCAGATGAAAATAGAGTGGGAAACCTGTTTTAAGGTTGGAATAAGTGTATTTCTCTTGTATCTTTGTATAGAGTATTGGAAAGTATTGGCTGACTTTGTGTTGGTATTGTTTGGAGCGTCCGCGCCTCTTATTATCGGCGGTGTGATTGCCTACATTGTAAATATTCTTATGAGCTTTTATGAGAGACATTATTTTGCCAAGTCTACGAAACGGGGAATTATCAAGAGCAGAAGACCGGTATGCATGTTGGGAGCATTCATTACTTTTGTGGCAGTTATCATTTTGCTGGCTAGATTGATTCTTCCACAGTTGGTATCTTGTATCGAATTAATATTTGCCGAACTACCCGGATTTATGAATTATCTGGTTGATTTGGTAATGAATAACGAAACCTTAACAGAGCTTATGTCCGAGGATACCTTGTCATCCATTGCAAGTATTGACTGGCAGAGCAGAATCGGTCAGATTGTGCAGGTACTTACCTCGGGAATCGGAGATGTGGTAAGCGTTCTTATTTCTACGGTAACATCTGTATTTTCATGGATTGTAACAGCGTTCTTAAGTATTATTTTTGCATTTTATCTTTTACTTGATAAAGAGCATTTAAAGTCTCAGGTAAATAAGCTTTGCAAGAGATACTTAAAAGAGAAATGGCGCCAAAAACTGAAAAATACATTTTTGGTATTAAATGATTGTTTCCATAAATATATTGTGGGACAGTGTTTGGAAGCCGTGATTTTAGGAGTATTGTGTACCATCGGCATGTGGATTTTCAGATTACCCTATGCACCAATGATTGGAGCACTCATTGCGTTTACAGCTTTGATTCCCATTGCCGGAGCATATATCGGTGCCATTGTTGGCGCATTTATGATTTTTATGGTGTCACCGATAAAAGCATTGATATTCTTAATTTTCATTATTGTATTGCAGCAGATTGAAGGAAATCTGATTTATCCGAGAGTGGTTGGTTCTTCCATGGGCTTGCCGGGACTGTGGGTACTTGCCGCAGTTACAGTAGGTGGCGGTGTTATGGGGATTCCCGGAATGCTTCTTGGAGTACCGATTGTTGCAGCGATTTACCGTTTCCTCAGGGAAGAAGCCAATAAAGTTCCTTTGGCAGAACAGATTGCTGCCAAAAAAGCCAAGGCGGCAGCAGGGCCACAGGAATCTGCCATAATATCGGAAAAAGTGAGCAAAGAGGCGGAACAACCACAGGAATAGTGGGGAGAAATAAACATGGAATATTGTAAGTTACAGATATGTTGCATGCTGATCATTCTGTATATTATTTTTGTATATTATAAAGAGCGTTACAGACTTCATCAAAAGAGTAAATCCAGATTGTTTGAGGCACTCTTATGGTTAAGTGTGGTGACACTTTCTTTCGACGGAATTACAGCATATACGGTGAACCATTTAGATAGTATTAATGGTACTTTAAACCGCATATTGCATATGTGCTTTTTGGTAAGCATTGATACTTTTATTTTCTTACTGTTTATTTATGTACTGTCTATTACGGCAGGAATTCCGAAAAAGAAGAGTAAGACGGTAATGGTGTGTATTCCGTTTGCTATTAATGTTTTACTTGTGGTAATTAATATGCCGACCCTTGAGTACAGACAGGGAATCATCAGTAACTATTCCATGGGATTTTCAGCCTATACTTGCTTTGTTATGGCAGCAGTTTATATTCTGTTATCCGTTGCTTTGATTATTGCAAAGTGGAAGAATTTGGAAAAAAACAAAGCAGTCAGCATATTAACTTATTTACTGGCACTTGGCGGGGTAACAGCCTTTCAGATGATATTTCCCCAGGCACTTATCAGCAGCATTGCAACCACCATCATTGTAGTGGGTGTATACATAAACAGAGAGAATCCTGCCATGCGTGAGTTATTCCATTATCACAAAGAAATGGTTATGGGGTTTGCCACCTTGGTAGAGAATAAAGACGGAAGTACAGGCGGTCATATAAAAAGAACCACCAAGTATGTTCAATTAATTGCCGATGAGTTACAAAGGAAAGGATATTACAGGGATGTGTTGACTAAGGACTATATCAGAAACTTGTCAAAAGCAGCACCAATGCATGACATTGGGAAAATATCCGTGCCGGATGCGGTATTGCAAAAGCCCGGCAGATTAACGGATGAAGAATTTGAAATCATGAAAACCCATACCGTAAGCGGCGGGAAGATTATCTTAGATACTTTCGGGCATTTAGGGCAAGCCCAGTACAATGAAATGGCATATGAGGTGGCACGCCATCACCATGAAAAATGGAACGGAAAAGGGTATCCGGATGGATTAAAAGAAGAAGAGATTCCTCTTTGTGCCAGGATTATGGCAATAGCCGATGTGTTTGATGCCATTTCGGAGGATCGTTGTTATAGAAAGGCCATGCCCTTAGAACAATGTTTTCAAATTATTGAAGAAGGAAGCGGTCGGGATTTTGACCCTTTATTGGTTGAAGTATTTTTAAGTATTAAAGATAAAGTGAAAGAAGCACATCTATCATAGCGAAAATAACCTCTTTTATGTGGAAAGAAGCAAGTCAGATTGTTGCAAATTACCACCGAAATGAGTTATAGTATTACTAATACGATACTATACAAAATGAGGGGTTAGAATGTCAGATATTATCTATCAGGTAATGAAAGAATCTATTGACTCCGGGAGCACTTCCGGAGTCAATCTTTTAGTAATAAAAAATGGTGTGGAGCAATGTTACTGCGAGTATGGCTACAGAGATTTGGAAAATAGAATTCCTATGTCTAGAGACACCATCTTCAGAATGTATTCCCAGACAAAACCGATTACGGCAGCAGCGGCAATGTTACTTACGGCAAGGGGAAAAATCGACCTTACTGCCAACGTGTCAGAGTATCTGCCTGAATATGCAAATCCGTATGTTAATGTAAACGGAAGCAGAGTGCCTTCCAAAAAGGAAGTTCAGGTAAGAGATTTATTACATATGACATCAGGCTATTCTTATCCTGATAATACCACTTTTGCCGGAAGACAGGCAGAATCGGTGTTTGAAGAAATTGATAAAAGATTATATACAGAAAATGCGGTTACCACTTCGGAGTTTGCAAGTATGATGGCAAAAACCGATTTGAATTTCCATCCGGGAGAACATTTTCAGTACGGAACCTCAGCCGATATTATGGGGGCTTTGATTGAAAAGGTAGCGGATATGAAATTCGGTGAGTTCTTAAAAAAAGAATTTTTAGAACCGTTAGAAATGACAGATACAGATTTTTATGTGCCAAAGGCCAAACAGTTCCGGCTTGCAAAAACTTATGATTACTGCGAGAACGGACTCTGTGAATGTAAGACCAATCACTTGGGACTGCGTTACATGAGAGATATTCCGCCGGCTTTCGAATCAGGCGGCGCAGGTCTTTGTTCTACCTTGGATGATTATTCTCATTTTACTACCATGTTGATGAACATGGGTGAGTACAAGGGAAGAAGGATTATGCCTGAGGCGGCAGTAAAACATATGATTCACGGCGGACTTACACCGGCACAGATGAAGGATTTACATCTGGGCTGGGATTGTCTTACGGGTTATTCCTATGGCAATTTTATGAGAGTCTGTGTGGACGAAAGCGAGACTGTACTGTTTTCTGCAAAAGGAGAATACGGCTGGGACGGATGGCTTGGTACATTTTTCTCCAATGATCCGAAAAACGGACTTACCACATTGATTGGTTTGCAACAGGCAGGTCACGGACGTGCAGGAACCCTGATGAAGAAGTTAAAGAACGTGGTTATGAGCGAGTTTACCTAAAGAGTAAAGGAGAGACACAGGATGAATTTTTGGATACAGTTAGGATTAGGCCTTTTGGTAAGCAATATAGTAATATGGTTGTTTATTATCCTTAAGAAAAAGAAACAAATCAAAGGATATATTTATGCCGGACTTATGACGGCTTTGTGCCTTACTGCTTTTGGCTATGGTTTTTTTAGCCCTGAGGAAGAAGCGACAGCACCTGTAGAATTGTCAAAAGAGGAGCTTATCTCTTTTGCCTACTCTTTCGCCGGTGCAGGTGAGTATAACCAGGTGGAAGAACTGGTAAAACAGTATAGTGATGAATATGGTTATGATGATGAATGCCGTCTGTTGTCAGCGAGAGTGAGTGCTTTGTTAGGGGATTATGAAGCCGCATCAGGACTTTATGAGAGACTTTCCCATAATGCTTCCTTCAAAGAGCAGATAAAAAAAGAATATGAATATACAAAAGCCAAGAGTGAAGCAGACCTTTCCGTTTTAGGTATGTATAGCTATTTGGAAAAGAACGGATATAATCCTGAGGATTATGGTTACAGCAAAGAAAAAATTGAGGCAACAAAAGCTTCTTTGGAAATTACAGCGGATATTATTAATGAGACAATCTTAAAGCAGATTGATAAGTCTTATAAGAATAAAAAGTATGAAAAAGTCATGGAGAGCGTGGCAGCAGCAAACGCAACCTATGGTTTATACGCAGCGTCCGGAATTCAGTATTTAAGTGAAGAAGAGTTAGAAGACTTAGAAGATGTTAAAAAAGACTTGGAAAAGGTGATTAAAAAGACTGAAGGTCTTGAGAGCTGTGCATTTGTCAGAAACGCCATGTTAAAATTAAATCTTTTAATGGGTGAATATGACGATATTGCTGAAAATATTGATGATAATGCAACCATAGAAGAAATAACTGTTGCTTCCACATTACTTATGAACGGTGTGGTAAAGGAACGTGATTTTAGCGACAGCTTTGCTGCTGAATATTTGAAATATGGTGCTATCGTTGGAGGACAGTTAGAAGAAATCCAGGCAGAATATGGCGATGAGTTGACTTCTGTCCAGGCAAGTGAGTTAGAAAACATGGTGGAATACTGGGATGATGAATTGGATAATCCTGTTTTAACCCAGTTAAGAAACAGTTTAAAGGAAGCCATTGAAAAAGACACGGGCAATGCTAAAGAGTCAAAGATGCATATGGAAATTGCCCAGATTGAGCATTTTTACGGTAATGAAAGTAATCGTACCGACAGTATTACTGCGGCACTTGATACAGGATATCGTAGTGAAGACACCTCATATCGTGAAGCGATTGAGAAAATCAATAATATCATTAGCAGTGATGTTGTGACTAATGAGATTATGAATGCTGATAGTTACGTGGCACAGGCATTGCAGAATGCCATGCCGATGGAAGTTTATAATCTGATTCCGGAAAAGAAAGAAGAGGTACACGGAAATCTTCCGGGTATGGAAACCGGTGGTATTTTCGGAGGTTCCGGGGAACAGAACAATACAAGTTCGCAGAAGAAGGAACAGGAGTTTTCCCAGGCGTTTACCGAATATGTCAGTGAAGTAAAGAGCAGCCTTGTAATCGGTGCAATTGATACGGACGAATTTGACACGGTGAAAGTGTATGTGAGTATTTCTTCTGATTATGCTAAGGACAGTGAGGCTTTAAAAGAGTTACTGGAAGTATATGATTGTGGTGCATCCATTACGGATTACACCATTGAAAAAGTAAAATACGATTCCATCAAGACCCATTTATTATGTGATATGTCAGGCAGTATGAGCGGAAGCATGGGAGATTTGAAAAATGCGGTAATAAGCTATGTAAATATGCGTGGCCGTGACGAAGAAATCGCAGTTAGTACTTTTAGCGATTCCTTGGAAAGTACTGCAAGATTCGGAACCAATGATGAGCAGTTAATCGAATTTGCAAACGGTTTCCATACTACAGGCGGAACACAGATTTTTAGTTCTTTAGTAGAAGTTATGGAATCATTCCCGGCAGGGGAAAACAGCCATAATGTAGTAATTCTTATGACGGATGGTGAGGACAACAGTTACCATTCCAATGAAGAGATTATCAATACAGTGGGAGGTCTTTCAGACAGCAAAAACATTACGGTATATACCTTGGGCTTAGGCGGAGTATATCCGCAATATCTGACTACTATTGCTGTAAGCGGCAACGGAGAATTCATCTATGTATCAGACAGTAACAGTCTTGATAATTTCTACCAGTTAATGCATTCACAGGTAGATAACAGATATGTTCTTACTTTTAAAGCAAAAGATACCATGACCTTAACAGACAGAACACTGGAGATACGCTTAAGCGATGCAAATCTCAGTGATTATAAGGTATATTCATTACCAACGAATGATGATGAATCTGCAGAAGGTGATGCCGGTAGTAACGACGGATATGATAATGGAAATTACGAAGACGGAAATGCACCGGGGGTTAACACCTTGTCTGTTACCGGACTTAGTAAAAAGGTGATTTATCAATGTGATTTTGACAGCGTGGACTACTTATTGGGTTCAGGGTTCACACCTGAAAGCAGTATCCGTGTTACTTTTACAAGCGGTGAATTAAAATACGATATTCTTCCCAAATATGTATCGGAAACTGAATTCAGTATGTTGATTCCTGCTAAGATGCCTGCAGGCGTATATGATATGCAGGTACGTTTGGACGGCGAAAGTGCGTATATTACGAACGCCTTACAGATTGTAACAGAGACGAATCAGGAGATTACCTTTGGTCCTTATTCATTTAAAGCTTCCTATGTGGCAGAAGTTTCAGAGAATAAGTGGGTGTTAAGCGGCAACGTTATTATGAACGACTGGTTAAACTTCAAAGGCGATGTGGTAATCGAAGGAGATTTGGATGTAGCGGCTTCCATTACCGTTACGGATAAGTCCGGTTCTTTTGTTACTTTTGATGAAGATACGGCAATCGGTCTTGGTAAGGAGTTTGCAAGAGATAATATTAAAGTGAATGTGCCAAAACTTGGAACCTTTAACTTACATTATGATCAGGCACATTTATATAATTTTGACGATTATAAGGTGGATGAAATCTATACTACCGGAATGCAGATTGCACGTTTGTTACAGTTTGATTCCGTAGCACTTTCCCTGTATCCTGACAGAATGGAAATTGCTTACTCAGAGACACATATGGATTTCCCATCCTTAGAGGATGTATTTGATATTAAGGATGAAATCAAATTATTTGAGTTTGAGCTTGACGGCAAAGGAATTCTTAACAGTGAAAACATCGGAATCGAAATTGAATTTGACGGCGAAAGCGATGTTGAACAATACAAGCAGATGAATATGTTAAATGCACCTGTTTTCTTTGATACAGGTGAGCTTAAGGTAAAGGTAAATACCTTTAGCGAAGAGTATGAATTTGGCGGAAAAGTTAAATTCAGTTTCTTTGATTTCGGCTTGGGAGCAAGCATTGGATTTAAAGGAAGAACAGCCGACAAGTTTTCTCTTACGGTGGATAAAGAAGTAACCACTACCATGGGTGGCGTTCCTATTACATTCGGTGACTTTACCTTGGGAGCTTCTGATATTGCGGATGCCATTAGGACTAAAAACTTCTTGGCAATTAAGATAGAAGGGTCTCTTGATATCAGTGCATGTGATGTAACGGCTATTTTCCCGGAATTAAAGAAATATATCGGTGATGTAAGTCTTTTATCTATGGATGATACCGGCTTCGTGCTAGATTTACAGCCACTTTGCTTTTCGGCGACGGCTACCTTGGATTTATTTGAAAAAATCCAACTTATGGAAGTTAATATGAATGTTGGTACTTTCGATTACGAGGGCACTACTTTATTGGATATATATGGACAACAGGTATCAGGTATTGAGATAACCATAGAGAAAGGTATTAAGTGGGAGATTAAAAACGTTAATGTGGATATTACTTCCTGCGTAGATTTCATTGCAGTAAACCGTTTCTTTGGCGTAGGTATTAATAATGCGACCTTAAGTATCGACATTAAGTGGTGGATACTACCATCAATTGGAACTGATTTACACGGAGATGCAATTATGGGATTACAATTCTTAGAGAATGGGGATCCACAGTTTGTACTCATTATGTCATACCAGGATGGTAAAAAACGAGTTGTAAAATCCTTCTATATTGATAAGAATGGTAAGACCAGTGACTCGACGGAAAAATATAGTTAGTATGTTACGACCGGTAAATCAAGGCAGAATTATTAAAGAAAGGAAACTTTCATGAAAAAATTAGTAATGTTTTTTGGAGTGATAGTGGCGTTAATGTTTACGCCACTTTCGGTAGACGCTGAGGTGTTGGAAGCAGATTTTGTATACGTGGAACAGCCTGGCGATTTGGCTTTTATGTTCTATTATGAGGTGGAAAAGCCGGATCTTGTTTTCATTTCACCAAGCGGATTGGAATACAGTGAGGCTGTTTCTTCGACATCACAATTGCAGGTGTCAGAAGGCGATGGCTGGATTTCCTATCAGATTATAAACGCAGAGGCCGGACAATGGACCCTTCGTTACGATAAAAAAGGAAATGAGTACATTGAATATAACCTTTTAGAAGCCATTGACAATGTTGCTTTTCAGTCTTTTACCATAAACGGTATTCAGGGAGAATATGCCAACGTTTCGTTTTTGGCAACAAAAGGGGATACTGATGAACCGGTAAGTTATGAGTATGTTATCTATGCTATAGCAGAAGATAACGAAACGATTAAGCAACAGCTTACATCAGGTCGGGCAAATACCGGTGAAACAGTAACCATAGACGTACAACTTAAAATATCAAGCTACGACAAATACAAATTGTTGATTGAGACAGTTACTGTTGATGGTGAAGTACAGAGTTTTGATACTTTTACTACAGATACTTTTTCCTATATCAATCCCAATACACCGGCTTCGTTAGAGGATTATAAGGTTACTCTTGACAGTAGCAGAGGATATGTAGAATTAAACTGGAAGGATTATGTACCAAACCGGTCAGTTACTGAGTACAAGATTATGGTTGTAGCAGATGGTAATGCGGATGAACCGATTATTAATACAAGTACGGAAGATACCACTGCTTCTTTCTATTATCCTACAGGAACCAGCAAATTAAAAATCGGGGTTCAGTATGTGTGGGACGGCGTTGCGTCGGATATAAAATCAAAAATCATTGATTTTGAAGCCGGAGAGTATTTGAAAGTACCGGACGGTGATGTGGTGTCTGATTCCTTGTTAAGCATAGAGTATAATGCCACTGCCGACAGGGAACTTTCATTACGGGTTAATGATGTTGACGGTAAGTATAGAATTACCGGTCAAGATTCCATGAATATTACTTTAGAGGACGGCTGGAATACCGTTGAAGCAAGCTTTTTAGGTGATGACAATATTACATATGTTGTAAACAAGGAATTCAATTATACTTGGATTGCCCCAAGTATTAAGCTGTTTGAGGATTTGGATGGTCAAAACTTCAAAACAGACCATCTTGTGGTATTAGGAAAAACAGAGAATGCTGAGAAGTTACTTGTAAATGATAAAGAAGCAACCATGAACGAAGACGGTACTTTTTCTGTAGAGGTAAGTCTTGTTGGGGGAGAGAATATCATTACTGTTGAAGCAATCAGTAAAACCGGCGTCAGCGCGGTTAAGAGCTTTGGGGTAACAAAGACCGTAGAAAAGAGCGTGGTGGCAAAAGCCAATGACATCATACCTACCATTGCGGTGGTAGTATTAAGTATTCTTGTTCTTGTGATTTTCTTTTTACTGATGCGTGAGAAAAAAGGAAAGAAGAGAACATTTACCTATTATATGGTGTGCCTTGCAGTGGCATCAGGCATTATAGATGCCCTTTTAATTGCGGCTTTTGTATATCTTCATAGCTTCAACCACAGTATGAAATATGTGGAACTGGTAAAAACATCCGTAAAAGATGCAGCCCTTTATCTGGATTTTGAAAAGTATGCTTTGTACGGAATGATTGGAGCTTCAGTAGTATTTGTACTTTCCGTGGCAGCAGCCATTGTGATAAAGGTACTTAAAGGAAAAAAGAAAAATGCTTAAAGTAACTGTTTTTAATGAATACAAACATGAACGGGAATATGAAAATATTGCAAAGGTTTATCCCAAAGGAATTCACGGATGTATTGCGGAATTCTTGCAGGAAGAATTTGAGGTGCGTACCGCTACTTTTGACATGCCGGAGCATGGTCTTACCAAAGAAGTATTGCAGGATACGGATGTGTTAATCATCTGGACCCATGCTTTACAGGAAGAATTTTCGGAAGAAGTGGCAAAACGCGTACAAAAGCATGTGCTTTCAGGAATGGGGCTGATTGCCCTTCATTCCGCCCATTATAGTAAGATCATGCGTTTGCTTATGGGAACAAGTATGACACTAAAATGGCGTCACGGGGACAGTGAAAAGCTGTGGTGTACTAGTCCTACCCACCCGATTGCAGCAGGAATTCCTGGGATGATAGAACTGCCCAAAGAAGAAATGTATGGCGAATTTTTTGATATTCCAAAGCCCGATGACGTGGTGTTTACGGGATGGTTTTCGGGTGGCGAAGTATTTAGAAGCGGTTGTACTTTTTTAAGAGGATACGGTAAAATCTTCTATTTCCAGCCGGGACATGAAGAATATCCCATTTATTATAATCCTCATATTCAACAGATTATTAAAAATGCAGTGCGTTTTTGTGCGCCTGTTGTAACGGAGAGAAAGTGTCCGGAGAATGTGCAGGCGGTAGAAAAATAACAGAGTGATACAGAAATATTATGGGGAGAAAACATAGAATGCAAATTTCAGTTTTTATTGACCATATATTGCAGGCGGTAAGTCAGACGAAAAAATCACTTGAAGATTTATTGAAGCAGGTAAAGGAGTCAGGCGTTGACGGGGTAGAAGCCAATTTGACTTATTTGTGCGAAAAGAAAAAGGTCTTAAAGACATTAAGTGATGCCGGTCTTAAAGTAAGTTGCATCTACGAGTTCTATGAAATGGGAATCCGTGATGAAAAGCGAAGAATAAAAAAGCATATCAAAATGGCTAAAAAAGTGGGTGCCGGAAGGATTCTGGTAGTGCCGGGATTTTTATCAGAAGACGAAGCAAAGGAAGCACTTTCTTATAAGGATGATTATGGAAAGTTAGAAGCATTCTATGATAAGAATGCGGCAGTAAGACGGATGGTGGAAGGTATAACAAAAGCCGTGAAATATGGACAAAAACATGGTGTGACGGTTACCTTTGAAGATTTTGATTTGAACACTTCTCCGATTTGCAATATGAATGGGCTTAAATACTTTTTTGATAAGGTGCCGGATTTAAAGTTTACGCTGGATATGGGGAACTTTGCCTATATTGGTGAAGATGTACTTGCGGCATGGGATGTATTAAAAGACTATGTAGCTCATGTGCATTGCAAAGACAGGGGCGAGGGCTTAAGCAGTGTAGCTACAGGCGGAGGATATCTTCCTATTAAGGAGCTAATAGAAAAACTGAAAGAAACAGGCTATGAAGGTTATCTTGCCATTGAGCATTTTGATATGGATAATCAGGAAGAAGCAATAAAGGATTCGGCAAGCTTTCTTAGGGAGTGTATCAGGTAGTGCGGGTTGATGGCGAAGACATGAAATGATTTAGGCAGAATGCGCAGGAGATAGATGGAGTAGGAAGACTGAGTCAGATAAGACAGATTCGCAGGTACAAAAGATGAAAAGAACAAGGTACGAGATATTAGACAGTATTCGTGGATTAACATTAATCAGTATGATTCTCTACCATGCAGTATGGGATATGGTTTATATCTTTGGAATCAACTGGGATTGGTACGAGACAGAGGCAGCATTTGTGTGGCAGCAGAGTATATGCTGGGGCTTCATTCTGTTGTCAGGTTTTTGCTGGTCATTGGGTACACATAAGTTAAAGCGAGGCCTGATGGTTTTTGGTGCGGGGGCAGTTGTAAGTATTGTGACCCTTGTATTTATGCCTGAAAACGCAGTACGTTTTGGTGTTCTTACTTTGCTTGGAAGTTGTATGTTGATTATGATTCCGCTTCATAAGGTGTTGCGGAAATGCCCGGCTGTTCTTGGCGGTGCTTTGGCGTTTGTATTGTTTTTATTTACAAAACAGATTAACTACGGCACGGTAGGGATTGGAAGTTTGACAATAGAGGTTCCTGAAAAGTTATATTCTAACTGGTTTATGACTTATTTGGGCTTTGCGGAAAAGAGTTTCTATTCTACAGACTATTTTTCTGTGTTCCCTTGGTTCTTTTTGTTTTTGACGGGTTACTATTTATATGGTATTGCAGAGAAAACCAAAATGTTATCCCGTATTAAGGGATTTAGAAATGTGGTGCTGGAGTGGATTGGAAAACGGTCATTATACATCTACATGTTGCATCAGCCTGTGATTTACGGGGTGTTGTTTTTGGTGTTTAAGATAGGATAAGAATTACTACTGAATAAATGGATAACTTGAGATTGTAAAAAGGGAGTGGCATAATGTCACTCCCTTAAATGTTATGTGATGATTGATTATCTGTTGTTGATTAATTTGGTTAATTCAACAGGATCAACGATTTTGCCGTCTTTGTAAACACGCATGTTACCTGAAGCGATTTCGTCGATAAGGATTACTTCATCATTGTTGTAACCGAATTCAAATTTAATATCCCAAAGGTCAAGACCGATTGATTTTAAATCGTCAGCAACAATCTTAGTAATTTTTAATGTCTGTTCCTTCATGCTTTCAAACATAGCAGGAGTCATAATACCTAATGCTGCAAGACCTTCGCCTGTTACAAGTGGATCGCCTAATGCATCATTTTTAAATGTACATTCTACATATCCGCCTTCTAAAACAGTACCATCAGCAATATATTCGCCATATCTGCGGATGAAGCTTCCGGTTGCAACTAAACGGCAGATTACTTCAAGACCATGACCAAATACGGTAGCAGGAAGAACTTCCATAGTAGCATTGTCTACGTCAGCGCCAACATAATGTGTTTTAATTCCGGCTTCTTTTAATAATTCAAAGTAATGGATTGATGTGATAAGGTTTGCTTTACCGATACCCTCGATTGTAAGGCCAACGCTGTTTTCGCCCGGATCAAATACGCCGTCTTTTCCAGTACAGTCGTCTTTGAATTTAAGCATTACATTACCATTGTCAAGGCTGTATACGTCTTTTGTTTTTCCTTCATAAATCTTTTTCATCGTTTTAATCTCCTCTAAAGTTTAAAGATAACACAATTACTTTATATCAATTTTTTTAAGATGTAAATATTTTTTTTATTCCAAATGAAAAAAAATCTTTTCTATGGGAATAATTTGTACTATAATGTGTTCGTGATTCACATGGGAGCCGGATAAACAGTATGGTGGTTGTTCAGTTCCGGGGAGCATAAAGTATTATTTTTTTACGTAAATCAGAGACTGCTCTAGAAGCAGGACGAAGAAAGGCATGGTTTATTAAGATGAAACAAGACATGATTGTAATTCTGGACTTAGGTAGTACAGAGAACACGGTAATCGCAAGACAGATTCGTGATTTGGGTGTGTATAGTGAGATTCATCCACATGACATTACACCGGACGAATTAAAAGCACTCAATAATGTAAAGGGAATTATCTTAAACGGTGGTGTTAACAGAGTAGTTGATGGAGTAGAAATCGACGTTAATCCTGCAATTTATGATTGCGGTTATCCGATGATGGCCATTGATCATGCACCGGCAAAATGTGCTGAGAAGTATGATACCCTTCCTGATGAAGCTACTGTTAAAACTTTCTTATTTGATACATGTAAAGCAGAAGCAAACTGGAATATGAAGAATTTCATTGAAGACCAGGTGGAAATCGTACGTCGTCAGGTTGGAGACAAAAAAGTATTACTTGCTTTGTCAGGCGGTGTAGATTCATCTGTTGTGGCAGCTTTGTTATTAAAAGCCATCGGTAAACAGCTCGTATGTGTTCATGTAAATCATGGTCTTATGCGTAAAAATGAATCAGAAAATGTTATAGAAGTTTTCCGCAATCAGTTAAATGCAAATCTTATCTATGTGGATGCTACAGACAGATTCCTTGATAAACTTGCAGGAGTTGCTGATCCGGAACAGAAGAGAAAGATTATTGGTGGAGAATTTATCCGCGTATTCGAAGAAGAAGCAAGAAAGCTGGAAGGCATCGACTTCTTAGGACAGGGTACGATTTATCCTGACATTATCGAATCAGGTACAAAGACTGCAAAATGTGTTAAATCTCATCACAATGTAGGAGGACTTCCTGAAGACCTTCAGTTTGAATTAGTTGAACCTCTTGCACAGCTTTTCAAAGATGAAGTTCGTGCTTGCGGTGTTGAATTAGGACTTCCTGCAGAAATGGTATATCGTCAGCCATTCCCGGGTCCGGGACTTGGGGTACGTTGCCTCGGTGCTATCACAAGAGAACGCCTTGCAGCTTTGAGAGAGTCTGATGCAATTCTTCGCGAAGAATTTGCAAAAGCAGGCCTTGATAAGAAGGTATGGCAGTATTTTACTGTAATCCCTGATTTCAAAGCTGTTGGTGTAAGAGACAATGCAAGAAGCATGGGCTACATGGTAGTTATCCGTGCTGTAAATACAATTGATGCCATGACAGCTTCCATCGAAAGACTTGATTACGACTTCCTTGAGAAAGTAGTGGCAAGAATCACTGATGAAGTAAAGAGCGTTTCCAGAGTATGTTATGAACTTACTCCAAAGCCTGTGGCTACGATTGAGTTTGAATAAGGAGTAGTGTTAATGGGCAAAGCAAATTAGCCTGTAGGGGCAAAAATGATTAGCCTCAACAACCGAATAAAAAATAAGTAACAGACCTTGCAATGAGCCAATCAAATTCCTCGTTTCAAGGTCTGTTTTTATCTTTATCAAATGTGGCCCCAGTTTATGTTTTGATTTTTGTGGCAACTAGTTTGTATATATGTTATAA
>JAFTPP010000033.1 GCA_017463255.1 Lachnospiraceae bacterium
ATGTGTAAAACCAACTGCTCTATATCGATTAACTAGGGGTAGTTTGAGAGCTTTGTTAATTCAGACAGGTGTAAAACAAGCTTTTTTCAGGTAAATATTCAGATTCAGTTTGAGAGCTTTGTTAATTCAGACAGGTGTAAAACGTTTGGTAACTGGTTAAAAGATTATACACAGTTTGAGAGCTTTGTTAATTCAGACAGGTGTAAAACACCAGTAGAGGAAAAAATGTTATGTTGTATGTTTGAGAGCTTTGTTAATTCAGACAGGTGTAAAACAATATTAGATAGTGCATAGCACGGAAAGAGGTTTGAGAGCTTTGTTAATTCAGACAGGTGTAAAACTGATTCAAGCGGATATAAGCGACATTAACTGTTTGAGAGCTTTGTTAATTCAGACAGGTGTAAAACTTCTTCCAACCTACCAATCAGCTTTTCTAGTTTGAGAGCTTTGTTAATTCAGACAGGTGTAAAACATTATTCAAGTGTAATATTATAGAATCCCAGTTTGAGAGCTTTGTTAATTCAGACAGGTGTAAAACGATAATCGGCAGCCGGAGAGACTTAAACTCGTTTGAGAGCTTTGTTAATTCAGACAGGTGTAAAACAATGCTATCTGCACTTGTAACAGTTGAAAAGTTTGAGAGCTTTGTTAATTCAGACAGGTGTAAAACCATACTAATCTCATACAAACCTAGTCTACTGTTTGAGAGCTTTGTTAATTCAGACAGGTGTAAAACCAAGTTGATGTCTGCTATTTGTTCATTCAAGTTTGAGAGCTTTGTTAATTCAGATAGGTGTAAAACAATGACATTCTGATTGAATTAAACTGCGTTGTTTGAGAGCTTTGTTAATTCAGATAGGTGTAAAACCTTGCGGCTTTATAAAGTACCCCAATGAGGGTTTGAGAGCTTTGTTAATTCAGATGGGTGTAAAACATTGTTGTGATCAAGAAACCATCCGGTTATGTTTGAGAGCTTTGTTGATTGAATGGTATGTTGATGGTTGAACAGGCTATGAAATGTGGCATAGGATATAGGCGGTGGAAGAATGAATAAAGAACAGGCAGATGAGGAAGCAAGGAAAATACTTCAAACATCAAGTAAAAAGGTTGACGATATAATCAAAAAAGCCAAGGAAGATGGAAATTGGAAAATGGGACTTGATTCAAACAATAGTCTGTTTGAAGATTTGCACCGTGAAACCAAAGAAAAGCTGAAAGTATTAGCTTCTATGATTGATGAAGAATAGCACTTTGCAATAATGCAGGGTGCTTTTTTGCTAAAAATTGAATAACGGATGAATTAAGGGCATTGTTGCGGTTCATTGACGGAAGAACACCGCGCTAGATGCCCTTTTTATATAGATTTTAAAGAAAGGAAGGAAAAGTGCATGACTAAATTACAGTTATTAGAGGATGTAGCAATTAGAATATTAGTCAATTCTCTTTTTAATACCCCTGTACCTCATACATATATCCTTCCTGATTCAATGTTTCATTAATCAGGTTCAATTGAACGTAGTTAAGGTATGGTCTTGAAAACAGACCATGCAATTTGGATGAGTCTGTTAACTCCTTAGTATAGCAGTATGAGTAGCTTGCCCTGGGTAATTTAATTATATTTTCGCTATGCTTTAGTTGCTCGTAATTCGGAGCTTGGGGATTAAGTGCATCCAGCATTAAAAAGACGTACCGTTTATTGCCCTGATTCAGTATTCCTGCCGGATAATGGGCATTTACACCCAATTGTTGTGATAACATGAATAATTGCAGGAGTTTTGGATTCATGAGTTCATTTTCAGCAAATTCAGTAACTAAAAGATATCGTGAATCCATATCTTTCATCATGTCATATTGCTCTGAGGTAATCTTTTCTGAGGTTTCTTTCAGAGAATCCAAAGTTTTATAGATATCACTTATTTTTGAATCTGCCATAACCTTACAGTCATTTAAAAGGCGCTGATAATCTATGTCTTGCATGATACCTGCTGTTGAGGAAGAGGCTACAGAAGCAGATTCTGAGTTCTTTTCATAGGAACTGAGCTTTCTCAACGGCATTCCCAGTGTCAGACACATATGTATGGCATCCAATATATCTAATTGTTTAGGACTATAATAACGGTAATTGGTATCAGGATTCACATAAACCGGCTTTAAGATACCAATCTCATCATAATAACGTAAGGCTTTGATACTTACGTTTTTCATTTTTGATACTTTTCCGATAGAAAGATAATCCGTGTTGTTCTTTTTCATAGCAACCTCTGTATAAAAAAGCATCATGAACGTGGTTTTCATGATGCTTTTCGTTCGTGAATGGGTTTAATGGTTAGATTAATGCTGTGCTAAAATAGCGTTCTGCGCGGTCTGCAAGAATTGTTGCAATTACCTTATCTTTACCGTATTTTTGAGCCATCTGTTTTGCTGCCCATACGTTAGCGCCTGAAGAGGTTCCGACTAATAAGCCCTGAACACGTGCAAGTTCTCTTGCAGTGTTGATAGCATCGTCATCGGTTACTTCTACAAGGTCTGTAATAATATTTACATCCAAGATATCAGGAATGAAACCGTCACCGATTCCCTGAATCTGATGAAGTCCTGGTTCGTCTCCGAGAATGGCAGATACGTTCTTAGGTTCTACAGCCACAATCTTTGTATCAGGATTCTTTTCAAGCAAGTATTTTGCAATGCCGGCAAGTGTACCGCCGCTACCGATTCCGCTTACAAATATATCAATTTTACCATTTAACTGTTCGAATAATTCTTTTCCTGTGCCTTTATAATGAGCATCCACATTAGCCGGATTCTGGAATTGCTGCGGTACGAAATAGTTAGGAGAGGAAGCTGCAATTCTTTCTGCTTCTGCTACGGAACCGCCAATACTTAATTCCGGTGGAGTTAAAACCAAATCTGCACCAAGTGCCTTAATGATTTTTTTGCGTTCTTCGCTCATGTTTTCAGGCATTACAATGATTACTTTATATCCTTTTCTTACGCCGCAAAGAGCAAGACCGATTCCGGTGTTTCCACTGGTTGGTTCTATAATAGTCATACCCGGTTTTAATACGCCTCTGGCTTCAGCATCTTCCAACATGTTCTTTGCGATACGGTCTTTGATGCTTCCGCCCGGATTTAAAAATTCTGCTTTGGCAAAAATATTAAGTCCTGTAGAAGGCTCTAAACTTACAAGGGGTGTGTTTCCTATTAAGTCTAAAATGTTTGTAGTATACATTATTTTTGTTTCCTTTCAAAAAAGCATTACCTGAAGTTATTATATACTTACAGGTAATGCTTTTGCAACGTATTTCGTGAGTAATTAGCCCATTGTAATTACTACATTGTATTCTGTTTTTCCTTTTTCGTAAGGAACTACACATCCATCAACAGCTTTTCCGTCAACGGTCATGCTAACAACACCTTTTTCAACGTTGTTAGGGTTCTTAACTTCGATGTTGTAAACACCTTCACGGAATTTTCTTGTGATTGTAAAATCACCGAATCCCTTTGGTACACAAGGATCAATGCTTAATCCCTGGTGAGTTGGGTATACACCTAAGATGTACTGTGAAATGTTTACGAATGTCCAAGCAGCTGTACCTGTTAACCAAGAGTTCTTAGCTTCACCATGGAATTTTGCATCACGTCCTGCAACCATCTGAGAGTATACATATGGTTCGGTTCTGTGGATTTCACTGATTTCTTCAACATAAGCAGGGCAAGTCTTACGATAGATTTCGAAAGCTCTGTCACCACGTCCAAGGCATGTTTCAGCAATTGAAACCCAAGGATTGTTGTGGCAGAAGATACCAGCGTTTTCTTTGTATCCGGGTGGATAAGAAGTAACTTCACCAAGTTCAACATGGTATTTTGTATAAGCAGGCTGAAGAATCATTACACCGTAATCTGTATCAAGTTTTTCTTTTACAGAGTTAAGCGCTTTTTCTGCAAGACCTTCTTTTACACCTACGCCTGCAAGAACACAGAATCCCTGAGGCTCGATGAAAATCTGACCTTCTTCACATTCTTTTGAACCTACTTTGTTACTGTAAGCGTCATAAGCACGAACGAACCATTCGCCGTCCCAACCATCTTTTAAGATAGCGTCATACATCTTATCTACTTCTGCAAGTGCATAAGCAGCTTCTTCTTTGTCACCTCTTAATTCGCAAAGCTCAGCATATTCTTTACCATATTTTACAAACATACCGGCAATGAATACAGATTCTGCAACAGGTCCTTCTGAAGGTCCGAATGTCTGGAATGATTCACCAGGATGTTCAGAGAAGCAGTTTAAGTTAAGACAATCGTTCCAGTCAGCACGTCCGATTAATGGAAGGTTGTGAGGTCCTTTGTGATTTACAATGTAATCGAAAGAACGTTTTAAGTGTCCCATTAAATCAGTTGCTTTAGAGAAATCATTATCATAAGGTACAGTTTCATCGAGAATTGACATATCGCCTGTTTCTCTTATGTATGCACTTGTACCTGCAATGAGCCATAATGGATCATCATTGAAGCCGCTACCGATATCAGAGTTACCTTTTTTGGTTAATGGCTGATACTGATGGTAAGCGCTACCGTCTTCAAACTGGGTAGAAGCGATATCGATGATTCTTTCTTTTGCTCTATCAGGAATTAAATGAACGAAACCAAGTAAGTCCTGACATGAATCACGGAATCCCATACCACGGCCGATACCTGATTCATAGTATGAAGCAGAACGTGACATGTTGAATGTTACCATACACTGGTACTGGTTCCATGTATTAACCATGCGGTTAACTTTATCATTGTCTGATTTAACACTGTATTTTGAAAGTAAGTCTTTCCAATATGTCTGTAATTCGTTGAATGCAGCTTCTACAGCAGCATCTGAATTAAATTTAGCAAGCATTTCATTAGCAGGCTTTTTGTTTACAACACCATGAGATTCCCATTTGTCATCCTGCGGGTTTTCACAGTAACCGAGAACGAATACATAAGATTTTGTTTCGCCCGGATTTAAAGTAATCTTTAAGTGGTGAGAAGCAATTGGAGCCCATCCGCTTGCTACGGAGTTCTTAGATTCGCCTTCTTCAACAACTACCGGTGAATCAGCGCCTCTGTATGCACCAAGGAATTCTTCACGGATTGTGTCAAAACCATCGATTGGAGCATTTACTGAGTAAATAGCATAGTGGTTACGACGTTCGCGGTATTCTGTTTTGTGGTAGATTGTAGAGCCGATGACTTCAACTTCACCTGTGCTTAAGTTTCTCTGGAAGTTACGTGAATCGTCGTCTGCATTCCACAAGCACCATTCAACGTATGAGAAAACATCAAAAGTTTTTACTTCTGAAGAGTTATTTGTAAGTTTTAACTGGTTGATTTCACAGTTATCTTTTAACGGAACAAATGCAAGAACAGATGCTTCAAGTCCGTTTTTAGAAGAAGTAAAGCGGCTATAACCGATACCGTGACGGCATTCGTAAGAATCAAGTTCTGTACGTGTTGGCTGCCAACCCGGATTCCATACAGTGTTTCCTTCTTTAATATAGAAGTATTTACCATTGATATCGAACGGAACATCGTTATAACGATAACGGGTTAATCTTAATAATTTTGCATCCTTGTAGAATGTGTAACCACCGCATGTATTGGAAATCAAAGAAAAGAATTCGTTACAACCAAGGTAGTTAATCCAAGGCAGTGGAGTTTTCGGTGTGGTGATGACATATTCCTGGTTAACGTCATCGAAAAAACCAAATTTCATATGTGTGTTCTCCTTTTTACTATATAGAATTGCTTAGTCGCATTTTTCAGAAAACGATTAAGTTTTCTGTTAAAAAAAATACTTCTGCCTTGATTATACATAAGAAAGTCCGTAAACGCAAGAGTTATTGCGTTTTTTCGATGATTTTACAGAGATTTTTGAGGTCTAAAAAACAGACTGATACATGCAGCAAAGTTACGAAAATATTTTCGTAAACCGGATATATAAGGTTTGTTAAGCATGAAATGCACTATTCTGTACAAAATAGAGTGTGAAAACTATGCAGAAATTATGCGAAATACACATAAAAACAAAAAAGAAACCAAATGGTTCAAGGGAAAGAGATCATTTTTTATGTGCGAAAACGTTTAAGTATTTGACGATATGTAGAAGTTTTTTTGGTTGTCATTTGGTTGGAATATTATTATAATCTTATAGGAAAGGAAGGTAGCGGATTGAATCGTACAGAATTTATTTATATATTAAGAAGATGTCTTACTAACCAATTGTCACCGGAAGAAGTGAATGAGCATGTGGCATATTATGAAGAGTATATTGACATGCAGATAAAAAAGGGAATAAGCGAAGAGGAAGTATTGGGAAGACTTGGTGATCCAAGATTACTTGCAAAATCTATATTATCAGCCAATGGTGTCAATGGTTCTTCGGATGTGACAAAAGCGCAAACGGAATCATCTGCCGGAAATGCAAAAGTAGTGCGGATACCAATGTGGCTTGTAGCGATTGTGGCTATTTTGCTGTTGGGTATTGTTTTAGTGTGCATTATGGCAGTAACAGTATTTGCACTTAAGATTGCAATACCGGTACTTCTTATTCTTTTGTTGGTCCGTATCATAGTCCGGACAATAAAAAAACGATGAATATTTTTTCTTTGACTTGAAATACTATCCCTGTAACTATTAAAAAGGAGGTATTTCGTATGTCTAAGAATGATTATAACACTAATGCTAACAACAGCCAGAGCAGTTCAAACTCTAATAAGAGCCAGAATTCTACAAACAACTCTCAGAGTAAGAACACAAACAGTTCTAACAGTACAAACAATTCTAAAAATACAAACAGTTCTAATAAATCAGACAACTGTTATAAATAGGAATTGATGGGCATGTTGGCTCCGGTAGGATATGTATCCTGCCGGAGTTATTTGAAGATAGTGAGGATACATAATGGGCCGTTTGGAATTAATCGCACCATGCCATTTTGGTTTGGAAGCAGTATTAAAAAAAGAAATATATGATTTGGGATATGAGATTTTGTCGGTAGAGGACGGCAAGGTTATTTTTGAAGGCGACGAGGAAGCTGTATGCCGCGCTAATATTTTTCTAAGAAGTGCGGAACGGGTTTTGATTAAAGTAGGAAGCTTTCAGGCAAAGACATATGACGAATTATTTGAAGGAACAAAGGCATTGGAATGGGAACGCTTTATTCCGTCAGATGGTAAATTCTGGGTTGCAAAAGCGGCAAGTGTTAAGAGTCAGTTATTCAGTCCGTCGGATATTCAGTCCATTATGAAAAAAGCCATGGTGGAGAGACTCAAAAGTGTGTACCATATTTCCTGGTTTGAAGAAACGGGTGCATCTTATCCGATTAGGGCATTTTTGTTTAAGGATACAGTCACGGTAGGACTTGATACCACCGGAGATTCCTTACATAAAAGAGGATATCGTAAATTGACTGCCAAAGCCCCCATTGCGGAAAATCTGGCGGCAGCACTTATTATGCTGACACCCTGGAGTGGAAAAAGAAGCCTTGTGGATCCGTTTTGCGGAAGCGGGACGATTCCCATTGAAGCTGCAATGATGGCAGCCAATATAGCTCCCGGAATGAAAAGAAGCTTTACAGCCCAGACTTGGAAGAATCTTATTTCCTCTAAAGAATGGAAAGATATTTTTGAAGAAGCAAATGATTTGGTAGATTTGAAAGTTGAAACAGATATTCAGGGTTTTGATTTGGATGAAAACATGGTGTATATTGCAAGGGAGAATGCGAAGCTTGCAGGTGTGGACCATTTAATTCATTTTCAAAAAAGGAATGTCAGTGAATTAAGCAGCCCGAAAAAATATGGTTTTATTATTACCAATCCGCCCTATGGGGAACGATTGGAAGATAAGCAGAGTATGGGACCGTTATATCGTATCATCGGAGAACGGTACAAAAAGCTGGATACATGGTCAATGTTCTTAATTACTGCCTATGAGAATGCGGAGAATGATTTGGGAATGAAGGCTATGAAGAACAGGAAGATTTACAATGGCATGATGAAAACATATTTTTATCAGTACTTAGGACCAAAGCCACCGAAACAGAATGGATAGGAGTGTTCTATGAAGCAGGATCGGATAATGAAAATCGCAGCGGTCTATTGTGCGATTTTTACCCTGATTGTTGTTACAGGGTTAGGCTATTATATGAAAAACAGAACAATTGTCTATGCGACCGGTGGTACGCTTCAGGAAAGCGATGCAGAATTCGAGACCAAGAAAGATAAGGTATCGGAGGTACGTTCCAAAACACTTGAAGTCGTGGCATGGAGCAAAGAAAAGACTGTTGAGATACCGATTACGGAAAGTGTTACGGAAGACAAGTTTGTCATTATGAACAGTTATGCCCAAAAGTCGTTTGATATTTATATTGATGGTTTGCCGGAAAACTTTTTTGACTCGCAAAAAATGCAGGCTGATTTTAGCCATGTTAACGGGGTGACTTATTCCTATGTTGATGGTATTACCAAGTTAGAGATAGGGCTAAACAGTGTGTACGAATGTGATGTTACAAGGGAGAATTCTAAGCTTATTTTACGTTTATACAGTCCTTCGGAACGATATGAGCATATCGTATTGGTTGACGTAGGTCATGGAGGGGAAGATGTAGGGGAGAATAAGCACGGAATCAGTGAAAAAGAAGCAACCCTTATGCTGGCAGAAGCGTTGGAAACTGTTAATAATAGGAAAAACTTCAAGTTGTATTTTACCAGACTGGATGATTTGGGTAAATCAGAGGAAGAAATTCTGCAATTGGTACAATTGTTTGAGGCAGATGTTTTGTTGAGTATTCATACAGCTACGGATGAAGATTTGTCGAATTATGGAATTAACGTCTTTTATAACGAAGATTATTATACCAAGCAGCTTGATACTGCTCGTCTTTCCTATGAGTTAGCCGTTAAAGTTGCTGAACATACTTATAACAGGGCAAATGGCATCTGGGGAGCACAAGAAGAACAGACATTAATTAAAAATGCAAACATTCCTGCAATTGAGCTACAATTTGGTTATTTGTCTAATCAAAAGGAAGTAGAATTGTTACGGGATAGGGAATACTATAATAGAATAGCGAAAGGCATTATGGAGGCGTTTGATGTGATATTTACAGAGGATGTTTCCATATTGGAAAACGAAAATGAATAAGATTATTTTTGCCACAGGAAATGAAGGAAAAATGAAAGAAATCAGAATGATTTTATCCGACCTTGGGGTTGAAGTTCTTTCTATGAAAGAAGCCGGAATCAGTGTGGATATTGTTGAAGATGGAAAAACTTTTGAGGAAAATGCAATTATTAAGGCCTTGGCAGTATCAAAAGCATGCGGTGAAGTAGTGCTTGCAGACGATTCGGGACTTGAAATAGATGCTTTGAATAAGGAACCGGGCATTTATTCAGCAAGGTACATGGGAGAGGATACTTCTTACGATATTAAAAACCGCAATTTAATTGACAGGCTTAACGGTGTGAAAGATGAGGACAGAACAGCCCGATTTGTATGCGCAATTGCAGCAGCTTTTCCGGATGGAAGTTACGTAACAAAGGTTGCTGCTATGGAAGGAAGAATCGGGTATGAAATAAAGGGTGAAAACGGATTTGGATATGATCCGATTTTTGTTTTACCTAAGTATGGATGTACGACTGCAGAATTGTCCCCTGAGCAGAAAAATGAAGAGAGTCATAGGGGAAAAGCGTTGCGTATGATTAAGGAAGAATTACGTGCCAGAATGTAAACGGCAAAAAAGATATGGGATTGAAATACTATGAGAGTACTGGTAGTGAGTGATACACATCGCAGAAATGATAATTATTTTAAAGTGTTGGAAAAAGAGAAAAATCTTGATTTGATAATTCACTGTGGTGATTCTGAAGGAAGTGAGTATGCGCTTTCTGAGAGTGCAGATTGTCCGGTGCAGCTTGTTACCGGCAATAATGATTTTTTTTCTTCCTTACCAAGAGAATTGGAAATTGAGATAGAAGGCTATAAGGTATGGGTTACTCATGGACATAACTACTATGTGAACATGGGCGATGAATTTATTAAGGAAGAAGCCCGTGCAAGGGGCGTGGATATTGTAATGTATGGTCATACTCATCGTCCGGTAATTAATGAAAGTAAGGGCGTTATTGCAATTAATCCGGGGAGCCTGACCTATCCCCGCCAGGAAGGAAGAAAACCAACCTATATTATTATGGAAGTAGAGAAGAAGGAAGTCGGGAAAAAGCCGACATTCTCTGTTTGTCACGTTTGAAAATAGGCGAAATACAAAATTCACAAAAAAAATAAAAAAGTTGTTGACAAGATAAGGGTGGTCATATATAATCAATTTTGCGTCACGAAAGACATGTGGTGCAAAAGTGAAAATATAGCTTATATCGGGGTGTGGCTCAGCTTGGCTAGAGCGCCTGGTTTGGGACCAGGAGGTCGCAGGTTCGAATCCTGTCACCCCGACTTATAAACAACATGCGGGTGTAGTTCAATGGTAGAACACTAGCCTTCCAAGCTAGATACGTGGGTTCGATTCCCATCACCCGCTTAAAATGTGCTAAAGCGCATTTGAACAAATTTGAATCAAGTTTGTATGTGTTCGTAGCTCAGCTGGATAGAGCAACGGCCTTCTAAGCCGTGGGTCGGGGGTTCGAATCCCCCCGGGCACACTTTTTTTATTTTAGGGCATATGTCCTGATTACAGCTTCACAGGAAGCCAGCTC
>JAFTPP010000014.1 GCA_017463255.1 Lachnospiraceae bacterium
GTGCTGGAAAACAGCGAAATGGAACGTCTGAAAGAAAAAGTCGCTTTCAGTTTTTGGGAAAAGGTTGACGACACCCATACCGTTGTGAGATTTGCCACAAGCTGGGCTACTACTGAGGAAAATGTGCAGAAATTGATGGACTTGCTGGAGGGATAACTAAAACAGTTGCTAGTCCTTTCACTTACCGCTCATTTCTTTCGTATGAATATCATATATCAAAAGGAGCCTCATTTGAACTTACACATAGTTCATATGACACTCCTTTTCTTTTACCGATAATGATACATCGAAATATATATGTATCGTTCTTGTACCTTATCGTACTCCTCTTTGGTTACCCGTTCTTCATTCAAAATATACTCATTGACATCACTTGCTTCCAAAATCGTTTCCGGTGTAAAGGGAATCCCGTTATCATCATAAAACAACTCTGCATTTTCATACAAATCCTCATCACTGTAATTTCCTGCAGTCTGCGAATAATATCTGCTGGAGTGTACTTCTGTCAATGTTCCTTCTTCATACGAATAAACATGGTCATATCTACCAATACCGCCAAATCCTCCTACTGCACCATCTGTACCGAGTAACAGTTCTCCTGTTTCTTTATCTAACCAGAAACACACATAATCACCTCGCATTGAGCCTCCGCAGTCATGTCCACTGACCAGGGTCTTTATTCCTTCTCCTGCCTGTAT
Organism: Lachnospiraceae bacterium; assembly: GCA_017463255.1. Lineage (GTDB taxonomy): Bacteria > Bacillota > Clostridia > Lachnospirales > Lachnospiraceae > RGIG4034. The sequence goes on from JAFTPP010000014.1 coordinate 699, forward strand.
GAGCAATGCACTGGTGGAATAAGGGAAATTACTTGTTGTATAGGCAGTACTGTAATAATACAAAACAGGGAATTTCTCATCCTTTATATCATATAATCTAAAACTCATCAGTTCTCTGTAATCGCAAGCTGTGGTTTCCTGTAAGGTGCCAAATCCAAAATCCACCCCAATCATGGTTTCTCCTCTGGTAACCTCCCAATATTTTTCAATTTTGGGCGTGATTTTGTTTTGCAAAAGCACTTCCTGTAAATTAGCATCTTCTGATTCCTGCAATTTTATAAGCACATCCGGCCTTATATTTCCATCCCACTGATGCAATATATATACCTCTCTCTGCCCATACACATCAGAAGCTGCATAGGAAAACTCTATATTATAGTATTGGATGCCTTCAGCATTCAAGAATACATAACCACTATCTTTGTTTAATAGATAATAATCATCTTTCCATTCGATGCTGTTTCCTTTTCCTGTAAAGAGTAACGTACCGTCGCTCGAAAACAAACTGATAACATCATCACTCTTTTGTACAATAGCATTATTTTCCAATACGGTTATGCTTCCCGCCTCGTACTCCATATATATTTCGCCATTTTCATTCATCAAGCTACTGACGGAATCTTTAACAAGCTTAAAAATACCGCTGTCCGTTGTATAAATAGCATCATATTCTACAGGAAACACAACAGAAAAATCAGCAATTGAAAGACACCCATACTTGTCTCCCTGCATAACCTTAAGCAATCCATCCAATTCCTTTTCAGGCTCCTGGATAGCATATATCCAGTCATAAACAAAAGAAACTTTCTCTTCACCCTTTATATCAATGACACCATAAGCTCCGTCCCTTTTTGCAATAAAACAATCCGTTCCTTCAATTATTGATAAATATTCATATGCAGGTGCAATAAGAACATCTTCGGTCTCATCCAGCAAACCATACAATCCATTTATTTTTACTAAATAACCATAACCATCTGCTACTACTATATCCTCATAGGCATTATGCAATACTCTTTCTCCGTCTAAAGTATAATACGTACAACTATTCGCATCCTCTGCAATAAAGAACTCCTCAGTCCTTCTTATACTAACATAATCAGAGGGAATCACCAATTCCCCTACCGTATTAATTACGCCCTCACATCCATTCACTCTAACAAATGCCAACCCGTCTTCAAAATAGTCCGCATCAAAATAAACCGGTTCAATAACAATCTGTCCTGATGTATCAATATATCCATACTTGCCATCGATACTGAAATACGCCAGCCCTTCTTTAAACGAACTGACACTATCGCAATCCAAATAGAATGCTATTGTTCCGTCCGGTTTCATAAAACCGTACTTACCGTCTGTAACGAAGTATGCCAATCCTTCCGAAAAAGGGGCTGCATCATCATAAATAAAAGGTAACTCTGTTTCGCCATCTTTGTTAATAAAACCATATTTGCCGTCTTTTAATACACATGCCAGGCCTTCTGAAAAAGGTGAGGCATAGTCATAAATATATTCGGTAATCTCTGTACCGTCATTGGTCATGTAACCGTATTTTTCACCGTTATAAATACAGTAAATACCCTCGGAATCAAAGGCAAATTCTATGGTATCTGTGAAAGAAGGACGCGCAACGATAGGATATTGAGGCGTTATTACATCTTCTTTGTCCTCTTCTATACTTTCTTCTGTATCTACCGCAGTACCTCCTGGCATCGGTGATTCCTCCGCTTCTGCCCGGTACACTTCTTCTGCTTGTGATGCTTCCAAGATTGTTTCATTACTTGTTTTTACTTCCTTACCACAACCTGCCAGCCCCAGTATCAGACACAGCAGACCTATCAACTTCCTGTACTTTATCATTTATACACTATCCCCTTTTCCGGACTTCTTTGGTAACTGTTTTTCCTACCACTACTTTATTCATGCATTTTATATCTTATCTATTTAGTATAGCAAAACTTATATTTGCGGACAATGTATTTTTAAAATATTTCCTTTTTCATCATAATCGGATATCCTGCCCCTTGTAAAATCAATGGTGAAAACTTTTCTTTCTTATGTACCAAAAATCCCGATTTTTTATATAGTCTTAATGCTGTTTCATTTTTAGAGAATACTTCTATAAAATAAATATCATACTCTTTTAAATCAAATGCATAATTAAGAAGTGTTGTTGCCACGCCTTTTCCTCTTGCATTACCTGCGGTTGCCAGCACATCAATATAAAGCTCCCGTTCCCCTTTTACTACCTGCTTTTGAAATATGGCATTCATCTGCTTACTGATTATTTTCCCTTTGATTTTCCCAAAAAGTTTAACACATATATCACAATCAAACTTCAATGGTCTCTCTCTATTTGTTGCAATTCCCATGATACCAAGAACCTTCGCCCCTTCTATATAACACACAAAAAGAGAAGCATGCATTATATTAAAAAACAAAGTCTTTAACGCATTCCTATCCTTTGAAAAAGTCATCATATGACCAAAGCCTTCCATAAAAATCTCAACTGCCTGTTCCTTTTGTTCGTCATTTAAATCTCCATATTGCATAATCTTGTATTCCTGCATGGTTGTCTCCTTTTCACACTAATTAAATCTGCATTCTTCACACTTATTGTGGAAGCTTTTCAGCAGGAACTCCCTCCTGCATAAGAAATCCGTCTGCTGCACGATTAATCATTGCCATCATTTCTTCCTCAGAAGCCGCTATTACATTGGTCGCTACAAGCGTTGCAACTCCATGGGCATAAATGATGGTGTTCTGTAAATAGCGGCTCACATTCTCTTCCGGTATACCTAAATATTCTGCTATCTTTCTAATCTGTTCTGCATTATTCTTGTTAGTAGTAATAGCCCCGAAGCTGTTTATGCTATGTCTTTTGTTCTCCCCCAAATATAAAAAGCGAAACAAATTCGGTTCATTAACAGCCATATCTACATAAGCTCTTCCCGTATGTTCAAAAGCTTCCACTGCATTCGAGACATTGGTATCCAGTTTGCTTTTTGCATAACTAATGGCATACTCCCACAATGCCACACGCAAGCCCTCCATATTATCAAAGTGCCATACTATGGGTTGTGTGGAACATCCGATTTCTTTGGCAAGTGTCTTAATATTGATTGAGGAATAACCATCGCGAATAAGCATATTTAATGCCGATTGTAAAATAATATCTTTTGAAATCCGCACCTTTCGAGCCATTACATACCTCCAAATAACATAAACACAATTATATAATTTACTTTATATAATATCAGGCAAGTAAGATTGTGTCAATAATTTTACTCATACAAAAAGACATCATCACCTATATTTCTATAAGTAATGATGTCTTATCATTTCTTTATTTTCCGGCCTTGGCTATTCTAAGAAATATTTCTTAGTCATACCGATTTATTTACCAGCCATCTGCTTTGCAACTTCTTCTGCGAAGTTTTCTTCCTTCTTTTCAATACCTTCACCGGTTTCGAAACGAACGAACTTCTTGATGGAGAAGTTTGCACTGTTTTCTTTAGCAACCTGTGCAATATACTGTGCA
>JAFTPP010000020.1 GCA_017463255.1 Lachnospiraceae bacterium
CTAATGGGCAAATATAGTTGTTTGAAACCGGGGAATAATGTGGCAGTATCAGTTACATCAGGATTGTTAAGAAAAGCAATGAGTGATGAGAAAACAGGTCAGTGGTTAGAAAGAGAGCTTTCTAAAGCCCCTGACTATATAAAACAAGCACAACAGTCTGCAAGTGCAAGAGATTGGCGATTAGTTTCTTGTTCTATTGAGTTTGGCGAAGAATATACCACAATGTATACTTGTACAGTCACGGATACTCCTGGTACGGACGAGGATATCGATAAGTGGCTTGAGAGAATCGAGGAGAACAAAGAAAAGCAGAAAAAGGCTGAAAAGAAAGCGGCAGAGGAGAAACTAACAGAGCAGAAACTAACAGAGCAGAGAATGGAAGAGTATACTTTCAAAGGTGCGGACTTAAAGAGCGTTACAGACAGTTTTATTAAATTAAGCACCACAATGAGTCCTATAACAGGATTCGATATGAAAGCATAAGGAGATTGGGCGGTATTCTAGGATATATTATAGATGCTGCCCCTTTTTTATTTCACAACAGAAAAAGGTCGGTTCACAACATCTTAGTATCGAAACATAATACAAGTTCCGATATAATAACAGTATAAGAATTACGAAGGAAGTGAGTCCATGCGTATAGCGATTTGTGATGATGAAAAGAACATCAGGGAGTTAATGGCAAATAAGGTGGCAAAACAGTATCCGGATGCAGAGATTATTTTCTTTCAGTCAGGAGAAGAATTGCTTTTATCGGATGAGTACATAGATATATTGTTCTTAGATATACAGATGTCTGGAATAGATGGCATGGAAACTGCTAGAGAATTACGCAAAAAGGATAAGAGTGTAATACTCGTTTTTGTGACTGCGGTGGAGGAGTATGTGTTCCAGGCATTTGATGTGGGAGCATTTAATTATATTGTTAAGCCTATTGATGATGGGAAGTTTTCGGATGTTCTTCATAGAGCTGTAGATGAATGGAGTTCACAGAACATAAACGAAAAAGAGCCGGAAGAGAGATATGTACTGATTAATAATAGTGGTGTGCATACGAAAGTGATACTTGATGAAATTGTCTATGCAGAGGTATTCAACCGTAAGGTGGTCATTCATAAGTTGGATGGGGAGATTGAATATTACGGCAAAATGTCGGATCTGGAATCCTTAGCAGGAGACAGTTTTTTTAGACCGCATAGGGCTTATCTCATCAATTTTAAGTATGTCGAAAAATACGATGCGACTACAATTTATCTGGAAAGAGGAACTGTCCTTATGGCAAAGCAGAATTATCCGGAGTTTGTAAAGAAGTATATGAAATACATTCAGAAGAGAGGATAGCTGCTTATGAATAATATGGAAACTTACTGGGCAATAGCAAATCATACGATAGCTATAATTAATATCTTGGTGGAAGGTTGGTTGTTTTATAAATTTGTACAACCGTTTATGAAGGGAAAGGCATATTATGTAGGAATAAGCTATTCCGTAGCAATGCTCGTCTTTTACTGTGTGCCACAGGAGATTACCTATCCGTATCTTTTGGGAATCTTTGTAGCAGGTACTGTGATGTGTCTTTTGGAAAGAAGAAATATCAAGCAGAAAGTGTTTTTAGCGACCATTATGTATTTATTCCGGTGGATGGTTTACGGTGTAACTTTGGTGCTTCGGGATATTATGTTTGCCCTTTTTATAAACACTTCATATATGCTCACGGAACCGGTAAAACAATGGATAGCATATATTCTCGTGGAACTGGTATATTATGGTATTGCCATAACGCTAATGTTCCTAGTGATCAAGTTATTTCATAAGGTGTATACAAATAAAAGAGAAGATATTTCAGGAAAAGAATTGTTGTTACTCTTTGCTACTTTGCTGACAGTAATGGTAGGATATTTTACATTTAACTTCTTTTCCAATGTGTATTTGGAAGATATGGAAGTTTATATTTGGAATGCTCATCCGGGGTACACATTTTTACGGGTGTTATATCAGATAGTTTCTTTTGCCAGCATATTAATTGCTGTTGTAACTTATCAAAAGATAAAGGAAAAGCAGAGAGAGGAAAATGTAAATTTATTACTGACGGAGCAAATAGAAAACACACAGCAGCATATCAGGGAAGTGGAAAAACTGTATGGAGATATTCGAGCATTAAAACATGATATGGGGAATCATATCTCTGTATTGGAAAATCTATTTTTGAGAAATGAGACGGAAGAACTTGAAAAGTATATGGCTGAACTAAAGTTGACATGGGGTGAGAGCGCAACGGAAATTAAAACCGGAAATCCGGTTACTGATGTGATTTTGACACAGAAGCAGAAAGAAGCCGAAGAGAGCGGGATAGCTTTTGATTGTAAATTTATTTATCCGGTGGATTCAAATATTAATGCTTTTGATGTCAGTGTGATTTTGAATAATGCTATCGAAAATGCCTTTGAGGGTGTAAATGGATGTAAAGATCCATATGTTTCCGTATTAGCGTATCGTAAGAAAAATGCATATATGTTGGAAGTGAGGAACTGTATCAGTAAAGGTGTGGAGATAGACAAGGAAACTGGTCTGCCGGAGACAACTAAAAAGGATAAAGGAAGTCATGGTTTTGGTCTTGCTAATATCCGTAAAGTGGCACAGAAATATTATGGAGATATAGATATAAACCAGGATGAAAACAGTTTCACATTAACAGTAATGCTGATGATTGAATAGAGTATAAAAGGCATAATTTGTACGAAAACGTATGGATTATGTCTTTTCTTTTTGCTTCACAACATAAAAAGGTCGTTTCACAACATGTCTATTTAGTATGAAGTTTATTATTCCGAAATAGGAAATAACAGAACTGTCTGTATATTTAGAAATGGATTTCTAATTAATATTTCAAGGAGGATGATGCGTATGGCAGTAAAGGGAATCGGAAGTAATTACCTGTATCCAGTACAAAATGATTACAAGCCTGATTCAAAAACAGAGGACACTAAAAATGCTGTTTCCCAAATTGTGGTGCAGAAGGAAGGAGTAAGTTACGAAAAGACAATACCGGATTCTGTATCGGCAGGACTTGAGTATATTCAAGGGGTGGAAAAGCAAATTAGTGGACCAAAGTTTTTTGTCGGCACTGTAAGTTATGGACAGACTTATGGCAATTCATCAGATGTTAATTTTGTTGTGAATCCTAAATTCTTAGGTAAGCTAGGAACGGATGAGGCGACAAAAAAACAATTTGAAGAAGATGTTAAGTTTTTAAATGATTTTTCCAGGAGATTTAGACAGCAGCAACTTGCCCAAGGGCGAGAGATGATTAGTCAAGGGTGGTTCTGTGATGAAAATGGAAATTGGGGTGGCTGGGGAGTCAGCAGACCTATAAAGCAAAATACGGTATTGAAGGATATGGCAGATAATGCAGAGAAAATCCGGCAGGAAAAGATAGAAGAACGCAAAAAAGCAGAGCAGGAATTAAAAGAACATTTTGGTGACCGCTTTAAAGGTCTTAGTGTTAAATGGTTAGAGGAAGATGTAAAGACTGAAGAAACAGAGGAAACGGAAAAAGCAGAAGATACATCTGATAAAGAAAGCGAGACGGTATCTCGTAGTATTGGCGTGAATGTAGGGAAGACAGCAAGGAAGATTGCAGCTGCAAAGACTACAAGTCAATTAAGGGCTGTCATAGCGGAAATAAAAAACGATATGCAGGAAGTAAAGGAAGGCATCAAAAATGGCTGGTGCGATGAGTCGGAAATGGAAAAAGTAAATTCTTTAATGGTTCAAGCACAGAATCGGATGGGACAGGTGGAAGATAGAGAAGCAACCCCGGAAGAAGAGAACATGTTTGCACTGGCTTCGTTAATGTAAAATCAATGGAGGAAAATCCTCTGCTCGCAGAGGGCTCGCATTTTCCTTCGGAAAACAAGGAGGATATATAATATGAAAATTAATGGTATAAATGGAGCAAATACACAGGTCGGTGGAATGAATACGATGCAATCAAATGATTCTGTTAGTAAGAATTTACAGAGTCAGATTGCTAATGCGCAGAAACAGTTGCAGGAACTTTCTGCGAATAAAGAGATGAGCCTGGAAGAAAAAATGAAAAAGAGACAGGAAATCCAGCAACAGATTGCAGATTTAAATAATCAGTTGAGACAGCATGTGACCTCACAGAGAAAAGAGCAACAGGCAAAAAAATCTTCAATGAATGATATGCTTGGTGGAAGTAAGCAAGCTACTCCTAAAGCGGGAAGTCAAGGTACAGGCTTGTCACAGGCAAGTATGAAAGCTATGATTTCTGCGGATTCTGCAATGGCAAATGCTAAGGTACAAGGAAGTGTTGCAACAAAGATGGAAGGCAGAGCAGGTGTATTGGAAGCTGAAATCAAACTGGACCAGGCTCGTGGTGGAGACGCCGAAAAGAAGAAAGAGGAACTTGCAGAGGTTCAGCAGAAGGCAGTCCAAGCAGAATCAGCACAGATGAATACTTTGGCAGATGCGAATAAAGAACTTGAAGCGGCAGCGAAAGCAGATCAGCAGGCTGAAAAAACAGATGATAAAGATAAAAAGACAGATAAGAAGGATGCCGTTTCTAATGAAAAAGAAGATACTACTGTGGCAGAAACAGAGGAAACCAAGACTGCAGATGTTGATGTTGCGACAGAAACAGTTAATGCAGATGTGGTAGGAAATGCAGAAGTATCCGTGCCGGAAACAGTTACATACACCCACGTAGATGTACGTTTATAGGAGGTGTCAATATGTCAGAGATAAATGGTTTCAGTGATTATACAAGCAAGTATAATACCAATGTGGACTATTCGTTCTTATTTGGCGGTACACAGGCACCATCAACAAGTGGTTCTTTTAGCCTTTCTGATTATGCGGCAATTAAGAATGGTAGTTATGGAAAACTTTTAAAAGCATACTATGCAAAGCAGGATGCAGAAAAGGCAGCCTCCGGTGGAGAAACTGTGCAAAAAGCGACAATGATGAAAACTGGAGCTGATGCGTTAAAAAAATCAGCCGATGCCTTAAATAACGATGAACTTTGGGAAAAGAAGAAAAGCAAGAAAAAGGATGAGAAAACCGGAGAAGAAATCGAAGTAGAGGATTATGACTGGGATGCGATTACAAAGGCAATGAAGTCTTTTGTAGAGGATTACAATGACGTTGTAAAACAGGCAGGTGATTCCAATTCGAAGGATGTGCTACGAAATGCGGTATGGCTGACGGGAATTACTGAGTCTAATGAGAATATGCTATCCAAAATAGGCATTACAGTAGGTAAAGGTAATGAACTGAAGTTGGATGAGGATGCACTTAAAAAAGCAGATATCAGCACTTTGAAAACTCTTTTTGCCGGACATAATTCGTTTGCGGATAAAGTATCTATGAAAGCAAATAGTATTTCCAATGCAGCCGCACGTTACACTGGAACATACAAGAGCAATGGTACATATAACAATGCCTTGTCTGAACTGGTATCCAAGAAGGTGGATGAGGAAGTGTGAGAAGCGGGATGCTTTGCTTTAGAATGCATATGGGTATCTACATAGGAAGAATTAATTATAGTAAATAGAGGAGTTTGTAACCTTTTGAAATGGTTGAAAAATACAAGGGTTTATGGTAGTATGAATGAGATATTTGAGACGCATAACGGCGAAAAGCCCGTAAATACAGGAGGCTAAATCCTCTGCTCCCGTAGGAGCGGTCGCATTTTGTCTCCGACAAAACAAGGAGGATTACAACATGGAAGCATACAAGCAGGAATTTATTGAGTTTATGGTGGACAGCAATGTCCTTAAGTTTGGAGAATTTACTTTAAAGAGCGGAAGAAAATCCCCTTTCTTTATGAATGCAGGCTCTTATGTGACAGGTACACAGCTTATGAAGCTTGGTGAATATTATGCCAAGGCAATTCATGATAATTACGGAGAGGATTTTGATGTATTATTTGGTCCTGCTTACAAGGGAATTCCTTTGTCAGTAGCTACAACCATTGCATTTGCCAAGTTATATGGTAAGGATATTAAATACTGTTCTAACAGAAAAGAAGAAAAAGACCACGGTGATGCAGGTATTCTTCTTGGAAGTCCTATTAAAGACGGTGACAGAGTTGTTATTATTGAAGACGTTACAACCAGCGGAAAATCCATTGAAGAAACATTCCCTATTATTAAGGCACAGGGAGATGTGGAAATTGTAGGACTTATGGTATCATTAAACCGTATGGAACGTGGAAAAGGCGAAAAGAGCGCGTTAGATGAAATCAAGGAGCTTTACGGATTTGATGCGAATGCAATCGTAACCATGGGAGAAGTGGTTGAACATCTGTATAATAAACCATATAATGGTAAAGTATATATTGACGATACAATGAAAGCATCTATTGATGAATACTATGCTCAGTATGGTGCAAAATAAAAAGCTTTGTAAACGGGAGGAATACGACATATGGAAGAAAAAACTTATAAAGTAATGGGAAGAAGCGGTGCCATGAATCTGACAGTGGGCATCCTTACCATGATTGCAGGTATTGCGGCAGGGGTATTATTAATTATTTCCGGTGCAAAACTGATTGGTCAGAAATCAAAGATTATGTTTTAAAAAGGTGGGCATTTCTTCGGGAATGCCCATTTGGAGTATAAGAATGGCTGATAAAGATTTAAGCCCTATTGAAAAAAGAACGGGAAAAACAGAAAAGAGCTCATATATTTTTACCAATAAGAAGCATCCGGAAACAGGGATTATGTCTTCTGTATTGGGTGTGATTGCCATTGTGAGTATTATCATTACGCTTGTGCTGACTTTTCACAGGAAGGGAGAAGCGTTAATGCAATACGGAACAGTGCTTTTTTTGTGTACTCTTTTTTCCATGATAGGATTGGGACTTGGAGTTTCATCTAAGATGCAAAGGGACCGCTATTATTTCTTTTCTTATATGGGTATGATTACCAACGGATTGGCACTGATTTTTATTAGTCTGATATTGTATGCAGGAGCGTATGGATTATGATAAAAGAGCGATTTGAACTTGCTGTATTACGAATGGAAGAGATTGTGAATACGAAAGAGTATAAGTCTGTGGGAGATGAAAAGTTACAGGCTTATTTTGATGTGCTTTTTTCCTGGTGTATGAAGTTAATTAAGACATACGATGCGGTTAGCAAAAGATACAATACGCCGCAAGGGGATGGCACACAGATGTCTATTCAAGAGCTTTCGTGTGAAAATGAGGACTTATATCAGGATATCCTTCCGGGACATTATGAGAAAAGTTATGCAAGTCCTGTTTATGCAGTGTCAGAGTTGGGAGAAGGCTACGGTCAGGTTTTAAGCTTTTTGTACGTAGAGCTTAGAAGCCAGATAGAATCCGTGTATGAGCAAAGATTGGAAGAACTGGTTATCCATTTGGAATTGGTTCTTGAGATATATGGTGTATTTTATGAGGATTATATAGAACTTCAGAAGGTTGCTTCAATAGATAAGATAAAAGACATTATCTACTGGTTTGTCAGCGATTATTCCGAACCCATGATGGAACGCCGCGTAAGAGAACAAGTGGATGCAGATTGTGATTTTGCAACCAAGATTATTATGGAAAGCGACTTAACCGACTTACGTTACCTGTACCGTTACGGGGAATATATTACTGAGAATCAGATTGAAACGGCTGAGTTTATAAATAACCTGGATGAAGCAACTATTGCAAAGATGGCGGATACTTATGTGGAAGGTTACCGCAAAGGTTTTGAACTTGCAGGCAAGCCTTTAGAGCGTAAGAAAACGGTGAATATCAGATATTCCCTTGGGTTTGAGCGTGTTATCAGACGTGCCATAGAGCAGTTTGCAAAATTAGGACTCCGTCCTACCATTTATAGAGCATCCACTAATATTTTTAATAAGCGGGGTGTGCTGAAAATCGGTTACTATGGTGCAATTCCCAATAAGCAGTTGGACTATGACCACAAAGAAGACCAGGCGCTGTTCATGGATTCAAAATACATTCAGCGTAAAAAAGAAATCTTAAAAGAAGCATATGAACAGGTAAAAGAACTGGCAAAGGTTCACGCCGGTCCTGCCTGTATGGAGATTTTTGGGGAAAAGCAGTTTGAGCCGGTGAATCATGAGGAAACCTTAAAGTTAGATGAAAAACAGCGTAAACTTTCTATAGAGTATTCTGCTTATTCAGGAGAAGTGGTGAATGAATACATTCCGGGAGAAGAAAGAAGCTTTACCATTATAGCATTTCCGGTTCCTGAAATCGGGGAGAAGTTTGCAGAAATCTTTGAAAGTACCATCAAAATCAATACCCTTGATTATGAGAAGTATGCAAGAATCCAGGCAAAATTAATCGAAGCACTTGATATGTCAAAAGAAGTGCGCGTCATCGGTAAGGCGCCGAATCAGACTGATTTGACCATTCAGTTGATTACTCTTAATGAACCTGAAAAACAGACTAAGTTTGAAAACTGTGTTGCAGATGTAAATATTCCTGTGGGAGAAGTGTTTACGTCCCCGGTGTTAAAAGGTACAAAGGGAATTCTTCATGTATCAAAAGTGTTCCTTGAGGAATTAGAGTACAGGGATTTGATGATTACTTTGGAAGACGGAATGGTCAAAGAGTACAGTTGTGCTAATTTTGCAACTTCAGCAGAGAATAAAAAGTATATCGCAGACAATATTTTGTTCCATCATCCCACATTGCCCATTGGAGAATTTGCAATCGGAACCAATACAACAGCCTATGTTGCTGCTAAAAAATACGGAATCGAAGATAAGCTTCCCATTCTCATTGCCGAAAAGATGGGACCTCATTTTGCATTTGGAGATACCTGTTATTCTCATAGTGAGGACATTCCTGTTTTTAATCCGGACGGAAAGGAAATTGTGGCAAGGGATAATGAGGTGTCCATATTAAGAAAGACAGATGCAGCAAAGGCATATTTTAATTGCCATACGGATATAACCATTCCTTACGATGAATTAGAGGCATTGTACGGGGTAAAAGAGGACGGAACGAGGATTTCAATTATTGAAAACGCAAGATTCGTATTAGAGGGATGTGAAGAACTGAACGAACCCTTTGAAAGTGAATTTTTCTAGTTGATATCATGCGTGTTTTCTAGTAAAATATACTAGATATAGTAGCTTTTATAGTTACAGTAAGACTAATCATAAAAAAAGATACAAATCAGGAGGATGTCATATGGCAAAGGTTGGTATTGTAATGGGCAGTGATTCGGATATGCCTGTTATGGCTAAGGCGGCAGATATTTTAGAGGAGCTTGGAATTTCTTATGAAATGACCATTATTTCTGCTCATCGTGAGCCGGACGTATTCTTTGAATATGCTAAAACAGCAGAGGATAAAGGATTCAAAGTAATTATTGCAGGAGCAGGAATGGCAGCACACCTTCCGGGTATGTGCGCAGCTATTTTCCCGATGCCGGTTATTGGTATCCCGATGCATACAACTTCCCTTGGAGGTCGTGATTCACTTTATTCCATCGTACAGATGCCGTCAGGTATTCCTGTAGCAACGGTGGCAATTAACGGAGGTGCCAATGCAGGACTTTTGGCAGCTAAGATTCTTGCAACAAGCGACAGTGAATTACTGGATAAATTAAAAGCATATACAACTTCTTTAAAGGAAAGCGTACAGGCTAAGGACGCTAAGTTACAGGAAGTTGGATATAAAAAATATATGGAAAAATAAAAAATACAAAAAATGAGGAGCGCGGGAAAAGACAAAATGTCTGTTTTCCCGGAATGGAGGACAAAATGGATTATAAGAACGCCGGAGTAGATATTGAAGCTGGGTACAAATCAGTTGAGTTAATGAAGAAACACGTTAAAGAAACCATGAGACCGGAAGTATTAGGAGGTCTTGGCGGATTCTCAGGTGCATTTTCCATGGAAAAATTCAAAGATATGGAAAAACCAACCTTAGTATCAGGAACAGATGGTGTAGGTACCAAGTTAAAACTTGCTTTCTTAATGGATAAGCATGATACAGTAGGTATTGACTGTGTTGCCATGTGTGTGAATGACATTGCATGTGCAGGCGGTGAACCACTCTTTTTCTTGGACTATATTGCATGCGGTAAGAACTATCCTGAAAAAATCGCTACTATTGTAAAGGGTGTTGCTGACGGATGTATCCAGTCAGGAGCTGCTTTAATCGGTGGTGAAACAGCAGAAATGCCGGGATTCTATCCTGTTGATGAGTACGACCTTGCAGGTTTTGCTGTGGGTGTTGTTGATGAGAAAGACCTGATTACAGGTAAAGACTTAAAAGCCGGAGATAAATTAATCGGTATCGCATCCAGCGGTGTACATAGTAACGGTTTCTCATTGGTTCGTAAGGTGTTTGATGTTAATAAAGAAAACCTTAGTGTATATTATGATGAATTAGGAAAAACTCTTGGAGAGGCATTAATTGAGCCTACAAGAATTTATGTAAAAGCATTAAAGAGCATTAAAGATGCAGGTGTGACTGTAAAGGGATGCAGCCATATTACCGGCGGCGGTTTCTATGAAAATATTCCGAGAATGCTTCCGGAAGGAGTACGCGCAGTAGTACGTAAAGACAGCTACGAAGTACCTGCAATCTTTAAGCTTCTTCAGAAGACAGGAAATATTGAAGAAGAGATGATGTACAATACCTTCAACATGGGTATTGGTATGATGGTTGCAGTAGATGCGGCTAATGTAGATAAGACAATGGAAGCGCTTAAGGCAGCAGGCGAGACTGCTTACCTTGTGGGTGAAATTACTGATGGAGAAAAAGGAGTAACCGTATGCTAAAAATTGTTGTGTGTGTATCGGGCGGAGGCACCAATCTTCAGGCAATTATAGACCGCATTAGTGACGGTACCATAAAGAACACAAGAATTGTGGGAGTCATCAGTAACAATAAAAATGCGTATGCGTTAGAGCGTGCAAAACAGAATGAAATTCCAAACCGTTGTATTTCCCCCAAGGAATATGCAACCAGGGACGAATTCAACGAAGCACTTCTTCAGGGTGTAAAAGATTACCGTCCTGATTTAGTGGTACTTGCAGGATTCCTTGTAAATATTCCTGCAGCAATGATTCAGGAATATAGAGGGCGTATTATTAATATTCATCCATCCTTGATTCCATCTTTTTGCGGAGTCGGTTATTATGGCTTAAAGGTTCATGAAGCTGCTCTTAAAAAAGGAGTTAAGGTAACAGGTGCCACCGTGCATTATGTAGATGAAGGAATTGATACAGGAGCCATTATCTTCCAAAAGGCGGTTAATGTGGAGCCGGGAGATACTCCTGAAATATTACAGAAGCGTGTAATGGAACAGGCTGAGTGGATTATTTTACCACAGGCAATTCATAAAATTGCAATGGAGAAAGAGTAAATATGAAAGTATTAATCGTAGGAAGCGGCGGTAGAGAACATGCCATAGCAACAAGTGTTGCAAAGAGTAAAAGAGTAAGCAAGATTTATTGTGCTCCGGGTAATGCCGGAATCGGTCAGATTGCAGAGTGTGTGGCAATCGGCGCAATGGAATTTGAGAAGTTGGTGGCATTTGCCAAAGATACAGAAATTGATCTTGTTATCGTTGGAATGGACGACCCATTGGTAGGCGGGCTGGTAGACGAATTAGAAAAAGCCGGAATCAAAACCTTTGGTCCCCGTAAAAATGCAGCCATCTTAGAGGGAAGCAAGGCATTTTCAAAAGACTTAATGAAAAAGTATGATATTCCTACTGCGGCATATGAAACTTTTGATGATGCAGATGCAGCACTTGCTTATTTGGAAACAGCAGATTTTCCTATTGTATTAAAAGCAGACGGACTTGCCTTAGGAAAAGGTGTGTTGATTTGCAACACATTAGAAGAAGCCAAAGACGGTGTAAAGTCTATTATGTTAGATAAGCAGTTTGGTACTGCCGGAAACCGTATGGTAGTAGAAGAATTTATGACAGGACGTGAAGTGAGTGTATTGTCTTATGTTGACGGTAAGACCATTCAGACAATGACTTCCGCTCAGGACCATAAACGTGCTAAAGACGGTGATGAAGGACTGAATACCGGAGGAATGGGAACCTTTTCTCCAAGTCCATTCTACACAGAAGAAGTAGATGAATTCTGTAAGAAATATATTTACCAAAAAACAGTAGATGCCATGGCAGCAGAGGGACGTGAGTTCAAGGGTATTATTTTCTTTGGATTAATGTTAACTCCGAAAGGACCAAGAGTTCTTGAGTATAATGCAAGATTCGGAGACCCGGAAGCACAGGTTGTTCTTCCGAGAATGAAGAATGACATTATCGATGTTATGGAAGCATGTATTGACGGTACACTTGACCAGATTAAAGTAGAATTTGAGGATAATGCGGCAGTTTGTGTTGTTCTTGCATCTGACGGATATCCTGTAAAATACGATAAAGGATTTGAAATCACAGGCTTAGATAAGTTTGAAGGAAGTGACGATTACTTCTGTTTCCATGCAGGAACCAAATTACAGGATGGAAAAATCGTTACAAACGGCGGCCGTGTTCTTGGCATTACTGCTAAGGGAGCTAATTTAAAAGAAGCCCGTGCCAATGCATATAAAGCTACGGAATGGGTTGATTTTGCCAACAAATATATGCGTAATGACATCGGAAAGGCTATTTTCGAAGCAGAGTAATATAAGAACAGAAGGTTTTAAACGGCGAAAGCGAAATGGGTTGTAAGAGAGGCGAAAGAGTATGAAAAAATTCAGAAGATGTGCAGTTGTTGTATTGGCTCTTGCCATGACAATGATGATGAGTATCAGCAGTTTTGCATATACCAATGTGATCGGAAAATCAGGAAGCAAGGGGGCCAATATCCGTGAACATGCTACAACAAAGAGTGATGTTGTAGGAAGTATTGCACCGAATACAGAGTTTACTATCTGTGGTGAAGTCAAGGATAGTGCAGGTATGACATGGTATTTTGTGTTTGTGGACAGTAAGCAGACGGGATATATCCGTTCTGACATCGTTACCAACACAGGTGTTCCTGCAGGCGGAGAGACTTCAGACAGTGCTACGGATTCAGGCAGTGGTAATACTACCACTACACCGGATACGGAAAAAGAAGACCCTGTAACACCAAATCCGCCGGTTGATGAGCCGGTTGTAACTCCATCAGATTGCACACTTTCTTCCATTATTTTCCAGGATGGATTTTTGGAACCGGAGTTTGAACCGGGAGTTTATGAATATACTTTGACAGTAGATAATGAGATTACATCCGTTGCGGTTTCTGCCAATACAACAGATCCGACTTCTTCTATTGAAGGAAGTCTTGGATTTGACAACTTAGAAGTCGGTATCAATGACAGATATATTACCGTAAAGGGTGCGGACGGAAATACAGCAGTGTATCATTTTTCTGTAGTAAGAAGTGAAGCTGATTCGGCACAAGGAACACAGACTCCGGACCAGTCAGGGGATGCAGATACAGATACAAAAGATACAACGGATAAATCAGCTAAGAAAAGCTCAGGCGTTTCAAAGATAGTGGTTGTTCTCTTGGTTATCGTGATTGTGGGATTAATGGTTGTGATTGTATTTATGGCACTCCAGATGCGCGATATGAGAGAAGAGATTGAAATGCTCGAAAGAGAAAAGCGCCGTAGAAAGAAAAAAGCCCAGGAAGCCCACAGAATAGCCTCTGGGAATGAAAAAGACGGAAAAAGAAATAATGATAACGGTGAAGTACGCCGTGAAGTAACCAGCGTAAAACCATCAGGACCGGCATTTGAAAAACCTGTAAAATTAAACATCCAGCCGGAAATGGTGCCACCTCATAAACGTGATTTACGTATTACTCCTGAAATTGAACCAATAAAAGAAGAGATTCCTATGGAGATTAGCGAAGAACCTGTAACAGAAGAATATGTTCAGGAATTTCCGGAAATCCAATATGTAGAGCCACAGTTTGAAGAAGAGGCTTTTTCCATCCAACCAAGTAACGTGGATATGGCAGAAGCATCACAGACAGAAGAATATACACAGGAAGAGTATATACAGGAAGAATATCAACAGGAAGAAGAACAGGTTGAGGAAACAGATAATACGGAAGAATTGACAGCAAAAGTTATCGAAGAGGATAACGATAGCTGGAAATCTGTGAATTTCCTTGCTCCTGAAGACGATATGGAATTCGAATTCTTAGATTTGGATGATGACAAAATGTCTTGAAAGGAATGACTTAAATGCAACAGTTTACAGACCAGGCCAAAACGGCGTTGCAAATCGCGGCAAGAACTGCAAAGCGTTTGCAACAGAATTATATCGGTTCTGAACATATTTTAACAGGATTACTAAAAGAGAAAACCGGCGTTGCGGCTAGCGTCTTAAATAAAAACGGAGTCGAAGAGGGCAAGTTATTAGAGTTAATCACTGATTTGATTGCCCCCTCATCCGGTATGGTGGTGAAGGAGAAAGGGATTTATTCTCCCAAAGCACTTGCTATTTTGGAGGAAAGTCATAAACAGGCCAAACATTTCCGCGCCGATAAAACAGGCACGGAGCACATCCTTCTTGCAATTATGAAGGAAGGCGACAATGCGGCTGTAAGACTTTTAAATACGCTTGGGGTACAGCTTCAAAGACTGAGCCTGGATATTTTTGAAGCAATGGGCGAGAGCAGTAAAGCTTATCGCGAAGAGATGTCTGCAAAAGGCAAAAAGAACGCTGACCCTACTGCTACATTGAACCAGTATAGCAGAGATTTAACAAAACTTGCCAAAGAGGGAAAATTAGACCCAATTATTGGCAGGGAAGCGGAAATTAAACGGGTAATTCAGATATTAAGCAGACGTACCAAGAATAATCCGTGTCTGATTGGCGAGCCGGGAGTTGGTAAAACAGCCATTGCAGAAGGACTCGCTTTGCGGATTGTGGCAGGTGATGTGCCGCCTACAGTGCAGAATAAACGTGTGGTTACCCTGGATTTGTCCGGTATGGTTGCAGGAAGCAAATACCGTGGTGAATTTGAAGAACGTGTTAAGAAAATAATCAGAGAAGTTACTGCAGCAGGTAATGTGCTCTTATTTTTAGATGAGATTCATACTTTAATCGGCGCGGGAGGCGCGGAAGGGGCTATAGACGCTTCCAATATCTTAAAGCCTTCCCTTGCCAGAGGCGAGATTCAGCTTATTGGTGCTACAACCATTGCAGAGTATCGTAAGCATATTGAAAAAGATGCTGCTTTGGAAAGAAGATTCCAGCCGGTTAATGTGGAAGAACCGTCCGTTGAGGAAACTGTGAAAATATTAAAAGGTGTCCGTGAACGCTATGAAAATCACCATGGCGTTAAGATTACGGATGAGGCCATCGTGGCGGCAGCAATTCTTTCGGAACGTTATATTAATGACAGAAAACTGCCGGATAAGGCAATTGATCTTATGGATGAAGCAGCAGCGGCCACAGCACTTAAAAATATGCAGTCACCGGCTAAAGCACTTGAACTGCAGAGTGAAATTAAGAAGATGGAAGCAAAAATCGAAGAACTGGTATGTGACGGTGAATTTGAAGAGGCTGCACTTCTTAAAAAAGACTATGAAAAACTTGTAAAAAAGGCTGAAAAGCCTGTTGATAAAAAGACAAAAACATTAGTGGCGGCTGAAGTTAGCGAGGAGGATATTGCAAAGATTGTATCTGACTGGACTAAGATACCGCTTAATAAAATCAATGAAAAAGAGAGTGAGCGACTCTTAAGATTAGAGTCTATACTCCATCAAAGAGTTATCGGACAGGAAAATGCGGTTTCGGCTGTTGCAAGAGCAATAAGACGTGGCAGAGTAGGGCTTCAGGACCCTAAAAGACCGATTGGTTCCTTCCTGTTTTTAGGACCTACGGGTGTTGGTAAAACAGAGTTAACCAAAGCCTTGGCAGAAGCCATGTTTGGTGATGAAAATGCACTGATCAGAGTGGATATGTCGGAATATATGGAATCTTACTCTGTTTCTAAGATGATTGGTTCACCGCCCGGATATGTAGGCTTTGAAGATGGCGGACAATTAAGTGAAAGAGTCCGCAGAAATCCTTATTCAGTGATTTTATTTGATGAAATAGAAAAGGCACATCCGGATGTGTTTAATATTTTATTGCAGATTCTGGATGATGGTCATATTACAGATTCTAAAGGCAGAAAAGTCAGCTTTAAGAATACCATTCTGATTATGACTTCAAATGCGGGAGCCCAGAGAATTGTAGACCCTAAGAATTTAGGATTTTCTTCCGGTCAGACTAAGGAACAAAGCTATGAAAAGATGAAAAGCGGTGTTATGGAGGAAGTAAAACGAATCTTTAAGCCGGAATTCATTAACCGTATTGATGAAATTATGGTATTTTCTTCTTTGACCAAGGAAGATATGAAGGAAATCATCACCTTACTTGCAAAGAACTTAGTAGAGCGTTGTGCAAAACAAATGGATATTACCTTATCCATCACACCTGCTTTAAAGGAATATATTGTTGATAAACATTCTGATCTTAAGATGGGAGCAAGGCCGCTAAAGCGTGCGGTGCAGACTGTGATTGAAGATGCTTTGACAGAAGAAATCTTAAGCGGAAGAATTAAAGCAGGAGACAAGGTAGTTGCAGGTTGTAAGCAAGGTAAAATAAATTTTACAAAAAAGTAATTATTTTTTGATGGAAAAATAGTTAGAGATAGGTTATAATATATCTATCACACAACTGAATAGAAATACGAGGGGTTATATCAGGAGGACTAAAGATAATGGCAGTAGTAGAGCAGTTACTTCGTGGGGAAGAAAATGGTTCTTTAAGCTTTGGTAATCATACATTGGAAACCAAATCCAAAGTAGAAGATTTTCAACACGGAGGAGATATCTACAAGGTAAAGACATATAAGGACATTACAAAGTTAGAGAAGAATGGTATGTTTGCGTATGAGTCAGTTCCCGGAACCAGTGTAATCGGATATACAGAAGATGAAAACGGAGTTTCTTTTGTGGTAGAAGGCAATGAAGATGCACAGATTACAGTTGGTTTACAGGATGAGACAGAATATGAAGTATATATTGCCGGCGAAAGTGTTGGCAAGATGACAACTAATCTTGGTGGGAAGCTTAGCTTGAGCGTAGAACTTGCGGGAGCAGGGGAAGTTCAGGTTAAGGTTATTCAATAGTAGGTTTCCTACATTTATGAGGAGAAAAAAGACAGTACTTGTAAAAGGGTACTGTCTTTTTCGTTGCACAAAACTTCTAAAAAAGAAATATTTTGTTGATAAGGGATAGAAAAAACGATATAATCTTCTAAAGATGAAGAAATGTGCGAGGTGTGCCATGGGATTAGGGTATTGGATTGAGGATATGTTTAATGACTCCTATGCTGAAAAGAAGTATGAGAGTTATTCAAATAGTTATCGGGAGTTAATTGGACAGATAAATAAGATAGCAAGTTATGTATCTATTGCAGAAACTGATTTTCAAGCTCAGAAAGAAAAGTGGAATAATATGCCGGATGTGGACGGGGTGTGGGTAAGAGAATATGTAGAACGTTTGGATAAAGCTATTCTTGAAAAAGAGGAAATTATGCAAGAGTTGAAAGAGTGTATGAGGCTTGTAGCACAACAAGCGCAGAAGTTAGCGGAATCAGTCATTTATTGGAAAGAACAAATGGAGCTAGAGGATAAAACTGAAGATATTAAAACCAAAGAAGAATATGAAGGCGGTCGTGCAGATAATGGATATAGTGGTAAGTGTTAATAGTGATAATTTTGATGAATATATTAAAATGCGGGATGAAGTACAGAATCTTTTGAATGCAGCATATGCTAGGGCAAATTTTTTTATGAAAACAATTGAGAACGAAAAAGAATGGTCCGGAGAGGCGTATAAGAAATTCCATGTATATATGGAATTAATCACACAGTACCAAAAGTTATTTTCCGATAGCGATGAGGATAATCCGCTTCAAATATCAAGAGAGGCTGACATGAATTTTAGAAATGCAGTAGCCAATTTTAAAGATAATTTTCCTGAATATAAAACGTTGGAGGAGTTAGCATGAAATGCTCTGGTGAGGAATTAATTTTTTTTAGCAGTATAGTGTCAAAGGATAATTTATTCGCTATGGAACTTGATATAGGAGAAGAGGAAAATAGAGAGTCCTTTGTAGATAATACGATGGATAAGTTGCAAAAAAATGGGTTGGTGCATCCGGACAAACGATTAACGATTCCCGGAATTCGAATGTTAGAAGCTATAGTAGATTATAAGTTGGCTTCTGAACATGTAATTATAAATAATATGCGGATAGCGTTGGTAGGTGGTATGAATGCTATAACAATGATTCAATGCGGCGAGAATGAATATGAAGTTATGCGTCTTCCTCGAATTGCTATTGTTTTGGCGGTAATAACAAGTTACCCGTTTCTAAAAGAAGCAAATGCAGAAATCTCTACGAATGAAGAGGTTGTTTCAAAGTCAAGGCTTTTGAAAATAATGAGAGAGGAAGAATCAGAGAAACTGATTGTGCGTGAGTATCATGGAATAAACAGTAAACAAGAAATCTTATACAGGATGGATGAGCAGGGAGGAATCCGATACGATTTGAAAACGGGAAATTCGAGACCGGCAAACCCATCGGAGATAAGACGGGCACTAATTGAATGCTTGCGGATTAATGGAGAACAATATGGAAGAGTTATTGATTAAGATTACAGATAGGCTGATTGATTATGTTGCAGAATTGGAAGAAATAGAGAATATACTATCTACTGTACTTACTAAAATAAATGATATATTACTAGTGATAGGAAATGGAGAAGCTTATAGAGGTCAAAACAGTAATGAATTGCTATTGTTTTATCACTCATTATATCAGCATATTGAAAAAATATATATTATGTATCAAGTTGGTGAAAAATATATCGAGAAGTCTTATGAAGAAATCGTTCAAAGAGATGCACAACTTAGCTTATCTTTGAGCATTTTAGGGTGAGGTGAGATATGGCACGTGATAGTTTAAAATGCCGTTTCAGTTATCTGGAATGGGAAGGATGGGTAGATCAGGGCCTTATCTGCACAGAAAATGTAGTTGGTATATTGGAAAAAATTCATGAAAGCTTAGCCCAGTGTCTGAATATATTA
>JAFTPP010000034.1 GCA_017463255.1 Lachnospiraceae bacterium
GAGAGCCAAGATGATTGAATTATTAAAGCGTATCAATGTCACAAAAATGTGTGAATCTACAACATTGAATCTAAATCGAATTAGAAACTACATGGGCGGCAAGATTGCTCATTTAACACCAGAAGAAGAAAGGACAATAAATGAATACTGCTGCAATCTTGTAAACAACGGAAGGAAGGGTTAAAATATGTATACTGTACCAAATCAACAAAAAATTTTGATACATAGAGAAATGCCTAAATCCGATTTTTTACAGATAAAAAATCAGAACTGGCAACAAATGATAAAAGAAACCCAAGACTATTATGCCTTTGTTCTGTATCTTTATTTTGCTTCAAATGCAAATGATTATAATTTAGCCCTATCTCCTGCTGCCATTGCAGAAGCAACTGGTTTACCCAGAAGTACATACTATAAAAAATTGCAAGTGCTAAAAGAAAAGGGGTATGTTGTAGAGGGAAAAGGAAACCAATTGCATTTTTTTGAAGTTTCCCAAAAGACCAAGAGTAAAGAAGAAAACAATAACTGCGGCAGTCTCTCTCATGAACAAGAAAATCTCTCGGAGAGAATTGAAAATCTCGGACAGAGAAAAGGCACTTCCTCGCAGGAACAACGCACTCCCCCACAGAACATAGAAAAATATAATAGATATAATATAGATAAAAATAAGATAATACAGACAATGGAAAGTTTGGATAGTGAAGAAACCACTCCCCCAAAGCCTGCTACATTTGAATTTTAAGGAGAAAGCCATGAAAGAACAATCAGATAGTAAGAAACTCATTCCAATTTATTTACAAAAAATTTTCTTGGAAAAGACAGATAAAACCCATTTTATTAGAATGCCAGAGATTCTAGCCGAACTAGAAAAGAAGGGTGTAACTGCTGACAGAAGAACCATTTATACAAATATTTCACTACTTGAAGCAGTTGATTTTCACATTGAAGGAGTGCAGGAAAAAGGCAATTACAAATACCACCTGCCAGAAAGAACCTTTGATTCTAACGAATTGAAAATTCTGATTGATTCCGTGGCTGCTTCAAAATTTCTTACAGAAAAGAAGTCAAGAGAACTAATCAAAAAACTCAAAACTTTAGGCAGTACCTTTGATAATGAATCCTTTAACAGAAGGGTATTACTCGACAAAAGAGTAAAAAGCATGAATGACCGAATCTTTAAAAACCTTGATTCTATTTATGCAGCCATTTCAACCAATAGCCAAATCACATTTCAATACATGAGGTGGAATACGCAAAGAAAATTAGACATTTTAAGAAGTGGTAAAGAGTTTGCGGCAAGCCCCTATGCAGTTTCTATGAATGATGATAACTATTATCTAATAGCCTATGACACAAGAACTAAAGGCTTGAAACATTATCGAATTGATAAAATGCAATCTATCAAACTGACTTATGAAGCCAGAGAAGGAAAAGAACACTTTGAAACCTTTGACATGGTGGAATATTCTAAAAAAGCCTTTGGAATGTTTGCCGGCAAAGAAGAAACTATTTCCATTGAAGCCCCTAACCACCTTGCAGGAGTTTTTATTGAAAGATTTGGGGATTCTGTAAGAATCAGACCAAGCCTTGAAAGAAAGGATTTCTTTGTTGCCAGAATCACAGTTTACACAAGTATTCAGTTTTATGGTTGGCTTCTCGGTCTGGGAAAAGATGTAAAAATATTATCCCCAGATTCCGTAAGAGAAGAATACATAAAATATCTTAGTGAAGCAATCTCCGTCAACTCTCCTCAAATTCCGTAATCTCCGTGATTTCCCTTTTGTTTTTTACTGAAACAGAAGGGGAATTTTTTATTTTCTTATAATTTTTCCCTCTGCCAAAAGCAATTCTATTTTTGGTAGGAAGAAGAGCCACGGAAACGGCAACGGCAAAATCAAAATCACTATTCTCCCGAAATATAGCCCCCTCTCTTAGACCATTTTAGGCTGCTGCCGCATTCTCTTCTGCTACTGGAACAGAAGAAAAGGCTGCTTCTCTTGTGGGTACTGCTGCAACAATCATTTCCTTATGGGCTGGATAATTTTCAAGAAACCAGTCTCTAACTGCTGCATACACTTCTCCATTTTCCATGTAAAGACCTTCAAAATGTAAGATAACTCTTTCAAAAACATCAAGATTTTCATTATCCATAACAGAGATAAACTTTCTCATGTATCGGTATGTTAAACCTTTGAATTTGTTAGAGGTACTCTTTCTACTGGATTCTCTCACAGAGACTTTCATGTTTGGATAGTCACTTAAAACTGTTCTTAATCTCTCATTTTCCTCTGTTGCAGGAATAATAGCATTTGCGTAGAATCCTTTAGTAACAACAATTTTGTTTGCAATAAAATCAACAGTAATATCTCTCATTTTCTTAATCTCCTTTTCTTTTATAATTCACACAATTTATTAAATAACTCTTCATCACTAAGGGAATAGAACTCTGCTTCTAACTGTTCAACTCCTATCGGTGTACTATCATAATAGTGATATATCATTTCTTCCATAGTCTCTCTACGAGATAAATTCCACGCCAGAGACAACTCTTCAATTTCTTTTGATACTGCATTTCTGATTTCTAAATTCATGACTTTCTCCTTTCTATGCTGCTTCTTCGAGTTCTGCTTCAAGTTCAGCAAGTTCTTTTTCAAGTTTGAGGTTTTCAAGTTCTTTTTCATAAGCCTCTTGGTAGTTGTTTAAGAACCATTTTTTAATTACTGCATATTTGCCCTGCTTGTTTTCAGCAATTTCGCAAACCTTTTCAAAGAGTTTCACATCCTCTTCTCCAACAGTTGTGAGGAATCTCTTCATTTCGTCTACTGTAAGACCTTTGAAAGACTTCTTATTTTCTTTTCTAGCAATTTCTTTTCTTCTGATTGTATAATCTGGAAAGTCTTTTCTGATTTTTACTAATTCATCATAGGCAGCAGAGCCAATTACATTTGCTTCTGTTTCAAAAGCCTTTGTGATGATGATTTCCTTTGTTGCGTGATTGAAGTTGATTTTGTTAAGTTTTCTCATGATTTTGTTCTCCTTTTAATATGAATTTTTTATAGTTGTGATGAAGTTGTTTTCCTTGCTTCATCTTATGTACTTAGTATACTGTTTGAGGTGTGCAAGTTTTTGCACTTGGATAAATCTTTTTTAATTTATTACTACATGTTTAAAATTTGGATAGTCAGCAATCACTTGCATATATAACTGATGTTCTCCAGAGGACATTACCTTAGCCCCATTCATAAATGTGCTTGAGAAGAAAATAATTTTCTCATTTTCATCAACAAAAAATCCAAATACAATTCCCTTTTTCATAGTTATCAAATCTCCTTTTCTTTTGGTTGTTTATTTTTTAATGTTGTAATGAAGTTGTTGTTTTTGTTCTGTGTTCCTTGCTTCATCTTATGTACTTAGTATACTTCGATAGATGTGCAAGTTTTTGTACTTCGATAAAGTTTTTAAAACTTTTTTCAAAAATAATTTTCTTTTATTAGTACCAAAATAAGCCTATCTAAAATAGTACCAAAATTGTTGACAAATGACTCTATTTTTGATATTATAATAGTACCAAATTAAAGGAAGGTTTAAAGTTATACAAAAGGAGTTGAAAGAGCCATGAGAGAAGAATATGGATATACAAGAATCAGTACAACTAAACAGAACATTGAAAGACAAATCCGCAACATTTTAGAACTTTATCCAGAAGCACACATTGTAAAAGAAGTTTATACTGGTACTAAAACAGAGGGCAGAAAAGAATGGAATAAACTTTATAAACTTGTTAAGCAGGAAGCCGCAAAAGGAAAAGCAATCACTATTATTTTTGATTCAGTTTCAAGAATGTCAAGAAATGCAGAAGAAGGCTTTAAACTCTATGAAGAACTCTTTTCTCTTGGAATCGACCTTGTATTCCTTAAAGAGCCACACATCAACACAGAAACTTATAAAAACGCAATCAGTACCAAAGTACAAATGACTGGCACTAATGCGGATATTCTTTTAAAGGCAATCAATGAATATTTAATGACACTTGCAAAGGAGCAAATCCGAATTGCCTTTGAGCAGGCAGAGAAAGAAGTAAATGATTTGCACCAGAGAACCGCAGAAGGTATGAAAACCGCAAAATTGAATGGTAAACAAATCGGCAGAGTGGCAGGGCAGAAATACACCACTAAAAAGGAAACTGCGGCAAAAGAAATCATTTTGAAGAACAGTAAAGATTTCAATGGAACTAACACCGATTCAGAAGTAATAAAACTGGCAGGCATTTCCAGAAATTCTTATTACAAATACAAGGCTGAATTAAAGGCAGTAGAGGAATAAAAGGACGAGGGATTTCTCCCTCGTCCTTTAGAAGTTATTCTAAAAATATATATGCAATTTGGTCGTCCTCATAATCATCAGGCGTGTTGTTGTCTACAATGATACCCTTAACACTTCTTTGTCCAGAAGCACCTTTTAAACTTGATGGCTTTTCTACAAAATATTCTTTTGAAAATTCCATGTCTATACCAACACTAACCTTTCTTCTCAAAAGAACTGTATCGTTATCATGTTCATAAGCCATGTATACATTTTCAAGAGTTGGTTTACCGACAAATTGCTCTGTATCATAATACTTCTCTAAATTTTCTGTATCAATTTCTTCTTTATTTTCAGAAAACATCTTGTTTATTTCCGTTTCAACTTCTGTTTCTGATACTGGAGTAAAGCCATTTTCTTGGTTTTCCTCTGTACTGTTATTACTATTAGTTGGTTCCGTTCCACCACAAGCACAAAGAGAAACACACATAAGAGTTGCTAAAACAAAAACTATTTTCTTTTTCATAATAATTACCTCTTTTTAAACTTTTTTATCATTATAATTCTGTTTATGTTTATTGTCAATTTCATTTGTCAATTCATAATATCTTCTTGATAATGTAATATCTTTAAGATTGTTCTACCATACTACTGAAGAGGTGGTAACAATGATTGCAGATAGAATTAAAAGCCTTAGAGAGCAAAATAATAAAACTCAATCTGAACTAGCAAAGCAACTAGGAATCACAAGGTCTAGTGTTAATGCTTGGGAAATGGGGATTTCCGTACCTTCTACACAATATGTTGTAGAACTAGCCCACATTTTCAAAGTCTCTACGGATTTTCTTTTAGGTGTAGACACAACTTCTTCCATAAGTGTAGCAGGCTTGACAGAAAAAGATGTTGAAATTATAAACGCACTTATATTACATTTAAAAAATAGAGAAAACTAATTGGCAGGAAGAGAACTCCTGCCAATTTGCTTATTTACTTCTATTATCAATTATAAACTGGTCTATCTCTGTGATTTTATCACTCAAATTCTGGCTGATAGATTCAACTATAATTTTTAAAACCCAAATATTTTCCTTTTGGTTTTCATCATGCCTTGAATTATAAACCTCTTCCAAATTATCCAATAGAGTAGAGAATGAATGTAAACCACGCTCAATCTCTACAAGTTCTCTCATAATTTGTCTTAATTTTTCCATTGTTCTACTTCCCCCTTTAAAGTTGATTCAAGTTGCTCTTTAATTCTTGAATTGCCTGCTCTGACATTGCCAGATAGTATTTGTGGGTTGTAGAACTCTTGCTATGCCCCATTTGCTTTAACAAAATATGTTCTGGTGTATTCATAAGGGCAAGTTTTGTTCCGAAGGTGTGCCGCAAGTTATGATACTTAAATTCCAAATCTGCAATTTTTAGAATGTGCTGCCTATGATGTCTGATTGCGTGTTCGGTCTGAATCTTCCCATTTGGCAAAGTGTTCACAAGCCTTAAAGAAGATACTGTGCCGCCTGCTGCGTCTATTACCATGATTTCATTTTGCTTTCTCTGCTTCTGGTAAATTACTTCATACTCCTTAATCTTCTCTTGAAGGTCTGTTAAATACTGTTTTAAGGTATCACAAATAAAAACCTTCCTTCTGGCATTTGGTGTCTTAAGAGCATTCAGATAAACAAGCCCTTCCTGCGTTTTCATCTGTCTCTCAACGGAAATATAACCTTCTTCCAGATTGATTCTATCCCATGTAAGACCATAACACTCTGCAACTCTTAAACCAGTATATCGACCAATTATGTAGGCAGTTTCTACTGTTTTCCCCTTAAAGTATTCATCTAAAAAATTTAATTCATCATCTGTATAAACTTCTATGTCCGTTATATCCGTTGATTTCTTAGTTGGCATTTTAATTTTTGTATTCTTGTTTACACACAATTTGTTATAATCATCAACAGACAGATAGTTTCTTGAGTATGCTTGACCGAAAATCAAATAAAACTGCTTTAAAAAGCCCTCTACATAGCCATAAGCATAACCATGTACACAATATAACTCTGCCAAAAAGTCTTGCACGTCTGCCACTCTAATATTATCCACATACTTAGAACCGAACCTCTCCAAAATATGATTGTTCCAAAGGGCTTCCTGCTTCTTGATAGTGGCAAATGCTTTATCTTTTCTGCCACATTCGCAATATTCCTCATAAACTTCACTAATTCGTTTTCTTACTATCTTCTTTTCTTTTGGTGCGGCAGCAGGCGGTGCTTCTGCCTGCATTTTCTTTAATGCCTTTTCTCTTGCTCTGGCTGCCTGCTTCTGCGTTCTAAAAGGTTTTCCTTCTTCGTCTTTTGACCTTCTTTGTGTTTTCTGCTCTCCATTGATTTTTACAATGAATCTGTAAGCCCAAAAACCATTTTTTAATTGATAAACTCCTACCGCTTGGGATTCTTCTTTTTTGATTTGTGTTGCTGCCATAATTTACAACTCCTTTTTCACTTGACTATGGTTG
Source organism: Lachnospiraceae bacterium (assembly GCA_017463255.1). Classification (GTDB taxonomy): domain Bacteria; phylum Bacillota; class Clostridia; order Lachnospirales; family Lachnospiraceae; genus RGIG4034. Next base: position 6,815 of record JAFTPP010000034.1, read on the forward strand.
ACCATAGTTGTAAAAAGTTGTACTATGTTCTTGTAGAATTGACTAAAGATTTGACTATTTGAATCTTAGTTGAAGCCTTTTGTTTACTGACTTTTCGTTTCCCCCAAGGATTTGAGCGAAGCGAAAATCCTTATGAAATGGCCCGCGATGAGGCAAGACACGGAAAAGCGTTTGAAGGTTTATTAAAGAGATACTTTGCGTAAGCTATAAGCCGTGCAATAAGTCAATAATAAAGCTCTCTGCAAGTTTACTTGTAAGAGAGCTTTTATTGTTGGCTTATTATAGGGCGCCAGCCCGACATGAAATAGCCCGCAGGGCTATGAATGGGCATGGCTTAATAACTTCTTAATTTCGTCCTCAATCTGCCTAATAACCTTTATAAAATCTGCATCAGACTTACCGGTAGGGTCTTCTAAGCCCCAGTCATCATCAAATCCTCTTCCAATAAACGGGCATTCCACATTACATCCCATAGAAATAGCAATATCCGGGTTCGGAATTTCTGCAAGGGTTTTAGAATACTGGTTTTCTTCCATATCAATTCCATAAAGCTCTTTCATAAGTCTGACTGCGTCCTGATTAATCTGCGGCTTCGTCTGGGTACCTGCAGAATAGCATTCAAAAGAATCCGACAAAAACTTCTTTCCCAGAGCTTCTGCAATCTGACTTCTGCACGAATTATGAACACAGACAAATGCGACCTTTTTCTTCTGTGAAAAAAACGGACATTTTTCTTTGATACATTGCTCATTTTGATTACTATATGAACAGGTAATCTTGTTTTTTATTAACTTCACTTCATAATTGGAATTGATATAATCAATCGCTTCTTCAAAAGCAAGGTAGGCATCTCTTTTACAACATCTTGGGCCACCTACCCCTGCCAATCGGCCTAAAGCCTTAGAAGTAAACATCATATGATTTCCCCAAGAATTATCAGTACTTAAAGGACCTGTTCCATCAATAATGGATAAGGCTGCTCCCATGGAACTTACTGCACCACACACTCCCCACATACCGCAGGTCGCACCGGGCATTTGCAGTCCTCTTTTCATCATTTCATATAAACTTGCCTGTAAGTCAATTTTTCCACCCGCATTATAAAATGCAGTAAGCAGTGCTGCCCCATCCAAAACATGGTGCTCAGGCCCATGCATTCTTACAAAATCTTTCTTTGCAATATTGAAAAAAACTTGCACCGGACTGCAACTATCCTCAAGCAGGCAACTCTCTACGATTTTCTTTGCTCTTTCTTCCATAGCATTCCTCCCACCTTACAAATATATCGTACACATCCCTCTTATGCAAGAATGATTGCACTAACCTTTTCTTTATGATACACTCTAAGTACACATTGTGTTTATTATAAGGAGCGCATTATGGACTACAGTAAAAGAATTAAGGACTTAAGAGAATCTACCGGCATGAATCGTAAAGAATTCTGTGATTATTTCAAGATTCCGTATAGAACTGTCACCGAATGGGAAAGAGATAACCGCCATGCACCCGAATATGTGATTCGATTACTCGAATACTATATCCATGCCGAAAAACTTACAAAAGAAAAACCAACAAAAGATTCTTAAAATCCCTATTAATTTGGAGGTTACTCTTGAAGAAAAAATATACTTTTACATTCATTTTTATACTAATCTGCTCTCTTGCAGTTTCTTGTGGAAAACACACAGAAGATTCCACAGTAAAAGATGCACAAGCACAGATTCCTAGCACCGGTAACGAACCAATCACGGATTCCCCCACAGTGGATGAACTGATAATTAGTGTACCCGGTATAGATGAATCTACGGATGATAAAGAACCGGCAGATGAACCTGTGACGGATGTGCCAAGCGAAGATGAAACGGACGAACCGGATACTACCACCCCGGATGCACCGGAACCGGAGCAATCTGCCACCGGCAGCACCACTGCTACTGAGCCCTTGCTAACCGAATCAGGAACCCTTCACTTTATTGATGCTTGGGGTGAATGGCACGATGCCGAAATTGTACCGGGCATCGCTGCCCATCCATATCAGTTAGAGCAGCTTACCATTACCGAAGACGGTGTTTCCTATACCGGCGATGATAATTATACTGTCCGCCGGGGGATTGATGTATCGAAATGGCAGGGAAGCATTAACTGGGATAAGGTAAAAGCTGAAGGAATCGAATTTGTCATTATCCGATTAGGCTTCCGTGGATACGGTCAGGCAGGCAATATAAAATTAGATCTCCGCTTTCATGAGAATATGAAAGGAGCCAAGGAAGCCGGCCTTTTAGTAGGTGTTTATTTTTACGCTCAGGCCATCAACGAGGAAGAAGCCATTGAAGAGGCAGAGTTTGTTCTGGATGCCTTGGAAGGATACGAGCTTGATTTGCCGGTTGTTTATGACCCGGAATTAATACGTGACGATACTGCAAGAACTGATAATGTAACCGGTGAACAGTTCACCAAGAATACCATTGCCTTCTGTGAAACAATAAAAGCAGCAGGCTACGAACCGATGATATACAGTAACATGATTTGGGAAGCATTCCTGTTTGACATGACAGCTCTACAGGACTACCCGTTCTGGTATGCAGACTATGAACCGCTGCCTCAAACTCCATATGATTTTACATTTTGGCAATACTCTGAAAAGGGAAAAATCAGCGGAATTGACGGGTATGTAGATTTGAATATACAATTTCTCACAAAATAATGCAATTTTCGCACAAATTCTTGCCAATAATATATATCTTATTGTATAATACTAAAGTACTATCTTTTATGCATTAGGAGGTTATGATATGGCAAAAACAAATGGCGCACAGACAATTGAATTAGTGAATGGAAGACGTATTATTTTATCAACCGGAGTTGGAAAAACAAATATTGATGAATTGGTTTGGCTTACCGAAAATATTCTTGCAGACGCAGCTGCATGGAAAGATAAAGGTTGGGCATACATTGCCGATTGTTCTAATATGAAACCGGTAGGACCAAATGAAGTAGGACAGTTGGTAAAGATGACGAAAGCTTTTGTAGAAGCAGGATGTAAAGCTTTCGGTTTTGCAGAAGGACATTCCGTAATGTTAAAGATTCAGGCACAGAAAAATACCCAGATGTCTGAAACCGGCGTTTTGGAAGGACATTTTGCTACTGTAGAAGAAGCTCTTGACTGGATTAAAGAAGCTGTAAACTTATAATGAAAACGCTGTAAGCATTTCGTTTGCTTACAGCGTTTCTTTTTGTTCTAACATATCATTTTATCTTAATACAAATTTTTCAACCATTTTATCAAGACTTACTGACTGTGCAGAAAGTTCCTCACTCACTGCAGAAGTTTCCTGTGCAGATGCTGAATTACTCTGGACTACTGCAGAAATATGTTCAATGCCTGCCTCAATCTGTTTTAGCATATCACACTGCTCTTTCGAAGCTGTAGCCGCACCTGCTGCCATACCGGAAAATGCTTCCATGTCTTCTAACATTTTCGCAATATCTTCCATGGTATTATTTACAATTCTGTTTCCTGCTTCAATTTCTTCTAATGACTTAACGATTAACTCTCTTGTTGTTACCGCTGACTGTGCACTGTCTGCTGCAAGCTTACCAATCTGGTCTGCAACTACTGCAAATCCTTTTCCGGCTTCCCCTGCACGGGCTGCTTCAATGGATGCATTTAATGACAACAAGTTTGTCTGCGAAGCAATATCCTCAATCGCTGCAATAATATTTTCAATCTCTTGCGAAGTCTCTGTAATGCGGTCCATTGCCTGAATAAGCTCGTTCATTTCTTCACGGCTCTTCTTTGCATTTTCAGCAGCTACTTTAGCACTGTCTGCTGCTATGGTGGCATTATTGGCACTTTCTTCTGAAATATTAGTTACATCTTCCACTGTAGCAGTAAGTTCCTGTATTGCTCCCGCCTGGCTTGATGCACCTTCTGCCAACTCTTCTGCACTTCCTGCCAACTGCTCTGAACCATTCATAACCTGTCCGGCAGCTTCCTGAATCTGCTGTAATGTAGCGTTCATCTGATCATTTAACGTTGTAATGCTATAATACAATGTTTTAAAATCACCAACATAACTATTCGGCGCAGACGATGTTACATTAAAACGTCCTTCCGACATCTCACTCAGCCAATACTCAGCATCACTTACAACTGCCTTCATCTTGTCACAGGCATCCTTTAACTCTTCTGCCAACTCGCCAAATTCGTCCTTACTCTCATAAGCTATTTCAATATCCAATTCTCCGTTATGCAGCTTCTGGATTGCTGTCTGGATTTCTCTGATAGGTACCAGCATGGAATTAGATAAATCTTTGGCAACCACCTTGCACAAACTCATACACAGTAAAAAGATAAGTGCAACAATAACGGAACCAATAATACCTCTTCTCATCAATGCAAAATCCCCATTTAAGGATAAAAGCAAAATATTAACAATACTTAGAATCGCCAATATGCCTACTCCTACATATATGGAAACAAATGATTTTTTAAATTTATCGTTCATTTTTGCATTTAATAAGCTCTGATTCATTCTGACTTTTTTCTGTTTTTCTTTCATCAACGCTACCCTCCATTTTTGTCGAAACGTGTCTGATTTACATTATAGGAAACGTTTTCTTTAAATGGAATGCTTTGTCTGATATACTCAGTTTTTTAACCGAAAAAAGCAGATTATTCTATTTTTTTAAATACAATGTACCCTGAATACGGGTCATTCCCACCAAGGTTGCCATAGACATGCTTCCTCCGGTATAAGGAATGTCACCCGAACAATTATCAAGATAAAAACCATAATGGTGTGTGTCATTTGACCATAGATTCGACATTTTACCATCGGTAGTATATGCGTCATAAGTATCGGTTACATCTCCAAACTGATATTCATAGGTCTCAGGGTCAATACTAAATTCATAATAAGTATTTGATTTGCTGCATTCATAAGCCACTTTAGATATATCTGTATGTAACCTCTCATTGTACTCCTGTTTTAACAATATATATCTGGTAATAGAAAAATAATCAATCTCGCCAAAGGAATTCTCACCAAAGGAAATTATTTCCTGAATTTCAAAGTAGTCTTCCCAGTTATCCAAAGTAATAATTACTTCTTCATAATTACTCTTTGGATAGAATGTACTATGCACCTTTGAATTATCTCCTGTTACTTCATACAATGTGAATTTATAATCTTCTTTTATATCACCGTTCATTTCCCAATCCGTAACAAGTTTGTATATGACACCCTTGTCACTTGTTAATAACAGTGTTAATCGGGTTTCGTTACCTGTTTTAATCATCCATGTACCTACGTTATCCCCATATTGAAAACTTCCATTTGATTTAATGGTCATGGCAGGCACATCGTAATCATCGGTTGGAACCCATGTATCATTCAATACCGATAAAACATCCGTAAAATAATCTGCTTTAACAAACTCGCATACTGATTCATATTTTCCTTTTTCATTTAAGAAATTCAAGGAAAAATTGTAATACTCTTCATCATCATCATTAATTCCATAACTGCAAGATAATGCATACTGTTTATCAAAATTACCGTTAATCAACAAACGGAAATTCGAACTGCTGCATGCATCCCATTCCCAGGTTGCCTCTTTTCCGGCAAAAACACAGGTTCCGTCTTTTCTAAAGGTAAGCAATTTGGAATCATTCTCGTCATAATAGCGTGGAATCCACTCACCCTCATATACTTTAAGCACTTTTTCATGGGCTTCTTTTGAATATAAGTCACATAAATGAGTGGTTGATTCACCTTCACAAAGATATAAAGTCATACTATATGAGGTAGAACCATCCTGTGTATTCCAATAAACGGATACTCTATACTTATTATTTTTGTCCATCAGTTCAAACTCTGCACTGGAAGAATAAATGTAAGTCATATTCCACTTACTTGTTTCGCCGTTTAAGCTCCAATTGCCGTCCTCCGTTACAGTGATTCTATAGTCACAATCAGCGTAGGTGCTTGGATACCATTCGCCCACCAGATTTTTAAGAAGCTCCTTCATCTGCTCTGCCTGAGACGCCTCCGCATCAGCATCATCCCCTGCTTCTGAATTACCACCGTTAAATAAATCATCAAGACCGGCAGATTGTGAATCTTTTGGATTTTCAAACAGCTTGTTAAGTTCTGACAGAGCTGTCATATAGTTGTTATCCTCAATTGCCTGAATTAAAGGTTTATATTTCTCGTTACCAAGACTAAGTGCGGAATCATCATCACTACCGCAGGCACATAAACCTAAGCACAATACAAGGGCTAAAATCATACATAGTTTCTTTTTCATTACGCTTCCTCTTTTCAGTAATATTTTTATGAAAACTTTTCTTGTCTATTATACGGATATTCATGTAAAAAAACAACCAAACCCCACAAAAAAGGAGCGTATTTCATAAAAAACACGCCCCTTAAAATACTTATCTATTCTCTTTTTATTTTACTTCAATGGCATCAAAGTTAAAGGTTCCCTCTACGATGCTTAATGTTATTTTTTTACTTCCTTCCGGTAATCCCGTTAAAAGGTACGGGCACTGGCGTTCCACAGAGTCAGTAAATACTACCCCTGAAGCAAAGGCTACATCATCTACCAGAATATCTGCAACCACTCCTTTAGAAGTACCGATAAACGCAACCTCAGAAGCATCAGTAGTAAAGCTTACAGAATCACCCGTTGTTCCCTCTGCCACAGTTCTCTGATAATTCTTGTATGAACACATGGTATTAAAATACCAGCCGGCATCCTCAACCACATTGCTTCCTACAGAGTATTCCATTCCCGGTGCAAAGTTATCAAGTCTTGTAATATAAGGATTCACTCCCTCGATTGCCTCTACCTTCAAGTTGTCAAAATAGTTATTCTGATAATCACTGTAAAGCGCCACACGTCCTGCATGATTGCCTGCTGACACATCTGTCACATCGATTACTGCATTGCCGTCAACAAAGCAGGTAATCTGTTTACCCAACACTTGAATTGCAAGATTATGCCATGCGGTTGTATCAAATCCTGTTACAGTAGCTTCAGCAATAACATTACTGTTACTCATGAGTTTACATGTTCCGTCTTCATATACACGTAATGAGTATCCGCTTACATTCCAGTCAGCAAGATTGTATCTTGCACCTACACCCACATAGTTCACAGCGCCTTCTTTGGTTGCAGTTGCTTTGGTGTCAGCAAAGTGGGCATCCACACTTACCTTATAGTCGGACCATCTGTCATCTCCAAGGTTGGTGGTTGCTTCCGGAGTGCTGCCCCAGTCAGTAGGCTTAATATCATAATTAATTTTTTGAAGAAGTACATTACCGTTTTCTGTTTTTTCTACTTCAAATGCACCACCCTGATCTGTTGTGTAGCGAGGAGCCATACCACGTTTTTCAAGGTAATCCGCAGCATAGTCCCCATATTCATAATCATCTGAATATGGAAGTGATAGAATCTCACTTACAGGCGCTTCTTTTAACTCCGGTTCTTTAACCTCAAGGGTTGTTACCGTCATTAATGAATATGGTTCAAGGCAAATGTCTGCATAGTACACGCCCTTTTGTCTCTGCTGGGTTTTCAGTACACCAAGGTACTGATAGTAGTTAGCATCATAAGCCTGTTCATTATTCTGGGGGCCTTTTGTTTCCCAAATATGAAGATTCGCTGCATTCAAATTAGAGATCTGGAAAGAATATTTAATTCTCTCCGGAGAATTATTCACTAATACAGTGGTAAAATTGCCGTTTGCCTCTTCTACTGCAGTCATATAGTTAAAAGTAGAATCAACCAACGCATGGCCATCACCGCCTGCTTTACCATCACCAAAGCAAGCTTCGCGTAATACAGACCAGCCCTCTTTCATAAATTGGGTAAAATGCATGGTCATATAAAAACCGGAATCTAAGTGATAAGCACCGCTCCATGGCTCATTTGCCGTAATTAACTGCTTAGGATAGTAAGTTACACCATCATAGTAAGCACTGATAACAGGCTGGAATTCATACATGGTCATTCCTTCTGCTGCCGCCTGGGTAATTCGTGTGGCAATATCTAACATACCGTTAATGTCACTCATGCCGCTTCCTGTACCATCATACTTATGGGTTCCCTCTTCATAGCTCATCGGAGAAGAACCTTCAGAAAACCAAATCTTTTTGCCCAATTCTTCCTTAATGGTAAGAACTCTGCTATTGGTAAAAGAAGTATAGTGGGAGGTAAATACATCAATGGCATTTCTAAGCTCTTCATCATCAACGATTGGCTTTGCAAGATCCCAAGTTCCCACACCTTCACCGGCTACAATTTTGATTGCACCATAATCATATCTTTCATCTGTTTCTTCTTCTAAGGCTTTTGCTAAATATTTGATGAAATCTTTGTCAGCAGACCTTTCATTTCTGGTTGCCGTTACATAAGAAAATTCAATGCCGTAAGTATCATAAGCTGCATCAAGGATTTCCTTATACCACTGATATAACGCTGCATGCTTATCCTCTGCATTATTAACCCATGCAGGAATACCCCAATATAACATATCTAACTTTAAGTCAGGATTAATGGTTAAGGCATCTGCCGCAAGTTGGAATCCTGCGCCCCTTGTTACATCAGCCGCTTCATCCACACTTCTTTTTACTGCAGGCTCTGTTCCGGAAGAAGAATCCACATCAGCTCCCATTTCAAGCTTTAATAGGCTTAAGTTCATGCCTGATTCCCCAAACATGTACTCTAAAAGCTGCCAATACACTTCCGGATTTTCTGCCTTATAATCAATGAGTAATCTGGATGAGTTATTGGCACTTACCATTCCAAGTCCGTCAAAGACCAAAGACTCTCCAAACTGCGCCAGTGAACCATCAATAACAATTTCGTGCTTCTTTGTCACATTCTCTGTATCAAATTCTACTTCTTTTACATCCACTTCGGTATCCTCCGCGGTTTGATTATTTCCTGCATTTTCATCAGCATTGTCGCTTCCCGGTGCCTGCACATCCGTATTGCCGGTCTGTGTGTCAGCTTCACCGGTTGTTTTTTTACCACAACCGGCGCCTAAGCCTAACACCAACATAAAAATAAGCAGGAGACTTAATTTTTTCTTATACATATTTTACATGCCCCCAATTTTATTACCATCTTAATAATTAGTCTAATTTACCCGAAGTAAATAGAGCTATTTCACTTGCATCTGTGATTGCCTGTGCTTCTACTAACTCGACAACAGTTGCTGTTGTTTCTGTAAGACCCGGGAATACCATCTGTAAAGATTCTACTTTACTAATCGGTGCTCCTAATGCTTTGGTTGCATCAAATACAAACTGATAAGTTCCGTCGCCTGTAACTGTTAGCTGATCAGCTGCAGAAGTATTATCCCATAATGATACTGTGCCGTCTGCTGTAGCTAACTGATAGCACCAGTACATGTTCTGTTCAGTGCAATCCATATTGCTAACCTTAAAGGTTACAACCACTGCTGCTGTATTTTCAGGTACCATGTCACAGCTATAAACAGATAATTCAGGGTCAAATGCTGTAGAAATCTTAATCCATGCTTTCCAGTCATCTCCGCCATCTTCCACAATATCTACCAGGTTAATCTTTTTCGGATTTCCCTGTTCTACCAGTCTGACTGCAGATGCTGCCTTGGGTGCTTCTGGTTCTGTGTCTTTTTCATCTGTTCCTGTAGCATCCTGTCCTGCATCTTCCACAGTACTCTGAGTATCTTTATCTTCGCCCTTATCCTTTGAGCCACATGCTGTTAATGCAAGTACTGCTACTGCCATCATACATAATAATTTTCTAAGTTTCATATCCGTATCCTCCTACTGTCCCTATTTGAACATTTTGTTTATGTTGTTAACCCCATAATATCCATTATTGCGCGAAAGAACAATGAATGGTATTATCTATATTGAACAATTTGAACATTTTGTATATATATTTAACGGAGGAAAACTATGTGGTATTATATGTATCCTGATTCTGCAGGCGTTGATGATTTACCTTATTTTCTTCATAGCATTGGTCAACATGATTTACAACCTCGAATCCTGAAACCTGATGGGGATGGTATGACCAGTTTTTCTATAATACCAAGGGGGATGGCACTCTGATTTTGCAAGGAAAAAAATATAACCTTCCCGCAGGCTGTGGCTTTTTTATTCCGGCCCATATGCCCCATGAATATTATCCCAACGGCACAACATGGGATATCCGCTGGATGGTACCAAGAGGATCGGGGCTTCCGCTTTTATACGAAAAATTAGGAATCAAAGCAGGGGTATATCATCTGTGGAATTTAACAGGGCTTGAAATTCAGATGAATAAGATGCGTGACGAGCTTTTAAATGATACTACCTATGGTAACTACTATGCTTCCTCCCATGTACAGGAATATATTATGGAGTTTGCCAAACAGGCTGAGTTGTTAAAAAAGAAACCGGCACCTGCACCTAATGAAGACACCGGTAATAAAAAGAGAAATACTTATCAAAAGCATATGAATTTAGTAAGCGATTATGTGGACCACCAATATATGAACCGCATCACAGAAAAAGACTTATGCACACTACTTGATGTAACGCCGCAGCATCTGTGCAGAATTCTCCGAGCCTGCACCGGTATGAGTCCCGTCGAATATATCAATCATATCCGGATTAAAAAAGCAAAGGAATATTTAGGATTTACCAATGTGAATGCTTGTGAGATTGCACGCCGCTGCGGATATGAAAACAATAATTATTTCTGGCGCACATTTAAGAAAGCAACCGGATTATCTCCGGGAGAATACCGAAAGCGCTATCACGCGGTAGAATTGTAAAAATACCCTCCTTACCGGATGTCCGGTAAAGAGGGTACATATCATTTTTTGACAAAAGGGGCTTTCGTTTTTTATAACATGGTAATGAGTTTTTCCATAACCTTAGTGGAATTTGCAGAAGCAATTTTTACAAATTCCGGATAGTCCATGTGGGATTGATTGTCTGCGGAATCTGAAATGGCTCTGATAACAGCAAACGGAACTTTATTAACATAGCATACTTGTCCGATTGCAGCGCCTTCCATTTCGCAGGCAATGGCTCCAAACTGATTTACGATATATTCTTTTTTTGCCTTATCTGCTACAAACTGGTCTCCGGAAGCAATGGTTCCGCGCTTGGTGTTAAAAGAAAGACTCTTAACGCAGTTTTCAATGGTTGAAACTAAGGCTTCATCACATGGAATTTCAATGATATTAATACCTGAAATAAGTCCCACCGGGTCGCCGATTGCCGAGGTATCCATGTCATGCTCTACCATATTGTCTGCAATGGCAATATCCGCAATGCCAAGGTCTTTGGTAAGAGTTCCTGCAACACCCACGTTAATAATCTGTTTTGGGGCAAATTTTAAAATCATAGTCTGGGTACACATTCCGGCAAATACTTTACCGATACCGCAAACTGCTGCCACAACGTCCTTTCCGTGAATCTGACCTGTTGTAAAAGTAATACCGCTGATTACGGTATCCTGCTTATTATCCATAAGTCCTTTGATGGCTTCCATCTCGACGCTCATGGCTCCGATAATTCCTATCATACTTTTCTTTTCCTTTCCACGCCCTGTCGACATCACGACCAGGTTTTTCACTGACATTATGCATTCTGCTTATCTTGCCCTTCCCAGGCAACAAGCATATTTTTGTCCCGTCTGACCAATATCCAGTAGATTACAAAGGTTGCAATCTGAATCAGGTAATAGATAAGCGGCACTACAATAAATCCAAAGAAATAGATAACTGCTGCCACAATACCTGTTCCCATGCTTAACATGGCAGCAATAACCGTTATATTGTTATAGCTGTGATTCTCTGTGGATTCTAACTGGTGGCACAAGGAATACATTGCACTGAATACTGCAATGGCTTCTAATGCTGCTGCCACAAAATAGATTCCGTATCCTATCTGGAATCTGTCATGACCATTTAAGATAAAGGGCATTACATAGCGGAAAACATATGCTCCTAAAGCAAGTCCCGTCCACATTAATGTCTTTAAAAATCTCCTGTTTTTTATTCCTAACATTACTGAAGCTATGGCAAGAAGTATATAACCTGCCGCGTCAGAGAAAATATCAGCCTTTAAGGTATGACCTATAACATGGTCAATTACAAGACTAACTGTTTCAGGAGCCTCCGTCTTAAACTCCTCAAATGCGGGATAGCTTACCGTACTGATTCTTACATCAACCACAATTAACAGCAATGCTATCAGTAAAAGATAATATTTTTTCATTCTGTTCCTTTCACTCTGCCCTTATTTATTATAAACAAAGGTGTTCTCTTTTGCGTTTAAAATATCAAGATATTTCTTTGCTTCTGCTTTTGCAAGATTTACATCTAAGTTACGGTAATTACCGCACTCGATTTCGCTACAACCAAACATCTCTCCGTCGTATTCTACAATGCTTTCTAAAACCCACTTTACAATTTCGAGTACCTTTTCATTGTCTGCATTACGGATTAACAGGTAGTTCCCGGTCTGGCACCCCATAGGTCCAAAATAGATTACCTGATCTTTAATCTCTGAGTTCCTGATAAAAGTGGCAAACATATGCTCTAAGGAATGAAGGGTTGCGTTATCCACAAGATCCCCTGTATTCGGCTTTCTCATCCTCAAATCATAAGTGGTAATATCATCATCCACTCTGGAAATATAGATTCCCGGGTCAAGAACCCTGTGATCTACTGTAAAACTTGTTATTTTCTGAATTTCTTGATTTGCCATGTTTATTCTATCTCCTATTCTGTCCCCTAGGACATCCTTCTTTATCCGCTTTACTCACCAATATAATATTACTGAGCTTCTCTTTTCTGCGTCACTATACTATCCACGCTCTGTCTTTTCCTTCAACAAAGTCTCTTACATTATCCATAACGCCCTGCACAAGGCGGGTTCTGGATTCCGTACTTGCCCACGCAAGATGTGGAGTAATGATTAACTTTTCTGAATCCATAATCTTTCCTAACGGATTATCTGCTGCAATTGGCTCTTTTTCCAAAACATCAAGACCTGCTGCCGCAATGGTTCCGTTCATTAATGCATCGTATAAATCCTGCTGTTTTACAATAGGACCTCTTGCCACATTAATAAGAATTGCGGACGGCTTCATAAGGCTTAATGTCTGCTTATTGATGATGCCCCTTGTTCTGTCTGATAACGGACAGTGCAAAGACAATACATCCGAACGTCTGCACAAATCCTCTAAACTTACTCTTTCGTATTCTTCTAAATCCGTATTCCCTGATGCGGAATAGTAAATTACATTACAACCAAAGGCTTTGGCAATGGTGGCAACCTTTTTCCCGATATTACCCATTCCGATAATACCCCAGGTTTTTCCTGCAAGCTCCCAGAAAGACTTTCCATAATAACTGAAACAGTCCCCCGCTCCATATGCACCACTTTTGACATAAGTGTCATAATGTGGAAGCTTTTCCAAAAGATACAACGTAAGGGCAAAAGTATGCTGCACTACTGCGTCAGTAGAATAATTGCTAACATTGGCTACCCTGATTCCTCTTTTCTTACAGTACTCCAAATCCACTACATCATAACCCGTTGCGGAAATTGCAATTAACTTTAAGTTCAAGGCATCCTTTAAGGTTTCTTCATTCATAACGCACTTATTTATGACAACTATGTCAGCGTCTTTAACCCGCTCAGCAATGAGTTCCTTTGGCGTATTGGAATACTCAATTACTTTACCATATTTCCCATAACCGGAAACGTCTATATCACGACCTACACTGTCGCGTTCCAATAATACGATTTTCATATTAATCCTCTCATCACTGAAAATATACATGTTTTATTTTAATGAGTTTTGCCATATCAGTCAAGGAAAGACAGCGAAATAGATGCAGATAGGATAAAAACAGAATATATAATAGATTTATACAATTATTGCAATACATTGTTCTAGTGAGAATGCAATTCTATATGCTAGACTTGGCATAGAAAGAATCAATAAAGCAAGGAGGGCTGCTTATGTTTACACCTATCAATCCAAATGCAAGTAAAGAAGTAAAAGATTTACTGAATTACTTTGAATCCATTCAGGGAAATGGAATTCTTACAGGTCAGCACACCCAGACCATAGAGCAAAAAGAATTAAGTCATATTGAGCAAAAAACCGGTAAACTTCCGGCTGTCTGCGGTTTTGAGCTCCTTGCTTATTCACCAAATATCAGATATGAAACCTGCGACGAAGTATGCCTAAAGGAAGTCTATGAAAACAGAGATACCTTAAAGAAAGCATATGAATGGGCAGCGCGCGGTGGAATTGTGACCTTCACCTGGCATTGGTATTCCCCTATCGGAGGCCATGATAAATCATTTTATACGGAAAAAACTGATTTCGATGCCTCCTTGGTTTTAGTTGAAGGTACTCCTGAACGGGAAGCTTTTTATCATGACATGGATGTCATGGCAGAATTATTACGGGGTTTCCAAGAAAAAAGAATCCCCATCCTCTGGCGTCCGTTTCATGAAGCTAACGGAAAGTGGTTCTGGTGGGGAGCAAAAGGACAGGAAGTAGTTCGTGAACTTTATCGTTTGATGTATCACTATTTTACGGATGTGAAGCATCTGAATAACTTAATCTGGGTATGGAATAATGATGTAAAAGAAGGCTATGTGGGAGACGAGTACTGTGATATCTTAAGCGCGGATTATTATCCCCCCGCATATAATCACACTCCATTAAAAGAGCAGTATAATTTGCTTCGAAGCATCTCTTCCACAAAACCTCTCGCCATTGGTGAAATCGGACCTCTTCCGGATATTTCTGCCATGAAAGAAGCAGGAACAGACTGGTTATGGTTTATGATGTGGAGCAATGACTTTGCCTGCACGGACCGCTTTACTACGGATGAAACATTTAAGGAACAATATAGTCATCCCTATGCGATTAATTTGGATGAAATTTAAAATAGGAAATTTAATTTTTCATTAGTGTTTCTCCCTAAATTTATTAAATGCAGTTGCCGCGTCTTGCACTTTATCACTTGTATAGTCTGAATATCCCTTTTCGATTTTTTCAAGCAACTCCTCATCTGTCATAACATCCGCGTTTACTGACAAGTTCTCTTTTGGCAAAACAACCGAAAACGGAATGCCACCCACCAAAGAAATTTGATTAAGAAACATGTCTATGGCGACAGACATTGGAATACCAAGCTGGGATAATACTTTCTCTGCTTTTTCTTTCACATTTGGATTTACTCTGAGATTTAGTGTAGCTGTTTTTTCCATAACAATCACCTCACTCACATTGTAACGCAAATCACGTTACAATGCAAGACAAAAGGGAGTGCTTCATAAAAGTACTCCCTTTGTATATTCTTTCTATTATTCTTTTACTGCTCCTTGCGATACCCCTACTACCAAAAATCTGGAAAGAGCGAAATAAAGAGCCACAATGGGAACTGCAATAAACACCGCACCGGCGGCAAATCTTGTAAATTCTGTTTCACCAAGGTGCGTGAGCCCTACTGCTACAGTCCATAAATCTTTGTTTTTTAGCAAAAGATTTGGAAGAATGAAATCACTCCATGGCCATGCAAACTGTGTTAATGCTGTGTATACAAGCATTGGCTTTGCAAGCGGTAAGGTAACCTTTACAAAAATGGTAAAATTGGAGGCACCATCTATCCTGGCAGCCTCGTAAATGGTATTAGATATCGTATCAAAATAACCCTTTTGCACTAAATACCCCATGGGCGCACCGGCTGCATAAATCAAAATCAGACTCCATAACTGATTGATGAGCCCAAAATTCACCATCATCAGATAAACTGCCGTCATTCCCATGAAGCTTGGGAACATACTAAGAACAAGTGTTGATTTCATCAACATTTTTCTCGACTTAAAGGTAAAACGACTAATGGTATATGCTGTTAAAATCACTAATACCGTTCCGATTAAGCTGGAAAAAAACGCCACATAAAGAGTGTTTTGAAGCCAATTCGGATAGTCATACATTGCCGTATCTACAAATAGCTTGTGATAACTGTTAAATGAAAATTCCGATGGAAAGAATCCATCAATATCATAAATCGACCCGCTTTTTGAAAAGGATGCCAACACTAACCACAGAATCGGAAATACAAAAACAAGGCAAACCGCGATTAAAATCATATGCGTAACGACTGAATCTATTTTTTTACTCATCGGTATGTGTCCTCCTTCTTGTATGCATCACTTCTTACATACACCAACAAAGAGAAAACGGAAGTGATAATAAAAATAATCAAACTAATAGCTGCACCAATTCCATAATAATTATTATCTATGGAAAGATTATAAAGCCAGTTGATTAACAAATCGGTATCGCTTGCTAAAAAATAACCATCATTATAAAGACCGCCACGCAAGAAATAGAAGACACCAAAATTATTGAAATTTCCAATAAAGTTTGTAATCAAAACCGGCGTTGTGGAAAACACTACAAACGGCAGGGTGATTTTGATAAACTGCTTCCATTTAGAAGCACCATCTATACTGGCAGCTTCATATAAATCCGTATTCATGTTGGATAAAATTCCCGTTGCAAGAAGCATGGACGTAGGAATTGTAATCCATGCATTTACTGCAATTCCGATGATACGTGCCGTCCAGCCTGCATCAATATCTAAAAAACCGATTGCACTGTGTCCACTCATAGTAATATAGTAATTAATCGGTCCACCGTACGAAAACATAAATTTAAATGCAAGCATTGTAATAAAACCCGGTACTGCATAAGCTAGAATCGGAAACATTCTCCAAAATCCTTTATGTTTTACACATTTCTTATTTAACAATAATGCCAAACCGAGACCGCCGAAATAATTTACTGCGGTAGCAAGAAATGCCCATACAAAGTTCCAGCTTAAAATTCTAAAGAAGGTATCCTTTATTTCCGTAAGACTTAGTATTTTTTCAAAATTACCCAAACCAATCCAGTCCACAAGCTCCGGCGGTACAATGTCCCCACCATAATTTGTGAACGATATCAGAATCATAAAAATAATTGGCAGCACATTAAAAATCAACACGCCTATGACCGGAAGCAAAAGTGCCACTATATAGAATTTCTTATCAAGGAATATTTGTGTCGCTTGTAAAAAACCCGGAAGTTCTTTTCCTACCTCCAGCCGCTTAGCCAACCCTTTTGCATCTTTCACGTTAGAAATATGAAGCGCCACAAACATAGCTGTCAGCAAAAATGCAAAAATACCACGAAGCATCATCATAATAGAATCATCACCCTGTATTCCCAACCATGCATCACCACGCACAGTCCCCAGAGTGAAGAAACCCTTGATATCATTCATGCCTGATGTCACCATGTACGTTACATAAGCTGCAAAAATGAATAAATACAACAGGCCTTTTATCCATTGCTTTGACAGTAACTGCCCTGCTCCCATGATGCAACAGGAAGCAATTACTATTTTAGAAGGCTTTTCTCTTTTCATACTAACTCTCCATGCTACTTTAAAATGCTAGTCTTTTAATGTAAAAATAGCATCATAAATATCCTGATCTACCTTTTCAATTGCTTCTTCAAGCTGTCCTATGGTTACATATTTTCCAAGTTCACCGGCAGCTTCACGATATGGGTCCTTTGCAATATCTCCCATTAAGGATTGAGCAGGCACCCAGATTTGATCAACTGCTTTGATGGATGGCATCAAATAAATACGTCCCTCTGAAAGGCTTTCGAAAATCATATCCGTCACGCCACCGGAAGCCTCGGCAACATCCGAACGGGTAGGAGCAATTCCCAATGTATTCATTCTTGTCTGAATCATTTCATAACTGGTTGCAAAGTTAACAAATTCCATGCACGCATCTTTGTATTTTGTGTATGAGCTGATTCCATAACCATTCACCCCACCCATAACAACAGTATCTATCCAGTCATCCTCCGTCATAGCATCACTGCTTTTTGTCAAATCTCCGTCTGCCGGAAGCTTACCGGGAAGCTCAATCATCATCAAATTTTCTTTTGCCTTTTCCTCTGCCTCTTTCGCAGAAAGCCCCTCCGCTTCATATGCCAAAGCTAACTTTTCAATAAAAAGACTATATGTATCCGGTGTTGATACCACACAAAAATAACTGCCATCTGCTAACTTTTCATATCGCTTCATAATAATGGTATCATCAATACATCCCTCGTTCATCAAAGATGCCATTTGCTTCATTGCCATAAGTCCTTTTGCAGCATCTCCCGCAGAAAGTCCGATGTCTGCGGCATTGAGTGTACCGTCGTCGTTACTTCCAAACACATACGCGCCATAAGAAAACAAGAATTCACCGTTCAGGTATAAATTGTTAAGGGAAGACATAAATCCATACTGACTATCCCCGTTTGCACTGGTATCCGTATCTCTTAAATATTTGGAATACGCATAAAGATCATTCCAATTTTCAAAGAAATCTGCCACCTTATTACCGTCTTTATCCCAGTTACTTTCCCAATCTTCAGGCATCATGTCCAAACGATAAAAGAGCATGGGCTCCTGAATATTTACCGGAATACCGCAGGTATACGTAGTGCCATCAATGTTAATCTTAAAGGCCTCCCATGCTGCCTCAGGCGTTACGGAATAACAATCTAAGCTTTCCACATCAATTGGAAGAATATGTTTGTCCTCTGCATATGTCATCAGCTTATCATTTGCCTGATAAATCACATCCGGTCCATAACCATACGGTCCGTTTGCTGCCAAATCCGTATATTCATCCATATTTGCATCTACCGCTTGTATACCTTTATCCTTATATTCAGCATTAAACGCCTCTAAAAGAGCATCCAGATAGCCCTCTTTTTTAGCAGTATCATTTTCCAAAATACGAAGTACTATTGTTTCGCCCGCTGTTTCCTTGCTGTCTCCACAGCCGACACACCCCAGTAACATTGATGCGCAAAGCACACCGACTGCCATTTTCTTTAATTTACCCATCAATCATTACACCTCCGTTTATTTCTACACAAAAGCTTTTCGCTGATATTATTCTCTCTTCATCTCGTACATCCTCTTTAGTAGGATTAATACAAAGCAGAACCGTTCCCTGCTTTGTTGTGTTTTCCAGATAGAAGATTCCCTTTTGGGCATAAATCCGTTGCACGCCTTCCGCTAAATCATAGGTCTGGCGGATTTGTGCCAAGGTAGTTAAAAGCTTCCATAAGTGTGAATATTTCCCGTTCTCGCCTGCAACATTCCAATCCATGCAACGTCTGCAATCCGGGTCATATCCACCCCAAATTGAAATCTCTGTCCCGTAAAAAATACAGGGTGCTCCACGGAACAAATATAATAAAGCAAGTGCTGCTTTCATTTTCCATTCTTCCTCATTCACCTCTTTAAAGAAGCGATGAGTATCATGACTATCTAACAGATTCAACATCATACTGTTGACAATGTCTGTGTTTCTCATTAACAAACCATTTAATTTCCACGCAAGCCCTTCTGAGTCGATACATTCGGTTGCAAAATAATCAAGGCAGGCCTTCGTAAAAGCATAATTCATAATACTATCGTACTGGTCTCCTCGCAAGTTACTGTTGGCATCGTGCCAATTTTCTCCGATAATCACTGCATCTTTTTTTATCCCTTTAACAGTCTGTCTGAATTTTCTCCAAAACGAATGGCTGATTTCATCCGACACATCTAATCTCCAACCATCAATATCGTACTCCTTAATATAGTAGGTCGCTATGTCTAATAGGAATTGCTCTACCTGTGCATTTGATGTATTAAACTTAGGCATATATTTACATGATGCAAAGGTCTCATAATTATCACACTCTGGCGAAATCTCATCCCCATAAACCACAAACCAATCATAATATTCCGATTTGCAACCCTTTGCTATTACATCCTGAAATTGCATCAAGCGGTCGCTACAATGATTAAAGACAGCATCCAGAATGATTTTCATTCCCCGCGCATGTGCAGCTTCAACTAAGTCTAACAAATCTTTATTTGTGCCAAACTGACGATCAACCTGATAATAGTCACTAATATCATATTTGTGATTGGAAATGGATGAAAATACCGGAGTCAAATAGATGGCATTAATTCCAAGAGCTTGCAAATAGTCTAATTTAGTCAGAATTCCTTTAATATCTCCCCCACAAAAGCTCTTTGGCGAAGGTACTTCACCCCAAGCTGTATTAATGTAAGAGGTATCCTTCTTACTATCACCCATGCAGAAGCGATCCACGAAAATCTGATAGAACACAGCTTTTTTCATCCAAGGAACACATTCCATAATGTCAGCCTCATTAATATAAGGATACTGAAAAAAGTTATAGAAACCCAAAGCAAAGTTATAGGTTTTAGTCACTCCGTCTTCTGAAAAATAGTAATTATCTATACCATCATTCACGTAAAACACATAGCCCAGACGTGTATCCTCTAACTTTAACGTTACTTCAAAGAAATCATACAACTCTGTCCGGTATGCACATCTCATGTCTGCGCTTTTCTGCGTTAATCCAATTGTGTACTTACTCTCATAGATAACTTGCGCGCGGACCAGATCACCTCTGGCCGCACGCAATCTTAATACTATTTCATTGGGAGAAATGGGGAAGCAATACGACGAGTCCACCACATGATGCATTGCATATTGATTCATCGCTTTCTGTCTCCTTTAAGCATTATTTTGTTACATCAATAGTCATTGCATCCGCATCAACAGTAAAAGTATACGAACCTGCATCTTTTACCTGAACATTATAAGCTTCTGCCAAAACAGCCTTACTTGCTTCAGTTACATTTTCATACTTTAATCCAAGACCGGTATCTGTACCGTCGTCCCATACCATGAAATAAAGCTCTGTACCTGCTTCCAAATCCATTGTAATACTATAAAGATTTGTACCGTCTGCTCTTGTAAGTTCTTTGTTTTCAGACCAGTCTGATACCCAACTTCCCTTTACAACAATCTGTGTTTTGTCTGAAACTATGTATGGTTCTTCTTCTGCTTCTTCTGCGCTAATCGGTTCTGCAACAGGGTCGCCATTTCTTACAATTACCATTGTGTCCTGTAATGAATTTTCAGGATCAGTTGTTAATGTGATTGTATAATTACCATCCATAATTACGTTTACGTTTGAGGTCTTGTCAGAACCGCCTAAACCACCACCGTTTTCAAACTGAGTAGCATCAATTTCAGTGAACCATCCGTATCCACGCTGATCATTCCAATCGTGGTCGTGAATTACCTGGAACTGGTCTCCGGCAAATAAATCTACTGTAATTGCGAATTCATTGGTAGCATTTCCTGTTAATTTAAAAGTTACTAAATCATCTTCACACGCATTATTCCAGTTACTAAGCGCAAGGGCTTCACCCTTACCTGTACCTACGATACTCCAAGGTCTTGTATCCTCTGCAACCTGTGTATTCTTAAAGCTACCGTATAAGGTTTTGTCTTCTTCGTATGTAACCGTTGCTAAATCCACTTTACTTGTTTCCAAAAATGTTGGTGTTTCAAACCAGCCAAGGAACTCAAATCCTTCCTGACTTTCATATCTTTCGTACCCTGTCAACACCTCACCTGCTACTGCTGTTACACTACCTAATGCAGCGTCGCCATTCATAAATGTAATTGTAACCTCTGCTTTTTCTGTAGGTTCACTCTTACCACATGCGGTAACGGAAATCATCATTGCAACGCATAATGCCATTACACTAAATACTTTTTTTAATTGCTTTTTCATAAGAATCCTCCTATAATGTGAATATACTTAACCGTTTAACTTAAGCGGTTAACCAAATACTAGCACCTAAAAAAAACGCTGTCAACGCCCGATTTTTCAGGATTTTTTCATTTAAGAGAAATTTAAGTAAGGGCAGTCAACTCTTCGTTAGAAAAATCAAGGTGTTTCAAATTCTTCAAGATAAAAAATTAAGTGAAAATTAAGGAGACACATTATGGAGTCAACAGAAAAAAAAGTCACTGTTAAGGATGTTGCCAGAGAAGCCGGAGTATCCGTTGCCACTGTTTCTTACATCATGAATAACCGTGCAGATCAAAAAATCAGCCCGGCAACCAAGAAGAAGGTGTTACAAATCGCAAACCTTCTTAACTATAAACCCAACCACGCTGCCAAGAGTCTTGCCCAAGGACGTAACAACATTATCGGAATTACCTATGTGCTTGACCCTAAAACTCCTGCCAGGAATCTTGAAATAACCACGTTTACGAATCTGTTGATTCCGCAACTGGCACGAAGAAATTATGACGTCTTATTCTTAAAAGTCCCCGATCCCCATGAAGATGCTTTTATTAATCGTAATGTGGACGCCATTTTGGCAATTGACTTAACACATGAAGCATTCCGGGCTCTTGCTGAAGCGTATCTCGTTCCAATCATTGGAATTGATATGATTATTAATGACTCCTTATTCTATCAAGTTTACTCTGACTATCCGACTCATATTAGAGAGGCGGCCACTCTACTTGGAACCGAAGACTATTATCTATTGACGGATGGTTTTTCCAATATGCGCTTTCTTTCCTTTTTACAGGATTCTCTTCCAAAAGAGCGCATCGTATTTTATTCGAAATGGAGTAGCGAAACACAGCAGATGTTACAAGATAAAAAAGTAATTGTACTCGGTACTTATTTGGGGCTTATTGTCCATCCGTTTTTACCGGAAGAAAACCTTGTGGTCATTTCCTCTGAGCAAACAGCCCATCTTCTCCCACCATCATTGCGAATCATCCGCAATGATATTGACAAAAAGGCTAATCTTGCCATCAATCTTCTATTAAATGCGCTGGATCGTAAGTTTGAGGTTTCTCATGATTTTAAGGTGAAATAGATTTGGAAATGAAAAGTATGAGCGTGCCATAGAGTGCAAACCTAAAAGGGACCAACTTACGTCGGTCCCTTTCCTAATTTCATAATTACAATCTCTTCAAAAGATCTTCTCTCTGTGCTTCATAACCCGGTTTACCAAGTAAAGCAAACATGTTCTTCTTGTAGCTTTCTACGCCCGGCTGGTTGAATGGGTTAACTCCTAATAAGTAACCGCTTACACCGCAGGCAAACTCGAAGAAGTAGAATAACTGTCCTAAGTAGAACTCGTTTACTTCAGGAACATTTACCATTAAGTTAGGAACCTGTCCGTCTGTATGAGCAAGGATTGTTCCGTTCATAGCGCTCTTGTTTACGAAGTCTACTGTTTTTCCTGTTAAATAGTTTAATCCGTCAAGATCAACCGGTTCTTCCTCGATGACGATTTCTTCACGGGAAGTTTCGATGTTGATTACTGTTTCGAATAAGTTTCTTGAACCATCCTGGATGAACTGTCCCATTGAGTGAAGGTCTGTTGTAAGGTCAACACTTGCAGGGAAGATACCCTTCTGGTCTTTTCCTTCGCTTTCGCCGTAAAGCTGTTTCCACCATTCTGATACGAAGTGTACGCTTGGCTCATAGTTAGCAAGGATTTCAATCTGTTTTCCTTTTCTTAAAAGGATGTTACGAAGTGCTGCATATTTTAATGCATCATTGTCTTCGAAAGCATTTTCAAGAGCAGCTTTTCTTCCGCTTGCTGCACCTTCCATTAATTTATCAATATCAGCACCGCTTACTGCGATTGGAAGAAGACCAACTGCTGTAAGAACAGAGAAACGTCCACCGATATCATCCGGAACAACGAATGTTTCGTATCCTTCTTCTGTAGCAAGACCCTTTAATGATCCTCTTGCCTTATCAGTTGTAGCATAGATTCTCTTTGCTGCTTCTTCTTTGCCGTATTTATCTTCCATCATCTTTTTAAATACACGGAATGCAATAGCAGGCTCTGTTGTTGTACCTGATTTTGAAATCATGTTAATAGAGAAATCTCTGTCACCGATAACATCCATTAAATGTTTGATGTATGTTGAGCTGATAGAGTTACCAACATAATAGATTTCAGGAGTCTTTCTAACAGACTTGTCTACTACATTGTAGAAGCTGTGTCTTAAGAATTCGATTGCAGCTCTTGCGCCAAGGTAAGAACCACCAATACCGATTACTAATAATACTTCTGAATCGCTCTGAATCTTAGCTGCTGCTTTTTTGATTCTAGCAAATTCGTCTTTATCATAATCTACAGGAAGGTCAATCCAACCTAAGAAATCATTTCCTGCGCCTGACTTAGATACTAATACTTCTTTTGCATCAAGTGCTAATTTTTTCATTAATTCTACTTCATTATCACTTACAAATGATGCTGCTTTTGAATAGTCAAATGTTACTTTACTGCTCATTCTCTGCCTCCATACTGCATTAACTCTGCTTCATTTCTTGTTTTCCAATGAGGCTTAAGCCCCAAACAACCCTAGTGTAGCAAAGAACATTCCATTTTTCAAGCAGATACTTTAAGAATCTGTGGTTACGCCAAATATTCTAACAGAATATCACTCAACTCTTCCATATCTTGCGCATCCGTTCTGCTTTTGCTTTCCTCACGCTTCTTTGTAGCATTCGTTTGACGCTTATAAATTTTCACATCCCCATCTCTGCTCATGCTGCGTTCTAATTTGTTTATCATGGTATTTTCCAGATAGTCTATGATATTAATTTTTAGTATTTCTTTTTTCTCTTTTACATTCACTAAAGAGGACACCGTAAAATAAATATACAGTCCCATGAAGCTGACGATATAAAAAGGAAGCAAATCTAACATTTGGACCCCTTGCACAATTCCCTTGTACACTCCTATGCCTGCTACCAAAGAGCCAATCAGCACAGCCTGCCCGCTTAAATGAGACAGCCCCCTCATGGTAAAATGCCCAACCTTAATACGATTTAAGAACTTGTCCACAAACACGGAAATATTTGCAACCCCATGATTTATCTGATAACAGGTGGCAAACTTGGATTTGCAGGTTTTCAAGATTTTATTTTCCGTTACAGTCATATTATCTGTCTCTCGTATCATATTCTGATATAGTATTCCAAGAATAATCTGGCATACTATACCAAATAGGAGTAAAATTATCATTAGTGTCATATAAAAAGTACGTGACATATTACACACCTCCGATATGTGTTGCAAAATTGGTTTTTATTGGTTATCTTAATTATAAGTTTATCCCCAAAAATGCTCAAGAAAACATCATCGCGATGCTTTTACACTTTTCTACTGGAAACAACAATATTTTTTTGATATAATCGCTACAATATGGAATATAGAGAGGATTATCATGAAACGTATACTATTAACAGGTGGCGGAACCGCAGGTCATGTAACACCCAATATTGCATTATTTCCCGAATTAAAGAGACTTGGATATGAAATTCACTACATGGGCTCCTATGAAGGGATTGAAAAAAGACTGATTGAGGACTATGACATTCCATATTACGGAATTGCCACTGGTAAATTCAGAAGATACTTCAGTGTGCGTAACTTCACTGACCCTTTCCGTGTTATTAAGGGATACTCGGAAGCGAAAAAAATAATTAAACAGATTAAACCGGATGTGGTCTTTTCTAAGGGTGGCTTTGTAAGCGTTCCGGTTATCAGGGCTGCTTCCTCCTTAAAAATTCCATGCATTATACATGAATCTGATATGACTCCGGGACTTGCCAATAAGCTTTGCATTCCACACGCAAAAAAAGTATGCTGTAACTTCCCGGAAACATTACAGAATCTTCCGGAAGATAAAGCTGTATTAACCGGCTCACCAATCCGTGAAGAACTTTTAAAAGGTAATAAAATTGCCGGTCTTGACATGTGCGGCTTTACTGCTAACAAACCGGTTATTATGGTTATCGGCGGAAGCACAGGCTCAAGAGCCATTAATCAGACAGTGCGGGAAGCGTTACCAAAGCTTTTAGATGACTTCCAGATTGTTCATTTATGCGGAAAAGATAACGTAGATAATCTTTTATTAGATAAAAAGGGCTATAAGCAGTTTGAATATGTAAAGGCTGAGTTAAAAGATTTATTTGCCATTACTGACCTGGTTATTTCAAGAGCAGGGGCAAATGCAATTTGTGAACTTTTAGCCTTAAAGAAACCGAATCTTTTGATTCCTCTTCCCCTTTCATGCAGCAGGGGTGACCAAATTTTAAATGCCAAGTCCTTTGAAGCCCAGGGCTTTAGTATGGTTTTAGATGAAGATGACTTAGAGCCTAATTTATTGGTAGAAAAAATACAGGAATTGTTCTGCTCCAGACAGAGCTTTATCGAAGCAATGGATAAGAGCAATCAGTTAAGTTCCATTAAGACCATTATTGATTTAATAGAAAAAGAGATTGCCGGCTAACCGGTAATCTCTTTTTATGTTTGACTTTTTATTTTTTCTTCTTAGTAGCCACTACGATAACTACTACCACTGCTACTACTGCAACAATTACTACAGGAATTACCCAACCCGGCAAACCTGATTCGTCATCCCCTGCATCATTCTGTGATACGTCTGCAGTTGTGTCTGTGGATGTGTCATCGGAAGTATCTACGGTTGCATCAGTACTATCTGAATCAGCCGGTGCTTCTTCCACTACAGGTGTGTATGGAACATTGAATTCACAGTCTTCCATAACAATGTGTGCCGTAATTCCTGAGCTTGCAGCTGCTTTGTCAGGTGCATTTTCAGGATCTTCATCTGCCTTCAATGCACACTTAACATCCTTTAAGTAAATAGTACATAAGTTTTCTGAAGGATATGCATTATCTCCAAGATCAATATAGAACACATATGTACCATCTTTATCAATTGTCTGAATATCTGATCTCCAGTATCCCCAGGTTAAAGATTCTCTGTTATAAAGTCTTACATCAATTGGGTCACCTGCAAAGTCAGAAACAGTTACAGTCAACTGAATGGAACTAATATTTGCCACTGAGCAGTCTGCATTAATTTTACCCCATATGTTGTATACACAGAAATCCACAACTTCGGACTCGGTAAAAGTGTAATCTGCAGTATCCTCTGCAGATGCTGTGATAGTCATCGCAAAAAGCATAATCATTGCAATGAGTAACGCAAATCGTTTTTTCATGATATAAATCCCTCCCATAATAAAAAAATGAATCGTTTCACAACACTATTATAGCAAATAAGGTCTCAAAAAGAAGTTAATTTATTAGCTTACTTTTACCCATAGAATTTGACATAAAAAAAGATTGCCGGCTAACCGGTAATCTCTTTTTGAATATTTACTAATTCTTCATCACTTGGGCTGGTGGGATTCCAATTGATTTTCTGATTATCATCCAGATATCTTGGAATCAAATGGAGATGATAGTGAAATACTGTCTGTCCTGCCACTTCACCATTATTCTGTACAATATTGAATCCGTCACAGTGTAACTTTTCTGTCATCTGGGTTGCCATTTTCTTAGCAAGCATCATCACCTTACCGGCAGTATCTTCCGGTAATTCATAAATATTTGCATAATGGTCTTTGGGTAATATCAGTGCATGGCCCTTAGTAGCCGGAGCCAAATCCAAAATCACTTTAAAATTATCATCCTCATAAATAGACTTGGTAGGGATATCTCCATTTGCAAGCTTGCAAAAAATACAATTTGCATCCTTCATACTATTTGTCTCCTTCCATAAATGGGAATAACTGGTCTAACATTCGTAGTGCCTTGAAGTCACCCTTCATCTTCATATCTCCACCCATAAATGCTCTCTGGAATGTCATACGGCCACCAATAATGTCAACCATAATCTGCGGCTTAAGATTAACTTCAACTTCAGGCTTATCAAGCTGTCCGTAAAAACATTTACAATCAGCTCCGTTTATCTGAATAATAAATGTATTTTTCTTACCTTCCAGATTAAACTTATATCCTGCTTTATATCCGGCCTGCGGTTTAAATCGGTTTTTAAAATCCTTAATATAAGCACTGGTATCATCATTATCCATGTTCTCTAGCATGCCCTTAAACATACTTGCAAGCTCCTTAATATCTTCTTTCTGAGTCTGCATGTAGCTGTCATCTGCGACATACTGGGATAACTGTTCTGTTTCCTGCGGTGTAAAATTCACATTCTTAGTACTGTATACCTTCTGCTTTACTGCCTGATTACTTGCAGGGAAGCTGGTAACCTTCTGATTGATGGTACGATACAGGTTTTCAGCCTTCTTTTCAATAATCGTAAGATATTCATCATTCATTTCAAGAGAAGCTGCATCCGGAATGTATCCGCAAAGACCACTACAAGGCAATCCGCCTAAAATCTCCCATGCAGTCTGAAGATTTAACTTACCTTCTCTTTCTCCATATGTTGTAGACATGACAATAGGACACATATACATCTTACTGATTTTTTCCTTATCACCATATAACCAGCATGCATCCAAAAACTGACTCATGCTGCCACCGATTCCATACCACTCAACAGTCGTGGCAAGAATAATTCCGTCAGCCTGTTTTAAACTCTGTGGCAAGGTAAGAATACTATTATTCTTCATCTCATAAAGATTATAACGCTCCACGGTAACGTTCAATTCTTCCAAGACTGTCTGCATCTTACCGATTACATACAATGTAGGGTCATCCATCAACCCGCGTCCGCCATAGTAAATATGAATTCTCATCTCTTTTGTTCCGCCTTTCTGATAACGAATATATACGGAGAACTTACTAAAAATCCAACTAACAATCCGCCTATATGAGCTACGTTATCTATATTTCCCCCTGTAAAACCTGAATAAACTGAAAAAGCCAACATCAACAACAGTCTGGGTAATGTAACCGTTCCCAACCTGCCTCTGTTAAATAACACCAATGCCAAAAGCACACCCATCAAACCAAATACTGCACCGCTGGCACCCAAAGAGGCTACCTGTAATCCGTCTGCATACGCTATGGAAGCCGATAACAGACCCCCACCGATTCCGGATATAAAATACAATACCAAAAAAGACAAATGACCAAGCCTTTTTTCAATTAACTCTCCAATGCAATAGAGTAATATCATATTATTCAAAATATGTTGGAAATCACCATGTAAAAACATAGAGGTAATTAAACGATACCACTCATTTTGTTCAAACATGGCAGGACCATACAATACCCCCTTATTATACACCACATCTCCCATAAGTGTACATATAAGAAATACGATTATATTGATTCCAACTAACATTCCTGCCATAATCGGAAGGGATTTTTTCCCTTTACTTTCCGCTATGGTTCCTTCCTTTGCTGCCTTTTCCCCTTGAAGTAATTCCTGATAGTAGGATTCCTTCATTGAAAAGCCGTCTAAAATCGATTTCACACCATAAAAATCGGCTATTTGGTGTTCATATATCACAGGTCGTTTTTCCTGGGTATCGTAGCACCAATTCATAAATCCCGTACTGCTTAACTCCTTCATTTCCTCTGACATAGGTCCTAATAAAAGAGTTAAAATATGAAGTTCACCCAAACCATCAAACTGTCTGTGAACAGAGTCCTTAATAGCTTTAAGATACTCCGGTGTAATTCCGTTTTCTACGGGATGGTCAACCATTAATATCATGTTGATACAATTAATTTGCTGTTGTGTTAATAACAAGAGAAACTCAAGACTTGACCTGGACTCTTGAAAGCCATTTTCTACAAAATGGCGGGACAATACATGTAACATATCTAATCTCCGGCATAAAAAACTGCTTGAAAATAAGATATCATTTATTAAAAATAGTGTCAATCATCACCCAAAATGCCCATGCTTCCTGCATACATCCTTTTTTCCCACAAGCATATTCCAAAAACCGACAATAAAAACGTAAAAAGAATATATTCATATACATTAACCGTTGCAGCACAAAACATCACATACAAAAACACCAGAATACTTCCAATCAGACTTATGGGGATTAAAGCGTTGAGCCATTTGTGATTTTCCTTTGTATCACTGTTACACGCCTCCCTAATATCCTTAAGCTCCTCACCTGTACCGACAACATCATTAACCTCTGACACCGCCTCTTCTATAGAAGGTGATTCCTTAGATAGATAGTCTAAGGCCAGTTTTAAGGAAAAATTCTCATTCTTAGATTCCCGATAAAGATACTGTACAAACTCTACCACCCTGTCATCTTCGTAATCAATCCGTCCTAATAAATACTCTGTCAAAAAATGAAACTGCTCCCGAAAACTATTTGTTGTTTCAGGCAAAAATATGAATTCATAATTTTGCTCCTCCGGTTGGTAAAATACAAACTCCGGATTTAAAACAATTCCGTTTTCATTCATTAAATACTCCTTCATTTTTTGTAATACCAAATAAATATTTACCATAAGCTTTTTTACATCAAGATATCCGTAATCCTCATTCTCAAATACCTTGTCTACAGACTGTCTTGATGTAATATTGTAATATAATTTTTCCTCACCATTTACTGCTTTTTTACTTAAAGGCAATAGCCCTGTAATCCGATTGCTTAACAGCATTTGCAAAGAATGTTCGCTTTCCATCGTTGAAATAAATGGTATTACCAAATATGTATAATCAATGTCTCTTTGATACTCAGGATTCATCAATTCCATCATCCTCCTCAATTCCCTTTTTCCAATCAAGTATTGCTCTTACATATCGAATCCACCCGGTAGGGTCCTGAATCTTATATGTAATTCTGTCTCCGGAAGTGCCTTCCCACAGATTTTTAAGTAAATAGGAATTAAGCTCATACTCCACCGCCATTTGTGAGGACGTCACTTCTATTCCTCTTTTTAAATCAGCACACAGTAAGCGGTTTCCTATGACAGATTCCAATTCTTCTTCTGTTTTATCGTACTGAATTTCTGCATCTTCCCAACGGCTCTGTGCCACCCGCATCATGGCAGTATAACCGGCCTGATATACGATTACTGAGTTATACAGATGAAACAAAAGCGTCAGTAACGCATACACCATACAGCATAATATAGGCACAATATATGCTACTTCTACTGTAAGACTTCCGCTTAATCCTTCCTTTTTTTCTACCTTCCCATAATAAACAGTACCTCCCCTGCAAGTAAGTACGGAATAAACGGATAACTCCGATTTCGAATACATACCCGTTTTATTACAAATCCACAGACTGCAATCACTACTATCCATAAACACCCCACGCATAACAGAAACAGTAAATGCTCCAATCCATACAAAAATCCCAGCCCCAATAATACCAGGCTGTCTCCCATCCCGATTTTTCCGTGGGAAATGTAACTAAATAAGACCAATAATCCTCCAAGAAAGCCTCCCGGCAAATGATGCACGAATGCTTCCATTCCCATTGCCATGGTGCCTAAAAAACACATAACCAAAAACAACACAATGCCTATTTTACTTATTTGTCTGCTTCGTATATCCTGTATTGCAAACACCAGAAGAAAACCTAAAGCCATTCCTTACCTCCACTAAAATCAATTGCCCTCTTGGGAAAAGCACTTTGAACAACATGGTAGTGTCACCTCATCAAGTAAAACCATCTGCACTCTCCGGACAAGACCGGTACAATCCGGTTCACCATGATAACAGTTTCCTTCTTTCGTTATATAGTAATTAGAATCCTGTTCTACTGCTCTTTGCGCACACAAAGAACAATTTCCGTAACGTTGGCCACTGTTGTTATACAAATCATCAATCTCATATCCCTTCACAGTATCTACCTTAATATTCAAATGAGGACAGTCTTTTTTAAGGTGATAAACCTCCCCATATTCGGTTATATACACATAACGTCCCGTACTTCCTGCATTGCCCACATTGTCATACCCATTCCATACTCGTACCCGTGCTCTGGTAATGCCCATCATATGCCAAGGGATTACGGATACAACCGGATTCATCTCATAAGTTGCTACAATATCTACCATATTATTGTTAAGAATTTCCGACTGTCCTAAGGAAATCCCCCATAACCCCCATGTTAAAACAGAATTATCAATCTGTTCTTTACCAATATAAGAAGATATTTTCAAACGCACATACCCTTGGGTAAATGCAATTTCCCTTACACCATCCGGCACTTCTATGTCATAATCCGATAAAATCTCCTCTGCAAATCCATAAACCGCCAATTCCTTACTGCTCTGATGAAGCGCACTAAGAAGTCTTGTCTGGATACTAAATACTCCAAATAAAGAGAATAATTGTAACACTACCAGTATAAAAAACGGTACTACCGCAGCCGCTTCCACCGTAAGACTTCCCTTTAGCCCTTTCCCATCCGCTCTTGGAGAGGAAGTATCACAAGCGGTCCCTTGCAATAATAAATTGGGTTGTGAATTGGCAACATTTGCCTGGAGAGATCTGTCTTTTTCTTTTGTTTGTTTTTGGTTGCATATATGGTTTACGGGATTTATCTTGCAAAGAACCACCTGTCATACCTCCTCTCTTTTTAATGTTAATAGTAATACGTCCTCTTAATGTGATATTCATATCCATATCCGGACGCAACATAAGCTAAAGCCGTCACGCCGAAAATACAGCCATCCATGCGGAAATACTCGTTACCGGGAGTAAGTCTTAAATCCATTTCCATAATATCGATTGCCCGCATGGTCAATTCATCCTCATCGGTTAAAGCCATTAATATACGAAGATACGTTGCATAATCTAGTCCCTTCCCCTCTTTTTCATCATTACTTAAAAAGCTTTTATAATCCAAAATAGAGCTAAAAGAAAGATTCCAATCACTACTCGATTTCATCAAAGGCACTTTGCCTCCTGCCAAAAGATGACGTACATCTATTACGCTTTCTGCATAAGCCCAAGCCAATACAAGGGACGCCTTAACAGCAGGCTGCAAATAAGGGGCCAATGCCGTCAATGTCCATGCCAGTGCCTCTACTTCTGCCATTTTGACTTGATCCTGCATCAGATAAACCACGTTTGCTGCTTCTCTTAGCCAAATGAGACTATTTGCCACATCCTTTAAGTTTTCAATATCACAATTGTTACCGCTAATCAGGTATTCAATTTGATACTTTAATTGCCCGTCTTGCATGGGACTTAAATAATTGCCCATTCGTTCCATACAGTATTCCTGAAAGAGTAATTGCCCGGTAAATCCCGCTTCCTCTTCCCAATCCGGTGTTCCTCCTTTTGGCAATGTAATCCCGGTTCCTCTGCTAAGTTCCCTATGGGAAGAATAGGTAGACAAATCTACTGCTGCCTGTGACAAATCATTCACATCCTCTAAGGTAAAATTTAATATCCCCCGGCTTCTGTCCGCATTTATTTCATCTGCCGGATTGTCAAAATCCAGTTCAACCCATTCATCCTCTGATATCTGCACACCCTCCTCTTTTGCTTTTGCAATGGTGGCATCCGTCTCTGCTCTTTTAGAAGAGGTATCCACACTTAATAACTCATAATCTTCTATTTCCTGCATATATCCTTGCAAATCTTCCACCAATTCCAGTCCGTATTTTGTTCGCATGTACTGAATTGCTTCGTATCTTACTAAGGCTCCCATATGGTCTGTTGCCAATGCCATCTCCGTAAAGTGGGTTTCTAATACCTTCATATCATATAAATCTGTAACCGTTCCTATGGTAATATCCCGCTCAGGCTCTAAATTATATTGAAGATACTCTAACAAATGCCCTTCCGTATTGTGATAAGTTGCAGATTTCCCTCCATAAGAAGAATCAATGAAAAACAGGTCGTATCTGTCTAAAAGCTCCCTGTTATATTCAGCAAATACAGAAAATAACCCCATATCCATTCCGCATTCAATCTGAAACCGTATAGTACTCCCTCTCACCTCATGAAACAGGGTGACGAAAATCCCCGCCAAAACAGAGAAAATCACTGCACAGTAAATGGTGATTGCTCCCGATAACCTAGAACTTGTCCACACTGCTTGTCACCTTGGAAAACAAATCATCCACAATCCCCAAAATCTGTTCCCTAAAAATAAGTACAAGTGCAATCAAAACCACAATAATCAAGATGATTTCAATGGTACCCATACCATCCTCTTCTCTAAAAAAACGCTTCAACATTCCTAATAGTTTACTCATAATTACCTCCTTTGTTTATTCACTGCTATATCCCTATAAATGCCGGAACCATAATAATCACCATGACTATCACAAGCATAAGCATCATAGGAATCAATAGCTTAGTCGCAATTGCTTCTCCTTTTCTCTTGGCAAGATGCTTTCTTTCCTCTAAGGTCTCTTTTGCCTCCTTGGCCATACGTTCCAAAATACCCGCTGATCCCCGCCGTAAATTTTGGGTAATCATTGCACTAAAACGCAAATATCTACTGTGCCCGCAACGCTTTCCAAAATTACTGTATGCCCGTAATTCCGAGACTCCTTCTTCCATCTCATGACAAGTCAACAACATTTCCTGTGCCAAATTGAAATCTCCCTCTTTGTCATATTCCTTTGCAAGCTTAAACCAGGCAGCCTTCATAGGCATTCCTGCCTGTAATAACAACGCAAGCTTACTTACCCAATCCGGATAAGCTTCTACCAAATCGTCTTTTTTCTTAAGGGTTTTTTGATGTAAGTCATAATCTGCATAAAAGTAATACCCCATTCCCGCCGCAACGCATAAAGCGAATAATTTTAATCCTTCCTTATCCTCTGTGGCATTTTCTGATACAGCCTCTTCCTCCAAAGGGTCTATTGTTTTTTTACTTGTACGACTGCTAACAAAACTCATAAGCATAAAACAAAAACCCAACAAAAATAACGCCAATACAATGGTCATTTTGTTCCTATAATATTTTTTTACCTGTCGTCCTGCCTGATCTGTCGGATATAAAGTCTTTAAATCATCCCTTACTCTTTTAGACACTAACTTATCTTTCATAACTCCCTATACCTCAATCTTTACGATTCTTTGTCCCAGAAAAAAAGCAAACATGTAAACCCCCAGACATATACTCATAATGCATACTCCCATAGGATTGTGATACAAAACATTCAAAAATCCCGGGGACGTAATATCCACATATACAATAATCCCCAGTGGAATTATGCACATAATATTGTTTTCCATTTTCTTTGCACTGATGATTGTGATAATTTCCTGCTTTACTTCCATTTTTTCTGCTATCATACCGATACATTTTTTAAGAATGTCTCCTAAATTACCACCACTTCGTTTTGCAATCTGAAACATGGCGCTAAACTCTTTAATTTCCGCCACCCCGCTTCTCCTTGCAAAATCATCCAGTAATTCCTCTAAGGTCCGATTGTTTTTTAACCCCCGCATAATCAACGTAAGTTCCACGCATATATCATCCTCTTTCTGAAAAATCAGGGATAAATCCTGATAGGCTTCCGCAAAAGAATTCTCAATGGAGTAACCTGCCTGCAGATTGGTAAGAACCGCAATTAATAATTCCTTGTATTGATTTCGAAGTATGTTTTTGCGTTTCTCAATACAATTCTTTTTTTGATACTTGAAATAAAACGGTAAAAGAAAAAGAAACAAGCATCCTGCCAGATATGATTTGTAAAAGATGTAGCTTAGAATTGCTATAATGAATAGTCCTTGGCCCAGATATCGCATGTATTCCCATGCACTAAAATGATACTCATTATAATCCTTTCGCAATGAGTTTTTGTGTATTGGTAAGCTCGCCGCACTTAATGAGAGTTCCATATCCTTCCTCCTCTCCATACTCAAACAAGCTATTTAATACTACCTCGCCATCCTCGTAACCGATGACTTCCGCAATCTGCAATACTTTCCGGCTTTTATCCCTCAACCTTCCCAAATGGATGATGATATCGATTCCTGAACTGATTTGCCTGCGGATTGCCTCTAAAGGAAGGTTCATTCCCATCAATATCATGGTTTCTAATCGGGAAATCATATCCTTGGCACTGTTGGCATGCCCGGTCGAAAGACTTCCGTCGTGCCCTGTATTAAGTGCCTGTATCATATCAATTGCCTCAGCACCTCTTACCTCACCCACGATAATTCTGTCCGGCCTCATTCGTAATGAAGTTTTAATCAAATCTCTGATTGTAATCTCCTGACAGCCTTCCACATTAGCATTTCTGGTTTCAAGACGCACCAGATTATCTATTCCCTGTATCTGCAGCTCCGCGCTATCCTCTATGGTTATGATTCTCTCATCTCGGGGCACAAAATCAGATAATGCATTTAAAAAAGTGGTCTTTCCGGAACCCGTTCCGCCACTGATAAAAATGTTATATCCTGCAATCACCAATTTCTTAAGAAACTCTGATGCCTCTTTGGTAATGGAATGGATTTCAATCAGCCGCTTCATATCTATGGGATTTTTGGGAAACCTTCTTATAGTAAGTATGGGCCCGTTAATGGCAACCGGAGCAAGTACTACATTGACCCTGCTGCCATTTTCTAAGCGTGCATCCACTATGGGATTACTCTCATTTACGATTCGATTACTCTTTGCCACAATCTGTTGGATTACATCTTCAAGCTTTTCTTTCTCCTGAAAGCATACCTTAACTTTCTCATTACATCCTCCACGCTCTACAAAAATACCTTCCGTTCCGTTCACCATGATCTCTGTAACTTCAGAATCCTCTATTAACTCCTGTAAAATATCCAGCCGCCTGATGGAACAAAAGATTTCCTTGGCAATTCTATCCTTTTCCCAAGTGTTAATATACTGTTCCTTACTCATTGCCATAATGCAGTCATCAATCACTTCCTTTACCTCATAATCTTCCATGCTTCTTGAAATATCCAACTGCTCCATGACTTTTTCGCGAAGATATTTTTTTATATCCTCCAAGTTAAAGCTACTCATCTATTCCTCCCACTGTATCTCTTTAATATAGGGTTCTAATTCGCCATACAAAAGTTCCTCTTCATTTGCAGGCAACAAAATCTTTTCTTTCCATTGAATCCATTGAATTCGCCTTAACAGCGCTTCCCTATGGGAACAAAATAACATCTGTTCAAAATATTCCTTCTTTTTGATACAACCGCCTTCCCGATAATAGGGAATAATCACCTTACCGCAAAGCTCTAAAATATCCAAAACCTCCTGCATCTGCGGCGAACAATCCAAGATTAAATATTCATATTGGCCGCTTTGGAGAATGGCATCAATAAATGCCTTCCACTGCTCACCCGTTACCTGTGACACATCCTGATACGTTAGGCTTGGAAGAATGAAATCGAGTCCATTCATACTTTTTTTTACCGCAGCAAGCTTTACTAACATCCTCTCACTGGACTGAAGGAAAAAGTAGAATAAATCCGATAACCGCATCTGTCCATCTTTGCCTCCAAAAATCCCGGAGCACCCATCAAAATTCAAATATAAAACCCTATGACTTTTTGCTAAATATTGGGCAAATCCCAATGCCAATCCTGTTTTTTCCCCTTCTCCTACCGGTGCAAAAAAACCAATTAATTCACTTTTTGCAGTACAATCCTGTTCCTTAATAACCATCTGTATCCTTTCCTCTTTTTGAATCATTTTTTCCCATAACACATTGGCAGACTGATATTGAAAAAGATATAATCCCTCTTTTTCCCGATTCTCTTTTCCTGCATCCTTAGTAAGATAAAAACAGATAATATCCTCGACATTCTTTTTTAAAGTATCTTCCATCAGATTCTTATATGCTTCATCCAACAAAAGGACTCCCACCTCATGCGACTTCATGAATTCCTGTAACCGGAAAACATCCGCAAAATACCATAACAGATAGGGGAATTTTTCAAGATTGGCATAGTAGGATGCAAGCTTTGTGATGTACCCTTCGTCTGCGGCACACAGTACCATATTTTGTTTTTTCAACGTTCCTCCTTTTTTGAAGCGTACTCTAAGCCATACAATACACAGTTGCTACAAAAATACACACAGCCATGGGAACGCTTCTTTTCATAATTATTTTTTGAATTAAGTGATGTGATTGGCCCAACCGGCCACAAATCAGAATCAGAATGCCGAATACGGCACCAAGAATAAAAGAGTTAAAAATACATATAAGTAATTTTTCCGGATTCAGATATAAAGAAATAATGCAAAAGAGTTTGATGTCTGCTGCCCCTATTCCGTGTAAAAACCATACCGGTAACAGAAGAAAAAACGGAATAAGAGGATAAGCAATTATTTCCAAAATCCCATTACAAACGGGTATTTTTAAGACTAGTGAAATAATAAATCCATATAGCATCAGTCTGTTTGGAATCTTACGATAAAGGAAATCCTGATATGCTAAGAATGCAAGAAAAATGAATAAGAAACCATATGAGAAATATTGGAACATGAGATGAAACCTGTGAAAATGAAAATGTGAATCAAGTTGTGAATCGAAGTATAACGCAGAGATATTTCTTTGTCTACCCCCATTTTCAAAAATATTTCTTTTTTGTCACAAGCTAACAAAAATGAATGCTCAAATTTCTGTAATATCTAACAAGTCCAAATGTATAAAAATCCCAATTAATGATTATACTGATAAAAAGTTGGAATGAAAGGTTGTGCCTGTTTTGAAAACTTATTTTAACCGCACTACTTATGAAGACCCTGAACTTAACAGTCTTATGAACGATATAGAAATGACCAAGAGAGCGTTGCAAATTGCCTATGACGGATTTGATAACGCTACAGATCCTGATTTAATCGACTGCTACATTTATGAAGTGAATTCTGTTTTAAAAAGATATAAATTCTTATTAGAACAGGCAGCGAAACTTCGTCCGCTGCCTGAAGAAAAACATAATTTTGTTACGCCTGATATCCTCGCGCCGTGTGCTGATAGCTAAGGCTTTCATTTAAGTCGTTTCTGCCGTAGGTTAACCCTGCGTATACATCCTGTGTATTCTGCATAAGAGGTGGGCTTGTATCCTCTTTGCTTACTTTTTCAAAGGACTCATGCAGTCCTTTGATTACGGTGTAAATCACTTCAAAATTCTCTGTATTGTTTCTGATGTCTGCAAGAATCAGTTCTTTTTTCACATACATATATAACTGGGACAATCCCTGAGAAATCTCGAAATCATAATTTAAGGAGGACAAAAGCTCATCCACACATCCGATTGCCTTACGGATTCCCTCACGAAATACGGGACGGTCATTTGCTTCTTTGGCTTCCTTGGTATCATTCAGATATTCCATTAACATTTCAAAGACAATAACCGTCAACTGGCTACGGTTAGCCTGGGTAATTCTTCTGACAAATTCTTGTTTTACGGAAGTATTCATAATTACTCCTTTCACATCACATGATTACTGTAATAACTGAAGCACCTGTTCAGGCTGTGAGTTTGCCTGTGCAAGTACGGAAGTACCCGCCTGTACAAGAACCTGGTAATTATAGTATTTTGTCATTTCGCTTGCCATATTAACGTCAACAATTCTTGAATATGCACTGGTCATATTTTCAGTACTTACATCAATGGTTGACACTGTACTTTCCAAACGGTTCTGGTAAGCACCCAGTCTGGAACGGATTTTGGAAATGTTATCAATTCCTTCCTGAATGGCATCCATGGCTGATTTACATCCATCCATAGTTGTAAAATCCATACCGTCAACACCAAGAGACTTTAAGGTAACCGTAGGAATTCTCATGCCAAGTGACTGACCTTCATTGGCACCAATCTGTACATTCAAATCACCAATTCCTGTAATGTCTAAATCAACGGTTACGGATGTTTGTCCGTTAAGCTTACTTTCATCATATTCCACCACGATATCTTTACCGCGGGAATCTGTAATGGTAACTTCATTACCTTCCACACTTAACTTAGCATTATTGATAAAGTCGCCGGAACCTGCAGTAGCGTCCACTGCATCTAAGGTAGCCGTAGGGCTTCCCGAGCCAATTCCGCTAATGGTAATGGTATAAGTTCCTGCAGGCACAGCGTCGGAATAATCGGTTACAGTAACACCGTATGTATCTGTGTATCCTCTTAAGTCATATGTTCCGTCAAAAAGTGGCTGGCCGTTGTACTCTGTCTGTCCACCGATACGGTCGATTTCATCTGTTAACTGTTCCATTTCTGCCTGAAGTGCACTTCTGTCAGAATCCGTTAAAGATCCTGTTGCACCCTTTACTGCAAGTTCATTTAATCTCTGAAGCATTTCATGCACTTCTGACAATGCTCCGTCTGCAATTTCTACAATGGAAACACCATCGTTGGCAGTCTGTGCAGCACTTTCCAAACCTCTGATTTGGGCGTTAATCTTTCTGGAAATAGCGTATCCTGCCGCATCATCCTTAGCTGAGTTAATCTTATATCCTGTTGATAACTTCTTGGTTGCGCCTGCTAAAGCATTACTGTTTCTGTCTAAAGCCGCTTTTGCTATCATAGCGCTCATATTATAGTTAATTCTCATATATTACCTCCTATTCCATACAAGTAAGAAAGGCCTTTGCAACCTGATATAAGGTATGGTTACTGACTCTATCTTTATGGGATGCAAATTCTTGGGCTGCATCTGCTACATATTTTTGAAGTTTTAATTCCGCTCCTGTTGAAAAATAAAATTCTCCGCTTTCAATTCCTAACTTATTAAGCTGTACCTTCATATTATCGGCAGATTGCTTTAAGAAATTGAGTCCTTCTTTATCAGAACATGCTATCATTCCTGTTAAAGTTTCATTTCCTTCATCATGAGCCTTAGATTTTACTTCAAACCGGGCATAAACATCACCGAAAGCCTTACTTGAGAACGTAACCTGAACCTTTCCATTTTCACCCGTACCGCGCAAAATCTGCAAGTTTACTGAAATAACCTCTCCATTCGCTTCTAAAGGAACCACATAATTCTCACTTTTTGCAAGTTTTGATGCAATTGTGAGTATTTTTCTGACATTTCGAACAGCTTTTAAATCAAGTCTGTTGTCAATGCTTTCTTCTGCTTTTGCAAGTACTTCCTCTGCCGAATTCACAAACTCATCATAAGCCTTAAGGGCAGTTTCTTCGTCTGTGAGACCTTCTTTTAACTGTTCTGCGGCTTTTGATAGCTCGTCCTTTTCTTGTTCTTCAAAGCCAAACAGCTTTTCGAATGCTTTATCCTTATTCGCAAACAATTGCTCTGCTGACAAAAGAGAATCTGCTGTCATTTCCACATCATAGGACATCAGAGTTTTTACGGTCTCTTCGGAAACCTTATTTAAAGTTCTTAATTCCTGTACCTGCTCTTTTTGTAATTCATCATTTACTTCATCCTGCTTAAAAGAGTCACGTAATAACTCATCAGCTTTTTCTATGGATAAAGAAGAATCCTTTAACAATTCCGTTTCCTGTGGATTCAGATGATCCAAGATATTCTGTGAAAGTCTTGTATAGTATTTTTCAATCTGGGCGGAGATAGAATTAGTAATACCACCGGTTAGCGTACCTGCTCCCTGCGTATTATCAATCTGATAATCCACACCACCCTTTTGTCTGGTTCTGAGTGCCGTAAGAAGATTTCTAAAGGAAAGGTCTGCCCCTTGTCTTACTAAATTACCGATGACGGAACCATCTGATTTCTCAATCTGACGCATCAAACGGTAAATACCCACATATGCATCTCTTTCTTCCTGCGTAATCTCATGACTCTTTTCAAGTCTATATAAAAATTCACTGTATTTCTCTGCTTTCTCATCCGCAGTTTCATGCTCTGTCAGATAACGGTCCAATTCTTCCACTGACATCTCTAATGGATTTAAGCCATCACGGATTAAGCGGAGTGTAGCACCGGGAGTAAGCTTTTCTACAACACGGTCAACAGTTAATGCAGCGTCTTTTACCTTAACCATGTTTTCATCGTTAATTTCCATGTTGTTATAGCCAAGGATTCTCACTGCTTTCCTGTTCGCTTTGGTTAATTCATATCCCATATCCGTAAGAATATCATCAACATTACGAAAAGCGGTTTTTATAGAATCACCCAAGTCTTTTCTTGGAGCCGTCATTAACGTCTCATAACTCTTTTCTGCCTGTTCATACTGTTTAATAAGGGCATCACCCTGCTCTTTAATAGAACGGATGGTTAGAGGCGCATCCTCCCAAATTAGCTTGCCTAATACTGCTGCCGGTTTAGAAGGAATCTCTAAAATAGTACTTCTTGTTGTTTCATAAATCATGGAACGCCCTGCTAAAAGTTCCGGTTCCTTTGTATCAAAAAGAATCTGTTTTGTCTTTTCTTCCCGGGCTTTCAGTTCATCCACCAGTTCACTTAACTGTGTGGTATCAATCTGATAATCGCTCTTAAGCAACCTAAGATTTGCTGTCACAGTCATATGAAGTCTGACTTCTTCTAACTGCCTTTTCGCCGTTAAAAGAGAAAGCTCTTTTTCCTCTGTCATATGACCCATAGGGCTTGATATCTGCTTCATGGCATTCATAAGATGACGGATGGTAACGGGCTGTTCTTTATCCACTACCACACGGATTGCATCATCTGAAATGTTTTGGATATCTTCTACAATCTGTTTTGCCTTGTCAACCAATAATTCGTTCTCTGACAAATCTGCTTCTCTTGCAGGTTTCCCTGACAAAAAAGCATTGACAATTGAATTTAATACTTTTTCTTCTGAAATCGGAAATACCATATTCTCAATTGTATGTAACTTACGGAATGTCTGTGGTGTTAATTCGATTCCTGATTCCACAAGCCACTTCGCCTGATTCATGGTTTCTTCATTCACATCATAGCCGGCTGTTTCAATTACCTTTTCCAACTGGCTGTTTAACTGCTCCCAGTCATAAGTATCCGCCTTTTTTGAATAATATCCCGGCATTGCATCCTGATAATATCCATGTGCCTGTCGTGAATTCTGGGAATTAGCAGAATACCGGGCACGATAAACCTGCTCAATACTTAATACGCTATCGTTCATTACCAGATATTTTTTTGCGGAATCTGACATCCGGGTTAGCTGGTTTGCTTCTTCTAATGCTTTTTCCACTTCTTCCACATTTTCTTTTGTAACGGGAAGGTCATTTTCTTCAAGCTTCTTAGCAATAGAGATGCCTTTAGACGCACTTCCGGTAATGTCCTTAAGCTCATCATAAGACATATCATCGTTATATCCTTCGATTTCGATTCCTGCCTCTGCAAGCTTTGCCTTTATTTCATCAACAACGGTAACAATGGTTTCAATATCTACACTTCCGGGCTTGTAGCCTTCTTTCGCAAGCTCGGCGTAATCTTCTTCGGACGCAAAATTAGACATAACTGTCATGTAGTTTTGTTGCATCGCAAGGTATCCCTGCTCTGCACTCTGCATAATTTCCGCGGTCTTTCCTTGACCAGAGTAAGCTGAGTTATCCATAACTGTGCCAGAAATGTCTAATGCATATGCATCTGTCTTACCCATTCCTTGGGTTTTGATGCTGCCCTGTGTAATTGTTACCTTGTCTGTATTTTGATTGGTATTTGTCGCATCAAAATTGATCTTCATACACATTCTCCACACAAGGTTTATATAATAAAAAGGATGAATATCTGTTTTGATATTCATCCTATATTTCGGTAATTTCTTAGTGTTTCTTAACCTTTAACAGCAAATTTCAAAATGTCACGGCTACTAAACCAGGAAAACTGCTGCTCCGTATGCAGGAAGATCGAAGGAAATGGAATACTCACGAAAATCACAAGGAATCTTTTCTACCGGGATTTCTTTTGGTATTAAGTGACCCTGTCCGCCATATTCTGTGCTGTCGCTGTTTAACAGAAGTTTTACTTTTTTGGCTTCGCAGATGCCCACACGATAATCCTCTCTTAAAACCGGAGTCATGTTTAACACTACCAAAATCTTATTTTTACCGCTTTCATCTTTTCTTAAAAAGCTATAAATACTGCGGTCCACATCATCTGCATTAATCCACTCAAATCCCTGCCAGTCATTATCAATAGAATATAATGCCGGATATTTGCGATAAAGTGCTAATAAATCCCTCACATAATTCTTCATGCCACGATTTAACGGTTCATTTAACAAATACCAGTCTAACTCTCTGGCTTCGCTCCATTCCCGTTCCTGACCGAAATCCTGTCCCATAAACAATAGTTTTTTACCGGAATGGCAGAACATATAAGTATAGCCTGCTCTTAAGTTAGCATATTTATCAATCGTGTACCCCGGCATTTTTTGTACCATAGAGCACTTTAAATGTACTACTTCGTCATGGGATAACGGTAAAACATAATCTTCTGCATTGTTATAGCTCATGGCAAAAGTCATCTTGTAGTGGTTATTTTTTCTAAACAAGGGGTCTAACTTCATGTACTCACAGAAATCATGCATCCACCCCATGTTCCACTTAAAGGTAAATCCAAGGCCGCCTTCCTCCACAGATTTTGTCACATTAGGCCATGCCGTAGATTCTTCTGCAATAACCATTGCACCACTACCTTGTTTTTCTATGATGGAATTTAAGTGTTTTAAAAATTCGATGGCATCTAAATTCTCGTAACCGCCATATTTATTTGGCACCCATTGTCCATCCTGTTTTCCGTAATTTAGGTATAACATGGAAGCAACTGCATCCACCCGCAAACCATCAATATGGTATTCCTTTAACCAATATAATGCATTGGCTATTAAGAAGTTTTTGACTTCATTTTTACTATAATTAAATATTTTGGTTCCCCAATCAGGATGCTCTCCCAGTCTTTTGTCCGGATGCTCATATAGGCATGTTCCGTCAAACTCTGCAAGACCATGGGCATCACGGGGAAAATGGGCAGGCACCCAGTCCAAAATAACACCAATTTTATTTTTATGAAGTGTATTAATTAAATACATGAAATCTTCAGGTGTTCCGTATCGGCTGGTAGGGGCATAATAGCCTGTTACCTGATATCCCCAGGAACCATCAAAAGGATGCTCCGCAATACCTAACAATTCTACATGAGTATACTGCATCTCTTTTAAATAGCCTACGATTCTGTCTGCAAATTCCCGA
The DNA here is from genome assembly GCA_017463255.1 of Lachnospiraceae bacterium. Taxonomy (GTDB): domain Bacteria; phylum Bacillota; class Clostridia; order Lachnospirales; family Lachnospiraceae; genus RGIG4034. Next base: position 51,679 of record JAFTPP010000034.1, read on the forward strand.
TAATTATAAAAACCATCCACCGTTCCGTCCGGATGTTTCATCCACGAACCGATATGGCATTCATAAATGGCAAGGGGAGATTTGTATATATCAGTCTTCTTGCGTTCTTCCATCCATTCTTCATCAGACCATAAGTAACCTGAAATATCGGTTACCACAGATGCTGTTTCCGGTCTGAACTGAGCCATATTGGCATAAGGGTCTGCTTTGTAAAGTATGTCCCCCGATTGGGTAAAAATAACATACTTATATAAGGAGCCAACAGACACGTCTTCCACAAAGCCTGCATAAATTCCTCCGTCGCCTAACTTTGTTAACGGATTGGCTTCTTCATTCCATCCGTTAAAATCACCCACAACAGACACCTTTTTTGCATTTGGTGCCCAGACGGCAAAATATACGCCACTCTTATCTCCTTGTGTCGTTACATGGGCTCCTAATTTCTTATAAATCTCATAATGAGTACCCTGACCGAATAAATACTGATCATCTTCTGATATAAATACCATGCCAATACCCCCTCTCGGATATCAATTAGCAAATAAAGTCTTTTTCTCTCAGAACAATCATATCTTCGCCATCGTATCTCTTACCGAAAATAATATCGAAGAAATGCTTTGGTGTTTTACGTCCTACACTCCAGATTGCCTCATCAATAATATCGCGGACTTCCTGAAGCGTTACATTATGAGCCCCAGTCTGCATATTGGAAATTCTGGTATAAAGGGCAAGTACTCCCATTTCATCAATAGAATATTCCAATTCATATGCATACTTCTGTCCATATTTTACAAGGGACTTAATATCTATTTCTTCTATGTCAATCTTGGTTGTAAAATGTTCTTCAATACGGCTGTATCTCTTTAACATTCTGCGCATTGCTTTTTTAGTATCTTCTAAAACAACAATTATTCCATTGTTTTCATTATCAAGATACTTATTCATCTGCTTAAGGGTATCTTCTACAAGTCCACCGGCCTTCTCAACGATAATGGCACCATTCTGCAAACGGCTAAATGTCATACCGATGTCTTTCTTATTTAGCGCTTCCCCTGAAATTCTTGCTACTTTTCCCGAGAAATTAGAATCCGTAAGCTGTACACTCTTAATCAGATTTTTCGCAAGGGACATGGTTCCCGAACCGGGTTCACCTGTTAAAATAACATTTCCTGTAAAGGAAGCAAGTGAAATATCATCCACTGCTCTTGCAATCTGCTTATTCATGGAATCAAGCTCAGCAATAGAACCAAAAAGCTCACGTTCTTCCGGTGTCAGTTTTCTTGTATTAGAAAGCTGTTCATAGTACTTATTCTTCTTTTCTTTCGTATACTGTTCTTCGTACACTTCTTCCTCTTCTCCGTATGCTTCCTCTGCTTCTTCCACAAATTCTTCTGTAGCTTCTGCCTCATACTCTTCTGGGACTTCTGCTACTTCCTCAGCTTCCGCCTCATATTCCTCTACGGCTTCTGCCACTTCTTCGGTCTCTGCCTCATATTCCTCTACGGCTTCCACTACTTCCTCAGCTTCCGCTTCATATTCCTCTACGGCTTCTGCTACTTCTTCAGTCTCTGCTTCATATTCCTCTACGGCTTCCACTGCTTCTTCCGCTTCAACCTCAGTAAGTTCCTCAAATGAATCTTCTGCTTCTGATTCTTCGTCAGCCTCCTGCAATCCGCTTAAAATAGAAATCTGTGCCAACTCTTCAGGACCCATATCTCTTAACAGGGTCTGCTCTTCAAAAACTGTTTCCCGTTCTGTCATGTTGTCTTTTGCAAGCTCGGCATCTGCTACTGCTTCCATCTCCGCAAGCTCATCTCCTGTACTTGCTGTATTAAACTGAGACAAAACAGTACCGGACTGTTTTCTAAAGAATTCTTTTACCCCGGTTGCTCTCTTTTCCTCATGCTCACGTTTAACACGTTCCCACTCTGCCAACACTTCCTCAATGTTTAGCTGACCGGTAATCTGCTTTTCAATACGATCATCCTGAGGCACAACAAGACTAATCTGCCCGTCGTATTCCTGAGACAGCATATCGGCATACTTCTTTGGAACATCTTCAGTTTCAAAAAACGGTTCACTTACTGTACCTACTTCCACTTCTTCCCGTATCATATCTTCCCGGTTCTCCTCTGAATGCACTTCGTTAAACAACTCATTGTTACTATCTGAAAAAAAGATTTCCTGCATATTTCCATCCGGTCTTGCTGCCGGTACAGGAGTTCCCTGTTTTACTATATCTTCGTCAAATTCTGCTATTACTGCACTGATTAATTCTTCCGTTTCCCCACCTACCGTTTCTCTAATGGCACTCTTTTGCAACTCTTCGGTGGCTTCTCTTATCGGTTCTTCTTGTTCCAAAACATCCTCTTCATCTTCCATAGTCTCAAACACGGTAGGCATCCCCAACATGTCTTCTTCACTAAGCAAATCCTTCATACTTTCTGCAAGTTCTTTTTGAAGATTAATGGTATTAAACTGATTCCCTGCATCAAATGTTTTTACCGCAAAATTAACATCCCGTACATTAAACTCTCTGGTATCCCCACTGATAACGTTCCCGGAAGTTTTGTTACGGTTTTTATACATATCTTCCTGCGCTTTTGTTAAGGGTTCATGTAACATCTTAAGTTCAAGTGCTTTATTAACAAATTTTCCTGTTCCAAACCATAAAGCTATCTCATCACATTCTTCAACACATTTGGTTGCAAGACCTAATCTGTGATATAAATATGCTAACTCATAGCACCATCTTTCTCTCCGCTCATGCTCCTTTAGCTCTTCTAGTACTTCGATTCTTTCCTCAAGACTAATATCCTGGGCTTCATACAATCTGTACTGAAGTACATATTTGTCAGCATCGCGGGGTGCCTGACGAACGAATTCCTGATAATATGTAACTGCCTCCACAATATCTTCAAGCTTTATGGAGAGTTCGCACAAAGAATAAAGAATGGATCTGCTGTTAGGACAACGCTCATATGCTAACATTAATATATCCCTGCTGACATCATAACGTCTGTTTACCTTATATAAATCGCTGATTTTGGTAAGCATCTGAACACTCTTTACGCGGGTCCAGTCAATAATATCAGCAATGCCCATTGCTTCTTCGTATTGTTTATTGTTAATCAGAGTATCTATTTCCTCTGCCCGTAGTCTATATTCATACTTGTCCAAGGTTGCACCTCATATACGTGTAAAAATCAAAAATTATCCAATATATAGTGTTTTATTCCTACTCAGTGTACCATATGAACATGCTGATGTCAAAAAATAAGTAGGTTTGTAAGCTGTGCAAATTGTTCCAATGTTAACGCTTCACCACGGATGGTCTGACTTAGATTCATCTGCTCCAAAACCTTAGAAACTGTCTCCTTAGTCACATTATTAAGACCAGCATTTCCCAAACTGTTTACAAGGGTTTTTCTCCTTTGGTTAAATGCCGCACGGATTACCTGAAACATGAAATGTTCATCCCTTACTTCAACAGGAGGGTTTTCGTATCTTACAAGCTTAATAACCGCACTTCCTACATTGGGTTTTGGCATAAAACAGGTAGGAGGTACATACATCATGATTTCCGGATTAGCATAATATTGAACCGCCAGGGACAAAGCACCATAGTCTTTCGTTCCCGGTCCCACCTGCATTCGGTCTGCAACTTCTTTTTGTACCATAATCGTGATAGATTCTAAGGGAACCCTGCTTTCAAACAACCCCATAATAATGGGCGTTGTAATATAATAAGGAAGATTTGCCACAACCTTGATGGGTTTTCCGTTATTTTTTTCCTGTACAAGCTTATTAATATCCACTTTTAAAATATCCTGATGAATAATGGTCACATTATCATATTCAGATAAGGTATCCTGCAAAATAGGAATTAAGGCATTGTCAATTTCAACAGCAATAACCTGCCTTGCACTTTCTGCAAGATACTGTGTCATGGTTCCGATGCCCGGACCAATTTCCAAGACGCAGTCATCTTTGGTTACATCTGCTGCCTTTACAATATTCTCCAAAATATTTGAATCAATTAAAAAATTCTGTCCGAACTTTTTCTGAAAAGAAAAACCATATTTCTTTAATACTTCTATAGTATGTGTTGGGTTTCCTAAGGTTGCCATTTTTTATCCTTTCAAAGCTGGTACTTATTCTACTTTTATTTCTGAATACGATATAGTCTTAATGCATTTTCATAAGTCTGATTACATATTTCTTCTTCGCTTAATCCTTTAATTTCCGCCAAAGTCTTAATCACATAAGGAAGATTTAAGGACGAATTGCGCTTTCCCCGATTTGGAACCGGTGAAAGATATGGTGCATCTGTTTCAATAACAATCCGGTTCATGGGAATATACTCTGCCGCTTCCTTTGCTTTTTTTGCATTGGAAAAAGTTAATACCCCGCCAAAGCCAAAATAGAAATCCATTTCCATAAACTGCCTTGCCATTTCTTTTGTATATGAATAGCAATGAACCACGCCGCCGATGTCACCGGCATGCTCTGCCTTCATTATATCATAAGTATCCGCTGCTGCGTCACGGGAATGCACCACAATCGGCAGCTTTTTTTCTCTGGCAAGATTCATCTGACGCACAAACCATTCCTTTTGCGTCGCATGATCAACCGTATCCCAATAATAATCAAGTCCAATCTCACCAATGGCTACAATTTTTTCTGCAGTGCAATTTGATTCTAACCACTTATAATCCTCATCCGTAAGCTCCCCGACCTCATCAGGATGGATACCGATTGCTCCATACATAAAAGGATACTGCTTTATTAACTCTAACGTATCACGGCAACCATCCATACTCGCTCCCATATTAACCACATGTTCAATTCCTGCTGCAACCATGCTATTTAGCAATTCATCCCTGTCTATATCGAACTGCTCATCATCATAATGAGCGTGTGTATCGAATATTTTATACATAATTTTTGCTCTCTTTCACGGATTTTAACAAATTTTACACTTTTTTAAAAAAATGCTTGCAAACCAAAAAACATTATACTATAATAACACTTGCGTTGTAAACCGAGCCCTTGCATGGAATGGTTGAAAACGGACAGAATAAGATGGACGCGCCTCTAGCTCAGTTGGTAGAGCACCTGACTCTTAATCAGGGTGTCCAGGGTTCGAACCCCTGGAGGCGCACTTGAAGGCACCGATTTTGTGGACGTATGAGCCACGGGGTTGGTGTTTTTTCTTTGTTATCTTTGACAATAGAATACAAATAGAATTCCTCTAAAAAATGAATAATTGCCTGAATAGGCATGATAATAGTGACAAATGAGTACTGTGAATAAGCAGTACTCATTATTTGATTGTTTAGATAAGCGCTTTAGGCAATGTACTTAACTCCCGGCGCACAGATAGGTTGTTACATCAAATATACTCTACATTTCTTCCTGAAACTGCTCAACAGAGTTTACTTGTGCAACAAGTTCCAGCCAATGATTCAATACTTCCATCTTCTTTTCAGAAAGTATCTGAGCAGAAAGCTCTGTCGGTACCTCACCCATTCGTTTAAGAAATAGCAAAATAGCTTCCGCTTTTCCTTCCGCTTTTCCTTCCGCTTTTCCGGACTTATACTCATCCTTCAACATCTCTTCTAAGGTCATATACCGAACCTCCATTTCCCTGCTTAACTTAATGTCTTTTATGGAGATTTGAAGTCTCTTCACATAATCATCTTCAAAATCCGTCATACTTTCATCAAGTTCTGAACCTACGAATTCCAGAAACTTTACCAGTTCTTTTGGCGCTTCATTCGCATTCTCTCCTTTGGTACTTAAGAAATAGGTTTTTCTACCATCTCTCATATTCATGGACAAATCCTGGACACAACGACTCTCAAATTCATAGAGATACTTTCTTTCTCCATAAGGGTCAAAGTCACATACAAAGATGACAAACCCCTTTGGAAGCTCCGAATACTCATATCCGGCAGTTAACATATCCATATCAATCTGACTATGGTAGTACCTAGCCCTTTTCCCTAAATATTCTTGCGACTGTGCCTGCATTTCCACATTATAACGGGTATTATCCTTGTCTTTGGCATAAACATCAAGCCGCACACCTTTATATCGTGGATTATAAACCATGCTCTTTTCTTTATCTACTTCGACTCTGGCTATTTCGATACCAAGCACCATCTCCAAAAATCGTTTGCAGTTGTCACCTTGACACATAACTGCTGCAAACATGAAGCTATTTTTAATGGTAAGTTCCTGTAATGTTTTTTTCATATGTTTTCCTCCTAAATGATTAGAGGAATTCTATTTATATAACTATCATATAAGATATCCGTAAAAAAACAAGTGGTCCAAGCTACTTTTTTACTCAAAAATGAAACAAAAATACCATTTTATTTAAGTAATCACTCAAACAAACAAATGTGCTTGTTGATTTTGCACAATTTGATTAAGTGCTTTTTGAAGTGTTTTACTGAAAAGTTAAATAAACGATGACAAGCCAAAAATAGTGTGCTATGGTAGGATTGTGAAAAGTTTAATTTTTATAGCAATATTGCTACAAAATGGGAGGTATTATGAAAGGGAAGATGAAAAAGAGACTTGCTGTTCTTTGCGCAATGGTACTTACTGTAAGTTCACTTGCAGGCGGTAATGCACTGACAGCAAAAGCCGAGTCATTAGGCACAATCGGCCTGACTCAAGATGATGTGAACCGATTAAACGGAAGCTCAAGTGTAACACGTACTTCTGTTCACGATCCATCCATCATTAAAGCAAATGATGGAAGTTACTATATTTTCGGTTCTCACATGGGGGTTTCAAAAACAACCGATTTACAAAACTGGACATTTGTAACAACAGAAGATGTAAACAGCACATTATTTGGTGATGTAAACGGAAACGTTGTTTCTTATGCGAATGCATTTTCCACAAATGCAATGGCAGATTCTTTAGTTACCATTATCGGTGCTGACGGACAAGAAGCACAGGTTTCACTTGGAAGCTACGATGCTGCTGCCTGGATTGGTAACAATACAGTACAGGGCAATATGTGGGCACCGGACATCATTTATAACCCCACAATGAATAAGTACTGCATGTACATGAGTTTAAATGGTGCAGACTGGAACTCATCCGTTGTTCTTTTAACCGCTGATGCTATTACAGGACCTTATGTATATCAAGGCCCGGTTGTATTTTCAGGTTTTAGTACAGTGGATTCTTCTAAGTCCTTTAAAAATACAGACTTAGAATTGGTTATTGGCGAACAGGATGAATTACCTGCTAAATATCAGAAAATTGCAGACAGATCATGGGGCGAATACTGGCCACACGCTATCGACCCTGCTGTTATGTACGATGATGCAGGAAAGCTTTGGCTTATCTATGGTTCCTGGTCAGGCGGTATCTATATGCTTGAACTGGATGAAAACACAGGTTTAAGAGATTATACCGTTACCTATGCAAGCGATTTTGATACATTGGGCAAATCAGTTACTTCCGATGAATACTTCGGTAAAAAGATTGCCGGCGGTTACTATGTATCCGGCGAAGGTCCTTACATTGAAAAAATCGGAAATTACTACTATTTATTTATGTCTTACGGATTCTACTCTCCTGAAGGCGGATATGTTATGAGAATTTTCCGTTCAGAGAATCCTGACGGTCCATATGTTGACGGAAATGGTACAAACGCTATTTTCTCTCAATATTTGCATAACTATAACGGCATAAACAACATGGGTATGAAGCTCATGGGTAACTATAAATGGGATACTATGGCAAAAGCAGAAATTGCTCAGGGTCATAACTCAGCATTCGTTGATTCAGACGGAAAAGCTTATGTCATTTACCATACTAAATTTAATGACGGAACTGCAGCACATGAAGTCCGTGTGCATCAGTTATTTACTAATGCAGACGGCTGGTTAGTTGCTGCTCCTTATGAATATTCAGGTGAAACCATTTCAGCAACAGGCTATGCAACAGATGATGTGGTTGGAAATTATGAAATGATTCTCCATACCTATGCAATGGATTTTGCTAACTTAGCATACAATGAAGCAGAAACCATTACATTAAATGCTGACGGAACAATAAGCGGTGCTTATACCGGTACATGGAGCGCAACCGCAGGAACTCCTTATGTAACACTGGTAGTCGGAAACGAAACCTATAAGGGTGTGTTTACAGAACAGGTTGTTGACGGAAGTAATATCACAGTTATGTGCTTTACTGCTACAAGCCAGTCAGGTGTAAGTATCTGGGGCTCAGGACAGCCCACAGATGATGTAGCAGTAGCTCAGACAGCTGCTGATAACAGCATTATTATTCCGACAAAAACATTAACAGATTTAACATTACCTACAACAGGTTTAAATGGTACATCCATTACTTGGACGTCAAGTAACACCGCAGTTCTTGGAAACGATGGCAAGGTAACAACTCCTGCAACAGATACAGCGGTAACTTTAACAAAGAGAATCTCCAAAGGTGATTACTACTTTGAACAGACCTATACTGTAACAGTCCTCGCAGCAGTTGATAAGAGTCAATCTGTTGTAGTAGGCAGCTACTATACTGATAATGCACAGGATCTATCTAAACACATTGATGCCAGCTTATCAGTAGCAAATCCATTTTACAAAGGAACCACACAAGGACTTGATTTATCAGGTGGTGTTACCATTGAGTTTGATATGACAAAAACAGGTGATATCCATCATTTAGGAACTATTTTCTCCTTTATGGGAAATCAGGGAACAGACGGACGTCTCTTCTATACCCCGGGCTCCTACTTAGGATATAACGCTTTAGGTGGCTTCTTTGACGCTAACTCAAAAGATTTCGGATTAGTAAACGATTACATGGGTGATGCAGCACATGTTGCAATCAGCATTACACCTACAGGCTTTAGCGTAACTGTAAATGATGTGGTTGCTTATACTGAAGAAATCTGCTCTACTGAAAACGGTAGCGTTATGGCAGGTTTTGCAGGATACGAAAACGTATTAACATGGCTTCAAGAAACAGCTGATACTCTGTATTTCGGATATGGTTCTTTCTGGAATGCAGCAGGCTATGATGAAGCAAATGTTAACTTAAGTAATGTGGTATGTTCCGTTAATCCGGCGATTATCGAATTAGATACTGTAAATTATACAAAAGATAAAGTGGAATTAACTGCTGCTAACAGCATTACCTATGAAGATAATCCACTCTATGGCAAGAACATTGAAAACTTAACACTTAAATACACAATCAACATGGCAGAAGCTGCCGCAAAAAATGGCTGGGATGGTATTTTCAGTTTTTATAACAGTGCAACAAACGGACGTGTTTCTATCCAGACCGCTCCTTACCTTTGCTATAACAATCAGTTAGCAGGAGACGCTTATGCATGGGCTGATGTTAACCAACCGGGCGCAGGTGGTGATGACTTAGCACCGAGCATGACTCCGGGTACAGAACATGATGTAGTGATTTCTTTAAGTGAATCCGGAATTGTTATGTCTGTGGACGGCACAAGCATTAACATTGCACAGGCAGGCTCAGGTGCTACTGCTTCCGACATCATTGACTTCATTACCAAATGTGATAAGTTGTCTTGGGGTGTTGGCCAGGCAGAAACAGCTTTCTGGAGTACCGAGCTTTGTACCTTAACTGATATTTCTTTCAGTACACTTGATGATGTAAATTATTCAAAAGAATCCGTAGAATTAACTGCAAGTAACAGTATCTCTTATGAGGATAATCCTTTCTACGGAAAAGATATTGAAAACGTAACATTAAAATATACAATTAACATGGCAGAAGGCACCGCTAAAAATGGTTGGGACGGTATTTTCAGTTTCTATAACAGTACCACAAAAGGTCGCGTTTCTATCCAGACCGCTCCATACATCTGTTATAACAACCAGTTAACCGGAACCGATTATGCATGGGCTGACATTAACCAGCCGGGTGCAGGTGGTGATAATACAGCTCCTTCAATGACAGCAGGCACTGACCACGAAGTCGTTATTGCCATAGATTCTAAAGGCATTACGGTAGTTGTTGATGGAGAAAAACTAGCCTTAGCATCTGCAGGTTCAGGGGCTACCAGTGCTGATATTGTTAAGTTCATTACAGAATGTGACGACCTCTCTTGGGGCGTTGGTCAGGCAGTGACAGCATTCTGGAATACAGAAATTTGTACCTTAAAAGATATTTCATTTAGCACAGAACCATATGTATATGTTTCAAATGATAACGAGGGTGATGATGATGAAGGTGAAGATACACCTGCTGTAAATCCGGAAATTACTAAGGATACCATTAATTTATCAGCTTCCAGCATCACAATTATGGATAACCCATTTAAAGATGCAACATTTGACACATTATATGTTTCATACACAATTAACTTTGCACAGAACGCAGCTATGAACGGTTGGGACGGAATTTTCAGTTTCTATAACTCAACCTCTACCGGACGTGTTTCATTCCAGACCGCTCCTTATATCTGCTACAATGACTGGGCAGGCAACTGGATTGATATCAATGCTCCGGGTACAACGTCAGACATCGTTGATTACGGTTTAATACCGGGCGTTGATTATGATGTTGACATTATTGTTACAAAAGATTCTGTTAAGATGTACATTGACGGATTTGAAATTCCGATTAACGAAAATGGTTCCGGCGCAACCTACGAAGGATTATTATCCACAGTAGCATCCTGTGACCAGTTCTCATGGGGTGTAGGTCTCGCACAGACTGCTCTTTGGAATACAGAAGTATGTACTTTGAAGGATGTATTAATTACCACTAAACTTCCTGCAACCGTAACTAATGAAAAAGCTTCCGTAGACTTAAATACAAACAATGCCTTGACAGTGACGGATAACCCTTACTTTGGTCAGATTGTTGACGGACTTTATGTAGAATACACCATCAACTTTAAAGAAGTAGCGGAACGCGGTGGCTGGGATGGACTCTTTAGCTTCTATAACAGCACTACAGGTGGTCGTATTTCTTTCCAGAGTACTCCGTTTATCTGTTATAATGACGGCGCAGGAGCATGGTTTGATATTAACAATCCTAACCTTGGCGGCGATAATATTGCTGCAGGAAGCACTCCGGGCGAAAATATTACATTTGCCCTTACTATCACAAAAGATGGCGTAACCATGACGGCAAATGGTGAAGCTCTCACTATTGCAGAAAATAATAGCGGAAATGTAACATACGCAGATGTTTTAGCGTATATCTCAGAGTGTGACCAGTTAACTTATGGTGTAGGGCAGGCTTCAACCTCTTATTGGTGGACAGAGCTTTGTACCTTATCCGATATTAAGTTTGCTCCTATCTCTATTAATGTAACTGCTGATGGAGAAGGCACAGTAACAGGTACTGCTCATAAAAATACAACTACCATTACAGCAACCGGTGATGCTTGCAACGAATTTATTGGCTGGTATGTTGGTGATATTTTAATCGGAACAAATTCTACAATGAATATTTCTGCTTGCAAGAACCTTAACATTGTAGGTAAATTTGAAAACATTTTGACTAATGTTACCGATTCTTTGGAAGACATCGATTCCATTGAAGATGCAGCTGAAGCTTTAGAAGAAATTATCGAGCTTTCCACAGAGATTTTATCAACACCTGAAAACATGGAAAAGCTGGAAGAAATTGAAGAAACCTTGAAAACTTCATTAGGAACAGTTGTTAACGTAGTAAAACAGGCTGCTACACTTGATATAGCAGAAATTGTAAACGCACTAATCTCTGTCCCTGAAGGTGGTACAATTGAAGCAAATGTTGCTACAGTACCTACTACTCTTCCAAGTAATATGAGTAATAAGCAATTAACGAATGCCGCAGCAGTAGACTTAAAACTCTACAATGCAGGCGGAACAAATGTACAGTTACAGGTTCCTGTAAAATTACGTTTTACAATTCCTGCAACCCTTGATACAAGTAAGGATATGGTTCTTCTTCATTACTCAGACAATGGTTCTGTTGAAAAACTCGACTTTACTATGGATGGAAATGAAATCGTTGCTACTACAGCAAGCTTCAGTACTTTTGTTTTAGCAAACGTAGAAGATAAACCGGTTACTCCAAATCCGGGAACACCTTCAGGCGGTAGTACAACACCTTCTACACCTACAACGCCTTCTACGCCAGCGACACCTTCCGCTCCTGCAACACCTAGCGAGCCTTCTGTTCCTAGCGCAGAAAGTCCTATAGTAGAGGAAGAAAAAGGCACAGTAATTGATACTCCTATTACAGGCGGTACCTCCATTGATATTCCTCCAATGGTTATCATACCGGACAGTTCAGAAGAACTTGAGGATATTTGGGAAGACTTACTTGACGAAGATATTACTCCTTCCGAGACTCCTTCCGAGGATATTGAAGCAGATGAACCTACTGATTCAGACAACGATACAGATTCAGGCATTGATGATTCAGCTTCTGCAGATGATAAGGACACAGCTTCCTCAGAAGTAGAAAAACCGGCAGATAACAAACCGGCTGCAGCTATTATTACAAATAATAATAACGATGGTTCTATTTGGCCAATCGTAGCAGTAATCGGATTATTAATTGTGGCTTTAGGTATTGTAATCGGATATATGCATTTCACAAAAAAGGATGTTCAATAATAATCCATAAAAAATATGGCGGTGCACTATAAAGTGTACCGCCGTTATTTTTATTAATTCTTTGGATAAGGACTATCCATTTCTGTTTCTGCTTTTTTTACTGCTTCTTCTAAAGTAAGTCCATAGAAATAAGGAGCATTCAAATATCTTCCTGATTTTTTGTCATCCACAAATGCTCCCACGCATACTCCCGGAATTGCACTTTCGGGTGCGTTCGGTGCATGTTGACCTCCCAAATCAGTTCTGCACCATCCCGGATCTGTAAGGTTAATCATTACATCCGTTCCCTCAAACTTAGATCCCAAGTCAATGGTTACTTTATCAAGAGCCGCTTTACTTGCCGAATATCCTGCCTGTTGAGGGTCTAAGGTTATTCCGCTGGTCGTATTTAAAATTCTGCCAAAACCTCTCTCTGCCATTTTAGGAAGAAAATGATAACATATCATCATCGGTGCCATGGTGTTAATTCTAAAACTCATGTCATAATCTTCCATTGGGGTCTTTAGATATTCATTACGATACGCAATCTGAACACCCGCATTGTTTAACACAATATCCACCTGCGTTCCTTTTTCATCAATATATTGAAGCATCTTTTCCACTTCATCCAAATTAGAAAGTTCAGCCTGTACAACATATGCTTCCACTCCTAATCCTGTTACTTTATCTAAGATATCCTGACAATGTTCTGCTTTACGGCTGTGAAGAATAAGGTTGCAACCTTGTCCTGCCATAAATTCTGCCGCAAGATATCCGATTCCTCTGCTGGCACCTGTAACAAGCGCCCATTTTCCTTTTACATTAACCATTATTAATAATCTCCTTCTTTGCATTTTCAAGTGCAGCGATTACCTTATCACACCACGCATCAAACTCAGGATCTTCCACCTGACATTCCGGATGGCTAAGAACATATTCCACTGCTTTTTTCACTCCGACGTCATGTCTGATTGTAGCAACGAAATCCGGAACTGCTCTCTTTAACTTAGAATTATCAAATACCACTGAATTCGATTTATCTCCGATTAATCCCCCTCTGAAGTCATAATCACTGACTGCGTGAAGAAAATCTGACGGAACATAATATGGCTTGTATTCTACCCCAAGAGCATTTGCCAATGACTGATAAATCTGATTCCATGTAAGACTCTCATCTGACGTAATATGGTAGGTTTCTCCAATAGCGTGAACATTTCCCATTAATCCGATAAAGCCCTTTGCGAAATCACTGTTGAAAGTCATGGTCCAAAGCGAAGTGCCGTCTCCGTGAACAATAACCGGCTTACCTTCCAACATACGTTTTACTACCTGCCAGCTTCCGTTTTTACCATGTGCCCCAACAGGAATAGAACGCTCATCATAAGTATGGCTTGGTCTGATAATGGTAACAGGGAACCCGTTTTCACGATACATCTTCATTAAAAACTCTTCACAGGCAATTTTATCTCTGGAATACTGCCAATATGGATTAGCAAGTGGCGTAGACTCCGTAATCTTATAATCTGCTAAAGGCTTCTGGTATGCTGATGCAGAACTGATATACATAAACTGCTTAGTCTTTCCGTTGAATAATCTAAAATCCCTTTCAAGCTGTGAAGGAACAAAACCAATAAAATCACACACTACATCAAAAGAATGTTCTGCCAGTCTTTCTGCGGCTTCCGCCTCATTATTAATGTCCCCGCGGATAAACTTAACTTCCTTTGGCAGCTCACTGTTTCTTGACCCTCTGTTAAAAAGATATACATCGTGTCCTTGCTCCACTAACCCTTTCGTGATAGCCATACTGATTGTTCCGGTTCCGCCAATAAATAATACCTTCATATCGTATCCTCCAAAATAATTTATAATGTAGCTTTTGCCGCAATCCCATATATCTTAGCAACATCTTCAGAAGAAAGGGCTACAAATCCTCCTGTTTTCCCGTCACCCAATCCAAACTTCTCAACTAACACAGGAATATCTTCCTCTTTTGCTCCTAACTCACTAAAATTAATAGGCATTCCGATTTCATGCAGGAATTTTCTAAAACATGCAATACCTTTAAGCGCAGTTTCTTCAGGATTTTCAAAATTCATTTCACATCCCCATACACGAACTGCCATCTGGGCAAATCTCATAACATCATGCTTATATACAAATTCCATCCATGCAGGCATAATTACCGCAAGTCCTGCCCCGTGCGCACAATCATAAAGACCCGAAAGCTCATGCTCAATTCCATGACTGTTCCAATCCTGACTTCTGCCCACACCTACAATATCATTATGGGCAACGGTTCCCGCCCACATAATGTTAGCTCTGGCTTCATAGTTATTTGGATCAGCGATTACCCGCGGTGTCTCTTTTACCATGGTTAATAACACCGCCTCACATAATCTGTCTGTAATTTCTACCTCTTTGGTGTTCGTAAAATATCTCTCAAATACATGTGCCATAATATCTGTGGCACCACATGCGGTCTGATACGCCGGTAGAGTGCATGTAAGTAAAGGATTTAAAATAGAAAAACGTGGGCGTAATAAATCAGAACCTGCATCTCTTTTTAACATTCCGTCTTCTTTCGTAACAACGGAGCCACCGCTTCCTTCACTTCCTGCTGCCGCAATGGTAAGCACTGTTCCGATTGGCAATGCTTCCTTTACTTCCTTATCCGTACTGTAAAAATCCCAAAAATCACCATCGTAAGGAACCCCCAAGGCAATTCCCTTAGAGGAATCGATACAGGAACCTCCGCCTACTGATAAAATAAAATCAACCTTTTCATCCCTGCAAAGCTTAATTCCTTCGTAAATAAGAGTATCCCTCGGATTTGGCTTTACCCCGCCAAGCTCCACATAAGGAATACCGCATTTATTTAGTGAATCCTTAACTCGCGCTAAAAGCCCCGACTTAACTGCAGAGCCGGAACCATAATGGATTAACACCTTGCTTCCGCCATATTTTTTTACATATTCCCCACAGCTATTTTCAGTCCCCTTACCGAATACAAATTCCGTCGGACTATAAAAACTAAAATTCTCCATTAATGTACCTACCTCCATATTTTTATATAGAAATATCATATATCATTGGCATATATACTGACAACCCGAAAGAATATGCAAAAAATACCTTCTAAATTTATGAATATCTTACTACTATTATGCATAATTGCACTATTTTCCTGTAAATAGCAATGTGATATAATAAAATGTAACGCTAAAAACCTTCCTAAATCGAAAAATGGTGAATAGATGAAGTTACTATTAGGAACTATTTTAACAGTTGCCCTATTGGTTATAGGCATCTTAATTATTAAAACATATAAAGAAACACATAAGCTTGCCCGTATCGTACGAAAAGTCTTACTAGTCGGGTTAATCGTTGTGTTGTTTAACATCATTTCTCTATATACCCATTATGCAAAGGTGTGCCTTCTTGCATATTGTGGCTACTTTATTGCATCTGCCTGGATGCTGTATTATTTACTTCAATTTTCCATCGAGTACATAGGGCATAGATTTGAAGACCACATTAATAAGACCGGTATGATATTACTCCTCATTGCCGATTCCGTTTCTGTGGCAATCAATTATTTCCGCCCATATCAATTTACATTAAATCCTGTCACTGTAATGAATGAAAGCTATTACGAGCTGGATGCAACCATTTGGTTTATCGTACACTACGGCATTATCCTTATGCTAGTTACATTCTGCCTTATCAGTTTGTTTTACCGCTCCTATACTGCACCGGTATTCTATCGTAGAAAATATTTAACCATTGCCGTCATCATGGTTATTTTGGTTATTTTAAATGTATTTACCATAACCTCTGCAATTGATGTTTCCGTTATCGGATACGTAATTGAAGGTATCGGAATTTATTATTGTGTATTTGTATATACTCCGCAAAAGCTCTTATCCAAAACCTTATATCATGTTTCACAGGACATGTCTGTGGGCGTTTTTGTTATGGATATTGAAGGCAATATCCTTTACATCAACAAGTACGCCAAACCCTTGTTGAGTGAAGAAAATCCATTGGTAAACAAAAAAGACATTACCTTGGAAACATGGTGTCGGAACCAATATCTGAATCGTTTGGAAAACTTTACGGAAGAGCATACCTTCTATTGTAAGGATACAGAAATCGTACTAAAAATCCAGCTTCAACGAATGGTCGACGTAAAAAGCCATTTGCAAGGCGGATACTTTGTAATCCAGGACCGCACGGAAGAAATCAATAAGTTAAAAAAAGAACGTTATCAGGCACACCATGACCCGTTAACGGATTTATATAACAAAGCTTATTTTTGTGAAAAAGCGAGAAGCTATATTAACAGACATCTGGAAGAAAAACTATTAATGATCTGCACGGATATTAAGGACTTTAAAATGATTAATGATTTCTTAGGTCCTAAATCCGGTGACACCGTACTGATTAACTTTGCTAATATGATAAAAGAGCAGATTCCACAGGCTCTTATCTATGGCCGTCTTGGAAATGATATTTTTGCTATCTTAATGAAAAAAGAGGATTTCGACGAATCCTTCTTTATCAGGGAAGAGCAGGATGCCTTACTTCAGGGTACTGAAAAAACCGTATCTTTCCCAATTATCAGTTACACCGGTGTGTATGAAATAACAGAGCATGCACTACCTATATTCGTAATGTGCGACCGTGCCCGAATGGCAATGTCCACCATCAAGGGTGACTATCATAAGCGCATTGCTTACTATGACGACAACTTACGTGCAAGCATTCTTCATGAACAAGAGCTTATCAGTAATTTAAGTACTGCCATTGCAGAAGAACAGCTTCAGATGTACCTTCAGCCTCAAATGGATGCCGACGGTAATTTACTTGGCTCAGAAGCATTAATTAGATGGATTCATCCGGAAAAAGGCCCTATTATGCCGGGAGACTTTATCCCTGTATTTGAAAAGAACGGCTTAATCTCTGATGTAGACAGGTATATTTGGGAAAAGGCCTGTACGCTGCTTAAAAAATGGAAAGACGAGGGACGGGAAGATTTATATATTTCTGTCAATATCTCTCCAAGAGATTTCTACTTCCTCAACATTTTCCAAATATTTACAGAGCTTATAGAAAAATATGATATCTCACCTAAAAATATCAAACTGGAAATCACAGAAACTGCCATTGTTATGGACTTTAACCGACAAATGGACCTTATCACAAGACTTCGTCAGACAGGCTTTGTGGTAGAAATGGATGATTTCGGAAGTGGCTACTCTTCTCTTAATATGCTTAAGGATATCCATGTAGATATTCTTAAAATCGATATGGCATTCCTTAAAAAAGCCAACGATGAAGAACGAAGCCGCAAGATTCTTAAAATGGTTATTGCCCTTTCAAAACAGCTTGGAATGCCCGTTATTACGGAAGGAATTGAAAACGCTGAACAGGTACAGTTCTTAACAGAAATGGGTTGTGAAATGTTCCAAGGTTACTACTTTGCAAAGCCTATGGATGTTGCTACTTTTGAAGCACAATATCTGAAATAAATGAAACCTCCGCTTCATTTCAATTGATTTTTGTTTTGTTTCATTTGATGTACTTATATTACTGTTCGTTTGTTATTGAAATGATAAGGATTTGTTTGGGTTTTGTTAATTATATAACATTGGTGAAAATTTTCTTCATACCATTCTCCTATATAAACACTTTAAGGAACTTCCTAAATAGAAAGTTCCTCTGTTAAAGACAATATCTGTTCTGCAACTTTTGCTCTGCGTTTTCCGGTTACTTTTTTATAAACAGGATAGGCAATGCTAAGTATAGCAATTCCAAGGATGCCAATTAGAATTCCCGGAACAAACAATGTATCTGCCCATACCATTGTACAACACATTCCTACGCCCATAATTAATGCTCCGATAATTCCGATTACTAACGCAATGATGGTACCCGGTTTTTCTGCATTTTTATCAAGTCTTCTTAAAGTTTCCATTTTGTCTTCCTCTTTCGGAAGATATTTCTTTCTGATTCTGTCGATTTCCGACTGTTTACTTGCCGAATACGTATATTCGAATTCGTTATTTCCTCTTAATACAATTTCTGCCATAATTTATATTTCCTTTCTTATAAAATACTCTTTTTCTTTAAAATCAGGTTGCTGATTGCTCCAATTCCCAATCCAAACAATACGCTTCCCACAAGGCAAAGCACCACATTCATAATTGTGGAATCTAGCGGAGTTAACATTGGTATCATGGTAAAAAACAACATCCCTACCATGAGAGAACCAAGAATGGAAAGCCATGCTTTTTGTTTTGCCCAAACTCCCATTAATACATAAATCGGAACAAATACTCCTACTAACAGTACCTTTGCAAACATACACATTACAACGCCGTTAACGCCTGCAGCACCTGTGTCAAAAGGTAAGCCTGATATTGCTCCTCCAAGACATGTTCCTATAAAAAAGCCCAGAATCATGCTGGCTCCCCCGACAAAGCCTGCCAACGTCTTAGAAATAACATAATCTGTTTTCTTTGCTCTCACTGTAAACAGATTTTTTGCATATCCGCTTCTAAAGTCGTCTGCCACAAAAATGCAGACTAAAACTGCCACAAAAAAGTACAGCATATTAATGTTACACATTCCTGTAAGACTCATATCCATAACAGAGCTTTCACTGCTAATAGAGCCAATTGCCTGCCAGGTATTGTCAAATCCTTCTATAGTTGTTTCCACACCGGTCTGTGGATTTACGGTAGTTGTACCGTCCATTAAGGTAGTCATGACAAGAATCAGAACCGGCATAATGATGGAAATCCCTACCATAATATAGTAAAAACGCATAGTGAACATTCTTCTAAAGTCCACTTTTAACATGCTCTTTAATCTCTTTCCAAAATGTTGAACTTCAAATTTTACTTCATTTGCCATCTTAACTCTACCTTCCTTCGTTCATAAGATCGATATAGTATTCTTCCAAGCCGATTTTATCAGTTTTAATCTCACTAATTAAAATTCCGTTTTCATATAGATAAGTCACTATCTCTTCCGGATCTTTTGCATCATAGACACGAAGATATCCGCTCTCGTCCTCTTCTACGCGGGAATACTTATTCTTAAGCACTTCTTTTGTATGAGCTGTATCCTTTGTGGTAAGTGCAACATAAGTACGGCAATCCCCATCTAATTCTTCGGCTGTCATCTCTTTTATCATTTTTCCGCCACGGACAATTCCGTAATGAGTTGCTATTTTTTCAAGCTCTCCTAAAATATGAGAAGAAATCACAACGGTACACTGATAATTCTTAGTAATATCTACAAGCACTTCCCTCATAATTCTCATACCGTCTGCATCCAGACCGTTAATCGGCTCATCCAATACGAGCAATGTAGGATTTCCAAGAAGTGCCATGGCAATTCCGATTCTTTGCTTCATACCAAGGGAACAATTCTTATATTTATTGGAAGCAGCTCCTTCCATTCTTACTGTTTTAAGAACTTTTCTTACCTCATCCTCCGGATTGGAAATACTTAAATTGGCTGCCTGAAGCATCAGGTTATTCCATACACTGTAATTGGCATAACAGCCGGGTGCTTCAATTAACACCCCTACCTTTGCCCTAACATCTGCATCTGTATAGTCTCTTCCAAACAGTTTAATCTCGCCGCCGCTTGGAATCAAAAGACCACATATCAACTTTTCCGTGGTAGATTTACCACTTCCGTTCTCACCGATAAAACCGTATATCGCTCCCATAGGGACAGTCATATTTAATCCGCTAAGAGCTTGCTTTTCACCAAAATTTTTAGTCAGATTTCTGATTTCAATTGCATTCATCCAAACTGCCTCCTCATTAATATACGTCACATTTTGTAAGAATCCGTGTTCCAAGTACCGTGTAAATAACAGCCCAGATTACAGAAATTACTATACAAACTACCAGGGTTACAATGCTGCTTGAAAGACACGCAAAAACTGACGAGCCATATAAGAAAATATTTAATAAAGATGAATTTCCCATGATGGCTGCCGCGCCGATAATAAGAATTCCTGTTCCAAAAAAGAAGGAAGAAGCAATGGAAATTCCGAAATATCTTCTGAAAATAATGTTAAGGAAGGTATATAAGCTTGCCCATCCCAAACTCATAACCATTTTCCCTAAAATAGCAATGATTAAGGAACCAACGTTTACTTGGAATGAAGTCTGAACCAATAATCCCGCAATGACCGTTCCAAGAAGGTATGTAATACACATGCAGGCCATAGAGAAGGCCCCCACCAAAGCTTTGGACATCATATAATCCTGTTTTTTAGCATGTGTGGTAAATAACTGTTTTACATAGACGCTCTTATAATCATGACCGATGAAAATAGAAACCATAATTCCGCCAAAGATAAAGACCATATTCATGTTGGCATAATCAGCAATATCATTCACTACATATAATGGCGTTTTTGCAGCGATTACCTGCCAGGTATTGGTATACATGGGCGATACCGTTCCATCAGGTCCCGGCATACTGGTCATACTTAATATCATTGCCGGAATTATTGCTGCAATGGCAAGAAAAATATAAAACATGGGGGTATGGAATAACCGATAAAAATCAACACCCAACATGCCCTTTAATCGTTTATAAAAACTGGGTGATTCAAATTTTAATTCATGTACTGCTTCCATCTCAGTCCTCCTTGTTTTCCGCCATTGTTTTTTGTGACATTAACTCAATATAGTACTCTTCAAGACCAATCTTATTTTTCTTAATCTCGTTTACAACATGTCCCTTTTGAATTAAATATTCAACAATAGATTCCGTATCATCCACATCATATACTCTGATGTAGTCTTCTTCTCTTCGCACATTGTCGTATTTTTTCATAAGGACATCTTCGGCACCTTCCATATCTTTCGTTTTTATTGATACAAATACGCGTGCTCTGTTTTCCATGTCCTTTGCTGATATTTCCTGAATCATTCTGCCCTGACGGATAATGCCGTAATGCGTTGCTATTTTTTCAAGCTCTCCTAAAATATGAGAGGAAATCAACACTGTAGTGGAATATTTGGTCGTAATTTCCACCAAAATCTCACGCATTATTCTCATACCATCTGTATCCAACCCATTAATCGGCTCATCTAAAATGAGTAATGCAGGGTCCCCAAGTAATGCCATGGCAATACCGATTCTTTGTTTCATACCCAAAGAACAGCTTTTAAATTTAATATGTGCAGAATCTTCCATACGCACAATCTTCAAAACTCTTTTTATCTCCTCATCAGGATTTTCAAGGTTTAAATTAATTGCCTGCATCATCAGATTCTGATACACGCTGGAACCCGGAAAACACCCTGCGTTTTCAATTAATGCGCCTACCCTTACTCTGACACCCGGATCCGTATAATCTCTGCCAAACAATCGGATTTCTCCTCCATCCGGTACCAAATGCCCGCAGATGAGCTTCTCTGTTGTAGATTTTCCGCTTCCGTTTTCACCGATAAATCCATAGATGGCTCCAACCGGGACTGTCATGTTAAGATTATCGACTGCATATAACCCTCGAAAGCTTTTTGATAAGTTTCTTATTTCAATTGCGTTCATGTTCACCTCTCCTTAGCGTAGAATCCGTGTAACTGTCATTTTTTCTATCTTATGGGGAAATTATATTGCCCGGATGTTTTAGAATGTTTTAAGAAATGTTAAAGAATTGTTAAAATACCATGCACTTTTGCCACTCAAGCAAAAAAACCACTTTTCTCGCTATTTCCTCGAAAAAAGTGGTTCTGTAACATATTTTTACTGTATAGATACTGTGAAACTTCCTACTTAATTACCTTTTCTTATATATAACAAGTTCGGGGTTTGCGGCATCTGCTTCATAGGTACAGATAAGAATAAAATCCATATTCGCAGCAATACCAAAGCATCTGTCACCGCCAAATTCACATTCCAGCTGATTTCCTAAGTAGGTCGCTCCGTCATTTAAGAATTTTACGCACTTCCCATTAGGAAGCCGATATTCAAGGTTGATATATCCACCCACAAGTGCATAGAGTTTTTCAACTTTCGGCATCCCCTCAATATGTAAAGCATTGATTTCATCTATAAGCTGCTTTTTGAATTCTTCAAACTTGTCCGTCCCGTCCAAATTTTTATACTGTTTCCAATAATTTAGTTTCGGAAGCATATCCTTCATGTATGAACGTACCTGTTCCGGTTTAAAAGAATCATTTGCCATATGATTTACGCAGACGTCAATCAAATCGTCCATGTTATGATACATATATTCTCCATCTGCATAACACCATTTACAGTATTCTTCATTAAAAAAACCATCCGTCTCCTTACTGATATTAGAATCTTCTAATGGCATACCGCAACATTGACAGATTAACTCCCTGGGTGAACCAAGAAGTGTATTGATAGAAACATCAAACTGTTTTGATAATAATTTCAAAGTTTCTATGTTTGGTGTGGTTTCCCCATTTTCCCAACGTGATACCGCTTGACGGGTAACATATACTTTTTCTGCAAGTTCATCCTGTGAAAGACCTGCTTTATTTCTTAATTCTAAAATAATATCTTTTGTTTCCATGAATTCTCCACCTCCATGGACATTATATACCAACCCATTTATGTTGAAAAGCAACCTGCTGTTGCTACAATTTCATTTAACCTGCCAACTCAACTTTAATTTTCCCTGCCTCTTTTAGCCACTGTACCTGGTCACGGATTGTTTCTTCATAAGAGCGGGTAGTATAACCCAGTTCTTCCTTTGCTTTTGAGGAATCAAAACAATTATTTCTTGCCAGATTGTATACTGAGAAAGTGGTCATCAATGGTTGTTTTCCTGAACGTTTTGCCTTTTTCTCAAGCATCTTTGCAACAAAGTATGCTACCTTCAATGGTAAAAATGATTTGATTGGTTTACAACCAGCTTCCTGTTCTAACATTTTAGCAAAATCCCTAAAAGATACTTCCTCGTTTCCTAAAATGTAGCACTGACCTTTTCTGCCCCTGTCTGCTGCTGCAATGGTTCCTGCTGCCAAATCCCGCACATCGCAGAGGTTAAAAGAACCATCAATCCCCATTGGCATTTCGCCGTTAATAATATCGATTACTGTCTTTGTGGTTTCTCCAACGGCGGGGTCCTCAGGACCTAAAATACCGCTTGGATGTACAACACACGCATTCAGCCCTTCCGTTCTTACCGCATCTAAAACCGCCTGGGTTGCAATTGCTTTGGAACGGCTATAACAACCTAACACCTGGTCCTCGTCAAAATAAATAACCTCTTTAATCCTTTTGCCTTTCTTTTCTTCCGGAATTGCACCCGTACTACTGCAATACACTAACTTTTTACACTCCGGATGAGATAAGCAGCCTTGGATAATGTTCTTGGTTCCACCCACATTTACATTCATAACAAGAGGATTATAATCAGGCGAAACCGTTACCACACTTGCAATATGTAATACTATGGTTTCTGTACCTTCCGGTACGGTAAAAAAGCGCTCCACATCTTCTATATTGCAGATGTCTCCTTCAATTACTTCAACACCTTCCGGGATATATTTAATTGCTTTATCATTGGGTAACGCAAATGCTCTAACGCGATCTCCCCGCTCAATTAACTGTCTTAAAACCGTTCCTCCCAAAAATCCTGCAGCTCCGGTTACTAAATATAATGTATTTTTCATGGTTTATTCTCTCCTTTTCAATCTGTTGTTGTATTTGATAGGTAGAGAATAACTCCCGTTTGTTATGGAAAGTTTTAAAAAATATTAATATTTTGTTAAAAATATAATTTATTCACTCTTCGATAATTCTTCAATTAACGCCAATATCTTAGGTGCCAGCTTCTCACGTTTTTTTCTGACCACCCGTTTATATACCGGGTATGCCAAGCCAACCACCGCCATACCAAAGACTCCCAGAATAATTCCCGGAATAAGGTAATTACCTGCAAATACCATGCACATACTCATTCCACCGCCCATAATTA
Source organism: Lachnospiraceae bacterium (assembly GCA_017463255.1). GTDB lineage: Bacteria > Bacillota > Clostridia > Lachnospirales > Lachnospiraceae > RGIG4034. The sequence goes on from JAFTPP010000034.1 coordinate 76,300, forward strand.
AAGTCCCTACAATACCTAAAACCAGTGAAATAACGGTTGCCGAAGTCTCTGTACTCGCGTCTAGTTTACGCAAGGTTTCCATTTTATTTTCTTCTTCAGGAAGATACTTTTGTCTAATCCTGTCTATTTCCTCCTGACGCTTGGAAGAATAGGTATATTCAAATGTATTATTATTTTCCATAATCAATCACTCCTACACTAATTCTGTTCTGTTTCCACTTCGTTTAACAAATTCAGTTCCTTATGCTGCTTAACTACCATAATTACTGCCATTGCAAATTCTATGAAACATACCGCAGTTCCGGTAAGGATATTTGCAAGACGCACCATGTCCATATTTCCATCGCCAAACTGCATAAGCATAGCTGTCTGTAACGCAAAAATAGACATTGTGGCACATGCAAGTGACATTACCTTAGATGCCATAATAATTGGGCGTCCCATTTTCCGGTACTTAATAAGATTCATGATAGCCTTTGTGAGATGATAAAAGGTATACGCTGCCTGTGCATATATTACAAATCCCGGATATGCATAATATTTATTCTGCCATATCATATGTACTGCCATTGCCACAACAGCAATATTTAATAAAAACAGTGACCATCCACAAAAAAGACTACTCTTTAATTCGTGACGTAACTTTTCTGTTTCATCCTTAAGCAACCGGCACTGCCTGTCCCTTCTTACCAGTCCCACCCGGATAAGACTTAACACAATATAGTATACAGCGATAGCTCCCATCCATGCTGAACGATAGAAAATACCTGTTCCCATGTAAAAAAGAGCATACAACAGGTTAAATCCACTACTTCCATATAAAGATATCTTTGCCCTAAGAACCGGGTCGGATAAATACCGGTTACTATATTGATTAGAATGTAGTCCGCCCCGTATCCACCTGATAAGGACCGGTGTCTTAATTGCCACTACAGTTAATGTATAAGCTGATAATCCATAACTAACGTATGCCACAATGGAATGGGTATGCCCAAACCCAAGGGAATAAATAAGAAGCGGCACCACCACAATCACTAATAATAGCTTGATAACCCAGTGAGGAAACAATAATCTTTTCACCCATTTATTCTGTAAAAACTCTTTCATTTGTCTAACTCTCTTTCAAAATAACAGTAAAGGTAGTACCTTCTCCCAAAACACTCTGGACACTAATATTACCGCCGACAATATCGATAACACGTTTTACAAGTGCTAGACCCAGACCGTTTCCCTTAGTTGCATGAGAAGTATCTCCCTGATAAAACTTTTCAAAAATATGTTTACCGGTATCCGCATTCATCCCGCAGCCGGTATCACTTACCGATACAATTACCTGATCATTTTCTTTTTTGACCACAATGGATACCACGCCATTTTCTTTACAAAACTTAAATGCATTAGAGAAAAGATTATTCCATACAAGACTTAAAAGCTCTGCATCCTGACAGATATACACATCTTCCTGCAAATCACTTTCAATTTCTATTTGTTTCTTTTCCCAAGTGTGCTCGAATAATAAAAGACTCTCGCAAATCTGCTCAGTTAAGTTGTATTCCTTTTTATCCGGATAAATCTGCTGGTTTTCCAAGCGGTTTAGCTTAAGGATATTGGTAATCAACTCTGAAAGCTTTTTCGTCTGGTCATGAATTGCCTTCGCATATTCCTTACGCTGATCTTCGGTTAACCCGGGACTTTGAAGCATTCCGGCATAGTTTTGAATCACCGTAAGAGGTGTCTTAATTTCGTGGGACACATTTGATATAAAATCCGTTCTTAAAGTTTCTACACCTGCAAGCTCAGCGACCATATCATTTATCCCTTTTATAATGGAGTCAAACTCGTTGTCACTGTCTTCCCCTTTAATATATTGGATTTGGGTGCTAAAATCCCCTGCCATAACTTTATCTAGCCCATCACGGATTCTCCTTACAGGCCGCATCACCATCCAGACCCTTCTGGTGATATCAATAATACAAAAAAGAAGCGTAAGAATTAACACATTAATAAAAGTTATGGGCGCTGCCTTTCGAATCTCTGCTTCGCTCATTTGAATAAAATTAAAAAACAAAGCAAAATTACAGGTCACTACGAAACCAATCAAAATAAAAAATGCCACAAAGTGTTTCAACCCATCAACAATCGCTCTTTTAAGCTCTGCATTGCTTGAAGACATTACTTAATCACCGCCTTATAACCTAACCCATGCACTGTTACAATTTCAAAGCTGTCACATTCAGAAAACTTATCTCTTATTTTAGTCATATATACATCAACGGTCCTTGAACCTGAGCAGGAATCCGCATCCCAGAATTCATCCATCAGCTGGGAACGGGTAAAGGTTTTCTTAGGATAAGATAATAACTTATACAAAAGATTAAATTCCCTTACCGTAAGGGTAATTTCTTCCCCGTCAAGATATGCAGTGTGTTCCTCTGCATCTAACACCACATTCCCTATTTCGATTTTTTTACTGGTAGCAATCTTAGCTCTTCTTAATAATGCCTCGATTCTAAGAATGAGTTCTTCTAAATCCACAGGTTTTACCAGATAATCATCAATTCCCGCCTTAAAGCCTTTTCTCTTTGACTCAAAATCATCACGGGCCGTCATAAAAAGAATCGGGATTTCCGTATTCATTTCCCGGACTGATTTGGCAAATTCATACCCGTCAATTCCCGGCATCATAATATCAGAAATAATCAAATCAAACATGGTTCCATACATTTCATCATAGGCATCATTTGCATTCAATGCGCCTACCGCATCAAATCCATTCTTATTTAAAAAAGAGCATACCGTCTGATTTAAATCCTTATCATCTTCCACCACTAATATTTTGAACATAGAAAACCATCCTTTCCCATAATATAATTTGATTATATCACAGGTTTGTTAAAGAAATGTTAAAAAGGAACCGCTTTCACGGTTCCTTTCAAACTTCAATCATGTTATTTTTTAAAAATTAAACGTAAAAAATTATATAAATGAGGTTTCACACTACTATGGTCATGCCCCGTGTCTGAAAGCTCATGCCACAAATGGTCTGTGCCATTCTTTTCCATAACATTATGATACCCTCTGGGTGAACTGCCCACAACTCCGTCTGAGTTCGATGCACTTACCAATAATAAATATGGTGCATTTTCTTCAAACATCATCTCTTCTTCTGTCATCTGCCCCGGATGCATTGCAGAATTCTTCACTTCTGTTAAACCCGGTGCCGGACAAACCGCTCCGATATATCCAAATAATTCCGGATGCTCAAAACCAATGAATAATGACTCTCTGCCGCCCATGGAAAATCCGGTAATAGCCGTATTTTCCCTACCGGTTGCAACCGAAAAAGTACTTTCAATAAACGGCATAAGATCCGTAGTTAAATCATTGATAAAATTATCATAATTCAAGCTGTTTTGTAAGTCCATACCGGTACAATACGCCATATCCTTACTACAATAAATATATGGCAGCACAACGATCATTTCCTCTGCCTGTCCTAAGGCGTAGAGATTTGACAACATGGTATTTAGGCTTACCACCGGTCTTGCCATCCAGTCTTCATTATCCCAAAATCCATGAAGAATATATAAAACAGGATATTTCTTTTCTTCAGAGTAGTCCGGTGGCAATAACACATTGACGTTTGTGTCCCTTTCAGCCGTTGTGGAATAGTAAGTATATTTTGTAAATTCAGGATAACTGGTTCCTTCCTGCTCTTTATAAATAGAATCATCCGGTTTTGTAACGAGTAACTCTCCATACTTTTCCATATAAGACATTACTTCTTCCTCTTGTACTTCCTCTTCCGTCGTTTCCGTTACCGGTTCCTCACCCTTATCATTAGCAGAATCTTTCATAGTGCTCCCACCACATCCTGTAAGCGATGCCATCAGCAAAACTGCCGGAAGTATACTACAAATATATTTATTCTTTCTAGCCATTATCTTTACCTTACTCAATTTTATTTCTTAAACGGAAGCTCATCCAAAGTAATGAAATATTCACTGTTATAAATTTCATTTAATGATGCTTTGGTATTATTAGCCTCTTTGGTAATATAATCTGTATGCCATACCATGAAGAATGACCATGGCGCACCTGCATCCATCTGAGCCTCTGTCGGAATAGTTCCGCATTCATGGAATACGATAGGCATTCCTTCCGGAGCCAACTTATCACATTCTTCAAACAGGTTCACATTGGCACCGGGATTATAGCTGTCTGCTCCAAGTAAATCCACATATGTATCACCCGGATACCAGGCATCCATATTTCCGCCGTTACCTGAATAACCTAATACCCAGATTAAGTTATCAAGTCCCCAATAATCCGTATATCGGCTGTACATTAACTGCCATAATTTTACAAAGCTGTCCGCTCCGCCTTTACTCCACCAGAACCATCCGCCGTCTAATTCGTGGAATGGTCTCCAAAGTACCGGAACTTCAGCATCTTCTAACTGCTGCAAATAAGGTACTGCTCTGTCCATATCTTCTAACAGTTTGTTATAAGTATCTGTTCCCGGAACAAATGCTTCTTCCCAGTTTAAGTCGTGGCTCTTACTTTCATCATAACCACTTGCAAAATCAGAACCTGTATGCCAACAGATTGTAGGAATACCGCCTTTTTCCCACCATTCCTGTGCTCTTTTTGTAACGCCCGCAAAGTCGTTATGCATAAAATCAAGACCTCGGATAGCAGGTAATTTGCCTGTATTGTTTTCAATATAGTTTAATTCATAATCAGCAGAACCCATCCATGTAGATTCCATCTGACCGGTAAGACAAACTGTTCCATACACTTCCTGCAAATAGTCGTACACTATTTTTGCGTTTTCAATGGCATTTTCATTGGAAAGCTCACCCGTATAGGTATGTATGATTTTTTCTGTCTCTTCAATATTTGCTAAATAAGTATTTAACTCTTTTGCCTCTGTAGCAGGTAAATAATAAAGACCTGCAATACGTCCGCCATTCCATGCTCCAAGAGAAAAAGAATTAATATCGGACAATTTATCTGCATTTGCAATCTTTAAAATATCGTCCATAGAATATACAATCAGACGCTCTTTTCCCGGATCATCAGAATAAGCTGCAATGTCTAACTGTTTACTATTTTTATCAGGAGCCTTGACTGACATACCTAATACGCCCCAACCGCCATGAGTTGGATCGTCGCATGCAAAAATCAGTGCTACCGCATCATCCTTTGAGGCACCGGTTAACCATGCTATATCACTTGGATAATATCCTTCATTGGTTTTGCCGGAATAAAGCTTGGTTCCCTTTTCTAAGATATCGTTCTGTCCCTTGATTTTATCTTCTTCGGAAATTGAGTTTCTAATTGCAGGAGCTTCTTCCATTACCCATACTTCCCCTGCATCCCCATCACTTCCGCTATCCGGTTCTGTAGATGGTTCTGTGTCGTCTTTCGGATCTTCTTCAGAAGTTTCTCCTTCTGTGTCTGCGCTATCCTGAGATGCTTCTCCATCTGCGTCTGTAGTGTCCTGTGATGCTTCTCCTTCTGCCCCGTTTACGTCTTCCTGCACTGTTCCTGCAGTCTCATCCGCACCTGCCTTTTTCTCTTCTGCCTGTCCGCATGCTGACAACACTAATACCAACGCTAAAGATAATAATAATGTTCTTTTCTTCATCTTAACCTCCATATGATAGAAAGCCTTCTTGCATTTCTAAATTCAACTTAGCATTTTTCCTATTACATAGCAATTTAAAATTCTGAACATCCGTGTCTGATATGTTCAAAAAACAAAAGTTCTTAATTGTGAAATCTTTAATATCCCTATATCTTCGCAAAAATGATATGTTCGATTTTCAAAAATCATATAGCCAAGTTCTACCTCTTCATGTATAATGAGAGTATCGGTTACAAGATATGAAAAGGAGGCATTCCCATGCATGTAAACCAAGGCATTTACCCTAACAATCCGCAAGTGTGGCACTTACCATTATTCCTTGTGGGAATCGGCGGCAGCGAATACCAAGGACACATAAACCGGCCGGAAGGTTACTACTGGAATCAGCTCTTATATAGTGTCAAAGGACAGGGATGTTTAAAAACGGAGTCATCCTCCACCATTATCTCTGAAGGATGTTATTTTTTTCTTCCTAATAATCTGCCTCATGAATATTATCCGATTACCGATAATTGGGAAGTCAGATGGGTTGTTTTTGATGGCTTCGCCTGCTCTCAAATAATGCAGGAGCTTAATCTGACCCAATTAATTATTTTTACTCCTGATGATAACACTGCCTTAGAAAAGCTGTACAACAAAATGTTTGTGGCTCAAAAAACAGACAAGGTATTTGGTGATTATACATGTTCCGGCCTGATATACGATTATCTTTTGTCTTTTTATCAGCAGGTAGTCTTTAAAAACAGTACCAGAGGTACCAGCAAAAGTGACCTTTTAATGCCAATTCTTAATTATATTGATGATCATTTTGCAGAAGATTTTTCAATGACGGTTTTAGCAGATCTGGCAGATATTTCTCCACAGCATCTGTGCCGTATTTTTAAGGAAACAATGCATATGCGTCCCATGGAATATTTAACATACAGACGCCTTGGAGAAGCCAAAAACTTATTGCGCCATTCAGATGCCTCCATTGCAAACATCGGATGCAAGTGCGGTTTCCCCGATCCTGCATACTTTAGTACAATATTTAAACGTTATGAAGGAACTACCCCTGCAGAATACCGCAAAAAACCAAAGGCTATCGGATAACCGATAGCCCTCTTTATTGTATTACTGATTCTTTTTTACAAATAATGCCCGGATTGCGTTTAAAACTGCAATTACCATAACTCCCACATCGGCAAAAATAGCAAGCCACATATTGGCAATTCCCAAAGCTCCTAAGATGAGACAGATTCCTTTGATTCCCAGTGCAAAAACAATATTTTGATACACAATTCTTAAGCACCTCTTAGAATGACGGATTGCCGTAGCAATTTTTGTAGGATCATCATCCATAAGCACCACGTCTGCCGCTTCAATGGCTGCATCAGATCCCATGGCACCCATGGCAATGCCCACGTCCGCACGGGATAACACCGGTGCATCATTAATTCCGTCCCCGACAAATACAAGCATTTGATTCTTTTCTTTTGACTGTATGATCTCTTCCACTTTTGTGACCTTATCCTGAGGAAGGAGTTCGCTGTAAACTTCATCCACAGCCAGCTCTCCGGCCACTTCTTTTGCCACTCCTTCGGCATCACCGGTAAGCATAATTGTCTTTTTAATACCTGTTTCTTTTAATGCAGCAATTGCCGTTTTGGCATTTTCTTTGATAACGTCAGAAATCACCATATGCCCTGCATAAATTCCGTCTACCGCCACGTGTACCAAAGTTCCTGTTGCATAGCAAGGCTCATAATCAATAGTAAGCTGCTTCATCAGCTTATCATTTCCTGCAGCTACTTTTACGCCATCCACACAAGCTACCACTCCATGACCGCTGATTTCCTGAATATCCGTCACTTTTGTATAATCAATATCCTTGCCAAAGGCCTTAATTATACTCCGGCTAATGGGATGGGAAGAAGCTGATTCTGCATGCGCCGCATAATATAACAGTTTTTCTTCCGGCATCGTATTGTGATGGATTCCGCTTACTTCAAATACTCCCTTGGTAAGAGTACCTGTTTTGTCCATGACCACATATCCAACCTTGGATAGGGTCTCCAAATAATTGGAACCCTTAATTAAAATACCCGCATTACCGGCACCGCCAATTCCTGCAAAAAAGCTGAGGGGTATACTGATTACCAATGCACAAGGGCAACTAATTACCAGAAATGTTAAGGCTCTGTATATCCAATCCCCCCACGCTGGACTTAAGTCAAGGAGCACCATTCTTATCACCGGCGGCAAAACTGCAAGGGCAAGCGCTCCATAACAAACTGTCGGTGTATATATTTTTGCAAACTTGGAAATGAAATTCTCAGATTTTGATTTCCGTGAGCTAGCATTTTCCACTAAATCTAAAATCTTTGAAACCGTTGATTCTCCAAACTCTTTCGTGGTACGTACTCTTAATAGACCTGTCATATTAATACATCCGCTGGTAATCTCTTCTCCAACGCGAATATCTCTTGGAAGACTTTCTCCGGTAAGTGCTGTTGTATTTAGAGACGAACTGCCTTCCACAACAATACCATCGATAGGCACCTTTTCTCCCGGACGCACAACAATTATGGTTCCAACCTCTACCTCATCAGGATCAATTTGTTCCATATCCCCTTCATGCTCCACATTAGCGTAATCAGGACGGATATCCATTAACTCACTGATATTTCTACGGCTTTTTCCCACTGCGTAGCTCTGAAATAATTCTCCAATCTGATAAAAAAGCATAACTGCAATGGCTTCCGTGTAATCTCCGCCACCGGTTATTGCAATCACAATAGCTCCCACCGTAGCAATGGCCATGAGAAAATTCTCATCAAACACCTGTCTGTTCCAAATGCCTAAACCGGCTTTCTTCAAAATATCATATCCGATAATCAAATACGGAATCATGTATAAACCAAACCGGAAGTATCCGTCTATGGGAATAAAATGAAAAGACACCATCATCACCGCAGCAATGACAATTCTTATTAACATCTTCTTCTGTTTTTTATTCATAAGACCTCCTACGCAAGGCAACATCTTACGCCTTACATAAAATTACAAATAGATTTCGCAGTCGCTTTCTACCTTTTTACAGCTTTTCAGAACATCCTGCATAACTGCCTTAATATCTGCGCCATCTTCAAACTCTACTGCCATCTTTAATGTCATAAAGTTCACTGTGGCATCCTTGACACCTGCTGTCTTTTTAGCCGCATCCTCCATTTTGTTCGCACAGTTTGCACAGTCAACTTCTATTTTATATGTCTTCTTCATAATACTTTTCCTTTTGGGTTTGAAACCCATCCTTTCTGCCCATTTCTTTTTGAAACATATGTATATATGCATTTTTATTCTAACGATTAAACGATTGTTTAATTGTTTAATCATAGTCTACTCCTGTTTTTTTATGATGTCAACAGTATTCCTATTTTTTTTTGAATCTTTATGATATACTCAATATATATCCCTTACAGGAGGCGTCACTATGACACATTCACATTTACCACATAACCATGGACAGGAGATAGAATCACTGTTAACCAATCTCCCTAAGTCCATCGATTTTGCAAATATATCTGAATTATTCCGTCAACTCAGCGATTGCAGCCGCATCAAAATTTTCTGGATTTTATGCCACTGCGAGGAATGTGTGATTAATCTGTCTGCTATGATGGACATGTCAAGCCCGGCAGTTTCCCATCACCTAAAGTTATTAAAATCTGCCGGACTCATTACAAGCCGCAGAGAAGGAAAAGAAGTATATTATAAGGCTAACGATACAAAACAGGTTCAGTTATTACATGATATGATTGAAAGTCTGACTGCTATCACTTGTCCAACACATGGGTAAAATAATAGAGACTTTTGAAGTCTCCACTTTATAGAATATAATTGAAGGGACGGAACCATTTTGATTCCGTCCCTTCTTTATTCAAACTCACTTTCATACCTCTTAAAAAAATCAAAATATGCGCGGACATTCTCTAACTCCGTCCAACGCTTTACATCTACTGTTTCTTCATCCATATCATATATCTTAGCTCCTCGCATAGACAACAAAAACGGTGAATGGGTCGCTATGACAAACTGACATCCGAAAAAACGGGCTGAATCCTCCAAGAACTTCACAAGCTCCTGCTGTTTTTCCGGAGAAAGGCTATTTTCCGGCTCGTCCAATAAATATAATTTATTCTCCTGAATCTTTTCCTGAAAATAAATAAAAGCACTTTCTCCATTGGAGTGTTCTCTAACATTATCCATAAGATTCTCACGAATATACTTTGATTGCGTCTTGCTCCTTGCACTGTTTACCTTCTTTAACTGCTCGTAATCAGCTAATGATTTCATTTGAAAATGAGAATACTTGGCCTCCAAATAATCCGCAAATACCTCTTCCCGTTTTCGATTGATTCCATCATTAATGCTTCTAAGATTTAGCATAAAATCAAAAACGTCATCACTGGTAATAATCCTGCTACCACGGGGAATTGCTAACTGCGTATCATAATCGCACATTCTCGTATAATCCTCAAAGAAGTTAGAGCGGTTATACAATGTATCCCGTTCTAACCCAAGCTTCTCTGCCATTACATTGAGAGCAGTGGTCTTACCTGATCCATTTCCCCCATACAAAATAGTAATGGGTTCAAAATCTAACATAGCAAGTCGATGCTTAGATAATATTTGAAACGGATAATATGTATCGTAACAGGTATGCTTCTGTTTAAAAATGAAATCATATTCCCGTTCAATATCCGGGAAATCAAAATGTGACAGATAAATCATCTCTTACTCCTTACGCTCCTGATCTTTCGAATCACCAAAACCCCTATTACCACAAACAAAATAATCGCAATGGCCATAGGCACAATATCGTTATTGTCTAATCCAATCCAGAAGATAACACCACACACGCCAAAATATAAAATAAGAAGCACCATAACCAGAAGTACCCGTAAAACCTTAGGCACTTTTCTAGATGATGCTCCCTCAAATATTCCTTCAAATACGCCTTCAAAAATAATCTCTAATACAAGCTCAATGATATCGTCTAACATCTGTTATCCTTCCGCTTCCTGTACAGTGGCATTACATTTTTTCAATAAGAAAATTGATTTACAAGATGTATCATATCGCTTAGCAAAAAGATGAATCATAAGCTCTTCCAATGTAGCCAGACTGGATGTTACGGCTACGATTGCACAAGCAATTACCAAATCCCATTTAAGCATAAAGTAAGGAATGGCAAAAATGGTTAATCCGGTTAATTTATTCATATATGTGTGAACTGCTGCAAAAACACGATGCTTAATTGCCACGAATGCATAAATTGCAAGACGGACTCCGATTACCGTAAAGGCTACGCACCATAATAATATTGGAAGATGGGCTATTAATTCAGGCATAATCTTCATGAACATGGTAAGATAAAACATCAAATCTGCAAAGCTGTCAAGCTTCGCACCAAATTCAGTAGAATTTTTAGTTGCCCTAGCCAATAAACCATCTAATACATCGCTTAAACCACAAATAGTATAAATTACATAGAAATCTGTGGTGAATGTATTGGTGAATATCAGAATCAGCGTCCCTATGATTCGTATGGATGTAATGCAGTTAGGTATATATTTTAACATAACTCTTTTGCGGAATCTGTTCCGCTCCTCCCAAAAAATCAACAAATAGAAGCTCTTACATAAGGCACATTATAGCACGAACCACGCATAGAATCAACAACGTACAACTCTTAAAATTTTATTAAAAATCGGACCATAAAATATGTGCCCCACAATTCATTGCGGAGCACATCACTAATTCTATATAGTATTAATTTACCGTCATTTTTGAGAAGTCTTCTACAGAAACAGGTTTTGAATAGAAGAATCCCTGAATCTGGTCGCAATCCATTCTTCTTAAGAACTCCAATTGTTCCTGAGTCTCTACACCTTCTACAACAATGATAATACCAAGTTCTTTTGCCATTCTGATGAAGTTAGACATAATAATGTTGGATTTTTCGGAACGTTCTATGTCCTCTGTAAAGCTCATATCAACCTTTACGATTTCAACCGGCATTTCCTTTAATGCGTTAAGAGAAGAATAACCGTTACCAAAATCGTCCATTACCACTGTAAATCCGGCTTCTTTTAATTTCTCTACTGCCTTCATTAACTGGGCTCTATCTGCTGTATAAGCAGTTTCTGTAATTTCTAACTTAAGCATATAAGTCTCTAAACCGTACTTATTAATTAAATCAATCAGCGTCTGAGCTAAGTCAGGAACAAACAAGTCATTTCTGGAAATATTTACCGAAATCGGAATAATCTTATGTCCTGCCTGCACTTCTTTTTGAAGCATCTGGCAGGCAAGCTCCCATACATAGCAATCAAGCTTTGTGATATATCCGTTCTTTTCACATAAAGGAATGAAAATTCCCGGAGAAATCATGCCTTTAGTCTTATGATTCCAACGCACCAATGCTTCCGCGCTGGCAATTTCATCATTTCTGATATTGTAAATCGGCTGAAGCAGGATACAAATTTCCTTTTCATCCATAGCACGCTGAAGATCATTCAAAAGTTCTTGCTCTTCTAACAATTTCTCACGTAATGATTCTGTATAGTAACCAATTCTGGTTAAGTAGTTACCCTTCACAGTCTGTAATGCCATATCCGCACGGTCACACATGAGAGTAACCGGAACAGATCTATCTACAACCTCATATACTCCGGCATAGAAGGTAACATCATACACGATATCAATAGCATTTAATCCGTTTCCTTCTTTTGTTAAGATTCTTTCTACATCATAAGTTCCCTTTGGATAACAACATACAAAGGTATCCCCGGAAATACGTCCATAGGTACCGATTCCTTTTAAATCAGCTTCCAACTTAGCAGCAATTACCTTTAGAATCTGGTCACCTATCAAACTACCAAACAAGTCATTAATTACTTTAAAATGGCTGATATCAAATCTTGCAAGCAAATAATCCTTGTCAGGATTATCCTCTAACATCTTGGTAGTATAATTACAGAATGCTTCTCTGGTATAGATACCGGTCAAAGCGTCCTTCTCGATAATGGTCTTCATCTTCTGAATCAGCTTCTTATCCATTTCGATTTCAATCTGCTGTCTCTCATACTGATCCCTTGCTAAAACGTTCTGCACACGATGCTGTACAATCTCTACATTATATGGCTTACTGATAAAATCCATGGCACCCATGGATAGCGCCTTTAACTCATTCTCTTCCTGTCCGTACTGAGTATTAACAATAATCGGAATACTATTGAAATGCGGACTCTTCTTCATATACGCAATTACTTCAAAACCATCCATATGAGGCATGTTTAAGTCAAGAATAATTACATTCATTAATTGACTCTTTAACACCTCTATGGCAACAAGTCCGTCTTCTGCTTCATAAATATTGTACTTATCCTGGAAAATACCTTTCAACACCGCACGGTTTGTCTTACTGTCATCAACTATCAGTAAATTCATTCTTTCTTCCATTTGCGTACCTCTCTTTACCACCACATATTAATAGAGACATAAAAATATTATATCGCTAATGCCCCATATATTCAAGATAAATTGTTACACAATATACAAAAAAAATGACAATTTTCAAAAAAATCAAAAAAACTCCTGCAAACCGATCTATCCGGAATGCAGGAGTTTTTTATTACATACTTTCACTTACATAAATGGATGCACGGCTCTGGATACTTCCTGCCACATCTTTGGCAGTCTTTTGTCCTGTAAAATAAGCCTCTGCTTCTTCATAAATAATATTCATCAAATCCTCATCATGAGAATAAACATGATTCAGTGATTCGATAAAATTCATCATATATTCAATATCTTCATCTGTTGCAGGATCTATGATAATTTCCATATCACCAATCCAGTATGAATCATCATATTCTACCTTTTCGCCATTTTCATCAATCCAATATGGTTTTGACTGGGCATCTTCAATGAGTTTATCGTAGCAGCTTCTAAGAATCGGAAAATCATAAATAGATTCACTCTGATACTCTTTGGAAATAAAATGACTGATAAACTCCCATGCAGCATCCTTATACTTAGATTTTGCCGAAATACAGAAAGTCTGGTTTGCCATAATAACAGAACCGTTTCCTTCCGCACTTGGGAAACCGACAAAAGTAATGTCCTCACCAAAATCAGTCTGACGGATTCTCGAATATTGATTCATCTGACCCACATAAGTATGCATGAGCATGGTACTTCCGTTACGATACTGGGATGCCATGGCATTCCAGTCATAGTTATCCCCGTATATCTCATCCCAATTAATTTCCTTCGGGAAATTATTGGCAAATTCCAACATCTTTATAAAAGCATCGCTATCAAAATGACATTCCCCTGTATCCCAGTTAATAAACTGATCTCCGGCAAGGTTCATGCTATAGCTTAGGAAAGTATCACGTGTAATGTTATCAAAAACCTGAGTTCCTTCCGGTTTAGAATTATAAAGTGCCGCTAATTCATCCATGGTCCAACCCTGATCAGGTCCCACATCACTTGTTTTACCGGTAACGGTATATGCAAAAAAGCAAATCGGAAGCTGATATAATTTTCCGTTTGATTCAAACGCATCCAGGATATTTTCCAAATAATCCTCACGCTTAAAATTTTCATCCTTATCAAAGAACTTATTTAAGTCATATAACAGACCTTTGTTCTGATAGTTATTCATGTTAAGTTCACTGTTCGCAATGAGAATATCCGGCACATTACCTGCAATAATATCACTGTTTAACTGGGCTGAGCCTGATGTATATACATCGCCCTCATAAGAATCATATTGAGAATAATCCCTTACCTCAATTCTGTATTTGTCGTTGGTCTTGTTAAAATCGATAACCTGTTTCTTAATGGAATTTTCCAAATAATAGCAGGCAAGGGTCAACACCTTTTTCTCCACAACTTCTTCCGGTGCCACCTTGGTCATTCTGGAATAGCAACGGTTATAATCTGTGATTTCAAAATATGAAACAATAAATTCCGTATCACTTACCGGGATTATGTTGTTCACATAGTTTGCAGGTAAGTCTGAATCAATATAATTCATAATCTCAAAAGGCTCTTCATCCCCGAGATTATATCCGTATATTCCCTGATTGTCGGCAAGATATAAATCATAGGTCTCGCTTGGGTAAGGAGAAAAGTTCCAAGTATTTCCCGGAAGTGTATAAGCATCCGAAAACTTCTTGGTTGCAAAGTCATAACGATAATATTCAAGTCCCATATCGCCATACTTGCTGACAATTGCTACATTGTCCTTCATATTATAGATTGTACAGTCAACAAAACTTTCGTCTTTACTGATAAGACTTCCGTCAGCAGCCTCCATAATCCACAATCCGTCGGTTGTAACCACTGCAACTTTTCCATCAGGGGTAACGCTTAGACTATTGATATAAAAATAGTCTTCTGACTTGTAGTAATCATTTAATAAAACAGTCCACACAAGTTTTCCTTGGCCATCATGCTTATTTAAATGATAATACTCATAATACATGTAGTTACCGTTCTCATCAATTTCTTCACCCCAGGTATTAGAAATAGAGTACATATTTCCGTTTTCATCTACCGCATGATAATAATAATAAATTTCGCTGGTATCTTCACTTCCGCTATCCAGATAATATACTACCTTATCACTGCCGTCTGTCTTACATTTCGTCACCTCAAATTCATTAGAAGAGGTATACCAGTATTCACCGTTTTCATCCGTTCCCTCATCATATGACCAGATATTACGGATAATATAATAAAAATCTCCCTTTGCTAAAAAATGAGAAACTTCATCCCAGTTTTCTACATAATCAAGGGATGTCTCTTTAAACACATGATCCTTATCCATAACAGATGCCACGGTTTCTTCTTTACCACAACCGCTAAAAAGAGATAAAACGGTTACGCCTGTTAATAACGCTGCAATCAGCTTTTTCATTTTCTCTTTCATACTTCCTCCCTTTTTTTCCCTTTCGATTTTATTTTTTTAATGCAAGCATCTTTTCCCATTATAATCAGCCCGCCAAGCTTTTTCATCACCCCTTTTAGGGTAAATGTTCTGCGACGCCATAACTTAATCCCCAATACTACAAGCATCACAACAGGAATTCCGACTAATATAATACGGAATACCAAAAGCATGGCTAATACATCTTCGTAATAACGCGCAATATTCTCCCAATAAGGATAAATAACTGCTTTGGTCTGCATAGAACGCTTTCCGAATCCTTTGATTACATTGAAAAGTGACACAGTGGAAAAACGTTCTGTGTTTTCGATGTATTCTGTTTCTTCCTTTGGAACACCAAAATTATCTTTGACAGTGTTTAATGCATACTCATCAACAGGGTTTGGCATAACCACTTCATAAGCAGTAATACCTTCACTTGAGCCGTATTTTTCCAAAGAAGAATATGAAATATATGCTGTACTTCCCGACAGCCCTGCTGCCTTGGCAACCTTAGACTGGTCTCTTTTTGCCACACCTATTATGGTGTGTTCCACTTTGCCTATCATCACCTTCATACCGGCAATATCATAAGAACCGAACAACTGCCACGCAGCATCTTCATCAATAATAATATAATCCTGCATCAACATGTTGCCGTCAAAATACGTTCCTGAAAGCAACTCTATGGGATGAAAAAGGAAAAAGTCTCCTCCCACCCCTATGGCATCTACTGTAAGATTTGCCCTACTGTTTGCAATACTTATACTCCCGTTTCCGCTATAAGCTGCTACAAAGGCCCTGGCAGGTGAATCTTCGGACCACAAAGATTCCTCCATAAGAATTGACTCTAACTGATAACCAAAACTTTTTACGGTCATCTCTGACACCTGTGCCTTTGTGGTAAACAAACAACTAATCTGGGCATAGTCACCTTCTTCGTTCCAGCTCTTTGCTAATTGCTGGTCCTTTAAAGATGATATCATACCATGACTGATTGCGGTTAACACGAAAAACAGTATCAGCGAAACAAATCCTACAATAAACGTAATAATCTGTTTTTTACTAAACTTTGTCATTCTATTTACTCCGTCAATCTAACCTGTTTACCTGCTTCTACCGGTTTACTTGCTGTAGTAATCACATATTCATAACCATAAAGTGCTGCCGAAATAGCGGACTGGGTATCATCAGAAGCGATTACCTGTACATCCACTCTTGTGGCAATGTATCTGTTACCTAACGGACTGCTCTTAGATTCTACAATCAAAATAAACTTACCGTTACTATCCTCTCTGATTGCGCTGTTTGGAACTGTCAAATCATAGTTAGCACTCTTACCGCCTACAGAAAGTGACATATTCACTCCTGCTACCACATCACCTGTTAAGGAGCACTGAACCAGACGGTTTTGCTGCGGATTACTCGGGTCCGGCTTAATCGCTGTAACAGACGCCATAATATCTCCGTAATACCATGCATTGGAAATTTCAGCAATATCGCCTACGCTGATTTTCTTTGACTGTTCAATTGTCACAGGAAACGTTACCGTAAATCCCTTAGCAGAATCCTGAAGTACTGCTACCGTATCTCCCGAATAGTATGTATCCCCTGCAGAGTAGTATAATGAAAGCACTGTTCCCGAAACCGGTGCAACCACTGTTCCATCAGTAGTCTTTGCTTTTAATTCCTCTACTAAAGCTCTTTGTTCCTGTAACTCTTCATATTGACTACTCAAATTAATTTCCGACTGAATATCACTTAACAAATCAGACAAGCCCTGTTGTGCCTTTGCCAAATCATCCTGGGCATCTGCCAAATCATTCTGGGCTTCTACCAACTGGTGTCTTAAATTACTGATAGTGGTATCCCTGTTGTCAGTTCCCAATTTATCATTCAATGCCTTAGTAGCATTATCCACTGCAGTCTGACAATTCTTTACAAGACCCTGGGCAGTGGTAAGGTTTGTCTGAGCATTATAAAGTGAATTCATGGCAAGCTCTAAATTCGTTTTTGTGTAAGTAGCTGCAATATATGCTTCATATGCTGCATCCATCTCATCTTTTGCTGCTGCCTTAGCATCATCTGTGGAAGACGGATCATTATTCACCACATCATAATTTGCCTTAGCATCATTATAAATAGCCAACTTATCTGCAATGGCATCATTGGCCTCTTCTACCGAAATACCATATCCATTGGCTACTGACGCACAACTTTCGTAAACATCCTGTCTGTATGCTAATTCTGCCTGGGCATTTTCCAAATTGGTCTGTGCCGTCTTTAAGGCCGCCTGCTCTGCCGATACGTCCACATAAGTAACTTCCAACACGCTAATCTGATTGGATAAATCGTTTACCTTGTCCTGATGATTGTCCACACTACTCTGGGCACTGTCTACCTTATCCCTTGCATCTTGCACATCTTCCTGATAATCACTTAACGATGTATCTTCTCCGCTTTCCACACGGTCAAATACATCACTGCTTATATTTCCTGTAAGAATTGCCAACATATAAGCATTTTCCAAATCCTCCAACGTATCCTGAGCCGTTTTTAATTCTTCGCTCTCGCTATCTTCTAAGTAAAAGAGAACGTCTCCCTTTTGTACCACCTGACCGACAGATACTGCTACACTCTCAATTTTTCTGCCCTCAGTTGCTACCACATTATAAGGGTCGCTGGCTTCCACCATTCCCGTTCCTCTTACTTTAGCGGTAATACTGCCCGGCTGCACATACACAGTTGCAACCTGTGGCAGAGAATAATTCATAATGGTATTTGAAAAGAATGTTAAAATAAGCATTATAACCAAAAATATAATAGCCACATTCTTTATCCAATTTCTCTTTTTAAATTTATCGTTCATCATCATATCCTCCGATTACACTCATTATCCCTTTACACCACCCTGGTAAGTAATTCCCTTTACAAGATACTCCTCACCATAGAAAAATACTAACAGAGACGGAATCATATATATGGTTGCCACCGAAAACGCCAACCCGATTTCTCCTTCATTAATCTTAGAAAGAAATACGGATAACGGATGCATTTCGGCATCTGACAACAGAATGAGGGGCTGTTCAACCATGTTCCAATAATCAATAAAAATAAGTATTGCTACGGAACACATACACCCTTTACAAAGGGGGTAACAGACCTTTCTGAAAATCTGCCACTCTCCGGCACCATCGATTTTAGCTGCTTCAATTAACGAATTTGGAATCCTTCTCATATACTTGGTAAGCAGATAAACCGCAAAGGGTGAAAAAATACCCGGAAGCCAAATTGCCCATTTTGTGTCTAATATTTTAAGCCAGTTTGCTACCAGATAATTAGGTACCAGAGTTACCTGATACGGCATTAACATTAAGATTATGTATGCAAAAAAGCATATTTCTTTTAATCTTCCTCTAAAGCGGGTCAGGCTGTAAGATGCAAGAAGGGCAACCACTAACTGGAATACCACAATGGGCACTACCAAAATCACTGAATTCCAGAATTTAAGCAAATACTCCGGACTCTTAAACAATACGGTTATGTACTGTGAAAATGACACCATATCGGGAATCAGTTTTAAGTTTACCACATCTGAAACGAATATCTTACCGCCGCTTTCACTGGTCTGGAAAATCTTACCGTAATTAGATGAAATCTCCGATGAAGACATAAAAGAATTCATAATGGTAAGTATAATCGGCATTAAAAAGATAACCGCAACAACTAACAAAAATCCTGTCGCAATGGTTTTACGCACTGCTGATTTCATTTTTCTTCTTTTAATACTTGAACTTCTCATTAACCTTCCACATCCTTTCCAAAATGATTCTCGGCAATGAAAAGGATACCGATGATTACAATCATAACAAGTGACATTAAAATCGCCGCAACCGATAACTTCTGATAATCAAGGGAAGCGAAGGTATTGTTCATATAATGCTGCAACATGTATATGGTGTTGTACGGGTACTTACCGGTCAAAAGATATACTTCGCGGAATACCTTAAATGAGTTGATTAACGACATAATCGTTACAAACAAAATAGTAGAAGATAAATAACGTATCTTAATCTTCATGAATATCTTAAAAGGAGATGCACTCTCTAAACGCGCCACCTCAATGATATCCTTTGGAATACTGCTTAACGCTGCCATAAAAAGAATCATATTATATCCAAGATTCTTCCATAAAAACAGTAAGACAACTACAATTTGGGCATGCTCTGATTTTAACCAGTCAATCTGTTCCACTCCAAAAGGCGCAAGCCACTGGTTTACTACGCCGTTATAGTTAAACAATACCTGCCATATCAAAACAATGGATGCCGCCGGAACCATCATTGGACTTAAGAAAAAGGTCCTAAGCTGACTCTTTAACGGAATCTTACTTTCTAACATAATCGCCAATAACAAGGATAATAAAACCGCCAACGGCACAGCAAGAATGGAAAAAGTAAAGGTATTCTCTGCTGCCATCTTAAATGCTGCATTATCCATTACCCTCTTAAAGTTATCCAAAAACACAAAATTTTTCGATATAGGATTATCAATAAGTGAGTAGAAAATAACTACCAAAAACGGTATAAAAAAGAATATCATAACGCCAAGAAAGCTTGGCGCTAAATATAGCGCCGAGCTTACATGTTCTTTCAATGTTAACTTTTTCTTTTTACCTTTTTTTATCTTTTTCATGTGATTTTTTCCCCTAAAAACACATTAATAATTTTCCTGTATGTACATGAATACACGGTTCTGGATTACATCCGCAACATCCTTGGCAGATTTTGCCCCTTCAAAATAATATGTTGCTTCTTCTTGAATAATCTCAAAAACCTGTTCATCATAGACAGAAACAGCAAATGTATCAAGACTACGGATTAATGCATCTAACTCATCAATTTCTTCCTTGGTTGCTGCATATATCTCAAAATTCACGCCATTCCAACCCCAAGTAGTGTGCGGTTCTTCTACTTTCTCACCATTCTCATCAGTATAATAGATTACTTCCATGGCTTTATCGTATTTTTCCTGCAATACAGATTCTAATACAGGGAATCCCATCCACTGGTCACGCTGGTAATCCTCCTGCAAGAGTGTTTTCATAAACTCCCACGCAATATCTTTATTATCTGATTTTGAACAAATACCAAGAAGCTCTGAGCCACTTGTAATCATATTACCATTTCCGCTTGTTGTAGGATAACCGATGCAAGTCATATCTCCTCCAAACATAAGGTTATATAACTGATATTCCTCAACCTCCCATATCTGAGTGGTTAAAAGTAATAATGCATCTCTGGCAATCTTACTCGGCTCACTTTCATCATCCTCATTATATTCGCTCTCCATAGGGAAACGGTTGGCAAACTCTAAAAGATTAACAAAATTATCCGAGTTAAAATAACATTCTCCGGTTTCCGTATTATAAAAATCACCGATACTATACATAATCATACTATATAATATCATCTCTTTTGTGGCATAAGGCAAAATTTCTGTTCCCGCAGGCACGGAATCTGCTAAGGCCACCATATCTTTAATAGTCCATCCTGCCTCATTACCCACGAACTTCGGTTTACCTATCATAGTATTAATTGAAAAACTGGTTACTAAAGAAATCAGCTTTCCATCCACCTTATATGATGTTAATACATTAGATACGTAATCATCAAGGTTAATTTGTGGGTCTTTTTCAAGATATGTGGTTAAATCTTCTAAAGCACCCTTAGAAACCAATGAATTTACATTATCTATAGAAGAAAAATCCACCATATCCAATACATTTCCGCTAATAATATCAT
This sequence comes from Lachnospiraceae bacterium, assembly GCA_017463255.1. Lineage (GTDB taxonomy): Bacteria > Bacillota > Clostridia > Lachnospirales > Lachnospiraceae > RGIG4034. The sequence continues at coordinate 97,742 of JAFTPP010000034.1, forward strand.
TATTAAACTCTACTATCGCACTTTCATAGTCCTCTAAAGTAATGGCATTCTGGTTGTATTCCTTAATTGTAATCTTATATTCAGGATTCTCTTTATTAAATTTTAAAACCTGTTCCTTTAATGCATCACTTGCATAATATGAACCAATCACAACCTCTGTTACATCAGGAAGAGTTGACTTATCTGTTTTTACAAGACGGATTAAATTAACCGCCTCCCGGTCTCCTTCATAGGATCTTGAAAACAGCATATAATCACCGTTTTCTAACTCAGCAACTGCCTCTATATTGTTGCTACTGATTCCGCAATCAAGCCAGTTGGCGATGGAAGTCGATGTCTTATCTCCGAAATTATATCCCATTAAAGCACTTTCGCCATTATAAATGATGTCATAATTTAATCCCGCAAAAAATGCGCCGTGTAAATTTCCAATGCCTTGATATGCATCGCCAAACTTCATATTTTCTGCATCAACAGGACGTATTTCCATTCCGTTCATGCCGTACATACTTGTGTATACTTTACCGTCTTTAGCAACACCTAATCCATCTACCCAGTCACTTGCTGTAAGACTAACCTTCTTACTTCCATCCGGGTTTAATACACAAATTACTGAATCCCCTATCTTTAAATGAATATAGCCATCTTTATCTATAGCCATATTCTGAATATAACTATTATAAGGATCCTGTTCCTTCATCAGGTCATCCAAATTAAATTTATTAAGCTCTGTCCCTTTTTCATCATACCGGACGATATAATATCCCTCATATAATGTCTCGTATGTTATCTTATCATACTGATAAATGGATTCCAAAATCCAGATATTTCCTTCTGAATCCATGTCCATCGCCGCTATGTATCCGCCGGCGTCAAGCGTTACAGGAATCTTTGTGGCTTCACCGGTTTCAAAGTCTACCTTTACTAAATGAAAAGTATTTTCTTCAGTACCTTCCTCATAACTGTAAACCGAAACTCCGTACAAGCACTTTTTACTATCCATGCGGACCCCGGAAATATATCCGTCTTTTTCAACCTCAATTTTCTGGTAGGATGGAACATAAACATATTCTATTCCCTGGTTTTTTCCGGTTCCTTCTGAACCCTTTGAATCTTTGTCGCCTTCTTTTGTATCCTTCCCGCAGGCAGCACATGCAAAAATCATGCTGATACACAAAAGCGTACATAATAACTTCTTTATTCTTTTCATAATTCCCTCTTTCCGGATGCTATTTAAGAAGCATCCCCCTTTTACATGATATACTTACTCTACACTCATGTTTCCTCTGCGTCAATAAAATGGAATCTTAAGAATTCTTAAGATTCTCTTAAGACCAAAAAAAGACACATTCTCCTTAACAGAAAATGTGCCTTTTAAATCAAATCATTTTATTCTTCCTTTTCTTCCTCTGCCTTTGGTTCTTCTTTCTTGGCACCCTTTGCAGGTTTTAAAGAAACAACCACGTAAACCACTGTACCAAGTACTACTACCACACCAATCACGATTGCTACGATAGCTACCGTTGATAAGCCTTTCTTAGGAGCTTCGTTGTCATCTGTGTTGACTTCTGTTGCAGGTTCGTCTGCATCAGGAGTATTGGCAGGTTCGTCTGCCGGTGTTGCCGGTTCACTTGGAGTCACAGGTTCTTCAGGCTGGGCCGGTACTTCAGGTTCATCCGGAGTCACTTCGGGTTCATCCGGTACAACTACTGCTTCTCCTTCAACAGTAACATTAATTTTTACTGTCTTACCGTTTTCTGCATACGCTGTAACAGTTGTAGAACCTGCGTTAACACCATATACGGAAATGGTTGCTTCTCCGCTTGTTGCATCTGAAATAACAGCTGTTGAATCAACGCTTGCAACAGAAGCATCTGCTGCAGCAAAAGTAATCGGCGCTGCTGCGTCTGTAGGAGTAACCTGAACGGTAATATCCTGTGTTTCACCTGCTGTAACAGTAATGTCTTTGGTTTCCGTCTTTAATGACTCAACCTCAATTGATTGTGAAGCTGTTGCATCTGCCTCCACAAATACCATGTTAGATAATGTAAAGGTTACTGTTACTTCAGTAGGTGTTGTAGGGCAACCGATATTTAATACATGATTGCTTACCTGTACTTCTTTTACCTGAGAGCCGTCCCATGAGTTGAACGGATCGTTTGTATCAAAAATGCCGGAAGCTTTTAATGCAGATTTCGGAGCTTCCTGAGTAATGGTCATTTTTGTATCATTTACATAAATCTCGTCAAACATAATATCGCATGATGCTAACGGAGATTTCTTTGCAAGACCTTCTGTAACGTCCTGATCCTTAATGTAAATTGCGGTTAAGTTTAATAAGCCGCTTACACCCAAGTCTTTTGCTGTCTGGGATAAATCTGTTTCACAATTAAATTTAACAGTGTACTGACCTTCTCCCGTAACAGTAATCGGTTCACCTACTTCATTAGAAAAATAGCTTAAAGCTTCGTCATTATAATATACATTTAATGCAAGTCTGATAGATGCATCCAATACCGGTGCGGATACGCTTACCTTAACTGTCTTACTAAGACCTGTTGAAGCAGTAACCGTAATATATGTAACACCTACACTCTTTCCCACAACCTTACCGGTTGATGAGACAGTTGCTACAGCCTCGTTAGAAGACTGATAGGTTAAATAAGCATCTGTATTTTCAGGAGCCATTCCTGCATTTAAGAAGAAATATTTTTCTGTCTCTACTGCGTAAGAATCCTTTAATCCTGTAATTTCTGTACAAGGAGCTTCAGAAGATTGTGGCAATACAACTACTGTAAAGTCTTTTGCATAGCTTCCGCTCTGTGAATATGCATGAATGGTGGTAACACCGATTCCTTTTGCACGTACAAATCCGTTGTATACGGTTGCTACATCTGTATCATCTGTAGACCAGAGCAATACATCGTTGGTATTTTCCGGTGCTACCGTTGCATCAATCTTTACATTTCCGCCAACTGCAAGTGTTATATCACTTACGCTGTATGTAACATCTGTAATAGATACTATTTCAGGTGATAATGCGATATCTGTTAAATCATCGCTTCCGCTAATGAATAAACCACGCATAATCGCGTCAGTTACTTCCTTATCAATGGTTTCACCTGTATTACGGTCAATCAATGTATAACTATAATCTGCAGGATCCGCAGTTCTGTCATACCAGCCCTGATCCCAATATACCGGTACAACGCCGTACATCTGACCTAATCTGTTTACAACTTCCACGTGATATGCTCTGTCAGCCGGGTTATTTTTATTAATACATCCATATTCACCCATGATTACAGGAATACCCTTAGAAGTAAACTTGTCATAAAGCTTTACAAAATCTCTCTGAAGAGCTTCTGCTGACTGAAGTCCCCATGTGGTAAGACCCATATTTTCAAGCATACCAAAGGTCCAGTCATAGTAGTGAACTGCAACAAAAAGTCTGTTGGCTACTGTATCCTTAGGAATATCAAACCCTACTTCTTCTTTTGTAGAGTTTTCAATATTAGTATAACGTCCCGGAACTGATAACCATCTTTCGGCATTATTAGAACCTGTTGCACGTACAGTATCAACAAAGATCTGGTTTAAATCCATGATTCTCTGGGTATCTAAGATGATGCCGTCCATGGAATCGCTTGGTCCTACAACCTCATTCATGGATTCGAAAATAACGTGCTCATCATAATCCTTAAAACGCTCTGCAATCTGCTTCCAAACTGCTGCGAATTTTTCCTGCACAGGTCCCTGATCCTCGGCGCCAACTCTTAACCATCCGCTCTGTTCTGCACCGTCATGATGAATATTTACAATTACGTACATATCCTGGGATACGCAATAATCTACAATATCCTGTACACGGCTCATCCACTTATCATTGATTGCATAACCGTTTTCGTCATCAATCATGGTACCCCATGTTACAGGTACTCTGACAGTGTTAAAACCATAATCATGAACAGCGTCGATTAACATTTGCGTTGTTTCTACATTCTGCCATAATGTTTCATTTGGTGTGAATCCTGTATGACCATCCATTGTGTTACCAAGATTCCATCCTGCACCCATTTCTGCCACCATTTCATCTGCGCTTAATACACGCATAGGTAACTGACCCTGGGCACTTGTTTCGGCTTCGACTACCATCTTTGGTGCAGTCCATACACATGCTGCCGTTGCAATACTCATAACTACACTGAGAATACGTCTTCCAAGCTTCCCTTTTCTCATTATTCTTTCCTCCATAATTATATTTATTTATCTGTTTCTGTCTGATATCTTAAATTGGCCTGTCTTGTATAATAAGTAATACACTTATCATAAGGATATTCGGTTGTCCTTAAAATCATTTCATCAATCAGGTTTTCAAATTCTTCTTCACTCTTAGCGTAAATGACATTCCATGAATAGGAATGAATCATGTTTACCGCCTGATTTCTGGCAAGTGCAGTTTGCGAATCCATATATTCTGCAACAAAAGTACTTGCCTTTGAAACAACATGTCTATCTGAAAAATCCTGTAAATATTCGCTGTCTTTTTCTAATCCACCCGTATCCTCGTCGCTCCAAGTCTCATACTCATAGGTAATTCCTTCCAGTTCCGGAATATTACTGTAATCCGTTACCGTAGTACAGGTGAACCGGTTGATGCCCTGTTCATAAGTGCCACTGTAAGGACTTGGCATTTCAGTGCCGGGATTTTCCATACAGCTTACTCCAAACTCTGTCAGATACGGATACCCATTCTCATCATAATCCCATGTTATTCCTTTGGGACCATAATCCGTAGTCAGTTTTCCTTCCACACTAAAAAGATAACTGATTACTTCCATACATTTCTCAGGGTAATGACTCTTTGCACCGATTGCCCAGAAAATATCCTCTCCATAAGGGTTACTCTCTTTTGTCAAAGGCCTTGCGTCCGTCGGAAAATAAGAATACATCACATCTTCACCCGAAAGACTCCCTAACAGTCCGTCAGAACTAAATAAAACCTGACCGTTACTGTATTTATTCACCGCCCTGTCATAGTCCTGTGTCATGGATGCAGGGTCTAATAAATCCATCCTGTATAAAAAATTTAAAAATCTGAGGGAACGGATATAAATGCCATCCTTATCAAGGCAATCCTGCCACTCTCCCGTTACAGAATTATAATACCCTGTTCCTAACTGCTCGTATCCATACATCTGTGCTATGGAAGAGGCAAAAAACAACAATTCATTATCCCAGTCAGCAAAAAGAGAAACGCCGTAAATATTCTCTTTTCCTTCTTTAAGAGCTGCTTCTTTCATGGTAAGCAAGACCTCTGCATAATCCTCTAAAGTCTGTATTTCAGGATATCCGGCCTTGGAATAATACTCCCAATTCAGAAAAGCACTATGTCTGTATCCTAAAAAAGAATCCTTCGTATCTGCAATCCCCGAACAAAGGCCATAAACCTTGTCTTCATTTAACATAACACATACTTTTTCAAAAGCCTCCGGGTATGTATCATACAAGTTCTGTCCGTAAGTTTGCAGCATGGAAAACTCGTCCCAATCCTGAATCAGTCCGCTGTTTTTTGCATCCCGGAATGCCGTTGCACCATTTAAAACAATAATGTCTCCCAAATCCTCGGCACTTAACTGTACCATCAGATTTTGCTCCGTTGCACTTACAAATCGTAGCTTTACATCAAATTTTTCTTCTATCACCTCGGCAAACCAGCCGGTCTGCAAACCTGTATAATCTGAAGTCTGTGCAAACACTGTCAAAACAATTTCATCGTTCTTTTTTGACGAGCCGCATCCGCATAAACTACCCAGTATTGCCAGTCCTGTGAAAAGCGATATGATTCTCTTTTTCATGTATACCATTCCATTCGTCAGTTGATAATATTACTCCCCCAACATACTATTCATTATCAATAATTTCCACCCAAAAATCTACTGACCTAATTATATGTGTTCTATGTAAAAAATTAAACAAAAAAACTCGTGGATACCAAAAAAGTATCCACGAGTTCTGCTTTTGTCATATAAAATATGAATATACTACTATTTTAAGAAATCCTTAATCTTAGCGTAAATACCATCTGCATCTAAGCCGTATTTCTTAACAAGTGCTGCTGCTGAACCTGATTCACCAAACACATCGTTCATACCGATTTTTAAAACCTTGGTCGGATAGTTCTCGCTTAAGCAATCACATACTGCACTGCCAAGTCCGCCGATTACAGAATGTTCTTCTACAGTAACAACTTTTCCTGTTTCTTTTGCAGCTGCAATGATTAATTCTGTATCAAGAGGTTTGATTGTGTGGATGTTGATTACTTTTGTACTGATACCTTCTGCGTTAAGACGGTCAGCTGCTTCCATTGCCTCGCTTACACAGATACCTGTTGCAACGATAGTAAGGTCGCTTCCTTCTTTAACAACAACACCCTTACCCATTTCAAATTTATAGTCAGGTCTGTCATTGATTACAGGTACTGCTGATCTACCAAAACGGATATAAACAGGTCCTACATAATCAAGAGCTGCCTTAACTGCTGCCTTAGCTTCCACATCATCTGACGGGCACATAACAACCATGCCCGGAATTGTTCTCATTAATGCAAGGTCTTCGTTACACTGATGGCTTGCACCGTCTTCACCTACAGTAATACCTGCATGTGTTGCACCGATTTTAACATTTAAATGAGGATATCCAACTGAGTTACGAACCTGCTCATAAGCACGTCCTGCTGCAAACATTGCAAAGCTGCTTACGAAAGGAATCTTGCCTGTTGTAGCCATACCTGCTGCAATACCAACCATGTTAGATTCTGCAATACCACAGTCAATATGTCTGTCCGGGAATGCTTTTTTGAAAACGCCTGTCTTAGTAGCTGCTGCAAGGTCTGCATCAAGTACTACTAAATCCGGATACTGTGAGCCAAGTTCAGCCAAAGCGTTACCATAACTTTCTCTTGTTGCAATTTTCTTTACTTCTGACATAACGCTTCACCTACCTTTTCAAGATCTGCCATAGCTACTGCATACTGCTCATCGTTAGGAGCTGTACCATGCCATGATGCCTGGTTTTCCATGAAAGAAACACCTTTACCCTTTAATGTATGTGCAATAATACAAGTAGGCATTCCCTTGGTTTCTCTTGCTTCCTTAAATGCTGCACGGATTGCATCAAAATCATGTCCGTCAACATTGATTACATGGAAATTAAATGCTTCAAACTTTTTGTCGATTGGGTATGGAGAACATACATCTTCAATCTTACCATCAATCTGAAGTCCATTATTATCAACAATAACAACTAAATTATCTAACTTACGGTGTCCGGCAAACATTGCAGCTTCCCAAATCTGGCCTTCCTGGATTTCACCGTCACCACACAGACAGTATGTACGGAAATCTTTTCCATCCATTTTTGCAGCAAGTGCCATACCAACTGCTGTTGAAAGACCCTGTCCTAAAGAACCACTGCTCATATCAACGCCCGGTACATGCTGAAGACACGGATGTCCCTGCAAATAAGAACCGAGTTTACGAAGTGTCTTTAAATCTTCCACAGGGAAATATCCTCTGTTGGCAAGTGCTGAATAAAGACCCGGAGCAGTATGTCCCTTTGATAATACAAAGCGATCTCTGTCAGGTTTCTTCTGATCTGCAGGATCAATATTCATTTCTTCAAAGTAAAGGTAAGTAAAAATGTCTGCTGCTGAAAGAGATCCACCCGGATGTCCTGCTTTCGCGCTATGAACAGCTGTTACGATACCTTTACGAACTTCATTGGCTGTCTTTTGAAGCTCTAAGTTGTTCATTGTTTTGTTCCTCCATTTTCTTTTTGACACATTCGTGTCATATTACTGTTACTTTACCATATTTTACTTCTTTCGTCTATTATGCAAATCCCTAGAAAAATCGTAAAAATCGCATATATTCTATATAAAATTCATAGGATAATAAAAAATGGGTTTCCTATGTATCGAAAAAAGAAAATTATTGCCTACTCCGTTTTCATTCTTTTTTTAATTCTGCTGCAAATCTTTCTGCTTCTCTTAGAGCACTTTGGAAAAGAAGACACACCGGATTTTGAAAGCCTTACTCACGAAATACTAAAAGCAGAGCTTAGTGAAGATACCCTAAGCCTTCACTATACCTTTGCCAATCCTGCCGCTTTCGGATTCAACACCGATATTGTCAATTTCCCTGTCTACACTCCTGATGCTCCCTTAAAAAACAAAGAAAAAATAGACACGTATCTTCATAAATTACAGAACATAAATTCCTCTAAGCTGAATGCTACAGACCAAAAAACCCTATCTTTACTGATAAACTATTTAGAATCAGAGCGCTCCTTCCTAGACTACTATCTCTACGAAGAACCACTAAGCCCCTCTTCGGGTATACAGGCCAATCTTCCCATACTCCTTGCAGAATACTCTTTTTACTCTAAAAAAGATGTAGACACTTACCTAAAACTGCTTCAGGAAATTGATACCTACTTTGAAAGCCTTGTTTTCTTTGAACAACAAAAATCACAGGCGGGGCTTTTTATGAGCGACCACAGTGCCGAGCAGGTAATCGCACAGTGCCATTCTTATTTTACCAATGAAGAGCTTTGGAAAAATAAACACTTTCTGCAAACCACCTTTGAAGAACGCATCCTCAACCTTAAAAATAATGGCTTGCTAAACGAAGCGGAAGCGACCGCCTACATAGAACAAAACACAAGGCTTTTATTAGATGAAGTAATGCCGGCCTATCACTCCTTAGGTGATTCTATCTATCTTTTGTTAGGGAGCGGCAAAAATGACAATGGCTTATGCGGATTTAAACAAGGGCGCGAATACTATTCCCTCCTTCTTACATCCACCACCGGCACGTCTAAAACGCCCCAAGAGCTCATGACCATCCTTAAAGAGCGCTTTTCAACGGAATACTCAAAGCTAATTGATTTATCTGAAGATATCCTTGCTTCCGGTAACACCGACATTATGGCAGACACTTCTTTAGACCCGGAGTTTCCCGGTATTACAGGAAAGACTCCTTTGGAAAATGCCCTCAACATGCTTAGCGACCTGCGCCTTAGAATGCAGGAGGATTTTCCCGAGATTTCAAATACCGAACTCTCCTATGACGTAAAAGAAGTATCCCCTACATTAAGCCCCTACTGTGCTCCCGCTTTTTACCTTTCACCCCCTTTGGATAACCTTAACAACAACGTAATCTACATAAATCAGATTGAAGATTACGATACACTCCTTTTATACACCACCCTTGCCCATGAGGGATTCCCCGGACATCTCTATCAGACCGTATATGACGGAATTCATTCTGAAAAAACAAGGGAAAACCCAATCAGTGCACTTCTTTATTACGGTGGATATACGGAAGGGTGGGCGTTATATGTTGAAAACATTGCCTATGAATATGCCAAAGAGTTTATGGATAACGAAGATTATGTAGAACTATGCCGGTTAAGCAGGGATATCCAATTGTGTCTTTTTTCCATACTGGATATGGGAATCCATTATTACAACATGTCCTATGATAAGGTATGCCAGATGTTAACTGCTTACGGCATCGAAGATGAAACAACCCATCAGGAAGTCTACCGCTATATTATAGAAGAACCCTGCAACTATCTAAAATATTATGTGGGCTATTTGGAGTTGTTAGAATGTAAGGCGCTTGCAAAAGAATACTGGCAGGACTCTTACAGTGATTATGAGTTCCACAAAATGATTTTAGAGTACGGCCCCGCTGATTTTAACTCTATCAAAAATGCAATAAAGGTCACGGATGTTCACAGGACATTCGTGATTTTTTGATTGTCATTTTGAAAAAAAGGGAATACAATATGTCAGGCACTAAATTAATAATGGCATACTACTATGTCATTTCCGGGCATCCCCCGGACAGGAGGTAACTATGAAACGTATCCCGGCAAAATATAAAGGTATTCTCTATATCATCATATCTGCATTCTGCTTTGCATTTATGAATGCTTTCGTCCGTCTTTCCGGGAATCTGCCTTCTTTCCAGAAAAGCTTCTTCCGTAACTTTGTTGCCTTCTTTTTTGCCTTGATTGTTCTTATAAGACAGGGCTCTGACTTTAAGATAAAAAAAGGAAACTTTAAGTTCTTATTTTTACGCTCCTTTATCGGAACCTTGGGAATCTTAGGTAATTTTTATGCCATCGACCATCTGGTATTGTCCGACGCGTCCATGCTTAACAAAATGTCACCCTTTTTTGTTATCATTTTTTCCTTCTTAATATTAAAAGAAAAGCTTACTCTGTTACAGGGAATTGCCGTAGTCATTGCCTTTATCGGAAGTATGTTCATTGTAAAACCTACCTTCCAAAATATGGATTTACTGGCATCCACTCTTGGATTCTTCGGTGGCGTTTGCGCCGGCTTTGCCTATACCATGGTCCGTATCTTAAGTAAAAGAGGACAGAGCGGCGCCTTTGTGGTGTTCTTCTTTTCTGCCTTTTCCTGTCTCTTTACCCTGCCGTTCATGATTGCTACCTTTGAGCCCATGACCGTAAAACAGGTATTGGCTCTCCTTGGTGCAGGACTTGCGGCAACAGGCGGACAATTCGGAATTACCAGTGCATATTTTTACGCACCCGCAAAAGAAGTATCCGTCTATGATTACGTGCAGATTATTTTCTCCGCAATCCTTGGATATCTTATGTTTCACCAGATTCCTGATGGCTATAGCTTCCTTGGATATTTCTTAATTATTTCCATGGCAGTGCTTATGTTTTTCTACAATAACAAGCTACTGTTTTTTAAAACAAAACAAGTCGCCCCAAACATGGAAAAACCTATAGAGAATAAAAGCGAATAACTCTTGACACATAAAAAACCTTGTTGTAATATTTGTATGTTGCACAACAAATCGGCGTGTGGCTCAGTTTGGTAGAGCGCTACGTTCGGGACGTAGAGGTCGCAGGTTCGAATCCTGTCACGCCGACTTATAAAAAAGGTGAATACTTTATGTATTCACCTTTTTTATAATCTGTATGAGAGATTTATATCTGCGGCCTTTCTCGGACTGAACGTACCGTTCGGGCGTAGAGGGCCCACGAGGTCCGGTGGACCTCGGCTTTGGGCCGACCGGAGCGGAGCGTAGACCGCAGGTTCGAATCCTGTCACGCCGACTTATTCTTTGATTATACGCGAGTATTGATGCAGTGTTTTACTTAGGTATCTCTGTTGACAGAATGTATATGTATCTATAGAATGTATGTAGATTTTACCAAATATGCAGAAATCGGAAATTCCGAAACGGAAGATGATACAAAAATCAGAATTTCTGAGAATGAAGCTTATGTAGGAAACTGGATTCGAGATACTTGGACAAATGATAATACAGGCGATGTTCTCAATGTCACACTGGAGTTTTATGCAGACGGAACGTACAAACAAGACCAGACCAGTTCCATTAACGGTCAAAGCATAATCACGGTATCATAAACAATAATAATATCATTATAAAAAGGGAACATGATCCTAAATTCAGTATGGGATACATGTTCTCTTTTTTCTTTGTTTTACAAATTCCTTACTTCTAGTTTTTGAATCTGTCATTTCCGAATAATTACCCAAAAAATAGGATGCTTCTAAAAAAACTTTAAATTTTTGAACACACAAAAATCAAAATGCTCAGAATTTAAAATTGATAGCAATATTCAAAAATGCTACGCTATGTTTAGCCTTAGTAAAGGAGGAAACACCATGAGAATTATCCAGGATTTTAATAACAATTGGAAATTTACCAAATTTCTCCCTTCTTACTCTTTGAGAGATGAAGAAGTCGTTTGGGAAGACGTATCTTTGCCGCATACATACAACGCTACCCCTTGTGATGGCGATAAGCGCAATTTTAAAAGATATACCTGTTATGAAAAATGTTTTCACATAAGCAAAGCATACATGGATAAAAAGATATTCCTTTATTTTGGCGCAGCCTATACCACTGCCTATGTATATATGAACGGCAAACCGGTAGGCTCCCATGAGGGTGGGTATTCTGCTTTTTGTTTAGAAATATCAGACTTTGTATCCTTTGATACAGAAAATCATCTGACAGTAGAGGTAATGAATGGTACTCTTGCTGCCAAGAGTGGTCTATACTGTGATGCTAAGCTGATTATGACAGAAAAGAATCATATTTCCCTTACGGGTTATTCTTCATCCGGAGTGAAAATAACCACCCAAAACCTAACTGAAAATAGAGCGGATGTTGATATATCCATTAAAACAGATCTTAAGGATAATCCGGCATTAAATATTAGCCTGATGGCAGATATATTTGATACAAACGGGCGTTTCATTACTTCATCCTCCACGCCCATATCCCGCACTCCTTTAAATCTGTTTTGCGATGAAACACACCTGACTCTCTACATTCCAAATCCTGTCCTTTGGAATGGCAAAAAGAACCAACCTTTGTATACCGCGCGAATCCGTCTCATTTCAAAAGGCGAAATCCTCGACGAAGTAAATAAATCTTTCGGTATAAACAACTCCTTAAATACCGCTTTCTTCTGGGGAATGTCTAATGAACTTTGCCACATGGTACGATATATTTCTTAGTATATTGATTACCCAAAAAGGAGAGAGAAAGCATCATGTATACACCAAATGAAAAACGATATGAAAACATGGTATATAACCGTTGCGGAAAAAGCGGACTTAAGTTACCGGCAGTATCTTTAGGACTGTGGCAAAATTTTGGCTACCAAAGCAACTTTGCTAACATGGAGGAAATGGTTCATACGGCATTTGACTTAGGAATCAATCACTTTGATCTTGCAAATAACTATGGACATCCTTATAACGGCAGTGCTGAAGAAAATTTCGGACGTATTCTTGACAGGGGAATGCGCAGGTTTAGGGATGAAATGTGTATCTCTACAAAAGCGGGCTACGATATGTGGCCGGGACCGTATGGTGATAAGCATGGCTCAAGAAAATATCTGATTTCTTCCTTAGACCAGAGTCTTATGAGAATGAATCTTGAGTATGTTGACATTTACTATCATCATGTATTTGACCCTAATGCTCCGCTTGAAGAAATCGCATGCGCTCTCGACCAGATCGTTCGTCAGGGAAAGGCTCTTTACGTTGGTATTTCTAACTATAATAAGGAACAGACTGAAACCATTCAGCAGATTTTCAAGGAGCTGCACACTCCATTCATTGTAAATCAACCTTCCTACTCCATGCTAAACCGTTGGGTAGAAGAGGATGGGCTGGATAAATATGTAGAAGGAAACGGCATCGGACTTGCTGTGTTCTCACCATTGTATCAGGGCTTACTTACAGATAAGTACTTAAACGGTGTACCTACAGATTCCAGAATTGGTAAAGGACAGACTTGGATTTCCAATGAATTAACGGAACAAATGGTTGAAAAACTGAAACGTCTAAATGAATGTGCAAAAGCCCGTGGACAGAAATTATCACAGATGGCTCTATCCTGGGTACTTCACAATCCGGCAGTCGCTACCGTTCTTATCGGCGCCAGCAGACCGGAACAAATCGTTGAGAATGTAGCTTGTATTAAAAATCTAGACTTTTCTTCGGAAGAAATTACCAATATTCGTAACATCTTATTGGATAAATAGCAGATTGTTGAACCGCACAAAACATGGTAAAATGATGATGGTATAGAAAATTACTATCAAAAAGGGGTTACGACAAATGGCTGATTGGAACGATTTAAAAAAAGCTTTCGAAAAAGAGATTAAAAAAGAAGAAGATATCTTTTTTGAAAATGAACAGAAGCTTCACAAAAGAATTAGTTTTTATATCTGTGAACAAAAAGGAATTTCTCCGCTTCAGGGATATAAACCCGAAGAACTGATTTCTTTTTTGGAAAAATCACCAAAAGAAATCAAGCAGCTTCTCGGTGGAGAATGGCTTAATATGAGTGATGACCAGTTTGAATCACTCACTTACTCTTTATCCAAAAAGGTTAAAAAATCTACAAGCCTTACAACGTGGTAAAACAAAGGGGAACCCATATGGTTCCCCTAATTTATTACATATCAATTACCTTAGTTGCTATCTTCTCCCGGAATCTCACATCATGTTCTACAATCAACATTGTAGGGTTAAATTTTAAAAGCAGCTTTTCAATCTGCATCCTGGAAAATACATCGATATAGTTTAAAGGTTCATCCCAGATATATAAATGGGCAGACGTTAATAAACTGGCTGCAATTAATACCTTCTTTTTTTGTCCCTCAGAATAATCCTCCATATTCTTAACAAACTGCACACGCTCCATATCAAGCTGTCGCAAAATGGCGCAAAACAGACTTTCATCCAAATCTCTTTTTTTACAAAAATCCTTAATACTACCCTTTAAAAAAGAAGTATCCTGATTAATATATGATATCTTTAGATTAGGAACTATGGTAAGGCTTCCACTTTCAATAAACCGGGAATTCTCTGAAGATAAAATCGCTTTTATAAGGCTTGATTTTCCACAACCATTATTTCCATTTAGAAATATCCGTTCTCCCTGCATAAGCTCAAACCGAAGCTTTTCAAATACAGGTTCCGTAGCATCCACATATCTTAACCCGTAATCATAGACAGAAATCAATGTTTTCTTATAATGCTGCAAGGGCATTATTTTTAAATCCACCGGTGTTTCAATATCCTGCAATAATCCCTCTTTTTCCTCAATTTCCCTGTCTATGCGGTTTTCAAGCTGCGTCACCCTGCTTTGCATCTTTTTCGTTTTAGCACCGATATAGGATCTGGTACTCAAACACCTGTCATGCTCTTTAATCGGGTCAAAGCCAATTTTGGTGCTTTCATTTTTATCCGCCCATTGCCTTACCTGATCTGCTGCCTTTTTTAACTTTCCGATTTCCTTTTTATGCTTTTCATTCTCTGCAATAGAAAAGGCGTCCTTCTTTGCTTTATTCTCCCACCAGCTTGTGAAATTGCCCGCCTGTACTTCAATGCTACACCGGTTCAACACTAAAACATGATCCGTACAGGCATCCAATAAATCTCTGTCGTGAGATACCAGAATGAAACCCTTTTTTTCTGAGAGATACTTTTTTACCACTTCTCTGGAATCCATATCCAAGTGATTCGTCGGTTCGTCTATCAGTAAAAAATCATTCTCCCCCGAAAACAGAACCGCAAGCATTACCTTCGTACGTTCTCCGTGACTTAATGTTTTAAAGGGACGATACAAAACTTCTGCATCCACATCTAACTTATCAAGCTCGCATAAAACTCTCCATAATTCACAGTTTGCCTTTAAATCCTCCAAGAAATCTGCGGCGCATTCCTCCAAATGCGTATCCGCTAACTGATACGGAAAATAATCAAAGACTGTGGACGTGGTAATACTTCCCTGATATTCATATTTCCCCAATAACAAATTTAAAAAAGTTGACTTTCCTTTTCCGTTTCTTCCGATAAATCCAAGCTTCCAATTTGTATCAATGGAAAAAGAAACATCCTCAAAAATATTATCAAAGCTCCCATCATAGTGGAACGTTAAGTTCGTTACATTTATCTGTGCCATATGCATGCCTCCAATCTATATACCGACTCTTCCCGCATGACTCATTGCTCACGCAAAAAAAGAATCATCTGTTGCCAAATGATTCCATGTACTCTACCTCTATAATACGTCATTCAAAAATGCATCTGATTTATTGCATAATAAAAAGAGGTTATGAGAACATAATCCACTTTTGGCAACATGACAAAACAGTACACAAATTATTCTGTACTGCTAACTACCTGTTTCATGTTTTCAAAAGTCGATTATCTTCGCATCTTTTCACCTCTCTCATCGAATATAAAATGATTTTATCATAGTAACATTCTTTTTGGCAATATATTCATAGTATAAACTTATTAACGCAAGAATTGTCTTGATTTCACTCATATGCGTTATGTATAATACTGTTAATAGAATTCCTCTGTTTATATTTAGGAGGAACTTATATGAAAAAAACGTTACAAGAACTTACCATCAAGAACAACTTCCTATTTGCCGCAGTCATGTCCCGGGAAGACATTTGCAGACAATTCTTGGAAATGGTGCTTGGATTCAAAATTGAACGGGTAGAGGTGGATAAAGAAAAATCCATGGTCTATAATCCCCAGTATAAAGGGGTGCGTCTTGATATCTATGTGAAGGACGGAAAGAATACCCGTTACAATGTGGAAATGCAGGCCCGTAGCCAAGAGTATATCGGGAAACGAGCAAGGTACTATCACAGCCAAATTGATATGGATATGCTGGTGGCGGGATACGAGTATTCGGAGCTTCCCAAGGCATTTGTGATTTTTGTCTGTGATTTTGACCCATTTGGAGAACGAAAGTATCTTTACACCTTTGAAAACAGGTGTGAGCAGAACCTGTCTTTAAATATGAGGGATGAACGCAAAACAATCTTTCTAAGTACTGTGGGGGAGAATCCAAGCGAAGTGCCCAAAGAACTGGTTAAGTTTCTACAATTTGTCAAAGCAGATCTTGATGAAAGTATGGAGGATTTTGAAGACGATTATATAAAGAAGCTTCAGGATACCATACAGGATATTAAGGTGAGTAGAGAAATGGAGAGAAAGTTTATGACCTTGGAAGAATTGATTAAGGATGAACGTAAGCTTGCGAGAGCAGAAGGAAAAGCAGAAGGCACTATTGACTGTATTTTTAGTCTTCTGGAATCATTGGGAGAACTTCCGAATGAACTTATTAAGCGCATTAGCGAAGAAAAGAATCTCGAACAGTTGAATGTTTGGCATAAGCTTGCTGCAAAGGCAGACTCCATCGAACAGTTTATGAAAGAAATGTAATGTATGAACACCGTATCATTTATGTACGAAATGGGTACATATCTTACCCTGTGACTTAATCTTCTTATCAGAAGAATTATACGCAGGAACTAAAAATGAGTGCCGCTTTAAGCAGCACTCACTTGTCACTATTATCATGCCTATTCAGGCGATTATTCATTTTTTACAGAGGAATTCTATTTACACGTAGAAAATTGCTACTTCACCAAAGCTTACCTTTCCCGTAAGTCTTACTACCGGTGCGCCTGTTGTCTGTGGACTGTTCTTTTCTTCTACGGAAGCAAAAGACGCCTGACACTGATTCTGAAGTGCCCATGTGCGTGGTACATATATTTGCACTTCACCAAAGCTTGAATCTACACAGATTTCCGGGATTACTCCATCCTGAATCTGAACACTGTCCAAATATACCTTCATACTGCCGAAAGTATTATTTAATTCAGCGTACTTAAAATTCTGGGACTTCACATATTTAATGGTTGAGCCGCAATTGTTTTTAAACCAAACCTTTTCGCCGTCTACCTGCTCAGATGCTTCTTTCATATCACTGGCATAATGTGCATTAGGATTCTTGTGGCTCTTTGCATGATCATCCCACATAACATGATGGTCTGTATTCCACTTCTTATTGTTATGGAAAATCAGATTCAAACCGATTGTGGCAAATAACGCTGCACCCAGAATATACCATGGAGTAATTGCCGTAATTCCTAAGGCATCATCATGAATCCAAGCAAGAAATGCCAACGAAAACAGGATTTCTCCGAAGCTCTTATCAAAAATACCCTTAACTGTAAGTGCTACCAATAAAATCGTAAATAAAATGCCCCAGAAACTAAATCCGAATCCGCTTCCTGTAGGAATTACACCTAACTTCCATACCAGAATAAATACTGCCGCAAGTAAAAAATAAACTCCCCAAAATACTTTCTTTCCTCTCATAACCTTTTACCTCTTTTCCTCTAAATAATTTTTTAATGTCTTATAATATCTTCGAGATACATACACCTGCTTGTGGGTTTTCTCAAAAGAAACCGTACTAAAGGAAGTGATATTTCTATCAATTGAATATATATGGTTTGCATTCAGAATCGTAGATTTTGAAACCCTGATAAAACATTTGGGTAGCAGTTCCTCTAACTCATACAGCTTGTACTTTACCTGGAAAATATCATTTCCCGTATGAGCGCTGATTCCTGCTTCGTCCGTTTCAAAAAAGAGAATATCTTCTAATGAAAGATAATACTCTTTTTCACCCTTGTAAAAAACAAACCGCTGCTTCTTACCGGTTACATCTTGAATTGCCCGCTGAATCTGTAATACTTCTTCGTTCAATTCACGACAACGGATTACAATCTCTTCTTCTTCTTTCCCTTCATCAATTTCTAATCTAATCTTCATTTCCGGTCCCCAACTCATCCGTTTTTCTTTTGATACTTCTATCATATTGCTTTTTTTCATTTTGTAAAGTTCATTTGGGCAAGTGGTCGCAAATTTACGGTAAGAGGTTAAAATATCAAAAAATCGGACACTTAAGTGCCCGATTCCATATTATGTCTGTATATAAATTAATGCCCTGCTTTGAATAACCTTAACAACCTCGTCCACTGTTTTTTGATTATTAAAATAATACTCTGCCTCTTCTACAATGATATTAAGTAATTCATCGCCGGAATATGCTTTGTTTTCAATGGACTCAATAAGACTAACAAACTGTTCCTTTTCTTTTTCAGTCATGGCATAAATAGAGCAACCGTTTAATGAAGTGATTTCCTGTTCAACCTTGGTTCCATCATCAAGCGTAACGTAGATTGGAGTCGAAACATTCTCAATATACTTATTAAAGCTGCTCTTTAAAACAGGATGTACTATACCGGCAAAAAAATCACCGTTATCTATATACTTGTCCTGTTGCTCCTTGGATAGCGCAAACTTCATAAAATCCCATGCGCCCGCCTTACAATCAGAGTCTGCGGCCAAACTGAAGCAAACTCCGGATGAACCGGCATATGACCCGCTCCCGTCCGAACAAGGTAAGCCTATGACTACCATATTCTCTATCACACTATTAGCATACTGAAACATTATATTTCCGTACATGGTTTCCATATGTAACAGCTGCTTTTCCTTTTGAATTCTCTCATATGGATTTTCAGTTATTCCCGTCCGCTCATACTCAGCAAACAATTCATTGGATTTTTCTCTCTCATGAATAAACGTTAACAACCTTTTAAATGCTTCATCATCAAAAGAGCAGGTTTCCGTGGCTTCATTCACAAATAAATCCAGATTATACATAACCAGGTAATATAGTGTATCACCTTTTGACTTGCCCATTATAGTCTGAATCTGTGGGTTTTCTTCCATTGTGACATACAAATTATCGAGGGAAAGTGAATTATACTCACCTACCAAATCTCCTTTTGCACAGCCGGTAGTTACCATAAAAGTAATGGGAATCTGATAAAGATGCTTATCCTCCTCATAAACAAAAAGTATATTTTCCAGATATTCTGAGCCATCTATGGTTTCATCCATCTCAAAATAAGGAAACAAGTCTTCCAAATAACCCTTCCCAGCCAATGAGTCCATATCAAAGACATTGTTATTAATAATATCCGGTCCCTTTCCTGACGCAATTTCAGCACCAAGCTTTATCATTACATCCTCTTTCGTTGCTCCCCCTGTAGAATAATCGATTACCTCTACCATATATTCAGAGCTTGCCATATTATACTCTGCAATCATTTGCTCCTCTGTCACACCCAAATAACCATAGGTAGCCAATGTAATCGTTTGCTTACCCTCGTTGTCACTTTGCGATACCTGATTAAATGCATACGCCGATAAAATATATCCGGAATCCTTTAATTTCATCTCTAATATGTAGAAATTGTCATTTTCTCCATAGGTATGAATTTCCTTAACATCGGTCATTAAAAAATTGTAATTGAGGAGATTTAATACCGTTTCTGCCTTCTCACCATTATAATAAACTATGTTTCCCTGCTCTAATACCAAATACTGCGAATCCGCTATTTCCGCATATTGATTAAAGTCAAACCGGATATTCTCCTGACCAATATACTTTCCTAAGGTTGAATATTTATAAACCGATGACATTGTCTGAACGCAAATCTCGCCTTCAAAATTCACAAACAATCCGGTAACCGGTTCTTCGGATGGAATCTCTTTTATCTTCACTTCATCTTCCAAAATACCATCCGCATTATACTTATTCAAATAATAGTCTCGGTTATCATTTGCATACTCTGTTACCAATAACCAATATCCTTCTTTGCTATCAACCGCCAAGCCTGATACATTTTCATTCTCATCTATACTGATTGCTACCACATTTTCATTATCTGTAGCAATATGATAGGAATGTATTTCATACAAACTGTCTTGCTGATGCATCAAATAATAAAAGGTATTATTGGTTGCATATGTTTCGAAGGGCTCATTACTACTAACCTCATAAACCTGTTCTACTTCATACTTTTCACTTATTTTGAAAGTGTCTTTATTACCGCAGGATGTTAATAATGCCAGCAGTAAAATAAATATACTTCTCTTTTTCATTTTTACTTCTTTTCCACACCCAGTCTCTCAAAATCAAATAAATATATTCCTGATTCGTCTGCACTTTATTCCACAACAGCAATTTGCAATACTTCATCACCATTATAAATTTTAAAATGTGAATTACCATTTCTTACATGTTCTGCAGGATACTCATTTGATACTTTATTAAACTCAGTATCAATGAAATATGCCATTCCGTTATTGTCCAGTACCAGTGCATAGCCATGAGTAAATAACGTTACTTCTTTGTAATCCTTATCAATCTGCTGTCCACTGTTATCTATATATCCACCATTACAATAATGAAAACCGGTAATTGAAAATTCTATCTTGTCGGATTCTAACAGGCACACTTCATCCCAATTAATTACCTTACCTGCTTCATCAAACTTCGCTTTTGATAAATCCATTAAATAATAATCCGTTAATTTCGTATCATGATTATAATATGTCCAGACAGATACCGTTCCACTATGATAAGCGTACCCACCATTAAACGGATGGTCATTCTCTAATAAAGCATTTGAATAATTTTCTCCCGTATCATAGTTCTCCCAGAAGTTCGGGTATTTTTCAATAAAGAAATCACAAAAGTCAACTTTAATTATTTCTTCTGTAGCAATATTGTATAAAACAAAATCTACTTCCGTTCCTACAGCAATATCATACTGATTTATCAAAAGCATATAGTCTTTTGTTATCATAGAAGAATGTATATACAATGCATCATCAAATACATGGACTAATTCCTTTGTTCCATTCCTGCTTACTTTAAATAATTCACAACTGTTTCTATCCAAGAAATAGAATACACCATCTTGCATTTGTGTGAATGTCACTTCTTTATTTCCACCGGTCTCATATCTAAACCATTCTTCTTTTGTTTTTAAGTCAAACGCAACAATTTTAGTACTTTCTTTGCCCCAAACATCCCGTATTTCATAAATCACGGTATCTTCCGCAACTACTGAAGAACCGTCGGCAGCCAGAAGTTTTTCTCCGTTTGCGTTAAAATAATGATTATCAAAACCGGCATCTTCCCCGAATTTTCCTCTTAAGTAAAAATAACCTTCCGGTGAAACAAAATAGCCACAAGTTGCATATTCGTGAGGAACTATTATTTCCCCTTGACCATTAACGGCACCATATGAATAGTCTTGCATCGTTATTGCACACTGGCCACCACGTACCACACCTAAACTATCATCATAATTTACTCTCACAAGTCTTTCGTTCTTCTCAGACTCGAATAATTCTGCCAAAGTCATTTCCCCGGAATCCGTATCATCCTGCTGATTTTTCTGTGCATCTTCCCACAGTATTGCATCTTCAGGAATCGGCAACTCTGAGCTAGCATCCATGTCATAATAATGAGTGTTGCCTTCTGAATCTTTCCATAAGAAGCTACGGTTGTCATAAATTGTAAAATTAGTACTGTCTATACCTATATCAACAATATCTTCCTCACCATTTCCACTAGGTACGTGATAGAGCTTTACCATTCCATCAATTATAAAGAACAAATACTCATCATTACCATATATTTGAATGTTTTCTCCGTCCAAGCAAACCATTATTTCGGAATCTCCCTCTATTCCATCGATTCTGAATTTGGCCTGTGCTACACCTTTCATATAATATACATACTCATTCCACAAAAATAATCCATAAGTAGAATAATCAAGAACCTCTGCATCAGCTCTCTCTTCCGAGTTATGCCATCTTATAAGATTACCATCTTCGGTAATTTCATAATTATAAAATCTGGTACTTCCATCGTCAGGAATAAATTTTTTACGAGTGGAACAAAATTCTTCATATAGTGATTGTGACAAATCAAAGCGACCCACGTCAAAATTTATCTGTACAACTCTATATACCTCTCCGGACAAAGGAGATTCCTCCCATTGTCCTGTCTCCATATCAAAATAATTTGCATATCCATATCCCTCTAGATGACCTCCGTAAATGTCCCCTTGATGTTCTACCTTTACTTCATCCCTAGATTCTACAAAATATAATATACTCTTTGAATCATATACATAATATGTGGTTCCCGAAATAAGTGTTGTCACATAATCAACATGCCCCGACAAATAATGAACCCTATATACTTTTCCGCTTTCAGTAATCAAAAAACAATAATCTTTCTGAGCACTAATCTGTCCAATCTTTTCATCAAATTCTGTAATATAATGAACGGTTTCATCGTATTCCATATAAAATAACTGATTTCCGTTTTCACCACCGGAATAGATGAAGCTATCTCCTGTTACACTGTAGTTATAAAAAACCGGCGTAATTTCTTTGCGAATACTTCCCTCATCTGAAACGCATATGTATCCTTTATCCTCAATAGAATAATAATCAGCTCTGTCGAACTCATGAAATTCTCGAGTCCACTCATAAGGAATCCTTTTTTCACAAAATTCCTGATACAATAATTCTTTCTCATCTTCAGATACGTCCCAGTTTAAATCGTCAAACCACTGCTTAGTACGTTCGTTGATAATACGTTCTTCCTCGGTAAGACTCTGCTCCGAACCACTTTGCTCTGTATCTTCAAAATCTTCTTCCGGACCAGATAATTCTCCGGTTACCTCTTGGTTTCCCTTCTCTTCCGATTTCTCCCCATTACCGCATGCGGATAATACCATCGTAAGACATAATAATAAGGTTATTACTCGCTTTTTCATATTATTTTTGTTCCTCCCCTTACCTTTTTTTCGCAACTTTACGCGTGTATAGGATATGTATAGCATTGTTGTTGTTCTAGTTCAATCTCTTCTGCTCCCCAAAAGCGTGAACGACAATTTTGTCTTGAAATCACTCCCACCAAAAAAGCATTTTGTTCACAATATCAATTATGGTTTGATAAAAACCTATCTCTTATTTTTTCAAAACCTTCTATATCTCCTTTGTACGATGAACATTCTGCATACAGCTTGGATACCAGCTTAATGAAACGAGAGACTTAATGAGCCTTCTGTTTCTTCATTGATATCTGTACTCAATATCCATTTATCTTTTGTATGTTTTTTGTCGATTTGTATTGTTTCTTTTAACGAACCATCCACAATATACTCATATTTAATTCCTTCTCTATCTATATTTTCAAACACCACATGAATTGTTCCTGATATTGTTGTTCCTTGAACCACTACCTCTTTACATCCCTTTTCTAATACTATTTCTTCTTCCCTATGGCTTTTCTCCTGATGATAATATTCCTTATAAAAAAATCTCTCCATTCCTGATAAATGAGGTTCTTGGTCTTTGCCACATCCAATCAATCCAAACAAAATCATAACTAATGGCAGAATCAATATCTTACGTTTTATTTTCATTCTAATGCTCCATCCTCTATTCTTATTACTTTGTCAGCAAATTCAGCTACTTC
This sequence comes from Lachnospiraceae bacterium, assembly GCA_017463255.1. GTDB lineage: Bacteria > Bacillota > Clostridia > Lachnospirales > Lachnospiraceae > RGIG4034. Next base: position 121,579 of record JAFTPP010000034.1, read on the forward strand.
TTTATCATGTGTCACTATAATAACAGTCTTACCTTTTTGATTGTATTCCTTTAAAATACTCATTAATTCCATACTTGTCGCATGATCTAAAGCTCCTGTCGGCTCATCCGCCAAAATAATATCTGCGCCACTAACTAATGCCCGTGCAAGTGCCACTCTTTGCTGTTGTCCTCCCGACATTTCTTTCGGCAACTTGTATAATTGGCTTTCTATATCAAGCTGCCTTACAGCATCCAGAATTATTTTCTTACGCTGTCGCGTTGATATTCCTCTGTGCAATAATGGTAATTCAATATTTTCATATGCCGTATATTTTTCCATCAATGCAAAATTCTGAAAAACAAATGTTATCTTGCTTTTTCTTATTTTACTCAACTGTCGGGATTTGAAATGTGTGATATCTTCTCCCATTAACAGATATGTCCCTTTTGTAGGTTTATCCATACACCCTAAAATATGTAGTAACGTTGATTTTCCGGAGCCCGATGTCCCCATAATTGCCACAAATTCGCCATCCTCAATTGTCAAGGATACATCTTTTAATGCTACTGTCTCCTGTTCACCATTCTTATATATTTTTGAAATATCTACTAATTCAATCATATTTCCTCCTCCTTGACTAATTGCACCAATTCCATTCTGTTTATCATTATAATTGGCGGAATCAAAGAAATTAAAGTATACAATATACTAACCAAAATCGTAATGGGAAACGCATATCCCACTAATGATTTATTGTACAATTGACTAAATTCTCCCAGTACAGTTGCGTCAAAATATTTTTTTGCAAACAGAATCACAATCAACATTGCAATAGATATATAAACTAAGTGCCTTCCGACCATGGTACATATCAGTCGCTCTTTTGATTCTCCAAATGCCAATCGGATTCCATATTCTTTTATTCTCATTAAAATAAATGCACAAAAAAGGGAACTAATTGAAATCATGGAACAAATCATTACAACTATCGCAAAACTATATTGATTGCGCATAATTTCCATGTTATCTACTTTAAATTGCTGTATTTTTTCTTCTATCGTACTGATACTTATCTTAATATCTTTTTGCGATGCCAGCTTCTCTATCTGACGGATATCAGATTCTTTTAAAACATTCCCTTTAATAAATATCTGATTCACTGTTGACAATTGTGTCATTGAATCTGTTCGTTCTTCATTACCAAAGGGCGCAATGAATTTATGTTTCATGGGGGATGCAGGAAACTCAATCGGGTCATAATAACTAAACCAAATCGTATCCTCTATATATCCTTTTACAATATATTTTGTACCAAATGTATCACTGGTTAAAACATCGTCTATCTCTATAATATGCTTAAAATCCGAACCCACATAAATAGGATAATATAATTCATCCCCGATTGTTATCGGAAGTAAATCTTCTTTCAAGATACCACAATCCACAATATCCATCATTTCCGGGTCAACCATAATAACATCTGATAAACTCAAATATTCCTCATAAAAAGTTCCTTTATACTCTTCTTCGTTACATTCAAGGTAAACTTTGTTATTCCATAATTCCTCAAAATATATATACGATTCTGTATATGCCCCACATATAAATCCGTAATCTTTTCTAATAATATTTTTTATCTCATTTATATCGTCCCCAAAACGATTCTCATCTTTTACGTAACTAAAGTTAAGTACTCCGATTTTATCCGTATCGGTTTGAAATATTTTTTTTAAATCTTTGATTTGTGCTTTAAATACAAAACTATTTGTCAATGCAAGCACGCATAAAAATAAGGATATAATTGATAACCCCATAACCAAAATAATCTGTACCTTATTACGTGCTAAATAATTTAAAAATCTGCTCATCATAATTTGATACCTTCTGCCGGATGTATTTTTAAAATATATCTCACCGGCACCAAAATCGACACCAATGCCGTAATTACAATCGTTCCTAAATAGAAAAGAGCAACCCGCATCCATTCTGAAAACTTAAATCCATTTCTCACAAATATTTGAATCATCGTTTGTACCAGAAATGCTATAATCGCAGAAACTGCAATAATAATCAATATTTCTTTTAATAATAAAATAATAATTTCTTGATTCGTTGCTCCGTATGCTTTTCTAATTCCAACCTCTCTTTTTCGTGCGTTTACCCAATAAAAGGAAATAATCATAACGTTGATTAACGCAAATAGATATAGCAACACTCCAAGTAATGTTTTCCCTGAAAATAATCCGGTAAAGATGCTGCTGTTTCGTTCTCCTTCTTCATAGAAAATATGACTGTACGGGTATTTTTCCTGAATCATGTCCTTAAAACTTTGATAGGTATTATATAAATCAACCTTATTAGAGCAAAACCTTAATACAATATTATTAGAGATTTTCTCATCTTCAAATGCCCGAAAATAATCTTCTGCATTTAACACAAATAAATTTGATAAACCAATATACTTCTCGGTATCTATCTCATCACAAATCTTAAATGTATATTCATGAGCACTAAGCTGTCCATCACCATCATGCACGATATTATCAGAAATCAGTATTCCGTTTTGTGGTATTTTTCCGGCTCCATTTTTCGTTGGATATGGTAACTTTTCATTTTGGCAAAGAAGAACCTGTGGGCAATATAAATAGTCACATTCCTCAAAATGAATACGCAAATCTTCAATGTAAATATTGCATGTATCAATCTCGTGTGCCATACCAAGTAAATCTGATATATCCATAGTCTCTATTGAATTTATATACATTATTACTTCATTCTGATATCCATATCTTATTTCTTTTTTCATATTATTCTCTGCTTCCACAATAGCATAAAAACCATTAAACAATGCAAAAAAAGAACTTAAGAAGCATAATATTATTAATATAGAAATCGTGAAATGTCTTTTAAATACCATATCTTTCTTATGTGATAATTAAGTTGTAATCATCACGTTTTTCCTTCCATTTTGTATCACCTATGAAATCTAGTTAAGTTATAAAAAAATGCAAAAACATATTCTCAAAACAATTTTTGCATAAATGCCCCGATATGTAAACTACAAAATATAACATATACGGGGCAAATGTAATAAGTGGTAATTATGGTTAGTCATTTAAGATGAGTAGTAATAATGATAAATATATAAGTATTTTCTGTATGCGAAGTAATTCAATTTGAGAGCCATATAAAATAATTGTTGTAACAATTACTAATGATGAAATAAAACATGACTCAACCTTATTAAAATGTACCCCTCCGGTAAAATGTTTTGTAATCGCAAGAATCGTAAGTATGACTAGAAATTCCTTTCCTCTGTTACACAAAGCAAATACCAGAAACAACATACCTATTTTTTCAACTTCACTTAGAATGACACAAAAACTATAGCTAATCTTAATACTCTGAATTGCTTCTAATTCCCTGTACTTTTTTACATAATTAATAAAAAGTTTTGCCAACTTCTGGTTTAATTGATTCATGCCTTAATATATAGCAGTACAAAGACATTTTTTCTACCTTTTACAAGCTTAAAAAGCGTGAACGACAATTTTGAATGCCTGAACGACAATTTTTATTGATTATTGTATTATAGATTGATAAAATACTTGTAGTATTTCTATTTCAAAAAATATGTGAAAAAGGGAGCAACTCATGTATCGGGTATTAATTGTTGATGATAGTCTTGAGCAATGTATCGCTTTGAAAATGATATTAAATTCATATTATGAAAACTTTGTCATTGACATCTGTACAGATTTAGAAGACGCAAAGAAAGTATGTACTCAAAAAGAATTTGACTTGTTTTTATTGGATATGCAATTAGATACGAATAGTACTTCTAATGATGAGGGAATCGCCCTTGGTCTATACATCCGCTCCTTAAAAAGCTATTCTTACACTCCGATTATTTATATTACTTCCGTTCCTGAAAAAATACAGGACGCATTATCAGAAACGTATTGTTTCAATTATATTTTAAAACCATACACTCCAGACAATATAATAAGGAATCTTGACCAAATACTAAATTCTCCTCTCATTAAAGAACAAACTCTATGTATTCGTACCCCTTGGGGCGTTGAATTAACTTTCAAAGAATCTGATATTTTATACATAAGTGCCGGCTCCGGTCATTGTGTAAACATAAATACTATTGAGGATTATTATCCTACATCTTCTTATACGTTGGATAAACTTGAAGAAATGTTGCACCGCAACTTTTTTCGTGTTCATCGTAAGTACCTTGTTAATATTAATAAGATTACTTCTTATAACCGAACTAAACGCACTCTAACTGTTGCAAATGACACCATTTTAGTTCCTGTTGGACGCGCCCAAAAGGATTCTTTTGAGTTAACTTGGAGGAAAGAATGATAACTGATTATTTACTTGATTTTTTGCCTGCTTATATTGAATTTACTATGGCATTTGTTTTATCATGCTCAATTATTGGAGAATCCATTAATAAACATAAAATAGCTTTTTTAATCGGTATCATTAATGCTTCCATGGGAACGATTATGTATTTATTGCCCATTGAAATAAGCATATACTACATAATATACGATTCCATCAATATTTTATCGCTTGCTTACATATTTAAGATGCCTATAATTAATGTAATTAAGGTATATGTACTTATTTCCTTACTATCTATATCTATAGAGCTTCTTCAATTACCTTTTTGGGCACTCTTCTTTACCAATTTATATGATGGTTTTGTTGCATATGCAGGCACTACATTATCATTATTGATTACTTTAATCCTATATCGTTTTGTTCCTCTTAACAAGTTTTATGACTTAATCAAGAATCGCAGCATTACATTTTGGATGATTATTTCAAACACCTTTTTAATTTGTTTTGGAATCATATTGTTTGCCCGTATTAATAAAAATGACATCTTCTCCCACTATATATTAATACTGGTAGTACTGTTACTTTTACTATTTATAAACGGGGAAGTATATCTCAACTATCGTAAAAAGCTGGAACAACAGAAAATCCTTGCTACCTACGAAGAGAACCTTTCCATTGTTGATTCCCTGATTGAAAAAATCAGCGTACGTCAACATGATTACCACAATGACCTCCAAGCAATACAGTCATTGGGCTTTCTTCATACAGACTATGAATCACTCAAAAATGCATTAGTAGAGACAACGGGACATTATATTCTTAACAGAACCCAAGAAACTCTTTTAAAACTTAATTTACATTTGTTTGCAGGATTTCTTGTCAGTAAGGTTAGACAAGCAGAATCTCAGTCCAAGAAATTAGATATTACAATTGATAACTTTAATTTAGTTACCACAATTACGGAATATGAACTTATTGAGCATGTTGGCATTTTAATCGATAACGCCATGGAAGCCACCCCGCAAGGCGAATCAATATATGCCGTGGTTTCATCTTCACAAGGAACAATATCCTTTAAAATTAAAAACCCGGGACCAAAGATTTCTGCTGAATTATTGAAGAGCATTTTTGAGAAAGGTCATACTACCAAGAAGAAAGATTCAAGACCCCATGGTATCGGACTATATAAGCTTAACAAATATGTAAAAGAACACAACGGACGTTTAGTAGTTAAGAATGAATTTATCAATAACACTACTTATCTTTGCTTTGAATTAATTATATAAAATGAATAGAGCGTATCTGATAAAACTTCAGATACGCTCTTATTATATCTTCCTACCCACATACTCAACTATCCATCTTGCAGCTATGGCAATCATACTTCCGATCATGATTCCCCCTAAAATGTCTGTCGGAAAATGAACAAACAAATACATTCTGGAAAATGCAATAACTGCTGCCAAGAGTACCGCAAGGATTCCTCCTTTTTTGTGATACAAAAGTATGCTGACTGCTGCCGCAAAGCTTGATGCGGTATGACCCGATGGGAATGAATAGCTGTCCGGACATTTTACCAGTAATTCTACTGTAGGGTCTATCCAACATGGTCTGTCACGCATAATCAGATTCTTTAATATCAGGTTATTGGTAATTAGCATGAGAAGAAGTGCTGTTAACACAACAAAACCTGTTTTTCTTGTCTGTTTAAAGCATAATAACAATAAACCCAGGGCAATCCATAATTCACCATGATTGGTGATGGTGGATACAAAGACCATAATCGCATCTAATATAGGATTATGTATTTCCTGCAATGCATATAAAATATCAAATTCCATAGGATACCCTACCTTTTTACATATTTCATCTTGCTACAATATGAATTCATCAATCACCGTAACAATTCCATCTTCATCATTGGATTTTGTAATATAGTCCGCAGCTTCCTTTACTGCAGGCTGTGCATTTGCCATGGCAACACCTACACCTGCGTACTGAATCATAGTCATATCATTAAATCCATCGCCACAACAGATTGCATTTTCTCTTGTCATGCCAACCGTTGATAACATTCTGTCAAGAGAAGTTGCTTTATCTACATTCTTTGGCATAATCTCAATAAAGAATGGCTCTGAACGATACACACTTAAGATATCTCCGTATTTTTCCTGTAAGATTTTCTCGTATTCACAAGCTTTTTCAGGCGGTGCCGTCATTAAACATTTATTCACATCAAAGTCTACGAATTCCACAAAATTGTGAACCTCTTGAACCGGCATTCCGTTAATGCGTGATTCTAACTCAATGTACTCGTCCATTCTGGTTCCGGATATAATAGAATCCCCTAAATAGGTTACAATTCCACAGTCATTATCCTTGGCAAATCTCCATAGTCCGGGAATCACACTGTTTGGAAGAGTTCTCTGATATACAATTTCACCGGTACGGCAGTTAATGATTCTTCCTCCGTTAAAAGACAGAAGATATCCGCCATATTTTTCTAACTGAAGAATTTGTGAGTATTTTTTCATACCGGGTGTTGGACGGCCGGATGCTAACATTACAATATGACCTCGCTCCTGAATATTTAAAATACCCTGTCTTGTATTCTCAGTTACTTCTTTTTGCGAGTTGGTAAGAGTACCATCTATATCTAATACTAATACTTTTGTATTCATAAAAGAACCTTTCTTAATCTATGTTTTTAGTGATTCGTCATTTCACGCTTTTCTTTCATGGTAATCTCATGCAGGAATTTTAAGCTTAAGGGCACTGAAAGAAGTAAGGTGCATATATCCGCAGCAGGTTGCGCTAACTCAATTCCTAATATTCCAAAGTTGGAGGCAAAAACCCACACAATCGGTAAATAGAAGATACCTTGTCTGGCTGCTGCCGCAAGAGTTGCACTAAATGCTTTTCCTGCGGATTGCAACATCATATTGGTTAATACAATCCATGAATTTAAAGGTAAGGTAATGCAGTTATACCTTAAAGCCGCTACCGCTACTTCTTTTACTGCTTCGTCCCCTTTTCTAAAAAGCTCTACCAAAAACGGAGCAAAGATAGAGGATAATACAGCAATGATAACCAAAAAGATGAAGCTTACCTTCACACAAAAATAGAATGCTTTTTTTACTCTTTTGTATAATCCGGCACCATAATTAAATCCGCATACCGGCTGGAAACCTTGACCAAATCCAATCATTGCAGAGTTTGTAAACATCATAACCCTGCTTACAATGGTCATACCTGCAATAACCTCGTCACCATATGGTCCTGCGGCATGATTGAGACTTATGGATGCAATACTTGCAAGCCCCTGTCTGAATAAAGAAGGAAGTCCTCCTTTTACAATAATTACCAGTGAATAAATCCTCATATCAAGCTTCTTAAAATTAATATGAAGATTTCCTTTTTTTGTGGTACCCACAATCAAAAGTGCAAAGCTGACTGCCTGACTTATTACTGTTGCAAGTGCCGCACCTGTAATTCCCCAATCAAATACAAAAATAAATAATGGGTCAAGTCCGATATTGATAATAGCTCCCGCAACAATACCTACCATTGCGTAAACTGCATTTCCCTGATATCTTAACTGGTTGTTTAACACAAGGGATGAAGTCATAATCGGTGCACCAATAAGGATGATACGAAGATAATCCTTGGCATAGGGAAGAATTGTATCTGTGGAACCAAGCGCATATGCCAACGGCTCTAAAAAGAGTAATCCTAAAACTGTAACCAAAACACCACAAATAAAGGAATACACAAATCCGGTTACCGCTATTCTTTCTGCTTTTTCTACTTCTTTTTTACCAAGCTCTCTGGAAATGTATACCCCGGAACCATGACCAAAAGTGAAACCAAGAGCCTGAATAATCGCCATCATGGAAAATACAATACCAACCGCACCTGTTGCCTGGTTATTGATTTTACCCATGAAAAAAGTATCAACCATATTGTAGAAGGTTGTTACAAGCATACTTATAATAGTAGGAATTGCCATTTTACAGACTAATTTCTCTACCGGTTTGGTTGTCATATAAATCTGCTTCTGCTCTTGATTCATGGAATTTCCCTTTCTTGCTTTTCTTCACCATTTAATAGTAGTAATTATTTGATACGTTTGTAGGAGGGTATATATTTGTTTTTTCTATCTAAATACCCTATATTTTTACTTTTTCAGGGTATTTTGAGTCTTACTATTTAGATAATACCCCTTTGTACTTTAAAACGATAATGTTTTGTATCCATATGGGGTATTTTGTCTCAATTTTTTCTTATATACCCCCGAAGAACACTTTTTACTTTCTACGATTGTAAAATATCTTCCGTATTAATCTTACAATTATATAATATCCTCCGTAATCATTAAAATAGTATCTATAGTTTGAATTGACCGCAACAAAAAAGTTGCGGCCAACATAATCAATCTTTACTCATTTTCAGGAGTATTCTTATATAATACTTTTAAAATAATAGGTGTTGCAATGGAAGACACAATAATTAATAAGATAACTGCGGTAAAATATACAGGGGTCATAAGTCCCACAGAAAGTCCTTTTTGTGCAACAATCAAGGCAACTTCACCTCTGGTCATCATACCAACACCAATTTTAAGTGCTTCATTATTTTTAAATCTGCAAAGCTTTGCCATAAGTCCGCAGCCGACAATCTTTGTAACCAATGCTACTACTACAAATGCTGCAGCAAACAATAGAATTGTTCCGTCTAAGCTGTCAATGTTAGTCTTTAAACCGATACTTGCAAAGAATACCGGACCGAATAACATATAGGAATTGATATCCATTTTTTCTGCAATGTATTCAGAGTCACGGATGGAACAAAGAATAATACCGGCAACGAATGCACCTGTAATATCTGCTATTCCGAAATATTCCTCTGCAATGTAAGCCATGGCAAAACAAAGTGCAAGGCCTGCAATAGGAATACGTCTGGTATGAGGATAACGGTTATCCACTACTTTAAAGATACGGTATGCAATGATACCCACAACAAATGCAAACACAAAGAATAATGCTGTCTGTCCTACAATATTTAATGGCTTTACATCCGGATCCTTAAATGCAATCACAAATGTGAGAACAATAATACCGATAATATCATCAATAATTGCCGCGCTAAGAATTGTGGTACCAACTGTCCCTTTCAGTCTTCCCATCTCTCTTAATGCCTGAACAGTAATACCTACACTGGTTGCTGTCATAATACATCCGATAAACACGGCTTTAAAAAATGCATCACTTCCTATGGAAGAAAATCCATAGAATGCCATATATAATAATGTACCACCAACAAGCGGAATAAATACGCCGGCACAGGCAATAAGCAATGCCTTAAATCCGGTTTTCATCAAATCTCTCAGGTTTGTCTCAAGTCCTGCTGAAAACATAAGTAAGATAACACCGATTTCTGCCATCTGTAACAAGAAATCCGTTTGTTCCACAAGACCCAACACACTTGGTCCAATAATCAATCCTGCAATAATCTCACCTGCCACTTGCGGCATTTTTAATTTACGCGCAACAATTGCTAAAAACTTAGCAGAAATAATAATTATGGCAAGATCTTTAAATACGTCATAAACTTCCATTTCTAAACCTCTTTCCCTCATTAGAAAAATACGCACCGATTAGAATTCTACTCTTATTTCTTTTTTTTTGCAATATTCTTGAAAAAAATATATATGATTAATATACTTAAAATAATATTACTATTATTATGAGGTATTTTAGATGCCAAAAAAGAAACAAACCGAACACATTCCTAACCCTTCGGTTGATATGGAATTATTCAATAAAGCTTGTTCTTTTGTTAATGAACACCTTACTACTGCCGGTGGAATCGGAACATTAAGTGAAAAGACAATTCATGCAACATTAAAATATTATTATGCCCCAAATGACCGATATCATGAGAGGAAGGTTGGAACTTACTTTGCAGATATTATGGTGGATGGGGAAATTATAGAGATTCAGACCAGAAACTTTAATACCTTACGTAAAAAACTGGAATGCTTCCTTATGGAACATGAAGTAACCATTGTGTATCCTGTTGCACATACAAAGTGGCTTTCCTGGATTGATGAAGAAACCGGCGAAATAAGTGAAAAAAGAAAATCACCGAAACGCGGCTCTATTTATGCTATCATGCCTGAGTTATATAAGATTAAATCCTTTCTTCACAATCCAAATCTTCATTTTATTGTTTCTCTCATTGATGTGGAAGAAACCAGATTTTTAAACGGATGGAGTAAGGACAAAAAAAGAGGTTCTGTCAGAAATGACGGAACCCCCGTAAACTTATATGATGAAGTACACTTTGATTTGAATAGTAGGTACTCACAGTTTATTCCCGATAACTTACCCCGCCAGTTTACCACCAAAGACCTAAAAACCTGCGCCTCAATATCCCAAAGCCTTGCCCAGGTTACCGTAAATATCCTGTACCATGTAGGCATCATTGATAGAATAGGGAAGGATGGAAATGCGTTTTTGTATGAAGTTAGATAAATAAAAAACGTATACAATAACCGGCAGCATATATCCTATCAGGACTTTTTCAAATCGTATGCACTTAAGCATCTACGTATTTGAACGAAGCGAAAGCGTGTCCGAAATAGGATATATACTGCCGGTTTATTTAATTCATATTTTTAATTACGACTCTTCATCTGTCTCTTCAATTCTCTCTAAGAGTCTTTCAATAGAACGATCAATTGTTTCTTCATCAGAATCCTGTGAAACATCATTTACCTCTGATGATTCATCTTCAATTTCATCCGGAATCTCATCTAATTCCTGATTTCCATCAGAAACCTTTTCACGTACTTTTGCAATCTGGGCTACCTTAACATTTTCATCAAGGTTAATCATCTTAACACCGCTTGTAATACGTCCAAGAGTAGAGATTTCTTCCATACGAAGCTGGATAATAATACCTTCTGTAGTAATCATCATGATTTCATGATCATCATTTACAGCCTTAACACCTACTACATCACCGGTTTTTTCTGTAATCTTGTAGCATTTTACACCTTTACCGCCACGTTTTTGAACAGTAAATTCTTCAAGGTAGGTACGTTTTCCAAGACCGTTTTCAGATACAATTAATAAGGAATCTCCCTGGTGATCTAACTGCATTCCCACAATTTCATCACCATGATTTAAGTTCATACCGATTACACCCATAGAGGTTCTTCCGGTTGCCCTTACATCAGTTTCCTTGAATCTGATACACATACCATATTTGGTAACAAGGAAGATTTCTGTATTTTCATCCGTAATCTTAACTTCAATCAATTCATCATCATCACGAAGGTTAATGGCAGCAAGACCATTCTTACGGATATTAGAGTATTCCATAATGGAAGTTTTCTTTACAATACCATTTTTGGTAACCATAAAGAGATTCTTATTCTCTTCATAATCCTTAATCGGAATAATGGCAGAAATCTTTTCACCCGGATTTAACTGAAGAAGGTTCACAATTGCTGTACCTCTTGCAGTACGTCCTGCTTCCGGAATTTCGTATGCCTTTAATCTGTATACTCGTCCAAAGTTCGTAAAGAAATTAATATAATGATGAGTTGTGGTCATCAAAAGGTCAGTAATAAAGTCATCCTCTATTGTCTGCATTCCTTTAATTCCTTTACCACCACGGTTCTGGGATTTGAAGTTATCTACAGTCATACGTTTGATATATCCAAGATTTGTCATGGCAATAACTGTATTTCCTCTCGGAATCAAATCTTCCATTGAAATATCAAATTCGTCATATCCGATTGCAGTTCTTCTGTCATCGCCGAATTTATCAGATACTTCAATGATTTCTTTACGGATAACTCCCAATAATAATTTTTCATCAGCTAGAATTGCCTTTAATTCAGCAATCTTGGCCATTAATTCTTTATGTTCGTTTTCAAGCTTTTCTCTTTCCAAACCGGTAAGAGCTCTCAAACGCATATCAACGATGGCGCCCGCCTGAACTTCAGTAAGTCCAAAACGTTCCATTAATGTTTCTTTTGCAATTTGAACGGTAGCGCTACCACGGATAATACGGATTACTTCGTCTATATTATCAAGAGCAATCAATAATCCCTGTAAAATATGATCTCTTTCTTCTGCTTTGTTAAGGTCATATTTTGTTCTTCTTGTTACAACATCCTTCTGGTGATCTAAGTAATGAGTCAACATATCAAGGATATTTAATACTTTTGGTTCATTATTAACCAAAGCAAGCATAATAATACCAAAAGAATCCTGAAGCTGGGTATGCTTATAAAGCTGATTTAACATTACGTTTGCATTCACATCTTTACGAAGTTCAATTACAACACGCATACCTTCTCTTGAAGATTCATCACGTAAATCAGTAATACCGTCTAATTTTTTCTCTTTTACAAGGTCGGCAATTTTTTCAATCATTCTTGCCTTGTTTACCATGTAGGGAAGCTCAGTAATAATAATTCTGTTCTTACCGTTCGGCATGGTTTCAATATTAGAAATACCGCGGACTCTTACTTTACCCCGTCCGGTGCGGTATGCTTCCTCAATACCTCTTGTACCGAGAATCTCAGCTCCTGTTGGGAAGTCAGGACCTTTGATGATTTCCATAACCTCTTCAATAGAAGTTTTTCTGTCTTCATTCACTTCATTATCAATAATCTTAACTACGGCACCTACCACTTCACGTAAGTTATGAGGCGGAATATTAGTAGCCATACCTACGGCAATACCTGTGGTACCGTTACATAAAAGATTAGGATAACGGCTTGGAAGAACAACCGGTTCTTTTTCTGTTTCATCAAAGTTTGGTACAAAGTCTACTGTTTCTTTGTTGATATCAGCAAGCATTTCCATGGAAATTTTAGAAAGTCTTGCTTCTGTATATCGCATAGCCGCAGCGCCGTCACCGTCCACAGAACCAAAGTTACCGTGACCGTCTACTAATGTATAACGCATAGACCATTCCTGAGCCATATTAACTAAAGCACCATAAATAGAACTGTCACCATGTGGGTGATATTTACCCATGGTATCACCGACAATACGCGCACATTTTCTGTGTGGCTTGTCCGGTCCGTTATTTAATTCACTCATGGAAAAAAGAACACGTCTTTGTACAGGCTTTAAACCATCTCTTACATCCGGTAATGCACGGGAAGCAATAACGCTCATGGCATACTGTATGTAAGAATCTTCCATTGTATATTTTAGGTCAACATCATGTATCTTATCAAAGATATTGTCTTCCATATATTTCCTCCAACTCGAAGCTTTCTAAAAGCTATCGATTTTTATTATTGAATTGCGTTAGATATCAAGATTTTTAGCAAATTTAGCATTTTCTTCAATAAATTCACGTCTCGGTTCAACCTTATCACCCATAAGAATGTTAAAGGTAAGGTCAACTTCCGCATCTAATGAAGGGTCATAATTGACACGTTTTAAAATTCTCTTTTCAGGATCCATAGTTGTTTCCCATAACTGGTCAGCATCCATTTCACCAAGACCTTTATAACGCTGAATCTTATTATTCTGATCACGGCCAACTTCACTTAAGATTTTATTTAATTCTTCATCTGAATACGCATACCATACTTTTTTATTCTTCTCTAATTTATAAAGAGGAGGCTGGGCAAGATATACATATCCCTGCTTAATAAGTTCCGGCATAAAACGATAAATAAATGTTAAAAGTAAAGTAGCAATATGAGCGCCGTCAACGTCGGCATCCGTCATGAGAATAATTTTATGATATCTTAATTTGCTGATATCAAAATCATCATGAATACCTGTACCAAAAGCAGTAATCATTGCTTTAATTTCTGCATTTGCATAAATTTTATCAAGTCTTGCTTTTTCTACATTTAATATTTTTCCTCGAAGAGGTAAGATTGCCTGGGTTGCACGGTCTCTGGCAGTTTTTGCACTACCACCCGCAGAATCACCCTCTACGATATAGATTTCACAATTTTTAGGATCCTTGTCGGAACAATCTGCAAGCTTTCCGGGAAGAGCAGTTCCTTCTAAAGCCGTTTTTCTTCTGGTTAAATCACGGGCTTTTCTGGCTGCTTCTCTGGCACGCTGTGCCATAATGGATTTTTCACAGATAACCTTTGCAACAGATGGATTTTGTTCTAAGAAATATGTAAGCTGCTCACTTACAATACTATCAACGGCACCTCTTGCTTCTGAGTTACCAAGCTTTTGTTTTGTCTGGCCTTCAAACTGAGGATCTTCAATCTTAATACTTACAATTGCTGTTAATCCTTCACGGATATCTTCACCGGTAAGATTCTGCTCACTATCTTTTAATAATTTTGCATTTCTTGCATAATCATTAAAGGTTTTTGTTATAGCATTTCTAAAACCGGTAAGATGAGTTCCTCCTTCTGGAGTATTAATATTATTAACAAAACTGAAAGAGCTTTCATTATAAGAATCATTATGTTGCATTGCTACTTCAACATAAACATCATCTTTTTTACCTTCAAAGTAAAGAATATGCTCATAAATAGGAGTTTTTCCTCTGTTTAAGTAAGTAACAAATTCTTTAATACCACCTTCATAATGGAATTCTTTTACTTTTTCTTCTTCCTGTCTTTTATCACGTAAAACAATACGAAGATTTTTTGTTAAGAATGCCATTTCACGAAGACGTTGTTTTAATACATCATAATCATAAACTGTATCTTCAAAAATGGTTGCGTCCGGTTTAAATGTAACCTTTGTTCCTGTTTTGTCCGGGTCACATTCTCCCACGACTTTAAGAGGATACATAACGTGTCCTCTCTCATATCTTTGTTTATGAATTTTACCGCCACTGCAAATTTCTACTTCAAGCCAATCAGATAAAGCATTTACTACAGAAGCACCTACACCATGAAGACCGCCGGATACTTTATATCCTCCACCGCCGAATTTTCCGCCGGCATGAAGAATGGTAAATACTACTTCAACGGCAGGTAATCCTGCTTTTTGATTAATTCCTACAGGAATACCACGTCCATTATCAATAACGGTTATAGAATTATCTTCATTAATGGAAACATCAATTGTATCACAATAACCTGCTAATGCTTCATCAACAGAATTATCTACAATTTCATATACAAGATGGTGTAAACCTCTTGAAGATGTAGAACCAATATACATACCGGGTCTTTTTCTGACTGCTTCTAACCCTTCCAATATCTGAATCTGATCTGCTCCATATTCAGCGCTCATATTTTCCTCCATTTCGAAGCTAATTAATTATGCTAATTCATTAAATTATGATTCACTTACAATTTTTCCTTCTTCAATTTTGAATACTTTATCAATTTCAAATCTGTTATTGATAAATTCATCAAGACCGGTACAGGTAACAATTGTTTGCATTTTTCCTATATAATTTAATAAATAATTTTGTCTGTTACTATCAAGCTCCGATAAAACATCATCCAATAATAAAATAGGATTTTCTTTGGTAATTTTTTTAATTAATTCAATTTCCGAAAGCTTTAATGACAACGCAGCTGTTCTTTGCTGTCCCTGGGAACCGTATTTTCTAATATCAATTCCATCTACCATAAATGAAATATCATCTCTGTGGGGACCAACTGTTGTCTGCTTTAACTTAATGTCTTTTTCCGTACATTTAATAAGTTCAGCTTCAAAG
The DNA here is from genome assembly GCA_017463255.1 of Lachnospiraceae bacterium. Lineage (GTDB taxonomy): Bacteria > Bacillota > Clostridia > Lachnospirales > Lachnospiraceae > RGIG4034. The sequence goes on from JAFTPP010000034.1 coordinate 137,611, forward strand.
TTTTCTATTTCCGTATTCGGTTCATAAACAATAGTAATATCTTCTTTGCCGCCGGATAATGTTTTATGTATATCTCTTATAATTTCATTTAATTGATCAATGAAAACCTTACGTCTTTCAATTACTTTACTACCATATGAAATTAACTGGGAATTCCATATATTAATAGTATCTCTTAACGAAGGATTCATATATAAATCTTTTAAAAGAACATTTCTTTGATTTACAATTTTATTATAATTATTCAGATTATAAAGATAAAAATTATCAATCTGACACAATTCCATATCAATGAAACGTCTTCTCTCTGCCGGTCCGTTTTTTATAATGGATAAATCCTCCGGCGAAAAAAATACAACCTTTAAAAGTCCCAGCAATTCTGCAGCCTTTTTAATTTTCATTTCATCAATAGCAATTGCCTTTGTCTTAGAAGACCTTAAATGCATATCAATTCTTTGCTGTATATCATTTTTTTCAATATAAGCCCTGATATGTGATTCTTCATGACCAAACTTAATAATTTCTTTGTCTTTACTTCCCTTATGTGACTTTGTAGTAGCACATAAAAAGATAGACTCTAAAATATTAGTTTTTCCTTGGGCATTATTTCCGTAAAGAATATTAGTTCCTTCACTGAAATTAATATTTAAAGAATCATAATTACGGTAATTAGTTAATTCCAATGATTTAATAATCATATTTTATTTTTCAATCCTTATCTTTTGACCTTCAAATTCAATGATGTCACCGTCATATAATTTTTTACCACGCTGCATTTCCACAACACCATTTAATTTTACCAGTCCATCCTGAATTGCAAACTTTGCATCCACACCGGATTCAACCAAGCCTGCTGCTTTTAATGCCTGGCCAAGTTTGATATATTCATCTCTTAATTTGATTATTTCCATTATTTTCAAATTCCATTCCTATTATGATACAGTAGTAAAGTTTACAGGAAGAATTAAATAGATATATTTACCTTCTGCATCTCTGATAAAACAAGGAGCTTTTGAATTTACAAGATAAATATCAATTTCTTCATCTTCAATTACTTTCAAAGCATCGATTAAGAATTTAGGATTAAAACCAATCATTAAATCCTTACCTTCTTTATCAATATCAATTTCTTCATTCATGCTACCAACTGTAGAATTAATCTTTAATTCCATAGAACCGTCTAAGATATTGATAATAATAGGTTTTTTATCTCCTTCTTTAATAAGAAGTGTAGCTCTGTCGATACATTCTAATAATTCACGTTTATTCATTTTTACTTTTGTTTCATAATCATTAGAAAGCATCTGATCAATTCTGAAATATTCACCTTCAATCAATCGGCTTACCACTACTGTATTATCAAATTCAAAAATGATATGTTTATCAGCGAAGAATATTTCAATCATTTTATCAGCATCACCTGAAATAATCTTACTGATTTCATTTAATGTCTTACCCGGAACAACTACTTTTCTATGACCATAAGAATTCTTAAGTTCAATATTTCTGATAGAAATTCTGTGACCATCTAATGAAACAACTTTTAACATGTTGTCGTTGATTTCAAATAATTCACCTGTCATTAATTTGTTATTATCATTATCTGAAATAGAAAAGATTGTCTGTCTTACAACTTCTTTTAAAGTAAACTGGCTTATATTAATACTTTCTCTTCTTTCAATATTAGGAAGATAAGAAAAATCATCACCTGATTTACCAATAATATTAAATTTAGCTTTTTCACAAGTAATGGTTGTTTTATAATTACCATCTGTTTCAATTGTAATATCATTATCAGGAAGTTTACGGACAATATCTAAAAAGATTTTAGCATCTAAAGCAATGATACCGGCTTCAAGGATATCTCCTTCAATCACAGTTTCAATTCCAAGTTCCATATCATTGGCAGTTAATGTAATATTACCTTTTGTTGTATCTACAAGAATACATTCTAAGATAGACATTGTTGTCTTGTTAGGAACTGCTTTTGATACAGTTTGTACACCATTTAATAAGTTAGCTTTAGAACAAATAAATTTCATTGTGAATAACTCCCTTCGAATAAAAAAATAAATATTTATTAAAGATTAAGTAATCTTAGTATTAAAGGATGTGTATTTGTTGATAACCTTATTTATTATACTATTTATAAGGAAAAAAAGGAAGATAACTTTATGGATAACTCCAATTTTGCCTGTGTAAAAAGTTTAAGTTATCAACATGAACTTAAAGTAATAAAAATTACAATTATAAATATCTACATTAATTTGTGAATATGTGGATATTTTAATGTTGATAAGTTAATGTATGTTATTAATTAGGAAGGATTAATTTTTTTGCGGATAATATCCACTTTATTCTTTAATTCATCATTGGTTTTTAACTCATCAGATATTTTATTAACACCGTGCATTACGGTAGTATGATCTTTTTTACCATGAAGCTTACCTATATTAACAAGAGAAGTATCTGTTAATTCCCTGCAAAGGTACATACTGATTTGTCTTGGCATTACAAATTCTGCATTTCTCTTTTTAGATGAAATATCATTAGGATTTACTCCAAAATGTTCTGAAACAACTTCTATAATATAGGAAGGAGTTATTTCTCTTGGTTTTTCCGGGAATATAACATCTTTTAATGCTTCTTTTGCTATATCTAAGGTTAATTCCTTCTTATTTATTTTAGCAAATGCAATTACTTTATTTAATGCTCCTTCCAGTTCACGGATATTTGATTTAATGTTATTGGCAATATATTGGATAATGTCATCACCAATCTGCTTATCAAATATTTCAGAATTTTTGCGTAAGATAGCCATTCTGGTTTCGTAATCCGGTGCCTGGATATCTGCTATTAATCCCCATTCGAATCTTGAAAGGAAACGTTCGTCCAAAGTTTCAAGATTTTTAGGTGGTTTATCAGAAGAAATAACAATTTGTTTTCCTGCAGAATGAAGTTCATTAAAGGTATGGAAGAATTCTTCCTGTGTACTTTCTTTACCTATAATAAATTGGATATCATCAATTAGTAAAACATCTACGGTTCTGTATTTATCACGCAGCTTAGTCATAGCTGTTGCATTACCGCTTCTGATGGATTCGATTACTTCATTAGTAAACTGTTCACTGGTTACATATAATACTTTTCTGTTTGGATGCTGATCTAATATAAAATGACCGATGGAATGCATTAAGTGAGTTTTTCCAAGACCGGCCCCTCCGTATAAATAAAGAGGATTATAAGCTTGTCCCGGAGATTCTGCTACTGCAAGTGATGCAGAATGTGCAAACTTATTATTGCTTCCTACAACGAAAGTATCAAATATGTATTTTGGGTTAAGATTTGCATTTTCATGATTAATGTTATAAACAGTTTTTTTCGTTTCTTTAGAATCTTCTTTTGATTTATCAGATTCTTTAATATCTTTTTCGAGAACAAAAACAACTTCATAAATATCATTAAACATTTCTGAAATGGTTACCTGAAAGAAACTTTTATATTTCTTATCAAGATATGTATAAGTGTTTTCGGCATCGGAAGGAATCATAATAGTTACTACATTATCTTTTTCACTATAAAATTCCAAGTTTTTTAGCCAGGTATTATAGGAAATATCAGTAAGAAAATATTCATTTTTTACTGTTTCTTTAATTTCCTGCCATCTTGATTGAATATCACTCATTTTATCACCGATTCACTTTCTAAAATATAATACAAATTCCCACTACTATATATTAAACGAAAAATAGTAAAATTTCAATAAGAATGGTTTTTAAAAGTTGTGCAGATTATGTAAATAAATAAAAATTTTTTTAAAGTTATCCACATAATAGTGGATAAGTTGTGGATTACATAATTTTGGCAAAAACTGCTGTTTTTTAATACTTTTTAAAAGTAATACACATATATAAGGGTGTTTATCCACATCTTATCCTCAAAATGTGTATAAAATTATGTTAATAAGGTTGATAATTTTTATTTTTAATTACTTGACTTAAATTTTATATTCCTATATAATTGGCATGATATTTTCTAACACTAATAATAATCGTACCATGATTTATAGATATCAGGTAGTATAGAAGGAGGTGTTTCACCATGAAGATGACATTTCAGCCAAAGAAAAGATCAAGATCTAAAGTTCACGGATTTAGAGCAAGAATGAGTACTCCGGGCGGAAGAAAAGTTTTAGCAGCAAGAAGAGCAAAAGGAAGAAAGACATTATCAGCATAGACCGCAGTTATGTGGTCTATTTTTCTCTGAAAGGAGAATTTTAAAATTCATGAAATTTTCAGAGTCATTAAAAGATTATAGAGATTTTAAAAATGTCTATAGTAATGGAAAGTCTTTTGCAAACCGGTATTTAATAATGTATGTGTTGGAAAATAATCAAGAGTTAAACAGATTGGGTATATCGGTGAGCAAAAAAGTAGGAAACAGTGTTGTGCGGCATAGAATAACAAGACTGGTCCGGGAAAGTTACAGACTACACGAAAATATATTTAATAGTGGTTTAGATATAGTAGTCGTTGCAAGAAACAGCGCTTCAGAAGTAAACTATGCCGAAATAGAAAGCGCATTATTACATCTTTCAAAGCTTCATAAGATTATAAATAATGAAGTGCATTAGAATTGGTTATGAAAAAAATATTGATTGGACTAATTAAATTCTATAGAAAATATATCTCCCCCATGAAAAGAACAAAGTGTCCTTATTATCCCACTTGTTCCCAGTATGGGTTAGAAGCAGTGCAAAAATATGGTGCATTCAAAGGTGGTCTTTTGGCCGCTTGGAGAATATTAAGATGTAATCCTTTTTCTAAGGGCGGATATGATCCGGTTCCTTAATGAATTAATAAGGAGGATTAAAATTGGTAGAGATTTTATTAACCCAAAATTCAACTCCTATTTTCAAGTATATTGTATGGTTACTTGGTAAAATCATGAACATTATATTTGAATTTTTGGATTTGATTACAGGTGGTAATCCAAATATCGGTGTTGCTATTATTCTTTTTACAATCGTAACAAACCTTTTATTATTACCACTTACCATTAAGCAGCAGAAATTCTCTAAGTTTTCTGCAAGAATGAATCCTGAAATTCAGGCGATTCAGAAAAAATACAGAGGCAAAAAAGATCAGGTTTCTATGATGGCCATGAATCAGGAAACCCAGGCAGTATATGCTAAATACGGCGTATCTCCTTCCGGAAGCTGTCTTCAGTTATTGATTCAGTTACCTGTTTTATTTGCACTTTACAGAGTAATTTATTCTATTCCTGCTTATGTTGATAAGGTAAAAGCTTCTTTTACACCAATCGTAAACAGCTTAACAGAATCAGATATAAGCATATTCAAAGAATTATTTGGTGATGCATCAAGATTATCACAGTACATTGGCAAATTAAAAGGAACAGGAGAAGCATTATCAAACCGTTTCATTGATGTAATGAACAATTTTAATGCTTCAGACTGGGATACATTAAGAGGACATTATACAGAGTTAACAGATGTTATTAATAATGCTGAATCCCAACTTGATAACTTTAACAGTTTCTTTAGCTTAAATGTTGCTTACTCTCCATCTTATATTATCAGTAATGCAATGGATGCAGGTAACTGGTTATTATTAATTGGTGCATTAATGATTCCTCTTTTAGCAGGTTTAACACAGTTTATCAGTGTTAAATTAATGCCTCAGGCAGCTGCTAATAATGACAGTAATAATGAAGGAACAATGGCTGCTTCATTAAAGACAATGAACATGATTATGCCTATTATGTCCATCATTTTCTGTTATACATTACCTTGTGGTCTTGGTATTTACTGGATTGCCGGTGCAGTTGTAAGAACAGTTCTTCAGATTATTGTTAATAAACAGATTGACAAAATTGATATTGAAGAAATGATGAAAGCTAATATTGAAAAGAACAATATTAAGAGAGCAAAGATGGGATTACCTCCTCAGCAGTTAAATACAAATGCTAATATCAGTACGAAGAGTGTTAATTCTTCAAAATCAGAAAAATCTGAAGAAGAACGTAAATCTCAGATTCAGAAATCTACTGAATATTACAACAAGAATGCTAAACCGGGAAGTATTGCTGCAAAAGCTAATATGGTAAAACAGTACAATGAAAAGAATAATAAATAGGAGGTAATAGAATGGAATTTGTTAAGTTTTCTGCAAAAACATTAGATGATGCCATTACAGAAGCATGTACACATTTTGTGATTACAAGTGATAAATTGGAATATGAAGTGTTAGAAGAAGGCTCTGCAGGATTCTTAGGTTTAATGTCAAAACCTTATGTTATTAATGCAAGAGTAAAAGAAGAAGAATTATCTGTTGAAGATAAAGCAAAAGAATTCTTAAATGAAGTATTCCAGGCAATGAATCTTGCTGTTGTAATTAATGTGAAATATGATGAAGTTGAAAAAACACTTGATGTTGATTTAAGTGGTGATGAAATGGGAGTATTAATCGGTAAAAGAGGACAGACTCTTGATTCACTTCAGTATCTTGTTTCGTTGGTTGTTAACAAAGAAAATGATGATTTTATCCGTGTTAAAGTTGATACGGAAGATTATCGCAGAAGAAGAAAAGAAACACTTGAAAATCTTGCTAAGAACATCAGCTTCAAGGTTAAGAGAACAAAACGTTCTGTTTCTTTAGAACCGATGAATCCATATGAAAGAAGAATTATTCATTCAGCTTTACAGAATGACCGTTATGTTACAACACATAGTGAAGGTGAAGAACCTTTCAGAAGAGTTATTGTTTCTTTGAAAAAGTATAATAACAATTATCATAACAATCGTAAATTTGAAAAATAATAGGATAAAAAAGTGCTTATGATTCGTTCATAAGCATTTTTTTCTTGCCCATTTCTTTATTATGTAATAAACTAATTTATCGGAAGTTTATTTTTTTTGTAAGGAGGTTTGTGATGCAAAAAGATACAATTGCTGCTATTTGTACAGGAATGTCTAATTCTGGAATAGGTATTATTAGAATTTCCGGTCAGGAAGCATTAAATGTGGCAAATGAAATATTTGTTAATAAAAATAAAGACAGAAAATTAATGTCTTATTCATCACATACCATTCATTACGGATTTATTGTAGATAACAAAAATAATGATGAAGTCATAGATGAAGTTATGGTTTCGGTTATGAAAGCTCCATACAGTTATACCACTGAGGATACTGTAGAAATTAACTGTCATGGTGGTATGTATTTAGTAAAAAAGGTGCTTGAGCTTGTAATTAATAATGGAGCCAGATTAGCAGAACCGGGTGAATTTACAAAACGTGCTTTTTTGTCAGGAAGAATTGATCTTTCAAAAGCAGAAGCAGTTATGGATGTGATTAATTCAAGTAATGAAATGTCATTAAAAGCATCCATGAAACAGTTACGTGGTGATTTGGCAAAAAAAGTCCGTTCATTAAGGGACTCTATAATTTATGAAATTGCTTTTATTGAATCTGCCTTAGATGACCCGGAACATATTAGTCTTGACGGCTATCCGGAACAGTTAAATGATAAAGTTACTTCTATTACAAAGGAACTTGAATTATTACTTAATAATGCGAATAAAGGTAAAATCATTAAAGATGGCATTAATACGGTTATTGTCGGAAAACCAAATGCAGGGAAATCTTCATTATTAAATATTCTAGCAGGTGAGGAAAGAGCCATTGTAACCGATATTGCCGGAACCACCAGGGATATTATTGAAGAGCATATTAATTTAAATGGTTTAACCCTTAACATGATTGATACTGCAGGAATTCATGATACGGATGATAAAATAGAACAGATTGGTGTAGAAAAAGCAGCAGATTATGCTTTAGATGCGGATTTGATTCTTTATGTGGTGGATTCTTCAGTTCCTCTTGATGAGGATGACGTAAAGATTATGGATTTAATTAAGAATAAAAAGACAATTGTTCTTTTGAATAAATCTGATTTAGATGTATGTGTGAATGAAGAAACCTTAAAGAAATATAATCATGACTATTTAAAAGTAATCAAAACCTCTACAAAAGAAAATGAAGGAATTGATGAACTTGAAAATTGTGTAAAGGACTTGTTCTTAAGTGGTGAAATTGAAAAACAGGATGAAATATTAATTATGAACCTTCGCCACAAAGAATTAATTCAAAATGCTTATGAAAGTATGAAACTTGTAAAAAGAAGCATTGAGGATGAAATGCCGGAGGACTTTTTCTCAATTGATTTGATGAATGCTTATTCATCTCTTGGTTTTATTATAGGAGAAGAAGTGGAAGACGATTTGGTAAATGAAATCTTTTCAAAGTTTTGTACCGGTAAATAGCGAAAATGTTTGGAGTAATTAATGTATGGCTGAGATTAGGGAAAAAGTTGATGTATGTGTAGTAGGTGCAGGGCATGCCGGTTGTGAGGCAGCTCTTGCATGTGCAAGAATGGGTCTTAATACTGTAATTTTCACGGTAAGTGTTGATAGTATTGCATTGATGCCGTGTAATCCTAATATTGGAGGTTCTTCTAAAGGACATTTGGTTCGTGAGTTAGATGCCCTTGGTGGTGAAATGGGTAAGGTAATTGATAAAACTTTTATCCAGTCTAAAATGTTGAACCGTTCCAAAGGTCCTGCTGTTCATTCTTTAAGAGCACAGGCGGATAAAGCGGATTATACGCGCACCATGAGAAGTGTTCTGGAAAATCAGGATAACCTTACCATTAAGCAGGCAGAAGTGTGCGAGTTATTAAGTGATGAAATAACTCTTGAAGATGGAACAGTGAAGAAAAAAATCACGGGAGTAAAAATATATACCGGTGCAATTTATGAAGCTAAGGCAGTTATTCTTTGTACAGGAACTTATTTGAAAGCTAGATGTCTTTGCGGAGAAGCCATTACTTATACAGGACCCAATGGATTACAGCCTGCAAATTATCTTACTGATTCTTTACTGAAATTAGGAATTGAAATCAGAAGATTTAAAACAGGTACGCCTGCAAGAATGGATAAAAGAAGTATTGATTTTTCTAAGATGGAAGAACAGCTTGGTGATGAAGTGGTTGTGCCATTTTCTTTTTCAACCAATCCGGATGATGTACAAAAGGAACAGGTATCATGCTGGCTAACTTATACCAATGAAAAGACACATGAAATTATCCGTAATAATCTGGACCGCTCTCCACTTTATGCGGGAGTCATAGAAGGAACAGGTCCAAGATACTGTCCGTCTATTGAAGATAAGGTTGTTAAGTTTGCAGAAAAAGAAAGACATCAGGTATTCATTGAGCCGGAAGGAATTCATACCAACGAAATGTATGTGGGCGGAATGTCATCTTCTTTGCCGGAGGATGTGCAGCTTGCCATGTACAGAACAGTTCCCGGTCTTGAAAATTGTAAGATTGTAAGAAATGCATATGCAATAGAATATGATTGCATTAATCCAAAGCAGCTTTATGCTACTTTAGAATTTAAAGATGTGGAAGGTTTATATAGCGGCGGTCAGTTTAACGGAAGCAGCGGATATGAAGAAGCAGCCGTTCAGGGACTTGTGGCAGGAATCAATGCAGCACTGTTTATTAAAAATAAACCGCAGATTGTATTGGATCGTTCCCAGGCATACATTGGAGTTTTAATTGATGATTTGGTTACAAAAGATAATTTTGAACCATATCGTATGATGACTTCCAGAGCAGAGTACAGATTATTACTTCGTCAGGACAATGCAGATTTAAGATTAACGAAAATCGGATATGAAGCAGGTCTTGTTTCTGAAGAAACTTATAAGAAAGTTTTAAAGAAGCAGGAATTAATAGACAGTGAAGTAGAACGTCTTAAGTCTACATTAATCGGAGCAAATAAGGAAGTTCAGAGAATATTGGAAGGAATTGGAAGTACTTCCCTTAAAACAGGAACAACTCTTGCAGAGTTAATCTGCAGACCTGAACTTAATTATGAACTTTTAAGTGAGATTGACGTTAACCGTCCTGAAAATATGCCGAAAGATGTTATTGAACAAATTAACATTAACATTAAGTATGAGGGATATATTTTAAGACAGTTAAAGCAGGTTGAACAGTTTAAGAAGATAGAAAATAAAAAGATACCAAGGGATATTAATTATGATGATGTTGCAAGTCTCCGTATAGAGGCAAGGCAAAAGTTAAAAGCATTTATGCCAATTAATGTAGGCCAGGCTTCCCGTATTTCAGGAGTATCTCCTGCAGACATTTCTGTTTTATTGGTTTATCTTGAAACTTACAAATATACTGAAAACAGTTAGAAAGGATTATTATGAATTCTTACGATATGTCACCTTTGGAAAAAGGGCTTAAAGAATTTGGAATTAGTCTGTCAATTGAACAGATGGGACAGCTGGTAAGATATTACGAGATTTTGGTGGAATGGAATGAAAAAATGAATCTGACCGCCATTACTGATTTTAATGAAGTACTGATGAAGCATTTTTTAGACAGTCTTTCTATTGTAAAAGCAGTTGATATGTCAAAGGTGGAAAATATGATTGATGTAGGAACCGGTGCAGGTTTTCCCGGAATTCCTATTAAGATTGTTTTTCCAAATGTGCATGTAACCTTACTTGATTCTTTAGATAAAAGAATTAAGTTTTTGAATCATGTAATTGACATGCTTAAACTTGAAAACATTGACACATACCATGGACGGGCTGAGGATTTTGCAAAGCCTGATAAGTTAAGGGAAAAATATGATCTTGTAGTATCCAGGGCAGTTGCTAATTTAAACAGTCTTTCTGAATATTGCATTCCATATGTAAAAGAGGGAGGTCTTTTTGTTTCTTATAAAGCAGAAACTGCCAAAGAAGAAATGAAAGCTGCAAAAGGTGCTATTTTTCTCTTAGGGGGAAAAGAAAAAGAAGTAATTCATTTTAATCTTCCTACAACAGATATCACAAGAAATTTATGTGTGATTGAAAAGAAAAATAAAACACCTGGTAAGTATCCCAGAAAAGCAGGATTACCAACTAAAGATCCGTTGAAGTAAAATGAAAGCCGATTACCGGAGTATTCCGGTAGTCGGCCTTTTGCTATGATTTTAATTATCCAAATAAATACTAAGTGTTTCTAAAAGTTGCTCAGGACGTTCTAACTGAGGTAATGTTTTTGAGTGCTCAATGTAGCCGATTTCTACGGATGGATTATAGTACTGGTAATTGTCCATATTTGTGTTAATAGAAGGTACTTCTTTTCCACCTATAAGCATAATACTATTATTAGTTTCCTTTAATGCATGGATTACATTAGTATTTGTATATTTACCAACGTAACTTGCTACGGAATATTTTGCATTGTAGTCACCTAGATGAGCTGCTTCCACATATGACCAGATTATTTCATTATCAATTAGTGATCTGTCAAAGAAATAATCTTTTTCAAAATTATTCTTGATAACGTAATCCGATGTTAATATATTAAACAACATTGTTCCGATAAGTGGCATTTCGATAAAGAACTTTAATGTTCTGGTTTGTTTCGAAGGTATCTGATTGGACTGATACAAACTTTGAGGATTGATAAATGCCATTCTGTTAATGAGTTCAGGTTCATTATGAGAACACATCAATATCACTGATGAGGAATCCCCTGATGCAATTACATCTGTTTTCTTACCAATTACTGTCTTAATGAAATCACCGATTAACTGTGTAAAAAGGAAATTGGTATATGTAAGGTTTGCTTTATCTGAGTTTCCGTATCCTAAGAGGTCAATAGCATAGACTGTATGTTTTTTAGATAAAGCGTCAATGATTCTGTGGTATTCAAACTGACTGCTTCCCGGTATCAAATCATGAACTAATAAAAGAGGAGATCCGGTACCTCTTACAGTATATGCTATTTTTCCAAAACGCCATTCATAATATGAGATATCTGTCTTTGATAATAAATTTTTCTTTGTGGTAAAAGAGAAAGCCAAACGATTAATGCCATGTATTGTGGCTGCTGTTAATCCGGCTAAAGTAATCAATACTTTGTATTTATTCTTCATAGGAGCTCCAATCTTTATCTCTTTTTTCTTAATTATATATGAAAAGCGAATAAGAAACAAATATTTTATGAATTATCTTTTCTATTTTTAATTTTTGTTATATTATTACTATGTATATTTATATTCATACGAAAGGAATCATTCATGGGAAAGACTCAGGAAGAAGTTTATATTATTATTCAAAACTTAATACATGATATGAAGAATGAACTTTCTGAATTAAACGATGAAATTAGTATGAATAACGATGATATAAAGCAAGGCGAGTTATATGTAAAAACTTTGGTTTCAGATGAAGACAATGACTTGAAAGTTTTTAGTCCCAGAAATCCTGCTAATTTATATAGTCGCCAAATTAATGATTTTAATAAAAAGAGAAACGATTTAGAAACTGTGAATCGTGATTTGTATCGTAAGCGAAATTTATTGATACAAAGAATAGAATCTCTTTCTTCCATTATTAATGATTCAGATATTGTGAATGTGGCAGCAGTTACTTATGAGCCAGAAGTATCCCGGACTATTTTAGAAATGCAGGAAGAAGAAAGAAAAAGGATTGCAAGAGACCTACATGATTCTACTGTTCAGACTTTGGTTCATCTAACACATAAGCTTGAGTTAACACAAAAGTATATGGATGTGGATCCGTTGAGAGCCAAGTTAGAGTTATCTTCCGTATCAAAAATATTAAAAGAATCTATTAATGAGATGCGGGATATTATTTATAGCTTAAGACCAATGACTTTGGACGACATGGGATTAACTTCTTTGTTGGAGCATCTGAAAGAAAACTTGTTGCAAAAGACTACTATGAACATTGACTTTAGGATTGATGTTCATTCGGAAATTGATTCCGTTATTCAAATTAATCTGTTTAGGATTATTCAAGAATGTTGTAATAATGCTATTAAACATTCTCATGGAAATAATCTATCAGTTAATCTATATGAAAAAGAGGATGAGTTATACTTAACCATTTCTGATGATGGAGTCGGATATGTCAAAGAGAATTCCACGGATACACATCATTTTGGTTTATCATCTATTGAGGAACGGGTACACTTATTAAAAGGGACATTAAATATTGAATCCGGGATTGGTACAACAATTCGGATTGTTATTTCTACGAAAGGCTAATTATGAATAATGAAATTAAAATTATGATTGCAGATGATCATGCAATCATCCGGGAAGGAATCAAAAATTTATTAGAGTTTGATGGAAAAATCAAAGTGGTGGAGCAGGCTTCAAACGGTGAAGAATGTCTGGAACTTTTAAAGGGAAAGGACGTAGACGTTTTATTGCTGGATGTAAATATGCCAAAGAAGAATGGTCTTGAAGTATTAGAAGCTTTACGTAACAAGGGTTCTAATATTAAGATTATTATTCTTACAGTTCATAATGAAATCGAATATCTGGAAAGAGCAATGGATTTAGGTGTCAACGGTTATATCTTAAAAGATTCTTCTTCTGCCGAATTAATCAATGCAATCGAAAGAGTAAGTGATGGTGAAAAGTATATCCAACCTGATTTAATACCTGCTTTAAATGCTAAGTTAATTCATAGAGATAATGACAGGGAGAAACTTGAAGCTGTTACAAAAAGAGAATTGCAGGCATTAATCCTGGTTGCGAAGGGATACTCTAATAAAGACATTGCTATGGAATTAAATATAAGTGAGCGTACCGTAAAGAATCATCTGTCCAGTATATTTAAAAAGATTGAAGTTGATGATAGAACTCAAGCTGCAGTATTTGCGATTAAAAATAACTTGGTTAATATTTTTTAGCAGATATACCCCAATGTTTCACGTGAAACATTGGGGTTACATTTCCAAAGGGACACAAGATAATGTTTCACGTGAAACAATTAATCCCAAGATGTTGTTAAAATTCCGTGAAACATTTTCCGTGAAACCTATATAAATAGCAATGTTTCACGGGAAAATTTCCTTTAAATCCATGTAGATAAAACAAGGAAATGGTGATATAATCGACTAAGTGAATTTAGTATATGAGAGAAACGTCTGTTTTCGCAGAACGAAAGGAAAGTAAAGAAAGAAAATGGGAAGAATTATAGCAATTGCAAACCAGAAAGGCGGAGTGGGAAAAACCACTACAGCAATTAACTTATCAGCAGCCTTGGCGCAAAAGGGCAAGAAAGTTTTGGTTATCGATATTGATCCACAGGGAAATACCACAAGTGGATTCGGAATTGATAAGAACGAATTGGAATATACCGTATATGAATTAATTCTTGGTGAATGTTCAATTCACGACTGTATTGTAAAGGATGTAATACCTAATGTATCTGTTTTGGCATCTAATGTAAATCTTGCAGCTGCAGAAATAGAATTGATAGGTGTTGATAGAAAAGAATATATATTAAAAAGTGAGATAGATTACGTTAAGGATTATTATGATTTTATTATTATAGATTGTCCACCTTCGCTTAGCATGCTTACGGTGAATGCCATGACAACAGCCAGCTCAGTTTTAGTTCCAATCCAGTGTGAATATTATGCGTTGGAAGGTTTAAGTCAGTTGATACATACTGTTAATTTGGTAAGAGAAAGATTAAATCCGGAATTAGATATTGAAGGCGTAGTATTTACTATGTACGATTCAAGAACTAATTTATCTATGCAAGTTGTAGAAAATGTAAAAAACAATATTGATCAATATGTATATAACACATTGATTCCAAGAAATATCAGATTAGCAGAGGCACCAAGTTATGGTATGCCAATCAGCATGTATGATCCTAAATCTGCCGGAGCAGAGGCATACTCAGCATTGGCTCAGGAAGTAATAGAAAGGGAGGGTAAATAAATATGGCAACTCCAAGAGGATTAGGAAAAGGACTTGATTCGTTAATTCCCAGTTCAAAACCTGCTGCCAAGGAAAAAGCAGTATCAGTTGAAAAAGAATCAAAAACAGGGAATGCAGAAACAATTGTAAAGATTACAAAGATTGAGCCTAATAGAGAACAGCCACGTAAGAATTTTGATGAAGATGCTCTCTTAGAATTATCTGAGTCTATTAAGCAGTTTGGTTTATTACAGCCAATTCTTGTACAGGACCGTAAAGATCATTATGAGATTATTGCAGGTGAAAGAAGATGGAGAGCTGCTAAGCTTGCCGGCTTAAAGGAAGTTCCGGTTATTATCCGTAACTATACGGAACAGGAAATTGTTGAAATCGCTTTAATTGAAAATATTCAACGTGAAGACTTAAACCCGATTGAAGAAGCATTAGCATATAAGAGATTATTAGATGAGTTTAATTTAAAACAGGATGAAGTAGCAGAAAGAGTTTCAAAGAGCAGAACTGCTGTTACAAACTCTATCCGTCTTTTAAAACTCTGTGATGAAGTGCAACAGATGGTTGTTAATGATATGATTTCAACCGGACATGCCCGCGCAATCATTTCAGTAGAAGATCCGGAAAAGCAGTATCTGTTAGCACAGAGAATCTTTGATGAAAAACTCAGCGTACGAGAAGTTGAAAAATTAATCAAAGATATGAATAAGCCTGCGAAAGTAAAAAAAGTTACAGATGAAACACTCAACTTGATTTATCAGGAATTAGAAGAAAACCTGAAACAGAAATTAAGTACAAAAGTATCTGTAGTATCCAAAGGTAGTGGAACAGGAAAGATTGAGATTGAATTTTATTCAAATGAAGATTTAGAGAGAATTGTCGAAGCAATTCATTAATCAGGAGGAAATAAGATGTCCAGTAAGATACTTGAAAGTATGGGCTTGGGCAATCTTGATATAGCATATATATTTATTGGAATGTTGGCAATCATGTTAATTATGCTGACACTAATAATTATTCTTGTAGTTAAGACGTCAAAATTATCGAAACGCTACAACAGATTTATGCAGGGTAAAGATTGCAAGAGTCTGGAAAAAGAATTAACAAAGATTTTTGAAGATAATAGATTTCTGAGAGGAGTTACAGACCAGAACAGTAAAGATATCAGAAAAATCTATAAAAATCTTGAAGTAACATACCAAAAGGTTGGATTAAATAAGTATGATGCATTTAAAGAGATGGGTGGTAAGTTAAGCTACAGCCTTGCTCTTTTAAATGGTAATAATGATGGTTTTATTTTAAACTCTGTTCATAGTAGTGAAGGTTGTTATGCCTATACGAAAGAGATAAAGAACGGAAAATGCAGTTTGGAACTGGGTGCTGAAGAGAAGAAAGCATTAGATATGGCACTGGGTACAATTGGAGAATAAGGAGCGAAATAAATTGAAGCTTTATAAAACAGATGAGATTGATCGCGAATACGTGCTTGCCAGAGATGTTGTGAGCAGCAATTATCAGGTATTATTGTCAAGCGGTACAATATTAAAAAAAGACTATCTTGAAAAATTAATTGAATTAGGTATCAAAGAAGTATACGTTAGGGATATTGTGGAAGTAAGCACAGAGAAGATGCTGTTATTAAAGGAAGAAATCGGAGAAAACTTCCGTAATAGCGTTAAATCTGTTATGGAAAGACACATTTATCATAACTCTAATGAACTGAAGGAATTAACGGATACAGCGGATAAAATTATTTCCAATATTCTTGAAGAGGATGAAGTAGTCCAGAAAGTGTATGATATTAAAGAGCGTAATGCAGATATTTATGAGCATTCTATCAGTTTATGTTCATTGGCAACTCTTACTGCTTTAAAATATGGACTTGATGATGAGGCAGTACATGATATCGGTGTAGCTTGTCTTTTACATGATTTAGGATTAAGATATCTTACGATTCCGTATGAAAACAGAAATTTGCAGGAATTAAACGAGATTGAATTCATTGAATATAAAAAGCATCCGGTATATGCTTATAGTTCATTAAAGAATGAGACATGGATATCGGAAAGAAGTAAAAATATTATTTTAATGCATCATGAACATATAGATGGTTCCGGATATCCGTTAAAAGCTACGAATATACCTGTTGAAGTAAATATTGTCTCGGTATGTGATGTATTTGATGAGATGATTTGTGGTATCGGATGTCTTAGGACAAAAGTATATGAAGCGATTGAATACCTGAAGATTTTTAAGGGAATATATTATAATTCAGATGTTGTTGATTTATTTTTACGATTTACTGCGGTATATCCTGTGGGAACCCATGTAGAACTAAATGATGGAAGAACAGGTATTGTAGCCCGTCAGAATGCCGGTTTCCCGGAAAGACCGGTAATCAGAATGATAGAAGATAAAGACGGTAATTCAATAAATGAACAGACATTGGTTGATTTACTTAATGAGCATAGTGTATTTATTAAGGAAGTTATTTATTAGGAGGAACAAACTATGTTAGATATTAAATTTTTAAGAGAGAATCCGGATATTGTAAAACAGAATATTAAGAACAAATTCCAGGATTCAAAATTACCGTTGGTTGACGAGGTAATTGAACTTGATGCTAAGAGCAGAAAAGCACAGCAGGAAGCAGATGCTCTTCGTGCAGATAGAAATAAGCTTTCTAAACAGATTGGCGCATTAATGGCTCAGGGTAAAAAAGAAGAAGCTGAAGCTGTAAAAGCACAGGTAGCTGCAAGTGCTGCAAGATTGGCTGAACTTGAAACAGAAGAAAAAGAGTTGGAAGAAAAGGTAACCAAGATTATGATGGTGATTCCTAATATCATTGATCCTTCTGTTCCAATCGGAAAAGATGATTCAGAAAACGTTGAGGTTACAAAATACGGCGAACCTGTAGTTCCGGATTATGAGATTCCGTATCATTCTGAAATTATGGAAAAATTCAATGGTCTTGACCTTGATAGCGCAAGAAAAGTGGCAGGTAACGGATTCTATTATCTCATGGGAGATATTGCAAGACTTCATTCTGCAGTTATTACTTATGCAAGAGATTTCATGATTAACAGAGGTTTCACATATTGCGTACCTCCTTTTATGATTCGTAGTAACGTAGTTACAGGTGTTATGAGTTTTGCAGAAATGGACGCTATGATGTATAAAATCGAAGGGGAGGATTTGTACTTAATCGGAACCAGTGAACATTCTATGATTGGTAAGTTTATTGATACCATTATTCCGGAAGAAAAGTTACCATACACATTAACAAGCTATTCTCCTTGTTTCCGTAAGGAAAAAGGTGCACACGGACTGGAAGAAAGAGGTGTATACCGCATTCACCAGTTTGAAAAACAGGAAATGATTGTTGTATGTAAGCCGGAAGAAAGTGCTGAATGGTTTGAAAAATTATGGCAGAACACAGTTGATTTATTCCGTTCATTAGAAATTCCTGTTCGTACTTTAGAGTGCTGTTCAGGCGACCTTGCTGACTTAAAGGTAAAATCTTATGACGTAGAAGCATGGTCTCCGCGTCAGAAGAAATATTTTGAGGTAGGAAGCTGTTCAAATCTTGGAGATGCTCAGGCAAGAAGATTAAAAATCCGTGTCAACGGTGAAAATGGCAAGTACTTTGCGCATACATTAAATAATACAGTAGTTGCTCCACCAAGAATGTTAATTGCATTCCTTGAAAATCATTTACAGGCTGACGGAAGTGTAACAATTCCGGAAGTATTACAGCCATATATGGGTGGACAGAAAGAATTAAAGGCATAATATTTTAGGAGGCCCATTTTGCATAAGTTTTTAAGAGCCATCGGATTTAGTGGGATAAAGACTAACAAAGAACTGAATAAATTGCTGAATCTGACCACTTCTTTAGCGGACACAAAAATGTATGCAGAAAACGGAGAGGATATTGTAGCTGCAGAATACTATAAGGAATTCGGTGAAAATATGGGACTCATTGTACGTGGTGAGTATGATGAAAACAATGATTTTCAATCATCCTATTATTTCCCGGTTCTTAAAGGATACGGAATTACTTCAACAGAAGATATTTCCATAGAACGTCAGGCGGAGAAAGAAGCTTATGCCGGAGTTTGTGATGATGTAAAGGTAGGAGTCACTTTAATTTTTTACCTTCAAAACATGATTCCGTATATTAAGTATAAAAACACCAATATGCTTCCAATCCGGGGAACCACTTTAACCTTATCTGCATTGGCAAGCCAGGGAACCATCATGATGCCCATTGTAAAAAATGAAAGTGATGTGGCGCGAGGAAAACAGGTGGCGTCTAACAGGAACAGGCTGATAGCACAAGCAAGAAGCGGCGATGAAAGCGCAATGGAAAGTCTTACTTTAGAGGATATGGATACTTATACTCATATCTCTAAAAAATTAAGGACGGAAGATGTATTTACCATAGTTGATACATTTTTTATGCCCTATGGAGTTGAGTGTGATCAGTATTCCATTATGGGTGAGATTCAGGCAGTACGAACGGTGATTAATCCATATACGGAGGAAAAAGTATATCAGATGACACTCCTTTGTAATGAATTGCAATTTGATATTTGTATTAATGCAGAAGACCTCTTGGGTGAACCCATGGAAGGCAGACGCTTTAAGGGTCTTGTGTGGATGCAGGGATATATTAATTATCCTGATTTAGTATAGTGAAAAACCGCTGCTTCTGATATAATGATGGAAGCAGCGATGCCAGGCTCCTATAGTTAAATGGATATAACATGCCCCTCCTAAGGGCAAGTTGCAGGTTCGATTCCTGCTGGGAGCATAAC
Organism: Lachnospiraceae bacterium; assembly: GCA_017463255.1. Lineage (GTDB taxonomy): Bacteria > Bacillota > Clostridia > Lachnospirales > Lachnospiraceae > RGIG4034. The sequence goes on from JAFTPP010000034.1 coordinate 157,284, forward strand.
AAGAAGACTTCTGTAAAATTGCAGAAGTCTTTTTTGTGCAAAATTACTTATTTTTTGACGCTTGTTGACTTGTTTTAAGGAATATTGTACAATGGTGAAGAGTAGGGGAACATAAAGGGGAGTATTTAATAGGATAGTAAGTGGAGTACGGTAATATGGGTAATAATATGGAATATGACAAGTCAGAATTGGATAGCCGTTTGTTTGACGGATTTGCAGATACTTCCCGTCGCAGATATATGTTTTTATGCAATATGCGGACCAATGTTTCCAGATGGTCTAAAAATGCAGTAGAGCATTTTGATTTACCCGGTGAGTATATGCTTCACGCCGGTACTATTTGGGGTGAATTGATTCATCCGGATGACAGGGATATTTATTCCGAAGCTGTTGATGATGTATTTAATGGAATCAAAACACGTTTTGACCTAGATTATAGGGTAAAAAACCGGGAAGGCGAGTATGTAGCATGTACCGGTAGAGGTCATGTGTTAAAAGGTGAGAACGGGTCTCCGGATTTGTTCTTAGGAACCATTGTGAATCATAGTATTATGGACAATATCGATTCCACCACAAACTGCTATAACATTTATGAGTTCTGGCAATATATGAAGAAGTTGAGAATATCTGATACCTATGCCTATGTTATGTTAGTATGTATCAATAATTTTTCTGAGATTAATGCTACCTATGGCTATTATTTTGGTAATAAGGTATTACGTGAGTTCGCTTCTACCATTCGCGCGGTTATTAAGGGAAAAGGAACCTTATTTAGAATGGATGGGGTACAGTTTGCCTGTTGTTTTAAAGCTTCAGATGAAGTGGACTTAGATGAAATCTATAGCCAGATTCAGTACGAAGCACGCAACCATATGTTTATAGATAATGAACGGATGTCTGTTAGTATTTCAGGTGGGGTTGTTTTTTATAACGAAAATTATGATGAATACTCTATTCAGACCAGTGCCAGATATGCCATGGGTGAATCAAAACACAAGTATCATGGTGAGTTAGTATACTTTGATAATACCTTGTTAAAAGGAAATAAGGAAAACCTGGAAATTATGAGTGCAATACGTAACAGCATTGCGGATAATTTTGACGGATTCTATCTTTGTTTCCAGCCCATTGTAGATTCAAAGGAAGAAAGACTGATTGGTGCGGAAGCTTTGCTTAGATGGAAAAAAGAACCATTTGGGGAAGTGCCCCCGGGAGTTTTCTTACCGTGGCTTGAAAATGATCCTTGTTTTTGGGAATTAGGAAACTGGATTTTAAAACAGGCACTTACAGAGATGAAACCGATTCTTGATTTGTATCCGGATTTTCTGTTAAATGTTAATCTTGCATATCCACAGATGTCCCATGTGAAGTTTAGGGACACGGTACTTGAGATTATTGAAGAAACAGGATATCCCCATGCACATTTGTGTTTGGAATTAACGGAGCGTTGTCATCAGTTAGAGCATGAATTTTTGTTGGATACAGTTGAGTTTTTAAAATCCTATGGAATCAAAATTGCAGTGGACGATTTTGGAACAGGTTTTTCATCTTTGAACCTGTTAAGTGAGCTACCGGTAGATATTTTAAAAATTGACCGTGTGTTTACCAAAGATATAGAAACGAACCTGGCAAGTCAGGCAATAGTGGAAGCATTATCCGTATGCGCTAAGAAATTGTATGTCCATGTGTGTATGGAAGGACTGGAAAACCGCCAGATGATTGATTTTGTAAAGCAGTATGAGATATACAGTTATCAGGGATTCCATTATTCAAGACCGATTCCAAGTGATAAATTCTTTGAAAAGTATGGAAAAATAGAATAATCAAGGCTGTGATAGTAGTTTGCGCTATTATCACAGTTTTTTTTATGATATAATGGTAACGATAAATAAAAAACACAGAGGGCATATCATGGATTATATCGTACTTGATTTAGAATGGAATCAAGCGGTAGATGGTAAAGAAGGGGAAAATGAAAAAATCCCTTTTGAAATCATTGAGATTGGCGCGATAAAACTGAATAGTGATTTTGAAGAGGTTTCGCGGTTTTCTCAGGTGATTAAGCCGGAAGTATATCCTAAGATGCATCACGTTATGAAGCAGTTAGTTCATATTGACAAGGATGAGCTGATGCAAGGGAAGCCTTTTCGGGATGTGGCAGCTTCTTTTATAGAATGGTGCGGCAACGACTACATCTTTTGTACCTGGGGGCAGCTTGATTTAATGGAATTTCAGCGTAACATGGAATACTATGAAATGCCGCCTTTATGTGCCGGTCCTCTTCGGTTTTATGATGTTCAGAAATTATTCAGTCTGGCTTATGATGACGGAAAGTCAAGGTTTGCATTGGAAACAGCAGTTGACCACCTTAAAGTGGAAAAAGATGCCGATTTTCACAGAGCCTTCAGTGACGCATATTATACAGCCCAAATCTTTAGCTTGCTAAGAAAGCCGGAGATTATGGAAAGGGTATCATTTGATTTGTATCATTTGCCTAAATCCCGGAAGGATGAGGTGTATATTGTCTTTTCCGATTATGCCAAGTTTATATCCAGAGAATTTGCTGATAAGGCGGAGGCTATGGAGGATAAACAGGTATCATCCATGAAGTGCTATTTATGCAATAAAAATATCCGCCGCAAGATAAAATGGTTTACTCCTAACGGAAAGCATTATTATGGAGTGGCTGCTTGCGACGTTCATGGTCTTATCAAATATAAGATACGTATGAAGAAGTCAAGGGAAGAAAAGGTATATGTAATCAAGACTTCCAAGCAGACGGATGAGGATGGTTTGTTAAGGGTAAAAGAGAAAAAAGAAAAAGCCAGAATTTTAAGACAGCAAAAAAGACATATGAAGGCTGATAAGTCAAAACAAATATAGGCATAAAAAGGGGTTGGGATTACATTCCCAACCCTATCTTTTCGCCATATTTTACTACGGTTTCAATATCATTTTTTGTGTTTTCAATAATATCAGAATCAATGATGGCACGGTCTTTTTCTAAGCAAAGAATTACGGTAGAGCCACCAAATTCGAAGCGTCCTTTTTCCTGACCTCTGAATACAGAAGCTTCCTCATCATAATTAACAATTCTTCCAACCATTGTGGCACCAACTTCCATAATAAGCACATCACCAAAGTTCTGGCTGTGTAAAATGGAATACTCTCTGGTATTTTCTTTATAAATTGGGTATAAGTCATTGGCAACCGGGTTAACAGTGTGGAAAACTCCTTTAATTCGGCGGTTTTTCGTTTTAGTGCCATTGTCCATATAGTGAAATCTGTGATAATCTCCTACGGTAAGACGGAACAACAGGAAAGTACCGCCTTCATATTTTTTTGCAAGCTTTTTGCTTTTTAATAATGAGGCAAGGGTATACTCCGTATTTTTTACTGTAAAAGTAGAATCAGATGTGATGGGGTATACACACAGTTTAGAGTCACAAGGCGCAATCAAATGTGTGGGTTCCATATCAACTGGGCGTTTTTCTTTTAACACCTTTCTGGTAAAGAAATCATTAAATGAAGTATATTCTTTTGGTTCGTATTCACTCAAATCAATGTTATTTTTTTCGGCAAAGGAGTCAATTGCCATACAGGAAATCTTAGAGTCCATAAGCCATCCCGCTACTTTACTGACAAATGGATGAATCATGATTTTTACGATTACCCTGCCAATGGGGGTTTTGTATAAAAATTCTAACATTTTGTCCTGACCGTCATCGCCGGGTACAATATTGCCGTTTCTGTCTTTCCAAATCATTACTTATCTTTCTCCTCGTTGTTTTTGATTAGTTTATGGGTTTTATATCAATAATAACATATTCTGCCGGTGATGCGGTTTTAATGGGATAACTCCATCCTGCAAAACCGGAGGTTACGATAGCTTCTGTATCTTCATCAATCTGAGTGTGACCATATACAGCATCGTTGATTTTAAACAATTTGTCAATTAAATTAACCGGCCAAATCTGTCCACCGTGGGTATGACCGGATACTAATAAATCTGTTCCGGCGCGTCCGTTTTCGGCATATTCATTGGGTTGATGGTCCATAGTAAGAATAAAGGAATCGCCATTAACATTACTTAAGAGTGAATCAATGGTAAGCCTGCCTTCGCCGTTTCGGTTACGGCTTTTATCTTCTCTTCCCACCAAAGTTAAATCATCAGTGATTTTATATATTTCATCTTTTAATATGGTAATTCCGTTTGTTTCCATCACCTTTACAAGGTCTTGTTCTGAAAAAGGATATTTAAGACTGTAAAAGGGTCTGTCATGATTACCATATACATAGTAAATTCCCAGTTTGTTTTCTATAGAGCCAAGGGTTTTAAACACATGTTCCATACCGGCCTTAGTAGTGGAGTCATCTATAATATCGCCACAAAGCAGAACAATATCCGCATCCGCTTCACTGATTTCCTTACATTTTGCGGTAAACTCTTCATCATTTAAGGATACACCATAATGAACATCAGCAATGAGCACAACGCGGTAACCTTCTGAGCGGATATTTTTGCCGGTGTAAATGGTATAGTCTGTTTCTATTACATTGCGTAGATTAAAATATCCATAAATAATAAGGACAATGGCGATGAAAACAGGAATGATACCACTTCCGTATATTTTTTTCCATAAGCGGAGTCCGTTTTCATATTTTACTTTGAATATTTTTTTGATTATAAAGTTAAGGAGCTGACAGATAAAACCTAACATCATAATGTGCAGGATTGTAAGTGCAGCAATTCCTGAAATGTCGATACACAGTAATCCGATACAGATGGTTGCTATTGTTAGTCCGATTTTAACTTTTTTTTGATTTATATTTATATCGAAGGTTACAAGAATTCTTCGAAGGAATTTGTAAAAATAAAATGCAATTCCAATGATAATGAGAGCTAAAACAATAACAACGGGCCACATTCTCATTTTTGAAACCTCCTACAATATTGATAGAAAAAAACATAGAACCTATATCAAAATAACATAGGTTCTATGCTTTATCAAGTTATTAAGATTACAAAGTAACGGTTACGGTAGCTAAGCAGTTTGTTAATACTGTGTCGTTTCCGTCTACTGTCATGTCGCAGTTTGCAGAAGCTGCTTTTACATTTACAAGTCGGATACTGTAAGGTTTTGTAGAATCAACATTTACAGTAATGGTGTTACCGTTTTTAACAGCGGTTGCAGAAAGCTCTACTTCATTTTTCATGCTGTAAATCTTTGTAGCTGCTTTCTTACCGTCCACCAGAGAGTAAACACGTAATTCTGCGTTATCTGCATAGTCATAATCAGGCTTATTATCGCAAGCACCCATAGCCACGATAGAATTCTCGCGAACCATAAGAGGAATGCTGTGGTAATCATGCTTTTCAGTAACCCATGTGCTTCCTGCTTTTTCTTCTCCGGTAAAGAAGTTAGTCCAGGTTCCCTTTGGAAGATAGTATTCTGCAATGCCCTGGTCGTTAAAGATAGGAGCTACCAACAGGTTATCACCTAACATGTACTGTTTATCCACATAGTGGCAGGTCTTATCCTCAGTAAATTCAAGAACCATACTTCTCATGGTAGGAATACCTGATTTACTTGTTTCAACACTGGTTGAATAGAGGTAAGGCATAATCTTTGCTTTTAATTTTGTAAAGAAGCTTACAACTGAAACTGCTTCATCATCGTATACCCAAGGAACGCGGTAAGAGGTACTTCCGTGTAATCTTGAATGTGATGATAAAAGACCAAAGGCAACCCAACGTTTGTATACGTCAGGAGTTGAGGTATGCTCAAAGCCTCCGATATCATGTGCCCAGAAGCCGTAGCCACTCATTAATAATGATAAGCCGCCACGTAAGCTTTCTTCCATGGATTCATAATCTGACCAGCAGTCACCGCCCCAGTGAACAGGGAATTTCTGACCACCCACAGTAGCAGAACGTGCAAAGAGAACTGCTTCGCCTTTTCCACGTTTTCTTTCCAATAATTCAAATACACATTTATTGTAAAGGTATGTGTAGTAGTTATGCATTTTCTTAGGGTCGCCGCCATTGTAATATACAACATCTTCTGTCGGGATTCTTTCACCGAAGTCAGTCTTAAAGCAGTCAACGCCCATATCCATAAGTACTTCTAATTTATCCTGGAACCATTTCCATGCTTCAGGGTTTGTAAAGTCAACAATTGCCATACCTGGCTGCCACATATCCCACTGGAATGGATCGCCGTTGGTACGTTTGATGAAGTATCCTTTTTTAGCTCCTTCCTCAAAGAGAACAGATTCCTGACCGATGTATGAGTTAATCCATACGCAGATATTTAAGCCTTTTGCTTTGATTCTTTTTAACATGCCTTCCGGATCCGGGAATACTCTTTCGTCCCAGAGGAAGTTAGACCAATGGAACTCCTTCATCCAGAAACAGTCAAAGTGGAAGGTACGAAGCGGAATATCGCGTTCAATCATTCCGTTTACGAAGCTCATAACGGTTTCTTCATCATAATTGGTTGTAAATGATGTAGAAAGCCAGAGTCCGAAGGTCCAAGGAGCAGGAAGGGAAGGCTTACCTGTTAAATCTGTATATCTTGTAAGAACATCCTTCATGGTAGGACCATTGAATAAATAGTAATCAAGGTAGCCGCCTTCTACTGAGAAAGCTGTTCTTGTAACCATTTCAGTTGCAATTTCAAAAGACACATTTTCAGGGTGATTTACCAAAACACCATATCCTTTATTTGATACAAAGAAAGGAATATTCTTATAAGACTGTTCTGTACTGGTTCCGCCGTCTGCGTTCCAAGAATCTACAGTCTGACCATTTTTTACAAATGGTGTGAACTTCTCGCCAAGTCCGTAGATTAATTCGCCAACTCCGATGGAAAGCTGCTGACGCATATAGGTATCAACCAAATCGCCTTTATCATAGTAGTCGCCCTTCCAGTTGGTCTTCATGCATGCAAGGTCTTTTCCGGCAGATTTAGTAATTAATTCGCCGTTTCTCTTATAAGACATAGACCATGGCTGTTTTGTAATTTCAAGAGTAAGCTCTCCACTCTGAATGCTGATCATCTTATCGTCTTGTGTAACGTTAAGGGGCATATCCTCTGTCTGTAAAAGTTCAAACTCAGGGTTTGTCTTTACCGAGCCTGCATGATGATATGTTCTTACACGTAATACGTCTTTGGCCGGAGAAGTAACCACGATGGTTAAGTTAATACCGCCAAGAGTATCTCCTCTGGTGATGATTCTATGGGTTGGTGCACAAATAGTAACTTTGTTGCTTTCAATTTTTGAATAGTAAACTTCTTGTGGTGCAAAACATTCGCATCCTTCTTTTTGCAACCAGCAGCCGTTTCCGAATTTCATAAGAAAATCTCCTTTCATATTCCGTGGGTTTGCATACTCCCACCAATTAACGCCATTATACAATAGAAGAAAGAGAAGGATAAACCTATTTTATTCTATCAATTCTACAATCATTTTTTGAGAATCAAGTCCATTAGAAAGATATGGTTTCAAAATAGGACAGGATTGAGTATAATATTAGTTAAGTAACAAAAGAAATAGAAAGAAACGGAGATACGCTTTGAAAAAAATAACCAGCTGGAAAATAAAGAAACAGCTTAACTTCATATACTTAATGGCAATTGTATTGCCCATTATTACACTTGGCACCATACTAATCGCAACAACCTCAAATTTATTATTGAATTATCATAAGGATGTCGTGGAATCGGACAATATGCGTGTTAAGACCATTCTCTTTGAAGTAACATCCCAGATATATAATATTTCGGAAGATATTGTTTTTGATGATGCCCTTCAGGATATGCTGACAAAAGAGTATCAGTCAGAGAATGATTTTAAAGAAGCAGTGCGTGAATTTAAGTCTTTTAATAATTATCTGGAAAACTATACAGAGATTGAAGATATTCAGATTTATACCAATATGGAAAAAGCCACAAATTATCAGCAGTTTTTTCTTGTAGATGATGTGACTGCCCAAACGGATTGGTATCAAAAAGCATCCAAACAGTTTAGTGTATTTTGGTATCCCATGGCTACAAAGGACTCTTACGGCAACGAGTTTCATCCGCTTTCTTTGGTACGAAAGATTCCTCTTTTTAGAGGAAATGGAGAAGCGGTGCTTGTCATTACAATCAGTGATAATTATTTGCAGAGCAGAATTTCCAATACGGATTATACAACCTTAGTATCTACGGAAAGCGGGGATGTATTTTTTGGAACCAACCGAGTGTATTATGGTGATAAACAACCGGTGAAAATCGATTATTCGAATCCCCATTATTCCTATACGGGAGCAGTGTCCGTAGGAAAGACTAAGTGCATGGCAAGTATCAATGCACTTAGTTTGTATCAGACAGATACCCGGTTATATGTTTCAACCCTCAGCTATGATACCTATAAAGATATTAACAGAATTTTGTGGACCAACTTTTTGTTAGTTGCCATTGCGGCTATTTTACCGATGATTATTGTAAAGGTATTTTTAAGGTATTTTTCAAACCGTGTTATGGCGTTACGTGAAGAAATGCATAAAGCCAGTATGGAGGAATATGATATTGCAGAGGCACTTCCCGGTGAGGATGAGATTTCCCAGGCGATGACGGACCTTCATGTCATGGTGCAGAATATTAAGCAAAAAGACTCTGAGATGTATGAGGCAAGAATTAATGAACAAACCTTAAAGAATGAACAGCAGGTAATGGAATTTAAGATGCTTTCCAGTCAGATTAATCCGCACTTTTTATATAACACTTTAGAGACAATTCGTATGAAGGCGTTAACGGAAGGAAATCCGGAAGTGGCAACAGCCATTAAACTTCTGGGAAAATCTTTGCGTTACGTGCTTGAAAATACGGGAACATCTTCCACAACCTTGAAAAAAGAATTAACTCATATTGAAATCTACCTTATTATACAGAAGATGCGTTTCAGTGAGAGGGTTAATTATGAATTTATCATAGAAGAGAATTTGTGCCTTGAAGATTATGAAATACTTCCTCTTTTGTTACAACCCATTGTGGAAAATGCCATTAATCACGGTTTGGAGGAAGTGGAAAAATACGGACTTGTTACAATCAGGGTTGCAACCAAAGATGATGAGTTCTTACTTATAGATATAGAAGATAACGGAACAGGAATGGATGAAGATACATTAGATGCATTAACTAAAAAGTTAAATACGCCCAATGTCTTTTATAAATCAAGCATCGGACTTCACAATATCAGCCAGCGAATCCGCTTGTATTACGGTGAAAAATACGGCATGACCATTAAGAGCCGGGTGGGAAAAGGAACGCTTGTATCTCTTGTTTTACCATTGAAAAATATATCTGAGGATAACAAATAAGTAATGTATTTTTTATAAATTTTTTATCGTAGCTTTCAAAATTGAAATTCTCTATAATACAGAGTATAAGGAGAAATTGCCTTATTGGAGATTGGGAGGATTGACATGAAAGAATTGAAAGCGACCAATAATAAAGTTACAGATTTTTCCTATGTGATATTACGTATACTCACAGCATTTTCTGTAATCTTATTATTCTTTCCGGGAGTAAACCCTGCAAGAATTTTGACGGGTACTTTCGGCATCAGTAAGAACTTATCGCTCTTTACATCGGCGATATCGTACGAAAGTCTTGTGAAAGACGTTGAATTTGCCGTTATGAGATATGATTATCCGGAATACATTATGCTTATTCTGTGTATAGCATCTATAGTGCTATTGGCAGGTATTGCATTTAGTGTAGCCGGCTGTTGTTTCTCTCTTGGTAATATAAAATGTAAAAAGACCGGTTCAAAGCTTAGCTTAGTAGGCGGCATTCTGATGGTAATCGGTGTTGTAGGCATTGTAGTATCTTACATATTAACCAAGGATTTTGACTTTGCAAGCGTTGGTGCATCTAAGTTCGCATTAAACTTCCCTACGGGAATTATAGTATTCGGTGTGTTATCAGCAGTGGCATTGCTTCTTTCTGTGGTGGTAGCGATTGCTTATGCTAAACAGCAGGCAGAAGAGCATTATTGGATGGAATCAAAATATAAATTATTCTTAATGTTCCTTCCGTTCATTTTGTTAATTTTCATTTTCTCATACTTACCACTTTACGGATGGAGATATTCTTTCTATGAATACTATCCGGGTGGAACATTATCAAAAGATAACTTTGTAGGATTTAAATGGTTTACACAGTTATTTGAGAATGATGCTACAAGACGAGATGTAATTCGAGTATTAAAGAATACTCTCGGTATGAGTACCATCGGTATTGCAACCAGCTGGTTTGCTATGGCATTTGCTATTTTACTTACTGAAATTAAAACCGGATGGTTCCGTAGATTTGTTCAGATTTTTACAACAATCCCTAACTTCATCAGCTGGGTATTGGTATATGCACTTGCACTTGCTATTTTCTCATCTGACGGTTTTATTAACAACTTTATCAAATTGGCACCGGATTTCTTTGAAAAGCTTGGTATTACAGCTGCAAGCGAAGGATATCTGGGCGGAGATTCCCATTCATGGCTTAAGATGTGGGCATGGGGAACATGGAAAGGTATCGGATGGAGCGCAATTATTTACATAGCCGGTATTTCAGGTATTGACCAGCAGTTGTATGAGGCAGCTACTGTAGACGGTGCAGGAAGATTCCAGAAGATCAGACATATTACGATTCCGGGATTGATTCCTACTTATTGTGTATTATTACTTATGTCCATTGCCGGTATTCTTAGTAACGGTATGGATCAATACCTCGTATTTAGTAACCCGCAGAATGAGAAAACATTGGAAGTTCTCGACTTATACGTATATAACTTAGGTATCGCTAATGGTGCTCAGGGTACTATTCCGTTATCAACAGTTATTGGTATGACGAAGTCCCTTATCAGCGTTGTCTTATTATTCCTGGCTAACACAATTTCTAAGTTAGTCCGTGGCGAGAGTATATTCTAAGGGAGGTGTTGAAAAGTGGCTAAGACAAAACAGGAAAAGCTTGATTTAAAAGCGGAAAAAGAATATGCGAAAAAGCATAAGAAAAAATATGCATTGAAACCGGGAGATGTGGTTTTTAACATCGTAAACTACGGATTCTTCGGAATCTTTACCTTAAGTTGTTTGTTCCCGTTTTACTATTTGTTTATTAACACCGTATCCAACAACAGCTTTGTTGCAAAAGGTATGGTAAACTTCTATCCAAGAGGATTTACAGTAAGCAACTATATTGCATTGAAAAATGTATCTGATTTAGGAAGCTCACTGATTGTTTCTGTTGGCAGAACGGTTTTAGGTACAGTATTAATGGTTTTGGCTTCTGCGTTAATCGGTTATTTAATGACCAAGCAGAAGATGTGGAAGAGAAAATTCTGGTATCGTTTCCTTGTAATTACCATGTACTTTAACGCAGGTACTATTCCCTGGTACTTGAACATGGTTATGTTGGGATTAACAGATAACTTCATGGCTTACATTATTCCGGGTATTGTAGCTCCTTATAACATTATCTTAGTTAAGACATATGTTGAGTCTATTCCGGCAGAGCTCGAAGAAAGTGCTTTCATTGACGGTGCAGGATACTTTACAATCTTTAAAAATATTATCTTCCCGCTTTGTAAGCCGATTCTTGCAACAATTGCAATTTTCGGTGCAGTAGGACATTGGAACTCATTTACAGATTCTTTAATGTTGATGCAGAATTCCACAAACTTATTTACCTTACAGCACAGATTATGGATTTACTTAAATTCAGCTTCAAACCTTCAGGCACTTATGGCTAACCCTACCGGTGGTTCAGCAGCGGCAGCAGCATTACAGAATGCCATGAATGCTAAGGTTATTAAGTACACTATCTCAATGGTATCCATTATTCCAATCTTAATGGTATATCCGTTTATGATGAGATACTTTGAGAAAGGTATTATGTTAGGAGCCGTTAAGGGCTAATGGAGTATGGTTGTATCCGTTGTATGACGGTTATTAACAAAATAAAGGAGGATTAGAAAATGAAAAAAGTAAAGAAACTGGTTTCTATGTTACTGGTTTGTATCATGGTAGGCGCTATCTTTACCGGATGTGGTAAAAAGGGTGATGAAGTAATTCAGCTTACATGTTATAGCCAGCTTGCAAACTACTCAGGAAAAATGACAGGTTGGTTTGCAAAAATCTTAAAAGATAAGTGGAACGTAGAAATTACAATTATTCCTGAAACAGGTGGTATCTATGACGCCCGTATGGAAAGTGGGGACCTTGGTGACTTAGTAGTTTGGGGTTCAGATGGTAACGATTATAAAAATGCAATTCGTGCCGGTTTATTATTAGATTGGAATGAAGGTGATCTCTTAGCAGAGAATGCTCCAACAATCAAATCCGGTATGTCATTTGCTCTTGAAAAGAATGCAAACCTTCTCAACAAGGACTTAACAGAGACTGATGATGCAGGTAATTTAAAATATCCTAACGCAGCTGATTATGTTGGAAAAACTTTTGGTTTTGGTCACAACGTAGCTATTTCTTCAGATGCTCACGAAGCATTCTTCTATACATGGGATCTTCGTTGGGATCTTTATCAGCAGTTAGGATGCCCACAGATTAAAGATCTTGACGGATTAATTGAAGTATTTAAAGATATGAAAGAAATCTGCCCAACAGACGATAACGGACAGGAAACATACGCTGTTTCATTATGGCCTGACTGGGATGGTAACATGGTTATGTATGTAAAAGCGTTAGTTACTGCTTATTACGGATTAGACGAAATGGGACTTGGTAACTACGATAGTGATACAGGTACATACTATGACTGTCTTGACCCAGATGGATACTATGTAGAAGCAATGAGATTCTTCAATAAATTATATCAGGAAGGATTACTTGATCCTGACTCTATGACACAGACATATGCAGAAATGGGTGAAAAGGTTGCTGCCGGTGGTACTTTCTGGTCAATCTTCAACTATGCAGGTTCTGCATCTTATAATACAGAGGAACATATGGAAGCAGGTAAGATGATGTATACTGTTGTTCCTGACGAAGCTACTCCAATTGCTTACGGTATGAATGTAGCAGGTGGTAATAGAGTATGGTCTATTGGTGCTAAATCTAAACATCCGGAAGTATGTTTGCAGATTCTTGACTGGTTATGTACTCCTGAAGGACGTATCACAATGGATTACGGTCCAAAGGATATCATGTGGTACTATGATGAAGAAGGTTATACATGCTTTACAGAACTTGGAAAGACATGTTTTGCTGACAGAACAACTATCTTAGACCCTGAAACAGCAGGCGGTTACTCAGGTGAATTCAATGGTGGTGCATTCCAGATTAACAACACAACATGGTCTACAAGCTGTGTTAACCCGGATTCAAAAGTTGGTGAAAAATTTGATGCATCAACATGGAAGAGCAATAGCGCTGAAGCAAAATATGAAATTGAACAGCAGTGGAGAGATTATTTTGGTGTAAATTCTCCTGAAGAATATCTTGAAAACAGACCTTATAAAGTAGCTTATGCTACAACTTATGCTGAAGGTGATCAGGATACAGACCTTAAACTTATCTGGAATCAGGTAACAGACTGTATCGTATCAGGTACATGGAACTGTATTTATGCTAAGACAGATGATGAGTTCGAAGCAACTCTTCAGAAGATGATCGATGACGCCAATGCATATGGTTATGAGCAGTGTATTGAATGGTGCTTAAATGAAGCAGCAATCAGAAACGGTCTTGAAGAACCATTAAGAAAATAGTATAATCGTCATGTGACGGAACAGGGCTGTTCTAACGGAACAGCCCTTTTTTATGAAAGGTAATAGGATATGAAGTTTTTAAGCGTCGATGGGGGATTTTATAAGTTTATCAGCAGATTCTGGGATATTTTAAAGCTTAATTTCTGTTGGTTATTCTTTTCGCTTCCTTTAGTGACAGTGGGAGCTGCCACAGTGGCGGTATATTCCGTGACCAATAAAATGGTGGATGAAAAAGAAGGATATATTTGCAGGGAATTTTGGAAGGCATTCAAATCTAATTTAAAACAAGGAATTCCCTTAGGTTTGATTTTAGCGGGACTTATTTATGTGATATGGTTTAGTTTTAGTAACTATAAGGCATTAGACAGTGCGCTCCTTATGGTTGGAGGTATAGTGGTTGCTTTCTTTACCGTATTGGGATTTATCTATGCATTTCCCCTTTCCGCAAGATATGAAAATACTTTGCTTGCTACCATTAGAAATTCCATGTTGATTTCAGCCAGATTTTTAGGGAAAACCATATTTCTGATCATTATTTTAGCAGTGGAGTTTTATCTTTTCCTGTGGATTTCCGTATCCTATATTAACTTGTTTGTTCTGCTGTTTGGCCCGGCATGCTTTATGTTTACGATAAGTGGTATTGCTATGAGATGCTTCAGGGAGCTTGAAAAAATTGAAGGAATGGTTAGTAATCCGGAGGTTTTAGAGGCAGAACGGGAAGAACAGAATATGTAATAACAAAAAGGAATCCGAAGATTCGCCTATTCCGGCAAATCCTCGGATCCATTTTTTTTACGATATTCAGCGGGGCTTTCGCCTACATATTTCTTGAATTTTTTATGGAAATAATCCACGTTCTTGTATCCTACCTGTTCAGCAATTTCATATACCTTTAATTTGTTCTGTAATAACAACTCTTTAGAGTAATTAATTCTTACATGATCTACGTAGGAGTTAAAGCTTTCGCCCACAGTTTTGTTAAAGATTTTACCAAGGTAAGCACTGTTATAACCAAATAACGGGGCGATGGTTTCCAACTTAATATTAGTCTGGAAGTTGTGGTCAATGTAATAAATGATATCGTCTAAAACGCTGTCTCTTGATGAGTTGCCAATGGCACTCATGATCATCTCGAACTGTTCAGAGAAGAACAGTATAATCTCATATAGGTAATTTTTACTTTCAATCAACTCTAATACAGAAGCGTTGGAAGGGAAAGGAATATCTGAAGTACTGTAAATATGATTCATTTTTTCCTTAACCTGTAAATACATATCAGATAAGAACAACTTAACGGATGCAATATCTGTTTTTACATTGTAAAGGTATTGCTCTAAGTTGTGTAACATTTCTGCTACCTTCTTACGGTTAAAGCTTTGCAGATAATCTGTAAAGTTAGAGCTGTATGTATTTATAACTTCACTGTCTAATTCTGTTTCAATTGACTGGAAGTTTGGTAATTCCTCATAACCAAGAGTATGCTGACCCTGTACACAGAAAAATCTCCGGGACAAAAGCGTTGCAGCTTCTGAATAAGATTTTTCAATGCCTCCAAGAGAGGTTACAGGTGAACCATAAGCAAGGAACAGAGTATCCAAAGGGCTGTTTTTCTGTGGAGAGGTAGTCTCATAGCGTTCCAAGAAGTTTTGGAATTTTTCCAAAGCAAACTTACCTTTTAACAAAACCACATCTTTTCCGTTTTCTTCAAAATGTTCAAAGAAATGCTTTCCCTGATTGGTTACTTTTAATAGCTCAGCAAAGCTGTAAGTAGGGTCATTTACATCTAAAGAGAAGTTCTCGTAAATGACAATCTGATAAATTTCAGAGTTAAGAGCCATATCTTTGGCATTTACGGTATCCGGATCACAGGTTCCGTTTACCAGTTCATGTAAAATAACATTCTTGGCTTTTTGCTTATATTGTTCAATGGAATCAGATTTTACATTTTCTTTTTCAATGGTCTCTTTGACTTTTTTAACCGTTTCTGTTAATTCATCTTCATCCAAAGGTTTGGTCAAATAATAATCCACATTATATTTAATGGCAGCCTGGGCATATTTAAAGTCCGAGAATCCGCTTAAAATAATAATCTTTCCTTTGTATCCGCTTTCACGGGCAGCAGCGACAACATCAATACCATGCATTTTCGGCATACGGATATCAAGAAGACAGAGACTTGGTTGATATTTTAATATATCTTTAAGTGCATCTTCCCCGTTACCGGCTTCACCGCAAATGGTAAAACCAAGCTGTTCCCAGTTAATGATACATTTTAATCCTTCACGGATAACGGATTCATCATCGGCAATGTATACTGTTTCCATAGCGACTCCTTCTAATATGGTTCTTCGTTAGTACAGTTAATTATATAAAAAATAGCATTGTTTTGTCAATGAAATAGGACATTGCACAGGGGCTTACGTCACCTTACAATGTCCTGTCACCTTATGTATTAAGCAAGTTTCACTTTGATTACAACAGGGAATTCACTCTTTACGGTTTTTGTTGTAAATCTTAAGCTTTCTTTATCCTTTGTCCACTCAATTTTTTCATCACTTCCTAAGATAGAAACGTCCTCTACGATTCCATGGAAGTAAGGCATAAATGGATTCGGAGTGTCACGAAGGGATTTGATTTCAACGTGTCCGTCCTCAGGGTATTTCATGCAAATAGCGTAGATGCATCCGTTGTTTACGGTGAAGCGGAAATCCTTAGCGGTATACACCGGTTCACCGGCATCATTAAACTGACCATCGGATTCTGCAGTAGGCCCTTCTTCGGCAAATCTCCAGAAGGTGCTGCCGTAGATAGCTTCCCCGTTTACTTTAAGCCAAGCGCCTACATCTTCAAGAATCTTTCTATCGCCCTCAGGAATAGAACCGTCAGCTTTCGGTCCGATGTTTAATAACAGGTTACCGTTCTTGCTGACAACATCTGCCAGGTACCGAACGATTTCTTCACTTGATTTGTAATCAAGGTTTGTGGTATAACACCAGGAATTATGAGCTACAGCAGTATCTGTCTGCCAGTGGTATGGCTTCACTTCTGAGAATTTACCTCTCTCTACGTCTACAACGCCTGTACCAAACATCATTGCATCATGCTTATAGCAGATAGCAGTAGGGATTCCCCATTCTGCCCCCCTGTTATAGTAATAAGCAGTAATCTTCTGAAGATGTTTTTTCCAAGATTCATGCTGGATCCACCAGTCAAAGTACAAAATCTTTGGTTGGTATTTATCGATTAACTCAGCAGTTCTTACAAGCCAGTCATTCATATACTCTTCTGTTGGATATGGGTCTGCAAACAGGTCATGCTGATCCTTTGGTTCCTCTACGGATGGCCAGTAGAAATCCCCAACTTCCATTGGGTCTTTTACATCTGAATCAAACTCTTTACCGTGTCCCATAAACCACCAGTGTTCTGCGCGGTGGGAAGAAGTACAGAAGGTAAGGTCCTGTTTTTCAAAAGCAGTTTTTAATTCACCGATTAAATCTCTCTTTGGTCCTTTTTTGGCAGCAGTCCATTCAGAAAGTTCGCTGTCATACATCTGGAAACCGTCGTGATGTTCTGCTACAGGACATACATATTTAGCACCGGCTTCTTTAAAAAGAGCAGCCCATTCATCAGCATTAAATTTATCTGCCGTAAAAAGAGGAATAAAGTCTTTGTATCCAAACTCTGCATGAGGTCCGAAGGTTTTTACATGATGTTCAAATTCTTCCGTACCCTGGATATACATGTTTCTTGAGTACCATTCATTGTTAAAAGCAGGCACACTGTAAAGTCCCCAGTGAATGAAAATACCGAATTTTGCTTTTTCAAACCATTTTGGCATTTCAAACTGGGAAAGACTTGCCCAGTTTGCCTTGAACTTGCCGTTTGCAATCACTTCATCAATTTGTTTCAGATATTGTTCTTTTGTCATAGAGGAACTCCTTATTTAATCAAGTTTAATAATTAATACATCAGTTGGTTTCATGGTAATGGTTTCACCGGCGTTATACTTAGTATTTGTGAGTAAGTCCTGTCCGCCACGGTTATCTAAAGTATTAAGGGCAAAGGTTGAATCAGTCTTTGCATGATTTAATAAGAAAAGATAATCGCCCTTATCATTAGAACGGATGGTAGCTTCTACATCAGGGGCAGTGATACACACAGGCTTGATATTAAGCTCATCCATTACATTACCTAAAAAGTGTTTATAGAATTCACCGTTGGAAGCAGTACATACATAATAAGCATGACCGTTACCAAAAGCATTCTTGGTAAGAGCCGGCATTCCGGCATAGAAGTCCTCTTCGTAAGTTGTGAGAATTTCGGCGCCTTCAGAATGAGACAAATCACAAATCAAAGTAGCAGGATAACGGACACCGTCATAAGTAAAATGATTTTCCATTTCCGGCGGAAGAGCATCCTGTTCTTCTACCCAAAGCCCCATAATATCACGAAGCTTGCCCGGGTATCCTCCGGTGTATACTAAGTCGGTTTCATTTACATATCCGCTAAAGAAAGTAGTAATGAAGGTACCGCCGTTTTTTACAAAAGTACGGATTTTTTCATCATAGTCACCCTTAGTCATGTAGAGGACAGGAGCAATAACCATCTTGTACTGACTCAAATCATCATCCACACCGATAATGTCAGTAGAGATATTCATATTGCTTAAGGTTTCGTAGTATCTTAAGATTTCATCATAATATTTTAAGTTAACGCTTGGGCCTGCGGAGTATTCAATTGCCCACCAGTTATCCCAGTCAAAGAGAATGGCAACCTCTGATTTATGGCGTGCGCCCAAAGTAGCATCCCCTAATCGTTTAAGCTCTGCACCAAGAGCTGCTGCTTCTCTAAATACTCTTGTATTTTCATGGCCGCAGTGATCAATAATGGCTCCATGATATTTTTCACAGGCACCAATGCTTCTTCTCATCTGGAAAAACATAACCGTATCTGCGCCGTGGGCAACAGCCTGATAGCTCCAAAGACGCATAACCCCCGGACGTTTCAGGGCGTTATAAGGAAGCCAGTTAGTAACACTTGGAGTCTGCTCCATAAGGCAGAAAGGTTTTCCCTGTTTGATACCACGCATTAAGTCATGGTTCATGGCTTTGGTAGCGGTAGTGGCTTCGTTACTCGGATAGTTATCCCAGGAAACAAAGTCCATATATTTTGCCCACTTCTGATAGTCCAATGGTTTAAAGAATCCCATGAGATTGGTGGTAACCTGAATATCAGGAGTAATTGACTTTACGGTTTCATATTCCATGCGGTAGCAATCTAAGATGCTGTCACTCATAAAACGTCTGTAATCAAGGGAAATACCCTGGAAAGTAGTACGGTTTTCGGCAAAGTGCTCACTTAACATATTAGGAGCTACAATATCGTCAAAATCATAAAATGTATGTCCCCAGAAAGCAGTGTCCCAGGCAGCATTTACCGCTTCAATGGTCTTATATCGGTCCTTTAACCATACACGGAATGCCTTTTCGCAATTCTCACAGTAACACTCGCCGCCGTATTCATTGGAAATATGCCAAGCCACAATGTTTTCCTGATTCTTGTATCTTTCAGCAATGCGGCGTGCCAATTCTACACTGTATTTGCGGTATGTGGGACTGTTAGGACAAGAGTTATGGCGGGAACCAAACTTACGCTTCATTCCATTAAATTCCACACGCAAAATGTCAGGATATTTTCTTGCCATCCATGCAGGATGTGCTGCGGTAGAGGTTGCAAGACATATATTTAATCCATGTTTTGTTACATTATCAATGATTTTATCTAAGGTTTCAAAATTGTAGGTATTTTCACTTGGCTGTAACATAGCCCAGCTAAATACGTTAAGAGTTACAACATCAATCCCTGCAAGGTTAAAAAGACGCATATCTTCAGCCCAGATATCCTCACCCCATTGTTCAGGATTGTAGTCTCCTCCGTATAACATTTTGGTAACTTTCTTGTCTTCTATCATAGGAATCCTTTCTGCCGGAGAAGTGTTCCGGCTAAAACTAATATAAACTATTATGAACCAAGAGTAGCCTTTCTGGCAATATCCTGATTTTTAGCATTTTCCATGTCAATGGCAAGAACCTGTTCATATCCCAGCGTATTTGTAACGGAGATTAATTCATCATACAAAGCATCAAATGTTTCTTTATCCTTGGCAAAAACCATCTGCCAACTATAATCGATAATATTTTTCTTACACTGGTTACGGATTGTAACGATTTCGGAGGTTTCCTGTGGTGAGACATAACTGGCACCGGGAGCGACCACAATCTGATTATTCTCAATCATGTATTCCACAGTAGTATTAGCCCCAAGATGCTCTGACCAGTCTTTGCTTAGAGCTGTCTCTTTTTCCTTTAATACAGAAGCCCATAACTCAAAAGAATAAGGGAATCCGTCCGGGGAATAGTCTGTTACGTTTACTGCTTTATAGTTAAGGGCGGAGATACCGTTTTTCCACGTGCTGCCTCCCCATTCTTCAGGGATTTCCACATCACCGTCAATCAGTGCGTAATATCCTAATTCCGTTAATACAGGAACACCGTTTTCCATGGTCCAGGTAAGACCTTCAGGCCCTGCGGCGCCGCCGCTTGCACCATTAATGAAAATACCTTCCGGTGAGTAAAGCCAGTCGATAAAGTCAGCCATACGTTCCGGGTCCTTGGCATTTGCCCCGATAGCAATCACATTCTGCTGATTACCACCCGGGATACAGCCATATGCAAAAACTTCCATGTCATTGATAGGAGCCATCATATAACCTTTGCCTGCTGCGGTATGCTCTACCGTATTGTATACTGGCTGTGCCTGCCACGGCCAGGGAGAAAAAAGAATCTGACCTGATTTAAATTTGGCTTCCACGTCACTATAATCCTGGGTTAAAGAATCCGGGTCCACAAGTCCCATCTGATTCGCATTAAAATAAAACTCTAAAACCCGCATATAGATAGAATCACGGTCTAAGATATTTTGATAGTCCGTGCCATCCGCTCTTGCTAATACAAATCCTATTTCATCATATCCGTAAAAAGTACATGGCTGCTTAATTGCATTCATCATATTGTCATCCCAATTGGAAAAAAGAGAAAATCCGTAGGTTTTATTTCCTGTTTCCGTAAAAGGATATGCGGTCTGCATATTTTTTAAGACAGTCAGTAAGTCCTCTAAGGTTTCCATGGTAGGATAACCTATTTTTTTATATATGTCCCATCTAAGATACGGACCGAAGGTAAGCTCTTGCCCGCTGCTGATTTGGGTGGGCTCTAAGGTAGAAATTTCACTTGGAATTGCATAAATACCTTCCGGAGTAATACTGTCATTTAAAAGTCCGATGGCATACTCATACTTCATAACATCTTTATCCTTAATAAGATCTTCCATGTTATAAAGCAAATGGGAATTTACCATGTTCTGTAAATTTCCGCCTTTTGCAGTGCAGATTACAAGGTCGCCCAAATCGCCTGCTGCCGCCATGGATTCAAATAAAGTATTGCCGCCGCCTGCTACGTTTGGTGCGATAATATTCAGTTCCATATTAAACTTATCTTTTACAACCTTAGCAAACCAGCCGGACTGGATTCCCTGCATGTTGGCCATCTGATCAAAGACATCTACCGTTATAAACTCATCATAAGGTGATGTATTTAAAGATTTGGTATCCTTGCCGCAACCGAAAAGTCCTGAAAAACACAGGCTAAAGGATAGTAAAAGAGCTACAATTTTTCTCTTCATAGTTCTTAAAAAAAGGCTCCTTTCGATATAAAAACCCATTCTGAAAATATCTTAACATACCATAAAATGTGGAAATACAGAAACAATTAAAGATAGTTTGCAATAGTATTTAAAGACCATTTTGAAAACTTTAAAAACTTCCTTTTTATTGCTTGCTAAAGTCGTAAAAAATTCATACAATTAGATTAGATTATTGTGTCAACAGAAAGGAAATCTGAGCATGAAGATTATGAACATTACAGATGCTGAGTATTCAGCATATGGACGTGTATTAACGGATCATTATGACGTGAAAGATGTGTTAGAGGTTATGTCAAAGACAGAGGCTCCTGACCATGTGGTTTATTATCCGTCCATTGAAGAAATGGAAGTTCTGCCCATAGCAAAAGTGATTTCTGAAAGCCTCTTTGGCGGTATGCCGATTCAGATGGGTTACTGTAACGGAACCTGTAATAAGCTGAATGCGGTTGAGTACCATAGATGCTCTGAAATCGGTATTGCACAGACTGACCTGATTTTATTACTTGGTAAACAGCAGGATATCGAAGAAGACTTTACATATGATACTTCTAAGATTGAAGCATTTTTTGTACCTGCCGGAACCGTATACGAAATGTATGCCACAACTCTTCACTACGCACCAAGCAGCGTAGACGGAAAACCGTATAGAAATGTGGTTATTTTACCAAAGGGAACCAACGAAGATTTACAGGCGGTACCTACCGGTGCACCGGAAGACAGATTACTGGTTGCCGTTAATAAATGGCTCATTGCACACGAAGAAGCAAAAATCGAAGGCGCATTTAACGGATTAAAGGGAGAAAATGTTACCGTATAAGAAACTTTACACAAGAAGGGGTAACAACAGAATTCTTGTGAACAAATATAAAGAATGGAGAGGAAAAGAATATGTTTAACAATGTACCAAAAATTAAAGTGGGAATCGTGGCAGTAAGCCGTGACTGTTTCCCGGAATCATTATCAGTAAACAGAAGAAAAGCATTAGTAGAGGCTTATACTAAAAAGTATGATGCAGCTGATATTTATGAATGCCCAATTTGTATCGTAGAAAGCGAAATTCATATGGTACAGGCATTAGAAGATATTAAGGCAGCAGGATGTAACGCACTTTGCGTATACCTTGGAAACTTCGGTCCGGAAATTTCTGAGACGTTACTTGCAAAACATTTTGACGGACCTAAGATGTTTGTGGCAGCAGCAGAAGAAAGCCAGGCTGACCTTTTAGACGGACGTGGAGATGCATATTGCGGTATGTTAAACGCAAGCTATAACTTAAAGCTTCGTAACGTAGGCGCATACATTCCTGAATATCCTGTAGGAACAGCAGAAGAATGTGCAGATATGATTAACGAGTTCCTTCCGATTGCACGTGCAGTTGACGGACTTGCTAACTTAAAGATTATCAGCTTTGGACCTCGTCCAATGAACTTCCTTGCATGTAACGCACCGGTTAAACAGTTATATAACCTTGGTGTAGAAATCGAAGAGAACTCAGAATTAGACCTTTTCGAAGCATTCAATAACCATGCAAATGACCCAAGAATTCCTGAAGTTGTAGCTGATATGGAAAAAGAACTTGGAGCAGGCAATAAGAAACCTGAAGTACTTGCGAAACTTGCTCAGTATGAATTAACACTTCTTGACTGGGTAGAAGCTCACAAGGGTTACAGAAAATATGTTGCAATCGCAGGAAAATGCTGGCCTGCATTCCAGACACAGTTTGGATTCGTACCTTGCTACGTTAACAGCCGTTTAACAGGACGTGGTATTCCTGTTTCTTGTGAAGTTGATATCTATGGCGTATTAAGTGAGTTCATCGGAACATGCGTAAGTGAAGATGCAGTTACATTACTTGACATCAACAACTCAGTTCCTGCTGATATGTACAAAGAATCAATCGAAGGTAAATTTAACTATACACACAAAGATACTTTCATGGGCTTCCACTGTGGTAACACATGCTCATCAAAACTTGCTTTCTGTGAGATGAAATACCAGAAGATTATGGCTAGAAACCTTCCTATCGAAGTTACAAACGGAACACTGGAAGGCGATATTGCTCCTGGTAAGATTACATTCTTCCGTCTTCAGTCAACAGCTGACAACATCTTACGTGCATATGTTGCAGAAGGTGAAGTTCTCGACGTAAGAACAAAATCATTCGGTGCTATCGGTGTATTCGCTATTCCTGAAATGGGACGTTTCTACCGTCATGTATTAATCGAAGGCAACTATCCACACCACGGAGCAGTAGCATTCGGTCACTTTGGAAAAGCATTATACGAAGTATTCAAATATGTTGGTGTTGCTTACGATGAAATCGGATTCAACCAGCCAAAAGGAATGCTCTATAAATCAGAAAATCCATTTGCATAATTAGATGTCAGAAACCCTGACTTGGTTATCCGAGTCAGGGTTTTCATTAAAAGGAGAAAAAACATGTTATATATAGGAATTGACCTTGGTACATCCGCAGTGAAGATGCTTTTAATGGATGAGAAGGGTAAAATTGAAAAAATCGTATCAAAGGAATATCCTTTATATTTTCCAAATCCGGGTTGGTCTGAGCAAAAGCCTGAGGACTGGTGGGATGCAGTTGTAGAAGGAATGAAGGAATTAACAAGTGAATGTGATAAATCTAAGGTTGCCGGAATCAGCTTCGGCGGACAGATGCACGGGCTTGTTATCTTAGATGAAAATGATGATGTAATCCGCCCTGCACTTCTTTGGAATGACGGAAGAACAACGGAAGAAACCGATTATTTAAATCAGGTCATTGGTAAAGAGACTCTTTCCAAATACACAGCAAATATTGCCTTTACAGGATTTACAGCACCAAAGATTCTCTGGATTAAAAACAAAGAGCCGGAAAACTTTGCCAAGATTAAAAAGATTATGCTTCCAAAAGACTATATTGCATATAAGTTATCCGGAAGCTTCTGTACAGATGTATCTGATGCATCAGGAATGCTTATTTTCGATGTTCAGAATAAGTGCTGGTCTAAGGAAATGATGGATATCTGTGGAATTACCAGAGACCAGTTAGCGGACATTTACGAAAGCTATGAAGTAGTAGGAACCTTAAAACCTGAGCTTTCTAAGGAATTCGGACTTCCTGAAACAGTAAAAATCGTAGCCGGTGCAGGAGATAATGCGGCAGCAGCCGTAGGAACCGGAACTGTTGGGGATGGAATGTGTAACATTTCATTGGGAACCAGCGGAACCATCTTTATTAGCTCTGACAAATTCGGCGTTGACGAGAATAATGCATTACACGCATTTGCCCATGCTGACGGACACTACCACTTAATGGGCTGTATGTTAAGCGCTGCTTCATGTAATAAGTGGTGGATGGAAGATATTATCGGAACCAAAGATTTTGGGGCAGAGCAGAAGGGTATTGAGAAGTTGGGAGAAAACCATGTATACTTCTTACCATACCTTATGGGTGAGCGTTCTCCGTTAAACGACCCATTTGCAAGAGGTACCTTTACAGGCATTACCATGGATACCACAAGACAAGATATGACACAGGCAGTATTGGAAGGTGTTGCATTTGCCATCCGTGATTCCTTTGAGGTAGCAAAATCCCTTGGAATCAAGATTGAGCGTTCTAAGATCTGCGGCGGTGGTGCTAAGAGTCCACTTTGGAAGAAGATGATTGCCAATATTTTAAATATTAAGATTGACGTAATCGAAAGCGAAGAAGGACCGGGATATGGCGGAGCCATTCTTGCAGCAGTAGCATGTGGCGAATACGCATCTGTAGAAGAGGCAGCAGCTAAGCTTGTAAAAGTCGTAGATACTGTAGAGCCCACTCCGGAGCTTGTAGAAAAATACGAAGCAAGATATCAGCAGTTTAAAATGATTTATCCTGCATTAAAGGATTTCTTTCATTCATAAGTAGAATAAATAGAAATGCACCGGTTTAACGCCGGTGCATTTTTAGCATATAGTTCAATTAAAATTTATAGGTCTTTGTAATACTACTCTTACGCCTTCTGTTTCGTTTGGGGCGTCGCTTTTTACGACGATGCTTTAGCTCTATGCTTGGTAAATGATAGTTACCGATAAACCTTGCAATCACAAATACTACAAGTAAGAAGCCTATAATACCGATTGCCCAATAGGCTATTAGTTTAATATTGATTACGATGACCTTCTCTTTTTCCTTGGAGGTATCATTGTCTGACTTATTCGACGAAGTATCACCGGTGAGTCCTGTGGAGTCTGAAGCCGGAGGATTCTCAGTAGCATCTATGATGGGGTCAACACTTTCAGAACTGACATCATCCGTATTTTCCGCAGTGAGAGCATCTTCATTAAGATAAAGCTCGCAGGAACCAACTTCAACACCTGAGTAAGAATACGAAATAGTAGCGATGCTATCCCCGTTATCTGTATGATACGTTAGTTTAGGAACGGCACTGTCAAAATCAGCGTTTATAGGAAGAATCAACCCTGCCGAAGTATCTAATTCTAATAACGGTACACTGCTGCCAAACACGTCATTGTCAGATTCAAAAAAGTCTGAATGTTCTATATTATATCGGGTTTCATTTTCCGCGATATTATATAGCTTAAAATTGCTAAAGCCATAGTTAAACAAATCTATGGTATCGGTAAACTGATATGGCGGTTCTTCTTTTAACACCACACAGATTAATTTCATACCATCCTTTTGAGCACAGGATGCCAAAGTATTACGTGCCTTACCCGTATATCCGGTTTTACTTCCGACCAGATATTCATAGGCATATTCTTTACCGGGAAGCAGCTTATTACGTGAATAAACGGTCCAATCTTCGGCAAAAGAATAAGAAGAAGTGGAGGCAATCCGTGATAAAGTCTCTGATTTAAAAAATTCAGTGGCAATCAATGCAAGGTCGTAGGCACAGGTGTAATGTGCATCATCATAAAGACCGTTGGCATTAACAAAATTACTGTTTACACAACCCAATTCCTTGGCACGCTCTGTCATATGCAGGGCAAAATCTTCCATAGTTCCGCCGATATGTTCTGCGACTGCATTGGCAGCTTCATTGCCGGAAGGAACTAATATACCATATAAAAATTGTTCCAAGGTAAAGGTATCACCTACAGAAGCGCCCATAACGGAAGAATCCCAGGTGATAGCATCCAGTGCTGATTGGGACATGGTAACCATATCATCTAAGTCACCTTCTTCCATGGCAATCAAGGTAGTCAATAGCTTGGTGGTACTTGCGGGATACTCTGCTGCATATATATTTTTGGCATAAAGGATAGTTCCTGTATTTGCCTCGTATAAAATAGCAGCATCTGCACTAACGATGGGTCCCTCGGGCCAACCTTCTACTGCGTTTGATTCAACCGGCATTTCTAACCGGTTCAGTCTGGCATCTTCGTATTCATCCGCTAATCCGGTAATGGTATTTGTACAAAAAAGACAAAGGCTTACCAGAAGGTATAACAAATATCTATTCTTTTTCATATGATAAAAATACTCCGATTTAAAATTTGCGTACAAGTTTTTTCTATATCTATATTACACTAATTTACGCATAATTCCTAGGGAAAAAGACTTTCCAATTATAAAAAATAGGTGTAATATAAGAACAATTGATTTGTCACCAATGCATTAGGAGGAAACAGGAATGCGATTAAGAAATATTCCGGGAGCCGGTGAGGTAATTGCGGCAAGCCCGTATGTGGTACAAAATCCCACTGAGTATAAAGGAAAATGGCATGAGATTTTTAATAATACCGCTCCCATTTATATAGAAATCGGCATGGGAAAGGGTAAGTTCATTACTACATTGGCAAAAAATAATCCCCATGTTAATTATGTGGGAATTGAGTTATATTCCAGCGTCTTACTCCGTGCAATCCAGAAGATTCAGGAGGAAACCATTCCTAATTTAAAGTTTTTGTGTGTGGACGCAAGAACCCTGCCCGATATTTTTGCACCGGATGAAGTAGACAAAATCTATTTAAACTTCTCTGACCCATGGCCTAAGGACCGTCATGCAAAAAGACGACTTCCTTCTAAAGAATTCTTGGCAAGATACACCCAATTCTTAAAACCGGAAGGAACCATTGAGTTTAAAACGGATAACAGGGCATTGTTTGATTTTGCCGTAGAAGAAGCTCCCCTTGCAGGATGGGTAATCCGGGAAATTACTTATGATTTACATCACACACCTGAAATGATGGAAAATAATGTAATGACAGAATATGAAGAAAAATTCTCCTCCATGGGAAATCCTATCCATAAATATATTATTGCGCGGGATTAAAAAAATATATTGTTAATATCAACCAAAAAAGACTTACACTTTCTGTTATGAGAGTGTAAGTCTTTTATATAAGCATCTTTATTCTTCCATGTCCTCAGTGTACTTGCTATCATAAATAATAGTGACAGTTTCCT
The DNA here is from genome assembly GCA_017463255.1 of Lachnospiraceae bacterium. Lineage (GTDB taxonomy): Bacteria > Bacillota > Clostridia > Lachnospirales > Lachnospiraceae > RGIG4034. Next base: position 185,227 of record JAFTPP010000034.1, read on the forward strand.
CTTCAATGATTATAGGAGCAGAAGCAGCAGCTTTGCAAACCTCTGTATGCCAATAATAATACCCTCCAATTCCAACTGAAATAATAACGGTTAGGCTCACAGTGATAGCGATAAACCGTGATTTTCCATTTGTCTGTTTCCTAATTGTTGTGGGTTCTTGCAGTTCAATATAGTTGTTTACTACAGATTCAGGAGTACCAAATTCTGATACTAAGTCATCATATGTAGCATCAGGAAATTCTAGCAAATAAGCATTGATGTTAGTTTTAATGTGACGGTAAAAATTACGGTCATGTTTTCGACAAATGGAAAGTTGTCGAAAAATCTGTCTACAATATACTTTCCCCATAGATTTTTTCATACTAATTAATTCCCCCTATCAATATTAATTTGTTCCTATTATCTTTAGGATGCTATCCGTTACCACCTGATAGGCTTCAAGCAGACAAGTCAGATATTTACGACCATTTTCTTCAATGTGATAATACACACGTTCGCGTCGTTTGCCGACAAGTTCCTTTTTGAAAGTAATGTATCCCTTTTCTGATAATTTATAAAGTGCGGGATACATGGAACCTTCCGGTACAGAGAAGACGCCACCAGTACGTTCAAATAAAAGTTGACTTAGCTCATAGCCATAACAATCTTTTTCTGTTAGTAACTGAAGAATGAGCATTTCTAAAGAGCCCTTTTTAAAACTTTCTTGATAGTTCATGCGTTTTTCCTCAATTAAATGTTTACATATTAATATAATACAGAAATATTTGACAGAGTCAATACCTAAAAATTCTAAATAATGGTTGACAGAAAGAAATAGTTGGAATAATATGATTACATAAGTAAGAAGTATTTTTGAAGTAAGTTACTATCGTGATGGTAATTTATTGTGGAGCAATGTAGATGATTACAATAGGAATTTGTGATGACGAAAAAAACTGTATTAGAGAATTGGAGAACGTGCTTCAGGAAATCTCAACGGACAAAACAGTCCAATCCTTTTTATCTGCCGAAGATATGATGGACTCTTTGGAGAAGAATAGGTATGACATTCTTTTTTTGGATATTATGATTGGAAAGAGAAATGGAAAGGAAGTAGCAGAATATCTTCGTAAGCAGTTAAGAAATTATCATACAGCAATTGTTTGGATATCTTCGATTAAGGAAAAAGACGTAGGTCTGTTTGATGTAAATCCGTTTGCATTTATTGAAAAGCCTATTCATAAAGAACAAGTAATAGAAATCGTTAACAGATATATCTCCATAAAAAACATGGATAGTGAAGTTTTCATTTTTGATACTATTCAAGCGGAAGGTAAAAATAAGCAAAAACTGTTTATTCCTTATAAGGATATTTTATTTGTTGAGGCACAACAACGAAAACTTAAGATTGTAACAAATAAAGGAGTTTTGGAGACTTACGGTAAAATATCACGTATAAAGAAAGAGTTTTATCTTCATCATTTTATCAGTCCTCATAATTCATATTTAGTTAATTGTAAACAAATTCACAAGGTTCTACAGGAAACGATTATATTAAATAATGGTGAAGAGGTACCAATAAGTAGACAGGGAAAGAAAGAGTTACACTTACTTATTGACCAAATAAAGAGGTAAGGATTAGGTATAGAACCGATGATACATAGCTTAGTATTTGTATTTACATCTCTGGTAAATACTTATGCAATTTATCTATTTAGTAAAGGTTTATTTGGAGATTATCAAAAGAGCAAAAAAATGATGTATATATCTTATGGTGGATATTATGTTTTGTCTACAGCTATATATATACTCTTTGCAATTCCAATGTTAAATACGCTTATTAATATCATAATGTGTTTTATCTTATCAATAGGATATGCGCAAAAACTGCGTAGTCGTATTCTATATACAGTGGTAATTGTTGCTTATCTAATCTGTACGGATTTAGTATCCGTAGCAATTGGTGGGTTGAGAAAGATAGATGTGTTCAACAAAACTGATTATTCATCAGAAATTGGCTTGGTGTTGGTGTGCCTCATTATGCTATTAATTGCCAGAATGGTTAGTTTTCGGTCATATCATAAATCAGAAATTCAGATACCGGTCAAAGTGTGGATGTTTTTGGTGTTGGTGACAATATCAATTGCATTCATATCGGTTGCATTGATGACATTGACCATTAGCCGTGAACTGTTAGTTGTTTGTTTGATTTTACTGTTGGCAATTAATTGTGCGATTTACTATCTTTATGATGCAATTATTGATCGAATGAATCAGGCTGCAGAAATGGATTTAGTAAGACAGCAGGGAAAATACTATCAGCACGAGTTTGAACTGATGCAGGAAAGTGAGAAACAAATTGAAATTTTGCGCCATGACATGAAAAATCAAATAATTCATCTGCAAGCGTTGCTTCGTGATGGAGAGTATGCAGATTTGTCTGTATGCATGGCAGAACTTTTGGGAAACGTACAATCATATTCTGGAATAAAGAGCGGAAATAAGATTATTGACTGCATTCTAAACTATAAAATGACCCAAATTCTTTCGGAGAGGATTGATTTTCATTACGATATTGTAGTACCAACACAGCTTGATATAAAGGATTTTGATTTAATTAGTTTGCTTGGAAATATGATTGATAATGCAATAGAGGCTTCATTAAAAGAGCCCATGGATGCGCGAGAAATAGAGTTAGCAATTACATTACAGTACAATATTTTGGTACTTCGGATTAGAAATTATTGTTCTAAATTGCCAGCAAAACTAGAATTGGATAATCTTAAAACAAGCAAACTGAATAAAAAACTTCATGGAAAAGGTATGTTAAGTATTAAGCAGATTGCAGAGAATTATAGCGGAAGCGTTCGAGTGGAAAAGATTTGTAAGCAAGAGAAAGAGTATTTTGAGATGGAGTGTGTTCTGCTTTGTTGTCAATAGAAAAATAAAATAGGAAATAACCAAATATGACAAGTTTTGGTCTATTTATTACATTCCCATAGAATCCCATTTTATCTTATGGTAGCTTGAAACCAGCAAAGGGTGAAAGGGGGTTCTATTTTTGACCAAAGAAAAATTATTGAAGAGTCTGATAACTAAGGTGGCTGACAAAAGTGCAAATTTCGTATGTGGATTTATACTGTATCAGGACAAGCTACCGAAGGAAGTTATGAGATTTAAAAAGAAAAGCATTGACACAAATATTAAATAATATGCTGAGGTACTGGATTAGGTAACTGATATACTCGGTATCTAATTAGTATAGCTACCAGATAAATATTGAAGGGGATGAACGTGCTATGAAAAAAAGAAGTAGATTACTACGCATAAGTTTAGCCATACTATTATGCATTACCTATATTTCAGGATGCACAAAAAAAGAAGAGGGTAACATTGATCATACGATAGAGAATGAGATTGGGATTGTCAAAGAAGAAGAATCCGGTAAACAAGAATCTGACCAAGACGGAAAGGAGACTCTTGTTGATGCTGAGGCGTTGTATAAGGAGATTTCATTAGAAGATGTATTTGTTCTAGATTACGAAACCCTTGTTACCATATATGAAATTCCAAGAGTTAAGCGTGAAGTGGAGGAAGGTAAGGGATATGGAATGGTGGACGCTATGGCTACTGACAAAGGAGTTTTCTATTTTTTGGAATATGCGTGGGATATGGCACAATATGCTTCAGGATATGATATAGGATATTGGAATCCGGATACCAAGGAGCATAGCATTCTGTATAGTTGCGGTGAAGGAACCGAAAGGGAAATGGTAAATTGGATTAATGAAGTCAGTGGAAATGAGGAATACCTTGTTTGGATGGAGAAATGTCCAAGTGAAACAAATGGTGTCTGGGAAATGCGGTGCATGGATTTAGATACATTCACAATTGAAACATTACATTCTATTTCTTGGGATGCCCGTTTTGAATTATGCCCAGTAGTAAGCAAAGATTATGTGGCATGGTATGAGCCTGTAAATGAAGCCGGAGAGATTGGTATTTTTTTGTATTCGTTTGAAAATAAAGAGATAAAGAGAATCGGCGTCGATGAGAGAATAATATGGGAACATCCGTATTCTCGTGTATCTGTCACTCAGGATACTTGTACATATGCTGCAGAGCGTTCAGGAATAAGACAAATAGTAGAAGAGAATGTAGTGACCGGGGAGAAAAAAGCATTTACCGTACCAGACCAAACAATGGGTATTTTGTTTCCTGTAGCTAATGATAAAGTAATTATTTGGCGGGATCGTTATGATACCGATTGGGGGATCTACTTATATCATAAAGAGAAGGAACAACTGTATTATTTCCCTGAGCCGGAAGGTGGCACCATATTTTCTGATTATTTAGCAGACAACACATTGTACATACATGTTCAGGAAGCAAATATGGGAAGTCGAATACTTACAGTTAATTTGGAATCATTGGATATTCAGGTTTTAATTGAGGCTGAGAAAGATAAAGATTTTCTATTAATAACAAATAGTGGAAAGTATTGTAGTGTTTATACTTATATGGATATAAATAAAAATAATTATGTGTATGTATGGGAATAAAGCCCTATTGATGGAGAGGTACCATGAAAAATATCAAAACAATATGCCTACTAATGATGGTTATTATATTGACTGCTTGTGGAAAATCAAAACCATCGGATTCACACGAGCTTTCGAAAAATGATGAAAATCAGAAGAAAGAAGATAGCACTGTTATAGAATCTCCCAACGACGTCGCAAATGAAGATGCAAGTACTAATGAAGAGGAAAAGATTCATTTTCAGTATGACATTAATGGATATATGTGCGATTTGGTATATTCCATGGGACAAGAAACAGGTCAGTTCAGTGAGGTGGATATCACCGAATACGGGGAAATTTATTTAAGTTCTGCTGACGACACTGTTATTTTTAAAAGAAAAGAAGAACAAGGGACTGTACAGTGGGATGTTTATCATAATGAGGAGTTATTGATATATGATCTTGTTATAAATGCAGAGCAGGATAGCAGGGTACATAGCTTTAAGGATGCAGCTCTTAATTTGGAAACGTCAGAGATTACGGGTGTATTTTTTTATAAGGATGTAATGGCTGGAGAATGTGGTTTCTGCATTATTACGGTTTCCATTGATAATCCTCAAAACCAGAGTGAACAATATTTTTGTACATTAAGTGAGCAGGACGCATCCATAGTAGCTGATGAGAATTTCTATCCGGGATATGCTTTGAATAAGGCGGTGTTTGCCAACAATCATGTGTACTTCACAGATGATATGAATGGAAATAGTGTCTGTAAGTTAGATATTATCACAGGAGAAGTAACATGTTGGGACAACGTGGATAAAGAACTGTCTGAATATGCCAAGTCGTATGACGGAATTATAAGTAATATTGTTCCGTTAGCCTATGAACAAGGATATTTACTTGTTAGCGTTTCCTTTGGAGAGAGGGAAGTAAGTGTAACACGATATGCTGTTTTTAATGAGAATGGAGAGTTTATTTGTATCATCTCTTAAAAAATTGTCGTTCAGGCATTCAAAATTGCCGTTCACGCTTTTTTAAAAGAAGACGCATGGACGTGATGCATGCAAGGATATATATTTGTGGAAGGGAAGTAGGATATGCGTCTTAGAAGAACTTTTTTGATAGTGTTTATGCTGTTTTTATTACAGGCATGCGGAAAGAAGGAAGAGTACACCTATATATCTAAAAGTGAGGAATTATTAAGTAAGGTTAATTTTTTCTGTTCAGATTATCATGATGACAAATTGTATTATGTGGAGAGTCGTATTTTATTCGGACAAGCAGAGTATACATTACATATTCATGATTTTGTTACAAATGAGATGCAGGAAAAAGCACTGCCTGTTTATCAGAATGAGAGTATTGTGGATTTCAGTGTAAATGAGCAGAACGAGCTGGCGTTACTAACCATAATGAGCAATGCGGAAGAAATGGATTATTACTATACCATCAAGTGGATGGACAAGGATGGTTATTTTATAAGAAGTGCTTCCCTGCAGGATAGGAAGCAGGATATTAAGTATGTGAATGTCATTCATACGGATAAGGATAATAATGTATTTTTGATTGCAGATGATAAAACAGTAATGATATTTAGCACTGAGGGAGTGTTACTGCATGAAATTCAATGCGAAGCAGGTATTTCCGGTTATGGAGAGGATGAACAGGGAAATCTGTTAATCAGTTATGTAACATTAGAAGGAAATATTATTGCGGGTGTTGATGTGACAACAGGGGAGCTTACAGAAGTGCAAACCGTGGATATTCATCCAAGTGGCAGAGATGCCATTGTGTGTCTTTCTAAGGGAAAAATGTATATCAAATCAGAGAAAGGCTTGTATCTGTATCATACTAAGTCAGATACCAAGGAAGAGATTGGCGGATGGGTTGTAAACAGCATTGAGCATAATTACATCGATGCCGTATTTCCGGTAGCAGACAATAAAGTTGCGGTAGTAGTCAAGACACTTACAGAGTGGAATTATACCATAAAGTTATATACTTTTGAGAAGGTAAAGAAAGCGGATGCCGTCAATGATGATAACAGCATTGTGGAGGGAGAAGAAAAGACAGTAATTACATATGCGACAAGTTATGCCTATTCCCCCATTGAGCAGTTTGCAATTAAGTTTAATCAAACCGATTCTAAGTACAGAGTAGAAGTAAAGGTCTATAGCCAAGAGGAGTTCGGAGAAGGAAACAATATAGCAAGGATGAATGCGGACATTGTGGCAGGAGGCGTTGTTGATATGATAGATACGTCTATCATCAATTATGCCGGATATGCCAATAAAGGAATTGTCTCTGATTTATATTCCATAATGGAAGAAGATAAATCCTTTGATAAGGACGATTATCTGTCAAATATTATGGGAGCTTATGAATATCAGGGAGGACTATATGCTATTCCCATTGCGTTTTCTGTAAATGCGCTCTTTAGTGATGGCGCTATGTTGGATGAGAATGGAGAGCTTACTATAGATGGAGTAGTTGAGTTTTTAAGCGAACATCCTGAAACCCAGTTTTTTCATAACAGGGGAATGAAAATCGGAGTATTAACAAGCCTTGTAGCATGCGGATATGAGGACTATGTAGATGTGGATAGTGGAGAGGCAAGATTTAATTCGCCGGAATTTATAGAGTTACTTGAATTAAGTAAAGAATACGGAATGAGTAAAGATGGTCTTACCAAGAGGGAGGATATGACCGGTAGAAAAATCCTTTTTGGTAATTTTCAGATGTTTGAAGCATCGACTTACCAATTTGTGAAAACGATATATGGGGATGACATGGTATTTACAGGTTTTCCTACCAGACACGGAGCAGAAGGACTGGTAGAGACAATGGCAATTTCTGCTTGTGCCAACTCAAAGAATTTAGAAGGTGTATGGGAATTTATTCGATTTTGTCTGGCAGATGAACAGCAAATCCAGATGAAGCAGATATCGACCCTAAGTCCCATAAAATGGTCAGCGTATGAGGAAATGTTAATCAGTTATTCCACTCCCAAATATGCACAGGATGAAGATGGAAATCTTGTGGAAGTGCCCATAATGTCAGGGAATTTTAACGGAGAATCCATGGATATATACGCATTGTCAAAAGAGGAAGTGGCGGAAATATCAAAATGGTTGCAAAGCCTTGATACAGCCAGAACTTATAACTTAGATGTAATGAAGATCATTCAAGAGGAAGCAAGTGCATACTTTGATGGAAACATGGATGTTGAGACAGTAGCATCAAACATCCAGAACAGAGTGCAGATGCTTTTGTATGAGGGTATGTAGGCGTTTGTTTCCAAAAAATTGTCGTTCAGGCATTCAAAATTGCCGTTCACGCTTTTTTAATGGAAGACATGTGGACATTATGGGCGTAAGGATATACTCTAATAAATCCAGATTATATTATAAGAAGGAAGCATATTTATGAAACGTTTGGTAACAGTTTGTACTTTATTTCTAATCTTCATTCTGTCAGGTTGTGGAAAAAAGGAAGTAAAACATGCGTCCTATGTTTATATCCCACACAGTGAGGTAATTGCGGATGATGCAATGGTATTTTACTCTACCTTTAGGAATGACAAGCTGTACTATATAGAAGGCAGGTTGGAAGTGGGTCAAATCGTATATTCCCTTTGTATCACTGATTATCTGACAGAACAGACTATGGAGCAGGAACTGACAGTATACAAGAATGAGAGTATTGTAGATATATGTGTAAATACAAAAAGTGAAGTGGTGCTCTTAACCATTGTCAGCAGCGATGATTTTAAGGAGTATCATTATACCCTTAAATGGCTTGACGAAAGTGGTAATGTATACAAAACAGTAGTTTTGTCGGATGAGGCAGATGAAATCGAATACATTAATAAGATGGAAACCGATGCATCTGACAATGTAGTGCTTATAGCCAATGACAGAAGGGTATTAGTATACGATACTGAAGGTACCTGTCTTAAGAATATTGAACATGACTATGAGATTACAGGGATTGGGAATAATGCCAAAGGCTCTGTGGTCATTACCTATGTTACAATCGAAGGAAATCAGGTAGCAGCCTTAAACCAAAAGACAGGAGAGCCTGAGAAAGCGACGGTTGTCACCAATCATCCGGTTGGAAACAATGCAGTGTTGTCAGACGGTGACGGAAATATGTATATCAGGACCGATAAGGGATTGTACCAATACTGGAACGGCATGAAGAATAAGGAAGAGATTATTAACTGGGTATTAAACGGCATTACATCAAATACCATAGAATCCTTATCACTTACATCAGAGGGAGATATCGTAGTAATCACAAAAACATATGCTGATACGGGATACGAAATCCGATGTAGTGTGTTTGACAGAAAAAAACCGGAAGAGGTAACGGAGGTTAATGAAACAGGAGGAAGTCAGGATACCCCAAATGGAGAAAAAGAGGTTATTACCATTGTTACCTATAGTCAGGAGATAGAGAAGTTAGCAGTAAAATTTAATCTGTTGAGTTCCCGATATGCAGTAGAGATAAGAAGCTGTAATGTTGAAGAAACAGATATGAAGGACTGGATAGCCAGAATGAATGCAGACATTGTGGCAGGCGGAATAGTGGATATGGTAGATACAGCCATAATTAACTATGCAGGTTATGCTGACAAGGGAATTCTTGCAGATATTTCCGGATATATGGAGCAGGATGAAAGCTTTATAGAGGAAGATTACTGGATGAACGTCATCAATGCATATGAGTATAAGGATGGGGTTTACGCAATGCCGTTAGCATTTGAAACCTATGCGTTATTTAGTGACGGTGCCACCTTTGATGAAAATGGCGAACTTAGTTTATCAAGTCTAAAGGAATATTTGAATACACATGATAATGCAGAACTTTTCTACAACAGATGTACACCGGTTGAATTGTTACGAAATCTGGTTATTTGCGGATATGAAGATTATGTGGATACAGAAACAGGAAAAGCAAGCTTTGACTCGAAAGAGTTCAAGGAGCTTTTGGAAATCTCAAAAAAGTACAGTAGTACTGTTAGAAAGATGACCTCTAAGGAAAAGCTTAAGAATAGGCAGATACTATTTGGACGTTTTCAAATTTTCCATGCACCCAGTTATCAGTTTTTAAAAACCGTCTATGGAGAAGATATGGTGTTTACGGGATTTCCTACCAAAGAAGGGCATGAAACAGTAATAGAAGCAGTAGCACTTTCAATTTGTGCTAACTCAGGGAACAAGGATGGTGCATGGGAATTTATCCGTTTTTGTATGGATGCAAATCAGCAGTCTGTCTTTACCACATCATACAGTCCTATTAACAGAAAAAGCTACGAGGGCATGATGATGAGATACTCTACACCTGCTTACAAAGAGGATGCAAACGGCCAGAAGGTAGAAGTTCCGCTTATGAATTTTGGATTTAATGGAGAGATAGTTGATATTTATGCATTAACAGAGGAGGAAGTAGGAGAGATAACAGCGTGGTATGAAAGCTTAGATACTGCGAAAACCTATAATTCTGATGTCATGGACATAATTCAAGAAGAAGCAAGTGCATACTTTGATGGAAACATGGATGTTGAGACAGTAGCATCCAATATCCAGAACAGAGTGCAGATGCTTTTGTATGAGGGTATGTAAGGGAGTATTCTAGATGGGAAAATCATTTAAAAAGCTAGTTCTGCTTGGGGGCATTTTGGTGCTGACACTTTTATCATCTTGTGGCAAAGCAGAGAATTTTACGGTGAGTGAAAAGTATTGGTCTGAGCTGGTTTATGAGAAAAATAGTGAGTCTTCTTTGCTTACACATGCAAAAAGAGATGCTTTTTATTTTCTTAAATTTGCGGAGGAAGAGTTAATTGAGATTCATTCGTACGAAATATTATCGGGTGAAGAATCAACGGTTTCGTTGAACGTGGATAAGGATGATACCGTGGTGGCTTTTGCCGTGAACAATAAGGGAGAATATTGGTTGTGTAAGTATTTAGAGAATGAGGACACATATTCAGTAGAAATAGATAGGTATGATGCTAAAGGTGAATTACTGGATACGATAGCGCTTAGTGATTTGCAGTTGTCAGAATTTGTATCACGATTATTTTTTGATGATGAAGATAACCTAAATGTAATAACCAATTTTGGTCTCCTACAATATTCTAATTCAGGAAAGTTTATTGGAAGAAAAAATGTAAAGGCTGATACATATTATTCAGAATTATCAAATAATCAATATCTTACGCTGTATTCGGGAAATATTTCATTAGTTTCAGGAGATAAATCAGAAACTATCCTTTCCCTTTTTGAACACGGTATCTTACAGCAGGATGTAAGAGAATTTCATACATTCGGTAAGGATGGCATTTACTTAATTACTATAAAAACAACTGACGTTGGAAACAAATTATATGTCTATACTTTTGTTCCTAATAAAGATACAGAAGATGATAGTAAGAAGAAAATAACGATTGCAACTTATGGTGGAATGGAAACCAGTGTTGAGAGAATGATTTTAGAATATAATACAGTCAATTCTGAATATGTTGTAGAGGTTATTGATTATTGTCAAAATGATGAAGTATCGTTGGATGATGCTCTCATTAAACTGGGCGCAGATATAGTTTCGGGAAAAGGACCTGATATTATTGATGACGGAATGTTTGACATGAATGCATTGGAAAAGCAAGGGTATTTGGAAGATTTGTTTCCATATTTTGAGAGTGATAATTCAGTGGATTTATCATTATATGTGGAGAGCATAATTGATACTTATATAGAGAATGATCACCTTTATCGGATACCCACGTCTTTTCGTGTTGCAACCTGTTACGGCAATGCACAAGTAATAGGAGACAAGAATGTACTGAATCTTAATGAGTTGTATCAGATTATGGAAGAAAACCCACAGATACATACGGTGTTCGGTGCCGGCAAGGAAATCACCTTAAGATACTTATTTCAGTATAATCAGGATTTATTTATGGACTGGGAGCAAACCGTTTGTTCGTTTGATTCCGATGAGTTTAAAAAGCTTCTTACTTTTGTGAAAAATCGAGATGATTATGAAAAGAGTGAAGGAGACGCATGGGAAGCGGTACAGAACCAGACACAGTTGCTTTGTAGAGAATTCTCTCACGGAAATTTATTTTTCCAGTATGGGAAATCTGTTATAGAAGATATGGTTGTAATCGGATTTCCCAGCAGTAGTTTATCAGGAACGGTAGCTGCACCGGAAGGCCTAACGTTTAGCATGACAGTAAATTCAGATAACAAAGCAGGTGTATGGGATTTTCTTAAGTTTGCGCTTTCTAAGGAGCAGCAAGACAAGCAGTTGGAAGCAAATGAAAGTTTGTATGGCTGGTCTTATCCCGTGATGAAAAGTAGTTTTTATCAGTATATGGAGAATATTTCTACACCTGAATATGAAACGAATGAAGATGGAAGTATATCAGAAAAAAAGATTACAACCTATAATGGAATTCCGATTTATGCTATGACACAAAAGGAGAAGGAAGAATTTATACAGGATATAGAGTCTTTGAGCTACAACGTATTTCTGGATAATGAGTTGTATAACATTATTTATGAAGAAGCGTCTTATTATTTTGAGGGACAAAAAAGCGTTGATGAAGTAGCGGATATAATACAGAATCGGGTTTCAATTTATATAAACAGTTAATAAAGATTCAATTTATGAGTCATGCAGAGGAAAAGATTACTGTTGTTTTTTTACATATATAGAGGAATAAGAAAAACCCTTCTTACTGTGATGGTAAGAAGGGCTTTTGTCATTATTCATCAGAAGATTCATTCTCTACTTTTTTCTTTTTTAAGGTAAACAGAAAATCCAACTCATCTTCTTTATAGATAAAGAAGGCATAAATGGCAAATAAGATAACGGAAACGGTTACATAGCAGTCCGCAATGTTAAAAATCGGAAAATTGATTAATGAAAAGTACAAAAAGTCCACTACGTACCCATTCATAATACGGTCAACCATATTTCCGATGGCGCCGGCGGTAAGCATGGCAAAAATAATACGGAGGGGTACATATCTTGTTTCACGGGGAATTTTATGGTAGGAATATAATACCAATGCTAAGATGACAATGGTACCGCATACCAGTAAAACCCCTTTTCCCTGCAAGGAGCTAAAAGCGGCTCCGCGGTTTTCGTGGTACTGTAATTCAAAAACACCTTTTATCCATACAACACCTTCGGAATTTTTAAGATATAGTGTTGCAAGCCATTTGGTCAGCTGGTCTACGACCACCATGACACATACAATAATAGAAAAATATAACCAATGTAATTTAGTCAATGATTTTTTTTTCATAATAATCCTTTCATGCACCCATTAGGTGTTAATATTACCAAAGCTTGGTGGTCCACTTGGTACAGTCCCAGACCTCTGTTGCAAGTCCGTCATAAAAGTCCGGTTCATGACATACCATAAGGATGCTTCCTTTATATGCTTTTAAAGCCCGCTTCAGTTCTTCTTTTGCATCTACGTCCAAATGGTTGGTAGGCTCGTCAAGTAACAAAATGTTAGTTTCCTTATTGATAAGTTTACACAGTCTCACCTTTGCCTGTTCACCACCACTTAACACTTTTACCATACTCTCAATGTGCTTGGTAGTCAATCCGCATTTTGCCAGGGCAGAACGTACCTCGTATTGGGTAAAAGAGGGAAACTCCTGCCAGATTTCATCAAGGCAGCTGCGGTTTACAGCTTCCGTTAATTCTTGTTCAAAGTATCCGATGCTTAAATAATCTCCCAGCTCTACTTCCCCGGAAATTGGCTTAATGAGTCCTAAGATACTCTTTAGCAAGGTAGTCTTTCCGATTCCGTTGGCACCTGTAAGAACGATTTTCTGATTACGTTCCATGGAAAGGGTCAGAGGTTTGGAAAGGGGCTCATCATATCCGATGATAAGGTCTTTGGTCTGGAATATATATCTGCTTGGAGTACGGGCTTCTTTAAAGTTAAATTCCGGCTTTGGTTTTTCACTTGCAAGCTCAATGACATCCATCTTGTCTAATTTTTTTTGACGGGACATTGCCATGTTACGGGTTGCTACACGGGCTTTGTTACGGGCTACGAAGTCCTTTAAGTCTGCAATTTCCTTCTGCTGTCTGTTGTAGGCAGCTTCAAGCTGTGCTTTTTTCATGGCATATACTTCTTCAAATTTATCATAATCTCCTACATAGCGGTTTAACTGTTGATTATCCATATGATAAATCAGGTTGATAACGCTGTTTAAGAACGGGATATCATGGGAAATCAGGATAAACGCGTTTTCATAATCGTTGAGGTATCGTTTTAACCATTCAATATGTTCTACGTCCAGATAGTTGGTAGGCTCGTCAAGTAACAGGATATCCGGTTTTTCAAGGAGAAGCTTACCTAATAATACTTTGGTTCGCTGTCCGCCGCTTAAGTCACATACGTCCTTATCAAGGCCGATATCTGCAAGGCCTAAAGCGCGTCCTACTTCCTCAACTTTGGAATCAATCATATAGAAATCATGCATGGTCAGTAAGTCCTGAATGGTTCCAAGCTGTTCCATGTATTCTTCCATCTGTGTTTCGTCAGCCTCTGCCATTTTGTCGCAGATGTCATTCATCTGGGCTTCCATTTCAAATAAAAAGTCAAATGCGGAAGCAAGTACGGAACGGATGGTCATTCCCGGTTGTAATACCGTATGTTGGTCAAGGTATCCTACACGGACATTTTTTGCCCATTCTATTTTACCCTCATCAGGCATTAACTTCCCTGTAATAATATTCATAAAAGTGGATTTACCTTCACCGTTTGCGCCAATCAATCCGATGTGTTCTCCTTTTAACAGACGGAAAGACACATCCTGAAAAATAGCACGGTCGCCAAATCCATGTGAAAGATGTTCAACGTTTAAAATACTCATAATGATTCTCCAAAGGGATTATTGTACTGACCGGCATGAATTATGAGACTTTCCACCCGGCTCGCTTGATTATCATAGCATAAGTTTTGAAAATAGGCTAGCACGTAAGTTATTTAGCGTAAATAATCTATAATTCTAACTGTTTTTATCATAGTTATGCCATAGTATAATATTTGCAAATAAATGATGAAACGAGGTAATAGTTATGGCAAATCCTTATTTACCAAGTTGGGAGTACATCCCTGACGGCGAACCGAGAGTATTCGGTGACAGAGTTTATATTTATGGTTCCCATGACCGTGTAGGAACCGAAACTTTCTGCGACCACAAGTTAAAGGTATGGAGTGCGTCCGTTGACAATCTGAATGAATGGGTTTGTCATGGTGATATTTTTCATACAAGGGACGACAGAGACCATAAGTCAGATACAGACTGGACGGATGATTTTCTGTTTGCACCCGATGTTGTGGAAAAAGACGGAAAATATTATTTGTACGCATATATCGTAAATGCGAAAGGTTGCGTTGCGGTAAGTGACAGACCGGAAGGTCCTTTTAAGCTTCTTTCTACCTATGAGTATACAATTCCGGATGAAGTATGCTGTAACGGATGGTTCATTGATCCGGGCGTGCTTGTGGATGATGATGGAAGAGTTTATATTTATTGTGGATATGAGCGTTCCTTTATGGCAGAAGTGAATCCTGATAATATGTATGAGATTTTAGATGGTACTTTGATTGAGCATATTATTCCGGTAAAACCTAAGGAAATAGAGGATGGTTTTTTTGAAGCCTGTTCACCGAGAAAAATAGGAGATACTTATTATCTTATTTATTCTCCTAACCGGGGAAGCCGTCTTGCTTATGCTACTTCCGATAAACCAACAGGTCCATTTACTTATCGTGGATATCTGGTAGATAATGGCGTGGATTATCCGGGCGGAAATGACCATGGTTCTGTTTGTAAGATTAAGGACCAGTGGTATATTTTTTATCACAGAATGACCAATGGTTCCATCATGTCAAGACGTGCCTGCGTAGAGAAAATTGAGTTATTACCGGATGGTTCTTTTACCACAGCAGAGATGACATCCCTTGGATTTGAGGATTCCTTAAATCCATATAGAATTACTCCTGCAGAAATTGCCTGCGTATTAAAGAATGATTGTCTTATCACGGAAAAAGACAGATTTACCCGTGTTGTAACAAATATTAAATCAGGTGCCATTATCGGATATAAGTACTTTGACTTTGGCGAGGATTATTCCAGCAAGACCATGGAGCTTATGTTTAAGATTAGAGGCATGGGATGTAAGAGCAGAATCCGTATTATGATTGATGACTATGAAAACGGTAAGGAAATCGGTGTTTGTAATGTGGACATGGGAGACGGAATCTATACCGCTTATGTGGATTTGGTAACAGGACGCCATTCATTATTCTTTGTGGTGGAAGATGCTTATGATGGATGGGACTGGGCGAAAAGCTTGTTTGACGGCAGAATTCTTTTCGAATTGGAGTCGTTTGTGTTTAATAAGTAAATAAGAGTAAGTTGATTGGCTATTAGGTCAGTCATAAAAGTGTCGGATTTTGGGTGTCTCAATATCCGGCACTTTTTTTAATTTAGAAAGTAAAAGCTTGTGCGGGGTCTTAAGAGGGAAAAATCGCTATAAGACCCCCGAAGGCAGTCAAAATACCAAGTTTTGAGTGATAAATTTGATTGGAAGGGTCTGAGGGGAGACAATATGACTTGGAGACCCCGGAATGGTGGATTATGCAGGGTCTTGTAGTAAAAGAGGCTCAAAAAGACCCTCGGCATTGAAATTCAAACAGAACGGGGTAAAACAGGAAAAACAAGCCTACTTGGCTTTTCACTTCGCAGTATGTTATAATGTACGGGAAAAGAAAACCAAGAGACGGAGGCGCACACCATGAGAACAATTCAGGTGTCACAGATTACAGACGCAATTAAAGAAATGTGTATAGAGGCTAATCATTTCCTTACGCCGGATATGGACGAGGCAATGAAATGTGCGGTTACTTCCGAGGAAGCGCCTCTCGGAAAACAGATATTAAACCAACTTCAAGATAATCTGAAAATTGCAGGAGCTGACATGATCCCCATTTGCCAGGATACGGGAATGGCAGTGATATTTATGGAAATCGGTCAGGAAGTGCATTTTGAAGGCGGTATTTTGGAGGATGCCATTAATGAGGGAGTCCGCCGCGGCTACGTGGATGGTTTTTTGCGTAAGTCCGTAGTGGCAGACCCTATTTATCGAGATAATACCAAGGACAATACGCCTGCGATTATTCATTATGAAATGGTTCCCGGAGATAAAGTAAAGATTACCGTTGCGCCTAAGGGCTTTGGTAGTGAGAATATGAGCCGTGTTTTTATGTTAAAGCCTGCAGACGGTATCGAAGGGGTAAAAAATGCGATTCTAACTGCGGTCAAGGATGCAGGCCCCAATGCCTGCCCACCAATGGTTGTAGGTGTAGGCGTAGGCGGTACTTTTGAAAAATGTGCCCTCATGGCAAAAAAAGCACTGACCAGACCTGTGAATGAGCGTTCTTCGATTCCTTATGTCAAAGAGTTAGAAGAAGAAATGTTAGCAAAGATTAATGCAACAGGAATCGGACCGGGCGGTCTTGGAGGTACCACAACAGCATTGGCGGTTAATATAAATACCTATCCGACCCATATTGCAGGGCTTCCGGTGGGGATTAATATTTGTTGTCATGTGAACAGACATGCCGTTCGTGAAATATAATTTTGAACGAGTTTCTTCCTATTATAATGTGTTTTTATTTTTTACGATATATGGTGGTAAACCAAAAAGAAGATACTAGATGTGGAGGCAAGAATGGATCAGTATATTCAAGTACCATTAAGTAATGAGGATGCAGAAAAACTTTCCGCCGGAGATTATGTATATTTAAGCGGAGTCATATATACCGCAAGGGATGCGGCACATAAGAGAATGTATGAGGCGTTAGGACGTGGTGAGTCGTTGCCCATGGACATGGACCGGAACGTGATTTACTATATGGGACCGTCTCCTGCAAGGCAAGGTCGCCCCATCGGTTCCGCAGGGCCCACAACCTCCAGCCGTATGGATAAGTACGCGCCATCCCTTTTAGACCTTGGTTTAAAAGGCATGATTGGGAAGGGAAAGAGAAGTGAGGCGGTAAAGGACGCCATTGTCCGTAATAAAGCAGTTTATTTTGCAGCGGTAGGAGGAGCCGGAGCGTTGTTATCCAAATCCATTCTTTCATCAGAAGTAATCGCATATGATGATTTGGGGACAGAGGCCATCCGCCGGTTAGAGGTTAAGGATTTCCCGGTTATAGTAGTAATTGATTCTAAGGGAAATAATTTATACGAAACGGCAATCAAAGAGTATTGTAAAGAATAAGCGGGGGTAAAATAATGAGAATAGCATATATATTAATACGTCTCTTTTTAAAAACGCCATATTATTTTTTTAGAATATGGTGGTGCAGTATAAAAAAGAAAAAAGATTACAATCATAACTATGAAGTCATTAAGAAAGTTACAAAAGGTGCAAACCGTGCAGGTAATATTACCATTGAGAGTCATGGTCTTGAAAATATCCCAAAAGAAAATGGTTTTATCTTTTTCCCAAACCATCAGGGTCTCTTTGATGTGCTTACATTGTTAGAGTCCTGTCCGGTGCCTTTTGCTTTTGTTATTAAAAAAGAAGCAAGCAAGGTAATTTTATTAAAGCAGATTATTAAGGCATTAGGCTCTATTCCAATTGACCGTGATGATATTAAGCAGTCTATGCAGGTTATCAATCAGGTGGCAGAGGAAGTTAAAAAAGGCAGAAACTTCCTGATTTTCCCGGAAGGCACCAGAAGCAGAGAAGGTAATAAGCCCGGTGAATTTAAAGGCGGAAGCTTTAAGAGTGCTACAAAGGCAAAATGTCCTATCGTTCCCTGTGCTTTAATTGATGCATTTAAGCCATTCGACGAAAAGAGTGTAAAACCGTTGACTGTTAAGCTTATCTATCTTGAGCCGATTTACTATGATGAGTATAAGGATATGAAAACAACGGAAATCGCCACTATGGTAAGAGAGCGAATTGTGGCTGCCATTGATAAGTACCAGACAGAAGCGCAAAGTCCTGCATCTGAATAGATAAAATGTTAAAAAACAAATTGACAAACCTGTGGCGCTTATGTATAATAACATTTGCGTCACAGATAAGGCGTATAATTTTATAATTGGTAGTGGAAGCGTAATCGTCAGAATTTTGGAGAAATACTCAAGAGGCTGAAGAGGCGCCCCTGCTAAGGGTGTAGGTCGGGCAACCGGCGCGAGGGTTCAAATCCCTCTTTCTCCGTTTTTCGTTTTCACGCCAATGTCGGAAGTGTTGATTTATCAGTTGATTCATCAATACTTCTTTTTTTATATCCGGGAGGTAATGAATGTTTATGAATGACGGCTCCGTAAGAATACCTGCAAAAGAAAAAATCATATTGGCCATATTATTACTTGTTATTGTGGTTACGGGTATCTGGTATGGAAATAAAAAAGACGGGCTCATCTTAGATGAAGTATATACCTACGGGTTTGCTAACAGTAATTACCTTGCATATTTGGAGCGTGGTGATGAAGGATATACTCAGGAAAGTTTTATGCTGGAATATGGCGCCGGCAATAATGTGATAGATTTGGTTAAAAACCTGTGGAAAGATATGGGAATATTGATTGACGCTAAATTTGAATTAAAAGCGACGCCCATTTACCAAGCATATCTGGATATGAAACAAACACAAATTGATAATCAGAAAACATCCTGGTTATCCGGACAATATTTTGCTGATTATTTGGCAGTGGAAGAAGGAACCGGTTTCAATTATGGATCCGTGTATATGAATCAGCGTGCGGACGTTCATCCTCCGCTTTATTATATTTTACTGCATACAGTAAGTTCTTTTTTTGAAGGGATATTTTCTAAGTGGTTTGCATTCGGAATTAACTTAATTATATTGTTGGCAACACTGCTTGTAATCTATGTTATGGTGCGAAGAAGTTTCGGAAGTGGCTTTTTGGCACTTGCCACGGTAGCTGTTTATGGATTAAGTACAGGATTTTTCTCCAGTCTTATTTTTTTCAGAATGTATGCGCTCCTTACACTGTGGACGGTTCTTTTGTGTTATTTCCATTTATATATGAAAGAAAAGAATTGGGAATTTACACGTAAAAGAAAATTCGCTCTTATTGCAATTGTTGTGTTAGGATATTATACCCAGTATTACTTTATTATTTATGCTTTCTTTATGGCGTTGGTGGCTTCTGCTATCCTTGCAAGAAGAAAGAATTATAAAGTGTTGTGGTGTTATATCAGGCAATACTTGTATGCAGCAGTGATAGGGCTTATCATCTGGCCGTTTTCGATTTCTCATATCTTTTTTGGGTATAGAGGAACAAGAGCAACGGAAACCATGAAAAATATAAAAGGATTGCTTGGTAATATTCATGCCACATTAGTATCTATGAATAAGTCCAACTTTGCGGAGTCCACAGTATATCTTTATGTGGCACTTATTATAGGAATTGTGACATTTCTGGTATTTACCTTCCTTATTAAGAAGGATAAAGAAAAACGGGATCTTGCAAAATATGGGATTCTCTTTTTACCGGTACTTTTATATGTGATTGCCATGGCATGGGTAAATGATGTTCATGTAGAAAGATATGTGTTAAACATTTTCCCCCTTGTTTCCGTATATTTGGTTGCACTGATTTGGTTTTGGAGTAAAAAACTCAAAGAAAAAGCAAGCCCTTGTGCAGCCATCGTATTGGCGTTCATAGTGGTGGCAGGAAGTCCATTGCTTACATCACCTAACTATCTGACTGATTTGGCAACCATTCCGGAAGATGTTCCTGAGAATGTGACTTGCGTTTATGTTATGGGAGATGGAAATATTTGTGAGCACACCAAAGACGCGCCGGCATTGGGCCAATATGACAGGGTAGCAATTCTGCATGTAAGGGACTTGGAGTTTTTAAAAAGTTACGAGTACCAAGACGGAGATTCCGTTATGATATATTTAAGCTGGGCTTTGGATCAGGATGCAGTAATAGAAACAATTATTGACTATATGGACATAGAACACCTGAGCATGCAATACAGTGTTATTGATACAGGCTACTATTTAAGAAGGTTATATCAATAATGTTCCTATTAAGTGATTAAAATTAAAAATTAAGTCAAAAATTTAATTGACAAGTAAAATATCAGGTGATATTATGAAAGTCCACCGCTTCAAAACCAAGCGGTGACGGCTATGCAGAAAATTAAGTATGATTGTTCGGATAAAAAAACAAAAAAATATTTAAAAAAACTGCTTGACGTATAAAAGTGCTTGTGATAATATAGCACTGTTGCGTGTCTGAGTGAATGAAGAAAACGCAACACTGAACCTTGAAAATCATCTGTTAAAAAAGAACAGATAAACAGTAATGCAACCCTGAAAATTTTCTCAAACAAATTTTTAGGGTTAACCAACCCGAAGCAAGATGAAAGTCTTGCGACAATTCGAAAGAGATTTCGAGCAAA
>JAFTPP010000035.1 GCA_017463255.1 Lachnospiraceae bacterium
CAAAATTCCGGAAGCTGAAATTAAACCAATGCCCGAAACCGGAGAAATTGTATTAAGCCGTGTGGTAGTACCGGAATATATCATTGTCCATGACGGTGTTCCTTCCGATAACACTGCCCCCAATTACTGGGTGAAGTACACTGACTATATCAAAAATGTAGCTTCCTCGGAAATCTATGCCACATGGCCGGAGGATACGATTTATGCAAATATTCTGGCTATTATGTCCTTTACTTTGAATCGTGTGTATACTGAGTTCTACCGGAGCCAGTAGTTACAAGTAACATATCACGTTCATCCTTATCCAGTGCGAGGTTCTGCTCACTACTTAAATCTTTTGGTTGCCTTTTACCTGAGCCAACAGTTTCAAGTACTTTTCCCTTTTTCAGTGTTTTCGGGGCTTTACCCTGCTTACTACTTAAAACCATTGGTCTCTCTGTAGGGGAACCAATAGTTTCGCGTACTAAATTATCCGTTACTCTTTCTTCACAGAAATCGTCTAATCTTATCTTAAACTTGATTTCTATATTCCCATCGGTAACATCTATCCTATCTATAATAGTAGATAATAACATTTGCTTTGTTGATACATCTGCATTTTCAAATTCTTCTTTCCAATTGGGTGCATTGGATATAAACCTTTCCATATCTGCACGCTTTACCTTGGTTTCTTCCAGTTTTATTTTGATTTCCTTAACCTTGGTTACCGATTCTTTCAATGCCTCCTGCTTTTCATTTATCATGTTAGATAACTTTTCAGCACTGAAATAGTAATCTCCTCGCAACGCTTCCGGTATATGTTCTTCCAATGTTTCAATGTCCTGCTTTAGCTTCTTCTGCTCGTTTTGAATCTGCTTCAGCTCCTTTTCCACACTTCTTTCCTGCTGACCGTATACTTTACTTAATTCTTCCGTAATATCTATTGTTTTGAGTCGCTCCATATATTTCCCGATGACTTCAAATACAATCTCTTCCAGATAGGATTGAGAATAACACGCTCGTTCCGGACATTTTTCAGGACAATAGTATCTTCCTACAAATGATACTTTCTTTTCTCCATCCTTGGTAGTCCAATGGTTTGCATAGCTACCATTTTTGAGCCGCTTACCACAATAACCACAATATGTAAATCCAATCAATGCCAGCTTACCTTTTGTACTGAATGGCACATTGTATAATTCTTCATGTAGCTTTGAGGAACTCTCTTTGGAAGCATTGATTTTAGCTTTGCGTGCTTCTCTTATCTCCTGTGCCTTTTCCCATAATTTCGGAGATATGATTACCAAATCTATTTGCTGTTCTTCCGAATATATCCAATCCCTACGGTCTAATCTGGTACAACTACCATGATTGATTCTTCTATTGATGCAGGGATACCCCATATAAATCGGATTCTTTAAAATGCTTGCGATGGTACTACTTTTCCATTTGTCTGCTTCTACTGCCGGTATGCCTTCTGCATTTAATGTCTTAGCAATCTTATCATATCCATAACCTTGATAAACTGCTAGGTTGTATATCCGACGAACAATCTCTGCTTTTTCTTCCACAATGGCAGGACGTTTTAATAATCTACCGTGATTACTGATTTCACCGGTATGCACCAGTTCATATCCAAAAGGTGCTTTCCCACCTACAAATCTACCTGTTTTTACCAATTCCTTCTGCGTATCCCTTACACGCATTGAAGTTTTCTTACTTTCTCCAGCGTTTTGCCAGAAACGGATATAGTTGAGAAGTTTGTCTATGTGGTCTTCGGTCTTTAACTGACCGTCTTTGATTGTCCAAACTTCTATACCTAAACTATTCAGTGTAGCAACATAGAAGCTATATTCTTCCTGTCTACCGATTCGGTCTGACATATATGTTAGTAATACATCAAATTCGTGTTCTTTGGCATCTGCTAGGATTTGTTGCAATACTTCTCTGTCCTGCACTCCATTTTTATAAGCAGATACCGCTTTTTCAATATATTCCTTATCAAACTCCCAATCGGGACGTTTTGCAATATAATCCGCAGCCTCTGCTCTCTGAATGGGAATGTCATCATCATGCAACTGCTGCTTTGATGATACTCGTAATAGGGTTCTTACTCTTTTCTTACTCATGGCTATTTTCCTCCTTGGTATGCTTTAATTGTTCACCCTTCGAAATGGGATTGTAGTATAACGCTTGGGTTTCTTCCTGCATAGCCTTGGCTTCGATTTTCTTTAAATAAATTTCCTTGAGCCTGCTGATAAACTCTGTTTCCGCTTTACTGTCAGAAGCTGTCGGAAATACCAATGTGACCTTCACCTCTTTGGTTTTGCTACTGCTACACTCTGCTTGCTCCACTTTTTGCTGTTCCTGCTCTGTAATACTTCTCTTTACATTACTATTTTCTTCTGCTTGTACATATTCGTTTGCAGAAGTACCTCTACACTTTAGCTCGTTACTGTGTTGACGCATGGTTGTTACCTCGCTTTCTTTAAGATAACAAACATACCCGGATGTATATGAGATACTATTGGCAGGTTTTTGAGGTAACGTATGTGTTGATTTTGCGATAGGATGTGATGCGGAATTTAATTTTATGATGGGGTGATTTTTGAGGATGTTAGGTTGCTTGGACGCATGTGCATGGATTGTAGACGCCTATGCACCTATCTTGATATATCAGATTTTTCCTATAAACCTTGTCCGAAGACTACTCTTAAAAGTTAGTTTTTACTAATTTTATATGCTTATTGGTACTGCTATTCTCTTGGGTTAATTATTAAGGTCTTGGTGCATCTGCAACAGTTGACAATGGCAGCTGTGTTCCTACCGTTCTCCACCTTTCCACCCCTTTGCATTTTTTTCTGGAAATCATAGCTTTTTATTTTGTTTTCGCTTTGATTTCTACACAAAAATCCCTATCATAACACTTTTCACAAAGGATTGTTTTATTAAAAATAATAGTGGTCTGATTTCTTTGTTTTTTGATTTCAATTGTATATTGATTGCAATTTTTAATTTGCTGTACCACTTTAGACAACATCCAGTTTTACCCCTTCGAATTGACACCTTATTGCTTTATGATTTTGTTAAATGCTACCGGTGTTTCAAAATAGAAGATATTGAATGCCGGTCAGAATTTTTTATTAACTAGCTTCATTTTGGTTATAAAATATATGCAGGCATAAAAAGAGCAGGCTCTCACATCAAAATTGCTCTGTGTGAAATGCCTGCTCGGGTACAAGGAGTTTGCATTATGAGATTGATTTTCAATTAATTGTTTTTCTTCTTGGGAGAAATGATACCCCAACGCAACGCGGTGGCCTTAGTTATATGGTCCATCACCTTGAAGTCAGCCATTAGTTGTCCATCATCGGGTAAATAATGTATAGATTTCAATTCCCCAAATTCATTGAAGACATAGTATAAACCATTTGCTTGTCTCACTTCCATTCCATTAAGTATCATGCTCTTTTCCTCCGTTTCTATTGTTGTCACTACCAGAAACGACCTAGGTTGTCGACTAATACGAGCAGATAGTACCGGGTGTATACCTTGAGTAACTTTCTTTCTAACCAGTTGTTTCGGTCTGTGGTAGCGTGTGGACTTCTCCATGCGAGCATCACAACTCTATGCTCTGGTTTGGTTCCACTTAAGATACCGCTACGGCACTCTTTGCATTGTAAGCCGTACATACCTTTGTTATTGTATATGGGTTCAAATATGTTTCTAGCCATGTTCCCTCCCACTCCTTCTTGATTACAATTTTTTCTTTGATTTCAACTTTAGGTTGGTGGAATGGTTAGGCGAATTGAACTTGAAATGTACTATAAAAAGAAATAAGCCTACCGGTGTTAGCGGTAAGCTCTGGGTTAATAAACTTCTATTTACATAATTGTTCACATATTTTCAAAACGTCTTGTAATATTTTAACTTTAGCTTTTATTGCTAATCTAGCTGACAGTTCTTCTTGTTCCTTTGTTAGTTTCTCTTCAGTAAATGATGAGCTGATTGCTCTTATTTCTGTGTAAAGTTTCATATCCTCTTCTGAAAAGAGTGTACTTAAAATACACTCTGACATTTTAACATTATCTGGTACAAATAAACCATAGCAAGCATTCAAAGCATCAAATAAATCCATATTCACTCTTGTATCAGATTCAATCTCTAATGCTTCTTCAAAATACTTGTCTAACACTTTCTCATTTGCTCCTATTAAATTATCCATGTGTATGCACCAAATATCATGTAGTAATGCGTTTGCATAACCAAATGATAAATCCTCGTATATTATTTGAGATTTGTATTCAGCTATTATTCTCTCTTCTTCCTCAGTGCAATCATCCCAAAATTCCAGTTCTTTGTTATATTTTAGAGTGCATTCAGCCATGGAATTGATGAAGTTTTCTTCTCCCATAGTCTGAATAATTTGATTTAGGTTTTGACAGTCCTCCTGCAGAGCTTTCAACATTTCACTCTCATTTTCTATCCACTGATTTGTTTCAATTCTTTTGTGCTTCTTATAAGTTTCAATGAAATCTTCCTTACCCTTAAATGCTATATGGATTCCATCTGGTGTTTCAAACCAAAGACGGGTTCCCGTCTCCTCCTTAAATGTTAAACCGCTATTATGCCTATTCTGTTCCATGCAAATTACCTCCATATAAATGAATTAAAAATACTCTCACTCATATTCTAGTGTTCGTATTACTGCAGTTTCAGAAAAAGAAAGAGCTTACCGGTGTTAGTGGTAAGCTCTGGGTGTAATTAAAATGGCAATATATTTTCTTGTACTCTCTCCATTGTTAGCAGTATCTGTTTCTCTATGTCGGAATCGCTTCTGCTACGGATTTCTTGTTTCCGCTGTTCTTCTAATTCTCGCT
This sequence comes from Lachnospiraceae bacterium, assembly GCA_017463255.1. Taxonomy (GTDB): domain Bacteria; phylum Bacillota; class Clostridia; order Lachnospirales; family Lachnospiraceae; genus RGIG4034. Next base: position 4,860 of record JAFTPP010000035.1, read on the forward strand.
GCTTCTGCTCTTCCTCTTTTTGCTTCTGCAATTTCTTCCGATGCCTGAGGACTGTTGTTTTTGACACGTTACATTCTCGCATACATTCGTTTAAACTTGCACCTTCCTGTATCATCATATCTAACTGCTGACTGGCTACTGCTCCTATGTGGTAACCGTTATCTGCTTTCTCGAAATAAGCAACTGTAAGATTATCAACAACATGCTTCAACATCATGATTTGCTCTTGTGTATACTGCAATGAAGAAAGATACTCTGCCAACTTATAAAAATCATCTGATTTCATTTTTGTACCCTTTTTCAACTAATGATTACCAACGGTACCATGGATGATACGCCACGGTACCATCACGTCTTTTCACTTTGACCGCTGGTACTTGGCTATGCTATTGTTTGGCAGAGTTTCATTAAGTCTTTCACTTCTGCTCTACTTAATTTTTCGGGTTCATGAAGAACCAACCAATTGCTAGTTTCTACATGTTCTGGTATATCACATAATTTGCAACAGATTTCTACATTTCCAACTGCTAATATTGCTATCAGCTTATTGTCGTACACAAAATAAGCTTCTCTCCATAGGTCTTTTTTATGCTCCTCAATAAAAACCGCTGGAATTAAATCTGTTCCTTTTGTTATTGCACTACCAGAGTATCTTGGTGCAATATAAACATCCGTGATAAAATCAACTTCCTCGTCATGGTCTATAACGTGAGTGAACTCCATCCATACTGTTTCGTCTGTAATCTCCACTGTTTCTACTTCGACATTAATTTTATAATTACTACGTATATATGTATCACAGTGCATTTTTGCTTTAATATAATCTAAGGGTGTTTTGTGCAATAAAACAGTTGTGTTACCGTAACTGTTACGCTCTAGTACGCGTTGAATAATGTTGTATTTTTCCATCTCTCTGGTCTCCTCTCTGATAAATCCGAACCGCACCACAAAACGTAGTAACTCTAAATGCTTTATATAATCACGACTACGCCTTGAAGGACGATTTTATTTTTGTTTACTTTTTGCAATGCTTAAACTTCTTCTGTTTCGGTGTTGCAGTTTGAATGATACTGAATTTTTCATCATATCTTGCAGCAGACGTAAGATGGGTGAATGTACTGTCGAAAGATTTATAGCCGGCGTTTTCCAACATTGGAGTGAGTTCCTCATCAGGAATTGTATAGGTATGTATCTCACCGGTATCGGTGTCTACCGTTTCACCTTGTATTCCTAAATGAAATTGTGACTGGTATAAAATTCTTCGATTGCTTTCCAGTACCCTCTGAAAGGCTTCATCAAACTCAGCTTGGTCTTGTTCCTTATATGAAGTGAGCACAATATTGCTTTCCAGATTTGAAGATGCTAGGTAGCCACGCTTACCACGCTTCTCATCTCCTTCAGAGGTCATGTTATCTATGAGATACTGGATTGCCGTATCAAACAAAGACTGATTCTTAAACCATGTGACATAAGTGTAACCGTTCTTCCATAAGCTACTTATGCTTTCATTCTTGGTGGTAGGTTTGAAATTGCATAATACATGGTAGTGCCAGTTACCATTGGTTTGTCTGCTGAAAGTTGCAAGGTATCGGAAATCTTCATAGTGACTATTTACTCTCTGTATGAATTTCTTAAACAGATAGTGAGCATCCTCTAGGTGTGCCATCGGAATATTGAATGTTAAGGTTATCATTATGGAATGTTCGTAGTCGAAGCTGTTGTATCCTAACTCTCGGATTCGTTCCCTACGTTGCTTGTTACGCTTGTAATAATTAAAGTCTGCATACTTGCTTGGTTCTGATATGATTTGCTCTGGAATGCTTGGTTTTAACTTCTTTGGTTTGTCGTCTTTAATCGGTTTGGTGGTCTGCAGCCTCAAATTCTCATAGGTCGTCACATGAGTTCGCCTGCGTCCGATTGTGATTTTATAGCCCTGTGGTATTATCGTTTCCGATACTGAATGATGGTGTCGAGATTGCTGATTTTTAGTATGTGACATGCCACTTCACCTCCTTCCATTTTGACCGTACCACAAACAATTTTAAATGGCAATAGCACTGGAAAGTGGCTATTTTAGTGGGGTTTAAGAGCTATTTTTAATAATTTTGATATGCGTTGAGATATTTTTATTAGACGTTAAATTTTGATGCTATGACGTGTATTTTGAACTTTTGTTCGATTTATAAAAATTTTATGTTTTGTTCGAGTTTTGTTTGGAATGTTTTGGAATTGACTGGGTGTAAACCCTTTACTTGATTTTTTAATAATATGTTTTAGAAGATTGTCTTGGGTGAGGGAGTTCGGGTAAATGAATCTCTGGTAATCTGGGTTGCTGTTTGATTATTTATGGTAACGCTGTTTTCGGATTCGTAGAATTTTACGATGTTTGCATATTTTGCAGTGTTGGTTCTATCTGCCTCTGGTAGCTGGTCACTGTCATCGGGTGCTTTGCCTGGTGTTGAACCAAGGGGTTCATCATATGTACTGGTTGAACTTGCAAAGTCACTTGAGTCGTAGATGTGCATGGAGAGGCCGTAGCCTGCGTTCATGTAGTTCAGGGAGTCTGCTACGGATTTTTGATTGGTGGACTCGATGCCTTGCAGGGTCTTTCCTGTGGGTGATGTTACCGTTCTGGAGATTGCTAAACAATTGTTAAACAACTTTGTCATGATGGTGTTGTAGAAGCCACCTGTGCCGACCCATTTGGAAGCGAGGTTCCAATAGGTTCCATAGGTTCTTGTGGATTCGTAGGTTGATGGGTTTTGCCAGTTGCCTGTGGGGTTGGTGCGAACGTAGAGCCAGGTGATGGGTTCTACTACGAGGTAACATCCATCTTGGAGGGCATCAGCTGCTGTTTCATATCGTGGGGTAACATCTATGGTGTTGTTCTTTCTAACTAAGTTGGATGCTGGAGAAGGACCTGATTGTTCTCCACCTTCCTCCCCTGCTAATGGAATGCTTTGGAATAATAAGCTTTGGGGATTATAGGATGCTTCGTAGTCATTATAGTCTACTGTGCAAAATCTTAACAGCTCTGCTGCACCATACATATAGTGCATAAATGCATAATCTACAAGTGTATCATTAGTTGTCACACTGCATACCTTGTTAAATGCTAAATAGATACTATAATCCTTTATGTTTTTTTGACTTATTTGGTCATCTCCAATACCATCACCATCAAAGTCAACCCATTTTCCTATATTGTCACTATACACGTTATAATAGTAATCCTGCCATTGCTCTATAGCCTCACTGAAATCAAGTATGAGTTCATAAGTAGTTAATGATATAACTCCTTGTGGATATAAACCTAACTCTCCACAATCAACTGCTGTCCATGCACTTGTAAAATCATTGTAATTATCATTATTAAAGTCTGGTGCTAAAACTGTATTAGGATAGCTTTGGTTGTCACCTGTGCCTGTACCGGGGTTACCACCATTATTGTTGCCACCGGAGCCGTTGCCGTTTCCTGTGTCAATGCTGTTGCCTTCTTTGCCCGCGAAGAACCATTGTTTAAACTCGTAACCGTTACCAATTCGGTTGCCATTGGATAGTTTGGTTGGGGTGGGTACGGGATATTGTGAGTCACACCATTCTTGGAGTTTGGTTATTGGGTATCTATATTTTTCATTTGGTGATGACGCATCATCAAATCTAGTAGAATAACATTGGTCTCCTATATCAGTTGGTGTTGAATAATAGAAATCATAGGTTGGACTGATGCGGATAAAGTCTGAGTTGATGATGTACATACGATATCCTTGGTGGTATTGGCTCCATGCGAGTGCGCTGGTGGAACCAGACATGCCGCCACCACCACCGCCGGTGTTGTCACCGGAGTCGCCGACATCTGCATGGGTTGTTAGCGGTGTGGAAAGAGCTAACGCAAATGCAAGCATTAGGGATAATGCTCTTGTTAGGTGCTTTTTGAGTTTTGAGTTATGTTGTAATTGCATAGCTTTTATGCCTCCTTCTTTTCAAACTTAAAAATTGAAAATTTTTAAAATTATACAAAGCGGGCATAAAAAAAGGACACTCTCATTGAATAAGGTGTCCTTTTGATTTGTGGTATTATTTGTTATTACCTTTAGCTTGTTTTACTATAAATTCAAGTGCTTTCTTAGCTTGCTTCTCCGTAAATCCTGCACCGGTACAGTAATTTATTATTTCATTATCATTACGACCTGTCTCACCAGAATCTATTATAAATTGCCTTATATGTTGTCTACATCTAAGCATGCACTTATGACTTTCTGCTTTAAAGTCATTAACAATTTGTATTGCTTTTTTACTTAATTTTATGTCATCCAAGTTCAATCGTTGTACGATGCTTAATTGAAGATTTTGCTCTTTTGCTATCAGCTGAACTACTTTTATATACACTGTTCTATCCACTAAAAATTGTTTCTTTTCTGTTCCGCAAAGCACTCTATTATTAATATTCATTGAGCATACTCTATTTTTCTTAAAGCAACAATCTTGTTCCCAACATTTTCCTAATAGCGTTGTAATGTTCAATTCGGCAGTAAATGCATCTTTAAATATCCCTTTAAACAATTTTTCAGCTGACACACCACTTTCTATGTCATTTTGTGTATATACTAATCCATTTTTCTTTTGAATTGATTTTAATGTTCTCTCCCTTTCCTTCCTTGCTCTGTCATAAAATTTATCGAATACGCTATTGCTTTTTGTCATTGCAGTTATATTTTTTAAATCTGTGTATTCTTGTACTGCAAATATGGTTTTGATTATATCTGGATGTGAAAACTTTTCTATTTCCACAGCTGTTAATATACTGTGTTCGCAGCAAAATATAGATATTAGGTGAATTTGGTTTTTAAAATTGCTCCTTCCAATTACCTTTCTTGCATTTTTAATATGCTTTTGAACATCTGCATTTTCTGGTATGTCATCATAAACATAATAAACAAAATCTTCTATATTTAACGAAAGATTACTGATATGATTAGCCAGATTTTTAATTCCATCAATGGTACCTACTACAATGTTGTACTTACCCAAATAAATATTTACAGCATTTTGGGCTAATGCTAAGCCTTCATTTTTGTCCTCGGTGTATAAATAAATCATGTCTACCACTCCTCTTTACACCAATGGTTCTGGAAACAAATACTCTATGGTTATTTTATTATTTTTCACGCTTATTTCGGCTAAGTCAGATATATTATATACTAACTTAGGATTTCTACCTATAATAATAAATACATTTGTTCCAGAATCTGTATTAATTGCATACATTAAAGAGTCGTCTCTTCTTTGTATATCATCAGCATGGTCAATTACGAATATCTTATGTTTACTTTGCTTTATTGCATTTACCATTGCATTATAGTTTGCCTTTGGTCTAATAGTTTCATAATTGATGCATATAATATCATCTCTATCTTCCACTCTGTGCATTTTATCATAAAAGAAGCTCTTACCAGTAGCCGTATCACCTGTAATAACTGTAATATTACTCCTCAAATTAAGCTCTATATCATATTCGGATGATTTAATGGTTATTTTTTTCATTATCTCACGCTCCTTGAAGCTCAATCAATCTTGTGGACGCATTAATCGCATCTGTAAATATTTCTCCATCAATCTCTACATGCACATTATCAAACACACCTAAATCTTCATGCTCAATACATGCATACACATCTATATCTGCTGTCATTACTGTAGCTAAATACTCCACAGCATTTCCACCGCAGGCAGTTATATTAAATATGTGTTGATTTATTGTACCTGTTTTAATTGCATGATTTATACAAAGTAGTGTCTTACATCCCTCTGATAAACATCCAATTCCTATTGGCATATCTGAAAATTTGCCGTGTATGGTTTCATTGTTTATTAAGGATGTCTTTTCTACATCTGCAACAATTTTAGAATCTGAGTTATCTAAATATTTGGTCACTTTTTTATCAATAAAGTATGAATCCCAAGGCACTTGTATATACTCTTTATCATCTGGCAATTCTTTTATATCCAATATTTTTAACATGTGTACAAGCTCCTTTCCCTCTAAATATCTCTTTTCATTTAATTATACCGCGAAATACTGGAAAATACAAATTAACGATATATTAATTTTAATTTTTTTCTTGAATATATTAAAGAGCATCTGGAGTGAGATGCTCTTTAATATTAGTCATTACTTATTAATTCCAAATGATATCTGGACCTACGATGTCGCCGCCATCACCAGGGTCCTCATCAGGTATAAATGTACCGTCGCCTGCCCATGGGTCTGAGTTATCGGAACCATGACCACCACCGGATGGCATCTCAGGTGCAGAGCCACCACCAGTATTTCCTGCACCAGGGCCACCAGTGTTGCCAGAACCACTTTCTGAGCCTGAACCACTACCAGAACCAGTGGAGCCATTTTTAAGTGCTTCAAGTTCAGCTTTTAGTTTTTCAAGTTCATCTTGTGCCTGCTGATAATCATCATATTCTTCGCTATTCTTAAATTCCTCTGAGTTTACATACTCCTCAGCTTCTTGCTCTGCTCTAAGTATGAGTTCTGCATCTGATATCTCAAAGTTAAGATATGATGTATCACCAGTTAATACGAATTGATACCAAGCATTACCATCATATCTACCAGTAAAATATCCCTCTAAATAGATTGGTAATATCTTTCTCATATTATCTGCACTTCTATTATCGAAGTATGCTGATTTTTCCATAAGAGTGTTTACCATTGTATCATCTACGGTGATTTCACCGGTTTCAGCATTGTAGGTTGCGTGGATTGCTGGGTCTATATCCTTGAAGTCGATTGCGACTACAACCTCACCAGATGCTGCTCCACGGTCTGCATTGGTCTGAGTTTCCAAACTGTTGTAAGCATTGGTTAAAATAGTAAGTGCTTCGCCTTTGATAAGACCATCAGACCATCTACATTCGCTGCCTGTGATTAAACCTCTTTGCTGTGCTACTACCATTGCACGATATAATTCCTCTGGCATGCCTGCCTTTTCAACTTGGATGCAGTAGCTTAATTCATAAGACTCACAACGATTTTGAACTGTGATTGCTCCAGTCTCTTTATCTGTTGTGATTAAGCCTATCTCTGTTGCCACGTCTCCACCATTCTTAGCATCACTGTAGCAACTTTCTTTACCGGTGACCTTTGCATAATCATCTGCGAAATATCTTTGCACAATCATATAAACAAATTCTGCTCTTGTGATGGTTCCGTTTGCGGTATTGCCATCCAGACTCAAATTATCTGCTTTCAAGAAACTGTAATCGTTTAATTCCTGTGCATAAGGTGCTAATGTATCATTTTCTACTGCTGATGCGAACTGCTCATTGACCGCTATTTCATATACCGGTGTATCAGCTTTGAAAATCATTGACATTGCTTCTAATCTGGTGATGGTGCTATACATATTAGCGTATCCGGGTTCGCTGTCATTTAATAAGTTATAATAAGCATTGTAACCTGCTAACAATGCAGCCTTATCAGATTCTACGTCTGTATAAATACTCTGTGCCGCACCTATTATTGCTTGGCTTGCATCACTATTGTTCCACACGTTATCTCTAAATTTCTGGTTTGCAAAGGCATTAAACAATGTGCTGTTGTTGGTGTGATTTTCCTGCAAATCCACATATAACACACCGTTCTTTCCATTCTCCCCTTGTGCCGTAATACCTAATGCATCGTCTACGGTCATGCGGAATGCTTCGTAATTATTCAATGCCGCCAGCTCCGTCCACTCCACATGTACTTCGGTACCCTGCTCCTGTGAAATAGGCTCCGCTAATTCAATCATTATCGACTGATTGTTATTGTACATGTTGAGCATCTCCTTCTGGGTTGATGATGCACAACCGCATAACTGGGATGCAATGATTAGCATTGTCAATGTGCTTACACATATCTTTCTTACTTTCATAAATTTGCCTGACATGTTGTGTCCTCCTTGATTGTTATACTATTAATAATTGATGCATTTAATTTTTGTGAAATACCAAATTCTTTCTCTAGTGCCAAATAATATTCTTGATTTAATTGATTATTGGGACAGGCAAGTAATACTGTTTCGCCTTTTTTATTTTTTCCTATGTGTATATCAAACGCTTTAAGAAACTCCATACCCAATAGTGCCACTTGCGATGTATCATATGATATACCCATTTTCAGATTTCCTATTTTCATATCTCCTAGTCTACAATCATATAAATGCTGCGTTATAATTAAACGCTCATTGTTTACATCATTTATATTCTGATTAATATTTTTATTTTGAGATTCTACACCCAGCCCTATATGTCTATTTCTACTATTCATATATTTTGCTTTTGTATTTAATCTTTCTTCATCTGATAAAAATATATAAATGAGGTCTGCTGAAATATGAGAATTTTGACAACCTGTATCAATTAGGACATCTATATCTGTTTCTTCCTTTTCATTCTCAAACAAAAAGGATAATTTGCACTTAAACTTATTATTTACTAAAACTGATTTAATGTATTTGCTCATAAACTGTATGCTCCATTCTCCATTTGTTTATGTGCATATATCATTGGTTTCTTTCCGTCCCTTGTTTTGCACATGTTTAAAATGTCTCGCATCTTCTGATTTTGCACTTTACCTATAAATTCTATTGTTCCTTCAGTACTACCATCTTCTTGAATTTGAGTATTCGATAACAATATATACGTATCGTATATATTGGCAAGCTGATATGTATTAACTCTGTCGCCTACTTTAATCTCTTCTAGTTTCAAATATCTTCCCTGCATATTGTGAGCCTCCTAAATATTTTTTAATTATTGCCGATATAAAAAGTGGACTTGTTTCCCAGTTTGAGAGATTAGTGAGATTATGTTACCTTTACACCCTAATACAGGTACTGTAACTGTAAATCCCCCAAATTCATAAAAATATTATGAAGGAGGGCATGTTTCATGACACAAGAGCAAAAAGTCGGCATTGCTATTATTGCTTTTGATATAATGGCTGTAATCTATCTTACAACCATGTATCCTCTGGCAACGCTCGGTGCATTACTAATCATTCTTAATAATTAAACTTGTGATGATTAGAACCAAGGCAGGGTCTGAACACCCTGTCTTTTTTTTGCGACCATGCCCTCTCTTTCATACAAAAGATTGCGAGGGCATCTAATGACGCCCTCTTACTATAAAAATATAATTTAAAAAATATTTACTTCTTTTAATTGAAATGACCTCTTACATGCTTCCACTTAAACTCCTACTGCATGCAGTGCATTTACAACAAGTGTTTCAACCACCGCTTCTAATGCAACATTTCCTATGTGTTTTAATAATGGAATTGCCTTCTCTTTGAACTCTTTTGCTTTTACACCAAATTCTCCCGACTTCAATAAAACATTTCCTTTTTCTGTGATACTGATATCTGCAAATGTTGAAAACGGAACACAGATACCATCCGCTGCATCTTCTCCCGGCTCCAATTCGTCGTATTCCAGTTCCACTTCTCCACCAAGATATCCGCTATCAACCAAGAGCTTGATGTTATAACATATCATGTCTGAAAATACTTGACTTGCTTCACTTGGAAATAAATCTTCGTTTAATACATCTTCAAATGCTTTTTCATTTTGTTCTGCGTATTCTAAACAGCCTTTTACAACAAACATGGTTAAGACTTTTTGTTCTTTTGGTGATAATTCCTTGATTTTGTTCATATTCTGTTTTCCTCTTCATATATAGATATGTATCATTATACTACTTATTGTAGTATTTAGCAACTCATTGTATCAAAAATTGCTTTATGATATTTGTATCTATTTTGCAAATAGGAGAATTGGCATGTTACAAAATCTTGGAGATAAACTGAAATCGGCTCGTGTTAATAATAACCTTTCCAGAAACCAAGTCGCTGAATTAATCGGTGTCTCCGTTTCCATGATTGGACACTATGAAACCGGAGAACGTGTACCATCCGTTGAGATACTGCTCAAACTGGCATCCCGTTATAAGGTTTCCATTGACTATTTGCTTGGTAATAATACCAACAGTAATTCTCTTTCTTTGGATGGCTTAACCTACAAACAAATTCAAGCTGTGAAACAGATTGTTGAGTGCTTCCGCAATCTTCCCAGTGATTGATTCACTGCTTAGTCACGGTTGCTTTCAGTCTCTGAATGTCCGTATCACAGATTGTTTTCAACATTTTTTCAATCGTATGTATGCTACGCCTGATATAAGCTGGCTCCTCTCCACTTTCCACCGTATTTCCAAGTATCTGTATAATATTGATTATTTCGTGGAGTGATTCTTCCAGTTCCTCTATGCACTCGTTGAAAATCTTGATTGTGTTTTCGTTGCTTGACATCGTCCTCACCTCCTCCCTTAGGGATTGTGAGGTTAACGCAAGTCTATGGGGAAGTCAAGGAATTAATTTCTATAGAAAACGCAAATTGTATTTCACATTTTAACAGTTCCCTAATTCTTGTTTTGTGTAGGCTAATTTGGTATACAATTCTTGAGGAATGTCTTCTCCACTGTATATAAGCAAATTAGCTTTTGCTTTATCTTTTATATACTCCTCTTCAGTTCTATAATACTTTGAAAATTGACTGCTCTCCGTTCCTAACTGCATTGTTTTAGAATCATAAGGCACCAATAAACCTAATTCCTTGAGCATTTTTTGCTGTTTTCTTCTCTTTTCTATTGTTGCTGCATCTGCTAATCCGTGTCCGATTGAATTTGTGTTTAATACTTGTCTCTTCATTATTGTACCCTCCTTGACTCTGCTATAACTAATCCATAACGACTTGGATTAGTCATCATATCTTTATATTTATTGTCTACATATTGTTTTATGCCTTTTTCTCTTGCATCACATATTTCTGATTGCATTTTCATATATAACTTCGTATACTTCCTAAAATCATCTGAAAATCTGAATGCAAAAGATATATTTCCATTATTTGCTACCGCAACCACTATTTTTATCGAGGGTGTTGTTATAAGATTTATCAAATCGTTGTATGATACCTTGGAATTATTAGGATGATTGTGTACAAATACTAATGAATTTTCCTCATTAATAATAATTGCCTCTTGATAATTTTCATTGTTATCAACATCTATTTTACAAGTTTGAATTTTGTCATCCCAGTATCCATAAATAGGTTTTAGCTTAAAACTTCCGTCTAAACTTGATAATATCCCGACTTCATTATTAGCTTCTCCACCAGTTCTATTTTTAGATAATGTTAATACTTCCTTACACAATGACTGTATATGCTCATTCACTCTTTTATCATCTGTTATAATAGCCTTTGGTACTCCTTCTATTGCTTTTACAGTAATTTCATGTATTAATTCATTTATCATCAGATATTCTCCTTACAAATTTCAATACAATATATCATATTTTAATGTTGAATTTATCTTCTCATTTTTCATCCAAATTTCCAAATCATTATGCATCCACTATGAAAACCACTTATGCCAGACTACCGGAATCGCATATGCTACTTAACTTTGTTGTGGAGCTCTACAATCTGAAAAAGTACCAGTCTTCAATCTCTCACATAAAAATCAATTTATTATATATTGTTGATTACTACCGGAATGCTATTGGGAAGTATATTATTTTTACTCTTATGTATCTTTGTATCGGATACATACCTTTTAACCCCGTGCTACTGCTCTATGGTTTGAACGACTTCGGTTCCTGCTGCTTCACTTTCTTTGGTCTACCAATTGGTGGTTTATAGTTTGTTTCTGCTTTTAAGACTTTTACAACTGTTGGTCTGCTTAAATAGATTTCTTCCATGATTTCAGCCACATTTTTTCCTTGCTCGTATAAACTCACTATAGCATCTCTTTTTTTCACGGAAGCTGTTATATTGTTTTTTCCTTTTCTGTTATTCCCATTCCTAATGGCATTCTTAGATTGTTCCTGTTTCCCATCATATATACCAGCTGCTTTCAGTACCCTCCTAACCTGTTGTGTACTGCAATCATACATTTTCGCTATATCAACAAGAGATTTACCAGATTGAAACAAGCCTATTATTTGAATTTTAGTTTCACTTCTTATCATTCTCAACGCTCCTACTCTCGTACTCTGCTACTCTACGATAAAATGTATTCGATTTTATGCCTAACTCCTGCATTGCTTGTCTGGCGGTTATGGCTCCAGATTTCCACTTTTGATATACTGCCTCAAATAGACTTCCATTTATCACAATTGGTTTTCTGCCTTTGTATACTCCCTTAGACTTGGCTACTGCGATTCCTTCAGCTTGTCTCTTTGCACGCTTTTCCAGTTCCTGTTGTGCAATTGCAGTATATACTTCTATAATTATTTGTGTTGTCATATCTAATACCCACTGGTTACTATCTCCAACCTCAGCGAGCGTTGTTGGAATTTCCAAGATCCGAACAATTATATTATGCTCTTTGAACCACAGGAGCTCTTTTTTGATTAAATCTGCATTTCTACCAAGACGGTCCAATTCTTCCACAATTAATTCAATGGTTTCATTTTCAGATTTTGCATTAGAAATATGCTCCAATATGACTTTCATTTCCCTGTATTGTTCACGGTCAAAATCCTTACCAGTCTTTTCATCAATAAAAATGTTATTGTCAGGAATGTCCGGTGCAAAATTTTTAATTGCTATGATTTGTCTATCTATATTTTGGTCTGTAGTTGATATTCTACAGTAAGCGTATTTAAGTGACATGGTTGATATCCTCCCTTTCCTAAATTTGTTATTTGTGCTATAATGATTTGTAAGGTGATTACAATGAGTTTAAATATTAAAATTGCAACTAAACGCTATGTACAAAATGCCCAAGGACTATATTCCTGTCCTGAATGCAATTCTACACTTGGCAAAGTATTTAATATTCATAATGATAATTTGTATACTTTACAATGTCCTGTTAATCGTGAACATTGCTATCGAAAAAATAATATCACTGAAATTGAGGCGTCTGCTTATACTACAATCTCTAATATTAGAAGATGTACCATATGTGATGCTGTCTTGGTTCATATCAAAGAACGCCAATTAATATGCCCTAATGATGAAACACATATTGCTCCCATTCCTACTACTAAATCTGACATTGAGATATTAGGATATCTTCCAAAGAGTTAATGTCTATATTGAATCTACTTAGATTCTCGTATGTATCCAAAGCATACTGCTTTGGTAATATTGGTCCTTGGATGTGTATGATTGCTAAGTTAGAGTGTTCTGATTCAAAACAGTTATCTATTATGACTGAAGACCATGTTCCTATACAGACTATATATTTTATACCACACCAAGGCGAATGATTATCATTTATCATACCGAGTAATGTTGAATGATTTCTATGATTTAGTTCAAATTTCTGAGCGTATTCAAATACATCATGTCTGTTGTGAATATATGAATATTCTCCCTCTGTTAGCATTATGGAATTAGATACTACGTTTTGTTTTAATAGCGTTAAAATTTTATCTACATTGTTTTTGTATTCATCCTCCGATGTATACGGAATTATGTACATGTCTTCTATCCTCCAATAAAAACAAATTTTCTTCTTTTTTATTGGCAGGCATCAGAAATGGACTTTCATAATCTGTTATGCTGACATTCTTTTTAAATTACGTGCTATGTCTTCATTTCATTAGAGCCTTGTTCATCTTTGAAACATTTCAAAACTCAGTTTTATAGCCTCTTGAAACACTTTTCCCAACCCTTACAGATGTTTCGCTAGGGTATACCCTATTGAAATAGAAAAATACCGACTACCTTTTCTGATAGCGGGTATTAATATAACTATGTTTTAGTTTATACTTCCACATTATTGCTCACCACCACCGGTTTAATGTTTTAAATTTTTCCAGTGGACTGACACTCAATGCCTTATTTCGTTGTTCGGTTTAACACCTTTTTCAATGCACTTTATATTTTTTTAATATTTTTATCTATTGACACTAAATGTCAAAATATTTACAATAAAAGTATCTTATTTATATTTATTGTTCAGTTTAATATTGGTTTTAAAAGAGTACAAAAATCTTGGGTGACAAGTCGATTTGTACTCTTTTTTATTTCAAGAAAGGAAGGATAAAAGAATGAACGAACAAGTAAGAACCAAAATGTTAACAGACTACTCACAGTTGGAATTCAGAGGAAGAAGTACATGTGTCAAATACAAGTATGATTATAACAGTGTAACTGTGAATCTCTACTTTGACGCATTTGACCCACATTCCTATTCGTTGACCATGATACTAAACACCGAGAGACTATTTTATTTTACGACACTTAACATTATGAACACTCGAATTCGTAAAGAGTATTTACCTGAGTTACCACCTGCTTTTTTACATAAAATTCTGGTTGATAATGAACTTGATGAGTTTTACAAACACATGGAAGAAAAGATATTATCTATGACACCTACGCCCATATCCTATAAAAAAGATAACACTTTCAAAAGGACCATTGAGTTAAATCGCGATGTTGATTTACCGTTTTTATGGCATTTGCGTAAAATGCGTATGACTGATGATACTCTGGAAAAATTACATGAACGAGCAAATATTTCTCGAAAAACTCTATATGATATTCAAAAAAGAGGATTCACTTTAGTTCGAACTGATGATATTGATAAACGTAAAAGTTTGAAACTGATATTAGGCGAGTATGGAATAACCCTATCCTAAAAAGAATTAATTCCGGTACCGACTACCACTTCTGATAATCGGTGCCGGAATCCACATTATTGATTTTCATTTTTATCTACTATGTTTATATAGTGAAATACTTTGCAGATTAGCTTTAGGAACATCGATGCTATATAGACCATGCATGCAAAACTTATGCAATTCAGAGTCCACCAAAGCTCCATTGTTACTTGTACTTCCATTGCTTCTCCTCCAGATTAGGGGTACCCTTTCGGATACCCCTTGTTGTTATACTGCTTCTCCGTTGATTCGGATTGTAGCCTCTACAGGCTGTGGCTTTTCTAGAGGTGCTACCACAATCTCACCATTTTCCAGTTTAGCACCGGCACTGATAATCTTCATCTCCAGTAAGGTTTTGACCTTTTCTGCATTGAAACTGGTTCTTTCATATCGGGATGAAATCACATCATACATAATTTCATTCTTCACTTTGTGAGTGCCAATGACAATGTAAAACAGGTTTGCCAAGCAATCAGACTCTTCAACCGGGACAAGGGTGTTAATATGCAGCTTATTCATCATGTTAGTAACATGGAAGTTAGGGTCAAAGACCAATTCTCCGGTTTCTTCACTGATTGTTAATCCATACACTTCATCGGGTCCACCGTTACGGATGATATCCTTCAGCTGCTTGCCGGTAAACTCTACTACTTCTCCCTTAGGTAAGCTATAGGTCTCCCATCCTAACTCTCTGTTTCCAAGGCTCAATTTGTTGGTTACTACTAATTTTCTACACATATTCGTGTACCTCCTATATGATTTTTGATTTTGTTTTGAGTTCTTTAACTCATTTCCATGTACTAATTCTATCGCGTGGAACACTGAAAGTCAGTGGACGAAGCGACGGTTTATCGTACATGTTTTTAGAGAGTTTGTAGAGAAAATACAGGGTGTCATTTTACTGCCACCCTGCTTACACTTTCCTATGCGATTGATAATGTATCTGTATCTCTGCTGTAGAAGTAAACCGAATCTGATAATATTTCTTCTGACCGAAGCATTGTACTGTTTACTTCACAAACCATTTCTTTTAGTGCGTCTGCACTGCCATCCTCTTTGGGTAATACAATAATTACTTCATGGGTGGAACTGGGTAATACGAATAAATCACTTTCCAGTTGCTCTGCAAATTCTTTGATTGCACCGGTATAACACAACACTGCCGCTCCAAATGTTTTATGGCTGTTTGTTGCAATATACATAGGATATTCTTTGAAATCTTCTTCCATTTCATATCCCAATAGTGACTTCATTACCTCATACATGCTACCAATTTCCACCGGTAACAGTTTTGGTGTATTTTCATCTGCTACTAACCTTAACTGCTCTGCAGATATTCCCCACACATCAAGATGGCTGTTATGAATAAGGATTGTACCTTTTCCTAACTTCTCACTATTTACTGATACATAGTAAACCTTGACTAAGTCCAGAAATTTCTCATGCGGTATTGTCTCAAGCAATTCCACGTTATCTAAATAATTGATGAGTTTGTATGCTACCTGACCTTTGACTTGTTCCCAATCTCTGAACCATCCCATATCGAATGTGTCATCCAGTTTTTCTCTCTGGTATACTTCATAAATCCGCTCTGTAATTTCAGCTAATTTCACACCATTCTCATAGGCTTCGTGATAAGGTTCCATGTAGATTACCGGTGAAATATTGCTATCCTTATCCATGATGTTGATACCATGCAAAATTACATTGTTGTTTTTCCTAACCTCTTGGCTTCTGACCTCCAAACCAGTTTTCTTTTCCAGTTCCTCTCTGATGACTTCCATAAATTCTTTGATTTCCATTTCTTTATCCTCCATAATGTTCTATTTTCCTAAAAGCTACTTGCTTTCAAGTGGGAGGATTGTATCAGAATGGGATTGTTTTGGCTGCTGACGGAATAGACGGAATTATATACTATCTGGTTGTGCGAAATGCTGTAAGCAACAGTAAACTTGAAAGAGCACCGGCTGTTTATGAACCAGTGCTCTCTATATTCTTACAGCCCTACCACCTCATAGGCTTGTCCCTTCGTCTTGTATTTCTGCTCCCCTACAATAATTCTTAGTTCCCTATATATAAACTGCTTTGGCTTATTACATAAAACCATTGGGTTCTCTCTACAGAAACCAAGGCTACAACTTTACCATCACCAGCTCTACCGCCTACGACCAGAAGTGGATTTACGGACGTAATACCTATGAAAATATTGACAGACTGGTGGATTCCATCTTTCCCAATTACCTTTCCCGCCCCGGTGTCAGACAGCCTATTTTCACCTCTTATTGTGATGGTCAGAGGGTTACCTGTTCCGGCTTGAGTCAATGGGGCTCCAAGTATCTGGGCGATGAAGGCTACTCTGCCATTGAAATCATCCGTTATTACTTTGGCAATGACATGTATATCAATACTGCCGACGTCATTTCCGGTGTTCCCTCCTCATGGCCGGGTTACAACTTAACCATTGGGGCTTCCGGTGACAAGGTCCGTCAGCTGCAGCAACAGTTAAACCGCATTGCAGGAAACTATCCTGCTCTG
>JAFTPP010000015.1 GCA_017463255.1 Lachnospiraceae bacterium
GGGAACTATCCTGTATCCGGGAGATGTTTTGGTTCATAATATTGAGGATGATGGGTCGACTAAACTTGAATATTTAGTATATGTTGATAACGTAGAAACACAGGGTACTGCTATAGGGAATGGTCACTATGAATGGGCAGTAGATACAACGTATGTAGTAACGAAGATAGAAAAAAAATGAAAGTGTAGTGGGTTCGCGCAATGTTACTGAGGCTAAGATTTATTTGGAAACATGCACCGAAGCCGCTCCCTTACCTGCATGGGTAGCGGACTTTAAAGAGGATTATGCCCGGATGCTTAAGGACATCAGTGAAGCAGAAAGCGGTGCAAGCGTGGAAATTGATGCAACAGTATGGCATTCCTTTAGCGCAAAGCAGTTAGAAGAACTGATGCAGAGAAAAGACGTTGACTTGGTATTTACATATGCATATGAAGGAGACATGTTTAAGGTAACAATACCTGCAGGAACAGAAATGACTTATGACTGCGATTGGTACGGACCGCTTAAGGTGGCATCCATGTTCGGCAGGGAAGATTTGGAAACAGAAATACAGTAAAATAAATTTCTCATATGATGTAATAAATATCGTGTAAAGGAGAAATACATTATGAAACATTGCGGGAAAAGAAACCGCATATTGACCGGTTTGTTGGTATTCACACTGATAGCAGGCATGTTTGTGGGTAACGGGATAACTGCCACTGCGGCAGATGGTACTACGTATTATTTTTGTCTTGCAGGCGACATTGAACATGAACCACGTGCAGAAGAGGGAACTATCTTGTATCCGGGAGATGTTTTGGTTCATTATATTAGTCACAGGTATGATATAATTGAATATTTAGTATATGTTGATAACGTAGAAACACAGGGTACTGCTATAGGGAACAATCACTATGAATGGGCAGTAGATGCAACGTATGTAGTAACGAAGATAGAAGTAAATACACGGCAGGAGGGGGAGCAATATATAATTGATGCTAAGATTTATATAGAAAAATGCACGGAAGCCGCCCCTGTTGTTGCTCCCTTACCTGCATGGGTAGCGGACTTTAAAGATGACTACGCCCGGATGCTTAAGGACATCAGTGAAGCAGAAAGCGGTGCAAGCGTGGAAATTGATGCAACAGTGTGGCATTCCTTTAGCGCAAAGCAGTTAGAAGAACTGATGCAGAGAAAAGACGTTGACTTGGTATTTATATACGCATATGAAGGAGAAAAGTTTAAGGTAACGATACCTGCAGGAACAGAAATGATTTATGACTGCGAATGGTACGGACCACTTAAGGTGGCATCCATGTTCGGCAGGGAAGATTTGGAATAAGAAATCCTGCATGGGGAAAATATATTTTCCCCATGCAGGATTTTGCTTATGCAGGATTTTGCTTATACAGGATTTTGCTTATGCAGGTAATGCAGGGCTTCCTGCTCGGATAAGCTGAATTTCTCCATAAGTTTAGACAGGGTTTCCTCTTGGGACAGTTTTAAGTCCTCACAGAGGGAAATAAAAGCAGTAATGCCAGTAGAAATACCTTCTTCCATTCCAATACTTCGTTCATCCCGGCGTATCAATGCCAATTCTTTTTCTTCATCATATTCAAAAATACTCATACTGATTGCCTCCGCTCTGTATCGTGTAAGAAATTGAGAGAGAATACCATCTTTGATACATTCTGTAACTGCCTGTTCGACGGCTTCTTTTAATGGTTTCTTTTTCGCATATTTTCTGACTTTTGCAATATATAGAGAATATTCCTGTAAAGTGCGGCAACGGTTCATCAGTTCTTTGTTATATCCGGCATTAATATTTAATTGAATAACCTTTAATTCAAGTGAAGGATTCTTAACCGGAGTTTCATAGGCATCCGACAATTTCAACTCTAAATATTCCGGTTGAGCCTCTGAGCCGTTGTAAAAGACTATAAAATTTGGAGCAGGTATCCTGAATGACCCACCAAAAATGGTGCATCGTTCAACACAAATCTTATAAAGTTGTGTTAAACAAATATCCTGAATTAAGGGGACATTTGACACAGTTTGACTTTGATGGTGTTTATGGCAATGCGCTTGCAGGTTGTTATGCGTTGCAAGGGAAAATAGTCGCACATGGTGCTTTTAAGAATTTTGACGACCTTGTAAAGAATTATGCAGATGATGTTTCATTAAAATTCCATCCATTAGGAACTGATCACAACAGCCTTATTGTGCATGAACTTGGGCATGCACTTGATGGTTATATGACAAAACAAGGAATGTTTGGTGGTAAAATCACAGCATATGGTGATATAAGAAGTGCTGTTGAAGTCAGAAAACAGGTGGATATAATCCAGCAATAGCACAAAAGGAGATGGCTTGTAGAATTTTTGATATTTACTATGGATTTGATAGAAGTAATAGTATAAATAAAGATATTATTTATAATTTTATTTATTTTCCAGATAGATATGGATTAGGATCATGTCATGATTCATGAAGGTGTTGCTTGATAATGTACAGGTTTATGAAGAGCGACAAGCAAACGGACAGTGGATTAAGTCCATGGAGTTTAAACTTCCGATTATTAAGGAAGATATGAAGCTACGTTTGGACAATGATTCACATGTGGAGACGGTGTGTCTTTTGTCACGATGATTGCGGTAGTCGGTAAATGCATATGCAAGAGTCTGAGCTCGTCTAGTTACCCGCGCAAAAACCGGATGATGTAATCAAGGAAATTAAATTTTAAATTGGATAAAACCTCGGTGAAAAGCATTTTTTTACCGGGGGTTATTTTTTGTAGGAAATGGGGTGTTGACGGTAGATAATATAAGTTATACAATCAATTTATGCAATGCATAAAGAGGTGAACTATGGAAGCAAAAGACGAATTAAGAAAATTAAGAGAAAGTACCGGTATGAATCGGAAAGAATTTTGTGAGTACTTTGAAATTCCATATATGACGGAAACAGATTGGGAATTAGGGAATAGAAGGGTTCCACAGTATCTTTTACGGTTGATGGCATATAAGATTGAAATAGAGAAGTTGGCGGATAAGAAGAGAGAGAATGACAAGGGAGATAACGTAGCTGATAAATAATGTATTAGTAATTGTGCCACAGCCTGTGGCATAAATTGGAGGTAGTGGCAATATGACACCAGAAGAAAAAGTAGTAATGACAAAGGCTCAGCGTATCAGTAGATGGAATGCGCAAAAATTGTATTATTCTACAGGAAAACAGTATCAGAGAAAATGGACTGTGAAGAGAGGAGAAGTTTATTTTGTGGATTTAGGGGAGAATGTAGGTAGCGAGGAAAATAAACTTCGTCCGGTTGTTGTATTACAATCGGATGCATATAATTTCAAGTCACCGGTATTTACATGCGCTATTATTTCATCTAGTGCTTTGACGATTCCGGATATTCAGGTTCCGATTACTGGAACTTACCCGTATAAAGATGAGAAAGGTGCGAATAAATTTTTAGTTGGAAGCGTGGATTTAGGGCAGATAAAGACCGTAGGTAAAGAAAGAATAGTAAATAGTAAGGTTTGTATGCTCAAGCAGGAGATACAAGAAATAGATAGAAAACTCTTGAATGCGCTTGGTTTATCTAGTACAATTAAGTCAAAGGAAAACACCATTAAATCATTGCAAGGTAAAATAGAATATATGAAAAAGCAATAGATATTTTTCGTTGACTTTTCATATAATATAATGTAGAATCAAATCTACAGATGTGGTCAATCTGGCGATTGATCGGTAAAATTGATTCAGTTATGGTGGATTTGGCAATCCATCGGTAGCTCCCACTTCGGTGGGAGTTTCTTTTTGTGATGGCCGTAGAGAGGCAAGGGTAATGACCGAATCCAAATATCTGTTTAACGGGTAGAGACAGTCATACGGCATACAATTTGTAAGTTGACAATGCAATAAACTTATGATAACATCCCTACAATAACATAAGAAAAGCGATGACGGAAAAGAGTAGTTTATGTGGAAACATCCAGAGAGAATAGCATTTGGTGGAAGCTATTTATGCGGAAGGTAGACGAAAACCATTCCAGAGCTGTAATACTGAAGCTAGTAAGTGTTACCGTATGCCTGCGTTAGAGGATAGGATTTGATGGAATCTGAAGTGAAAAGTTAAGGTGGAACCGTGCTAAATGCACCCTTAAGACTATTTAATTGTGGTCTTATGGGTGCTTTTCTTATGTTGTTGCCAAATAGAATAACTTAAAATGAAAGGAGCAACAGATTATGAGGGTTCTACGAAAAAATGGAGAAATTGTAGAAGTGAATTTTGAAGAACAGGAGGGGAAAAAGGCTTTTTGGCATACAAGTGCGCATGTGTTGGCACAAGCGGTAAAACGTTTGTATCCGGATACGAAATGCGCTATTGGACCGGCAATCGAAAATGGATTTTATTACGATTTTGAGTTTTCATCTTCATTTTCTGAGGAGCATTTGAAAGCAATTGAAGACGAAATGCGAAAGATAGTGAAGGAATCTCTTTCTTTACAGGTTTCTGAAAAGTCAAAAGAAGAGGCACTTAGCTTTATGAAAAATGCAGGTGAAAACTATAAGCTTGAATTGATTGAAGAACTGGATGCTTCAGAGCGGATTAGTTTTTACAAGCAGGGAGAATATGAGGAGTTTTGTGCGGGACCACATGTTTCTAATGTATGCGTGATTAAGGCTATCAAGCTTTTGTCAGTAGCAGGTGCCTATTGGAGAGGTGATGAAAAGAATCCAATGCTTACAAGAATTTATGGAATATCTTTTCCAAAAGCATCCCAGTTAGGGGAATATTTGCACATGGTGGAAGAGGCAAAAGCAAGAGATCATAGGAAGCTTGGAAAGGAACTTGGAATATTTACGATTTTTGATGAGGGTCCGGGATTGCCCGTATTTTTGCCAAAGGGAATGGTGCTTAAGAATCTTCTGATTGATTACTGGAGAAAAATTCACCGTAGAGATGGATATGTGGAAATATCTACGCCAATTATGTTGGATAGAAGCTTGTGGGAAACGTCAGGTCATTGGGAGTTTTATAAGGATATCATGTATTCCCTTAAGGTTGATGATGATGATTATGCAATTAAACCTATGAGTTGTCCCGGGGGGATGCTTGTGTATAAACAAGAACCAAGGTCATATAAAGAGTTGCCTATGAGAATAGGAGAATTGGGACTTGTACATCGTAATGAAAAATCCGGCACGCTTCATGGGCTTATGCGAGTACGTTCTTTTACGCAGGACGATGCACATATTATCATGAGAGAAGATCAGGTAATGGATGAAATACAGGGAGTCATGAGATTGATTGATGAGGTATATCAGAAGTTTGGATTTTCCTATGAGATTGAATTATCGACGAGACCTGAGCATTCCATTGGTAGTGATGAGGATTGGGATTTGGCTACGAGGGCGCTTGAAGAAGCAGTGCAGGATATGGGGAAATCCTATGTAATAAATGAAGGAGATGGGGCCTTCTATGGACCGAAGCTTGATTTTCACTTAAAGGATTCCATTGGCAGAACGTGGCAATGCGGAACGATTCAGCTTGATTTCCAACTTCCGCAGAGATTTGATATTGATTATATTGGCGCAGACGGAGAAAAGCATCGTCCAATTATGTTGCATAGAGTAGTGTTTGGTTCCATTGAACGCTTCATTGGTATTTTAATTGAGCATTTTGCGGGAAAGTTTCCGTCATGGATTGCGCCGGTTCAGGTTAAGGTTCTTCCTGTGTCTGATAAGTATAATGACTATGCGAAGAAAGTAGCAGAATATCTTAATGAGAATGATATACGTGTGGAAGTGGATAACAGGAGCGAAAAACTGGGATATAAGATTCGAGAAGCGAGAATGGATAAAGTTCCATATATGGTTATTGTAGGTGAAAACGAGCAAAATAATAAGTCTGTGTCTGTACGACAAAGAGATGCGGAGATTGACAAGCAAGAGTTAGGTGAAATGAAGCTTGAGCAGCTAGTTGAACTTGTGAAAAGGGGTGTAAATATATGAAAGCAACAATAGTTTTAATCGCAGATAACGAAGCGGACAGCAGTCCGGATGTATGAGCTTACATGTAAAAGAAACATTACAACTGGCAGAGGCACAGAGAAGATTAAAGGAAGGACTGTATGCAAAATGATATTTAATAGGGGTGTTAGGAAACAAGAAAAATAAGATTGAAACAAAACCAGAACAGATGTACAATTTTATTAGAGAATAGAATGGTGCGCAGGGGTGAATGAATGAACCAAGATCCTTTTAAAGAGTATATGAAGCAATCGGAACCAAGTAAAAGAGATAAGGGATGCATATCAGTGGAATGTTAAAAAAAGTGGACATTGAAGGTTCAAAAGTGGACATTCGAAATAAATTATTTTCTTTTTCGGACATGATTTCAGAAAAGACAATAAATCATGCATTAGGACTGTTTTCAAAGTGTGGAAAAGAAGAATATTTTGGTAGAACGATGGTAGAAGAGATTACCGGATTAAAACCGTCCGGAGCCTCTAAGTTAATAAAGTTATTGATTGATAGTAATGTAATTGTGCCCGTAACCGGACATGGAAAAGGCAAATATCGGTTTCAATCAAACATAATGATAAACAGCAATAATAAGAAGCTATAAAGGGTTTACTGAACAGCAAAGAATATATCTGTTTTGGAGGAAAAGAATGAAGAAGCAAAAGGATAAAGGTAGGTTAGCACGTTCATTACGGGCAATGAGTGTAGTACCGCTTGTGTTACTGGGGGTGGTGATTTCTATATTCAGTTATCAGGCGGTAAAAGCTGCCATGCATAAAGCGGTTAATACCGAGTTAAAGAATATCGCTAACGCAGTTGCTATGACCTATGATTTGCTTTATCCGGGGGATTATCAGGTTGTAGAGAATGAAGATATTGATGTAATGAAGGGAAATACGAAATTAACATCTGATTTTAGTATCATCGACAGACTAAAAGAAGAAACGCAGATTGATATTACACTTTTCTTTCAGGACATACGTGTATTAACTACCATCCATGATGATAACGGCACACGTATTGTAGGAACTGCAGCAAACTATCGGATTAAAGAAGATGTCTTAGATAAAGGAAAACCACATTTTTATACAAATACCATTATTAATGAAGTACAGTATTTTGCCTACTATGCTCCGTTGTTCAACGCGGACGGAAGCGTGACGGGAATGGTGTATGCGGGAAAACCCTGTACAGAAGTAAAGGCGGCTGTACGGCAGGCGGTACTTCCAATTTTAGTGATTGTATTATGTGGTGTGGGCATTGTCAGTATAGTAGTTTCATCACATACAGAAAAAATCCTGTATGCATTACAAAAAATACGTACTTTTCTTTCCAGTGTGTCTAAGGGAAATCTCTGGGAAGAGCTGGATCCGGTTGTCCTACATAGAAATGATGAATTGAGCGCCATGGGGTATTCTGCACTTTATATGCAACGTTCCCTTCGTACTCTGGTGGAACAGGATACGTTAACAGAACTGAATAACAGACGATTTGCTGATAAACGGTTGAAAGAAACCCAAGCGCAGGCGGATGCTCACGGGACACGGTTTGTTGTCGCAATTGGCGATATTGACTTTTTTAAGTCTGTTAATGATACCTACGGTCATGAATGCGGAGATGTTGTATTAAAGCAGGTTGCAGATGTGTTAAAGAAACATATGACCGGGAAAGGCTTTGTGGCCAGATGGGGCGGTGAAGAGTTTCTCTTTTTATATGATTGTACAGATTTGGAAAAAGCACGTAAGGAAACGGAAACTCTATTGGATGAAATTCGCAATATGGAAATTCCTTATGAGGAACAAATACTTAAAATTACCATGACCTTCGGACTTGCAGAAGGTGGTATGAATAGTAAGATAAAAGAACTTTTACAGCAGGCAGACAACAACCTGTACAAGGGGAAAGAAGCAGGACGTAATCGGGTTGTAATATAGTTTTTTGTGGGGGATGCTATGAAGGATAAAACAAAAGAAAGAATCATGAGCAAGTTCATAAAAAAGGTACCCAGTGTTTTGTGGTGGAGTTTGGCTTTGTGCATCGCTTTTTTGGGGATAGGAAGTTTGGTGTTACCATCAGAAAAAGAGGATATGTCGGCTGGTTACAGAGAGTTTGACACGGATTGGTATCAGATTCATGCAGACGGAGAAAAGACACCGATAGACGTACCGGGGCAGATTGAGGCAGGGAAAGGAGAAGTCCTTAGAATTTCTACTCTGTTACCTATGGAAATCGGAAATGGAGAATACTTGTGCTTTCGTACCAAATGGCAGGATGTAAATATCTATGTGAACGGGGAAATAAGAGTACAATACAATACGGAAAAATCGCGATTTTTCGGAACAAACAGTCCTTTTCGATATTTGTTTTTAAAGCTGGAACAAGAAGATGCCGGAAAAGAATTAACCTATGAATTTGTCAGTGATTCAAAGTATACAGGAAAAATACAAACAGTATATATCGGAGAGCAGGCAAACATATGGTTTCAAATCATAAAAGACGCTTTGCCAAAAACAATGGTGGCATTTTGTTTGTTGCTGTTAAGCCTTTTTTGCATTATTGTATGCGCCGTTATGAAGTTTATTTATAAGAGGACACTGGAATTAACCTATTTGGCTTGGTCTATCTTTTTATGTGCGTTATGGATGTTGTCCGAAACGGAATTCAGACAGTTGATTATTCATAATGTATCAGTATTTACGAATATCACTTACTGGAGTTTAATGTTGATTCCAATTCCTTTAGTGTTATATATGAATGGTATACAGAAAAACAGGTACAAAACAATTTATGGTTTTCCACTATTGTATGCGATAGCAATCTTTGTTTTGGGGACAGTATTACAGGTTTTTGATGTAGTGCAGTTTACACAACAGCTTCCTTTCATACATATTGGTATGATATTTACCTTAATCAGTATTGTAGGGACCATTGTTTTTGACCTGTTCAAAAAGAAACGTAAAGAATATGGTGTGGTGGGAATTGGCGTTTTAGGATTGTTATTCTCAGCCATTGTAGAAATTGGACTATATTATGTGCAAATTCCTATTTCTTTAGGAACTGTTTTGGCAATAGGGTTACTGTTTTTGCTTATAACAGCTATCGTTAAAGCTGGACAAGATTTGCTTACAACAGAAAAAAATGAACAACAGGCAATTTCGGCAAAGGTTGCAGAGGAACGTTTTCTTGCCAATATGTCCCATGAAATCCGTACCCCTATGAATGCAATTGTAGGAATGACAGAAATTCTGTTAAGGGGCAATCTTACAGATGAGCAGCGGGAATATTTAAATCATATTAAGAGTTCGGGGAACGCACTTGTTACCATTATCAACGACATTTTGGATATTTCTAAGATTGAAGCGGGCAAGATGGAACTGGTGGATGAGGTTTATGCCTTACGCCCCATACTTGAAGATATAGAAATTATCGTAAAGAGCCGTATTGGTGATAAGCCGGTTCAGTTTTTGTGTGAGATAGATGAAAGCGTACCGGAGCTTCTGTATGGAGATGGTCTGCGTATCAGGCAGATTATTATTAATCTTGCCAACAATGCGGTTAAATTCACAGAAAGCGGTCAAGTAAGGATAGCCTTGCGGGCTCAGACAATGGAAGATGGCAGAATCTGTGTGTTTGTATCTGTATCGGATACCGGACAGGGAATTAAAAAAGAGGATTTAGCTAAGTTATTTGGCGCCTTTACACAGGTAGATTCCTTAAAAAACAAAGGAAAAGAAGGTACAGGCCTTGGTCTTACTATTTCCCGTCATTTTGTGGAAATGATGGGCGGAAAGCTTGAAGTAAAAAGTGAATATGGCAAAGGCAGTGAATTCTTTTTTACAATCTACCAACAACCGGTATCGGAAGAAATGGCATGTGAGATTAAGGCTAAAGAGGATATTACGGATTTTACCGCCTCTGAGGCTAAGGTTTTAGTGGTAGATGATAATGAGTTAAATCAAAAAGTGGCACTAGGTTTATTAGAGCCGTTACAGATGCAGATTGATATTGCAGGAAATGGTAAGACAGCACTTTCTATGATTCAAGCAAAAAAATATGATTTAGTATTCATGGATCACATGATGCCTGTTATGGACGGTGTGGAAGCAACAAGACGTTTGCGTAAAATGGAAGGTGAATATTATAGGAAACTTCCTGTGATTGCACTTACGGCGAATGCGATGAAAGAAGCCCAACAATTGTTTTTTGATGCAGGGATGAACGGATTTGTGTCAAAACCAATTCAAATGAATGAGATTTGCAGAGTGATTAGAGAATGGTTGCCAAAAGAGTTATTAGAAAGCGGTGAAGCTTCTTTAAAATCGGCTGATGCAAACAATGCAGAAACGGCATCGGATGGATTGGTGATTCAGGGAATTGATGTTACTGAAGGACTTAAAAATGCCGGAAATGAAAAGATGCTTTTTAGGCTTTTGGGTGATTATTGCGATTTGATTGATACTAAGTCACAAAGTATTGAACAATATCTGAAAGAAGGAAGAATCAGGGAATTTACTATCGAAGTGCATGCTTTGAAGAGCACTTCAAGACTCATAGGGGCTTTGGAGCTATCTGATGAATTCCGGCATTTGGAAACACTCGGTAATGCAAACAGTGTTGAAGAAATTGAGAAGGAAACACCTGGGGTTCTTGCACATTATAAGGAATACAAAAAATGGTTATCTTCTTTTTCGCAAATGAAGGAAAGGGAAAAGAAGGAAGTTTCCAAAGAAGAGATGATTATGTATCTTCAGGGAATCAAGGATTCCATGGAAGCTTTTGATTTGGATACGGCTGATGCGGCCATGGAAAAACTGGAAGAATGTAAGCTTCCGGAGCAATGCATTCCGCTTATGAAGTCCTTAAGAACATTGTTTGCAGATGTGGCTATGGAGGAGATTATAGCAGTAGCAGATAAAATGATTGCGTTGCTGGAGGAATAGAGCATGTGTGTATTTTGTCAGATTATTAATAAACAAGTACCTGCCCATATTGTATATGAGGACGATAAGGTAATATCCTTTTTGGATATTGAACCGATTCGTGAGGGACACGTACTTATTGTACCTAAGTTGCATGTAGATTCGTTAGATAAATTGCCGGATGATATGATTGCCGGTGTTATGCGTGTGGCAAAGAAAGTGGTAGTCGCACATAGAGAAATCTATGGCAATGAAGGTTATAGCATGATGCAAAACGGCGGTAAGTATTGCGACTTTGGTCATGCCCACTTTCATGTATTTCCACGTTATGATAGTGATGGTTTTGGCTTTAATTATCCGGAGGGAGAATCGGAGTACTCAGAGAAAGTGGCAGCTAAGATTATCGAAAAGTTGATATAAGAAGGAGGGGGTATGTATATGAACAGGAAGAAAATGCGTCTGGTAAGTATTATTCTAATGCTTGTACTGGTTATTAGTACAATGGCTTGCGGTAAAAAGGAGGAAGCAGTATCTGCTGATACTGCAGTGACGGATGTACCATCCGACACGGTTGTAGATACCAATGAGTCAAGTACTGAAGAACCCACAGAACCGGCCTCCACAGAACCAAGTACCGAAGAACCCACAGAACCGGCTCCGGAAGAGCCAAGTGTTGAGAAACCCACAGAACCGGCTCCCACAGAACCAAGTATAGAGGAACCGGGTATCGATGTATCAAAATATTCCGGTATGCGTGATATTACAACCATGGAACTTGTGGATGATATGGGAATAGGTATTAATCTGGGAAATACCTTTGAATCTTGTGGCGATTGGATTGAGCAATGGGGTGCCGGCGGATATCCGTCAGGTACTGTACAGGCTTATGAGACTGCATGGGGAAGTCCTATTATTACGAAAGAAATCATACAGGGCTATGCAAATGAGGGATTTGATACTTTGCGAGTTCCGGTTCATTGGATGAATTTAATGTCGGCAGATTATACTTTAAGCAAGGAGTATGTTGAGGCTGTCCGTGAAGTAGTAGAGTGGGCTTTGGAAGCGGACCTCTATGTTATTATAAACATTCATCATGACGAAGATGGTTTTTTTGCTAATTTTGCAACGGATAAAGATAACTGTATGAAAGCTTATGTGCGTGTTTGGGAACAGATTGCCGACGCGTTCAGAGATTATGACGACCATTTGATTTTTGAAGCTTTAAATGAAGAAGGTGGTTGGGACAGCATCTGGAACCGATGGGGAGGAACTACCACGGGAAAAGATACGGCATTTGGTATATTAAATGATATTAATCAGACTTTTGTGGATACCATAAGAGCATCAGGTGGAAATAATGAAGTTCGCCATTTGCTGATTTCAGGTTATTTTACAGATATTGAATTGACATGTGATCCACTTTTTAAAATGCCTACAGATCCTGTAAATCGTTGTGCGGTTTCCGTTCATTACTATACACCGGCAGTGTTTGCACTTCTTGAGGAGGATGCAGAATGGGGAAAACTCCGTAGTACATGGGGTACAGAAGAGGATTATGCAGAGTTAAACCGTCTGATGGATATTATGGAATCAACCTATGTAAAAAATGGAATTCCGGTAATCTTTGGTGAATATGGTTGTCCGACCAAAAATAAAGAATTAGCTTCCGTAAGATTATTTTTATCTTCTGTGTGCGAAGCTATCTTAAAGCGTGATATGTGTCCAATACTTTGGGATGTCACAGATATTCATTATAATAGGACGACCTGCAAGCTGATAGATCAGGAACTGAAAAGAATGTATAACGATATTTCGGCGAAATATTAAGTAAAACAGATAGCGGTAGGAACGAATAGGTTCCTACCGCTTTTAAGCTGCATATATGCAGGTATCGGAAACAGGCGCTTATAGAGGGGTTGTAAACCACTCTTTTGCATAGGTCGCAACCATTGGGGCGAGCTGCTTGATTTCTCTTCCACCGGTATTTATGCACAGGTGATATCCGCTTTTGTCACCCCATGGTTTTTTGGATACAAGGCCATAATAGTTGGCGCGGTCCTTATCAATCCGGCGGATTTTATCTTCAAGTTCTTCTTTGGTATAAGTTTCATATTCGTGGGTACGTTCTAAACATCGTTGTACACGATGCGCCATATCTGCATAGACGAAAATATTGAATGGTTGATACTCATGCAAAAAAATTCCCGCAGCCCTTCCGACAATAATACAGTTCCCTTTTTCAGCAAACTCAGTCAAAAGATTTTTAGTCTCAACAAACAAATCGATTTTATCCTGCTCTTGAGGGGAAACGTAGGCAAGCGTTTGATTGTAATGAATGGGAACTCCAAGGAAAACACCTTTTTCAAAAGCTGTTGAAACATAGGTTTCATCCTTTTTCATTCTCTTGGCAATTTCTGTTACGGTTTCGCGGTCATAGTAGGAATAGCCTAGTATGTCGGCCATTCTCTTTCCTAACTCACGTCCGCCGCTTCCGAATTCACGGCTGATTGTTATGATTTTATTTTTCACTGTGTCATCCTCCTTTTCACAAGATTTCCTCTCTTTTATTGTACATCAAATACCTGTAGGATGAAAAGTGGAATATAGAGTTTTTTTGAGCCTGAATGCAACTAACTGATAGAAGAATAAAAACAATGATATATAAATGAGAGAATGACTCTACAGCAGAGTAATTGTGATGCGTTATTGATTACAATATGGTACAATAAGCATACATTTATGTTTATTATATAAAATAAGAATAGACGGAGTAATGGTATGATTGTAGAAAAATATTATGAGAACCTGCAGATTTTGCATGTAAACACTATGCCAAACAGAGCATACTATGTTCCTTCTTCTAAGAAAATTACAGACTTAAGCAAGGAAAAGGAATACTCTGACAGAGTGCAGCTTTTAAACGGAAAATGGAAATACCGTTATTTTGAAAGCATCTATGATGTGACAGAGGAATTCTATAGGGAAGGGTATGATATTTCGGCATTCGATACGGTTATGGTGCCGGGAATGTGGCAGACGTACGGATATGATTATCATCAATATACCAATGTACGCTATCCGTTTCCGTTAGACCCGCCTTATGTACCTCACAAGAACCCGTGTGGCGAGTATATTTGTGAATTTGAATATGTAAAAAACGAAAATGCTCCAAAGGTATTTTTAAACTTTGAGGGTGTGGATTCCTGCTATTATGTATGGCTGAATGGCATTTTTGTAGGCTACAGTCAGGTGTCCCATGCAACGGCTGAGTTTGATGTAACCGATAAGCTTAGAGAAGGAAATAATATCCTGGCGGTTCTGGTGCTTAAATGGTGTGACGGAAGTTACATGGAAGACCAGGATAAATTCCGCATGAGTGGTATCTTCAGAGACGTATATCTTTTAAAAAGACCTAAACAATTTGTGTTTGATTATTTTACCAAGGCATATCCCGCAAAGGAGTATACGGCCGGAAAAATCGAAATTGATGTAACTTATTATGATAAAGAGCTTCCGGTTATTGCAACCATCTATGATGCGGACGGCGTAAAGATTGCCAGCAAATTGGTTGAAGACGGAAAAGTAGCATTTGAGCTTGACGATGCAATATATTGGAATGCAGAGAATCCTTATTTATATGGTTTGACATTGGAAACCGCAGGTGAGGTCATTACAGACCAAGTGGGAATCCGTGAGATTCATATTGAAGATTCCGTTGTTTATATTAACGGACAAAAAATCAAATTCCATGGTGTAAACCGTCATGACAGTGACCCGGTCACAGGCTTTGTAATCAGCTATGATCAGATTATGACGGATTTACGTGTGATGAAAGAGCATAATGTGAATGCTATCCGTACCAGTCATTATCCCAATGCTCCTGCATATTACCGTCTTTATGACAGGTTGGGATTCTATGTCATTGATGAAGCTGATAATGAAAGCCACGGGGCAGGAGAAGAGTACGCCGGAGATATGCCCTGGTCAGAAAAGATAAAACTTTGGAATCAGGTGATTGCAGATAATCCGGACTGGACAGAGGCAACGGTTGACAGAACCAGACTTTGTGTAGAAAGAGATAAGAACCGCCCCAGCGTTGTTATTTGGTCCATGGGGAATGAGTGCGCTTACGGATGCACCTTTGAGGCAGCATTAAAGTGGACTAAGGAGTTTGACAATACCCGCCTTACTCACTATGAAAGTGCCCTTTATGTATCGGATAAAAGAAAATATGATTACAGTAATCTGGATTTATACAGCAGAATGTACCCTTCTATAGAAGATATGACAAAATATCTAAAAGAGGATGGCAGGAAACCATTTATTCTTTGCGAATACTGTCATGCCATGGGTAACGGTCCCGGAGATTTAGAAGATTACTTCAATGTAATTCAGACCTATGATAAGGCTTGCGGTGGTTTTGTTTGGGAGTGGTGTGATCATGGAATCTATTTAGGCGATACAGAGGATGGGAAAAAGAAATATGCCTATGGTGGAGACCATGAGGAATATCCTCATGACAGTAACTTCTGCATGGACGGACTTGTGTACCCTGACAGAAGACCGCATACAGGACTTATGGAATTTAAGAATGTACAACGTCCGGTAAGAGTTGTTTCCTATAATGAAACAGCAGGTGAAGTTATTCTTAAAAACTATATGGATTTTGTGAATCTAAAGGATTATTTAACCATTGATTATGAGGTAACTGTGGATGGTAAGACGGTAGAAAACGGCAGTGTCCCACAATTCTGTTTAGATATTCCTGCCCATGAAGCAAAAGCGGTTCCTATGAAAGTGAATATTCCGGCAGCAGGAAAATGCTATCTGAAACTTATCTACAGGTTAAAAGAAGAAACACCGCTGTTAAAGAGTGGCCATATCTTAGGATTTGATGAGGTGGCTTTGGATAATCCAAGTCCTGTGAACCAGACAGTTAAAAAAGTATATGAAAGAGAAAATGATGCCAAAGACGTTTCATTCCATATAGAAGAAACTGATAAAGAATACGTTATCAGTACAGATGAATTCCGCTATACCTACCATAAACACAGTGGTCTTTTTACTGATATGGTATACAATCATCAATCTATATTAGTAAAACCAATGGAATACAATATAAACCGGGCATATGTAGATAATGATAATGAAATCAGACATCAATGGAAGCATGCACAGTATGACAGAGTTACCCCGAGAGCGTATAGTTCAAAGATAAAGGTGACAAAAAGTTTTGTTACTGTTGAAAGTGAGTTGGCACTGGGAGCTTTGTACATGCAGCCGGTACTGACGGTCGAAGCTATATGGACAATTCAGGCAACCGGTGCAATAGATGTTGCATTAAAGGTAAATAAGAACCCGGTGTTCCCATATCTTCCACGATTCGGAGTGCGAATGTTCTTACCTAAGAATATGCAGCAGGTAACTTACTGTGGTATGGGACCGAATGAAAGTTATGTAGATAAGCATCAGTCTTCCTATCATGGAGTTTTTGAAAACACTGTTAAGGAGCTACATGAAGACTATCTTCGCCCGCAGGAGAACGGAAGTCATTATGATTGCGATTATGTGAAGCTGTCTGATGCTAACCGGATATTAGGAATTGTCAGCAGAAAGCCATTTTCTTTTAATGCATCTGTTTATACACAAGAGGAATTGGCAATGAAGCGTCATAATTATGAATTGGAGGAATCGTCATATACTGTTTTGTGTGTAGATTATGCCCAAAGCGGTGTTGGCTCTAACAGTTGCGGACCAAGGCTTGCACCACAGTATCAGCTTAATGAGAACGAGTTTACATTTTCATTTAGAATCACGATAGGAGAAGTTTAATGAAAAGTACACTGATTAAAGATACAACGAAATCTGAACGAATTGCAATTATCAAAGAATGGATACCGGCTGATGACGGTATCCATGATTGTGATATTGATCTCTGGGATATGTACCATGATTATATAGAAGGTAAAAAAGAGATTGCAGAAATCAATGCAGAATTCAGTGAAAAATATTGTTTAAAAAATAAAAATATTTGTTGACAAAGTGCATATAATATATTAAACTCAGAATCGGTTAGAGGCATCTAACCCAAAATAAATGGTAAAATACGGAAATTCTTAAGATGCGTATGCAGGCTTATATGCAGGCAGTAGTTGGAGGCAGATATGAATTTAGCAGAAGCAGTTGAAGGAACAGAGTATATTATTAAAGAGATTGTAACAGACGATGATGAACTTAATGCTTTCTTGTTTTCTTTGGGATGTTACAGTGGTGAACCAATAACCGTTATTTCCCATTTAAAGGGTGGATGTGTGGTTTCTATTAAGGATGCCAGATATAACATTGATAAGGAATTGGCAAGAGCTATTTCTATATAAAAATAAAATAGTGATGGAAATCACTATTTTTTATCACAACAAGTTAGTTGAAACTAACGATGGTTTCGGAATGGAGGAAATTATGAGAATCGCATTGGCGGGAAATCCAAACAGTGGAAAGACTACGATGTACAATGCTTTAACCGGCAGAAATGAAAAAGTCGGAAACTGGGCAGGTGTAACAGTAGAAAAAAAAGAAAGTCCAATTAAAAAAAGTTATTACGAGGGAGAAGAAACACTTGTAGCAGTAGACCTGCCGGGTGCATATTCAATGTCTCCGTTTACATCGGAAGAAAGCGTTACAAGTACTTATATTAAGAATGAAAATTCTGATGCAATCATTAACATCGTGGACGCAACTAACTTAAGCCGTAGCTTATTTTTTACGACACAGTTATTAGAACTTGGTATTCCTGTTGTAGTAGCTTTGAACAAGAGTGATATTAATGAAAAGAAAGAGACGGATATCAACGTTTCTTTATTATCTGAAAAATTAGGATGCCCTGTGGTTGAGACTGTTTCCACATCCAATGACGGATTAAAAGAAGTGGTGGAAAAGGCGGTTTCCTTAGTTGGCAATGTTCAGGTGGCTCCATATGAACAGGGCGATGTAGATTTACAGGATAAGTCAGCTGTTATGGCTGCCGATAGAGCGCGTTTCGATTTTGTAAACGGCGTGGTAAAAGAAGTTGAGACACGAAAAGTGCTTACTAAGGAGAAGAACAAACAGGATAAGTTAGATGAAATCCTAACAAACAAATTGATCGGCATTCCAATTTTTGCAGTGGTAATGTTCTTAGTATTTTACATATCACAGTCTACCGTAGGAACATGGATTGCTGACTGGTTAGTAGGCTATATCGAAACTTTCCAGGAATGGGTTGGCGGACTTCTTGAAGGCAAGACCTCTGATTTCGTATATTCGTTGTTAGTGGATGGTATTATTGGTGGCGTTGGTGCTGTAGTTGGTTTCCTTCCGCTTGTAATGGTTATGTATTTCTTAATCGCGTTATTAGAAGATTGCGGATATATGGCCCGTGCAACAGTTGTACTTGATCCTATTTTCAAAAGAGTAGGTCTTTCCGGTAAATCAGTTATCCCTATGGTAATTGGTACAGGTTGTGCAATCCCCGGTATTATGGCTTGTCGTACAATCCGTAATGAAAGAGAACGTAGAACCACAGCAATGTTAACACCGTTTATGCCATGCGGTGCTAAGCTTCCTGTTATTGCATTATTTGCAGGCGCATTCTTTGCAGATGCTCCATGGGTGGGACCTGTAATGTACTTTGTTGGTATCCTTTTAATTCTCTTAGGCGCATTACTTGTTAAGAAGATTACAGGATATAAATACAGAAAGTCATTCTTCATTATTGAGCTTCCTGAATATAAGGCTCCAAGCTTATGGAGAGCATTCTGTTCTATGTGCTCCCGCGGTAAGGCTTATATTATCAAAGCCGGAACCATTATTCTTGTATGTAACGCAGTCGTTCAGATTATGCAGACATTTAACTGGAAATTAGAGACTGTAGCAGAAGGAATGGAAGATACATCCATTCTTGCAAGCATTGCTTCACCAATTGGCGTCATCTTACTTCCAATCGTAGGTGTTGCGGCTTGGCAGCTTGCAGCGGCAGCAGTTACAGGTTTTATTGCAAAAGAAAACGTTGTTGGTACATTAGCTGTATGTTATGCATTAACAGACTTCATTGATACAGAAGAACTTGCACTAATGGGAGGAGCAAATGAAGTCGCGGTAGCTATGGGTATTACAAAGGTTGCTGCTTTAGCATACCTTATGTTTAACTTATACTCACCACCTTGTTTTGCTGCACTTGGTGCTATGAATTCAGAAATGCAGGATAAGAAATGGCTATGGGGAGGTATCGCTCTTCAGCTTGGAACCGGTTATACAGTAGCATTTCTTGTATACCAGATTGGTAGCCTTGTAACAGGTGCCGGCCTTGGTAAAGGATTTGCTCCGGGACTTATTGCGGTTCTCGTGATGGCAGCAATTCTTGTAGCAATCATTATTAGAAGCAACAAGAAGTTTAAAGCAGAGCATGAATTAAAAAAATAAGCTAGTATTTAGAAGGGGATGACAGTATGACAGGAACGGATTTTTTGGTTTTGGGAATTGTACTAATCATTATTGCGGCAGCAATAATTTACATCGTAAGAGCAAAGAAGAGCGGCGTAAAATGTATCGGTTGTCCGGCGGGTGGTAGTTGTTCTGGAAATTGTGGTGGACATTCAAAAGAACAGGGTGAGTGCAACTGTCATCAGGAATAGCTACAAAGTCATAATTTATCATAGATTTCATAGAGATTTAAGGGGAATTCAAACAGGGGGTGCACGAATGTGCGGCCCCCTGTCCTCATTTAGGATAAATTCAAAAAAATTAGGCTGGATTCTTAAAAAAGGTTGTGCTATAATGTGCAAGGCGAGCGGGGGTAGCAAGCTACATAGTCTGTATTTAATCGGAAGTGATTGAGATGTGCGAGAAGCATAAATCGAAAGTTTTGGCGATTTTAACATTCATATTAATTATGGCGGGAATGTATTTTGAAAAAGACAAAATGCATTCCTTGTTTGCGTATAATACTAATGAGTGTGTGATTCAGACTATAGAGGAATGTGATGATGCGGTTACGGATTCCATTGGTATGTATCATTCTTCCGTTGTGGATCGGATGGAACATAAGAAGATAGAGTATAAGCAGTTGAGAATGTATTCGGCAATGGCATATACGGTTCCATCGGTGGAAATATCACAAGAGGTCTTATGTGCAGAATGGGAGATAAATCTGCCTAAATTGTACGGTCAGTCTGAGGTGTTAAACTATATCCATAATGAAGACGGAAAAAAACGTGTTTAATACGATTACATACTATTAATATTATTATTTCATAAGAAGAGGAAGAGAAAATGGCATCAATATTTGCAACAATTATTTTCGTAGCAATGTTTATTTTCATTGTTACAGAGATTGTGGAAAGACATATTATTTCATTGGTATGTGCTGCACTTACTTTAGTGTTTGTATTTGGAGTAGGTATGCAGAGCATGGACGCAGTAGTGGAAACACTGAATGTTCATTCTATTTTTAATTCGGGATTTTGGTATCATTCCGGTGAAGCCGCAGAATCGGCAAGCGGTATTAACTGGGAAACAATCATATTTATTTTTGGTATGATGGTAATGGTAGAAGGTATGGCCAAGGTGGGATTTTTCAGATGGTTATGTATGAGAATTGCCAAAATGGTTAAATACAAAGTAATTCCCATCTTTATCACTTTTATGGTATTATCTACTATATTAGCAATGTTTATTGACAGTATCACAGTTATTCTGTTTCTTGCAGCAGTAACTATTGAGCTGTCACGTTTGTTGAAATTTAATCCGATTCCAATGATTCTTGCTGAAGTGTTCTGTGCAAATCTTGGCGGTTCGGCTACTATGTGTGGTGATCCACCAAACATTATTATCGGAACTTCATTAGGATATTCTTTTGCGGATTTTATTACCAATACGGGATTAATTGCTGCAGTATCCACTGTGGTAGTGTTATTGTATTTCTATTTTGTGTATCGTAAGGATTTGGCAGTAAAAACCGGAGAAAGCGTAGATTTTGCGACTTTACCAAGCCCTGAGTCAGCAATTACCAACAAAAAAGGATTTATAATCAGTTGTATGATTTTCGGCGTTACAATTGTGCTGTTAATTACCCATGCACAGACTGGTTTAACAGTGGCTACTATCGGAGTTTTTGTTGCAATTGTTACATTGATTGCAGCAGGTAAGGGTGCTTTAGAACTGATGAAGAAAGTGGACTACAAAACATTGTCCTTCTTTATCGGATTATTTGTAGTTATCGGCGGATTAGAGCAGACCGGTGTGTTAGAGGTAATGGCAGGTTTTATCGGCAAAATTAGCGGTGGTAATACAATGGTTATGATTGCTATTATTATCTGGTTATCAGCAATTGCAAGTGCATTTGTCGATAATATTCCATTTGCAACAACTATGATTCCGATTATTAAGAGTTTATCTGTAACCTTCGGAGTGGATTTAGAGGTTCTGTCATGGACACTTGCAATGGGAACGGATATCGGTGGTAGTGCTACTCCAATCGGAGCTTCTGCAAATGTTGTTGGTATTGCAACAGCAGCAAGAGAGGGTTATGTCATCAAATGGGGAACCTATTGTAAGAAGATGGTTCCGGCAACATTGATTGTTATTCTTATTTCCATGGTAGTTATTTATTTGAGATATTTGTAAGTAAAAGGGAGGAAAAAGATGGGTTCACAATTAATTATTTCAGTAGGACGTGAGTTTGGAAGTGGCGGTCATGTGATAGCTGAAGCGTTGGCGAAACATTATGACATTCAGTTTATTGATCATCATTTGATGGAAGAGGTTGCTCTTGAGAGAAATCTCAATTATGAAGAACTGAAGGAATATGATGAAAAGGAAAAGAAACCTATTATTACCAGAAGAATCCGTGGCTTAAGTAATTCACCGGAGGAAAATCTTGCATATTTACAGTTTGATTATCTGAAAAAAAAGGCTGTAAAAGGTGATTCTTTTGTGATTGTTGGCAGATGTAGTGAGCATGTACTGCGAGAGTTTAAGACTATGGTTTCCATATTCGTTTTGGGTGACAGAAATTGTAAAGTTAAACGTGTAATGGAAAGATATAACTTAAAGGAAAGCGCAGCAATAAAGCTTATGGACGAAAAGGACTTTAAGAGAAAGCGTTATCACAACAGTCACTGTGAAGGGAAATGGGGAGATTCCAGAAACTATGATATTTCTGTAAACAGCAGCAAACTTGGAATTGATGATACGGTAAAGATGTTAATTGACTATATTGACATGCGTAGAGGAAAAATGGACTAAAAAAATGGCAGCACGTAGGTGCTGCCATTTTTGCACTATCGATTTAAAACTGATAAAATGTGCTTTTTTATTGCATCAAAACTTTCAGGACTTATATCATGTTCCATTTTGCAGGCATCAGTTTTTGCAACGGAAGGTTCAACACCTATGTGAATCAACCATTCGGTGAGGAGAGAGTGACGTTCATAAACAGCTTCTGCTATATCTCTTCCTTCAGGTGTTAATGTAATGAATCCTTCTTCTGAAATGGATATATACTGATTCTCACGCAAATGCTTCATGGCTACACTGACACTGGGTTTGGAATAGGATAGCTCATTGGCAATGTCAATGGAACGGACATTGGATATTCTCTTAGACAATACCAGTATTGTTTCAAGGTAATCTTCAACAGATTCTTCGGAACGATGCTTGTTATGGTTCAAAATGAATAACCTCCATCAAAATAATTTATCTTATCTTACCATTTACCTGCAGTGATTACAAGAAAATATTGACAATTAAAAAGTGTGGAAAATTCTTGGCAGTAATAAAGATAATGTGTTTTTTACTTTCTTGGCGAAATATGTCGAAAATAGGTGCAATATGTATGGATTAGTGGTAAAATAAACTAAATATACATAATTATTCAGAGAAAGGAAGAATGAATATGGAATATAATGAAAAACATTTTAAAGCGCTTGCTAACAGATATGTGCAAAGAGTGTGGTTTATTGTTAATATTGTGTTTACAGTTGCATACCTTTTAGAGGTTACCAAAGGAGCCAGAACATGGGGATATTATGGTATTTTTATGGCATTGGCATGGGGACCTTTGATTGCAGGTTATCTTTTGTTGAAACTGAGGGGAGAGGATTCCAGATGGTACCGTGAGATTATGTGTGCCGGCTATGGTGTTTTTTTCGCTTTTTCTTTATTTACATGTGAGTCGCTGCTTACATTCAGTTACGTGTTTCCGATTGCTGCTTTGTTAATTTTATATAAGGATCATAAGCTACTTCTTCGTATTGAAGGGCTAAATATTGCCGTTATTATAGCGTACGCGGTGTATATCTTTAATACAAATCAGGATAACCACAGATTTTTAGCGGATGTAGAGATTATGGTTGCAGTAACTATATTGATGTATAGTGCATTCCTATTGGCTTTGATTTATCTTAGAAGCTCTGAAAATGCATTACTTGGTTCAGTGCAGGGAAACCTTGATAAGGTGGTTCAGACCATTGAATCTGTAAAAGAAGCAAGTAATTCTATTGTGGATGGGGTAACGGTAGTACGTGAGCTTTCTGATGAAAATAAGGATAGCGCAG
Source organism: Lachnospiraceae bacterium (assembly GCA_017463255.1). Taxonomy (GTDB): domain Bacteria; phylum Bacillota; class Clostridia; order Lachnospirales; family Lachnospiraceae; genus RGIG4034. The sequence goes on from JAFTPP010000015.1 coordinate 23,529, forward strand.
ATAGCGTTGTTAAGAGTATGAATAAGCTTACTGCCAATAATGAAACATTACAGGAAGCTACAACTTCTTCACTTGAAATGACTCAGAAGATTGATAAACAGGTTGAAAATGCGGCAACACTGATTCAGGAAATTGTAGGCTTAATGCAACAGTCAGTGACAAATGCAAAGGCAAGCTCTGAACAGCTTGAAGAGGTAGTTAAGTCAACTACGGAAATGGCAGACCTTTCTGCAGAAGTAGAAGAAATCTTAAAAGAATTTAAGACTGAATTTAACATGGTTAAAGAAGAAACCGGAACCATTGAAAAGATTACAAGCCAGACCAACTTACTTGCATTAAATGCTTCTATTGAAGCCGCAAGAGCAGGTGAGGCAGGTAAAGGTTTTGCTGTAGTTGCAGATGAAATCAGAAATTTAAGTACAGGAACCAAAGATTCATCAACCAGTATTATGGAAGCACTTACTCATTTGGAAGATACTTCTGATAAGATGATGTCCTCTATTTCTAAGACGCTTGAGTTAATTAATCTTACACTTGAAAAAGTTATGCAGGTTAATGAAAGTGTTAACAGTATTACGGAAGACTCCATTAAGCTTGGTGATAATGTTCAGGTTGTGGATTCTGCAATGCAGGAAGTGGAAGAATCTAATAAGAACATGGTTGCTAACATGCAACAGGTTACAGAGGTTATGCACCTTATGACAGAGAGTATCATAGATGCAGACGAGAACTCAAAAGTTATGAGAAGCAAATACGAAGAAACTTCTGCTAACGTTATTCATATTGAAGAGGTTGTGGGTAAGCTTGTAGAAGAGCTTGGTGAAGGCGGATTCATGGGTGTTAAAGACATAACAGAAGGTATGTTTTTATCACTTGGCATAGAGGAAGGCTCTGATAAGAAAGAACTGAAAGGTCGCGTTACGGCTACTTCAGAAGATACTGTTACATTTAACTTGCTGGTTGGAGCAGTCCATGTAGAAAAAGGAGCAAAATACTCTCTGAGTGTTGTTGTAGATAATGAGTTATATATCTGGAATCATGTGAAGCTTCATGCTAATAAAAACGGTACATATACAGCAACCGTGGAAACACATCCTAAGGTAGTAAACAGAAGAAAACATCCACGTATGCCGATTAAGAATACCTGTACCATAGCTTTAGAGAAGAGTGGAATTACCGTTAACGGAAAAATGTTAAATATTTCTGCGGGCGGATTTGCCTTTGCTTCTTATGACAAGGCTTTATTAGTTGGTAAAGGACAAAACGTAAAAGTTGCTATCAACAACTGTGAAATAGATTCCGTGAAGGAATTGGAAGGATGTATTATCCGTGTAACAGATAATGAAGGTCAGTTCATTGTAGGTTGTCGAATGTTTGAAGAACGTGAAGACATTATGAAGTATGTAAATACACATTACGCTGAGTAAAAGTTACAGGCATATCCTGTGGGGATGGGATATGCCTGTTATTCATTAAGGGGGATTAGAAAATGAGTTTAAAAATTCCGTGGAGAAGATATTTTGCCAGAAGTCTGGATATCGTGATTTATTCATTTATCTTTGATCTATTTATATTGGTGTTTTTAAATGAAAATGTGTTGGAAAGAAGTATAGGGTGGGAAGTCATTGATACATTTGCAGTATTAGTGTTAATGTATGTGATAGAACCATTTTTACTGCATTGGTTTAAAACAACACCGGGTAAATGGATTTTCGGAATTACGGTTCAGGGAAGAGACGGAGAAAAGCTTTCCTGTCAAGAGGCAAGGAGCAGAACATTTGGTGTAATCATTTGGGGAATGGGTGGAAGTATTCCTATCCTTTCTTTGATTATGCAGTTAAAAAGCTATGAAGCAGTAAAGGAAGGAAAAACACTAGACTGGGAATATGATTCTGAATTAGTCTTAAAGGATAAGAAAAAATGGAGAATCGTAGCGCATATAGCTGCATGGTTTGTGTTGGGTGCTTTAATGATTTTTTCTATTTTTCAGACTGCTTTGCCAAGACATAAAGGAGAGTTAACCGTTGAAAAATTCAGTGATAACTATAATCGCCTTGCGACATTCTATGGAATAGATGATTTAGGACGGCTTAATGATGAAGGTGAATGGGTTGTACAAGATAATGGAAGCAGACCGTATTTAGATAGAAGTAAAGACGTTCCGCATCTTGAGTATGTGGTTGAAAATGGAATTATTAAGAGCATCAGTTTTGAAACAATCATTGAAAATGGAACCGGACGCGCACCCGCTTATGCGGACGTGAGGCGCGTGCTGATATTGGCATATGTATTTGCTAAAGACGAGTGCGGTATTCTGCCGATACGTGATTTTAATGCGCTTATCGATATAATTCATTATCCATATGAGGATTACCATAAAGAGTTATATGGTGTGAATATTTCATGTGATGTAGAGTATACCGGCTATTTACCATTGGGATATGAAATAATGTATGCGGAAACAGAAGAAGATACCTGTTACTCTATCCGTTTTAAGATGGAAGATATGCAATAAACAATATATGAATAGTTTTTTTCTTTTTACGAATAATATGTAATAAAGAATTCTTTGGAGGAACATATGAAACTAAAATGGAAAAAAACGATATGTTGTTTGATGATAATATTACTTGGTACTATGTGGGGATGTGGCAATAAAAAAGAACCGCAGAGTGATGGGGAAAACAATAGTCCTAACGGGAATGTGATACATGAGGAAGTTGATCAGAATGTCCCGGAAGACGTTTCTGAAACTGATAAAAAAGAATATTTAAAGCAAGTCAGTATAATTGCAAACAACAAAGATATTTGGTATTTGCCTGCAGAGTATGAGAATGAAACCTATGAATATGCCATAACTGATCTGGACGAAAACGGAAGGTTGGAAATTATTATTTCCGATATGGGAGGCAGTGGCTCTTATAGTCATAACTTCTTTTATGAAGTAAATAAAGAGCTGGATGGCATTGTAAAAATGCATAATCCTACAGAACAAGAGAAAACCCAGCCTGACATTTTGATTGACTTGGAACGGGTATTTATTGATTCGGATGGAATTCATCATTATATTGTGACAGACTATTTAAAGCAGGATGAAAACACATATTATATAACAATTGGAGTTATGAGTGTTTCGGAGAATCAGATTAGCCATGAATATTTGGCGAGCAGAACAGAAGTGGAAACAGATAAAGGTGTAAAAGCGGCCCATAAGGATTTTGCAGGTAATGATATTTCGGAAGATGAATATTATCGCATTGTTAAGGAGTATTTTGAAGGATATCCGGAATGGAAGGTTCATATTGAGTGGCAAAGTGCCAGAGAATTAAAAGATATGAATGAGAAAGAACTGTTAGAGGAATTATCTAAGTCGGCAGAAGGATTTGTTTTCGAAAAAGTAAATAGTTGACATCTTTTTTATCTCAGAATAGAATTTAAGATGTGAAAAAACATAGGGGAAGGAAGCAGAATGCTTCCGGATAGGAGGATTCATGTTAAAGATTAGTCATTTGACCAAAAAATATGGCGATAAGAAGGCGGTAGATGACCTTTCACTGGAAATTGGAGCCGGTGAGATTTATGCATTTATCGGTCATAACGGCGCCGGTAAAACAACTACGATAAAAGCATGTTGCGGTCTTTTGAATTTTGATGAAGGAGACATTTGGATTGACGGTATTCCGGTAAAAGAAAAGCCGTTGGAATGTAAGCAAATGTTAGCATATATTCCGGACAATCCGGACTTATATGATTTTATGTCCGGTATTAAATATTTGAATTTTGTAGCAGATGTTTTTGGGGTATCGAAAGAGGACAGGGAAAAGAGAATTGCAGAGTATGCAGATACCTTCGGCTTGACCGAGGATCTTGCGCAGCCCATTAGTGCATATTCTCATGGTATGAAGCAAAAGCTTGCCATTATCAGTGCGTTGATACATACCCCTAAATTGATTATTATGGATGAACCATTTGTGGGACTTGACCCGAAAGCGGCACATTCTCTTAAATTGATTATGAGAAATATATGTGACAATGGCGGAGCTATATTCTTTTCTACCCATGTGTTGGAAGTGGCAGAAAAGTTATGTGACAAGGTTGCTATTATCAAAGAAGGTAAGCTTGTGGTATCAGGCGGAATGGATGAAGTAAAAGGCGACTCCTCTCTTGAGAGTGTATTCTTGGAATTGGAGGGAGAACAGGATGCTTAAAATATTGGTGAAAGCCCGCTTGCAGGGGATGTTTTCCACCATGTTCAGAGGGTCTAAGAAAAAGAAGGAAAAGAAGAAAAAGAATTCCCTTATTATGAAGATACTGATTGCGCTGTTGGCAGTTTATGTTATTGGAGTTCTGGGATTTTTGTTTGGTTTCTATTTTGATATGATGGCAGTGCCATTCCATACATTTGGAATTGATTGGCTATACTTTACTTTTATGGCGATTTTTGCATTTGCGCTTATGTTTATCAGTAGTGTTTTTATGACCTACTCTCAATTATATGAAGCCAAGGATAATGAGTTGCTGTTAGCTATGCCAATCCCGCCGGGAGCGATTTTGGGAAGCCGTATGATTAGTCTTTATGTAATCAATTTGGCTTTTGAACTGTTGGTAGTGGTTCCTGCTATGGTTGTATATGGTATGAATATAGGACTTGAGGTGATAAGCGTAGTCATGACCATACTTATTTCTTTATTATTACCGTTGTTTTCTTTGGCACTGTCCAGTATTTTAGGCGGCCTGTTAGCAATCATCGGTTCTAAGATTAGAAATAAGAACATATTTACAATGATCTTTTCGTGTGCATTTTTATTTGCATATTTTTACTTCTATACAGGAATTATGGAATATATGCAGATGTTAGTGAATAACGGCACCATAATAGCAGCGAAGATAAAAGCGGTAGCGTTGCCTGTTTATTGGATTGGTAATGGTATTGCAGAGGGAAATCTGTTAGAGACATTGTATGTTATAGCAATTTTTGCTGTAGTATTTGGGATTGTATATGCAGTGTTGTCAGCTACATTTATTAAGGCGGCGACTACTAAAAAAGGTGTTGCAAAGCGTGTGTACCGTGAGAAGAGTCTTGTGGTTAGTAATTTAAAAGCTGCCTTATTAAAAAAAGAATTACGTCACTTTGTTTCATCCCCTACATATATGTTAAATGCAGGGCTTGGTGTTTTATTCAATTTAGTGGCAATTATTGCCATGATAATTAAACGCGATGATTTGGTTGTTTTGATTTCGGGTATCCCGGGAGTTAATAAGATGGTGGGTGTTATTGTGGCAGCAATGCTAACGATGTTAGCGACATTGAATATTATTACAGCACCATCTATCTCTATTGAGGGAAAAACGTTGTGGATATCCAAGTCTTTCCCGATTAAAGCGAAAGACTTTTTACTTGCCAAATTAAATCTTCATGTGGTAATTACCATGCCTCCTATTGTTTTGGGAGCTATTGCTGCAATTTGTTGTTTTGATGTTACCATTACGGATTGTGTGATAATGCTTGTGTTACCGGTGGCTGCTAATTATGTGTGCGCGCTGTTAGGATTAATTATTAATCTGTATATGCCTAAGTTTAACTGGGATACAGAGGCGATTGCGATTAAGCAGAGTGGAAGTACTGTAGTTGCTATGTTTGGTTCATTTGCATTATGGCTTGTTCCTCTTCTTTTATATGCTCTTTGGTTATATAAGGTTATCAACATTGTCAATTTTGTTGTGGTGGTAACTGTCATTATGGTTCTTTTGGCAGTTGCATTATATGCCCTTTTGATGACAGCGGGAAGTAAGGTATACGGACGCCTTCAGTCGTAATTGTATAGGAAACGGATTGAAAGGATGTTAGGATGGAACAGATAGATACTCTTTACATATCTGATTTGGACGGAACCTTATTAAATTCAAAAGCGGAACTTGAAGGTGAGGCCGCTTATCGATTGAATGAATTGATTGCACGGGGCATGTGTTTTTCCGTTGCTACGGCAAGGACATATGCAACGGTGGATAGAATGCTTACTGCTCTTAACCGGAAGTATCCTGAGGTTCATATGAATGGAGTTATGTTGTATGATCCTGTGGAAGGAAAGTGTATGGAAGCAGTCAATATTTCCAAGGAAGCTGTGAAACTGTGTTTTCAAGTGATGCGGGAATGTAATGTGACAGGATTTATTTATACCATTGAGGATGGTGAGTTGATTCCATGCTATGAAGAGCTTGCAACACCACAGATGCAGGAATTTCATGATGAGAGAGTATTAAAGTATAATAAGTATTTCCGTAAAGTTGAGAGTTTGGAAGTATTGTGTCAGACCCAAGTAATCTATATGTCTCTTTTGAATACAGAAGAGAAATTACAACCGGTCTATGAGCGCTTATCAAAGTGCAGTGATTTGCATATTTCCTATTATAAGGATATTTATGCAGAAGAGTTGTGGTATTTGGAAATATCAGATGCAAATGCATCCAAGGAAAATGGTGTAAAGCGCTTGATTGAAATCTTAAGTCCAAAACGTGTGGTTGGATTTGGAGATAATCTGAATGACATCCCGTTGTTTGAAGCTTGTGACGTGGCAGTTGCGGTTGAAAATGCCAGACAGACGGTGAAAGAAAGAGCAGACTATGTGACTTTATCCAATGAGGAATTGGGAGTTCCGGTATTTATCGAAAAGGATTTCAAATGTATAGGATAAATCTGTGAAAAAAGCGTTGACAGAATAGAAAGCTTATGATAATCTAGTAAAGGTTGTGACAGGTGAACAACCTTTACATGCGCGAGTGGCTCAGTGGTGGAGCATCTCCTTGCCAAGGAGAGGGTCGCGGGTTCGAGTCCCGTCTCGCGCTTAGAAAAAATAAGAATCGGTCGAAAGACCGGTTCTTATTTTTTGTGAGCACGAGTGCTCACGAACCCATGCATAAATGCATGGGTTCAAGGTCTCCGCTTCGCTCCGGTCGGCGCAAAACCAAGGTCCACCGGACCTTGTGCGCCGTCTCGCGCTTCAATAAAAAACTCATCCATTCGGATGGGTTTTTTTATTGGACTCGATGACAGCTACAAGAGTTCCGGTCCGGTCGGCGAAAAACTGACATCCACCGGATGTCATGGAGCACCTACTTAGATCGGTGCAAAACAAAGAGCGGGGTCTGTACAAGCAAAATAAAATGCTGAGACCCCGCATAGTGCTAAAAATGCAAGTATTTTCATAAAATCATGTGCGAAAAGGGTATATAGAAGGAAAATAGAAAACTAGACCCCGCTTTTCTAATTTTGTGGGGTCTGGTGGAGTTATCTGTAATATATAAACCCTAGGGAATCAGTGATGCATGACTAAAAACTAACAGAACCTGTGTGCCTATATAATACAAAGGCTATGCATAAGCCACGATTTAAACATCAAATTTTGGAATTGCATTAATTGCTTTTGCAAGTTCTTCGTCAGTAGGAATGTAATCTGACATCTTTCCATCATTGTATGCCTGATAAGCGTACATATCAAAGTAACCTGTACCGGTAAGACCGAATACGATGTTTTTAGCTTCGCCTGTTTCTTTGCATTTTAATGCTTCATCGATTGCAACCTTGATAGCGTGGCTGCTTTCAGGAGCAGGAAGAATACCTTCAATTCTTGCAAAGGTTTCAGCAGCTTTGAATACTTCTGTCTGTTCAACGCTTCTGGCTTCCATTAATCCCTGGTGATATAACTCTGATACAACAGAACTCATTCCGTGATATCTTAATCCGCCTGAATGGCTGGCAGATGGCATGAATCCGCTTCCTAATGTGTACATTTTAGCAAGTGGGCATACCTTTCCGGTATCACAGTAGTCATATGTATATACGCCTCGTGTAAGGGTAGGACATGAAGCAGGTTCAACCGCAATCAGTTTATAATCAGCTTCACCTCTTAACATTTCACCGGCAAATGGAGCAATCAAACCACCTAAATTAGAACCGCCACCGGCACAACCGATGATAATATCAGCTTTTACGCCGTATTTATCAAGTGCAGCCTTGGTTTCAAGACCGATGATTGACTGATGTAACATTACCTGAGAAAGAACAGAACCTAATACATAGCGGTAACCATCCTGTGAGGTAGCAGCTTCTACTGCTTCTGAAATAGCGCATCCGAGACTTCCGTTTGTACCCGGGAATTCTGCATTAATTTGTCTTCCTACATTTGTTAACATGGAAGGAGATGGTGTAACATTAGCACCAAAGGTTCTCATAACTTCACGACGGAAAGGCTTCATCTCATAAGAGCATTTTACCATATATACCTGGCAGTCTAAGTCAAGATAAGAGCATGCCATGGAAAGAGCTGTTCCCCATTGGCCGGCACCTGTTTCAGTGGTAACACCTTTTAACCCCTGTTTCTTGGCATAAAAAGCCTGAGCGATGGCAGAGTTTAATTTGTGGCTTCCTGAAGTGTTATTTCCTTCAAATTTGTAATAAATGTGAGCCGGAGTCTGAAGCTTTTCTTCAAGGCAATAAGCTCTGGTAAGAGGAGAAGGACGATACATCTTATAGAAATTTAAGATATCTTCGGGGATGTCAAAATATGGTGTTGTATCATCAATTTCCTGAATTGCAAGCTCTCTACAGAAAACTTGTGATAATTCGTCAACAGTGCTTGGTTTTAATGTTTTCGGATTTAACAGAGGAGCAGGTTTCTGTTTCATATCTGCACGGACATTATACCACTGCTTTGGCATCTCGTTTTCTTCTAAATAAATTTTGTAAGGGATTTCTTTGTTCATAATCATTTCCTTTCTGGCGGAAGGTAGTGTTGTATATGACAATTTTGCGAGAAGAGTATTCCGCCCGGTTAACTTCTTGCACAAAAAACTCCTGCCATATCTTACGATAGGACAGGAGTAATAACTTCTGCGGTGCCACCTAACTTCATTCTTACGAATGCACTCATTCATGTACGAACATACATGTTCTGCTGTAACGTGCAGTCACGTCTTACCTAATCTCATCTGAATGACGATTTCAGCTTGCCCTCACAGGTCCATTCGCCAATTGTTCCATTACCGCGTTTCCACCAGCAGCGGCTCTCTGAGAATGTTCGAAAAGGTTACTTCTCCTGATCAAAGGTTTTGTTAGTTTTGTTTTTAACTAGTGACAATATAACTCTTTATAAAGTAAAAGTCAAGAAGTTTTATTTTCATTAGTCTAATTTGAACTGTTTAATAATACCGCTCAATTCTTCGGAAGAACGATGAATTTCAACGCCACTGTCACGGATTGTACTTACGCTTGAAGCAACAGTATCGGTTGTTGCAGCAAGTTCCTCGGAGGTAGCAGCATTTTCTTCGGCAGTTGCACTTAAGCCGGATACTAAGTCAGAAACAATAATACATTTTTCGCCTAATTCCTGATTTACCTGCTTCAAACTGATAATCTCGCTATCAACAGTCTGGATAGACTGAACAATGGCATCAAATTTATTCTGAGTTTCTAATACGCTTTCATTTTGTCTGTTTACACAATCCTGAACACGTTCACTCTGTTCTGTTGCCTTTGTTGTATTGATGTGTAATTCTTCCAACATCTTGTTAATTGTCTTAGCAGATTCAGCTGACTGTTCAGCCAATGCTCTGATTTCAGTAGCAACAACTGCGAATCCACGGCCTGCTTCCCCGGCTCTTGAAGCTTCAATACTTGCATTCAAGGACAGAAGATTGGTCTGTGATGCAATGGAAGAAATTAAATTGCTGGCTTTGTTAATATGTTTTGCACTTGAAGTAATGTTTTCAATAACATCGAAAATCTTCTGGAATGCTTCCATACTCTCTGTAGTAATTTCAGTAAGCCGTTCAATGGTTTCCTTACCGTCCCGGGTAATGAGTGTAATCTCAGAACTTGTATGGGTAAGGGTTTCGGTGCTTGCAGTACTTGTATGCATTAATTCGGATAATTCTCCGATTTCGCCGGCAATCTTTTCAGTATCAGCTGCCTGGTGATAAGCAGTAGTAGCAAGTTCGGAGTTGGCTTCCTGAATGTTGGTCATATTATTGGAAGCGTCTTCTGTAATGTTACGCATGTTCTCGCTGGAAAGCGTAAGCTGCTCTGAAGAAGTATTTAATACACTGATAATCTCGCGGAACGAATCCTGTACGGTTTTTGCCGAATTAGACAAAATTGCAATTTCATCACCGGTATCAAGGGTTTTAATATCCATGGATAAATCCTTGGAGGCAAGCTGGTTCATAAGAGAAGTAGCCCGTTTAATATTTCTTGTGATATAAAATGCGTTTTTCAGTGCATAGATTGTTAATGAAACTAATAATGCCAGTATTATAACAATTGTAATAATTAATGTTACAAGAGTAGAAGATTCCATGTCGGCACGTTCTTCTTCTGTGTACGTAGATACAATCTCTTTGATGGTATCTAAATTTGCAATTGTTTTTTCAAAGGTACCGGCTTTTTGTTCGAAATTACCCATTCCGGTTTCAGGGTTATATGTCTTTTGCCATCTGCTGAAAGAGAGCGTAAACTCTGAAAGAATACTATAGAATGTATCGGAGCTGCCTTCTAAGGTGTATTCTTCGTAAAGGTATTTATCGCTTGATGCATAAGCTGTAATCTCATCAATAGAAGCAAGAATTGAATTCACTTTTTCTGTGTACTGGGTTACTAAAGCGGTCTTGTTGGAGCCATCACCATAGTAAACCTGAGATTCCAAATAACTTGCCTGGCTAAAGTCGTTTTCAACAGAAGTAAGAGTTGAATTAATGCGATACAGCTTATCATAATATAACTCCTTGGCATCATTTTGAACGCCTATCTGCTTAACGGCAAAGAAGATTACGGTAATCAGTAAAATGGCCTGAACAGGAAGAATCATCAGAAGAATTTTAGTTTGAATACTGTGTTTTCTACCATCCACAGTTTTCACTTTTTCCTTCTTTTCCTTTACCGGTTTTTCTTTTTTCTCTTTCAACGGTTTTTCCTTTTTCTCTTTTACAGGCTTTTCTTTCTTTTCCTTTACCGGTTTCGCTTTTTTTTCTTTTTTTGCTTTCATCGGGGTATCGGAATCCTCATTGGAAGATTCGCCGGAGTCAGAAAGAGACTGTTCAAGTTCGGCGATAATTTCGTCAGAGGAAGAAATTGAATCCGCATTGAGTTCGGGATTCATTTCGTCAATCTCTGCAAGTCCGTCGATTAAAGTGTCACTGTCAGTCATAGTATCCATTACGTCATCGGGGGTTGTTATTTTTGTATCCTCCATAGAGAGTACCTCCTCATATTTTTCCCTTTTTACAAGCACAATACGCTTATTCTATAATTCTACAATAAGTGACAAAAGAAAAATACGATAATAATTATTGATGTTTTACTACTCTTTTCCATCCCAACAGTAAGTACAGAGCTTGCACTTGTCTATTCCTACAGAATCTAACATATCATCAAGGCGGTTGAAACGAAGAGAAGTGAAGTTTAATTCCTTACGGATCTCTTCTACCATGATCTCGTATTTTTCTGATTCAGGGTTAGCATATTCTGATAATATTTCATCGGTTACGTTGCCATTTTCGAGTCTTGCAATGACACGTCTTGTAATCAAATCCATTTCTGAGGATGAGCGTGAAAAATTCAAGTATTTACATCCGTACAAAAGAGGAGGGCAGGCAGGTCTGATATGAACCTCGCGTGCGCCGCTTTGATATAGAAATTCTGTGGTTTCCCTTAACTGTGTTCCACGTACTATGGAATCATCAATTAAAAGAAGACTTTTATCTTTGATCAAGTCGTCTACGGCCAACATTTTCATCTTCGCAATAAGATTTCTCTGGCTTTGAATGGTGGGCATAAAGGAACGCGCCCAAGTTGGTGTGTATTTAATAAACGGTCTGCTAAACGGGATACCGGATTCGTTGGAATACCCGATTGCGTGAGCAAGTCCTGAATCGGGAACACCTGCAACGATATCCGGTTGAACGTTATCGCGGCGAGCCATTTTTTGACCACAGATATTACGCATTTTTTCTACGCTGATACCTTCGTAAGAACTTGCGGGATATCCATAGTAAACCCATAGGAAAGTACAGATTTTCATATCTGTTCCCGGCTGAACCAAAGTCACACAGTTTTTTGGGGTGATGACAACAACTTCTCCGGGACCCAGTTCTTTATAATCTGAGTAGCCAAGATTTTTGTAGGCATAATTTTCGAAAGAAGCACAGAAAGCATCATTTTTACGTCCGATGACAACAGGGGTTCTTCCTTTAAGGTCTCTTGCAACATAGATACCGTTTTGGTTCATTAATAAAAGAGACAGGGAACCATCAATTTGCTCCAATGCATAACGGATTCCGTCAATGAGGTTTTCTTTTTGGTTAATTAAGGATGCTACAAGTTCTGTTGCATTAATGTCGCCACCGCTCATTTCCAAAAAGTGAGAATGTCCATTCTCAAAAAGCAAGTCCACAAGCTTGTTTGTATTATTTATTTTACTTACGGTTGTGATTGCGTAAGTGCCATGGTGAGAACGTACAATTAACGGTTGTGGTTCATAATCGGAAATACATCCGATACCGTAATATCCCTTCATGTTTTGCATGTCTTTATCAAATTTTGTTCTGAATGCAGCATTTTCTATGTTATGGATTGCACGGTCGAAACCTTTTTCACCATATACAGCCATACCGCCACGTCTTGTTCCCAGATGTGAATGATAATCAATTCCAAAAAATAAATCAAATACGCAATCCTGCTGCGCAGCTACGCCAAAAAAGCCACCCATTTTAGTAATCCTCGCTTTATGTTAGTAATAAATCTGTCCGAAATGGCTTCGGATATTATGATTTTAGCAAAACATAAATAATTAAGCAATTATCTTGCTAAAAAAAGATAGAAGAAAAAGTAATTATGGTATATAATAGTGTTAAACATAAAAAATGGGTTAATAGAAACCGATGGACTTATGAAATGGGGTGTCATTATGAGTGACAGAATTAATATTGCTTTATTTATAGCAAATGTGGAAGACCAGTTTAGTAATGATATTTTAAGGGGAGCTTATTTGGCGGCAGATGAAGTGGAAGCCAATATCATTGTAATTCCCGGTAAGTATTTTGAATTAGATAGAAGTGCGGACCCAAGGCAGCGTTATGAGTATCAGTACAATGCCCTTTTTTCTTATGCAAAGGGGAATGATATTGATATTATCGTGGCGGGTATCGGAACCATTGGATATATGGTGGACTCTAAGAGAAAACGTGAGTTTTTGAATGAGTTTGAAGGGATTCCTATCATTACCATAGCATCTAAGGAGGGAGATTTCCCATCCATTATGTATGATAATTATTCCGGACTGCATGCGGCAATGGAATATTTGATCCAGCATAAAAAATGTAAAAAGTTCGGCATTTTAAGCGGATACAAGACCAATGATGATGCAGTGGAACGGTGTAAAATCGTAATGGATGCAATCAAAGAACATGGTCTTACATTTGAGGACGATGCCGTAATATATACAGAACCTACAGAGTATTGCGAGGGAGAGGCAAAGGAACTTATTGAACGTTATTCTGATTTGGATGCCATTATTTGTACCAATGATTCTATGGCAATAGGCTTATATAGGGCATTAAAGAAAAAGGGTATCGTTCCGGGACAGGATATCATGGTCTTGGGATTTGATGATATCCCGGTTGCAAAGGAAATGGATCCTCCTCTTGCTACAGTGCGTGCAGATGCGGTAATGCTTGGGTATCAGGCAATTGTGGATGCTTATCATAAAGTAAAAGATAATATTCCACACCATGAATTGATTCCTTCAGAATTTGTGCCAAGAGAATCTGTAGGATTCTTTAATACGGATGCTCAGGCAGAGGTTGATTTCTTTGTACGGCAGCTTGCAGTATTAGATGATCCGATTATGATTGGTAATAAAATTGCGGATTATCTGTTCAGTGATTTGAATATCGATGTAAAAAAACAGATGAACAGAAATCTTTATATTGAATTTTTAAGCAATTTCTTTGAAATTACCTTCGGCAATTCGGTGGATGAAGAAACAGTAATCTTTTTATACAGTTCATTTAAAAAGGTGGTTAATAAAGGTAATTTTGAACTTATTAACGTAAGCAGATTAAAACTTATTATTGAAACGGCTTATAGTCGTTTCTGTGAGCATTGCCCGAATTTGAAGGAACAAATGCTTTTGTTCAGATTGATTTCTCAAATGAACCAAAAGTTTTTGGATTACAAGGCAACCCAAATTACTGAAATCAAGAACAAACATTTTTATGCTAACCACATTACTAACATTTTGGCACGTGATTTATTGATTTTTGATAATGATACGGAGCAAAGTTATGCTGAGTTAGTAAGAAACCTCATTATGTTGGAAGTGACGGACAGTTACCTATATATTTTTGAGGAACCCATTAAGCATAGAAAAGAGGATAAATGGGAACTTCCGGAGAATATTCTTTTAAAGGCGTATTCGTGGAATGATGAGATACATGCAGTATCAAGAACGCAGCAAAGAATTAAAACAGCTGATATGTTTAAAATTCCGCAGCTATGTGAGAGATATCAGAGATTATATATTGTGATAGATTTATACTGTGGTGAGATGCAGTATGGTATTTTGGTTTGCAATATTCCGTATAAGTTCTATACTTCGGTAGAACTTCTTACCTATCAGGTTAGTGCGGCAGTAAGAACCATTCAATTGTTCCAGCAGCAGAAGTTGACCCAGAAGATGTTAGAAGAGAGTATGGAGCAGTTAAAGCTGAATAATGTGGAGCTTGAAACGGCGGCTAAGTTAGATGAATTAACAGGCGTATTGAACCGTAGAGGCTTCTACAGACAGGTTGAACACCGTATGAGGGATTCTGTAGGGCAGGATAAGTATTACATAGCAGTTTATGCGGATATGGATAACTTAAAGCAGATTAACGACCAATTCGGACATGAAGAAGGTGATTATGCCATTGAATCCAGTGCAAAAATCCTTGGAAAAGCTATGAAGGATATTGGTGTTTATGGTCGTATCGGCGGCGATGAGTTTGCTGCTTTTGCTATTGTGGATGATGCAGGTATCAGAGAAGTTATTCTTGACAGAATCAAACAATATACGGACGAGTTAAATGATGAGTCAGGAAAGCCGTATTATGTGAATCTATCTGTGGGAATTTGTGAGTTCCCTAATAATAGCGATTTATTGCTTAAGGATATGCTTGACCAGGCCGATGACTTGTTATATGAGGCAAAGAAGAAAAAACGTAAGAAAGTAAGCCGATAGGATAAAAAATGGAACAGAGTAAAGGAATACATCAAATTTTTAATGAAAAAAGACCGGTATTATCTTTTGAAATTTTTCCACCAAAGCGGGATACTACTTTGGAGAGCATTGATGATACTTTAAAAGTGCTTGCGGAACTAAAACCGGACTTTATCAGCATCACCTTTGGTGCCGGCGGCAGTGCAACCAATAATCTGACGGTGGCCCTTGCCAAGAAGATGAAACAGGAATACGGAATTGAGCCTGTAGTGCATCTTACCTGTTTGAATTATGCTAAAAGTGAAATCGATATTCTACTCGACGAATTGGAAAAAAACGATATTCACAATATTCTTGCATTACGTGGCGACAGGAATCCGGATATTGAACCTAAGAAAGAGTTTTTATATGCTACAGATTTGGTGAAATATATTAGTGCCAGAGGCGGATTTGACGTAAGCGGTGCATGTTATCCGGAAGGTCATTTGGAAAGTGCGAACCGTATTGAAGACATCAGACACTTAAAGGAAAAAGTGGATGCAGGAGCAGGGCATTTAATCTCGCAATTGTTTTTTGACAATGAATATTTCTATTCTTTTGTGGAAATGGCAAGAGTTGCAGGAATTGATGTTCCTATTGAAGCAGGGATTATGCCTGTGATTAATGCAGCGCAGATAGAAAGAATGGTTAGTTTGTGCGGAGCATCTTTACCGCCCAAGTTTAAAAAAATAATGGATAAGTATGCGGAGAATAAGGAAGCGTTATTTGATGCAGGAATGGCTTATGCCATTAATCAGATTGTGGATTTGCTTGCAAATGGTGTAGATGGTATTCACATATATACTATGAATAATGCAACGGTAGCAAAAAGAATTTGTGACGGAATACGTAATTTGATTCCGTAAGCAGGTGAGAAAGTGAATAAAGTAGCATGTTTGGTCCCTTTTCGTTAATTGACAGTAAATGTGATGGTTTTTTATAATAATGTAATATGTAATAAAAGACTAAAAACATATGACACGGAGGAACGTATGACAGAGTTAGAGATTAAACAACAGATATGCGAGATTGGCAAGAGAATTTATAATAGAAATATGGTTGCTGCCAATGATGGAAATATTTCAGTGAAGTTAAATGAACATGAATTTTTGTGTACACCTACAGGAGTTTCCAAAGGATTTATGACTCCGGAATATATTTGTAAGGTGGATGAAAAAGGAAATGTGATTGAAGCAAACGGTAATTTCAGACCATCTTCAGAGATTAAGATGCATATGCGTGTGTATGAAAAACGTCCGGATGTAAACAGCGTGGTTCACGCACATCCAAGCTACGCAACAGCATTTGCCATTGCAGGAATTCCATTGACCCAGCAGATTATGCCAGAGGCAACAATTTCACTGGGAAGTGTTCCCATTGCAGAATACGGAACTCCGTCTACTATGGAAATTCCGGATAACATTGAAAAGTATCTTCCATATTATGATGCGTTGTTATTGGAAAGTCATGGGGCACTTACTTATGGACAGGATTTGTTAACTGCTTATCATAAGATGGAATCAGTGGAGTTTTATGCAGAATTATTGTACAAAGCCAGAGCACTTGGCGGACCAAAAGAGTTTGACAAGGCTACTGTAGAAAAATTATATGAAGTAAGAAGAAAAATGGGAATTCCGGGAAGACATCCGGCAGACATGGAAATGCCTAAGGATAATTATGGTAACGGAACCGGAACTATTAAGGCAGGAACTGGAATGGAGGTGTCGCCGGAGTTAGTGGAAGAGATAACGAGAAGAGTTCTCGCGCAGTTATCAGGAAAATAAAATAGAATACAGATAATTAATTTGGTACTAAGGAAAATTATTGGAGGGACAAATGTATGAAACTTAAGACGAAATTATTGATGATTACTTTATTACCGATTGTTATTTTAACTATTGCGGTGGTGGCTGTTACTGCTATAAAGGCAGAGGAAGCCATTGTACATGAAATCGAGGTTGCACTTGATGCAAGTGCTGTATCTTTACGGGATGCTATTGAAATGACGGCAGATGGCGACTACACTTTGGATTACGAAGGGCATTTGCGTAAGGGGGATTTTGATGTCGCTGAGTATCAGGGATGGATGGATGAATTAAGAGAAGAAGTGGGAATTTACCTTACTATTTTCTATAAAGATACCCGAATTCTTACCGGTGTTCTTGATGATAACGGCAATTATATTGTAGGAACAAAAGCCAGTGATACTGTTATATCAAAAGTATACTATGGAGGAAACACATATACTGCACAGAATGTAGATGTAAACGGTGAACCATTCTTTGCTTATTATATTCCTATCTTTAATGAGGGCTCTGAGCAGGCTGTCGGTATGATTTTTGCCGGAAGACCACAGCAGGGTGTGGAAGATGAAATAAGCGGAATTATCCTTGCTATTGCAGGTATCTCAGCTGTCATTTTTGCAATTTCCATTGTAGTGTTACTCATCATTGTAAGTAAGCTTACAAAAGGATTGAAGACCAGTATTTCAGCCTTAAACGAAGTGGCACAGGGTAATTTAACTGTTTCTGTTTCTGAAAAAGATAAGAAGCGTAAAGATGAAATCGGTGATATCGGAAGGGCAACAGCAGGATTAATTGACGGTTTGGTTGGAATTGTCGGAGCAATCCGTACACAGAGTGCTTCCTTAAATGAAGCTTCCATCGTTTTAAGCCAGACTGCTGAAGAAACAGCAAGCGTTGTGGAACAGGTTGAAAAGGCAGTTCAGGATATTGCTTCCGGAGCTACTTCCCAGGCTGATGAGACCCAGCAGGCAACAAGCAATGTTATCGTTATGGGTAACATGATTGAAGAGACTAATGAAGAAGCAAAACAATTAAATGAGCGTGCTCAGGATATGCTGAATAAAGGAAAGCAGGCAAATGCAATTCTTGATAGCCTTAAGGGTATCAGTGTTCAGTCAGGAGAGAGTCTTGAAGCAGTGTATAAACAGACCATGACAACCAACGATTCAGCGATTAAGATTAAGGAAGCAATTGACCTTATTACTGCAATTGCTGAGGAGACTAATTTGCTTTCACTGAATGCTTCTATTGAAGCTGCCCGTGCAGGTGATGCAGGACGCGGATTTGCGGTTGTTGCAACTCAGATTCAGAAGTTGGCTGAACAGTCTAATGAATCTGCATTAACCATTGATCAGATTATCAATGAATTATTAAATGATTCGGCTCAGGCAGTTGAAATCATGAAAGAATTAAAAGAAATTATTGAAAAACAGAACGAGCACGTAGCAGAAACGGGAGCAATCTTTGCGGAAGTAATGGATGGAATTGATTCTTCTATTGTGGGTGTTGGAAACATCCGAGAAAAATCAGCTGAGCTTGACGGAGCAAGAACGGGAGTTGTAGACATCGTTCAGAACCTGTCAGCAATTGCAGAAGAAAATGCTGCAAGTACAGAAGAAACATCAGCTTCTACAGCAGAAGTGGCAAGTATCGTAGGCGAAGTTGCAGATTCTGCAAAACAGTTAAGCCAGATAGCAGAGCATCTGGAAAATGAAATTTCTGTATTTCGAGTTTAATATGAAATAATTTTGTTTACCTCAGGACTTTCCTGAGGTAAACTTATTATTGAAATATATTTTGATTTTTTTTGGAGAAAACAACAGAATTATGACAGAGTATAAAGTAAGACCATTTGTAAATCCTATTCGCGCCCAGGTAGAAGTCCCCGGTTCTAAAAGCATGACAAACCGGGCTTTGTTTATGGCCGCTATGGCAAAAGAAACAACCTTATTAAAGGGTGTATTGTTCAGTGATGATTCCAGATTCTTTTTAAGTAGTTTGCAGTCCTTGGGATTTGATGTGCAAATAGATGAAGAAAAAAAAGAAGTAGTAATTCATGGAACAGGCGGAAAAATTCCCAATAAGGAACCTGAAATCTATGTTGGCAGCGCAGGGACAGCAGCCCGTTTTCTTACGGCTTTTCTTGCATTAAATGATGTTAATGGGGTGATTCGTTGTTCCGAGCAAATGGCCAAAAGACCCATGAAGGCACTGTTTGATGCTTTGACATCTCTGGGGGCTGAATTTGAATGGCTGGGAGAAAAAGACCATCTTCCGGTGCATGTACGCGGGAAAAAACAGGATGTTAAAGCTGAAGTTAATATAGATATTAGTAAGAGTACCCAGTTTTTAAGCGCTCTTATGATGTCAGGTCCTTTGTTTGAGGAAGGTCTTACGATTACAGTGACAAGCGATAAAAAAACAGGTTCCTACGTGCGTATTACCCAGAAGATGATGGAGCAATTTGGCTGTCAGGTTGTTTTTGACGGAAATAGTTATTTGGTTTTACCCCATAGCAGTTATGAATGCAAAGAATATCAAATTGAACCGGATGTGTCTGCCGCGGATTATTTTTATGCCATGGCTCTTTTAACAGGAAGCGCAATCCTTGTAAAGAACGTGTATTTTGATTCGATGCAGGGAGATATTAAGTTATTAGATGTGTTTAGGCAGATGGGGTGTGATGTACGCGAGGAAGAAGCTGGAATCCGGGTAACCGGTAGAGATGATATGCAGTACGAGGCAGTGACCGTGGATATGAATGATTTTTCAGACCAGACCATGACCCTTGCAGCTGTGGCAGCTTACTTAAAAGGCGTAACCAGAATATGTAATGTGGGTCATATCAGAGGGCAGGAGTCTAACCGCATGTTAGCCATTGTGACAGAATTAAATAAGGTTGGAATTGATTGTTTTGAAGAGGGCGACGATTTGGTGATTCAGGGAGGAATGCCGAAAGCAGCAGCCATGGATACCTATGAAGACCATAGAATGGCAATGGCATTTTCTTTACTTGGTTTAAGAACAGAAGGAATTGTGATTAAGGACCCATTATGTTGCGGGAAGACCTTTGAAAACTATTTTACGGTTTTAGACAGTCTAATTGACATATCACGTGGAGAATGAGAGGACGTATCAGGTGAATTTATTATCACTGGAACATATCAGTAAGTCATATGGTGTGAAAAAAACACTGGATGACGTAAGCTTTTTCTTGCAGGAAGGAGAAAAAGTAGGGATTATCGGGATTAACGGAACAGGAAAGTCTACTTTGCTTAGAATCGTAGCAGGATTTGAAGAACCGGATGTCGGGAAAGTAACGTTAGCGAATCATGTTGTGATTCGTTTTTTGTCACAGCATCCTGTGTTTGAAGATAAAAAAACAGTTTTGGAAAGTGTTCTTGCAGATTGTGCGAGACAAAACAATGTAAAAGACGGAAATGGACTAAGCTGGGATTTAGAAGCTAAGGCCAAAGAAATGCTAATGCGATTTGGCATCTATGATATGAATGAAGAAGTGGGGCATCTATCGGGTGGTCAGAGAAAACGTCTGGCCCTTGTGGCGGTTTTACTTGCAGATTCGGATATCTTAATTCTGGACGAGCCTACCAACCATTTGGATGAGAATATGTCAGCATGGCTTGAAGATTATCTTAAGAATACAAAAAAAGCATTGATTATGGTGACCCATGACAGATATTTTTTGGACAGCGTTACCAATAGAATTGTAGAGATTTCTAAGGGGAATCTCTATTCCTATCAGGCTAATTACAGCGAATATTTAAGGCTGAAGCAAGAACGGATTATGATGGAAAATGCCAGTGAAAGAAAGCGTCAGTCGATTTTGCGTAAAGAGATTGCCTGGATGCAGCGTGGAGCGAGAGCCAGAAGCACAAAACAAAAAGCTCACATTCAAAGGTATGAAGAGTTGGCAGCAATGGAAGGTCCCACCAGGGAAGAACAGGTGTATTTAAGCAGTGCATATTCGCGATTGGGAAAAACGACCATTGAACTTAAGGACATTAGCAAGCGATACGGGGAAAAAACGTTAATCAACGATTTCTCATATATCTTTTTAAAAGATGACAGAGTGGGATTTGTGGGCGCCAACGGATGTGGTAAGACTACGTTAATGAAGATCATTGAAGGTAGTCTTATGCCTGATTCGGGTACGATAGAACGGGGACAGACTGTAAAAATCGGGTACTATGCCCAGGAAATCGGTACAGATATTATGAATCCTACAGATAGGGTAATTGACTATATCAGGGATGTGGCAGAATATGTAGAAACTGCCGATGGAAAGTTGTCAGCATCGGCAATGTTGGAACGGTTCTTATTTGAAGGAGAAGTTCAGTACGGATTATTAGGAAAACTGTCGGGTGGTGAAAAAAGAAGATTGTATTTGTGCCGCGTTCTGATGGAAGCTCCTAATGTACTGATTTTAGATGAACCTACCAATGATTTGGATATAGCAACGTTGCAGATTTTGGAAGACTATTTAGATTCTTTTGCAGGCATTGTTATTGTGGTAAGTCATGACAGATATTTTCTGGACCGCGTTGTAAGAAGAATTTTTGCATTTGAAGGTGGAAAGCTTACCCAATATGAAGGTGGTTATTCCGATTATGCGGCTAAGAGAAACAATGGGATTGTGCAGAACGCAAGCACCCCTAAAAAGAGCGAAAAAGACGAAAATCAAAAAAATTCATACAAAATCCGACAGAAAAAATTAAAATTTTCCTTTGCAGAACAGAGGGAGTATGAGACAATAGAAGAAGAGATAGCAAAACTGGAAGCACTTCTTATGGAATTGGAACAGGAAGAGATTAAGAATGCGACCAACAGCGTCAAACTAAATGAATTGGCTCTTAAGAGAACGGAAACGGAAGAAAAGCTTGAGGAGAGAATGCAACGCTGGATGTATCTTGAAGAACTGGCAATGAAAATTGAAGAGCAAGGTTAAGGGGATAAGGAATGAAGAAATTCATCAGTCGTTTGCTCGTTACGGTTACGGCAACAATGTTTGTGCTAACCGGATGCGGTAAGGATGAACAAATTGAATATATCAATAAGGGAATAAAAGAGATAGAGGCAACCAATTACGCTACGGCTTTGGAGCATTTAAACGCTGCCAGTGAGATATCTTCGGAAGGCATGGCGTTATATAGGGCATATGGATTAGCATATATGGGTATGTCAGAATATGAAAAAGCGGTAGAGGCCTTTGAGCATGCGCTTACCTATTCAAGCGGTGAACTTACGGATTATGAGTATGATATTAATTATTATCTGGCAACGGCTTACTATAAGTGTGGCATGTATAAAGAGGCAGAGGCGGTATATTCAGCTATCCTTGCTTTAAAGCCAAAGGAAAGAGATGCTTACTATCTTCGCGGTGTGGTTGAGTTAACCAATGGGGAACACGACGCTGCGGTAGAGGATTTTGAAAAGGCCATTTCCCTTGATAGAAATGATTATTCCATTTACATTAATATCTATACTACTTTGGCTGAGTACGGGTATGAAGAAGAAGGAATACAATATTTAAACAGTGTTATGGCTTCTGAAAATTCCGGGATGTCTAACTTTGATAAAGGACGGGTGTGCTACTATCTTGGAGATTACGCCAATGCGTGTATTTATTTGGAAGCAGCATATAAGGGAAGCGTCAATGAAGAAGTTATTCTTTTTTTAGGCAGGTCTTATGAAGCAGAAGGGAATTTGAATTATGCAATTACCTTGTATACCAAGTTTTTGATGGAAAAGAGTCAAAGCGCCATGGTATATAATCAGCTTGGTTTATGCAAGCTTGAGCAAGGCAATTACAAGGAAGCTTTGGAAGCATTCCAGACAGCTATGATGAGTGAAAATAATAACATGATGCAGACTCTTAAGTATAATGAGATAGTGGCATATGAGTATCTCGGTGAGTATACCAAAGCGTTGATTTTGATGGAAAGCTATTTGACAAGCTATCCTGATGATGTGAATGCCCAAAGAGAGTATGAATTTCTAAAGACACGCGCTTAGGCAGAAAGGCGGTATTATTATGAATAATATGTATGTACGCGTAAAGGGAATTGTAAAAAAAGAAGATAAGTACCTTGTGTTAAAACGCTGGGTGGATGATAAGATTCCGGATCCCTTTGTGTGGGAATTTATTGATGGTGAAATCAATCACGGTGAATCGCCGGATGATGCTATTAAGCGTATTGTCCATGAGAGTATGGGGGTGGATTGCGGTATCAGTAAGCTTATTTATACCTGGTCTAATATGATTGGAGATACCCAGTGCGTAGGAATTGCCTATCTATTAAATGTAGAAGATGAAGACTTTAATCTACACGAAGATTTTGGCGAATGGGCATGGATTACAAGAGATGAATTTGAGTATTATATCGAAAACAGGTATGTACTAAAAGACCTTGACGGTGTAGAATTATAACAAATCAAATAAGCGGAGGCAGACATGATTAACAAACTTGTAGCAAAGATTAAAAAAACGGAAGCACCAATTGTTGTGGGTTTAGATCCTACACTTAAGTTTATTCCGGAACACATTTTGAAAAAAGCGTATGCGGAATACGGAGAAACATTGAAAGCAGTTGGAGAAGCTGTATGGCAGTATAACAAAGGAATTATTGATAATACATATGATTTGATTCCGGCAGTAAAACCTCAGATTGCTATGTATGAGCAGTTTGGTATTGAAGGATTAATCGCATATCAGAAAACAGTAGAATACTGTAAGGAAAAAGATTTGGTAGTAATCGGTGACATTAAGCGTGGTGATATTGGCTCTACATCAACAGCTTATGCAATCGGACATCTTGGTAAAGTGAAAGTAGGAAGCAACGAATACAGAGGCTTTGATACTGATTTTGTAACCGTGAATCCATATCTTGGTTCTGACGGAGTAAATCCGTTTATCGATGTATGTAAGGAAGAGAAAAAGGGTATTTTTGTTCTGGTTAAGACTTCTAATCCAAGTAGTGGAGAGTTCCAGGACCGTATTATTGATGGCAAACCCTTATATGAATGGGTTGGTGAGAAGGTTGATGAATGGGGCAAACAGTGCATGGGTGATGATTACAGCTATGTAGGTGCCGTAGTTGGAGCAACCTATCCTGAAATGGGTAAGGTTTTAAGAAAAGTAATGCCAAAATCGTACATCCTTGTACCGGGCTATGGTGCACAGGGCGGAACCGGAAAAGATTTGGTTCACTTCTTTAACGAAGACGGCCTTGGAGCAATTGTTAACTCATCACGAGGCATTATTGCTGCGTACCAGCAGGAAAAATACGCAAAATACGGAGCTTTAAATTATGCGGATGCTTCAAGGGCAGCAGTTGTTGATATGATTGATGACTTGAAGAATGCTTTAAAGTAAGTTATTTGTATTTAACATAATAGTGCGGCTTTCCATATGGGAAGCCGCACTTATTTATGTACAAAATAAATATACTTTATCCGTCGGTTAACAAAACGTTGAAATCATCCCGTTGGATATAGGATTGATGCAGATCTTTAATAAAATCAAAGTCCTTAGTTTCGTTATAAATTACTAATTCGCATATATTACCTGTGAAGGATTGTTGGAAAACATCACCGCCAAGAATAATGGATTTCACATAGCGGTTGGTAGGAACATTTTGAACAATACCAACAACTTCACCGTTAATAAAGGCAACAGCAGTTTCTGTTTTAGCATTATAAGTGGCTGCGTAGTGTACCCATTTTCCCGGTAAGAGAGGAGCACCACTTACGTCGTACCAGCCATTCACCTCTTTAGAATCACGGACTCTAAAGTCTGATACGCTATCCCATGCATATGGAATAATAGCACAGAAGCCGGTTTCGAATTTTGCATAAAAAGTAGCCGACCAAGCATGAATGTTATCAGGTTTAACCCACATGGAAATGGTATAGCTGTCATTTGCCATGGCAGTGGTAGGAATCCTGACAGTATTGGTTTCCAAAGGACCGCCGGGGAAATGTAAGGATTTTGCACCTTTAAAGATGCCGTCCTGATATTCAAGTCCCTCTCCGTGAATATATCCTTCCATGGTACCGTCCTCGGAACGAAGGTTTCCGTTAAGACGGAATGTATAATTGGAACGGATATGTGAAGTATATTCATCTGCAAAGGCTAAGAATTCCTCTAACTGTAATGGCTTGGCATACAAGAAGCCTTGTACAATAGGACAACCACAGCTGATAATAAAGTCAGCTTGTTCTTTTGTCTCGATACCTTCTGTTACTACGTCCATTTTTAAGTCACGGCAAAGAGAGATTACGTTACGGATAACCTTTTTACCGCGAAGGGTATTAGAAGAAACATGGAGAAAATTCCTGTCAAGCTTAATGGTATCTACTTCCAAGTCTTTTAATAAGTTTAATGCTGAAAATCCGGAACCAAAATCGTCAATGGATACTAGAAATCCCAATCTTCTTAAGCGGTCTACTGTTTTAATTAATTCCTCATGGTCTTTAATAAAAATACTCTCCGTAATCTCAATTTCCAATTCTCTGGTAGGAATATGATATTTGTGCGCAAGGGACGCAAGGGTTTCCGGAAAGTTTTTGTGATATAAATGAAGGCGTGACATATTGACGGAAACAGGAATATGCTCAAAACGCTGTCCCACCCAAGATGATTTAATACGGCACACTTCTTCAAAAATATACATATCAAGCTTGGAAATAAATCCGTTCTTTTCAAAAAGAGGGATATAGGAAGCTGGGGGTCTGACTCCGTCTACGGGATGAACCCAGCGGGAAAGACCTTCTGCACCATACAATTCTGAGGTAATCATGTTAACCTTCGGTTGAAGATATACCACGAATTCTCCGTTTGCAAGAGCGTCTTCCATTTCCAATTCAATATTACGGTTAATCTCAATGGTTTTATCATATGCTTTGTATACAGTATAACGGTTTTTACCGTCATATTTTGCCTGATACATGGCGGCATCACATTTGGCTAAGACTTCGTCCAAAGACTGGGATACGGATTGGTCCATTACGATACCGATACTTAGTGAAATGAGGGATAATACGTCTTTACGATAGTCCATATGTTCCAAGTTTAAAAGAAGCTTGTCCGCAATGTCCGTAATCTCTTTTTCAGTTGCAGAACCATCGAATAAAACAACGTATTCATCGCCACCGATTCTGGAGGCAAAACCATTGGTATAGGTTTCAATCATCTGGCTGATTCCGATTAAGAGCTTATCACCCATACTGTGTCCGTATACATCGTTGACACGTTTAAAATTATCCACATCAAGAAACATTGCATGAACAATATTATCCTTGCCTAAGGAATAATAGTAGTCATACAATCCGCGACGGCTTGCAAGTCCGGTTAAGTAGTCTCTGTCAATGGGAGATACATTGAGACCGAGTCGTTTTTCTCTTTCTTTGATATTGTTCATACAACCTCCTAAGCTCAAAAAAGGATGCCAAAGGTACTATTTTTTTCATTATAGCACTATTGTATATAAAAGCCAACAAATCATTGTAAAGTTACAAAATTTTTGGTATAGTAGGAGTACAAAAAATTGAGAAAAGGATAAGGTGAAGCTATGATAAAAAAACGTCTTATTTCCCTAATTTTGTGTAGTGTTATGACATTATTTTCTTTGGTCGGATGCGCGGGCAAAGCGGAGAATGTCAAAGTGGATACATCAAAATTTGACTATACGGTTGACTATTCCGATGTAGCTACCGGTTCTGTCAATGCAAGGGTATCCGTTCATGATCCGTCCATTATTAAAGCGGATGGTAAATATTATATTTTTGGCTCTCACATGGTGGGAGGAAGTACAGAAGATTTAAGATCCTGGACGAGACTTGGAAATGGTTATTCAGAAAAAAATACCATTTACGGCAACCTGTTTGAAGAAGGATTGCATGTGTTTGATTATGCGGGAAGTGGTGACAGTATTATTCCTACAGATGATGGAGGAGTACATGTTTGGGCACCTGATGCAATCTATAATCCGACTACAGGATTGTACTATCTTTATTATTGTACCACTTCTACATGGAATGCTTCCAACCTTTGTTACGCAACTTCTGAAAATGTAGAAGGTCCTTATGAGTGGCAGGGAGCTTTGATTTATTCCGGATTTTCTAAAAAAACAGTACATGATACCAATGTTTTAGATGTGGTAGATGAAGACTGGGTATTGGATAATTATATGGGGTCAGACGGATACAATTTTAGAAAGTATCCAAACGCAATTGACCCAAGTATCTTTTTTGATGAAGACGGAAGATGGTGGATGGTTTATGGCTCTTGGTCAGGCGGTATGTATCTGTTAGAACTTGATGTAAATACCGGCAAGGTAATTCATCCGGAAGCAGACCCTGAGAATAATGTGGATCCGTATTACGGAAAATGCCTGATGGGTGGTGGACATTCTTCTATGGAAGGACCGTACATCTTATATGATGATAAGAGCGGATATTATTATTTATTTGTATCCTATGGTTCACTTACTACATATGGTGGATATCAAATCCGTGTATTCCGTTCTGAAACAGTAGATGGTGATTATGTAGATATGAACGGACAGTATCCGCCTAACGTGGGGGATCATGCATTGTACGGATTGAAAATGTCAGGCAACTACATGCTTCCAAGTTTAAAACGTGCGTATATGGCCACAGGACATAATTCAGCATTTATTGATGATGATGGAAAAATGTATGTGGTATATCATACAAGATTTGATGACGGAACGGAGAATCATTCTCCCCGTGTGAAACAGTTCTTCTTAAACAAGGAAGGCTGGCCTTGTATGCTTCCTTATGCTACCAACGGGGAAACGATTTCTGAAACAGGATATGATAAGTCAGAAGTAGAGGGAAGATATTACGTTGTGAATCAGGGAACCAAGATTGATGCAAAGGTTGCTGAGCCGTTTATCTTATATTTGGCAGCAGACGGTAAGGTTTATGGTGATGGCATTGAGGGTACATGGACTACAACAAAGGACAGCTACTATATGACTGTTTCTTATAAGAATAAAGAATATAGTGGTGTATTTTGTAAGATGCTTGATGAAGCAGGAACAGAGGTTATGGCCTTTAGCGCAGTGGGCAGCAATGAAAGTGTCTGGGGCGTTAAATACTAAGATTCAGTATAAGTTAAGTGCAGATGTTATGAAACATCTGCACTTATTTCTTTTCTTTTTTTTCTACGGACACGATTGATATGACGCTCAAAATCTCCGTTATTGATAAGCTCAGTGAGAACGTATTGAGTAAAAGAGGGTACTGCGCAGGAATAAAACCCCAGTCTTTGACGGAATTGTTCTACCAAATGCAGGGGCAATACCATATATCCAACTCGTAAGGAGGAGGAAATGGTTTTGGAAAAAGTATTTAAGTATATTACATTATCCCGGTTGGAAATTGCAAATAAAGTCTCTGTGGGTTTGGTAGAAACAGAAAATTCTGATTCAAAGTCATCTTCAATAATGTAACGGTTGCCTTGTTTGGACCAATGGATGTATTCATGCCGCTTGGATGCACTGGCTGTAACACCACTGGGGTAACTGCGATAAGGGGTTGTATGCAAAACAGTTGCCTTGGTATCAGAAAGAAAATTACTGTCAATTCCTTCGGTGGTTAACGGGAGAGAATCGTAAGTAATCCCGGTTGCCTGGTATACCTGTTCTATTTTGTTATAGGAAGGTGATTCAATGGCATAAATAAGATCCCTACCCAGTAAATCTATAATCAACCGGTAGAGATACTCGGAACCTGCACCAATCACAATTTGTTCTACACTGACAGTAAGCCCCCTGTTTCTGGTAAGATAGTGACGGATTGCCTCACGAAGCTCAATGCATCCGAAATTTGGTGATTTATCAAGTAAGACATCGTTGTACTCAGATAAAACCTTGCGGACGGTTTTACTAAATACGGATACCGGAAAGTCGGGGTATGCATGAGCATTATGATGCAAGGGTTCTTTGGAATGCAGGGTGTCTGAAACGGCAAACCCATCGGCTTTTCTAAAGATAACGATAAAGCCGCTGCGTTCCTTGGACTCTATATATCCTTCGTCACAAAGCAGGGCATATGCATGCTCAACGGTAATAACACTGACACCGGTTTCTTCTGCAAGGCTACGCTTGGACGGGAGTTTGGTATGGTATCTAAAGTTTCCGTTAACGATATCTTCCCGCAGCTGTTCGTAGAGTTGCAGGTACATTGGACGATTATTATTATCAAGTCTATATTTCATCTGGTTATATAAAATACTCCTTATTTGGTAATAGTTATATGGTCAGATTAAATATAAACTATCTGATATGAAATGTAAAGAAATATAAAAAAGTAAATGAATATAAGGAGACTAACTATGGCAAATCAGAAAATACTTACGATTCAGGATATATCATGTGTGGGACAGTGCTCACTTACAGTAGCTCTTCCGGTTATTTCAGCCTGTGGTATTGAAACCTGTGTGCTTCCTTCGGCAGTTTTATCTACCCATACAGGTGGCTTTTCAGGGTATACTTTCAGGGATTTAACAGAGGATATGCCGGGGATTAATGAACATTGGAAAAAAGAAAACATTAAGTTTGGGGCAATTTATACAGGATATCTTGGAAGTACAAAACAGATTGACTATGTGAAGACAATTTTCAAGGAAGCAGCAGATACAGAATGTCTCAAAGTGGTAGACCCTGCAATGGCCGATAATGGTAAATTATATGCAGGATTTGATGAAGTATTTGTAGAAGCCATGAAGGGGCTTTGTTCTACGGCTGATTATCTTCTTCCTAATATTACAGAAGCTTGTCTGGTGACAGGAGTAGAGTATAAAGCAGAGTATGACAGAGCATATGTTGATTTGATATTAGCTAAATTACAGGAATTAGGTTGCAAGAATATTATACTTACGGGAATCTCTTATTCAGAGGGAAGAACCGGGGTGGTTGTCTTTGAAAACGGCAAATATTCTTACTATGAACATGAAAAGGTAGCTAAAGGATGCCACGGAACCGGTGACATCTATGCTTCAGCATTTGTGGGAGCACTTATGAGAGGAAAGAGTGCATATGATGCAGCAAAGATTGCAGCGGATTATGTTGTGTTGTGTATTAAAGAAACGCAAAAAGAAGAGAATCATTGGTACGGCGCAAGATTTGAACCTGTACTTGGTAAGTTAATTGAGATGTTAGAACAATAATGATTATAAGCGAAAAGACCATGTGTTAGATACGAGCACATGGTCTTTTTCATAGAATCTTAAGAAAATTATAAAGAAACATTAAAAACATAATGCGGTAAATCTGCTAAAATTATTTTTATAAATAAATTCAGGGGATGACAGAGGATGAAAAAAGTAATGTTTGTATTTTTTTGCATTGTGTTTATAGGCGTATTGGTGCTATCGGGGATAAATCTGTATGTTAAAAAAAGTGGGAAAGGAAGGTTTATTAACGTATCGCAGGCCTGCAAACTGGAAGATATAGATTGCATACTGGTTTTGGGGTGCGGCGTGAAAGATCATAAGCCAAGCCTTATGCTTAGAGACCGTCTGGAAAAAGGTGTTGAATTATATAGTGTTGGAGCGTCTTCAAAGCTTTTAATGAGTGGTGACCATGGAAGAGAAGATTACAATGAAGTACAGGTAATGAAGCAATATGCCATAGATGCAGGCATTGACTCCTCAGATATTTTTATGGATCATGCGGGTTTTTCTACTTATGAAAGCATATATCGAGCCAAAGAAATCTTTGATGCTGATAGGATTATTATCGTATCACAGGAATATCATCTGTATCGGGCATTATACATCGCAGAGAGATTAGGTATAGAAGCATACGGAGTTCCTGCTGAGGACGTTGATTATGCAGGACAGACGATGAGGGAATTGCGGGAAATTTTGGCAAGGATAAAAGATTTTATGACCACCATATTTAAGCCGGAACCAACTTATTTAGGGGATGTAATACCGGTAAGCGGAGATGGTAATGTGACAAATGATTAAGAAACGTGAAAGCGTAGCCAGTTGCTACGCTTTCTTTGAATATCTACTGTATATGTGGAATCCTTAAAATGGTTACGGAGTATTTAGGTACAGTATAGGTAAACGCTTCGTTAATAGGAGTGCTGCTTTCTATAGGAGTAATCAGATTTGGATTTTCCCAAGAATTTGCATCGCTCATTTCATTACCGGAAAGTGTTGTTACGATGGCAGAGGAGCTAAAGCTACTTGCGTTAAAATTATTAAGTGTAATATTAATGTCTGTACTGTATGCTGTAGGGTTTACAAATTTTAAAATGATGTCTCCGTTTGCATCAACACATGCAGTTTCATATAAAGAGTTAGGAGTTTCAATGGTGTAATCTACATATACGGCTCCGTCAATGTAACACTTGATACGGTTGCCGCTTACTATGACTTTTAACTCGTAATCGTGATTCTTTTTTAACGACATGTTTCTGACGGTACCTGTTACCTGGTCGCTTTTGGAACCGTTTTCAACAATCTGCAGGCAGGATACGGTATTTCCCCAACCACCAATGTTCCAAAAGATATTATTGTCGGTATCTTTTACACAGATAGGGATTAGGAATCCTTCTTGACCGGAAAGAATCTTGGCGTTTACGGTAAGAGTGTAATCCGTCCATGAGGTATCACCAACGTAGATAGCGTCTCCGGTGTTTGTATCGTAAGGAGCGCCGGTGTTGTCCTGAATAAGTCTGCCATCTTTGATATACCAGTCACCTTCATGTTCTGTCCAGTTATCTTCTTTTATGGTTGCATCAGAAGAAAAGTCTGTTTCATATAATACTTCATTCGTTTCGTTATCTGTAACCTTTAGATTATCATAGGAAACAGATGTCATCCAACTTCCGAGACCTACCTTACCGGTAAGATTGGTTTCACTTTCCGGAAGTTCATTTATTTCAAGGGTTGATTCTAAAGTATTGGTTCCCACGTTGTTGGCAAACATGTGTTGAACGTAGTAATTTGCTGTAAGTAATGCGGAATCATTGGAAAAGAATATCATATCAGGTGTCCACTGATTTAAGGTTTTATTACCAAACAGTGGGGCATAGCAAGCCATTTTAATAATATCAGCATTCCGTTCAATTCCTGTCATATAGGAAGCTTCTGCAAGGGCTGCCCTCATGGTGTTGGATTTTGCGGCGTATTCCCCTAAGAATACTGCGGCTTGTCCGTTGCGGTCGTAGTTATCATATCTTGTGTTATTGGTAAAGTACCATTCGGGAGTCTGATAATAATGTTCATCCACCAAAGTGGTAATGCCATCATCACAATCTTCCATATATTCCCAACCCTCTGTGCTGCTTGAAGCAGTACCGTTAGCTACGATAAGTTCAATTTCACCGTAGAGTTCCGGTTTTTCCTTAGCAGCATTTAAGAATGCATCTACAAAAGCATCATAATGAGTGTGGTATTCATGTTGCCATTGTTCATTTCCGATGGCTACATATTTTAAGGCAAAAGGTTCTTCATGTCCCATGGCAATTCGGACAGAGCCCCAATAGGTACTTTCATCCCCGAGACAGAATTCCACTAAATCAAGAGCATCCTGTACACATTGTTTAAATTCATCACTGTCTAATGAATGTACAATGTATTTGGGACTTTGGATTTCACAAGTCATACCTGCATTTAGTACCGGAACAGGAAGGCAATCAAGGGCTTCACAAAGTAAAAAATATTCATAAAAGCCGATTCCGTATGTTGTGTAATAGGGGTGGGCATTGTTACCGCGCCAAATATCTTCTCCTTGCGGACGCACGGCTACATCACCAACGGTTAATTCACCGTTTATTTCAAATTCCATGGCATTTCCGATGGAATCCTTCCAGCTATACATAGTGTCAAGACTTCTTCCTTCAATAACGCAACCACCCGGGAAACGTATGAAAGAAGGGCTTAGTGCTGCTAAGTGCTCTACCAAGTCCTTGCGGAAGGGCAGTCCTTTGTAAGTATCTGTTGGCATCATGGATATCATGTCCAGACAAACAGAACCGTTTTCTATTTCTACATATAAAATCAAATCATTATTTATGGTGTCAACTGCTGTAAGTGTGGTTTCAAATTTAAGCCATTGGTCAGTGATGCCGTTAATAATGCTTTCGCCATATGTATTGTTGTCAGAGTCCCTAAGAGAAACACGGATATCACCGTTATAGCCGCTTGTGGTTTTGGCGTAAAGTGAGATGGTATACGTAGCGTCTTTGGAGACTGAAAGACCATCCAGATATCCCATGTTACCGATTCCTGCATAAGTATCACCGCTATTTTCAAGGATGGCATAGTGAGTATTTGCGGTATTTAAATGGCTGCCGTCTACGGAGCCGTCTGTAACAGAAAAAACGATGGAGTCAGAGTTACTCTTTTTCCAACCGTGGCGGTTAGAGTTACTTGCCTCTGAACCGTACTCAAAGGAACGGTTTTTGATTAATTCCGCGTAAAGTCCACCATCTACTGCAAAGTTAATGTCTTCTAAGAAAAGACCATAGAGAATGTCCGATATTTCTGAGTCCTTTGCAAGGGATGAGGTATCAGTGTTTACTGTGTATGTAGCGGTGGCATGCATACCTGTGCTGGAACTATTGGTAGTGTCCGGGTTTGACGTATTTTCATTTTTGGCACCACAGGCTGATAATATGCATGCAAGTAAGCAGGTACATAGGAAAGCTTTGAGGGATGAATGTTTCATTATATTGAATCCTTCTTTCTGCTGATATTATTGTTTTATATTATAAATTTAAAACCGGGGTGAGTCAATGTTTGGGCGGGTGCATGGGTTTTTCTAATAGATAGTGCGTTTTATAAAATAAAACAATATGTTTATTTTGAAATAAATATATTTTTTTACTTGTGAAGTGTTGAAAAAAATATACTTTTATTCGCGCAGAGTGTTGAAAAAAATATATTTTTTGATAAAATGAATAAAAAGAAGTATGATCATCAGAATATCAGTAGATGGAAGGTGAAGATAATGTTTAAAAGAAAAGTATACGAAGAATTACTGGCATGGAAAAAAGAATGGGACGGAAAATATGCATGTTTGCTTGAAGGGGCAAGACGTGTAGGAAAGACAACTATCGCAGAGGAATTTGCCCGAAATGAATATGATTCTTATATACTGATTGATTTTTCGAATGCCAGTAAGGAAATGCTGGATATATTTGAAGACATTTCTAAGCTTGACCGTTTCTTTTTAAGATTGCAGATGGAAGCCGGTGTAGAACTTTATGAAAGAAAATCAGTAATTATATTTGATGAGATTCAGTTGTTTCCAAAGGCGAGGCAGGCAATCAAACATCTTGTGAAGGATGGCAGATATGATTATATTGAAACCGGTTCTTTGATATCTATAAAGAAAAATGTAAAGAATATATTGATTCCGTCTGAAGAGCATAAAATTCATGTGTATCCAATGGATTATGAGGAGTTTTTATGGGCTACGGGAGGAAATCCCAATGTTCTGGATATGGCGTATAAGAGCAATATGGAACTTGGCAACGCTGCGAATCGTAATGCCATGAGAGATTTTCGGATTTATATGGCTGTGGGAGGAATGCCCCAGGCAGTAGAATGCTATATTTCCACAAATAGTTTTGAGTCTGTGGATAAAGTGAAGCGCGAAATACTGGAACTGTATTATGATGATCTGAAAAAGATTGATGCATCAGGCAGAATAACAGATATGTATAAATCTGTTCCTTGCCAGCTTGCAGCAAAGAAGAAACATTATGCGATTACTACAGCTACCGGAAAACAAAAAACAAGAAAAGATGAGGAACGTCTTTTTGAATTAATTGAATCAGGACTGGTATTACCTTGTTATAATGTGTTAAATCCAAGTGTTTCATTAGCACAGACAAAGGATATGAACTGTTTTAAGCTGTATTTGTCAGATATAGGTCTTTTTACTACGATGCTTTTTAATGATGCGCAAAATGGCGTAGAAGACATTTATAAGAAATTGTTGAGTGATACATTAACGGCAGATTTAGGATATTTGTACGAAAATGTAGTGGCGCAAGCGATAAAGGCCAGTGGAAGAGATTTGTATTATCACACATGGAGAAAAGAGGGAAGCACGCATTCATTTGAAATAGATTTCCTTATCACTTCCAAGAATAAGGTGGTACCAATAGAAGTAAAATCTGCGGCAATCAATAATCATAAATCAATTGACAACTTTGAAGTCAAATATTCAAAGCAGGTGGGAGAACGTTTCCTTTTGTCTCAAAAAGATGTGGGAAAAAACGGTTCATTGAAATTGAAACCGATATATATGATTTTGTTTTTACTAAAAGACTTGCAATAACTGATGGAGAAAGTACGCAAGATAATACGCAAGATGACAATTCCTGACAAGCCAAATAGTAGAAACCAGAGATATGTAAAAGAGTAAAATTGGCAGGTGCATGGGGTTTTTCGAAAGTATAAAAATTTTAAAGTTTCGAAAGTGGCAGGAAATGCCGTATACTATATGTAGAGAATTAAGTGGAGGTGGTATCATGGAAGTAAGAGAATTACGTTTACAAACAGGATTAAGCCAGAGTAAATTTGCTAAAATGTTTGATGTTCCGGTTTCTACTTTGAAAGACTGGGAACAGGAAAGAAGAAATCCTCCGGCATACGTTGTTAATATGATGAGAACTATTTTGCAATATAAGGGGATGCTTATGAGCCAAAGTTATGTGGAAGCATGTGAAGCGAGAAGAAAGAGCGTGGAAAATGCTATGGCTATTATGCTAAGTGCTACAAATGGTCCGGATGAATTGTTTTTAGAGGTTTTGAATTCCTATATTCTTGGGGAAATAACACTGGAAGAAATGGAAGATAGAATTGAACGATTTGAGTATTTGGGAGCGTAATATATGAGTGGTGGAAAGAATTGTTACCCGGAAAGTGATGTCCTTATTAATAAATATAACATTCGCGAAAAGGAACTTTTGGAAAAGTTTGAAATACAGAAAGTATTTGCAAAACTGTTAGGCTTGGATGTGAAGCCGACAAGGATTGCCTATACTTATGATGTGGGCACATGGTAAACGTTCATAAGTATTTGTTCGGGGATATTTATGAATGGGCAGGAACATTCCGAAAAGAGAATTTGTACAAGAGTGAGCGTGTTTTGTCCGGTGGTTTTGCAGAGTATGCGGACTACCATGAGATTGAGACGCGATTAGAAAGGTTGCTGCAAGAACACGCAAACATTGATTGGAGAAAGAATGCGAAGTGTGGAGAGGTAGTTTCGGATTTTTTGTTGGAATTATGGACTATCCATCCTTTTAGAGAAGGAAATACCAGAACCTGTATCACATTTCTGTGGCATTATTTAAAGGGTAAAGGTGTAGAGTTTCAAGTGGCTTTACTTAGGAATAACCCAATGTATGTGAGAGATGCGTTGGTTATGGCAAATTATGACCAGAAAGAGTACTTGAGACGGATTATAGCAGATGCATTACAGGGAGAAACACAGGAGTCTGAATATTTAATGAATGAGGAGCAGGCAGGAGAGCAATATAAAATTGCGCAAGCAGATTATGAAGCGTTTAGAGAAAAGTATTCGATAAAGAAGGACTAATGAATGAAGATAGTTTCTGCTATCTTTCCTCATTGAAAAACAACAGAATCTATGATAGGATGTTTTAGAGAAATGAAGCGATATAAAGCGCAGGAGGATATACAATGGAAGCATACAAGCAGGAATTTATAGAATTTATGCCTGCCTGATTTTCAGACTTCCTGAAATGCCGAAAAACCCAGTGCTTTCAAGGGTTTGCGGACTTTTGCCAAAAAGACAGATGTATCATATTTTATCGCAAATTGGTGTAATTTCACACCGAAATGGTGTAGTAGATTGTAGCTGGTTTGGGGACGGAGACGTCAAATATCATAAAGAAAAAAGTGTAGAGACCCATGTGCTTGCCGGGAGGCGGGCGCATGGGTTTTTAGCTAGATTATATCTTGATTAGAACCATTTAACGTAATTTGAATTGAGAAAGAAGAGTTTGTTTGATATAATTTTTTATATTCTACAAATCACCAATGAAATTGTGGCTTGAGGAAATGAAACATTATCTAAGAAAGAAAACAAAGGATTGAAATGAAATATTGGAAAGGAGATACGGTCATGTCATTAAAATCAACATTTTTAAAAGCTGCGATAAATATTTCTATTGCACTAGCCTTTCCGGAAGCAGTAATATTCCAGGGATTGTCAAGTGCTTCATTGGATTTTTTGGCAGATTGTTATGAGGATAAAAAAGAGAAGAAATCTAATGATATTACTTATAAACTTACGAAATTATATGAAAAATATTTTTCAGAGGCGTATTTGAAGGAAAATGGTATTAATTATAAGAAGGTAGAATATTACAAAAGTCAGATTTTGGATGTTCTTGAGTATTCGAAAACAAGCGTTTCGCTTTTGGCGGAATGTAATAATGATGCAGTGGCTCTGTGTGATTATATGATTTCGATATATAGAGATAATTGTTTGCATGGTATATTGGAAGATGAGGCGGATATTCGTAAGATATGTATATTAATTCTTACGGAGATGATTGAGATTATTTGTTCTGAGCCAAGTTTTCTTTTAGATGGAATATTAGAATTATACCCACGTGTAATTCAAAATGAAAATGAAATAAGCGAATTAAAGAGATGTGTGGAGTTATTACAACATAAAATACTTCAGGAAGAGCCATTAGTTCCTAAATTTATAACTAATCCCCCATATGCTTTGGTACGTCATTTCATTGGAAGAGAGAGAAACGTTGAAGAAGCTTTTGAAGCTCTTGTAAATGACCATGCTGTTTTAATGTATGGTATTGGTGGAATTGGTAAGACTGAGATTGCAAAGCAGGTGATCAATTTAATTATGAATGTGCCTTGTGATAAACATGGTATTGAGCAGATTGCCTGGATAGATTATGACAATAAAGATATTCAGACATGCATTGCAAGGTGTATTCTTGCAACTAGCCAAATTACAGATAAGAATGAGGCTTGGATGCATGCATTAAGGATAATTTTAGATGAGGGAAAGAGATTACTTTTGGTTATAGATAATGTTGAGCGGCTTGATGATGAAAATTTGTTGAGACTTACACAATTACCATGTAAAATTTTACTCACAAGTCGTGTAAGAGAATTAGCTAACTTTTCTATACTTGAAGTAGAACATTTATCAAAAGCAGAATGCATTACCCTTTTTCAAAAGTATTATACAAAACAGCCAGATACTCGGAGAACAATAGAAGAAATTGTTGACTTGGCAGATTATCATACGGTGACAGTAGAACTGTTGGCGAAAATAGCTAATTTAGAAGAATGTTCTCTAATGAAATTTTTAGAACGATTAAGGTTGCTAGGTTTTAAACTGAGTGACGAGGAGGTAACAGCAAATCATGAAAAACTTCATAGAGAAGAAAAGATTATACAACAGCTTTCAAAATTGTTTTCTATTGTGCATCTTACAAAAGAGGAAGCTTCTTTGATAGTACCTGTATCGGTTATTCCATCCATGGCTTTCTCATACACAAATGCAAAGGAGTGGTTTGGTCAGAAAAATCATAAAAACTTAGAGCGTTTAGTAAATACGGGGTGGCTGCAGGATGCTTCAAAGGATGGGGTAAAATATTATATGATTCATTCCGTTATTGCCTCGGCTATCCGTTTCCAGTATCAAGAAGTATTATACGAAAAATGTAGAGATTTCATGGTGATACTTACAAAGGAAATGCAATATCCAAATGATGAACATGGAGCGAGTAAAAAGTATCTTATACAATTTTGCTGGTCAATCAATGACTTGCTTGGGGATCATATGGAAGAAGAGCTGGATGCAGATTTTCTTTTGTATTTATCCAGAATTTATTGTGATGTTGCTAATTTTGAACAGGCATTTCAGATACTCCGACGTTGTGTTCGTATCTATAAAAGAAATGAGGAGTATATTGTAAAATTAATCAGTTGTTATAATCAAATAGGCATCGTATATAAAGGGCAGGATAAAAATAAATATGCATTAACGCAGTATGCTAAAGCGTTCAAATTGGCAAATAATTATCCTATAGAAGGTGCTCTTTGGGTTACTTTGCTTACCGATGCCGCTTTAGTATTTCTTAAAACAGATGGAGAAATGCTTGGAGGATTTGCAGATTGCTATTTTAGAGAGGCTTACAATATTGCTCTTCAAGTATATGGAAATGGTCATTCAGAAACGCGAAAGATTAAAACCTTATGGAATCATTGTATTGCGTCTTATGATCCAGAATCTGCAAATCAAAAATTCCTTGATATTATTCAAGAAGAGGAGCAGATATATTCAGAGAATAGTATGCAATTAGCTGAGACATATGCATCATATGCTATTTTTCTTTACGAAATGGGCGAGTATTCACAGGCTTTAGTTTATATTAATAAAGCCTATAATATTAAGAATGTTGTTTTAGGAGAGGAACATCCAGAAACAACAGATTTACGTAATTATCGCGGGTTAATTTTGGAATACATGGGTAGTCGTGATGAAGCAAGGGAGGAATTTGAAGTTTGTTTAGAAATTGCCCAAAAAATAGATGGTGAAGAAAGTACGACAGCGGCAGTGGCTTATAATAACTTGGCACTATTTTATTTTGATAGTGAAGAGTATTCCGCAGCTTTGGAATATTTTAAAATGGCAGAACATATTTATAGGAAATTTCAGAGGTTATATAATGAGGATTTCGTGCAAGGGTTAGCAACGGCACTTCGAAATGAAGGGCAGTGTTATAGCGAATTAGCTGATAAAGAGGGTGAAAATTTTATTGTGGCTACTGACAATGCTATAGAAAAATTTAAAGAAGCTATTAGCATTCTGAATAGTGATTTTATTCGTTATAAATTTGATATTGCACAGGTATACGGAGCACTTGCTTCCACTTATGCACGAAAAGGTTGGAAAAGAGATGCAGAGTTTAGTTTCAAAAGAGCAATTAAAGATACTATTGATAGTAAGAATGAAACGCATCCGGGATTAGCATATTTATACAATAACTATGCCATGTTTTTAGATGCCATTGATAGGAAAGAAGAAGCACTAGAACATCTTATTAAAGCAGAACAGATACTAGTTGTTAATGGTGTGACTTCGGATAATAATAATTTGCGTATCGTTAGGGGAGCTATAATTGCGATTAAGAATAATTTGCAGAAATCCACAGATTGAAAGTAGTAATATTTTCTATTCGCGGTACAAATCACATGAAATAATCATAATTGTCAATGATGTGATATACTATATATCAAAGAATTTATAAAGAAACATATTTGTATTTGAGGTGTCTTGTGACAATAGAAGAATTTAATAATTGCGGTAAGAAAATAGATGTGGAATTTAAGAAGACAGAGAATATTACTACTTCTATCAATAATGTAATAGGAAGTACAAATAATGTGGAAAGTATTATTGCAAAATAGTATGAGTATTCCAGTGTAAAAGAATTATATGAAATCGTATATTATCATTATCTTATCCACCACACAAAAATGATAGGAAGATAAGTTGGATAATATACGATTTTTTTTATATATGAAAATCTTTTCTAGGATGTTTAGAGGTAAGAATATCTCTTTGTTTGGACATTGCAACATGTGTATATATTTCTGTAATGTTTATGGAGCTATGACCTAACATTTCTTGAATGTAACGTATATTAACATCAGCTTCTAAAAGGCAGGTTGCAAAAGTATGCCGAAACATGTGTGGTGTGATGTGTAGTTCTATTGCGGCAAGTGAAGTGTATTTGTTAATCATTCTTCGAACTGCTTGATCAGACAGTGGTCTGCCGGATTGATTCACAAAGAAACAATTGCATGCTTGAATTTCATTTACGAAGTCTTCCTTATATTCTTGTAAAATTGTAATCACGTCATCATTTCCTATTTGAATTTTTCGCTCTTTTGAACCTTTTCCATAGATTAAAATTGTTTTCTCGTACAGATTGACATCAAATGGTTTTAGAGAACATAATTCGGTGACTCGAATACCGGTTGCAAATAGAAGTTCAATTATGGTAGCGTCTCTTAAGGCATTTCGCTTTTGGAATGTAGTAGGAGCAGTAGTACGTTGAGTGTAAATTGTGGATAAAAATGTTTCTACTATGTACAAGGGTATCGTTTTAGGTAGAATGGCAGGCTCGCGAAACTTTATTTGAATCCGATTAAATGGATTTCTTTCAATTATTTCTTTGTATTCAAGATAGCGAAAAAATGCTTTTGTAGACGCTAGCTTTCTTTTTACAGTTTTAGGTTTGTATGTTTGATGGAGTTCTGCTATATATTGTTCAATTATATCAGGGGTGATTCGGGTTATTTCAGTTGTTGGAATGTCTGAACAAAACTGTTTCAAATCTATTTGGTATGCTTTTAGGGTTTTTGAATCAAGACGTTTTTGTTCTTGGCAGTAAATGAGGTAATTATTGATTTGATTTTGTAAACTATTCATGTTGATTTCTCCTTGTGTGCATCTATAAGTATTTTGGTTACATATTAATATAACACAGCTGGAAATAGATGATATAATGTAGTAAAATAAATGAAGGATAATCGTTTGTTATCCGTTAAATATATAAAATATTAGGAGAAACAAATGGGATTTTACAAAGAAGAAAAAGTGCAAAATATAGATAGGGTATTTTTAGATAGAGAGGATATTTTAAAAAAAATAGAAGAAAATGTACTTTCATATAAAGACAATGAAAGATTCTACAAACTATTCTCATTCTATGGCATGGGTGGAATAGGAAAAAGTCGATTAGTTAGTCAGATTTATGATACATATAATGGTACAGATTTAACATTATATAAATTTCATTTAGAAATATTGAATCACGAAACAATACCTTCTATTTTATTACATATCAGAAGAGAGTTTTCGTATACTCCTCATTTTGACTACGTTCTGCTTAGATATTGGGATTTTATTAATTATGACAGGGCTAACAAAGAGATCTTTGAAAATGTCATAAGTAAATCTATTAGATTAATAAGTAGTACAGTCGGTAATCTTCTATTATCTGGCTGCTGTAACCTGGAGAACATTGTTAAAATAATATTAGAGGAATACGAGGAGAGAGAAATTAATAGCGACGAAATAGATGATGTTACCAAATTGCTACAGGGGAAAATTGAAGATTTGCATTATTATATGTCTAAAACCCTAGCACAAGACATTGAAAAAGAAATTAAAGAATTAAAACATCTTTTCATATTTGACGCATATAATCGGGATAGAACTTCTAGAAAATATGACTGGCTAAAATATTTTATTAATAATTTTGAGAACGGAATGTTTATTGTCACTTCAAGAGAACCGTTAGAATGGTTTGAACAATGCAAAGTAGATACGTCTGTGGTGGAAAATATTCCTATAGATTCTATTCCGCAAGATGTTGTACGAGAGTATTTGTTAGAACAAAAGTATAGTAATAATCAAATTAATTTGATTATTGAGAAAACTGATTGTATTCCATTGTACTTAGACATAGCATTAAGAATTTCAGAAAAAGGCTTCGGTAATGAGACGTTTGTAGGATTTTATGATAAAAAAGATTTAGTAAAACATTTGCTTAGCCATTTATCATCGGACGAACAAATTATTATAGAATATTTAGCAGTAGTTAGGTTATTTAACGAAGAAATATATAATAATGCATTAGAATTTAATAAACTATCATATTTAAATCATTCTTTTTCTAAATTTAAAGAATGTACTATTTTGCGTTATGTTGAAGAATTTAATGGATTATATAAGATACATTCTATCTTAGCAAATAATATTTCTGTTCTGATGGAGAAACGTTTACGTCATAAAATAATAGAAGACTATATTAACTTCATTTGGGCAAGAATCACCACTAGTGAATTATTATATAATGATATAAAATATAACTTCGTTTTGAACGTTTACATTTTAGTAGAAAAGGAACACATATCTGTGGATAAGGATATTTCAGAAAAACTGCTAGATATGTATTTCTATTTAGTTGATAAAAGTTATGAAATGGAATTTATTAACCGTGTTATTTCTTTGGAAAACGAAGAACAGAGCCCATTAAAGTATATTTATCAATATTTTAAAGGGAATACGGAGAGATTAAGTAATATTAAAAAAGGACTACGAAGTTTAGAAAGTATTCCAATTTCTGAATGTAATTTTGGAAAGCATATAAACTCTCTACAATGTGACATTAACTATTTATTGTCCATATCTGGTAAATATAATGAAGCAGAAGAAAAGATGGATGAATTTGTAAAAAAATTAAAAGAAAGTGACGTTGGTGAACGTTATTATCTAAAAGGCATTATTTATGATTGTGACATGAAAATGTTACGCGGAAAATTCAATTCATCTATTGAAGGATTATTACTTTTAATAAACCAAGAGACAAATCAGAACCTTTTATTTGAAATTAACAAAGCGATTGGACACAGCTATCGATTTAATTTTCTTTTAGATAAGGCGATTGAACAGTATTCAATATGTGGCATAGATAAGAA
Organism: Lachnospiraceae bacterium; assembly: GCA_017463255.1. GTDB lineage: Bacteria > Bacillota > Clostridia > Lachnospirales > Lachnospiraceae > RGIG4034. The sequence continues at coordinate 67,199 of JAFTPP010000015.1, forward strand.
TTTAGACTATTATCTTACTGTATATTGTGAAACAAATTGTTACTTTAATCCAAAAAAAGTGTTTAAATATTATAACCACGCAATAGAAGAAAATAGAAAACATAACAACCATAATAATCTTGGAAAAATATATTATTCGATGGCAATTGCAAAAATTGTTAAAACAGAATATTTGTCAGCAGAAAAATATATAAAAAAGGCATACACTGAGTTTAAGGGCACAAAATATCAAGCGGGAAATTTATTTGTTTTAATTGCAGAAGCCTATTTAGAATATGGCAAATTTAGAAGAATATCGTCTAAGACAATTAAGAAAATTACTGAATATGTAGATGGTATAAATGGAATATACGAATATCTTCTCTTGCCACTATATGTAGCAAGAAAAGATATTAACAAAGTAAATGAATTCAAAGAAAAGTTTGAATGGATTTCATATAATGAAACTATTGAAAATATAAATACATTTATTAATCAACTATAAATTGTATAATCTGTTTTGGCTGGCAGCATTTGTTCTTTTCAGCAAAAGGAATATTTATATCATTGGTTTCATATATTTGAAATAATACATCATAATCTGATATCCAATTATTTCTTATATACTTTTCAGCAACTTTTAAGTTTGTTTTTGAACCGTTACGTAAAGGAAAGTAGACCATACTTTCCTTTTTTACTAATGCCTCATATATTCCAGATGTTTCTTGACCATAAAGGTGACTAAACGAACATAGAGATTGATTATAAGCAGATTTATGGATGCATTCTAATAAACCATCGGAACTATTAGTTGCTTCTATTATTAAATCATATTCTATGTTGGGTTTAGCTTCTTTACATAAAAATAAATTTACAATATTAGTTCGTTTAGCTTCATTTATGTCATATATATATACGTTTTTTTTTATACAACAACTTAAATAGAATGTACACAACATTCCTATATTTCCTGTTCCATACACTAGAATGGAATTGAGTTTTGTTATATCATAATGATTCATTGCGTGTATTATACAAGATAGTGGTTCGATACATGTTGCCCTATAAATATACTGTGATGAAATATTAGTCTTTACCAAATAACTATAGTGTATATCTGCATATATAGAAAAGGCTCGATTGGTAAATAACGCAATATCATTGTCTTTACATAAATGGCTCTTATTTTGATTACAGTATTCACATTCCATGCATCTATAATTAAAATCTGAAACAACAAAATCTCCAATGTCGTAATCTAAGCAAACATCGCAATTATAATCTAAGACTTCTGCAACAAATTCATGGCCTAACGAAACTGGATAATTTTTTCTATATCCTAAAAACTGAGAATAGTCGCCTCCACATATTCCACAGTATAGATATTTAACACGTACATAATTGAGAGGTATCTCATTGGGTAGATTAGTAGATACATTAACAAAATTATGTGCGTTTTTAAGATATGAAACAATATTTTTAGGCATTATCGACTCCTTTAATTTCTATAATAAATTGCTCTATTTCCTTATGTAACGAAGAACTATATTCTATTTCATAATACGAAGTTGCGAGTAAAGATGCAAGTTTAGGAATATCATTTTCGCATAATCCACACACGGTAGCTGCTGATAAGCCTAGACGAATACCATAGCCTAAATCATAAGGAAGTAATCTATAATTTGTTAAAAATCCGTATTTCCCCCAACGCTTATATAATTCAAATGCGTCTTTTTTATCTGCACACTGAATCCAAATATGATGGGTATGCGTTTCTGATGGATACAATTCACATTGTTGTACAACATTCAATCCATGTCGTATCAATTCTTTTTTTAATAATTCCGTATTTATTAACATTTGGGTCGATAATGTTTTATATGTCTCAAACTTATCTAACATTAATCCTAAAGAGTAGATTGCGTATGGATGCATATTTGAGACATAAGTTCCAATATTTGAATAGATTTTCTCCCACATAGCATCTTTTTCTTTTGAACAATATAATGCACGTTGAGGTCCGGGGAAATTTTTATGTGTGGTAGATAAAATTGCATCAAATCCCATATCAAATGGAGAAACATAATCGCCTGCTAATATATTCGTTAGATACTGAGACGCATCATAAATTTTATAAATTTCTTTATATTCCGATAGCCATGAAAAATCTTCGTAAATCATTCCCTCGCTTCTATCAATAAAAATAACCTTAGGGTTTACTCGTTCTATTAGTTGCTTGCTTTTCATAACATCGATGCGTTTATTACTGTAATCAATTTCCAACTCATATACATTTAGCCCTAATCGTTCTAGAATAGTTTTTGTTGCCATGTGCCCACCAGCCTTTTCTGGCAAAATAATAACAGTATCGTTGATGCTTGTAATGGACATGAAAACCGTTGTATGTGCGTGTAATCCTGAAAAAAAGCGCATAGATATAGTTTTTGCATTTAAAATTTCACACCATGAGTTATAAATTTTATCAATATCGTAGGCAATTACATCTCGATTGGCAAACTGGATTTTTGTATTTAATTGTTGCTCGCTCGAACGCATTTTATCACTGTTATAGATCCCATATATAAAACCAGTTCCTAATTCTATGCATTCTAAATCTGGAACATTTTCTACAGGATTCAATATTAATTGCTTTTTGGAAAGCTCTTCTTGCTGTTTTAATCCATTTTTAAGTGACTCTACAAGTTTGGTATATTTCCCCATTTCTTGTTCCCCTTTCAATTTAACGGATAACAAACGATTATCCTTCAGAAACGTAGATTTTAGAGAAATGGAAAAAGTTATATTAATGAGAAGATAATATAAAAAATTGGAGAAATATCTGCTTCACCAATTATACTTGTGAGAGCCATTTCCTTATAAGGAAAAAAATTATGGTGAGGTAAATAAGAGATCATGGAGGAGGTATTCAAAGAAGCGCAATTATGCAAAATGATTGGCGAGGATGATGCTTTAGAAATGCCGATAGATGCGAGATATATTAACGCAGACAATATTGTTACGTTAATCTCATATGATTTTATGAAATGGAGACCTACATTTGAAAAAGTAGTTGAATTGATAGAGGTGCGAGGACTACCACTTTTTTACCAACAACCATTTGTTGCACTTTCAAAACAATAAAAAAATTAAAGTTTTGAAAGTGAACTGTTGAATAAGTTATATATAAGGTGTTATAATACAATTGGTTTCAAAACAATAAAAAAATTAAAGTTTCGAAAGTGGTGAAGATATGAAGACGATTGTAAGAGAAAGATATTTTGAAAGAATTAAAGCATTAAAGGATACTCCTGATATAAAGATTATTACTGGTATCAGACGTTCTGGGAAATCTAATTTGATGCAGGCATATATTAATTATTTAAGAAAAGAGTTTGAAGATGTCAATATTATCTTTATTGACTTTATGGATTTGGAATTTGAAGAAATAAAGGAATATCACGCTTTGCACAAGTATGTGGAAGATAGATACAATAAGGAAAAGCAGAATTATCTATTTGTGGACGAAGTACAGTTATGTCCAAATTTTGAGTTGGCAATCAATAGCCTATATTCAAAAAATAAATATGATATCTATATAACCGGTTCAAATGCTTTTTTGCTTAGCGCTGATTTGGCAACTCTATTCACTGGGAGATATATTGAAATTCATATGTTCCCATTCAGTTTTAGGGAGTATTGTGAATATTATAGTGACCAAGCTGACAAGGACAAATTGTTCGAAGAATATTTTGTCAAGGGTGGTTTGGCAGGTTCATATGCATACAACACTGACTTGGATAGAACTACTTATATCAAAGAAGTGTACGAAACTATTGTAAATAGAGATTTAGTACAAAAATATAATTTGCCTGATACGCAGGTGCTCCGTCAGTTAAGTGAGTTTCTGATGGATAATATAAGCAATTTAACTTCTCCGAATAGGGTAAGTGATATTTTGACCGCTAATGAAGTACCGACAAATCATGTGACAATAGGAAAATATATCAAGTATTTATGTAATGCATTTATATTTTATGATATTAAGAGATACGACATACGAGGCAAGAAATATTTAGAAACCTCGGATAAGTTTTATATGTGTGATACCGGAATGCGTTATGCAATATTGGGTAGTCGAAACATGGATTATGGACGTGTATATGAAAATATTGTATGCGTAGAGCTTCTGCGTAGGGGATATGAAGTTTATGTTGGAAAACTCTATCAAAAAGAAATTGATTTCGTTGCACAACGTGGTAGTGAGAAAATATATATTCAGGTAAGCGATAATATATCTAATCAGGAAACTTTTGAGAGAGAATATTCTCCGTTGCTGCAAATAAAGGATGCCTATCCAAAGATGATTATAGCAAGGACGAAACATCCTAAATACACATATGAGGGAATTGAAGTGTACGATATCGCTGATTGGTTACTAAATACTGTCTAAAGAAAGGAATGTGTATGGATACAAATAGTAAGGAGTATGCTCTTAAAAACATTTATAATGATTTTATAAAAGAATTAGAAATTGTAAACAGATTTTATCAAATAACTATCGGTTCGTATGGATTGTTCTCAATTATGTCAGAGTCATCCGTCGAATTTAAAAGAGACAAAATTAAAGATCAAATAGCAGGAAATAAGAAACGTTCATATTCACCTGCGGATAGTGAGGTGGAGACTCCGATTTTGCTATGTGAATGGGTAAGTATGGAGGAGTATGCAGATAGAGAACATGTGAGTATGGATGAGTTGGTTTTACAAGGAAACGCGGGAGAACTAGGCGAGATAGTAGAAGATAATGGGATCAAATATATTATATGGCCATCTCAATATCAATTTAGTGATAAAAAACCTCAATTCAGAAAAAAACTTTTTAAAGTACCGGTAAAGCAAGAAATGGGGGTCGAAATTGATGTGTCTAGTCAAGAAGATTTGCTGGGACTTTTAAAATTTCAATATGGGAATCCAGATAAAGCAACTTATGCGGCAACAAAAGTGCTAAACAGAGAAACGTTTCTGCTATATTGGTCAGCGTTTGAACAATATATAAAGCAAATTGCTATAGCGCTATTTGAAATATATCCGGAGGAAGTTTTTAAAAACAAGAAATATGGAAAAGAAAATATGAGTTACATGGATATTTATATTAAATCGAATCATTTTACGGATATTCAAGAACTGCGCCTACACATTTTAGATATGATTATTGGAAGTGTTGGGCAGGCGAATCGTGATTCGATTAGTAAAACAATACAGTTCATAAAAGATTGCTTTATTGATGGTAAAGATAATCCGTATGAAACATGGTATGTATTCGAAGGTGAAAAAATTAGGACATCATATGTTGCAGTTGATGAAATAAGACGTATAAGAAATGTTCTGGTACATGAGAATGGGATAGCGGGGGGGATGAGATAAGAGAAAACTCGTTAGTTAATGAGACGGAAGATGGACGTATTGTAGTAACTAAGGAAATGTTAGAAAAAGTAATGCTGATTATAAAATCAGTTAGCTACAACCTTTACAACTGTGTTTTACGGAAAATAAAAGAAAAATAACTACACAGTAGGCATAATGGAAAGTGGTCGGGGTGCCAACAAATAAAGGGATTATTGGACATGATATATGGTGAATAAGATGTCATTCGTGAGTTCACACAAAATAATATTATTCGTGGATACAGATTATTAGAATTTGATTTTGAGTAATCTGGTGATACATGGTGTTTTGAATTTTGTATGGTTTGAGATTTGATATACTTTAGGAGGAAAGGTGAAAATGGTATTAGATATTTTAAAATGGGTATGGAACAACATTTCAAGTGGAGTGGATAGAGAAAAATGTTTGTTAGCAATTTTCTTGATGAGTATTTAGCGCGAGGATAACAAGATGAAAACACCGATATTACATACAGAACGTCTTGATTTAAGACCTTTTACAGTTGAAGATGCTCAAGATGTATTTGAATGCTGGGAAAGTGACCCGGATGTGGCAAAATATATGTTTTGGTGTAGCCATAATGATATTGAGAAAACTAAAAACTGGGTAAGAAAAGAGCAGGATAAAGTTAATGATCCGAATTGGTATCGATTTGCACTTGTTCTTAGAGAAAGTGGTGCATTGATTGGAACCGGACTAATCTATTTTGAAGATGAAGTGGATTGTTGGGAAATCGCATATAACCTAGGAAAAGCATATTGGGGAAAAGGCTATGTTACAGAGGCTATGAGAGAAATAATTGCTTTTGCACATGACGAACTTGAAATAAACGAAATAGTAGGACGATATGCAAAAGAGAATCCTAGTTCTGGAAACGTATTAAAGAAATTGGGATTTCAGTATGAGAAGGATATTCCATATGAATGCAATAGAGGAAGTATCCTTAGAGAAGGAATTCAATGTAGATTGTATTTGGACTGATAGGATCATCAGAAATTTACACGATGCTCTTTACATGAGTAGCATGTGGTAGACTTTTATGTCATGGCAACCAATGCCTCCGGCATAGGAACGCCGTGTTGTCAGCAATCCACATGCGATGGAGGCTCATGTCAAGAGCAGAGTGAGATGACAATTGAATGAATGTGATTGTTGAAAAACTGTAGGTAGCAATGGGAAAGTGCACCCTAAATGTTAGTTGTATTGTCTGGCATTTTGGGTGCATTTCAATTTTGGGCACTTTGTTTATTTCACAACATAAAAAGGTCGGTTCACAACATCTTAGTATCGAAACATAATACAAGTTTCGATATAATAGCAGTATAAGAATTACGAAGGAAGTGAGTCCATGCGTATAGCGATTTGTGATGATGAAAAGAACATTAGGGAGTTAATAGCAAATAAGGTGGCAAAACAGTATTCGGATGCTGAGATTATTTTCTTTCAGTCAGGAGAAGAATTGCTTTTATTGGATGAGTCCATAGATATATTGTTCTTAGATATACAGATGTCTGGAATAGATGGCATGGAAACTGCTAGAGAATTACGCAAAAAGGATAAGAGTATAATACTCGTTTTTGTGACTGCGGTGGAGGAGTATGTGTTCCAGGCATTTGATGTGGGGGCATTTAATTATATTGTGAAGCCTATTGATGATGGGAAGTTTTCGGATGTTCTTCATAGAGCTGTAGATGAATGGAGTTCACAGAACATAAACGAAAAAGAGCCGGAAGAGAGATATGTACTGATTAATAATAGTGGTGTGCATACGAAAGTGATACTTGATGAAATTGTCTATGCAGAGGTATTCAACCGTAAGGTGGTCATTCATAAGTTGGATGGGGAGATTGAATATTACGGCAAAATGTCAGATCTGGAATCATTAGCAGGAGATAGTTTTTTTAGACCGCATAGGGCTTATCTCATCAATTTTAAGTATGTCGAAAAATACGATGCGACTACAATTTATCTGGAAAGAGGAACTGTCCTTATGGCAAAGCAGAATTATCCGGAGTTTGTAAAGAAGTATATGAAATACATTCAGAAGAGAGGATAGCTGCTTATGAATAATATGGAAACTTACTGGGCAATAGCAAATCATACGATAGCTATAATTAATATCTTGGTGGAAGGTTGGTTGTTTTATAAATTTGTACAACCGTTTATGAAGGGAAAGGCATATTATGTAGGAATAAGCTATTCCGTAGCAATGCTCGTCTTTTACTGTGTGCCACAGGAGATTACCTATCCGTATCTTTTGGGAATCTTTGTAGCAGGTACTGTGATGTGTCTTTTGGAAAGAAGAAATATCAAGCAGAAAGTGTTTTTAGCGACCATTATGTATTTATTCCGGTGGATGGTTTACGGTGTAACTTTGGTGCTTCGGGATATTATGTTTGCCCTTTTTATAAACACTTCATATATGCTCACGGAACCGGTAAAACAATGGATAGCATATATTCTCGTGGAACTGGTATATTATGGTATTGCCATAACGCTAATGTTCCTAGTGATCAAGTTATTTCATAAGGTGTATACAAATAAAAGAGAAGATATTTCAGGAAAAGAATTGTTGTTACTCTTTGCTACTTTGCTGACAGTAATGGTAGGATATTTTACATTTAACTTCTTTTCCAATGTGTATTTGGAAGATATGGAAGTTTATATTTGGAATGCTCATCCGGGGTACACATTTTTACGGGTGTTATATCAGATAGTTTCTTTTGCCAGCATATTAATTGCTGTTGTAACTTATCAAAAGATAAAGGAAAAGCAGAGAGAGGAAAATGTAAATTTATTACTGACGGAGCAAATAGAAAACACACAGCAGCATATCAGGGAAGTGGAAAAACTGTATGGAGATATTCGAGCATTAAAACATGATATGGGGAATCATATCTCTGTATTGGAAAATCTATTTTTGAGAAATGAGACGGAAGAACTTGAAAAGTATATGGCTGAACTAAAGTTGACATGGGGTGAGAGCGCAACGGAAATTAAAACCGGAAATCCGGTTACTGATGTGATTTTGACACAGAAGCAGAAAGAAGCCGAAGAGAGCGGGATAGCTTTTGATTGTAAATTTATTTATCCGGTGGATTCAAATATTAATGCTTTTGATGTCAGTGTGATTTTGAATAATGCTATCGAAAATGCCTTTGAGGGTGTAAATGGATGTAAAGATCCATATGTTTCCGTATTAGCGTATCGTAAGAAAAATGCATATATGTTGGAAGTGAGGAACTGTATCAGTAAAGGTGTGGAGATAGACAAGGAAACTGGTCTGCCGGAGACAACTAAAAAGGATAAAGGAAGTCATGGTTTTGGTCTTGCTAATATCCGTAAAGTGGCCCAGAAATATTATGGAGATATAGATATAAACCAGGATGAAAACAGTTTCACATTAACAGTAATGCTGATGATTGAATAGAGTATAAAAGGCATAATTTGTACGAAAACGTATGGATTATGTCTTTTCTTTTTGCTTCACAACATAAAAAGGTCGTTTCACAACATGTCTATTTAGTATGAAGTTTATTATTCCGAAATAGGAAATAACAGAACTGTCTGTATATTTAGAAATGGATTTCTAATTAATATTTCAAGGAGGATGATGCGTATGGCAGTAAAGGGAATCGGAAGTAATTACCTGTA
>JAFTPP010000003.1 GCA_017463255.1 Lachnospiraceae bacterium
ATAGTTTCCAAGTCAAAGAAACCGCTGTCAAAGTTCCAACAGATTTCTATTTTATTATCTGAATATACATTCACTTTGTCAATCAGCTTCTCCTTTATTTCTTCCGTAAGTTCCATCTGATCAGCATAGCAACCTAACTGACTGATATTCTTCTCTATCTGCCGTGCATTCTCCTGTTGGAGTTCCTGCTTCCTTTGAAGTTCATGTAACCTCTGCTCCAATCTTGCAGTTTCTTCATCATATTTTTTCTTTTCCTCGAGGAAATCCTCTCTGGATAACTTACCATCCGTGTATTGCTCATAGAGTGGCATCCATGTCTTTTTCATTGTAGCAATGCTTTTTATCAAGGTTGCAATCTCAGCACTTCAGAAAAGGGAACTGTTTTATTCTTCACAAAATCTGATACCTGTACATGCATACCGTTATTATTTTCCAGAATATAAATGCTTGCTTCTTTTCCCTCTTTAGTTAATCCAAATTTTAAACGCTCTATCATCCCTGAGTCCTCCATCTATATTTTTTCAATCACATCCTCCGCTTTCACTTGCATTTAACATGATTGCCTTGTTACGGAATTCTCTCGGAGTCATTTTAAATCGTTCCTTAAATACTCTGTTAAATGTTCTTTGACTTTCAAAGCCACAATCCAGAGCAATATTGGTAATAGTTTCCTTTGAATCCTGCAATATTGCCTGAGCATAACTCAAACGTATTCCGTTGACATATTTGCTGAAATTACAATGAAACGTCTTTGCAAACATTCTTGACAATACATATTTACTTACACACAAATCATACGCCATTTTCTCTAACGTAATCTCATCCCTGAAATTCCTTGCCACATATTCAACAGCATTGTATATAAGGTCATCTGTTCCTACTGATTCCCTTAAAATAATTTCTATGTCCGTAAAAACATGAGCCAGAATAATTTGCACATATGCCTTCGCCATACGTCCATTATATTCTTCCTGCTTAACTAGCTGATTGACAACATACTCTATATCCGGAGAAATTTTGTCTTTTTTTATAATCGGTACTTTAGGACAATAGTTTTGCAATTCCTCCATATAGGACGAAAAAAATGTAGGTTCTGCAAACAAATAGACAGCTCTGTTTCTTCCACTTCCAAACACCTGATAATGATGAATCACATTCGGGAAAACAATTCCAAAATCTCCCTTTTCCAAGTGGTAAAGTTCCTGTCCAACTCCTAATTCAACACTTCCTTCTGTTACATAGACCATTTCTATTGCTTCATGCAGGTGTGGCGGAACATGAATGGACTTTTTTCGTTCCAATGCTATTTCTGTATTTCTATTTTCGTATGTCAATATCATTTAAATCACTCCTATTGTTTTTGCAAATTTTGTCCAATACAAAATTCATTATGGCAAGACATCAACACAGCACTCATGTATACTAAAACCAGAAAAGGAAAAGGAGGTTCACGCTATGAATAAGTTTTTTAATTATGTGGAATATATAATGTTGTTCTATAAGGACTACTTCAAGTGGAATCACAGAATGTAACTAAAGCGTTTGTCATGCTCTCTCCAACCTGTGAGCTTGCCGCAAAATGAATGACACCATCTATCTTCTCTTTTGCAAACACATTCCACCTACTAAGATGTTCTTCTTCATTTCATTTTTCTGCATCCTAACCACCTCAATTCCTTCTTAACAAATCACAAATGAATATGTTATATCTTTCTCTGCATCAATATGGTAAGCATTTTCAACATCGCTTCCCCAGCTATCAATTCCGCCAACACCTCTTACTGCTCCGTAAATACAAAGCACGGTTCTTCTTGCAGGAGGTAACTCTTCATGATGTGTTGCATTTTCAATCTCGCTTGCTGTATAAGGAAGGCAGGAGAACGCAAATGTATCTTCCTTTTTTTCAATTCTTAATATCTGAGCTGAATTGTCTTTTCTGCTGTTGTTAAGACTTGTATGTCTTGTAACTTCAAGCCAATCAGTTCCCATTCTCATGCCACATTCCTGTGGAACAAGGTACGGTGTCAGACTTAAATCGTTTATCTCATACACCCCTTTTACTCCTCCTGCCATACGATCCGGATAAGTTTCTCCGGAAAGTCCTTCATACATATATTTATCAGCCAAAGTCGGCATGATAAACCTTAATCCAAATACAGGAAGCTGTGGTAATCCTTTTACTCCTTTATAAGAAACACTTACAGTTATCTTTCCTGTATTCTCCACACTATAAATCACATCAACTGTTGTTCTTGGATTTGTAACCGTCTCATATACAAATTTAACAACGATGTTCTCTGCAAGCACATCTCCACCATACTTATTATTGTCTGGCGCACATGGTTTTCCCTGCGACTTGCCATCTGTAATAACCTCAATTTCCTTACAGTCAATGAACATATCCGCCGCAAGCCAGCTTCCGCTTTTTATATGAAACTTACTTCCTCTGTCATTATCTGTAAGTGCTCTCCAGAATGTAGGCTTTGGGCAGCGATAAAGCCACTCATATCCGTTTTTCGCTACAGACTCCAGACCGCCCTGTGAATAAGAGAAAATGTAATCAAAACCTTCTCCGTGAACTCCAAGTGTATAATCTCCATATACGATTCTTAATTTAGATGTACATTCCATAATAATACCTCACTTCCTGCATTGCCGGTTTTTCTCTTCTATCCGCAAAAACAATTCCATTGCCTGAAAATTCATAATCAGACGGTCTGTCATCAAAATCTCCACCATATCTTAGAACTTCTCTTCCTGTCACCTCATCCTTTACAAGAAGTGCCTGGTCAATGAAGTCCCAAATAAATCCACCCTGATACATTTCATATTTATCAATCAGCTTCATGTAAGAGCCGAGTCCGCCTATGGAGTTCCCCATATCATGCATAAACTCACAGAGCAAATATGGTTTTTTCGCACTGTTTATCAGATATTCCTCCACTTCCTCCGGTTTCGCATACATACGACTTTCCACATCAGAAATAGTATCCTCATATTCTCTGGTATAATAGGAACCTTCATAATGTACTAATCTGCCATCATTCTTATCCTTGAAAAATTGATTCATTGCCTCAATATCATCACCCGCATAAGATTCGTTACCTAACGACCAGAACAGAATGGAAGTATGGTTCTTAAATGTCTCAAAATTATTTCTTGCACGGTCAACAACAGCTTCTCTCCACTGTGGTACAGAACCCGGTACATTCCATGACGGTTCGATTGCTCCCAGCTTCTGCCAAGAACCATGACTTTCCAAATTTGTTTCAGCCATAACATAAATTCCTGCTTCATCACACATATAGTACCAAGGTATCTGATCCGGATAATGACATGTTCTAACGGAATTAATGTTATTTCTGGTCATACACTGAATGTCTGAAACCATCTCTTCAATACCGATTACTCGTCCGGTTTTTGCACTCCACTCATGTCTGTTGACACCGGTAATGATAAGTCGATTGCCATTTAAATGCATTACCTTATCAACAATCTCAATTCTTCTGAAACCAATCCTATATGGAACAACTTCCGCAAGCTGTCCGTCAGCATAAACTTCAACAAATGTGTCATAAAGATACGGATTATGATTATCCCAAGTAATAACCTTGTTTACATCTGTTCTTAATGTTCCTGTCAACATGCTCTTATTGCCGGTTAATGCTAAATCTTCACTCACAAGTTTATTTCCTGCTTTATCAGATAAGATAAATTTTGCACTGATTGTACTTTCAGAAGAAGCAGAAACTTTTACATCCACTTTAATTGTCCCGCTTGTATTATCCATATTTAGTACAGGCTGAATCCACATATCCTCCACATGAATATCAGGAGTAGCCTTTATGCTTACATTTCTGAATATACCGAAGAAACGGAAAAAGTCCTGATCCTCTAAAAATGCTTCTGTACTCATTTTGTGCACCTGCACAGCCAATATGTTATTCGTTTCCTTGATATAAGGAGTCAAATCAAACTCTGATGGTGTAAAGCTGTCTTCTGCATATCCGATAAACTCACCGTTTAACCAAATATACATTGCTTCCTCCACACCCTCAAAGCAGATACGGATTCGTTTGTTCAGCAACTTCTCATCAAGGTCAAACACCTTTATATAAGACCCTACCGGATTATACTGTGCTTCACTGAACATTCCCTCTCCAGCCCTTGCACCTTCCATACTATGAGCAGGTCTAAGGTATCTTTTTCCCTCCCAAGGGTACTGTGTATTGATATATCTAATCTGGTCATATCCTGCAAGTTCAATGTGTCCCGGAACCATTATTTTATCCAATCCGCTTCTGTCATAATCTGTCTGATAAAACTCTGCCGGTCTTTCCATTGCATTGATGCTATACTTAAAATTCCACTGTCCATTTAAGGATTGTGTTAATTTATTATCACCACTTTCCAAATCCTCATAATTCAAATAGTAGTTATGATCACTGTGGGCATCTAACTGATTTATTCTAAAAATTTCCGGGTTATCTAACCATTTAATCTCTGCGTTCATATTAAACCTCACTTTCTGTAGATAGCCCCTAAAGTCACACTCTAGAGGCTATTATGGTTTACTGCTTATTCTCTTTTAACTTCTCGTTTGCCACTTCAAGATTCATAAATGAAAGAATAATTGTAATTATCAAATCAAAAACGAATGGAAGCCATAAGTACATAACATTCATCATGCTGATACAACTGTCAGGCTGTGTCACACCATTATTTATATATCCACTGATGTCAAGCAACCATCCGGAAAGTGCAACACCAATACCACCACCAAGCTTTGTACCAAATGATGTGCATGAGAACATGGAACCGTCAATTCTCTTTCCTGTCTTAAGGTATGTATGGTCTGAACAGGAAGCGATAACTGCTCCTACATCACCCTGCCAAGGACCTTCACCAAGAGAGGTTAAAACAGTAAATACTAACATGAGTGGTACACTACCCATATATCCGGCAGCTACTATTCCCAAACGACACGCTGTAGCAAAAATATAGCTATACTTGTTTACTTTATACATACCCTTAGCTTTTGCTACCAAGGTAGGAGTAATGACAAGTGCTAAAATCAAAGGAATATTGATTGCCCAAGAAAATACACCAAATAATTTCTGATTGCAAAGAACGTAAGTCATATAAAATGTACCAACACTAAGCATTGCGGCACGTAACTGCTGGAGAATATAAACCGCACAAATCATCACAAAATATTTATTTGTTACGAGCAGTTTAAATGTCTGACCTAATGAAAGCTTATTTTCTTCCTCGTTAATTTCTTCATCGTCTCTAAGTTCTTCCTCTGGAAGTTCCTTAACTGAAAAACAGGAAAGTGTGTTAGTAATAATACCTACAATACAGTAAATAATTGCAATCGCTCTCCAGCCGCCAGCTCCTCCACCAAGAGCTTCTACTGCACCGAATGTAATAGACTGAATTAACAAGTTTGTACCAAATGAGAACATAAATCTGAATGAGCCCATTTCAACTCGTTCTTTACTGTTCTTTGTCACAAGAGAGGTTAATGCTGCATACGCAATGTTGTTAGCTGTATAGAATACTGCGTTCAATAAAGTGTATGCGATAAAGAACCATGCATACTGTGCCGTCCGTCCGATATTTGTAGGGATTGCGAATACACCGAACAATGTGAGTGCACATCCAAAGAAACCGTAAAACATCCAAGGTCTTGCCTTACCCATCTTGCTCTTTGTCTTGTCAATCATTGAACCAAAGAATACATCTGATACTCCGTCCAGCAATTTCGACACCATAATCAGCGTACCAATAACACCGGAATTCAATCCAACTGTGTCAGTTAAATAAATCATTACGAAGGATGTGAGGAATGCATAAACTACATTTCCTGCTATATCACCCGAACCGTAGCCAATTTTGTTGTACCATTTTAGATACTTTTTCTGCTCCATAATAAAATCTCCTTTTCTCTTGATAAAATAAATTTGTAACCTCGCCGTTGCAAATCATGTCTCTTTTATGTAACTTAATTATACTAATTTAACTCTATAAAATACATATCAAGAATTGGACAAAACATGCACAAAATGATACAATAAGCAAAACAGCACGGATTATATCCGCTTTTTTCAGCAAAGTGCATATCAAAAATTGAACAAACTATAACAAAGGAGGTAACACTATGTATGCCAATAATGCTTATCTGAATAATACAACTATGGACATCAAGGACAAGTCACGCCCATTAATTGTAACAAGCTGTGGCACTTACCATTTATTTACTCGTCCCAAACTACCGACATGGCGACCACGTGGACGTCTTGACTTCCAGTTGCTATACATTGCGTCTGGAAAAGCACATTTCCACTTTAACGGGAAAGAGGAAATTGTTACAGCAGGTCATATGGTTTTATACAGACCAAAGGAACCTCAAAAATATGAATACTACGGTGAAGACCAGACCGAAGCGTATTGGGTACACTTTACCGGAAACGATGTAACCAACATTCTTCGTTATTATGGATTTACAAAAGAAAAACATGTGTATTACTGTGGTAAAGGATTGGATTACCAAAATCATTTCAGGTTAATGATTCAGGAATTACAGATGTGTAAGGAACATTATGCAGAAATACTTGAAATGCATTTAAGAGAAATCTTCATTATGGTTCACAGACATTTACAGACAAGTGCAAGGGTAAGTAATAGTCAGATTGCGGAAGATATAGATGCAGCAACGCTCTACTTTAACGAGCATTACAACGAAGAAATAAATATTGAAGAATATGCCCAAACCCATAATATGAGTACAAGCTGGTTCATCCGAAATTTTAAACAATACACCGGCTTTACTCCTTTGCAATACATATTATCTGTTCGTATTTATAACGCTGAGGCTCTGCTAAAAAGCAATATGTATAATATCACCGAAGTAGCTAGTATTGTCGGTTATGATAATCCGTTATATTTTAGCAGGACATTCAAAAAATTGAAGGGCATTTCTCCTTCAGAGTATCGAAACAGTATAGAAACCTAGCATTTCCCCAAATCAAACATGCACATATTTCTCCATTTGCAATTTTTGTCTACTTTTGGAATGGATTTGGCGAGTAATATATCTCATTTTGGATTATGATTACCGCAGAAAGAACGAAAGGAGATGAGAAATATGAAACAGACAGTAAAAAACTTTTTTGAAGAAATCTTGAATTTTTACGCACCTGTATTTCTTCATCAAACAAATCGCATGTGGTAATCCACAAACCAATAATTTCCTTTTCTAAATATATAACCTCGCCAGTTAATATAAAAAAGAAACGGATTTACCACAAGACAATTATGTGTTGTCGCCCCAATCGCAACACTTCTTATATTTCAAAGGGATATGCCCTCCTATTCAAGAATGGAATATCCTTTTATTTTTTTATGCTTCATTATTGCATTTCAAATTTCTTCTTGCAACTACGGTTTACAACAGGAATCGAAAGCAAGATAGCTATAACAACAATGATATTTACTAATTCTCCCAACTCCAGCACCCCAAATAGCAGTGCTGAAAAATTACCCAATGCAAGCATGGCAATGATTAAAATAATTCCAATCAGAATTAGAATTATCGCACATAACTGATTGCAATATTTCCACGTTTCATTATTCTTTGTAGATACCTTAGTTCTGAAACCAAATGTTGAATTAATTTTCATTGCCGATGTTTTCAGCAAGATTACTCCGCAAACAAGTGAAACAACTGGTACGATATAAATTTGGTCTTTTGACAATTCCATATTCTGTACTTGATCCATTGTATTCTCCTTTCCCATAAGGCATAGCTGATGATTATGCTATTGCCAACCTCCTTTTTCGGGCAAAAAAAGTAGGACTTATTAGCAATGCCGGATAAACCGTTTTTAAGAGCTAATTCAGTCCTACATAAATTTTAATAATAAATTTCACCTCGCATTCTAATAAAAGCCATAACTCGACCATATCAGTAATCGAACATTATCTGACTTTTTGAAATGTAGGTCTTTGATTGTAAACAGCGCTGTCCTAACCTTAACCTAATGGCATAAAAAATAGGACTAAAACAGTGCAAACCCTTGATTTTGTTGGGTTTCTCTTAATTTAGTCCTATTATAACAGTTCCATGATTACTAACCGAAAGTCTGTTTGCAAGCATCTCCTGAGTCATAGATTTTAATTTTCTATTGAAAGCAATTTGTTCTCCTAACGCCACTGTAATATACTCCTTATTCTGAATTATTATTTAATCCGTAGCTACATTGTCAGTATATCAGTCTCTTTTTCTTGTCGCAATAACGCATTCGTTGAATTAGGCCTCTTAAAATCCAACTAAGAGTTGGAAACAGTAGCCTCTTTTCCTTTCACTCACTATTTTTTCTGGCAACAAAGGTAACAACATCCGTAGTAAGCGATACCATTCCTTGTTCCCTTGGAATATCATATTGTTGCTGTCGGGTCGTTTCTTTTATTACCTCAAATCCGGCAAACACCTTATGTAATAATAACTCTAAGCATTCGGTAGGCAAATTCACTTCAAACTGTGGTGATAACTTCTCTCCGCTCTCTTTATCGTATTCTTCCACGTTGGAATTGAGTATAAGGCAAACAACTCCTTTATTGCGCAACCCATTTCTTATTTCGAATAATTTGTTTTCAAACGACTCTTTAGAATCAATATGCTCTAATGCTGAAATTGCCATAATCATATCATAACCGTCTGTTACAATAGGATAATCTTCAATTGCGGAAACTGTGCCTTGTATATTATCTTCCACGTCATGCTGTCTGGCATTCATATATAACTTATCAATTGCAAGTTCTAAAATATCTACACACTCAAGTGTTACAGGAATTGTGCGAAACTCTTTTGCTATAGGAATACTATTTCTTCCCACTCCACAGCCCAAATCAAGTACTCTTAACTCCTTATGCTCTGTGAAAAGAGGAAATAAATCGAGAACTGTTTTCACCGGCTTTTGCAACCAACTTCCCGGCTCAAATAATTCTGCACCGGAATACATCTCCATATGTGATTTCTTTTCAGCTTCACGTATTTCCAACAATCGCATGTTTTCCATCACTTTTACTCCCCATGATTTATTCATTAAGAATTATAACACATATTATATCTTTCTCATATAAAAAGAAGATATAACTTAGCGTCATATCTTCTCCCTCTTAATACTTTATAGCATAATAGATTACATATCCCCAATTTAAAAAACCATGAAAGATTGCCCAGGCGATAGAATGCCATTTCGTGTAAGAAATAACAACTGCCATTGCAATTCCTACTGCAACCCCAGAGTCAATTCCTTTCTCGGTAGTTTTACCTATTACAACATTCACTCCACCTGATTGAGTTGTTCTTTCATAAATTAGTTCTTCAACCGTTACTTCAAAGCATTCTGCCAAATTAGATAGCGTTTCTATATCAGGTTGTGTTTTTCCAGTTTCCCAATTTGATATGGCTTGTCTAGTAACATTAAGTCTTTCTGCCAGCTGGTCCTGAGTCATTCCTGTGTCTCTTCTCAGTTTTTTGATATTCTTTCCTACGTTATTCATATAATATCCTCCGTAATAATTCATTTATGTAATCGCAACATATATTACCTACTATATATCACTCTTGCACAAAAATGTAACGCAACAATACATTGCAATCTGTATTTATTCCAGCATTAAACAAAGACAAAAATCCTGTTGTGAGTCATTCAAAAGCTCAACATCAGTATTAAAATCTACACGTCAACACAAAACGCCCACTTCCTTTGAAGTGGGCGTCTGCATTATCAACACTAATTAAAACAAATCTTCCTGATTCGCAGTCTTAATACCTGCTCCTGCAAGGGCTGCCGCAGCACTCTGATTATCATCTACACGGAAAATCATATATGCTCCTGCCTTTGCTGACAAGAATGCGTATGTATATTCTACCACAATATTTGCTTCAGCAAGTACTTCTAAGATAGCTGCAAGACTTCCCGGTTTATCTGAAATTGCAACCGCAAGTACATCTGTTACTGTAGTGATAAAACCGCCTTCCTTTAATGCTTCTTCAGCAGCTTTAGGGTCTTCGCAGATAATACGAAGAATACCAAAATCCTGAGTATCTGCAATAGATAATGCTTTCATATTAACATTATTATCTGCAATATATCTGGTAGCTTCTGCTAATTTACCTTTTTTATTCTCAATAAAAACTGAAATCTGTTTTACGCTCATATTTATACCCCTTTCTTAGTCATGAAGTTTTCTTCTGTCAATTACTCTGACTGCTTTACCTTCACTTCTTGTAATTGTCTTAGGTGCCACAAGGTGAACCTTAGGACTGATACCAAGCATAGTCTTAATAGCATTTGCAAGGTCTTTTTCTTTTGCTGAAAGGTCTTTTACAGTATCTGTAAACTGTTCCGGAGATAATTCTACAGAAATATCAAGAGTATCTGTATTACGCTCTCTGTCAACTTCAATGAGATAGTTTGGTGAATAACCTTCTTTTAAGAGAACGGTTTCAATCTGTGATGGGAATACATTAACACCACGGATAATCATCATATCATCACTTCTACCCATTGGTTTTGTCATCTTAATCAGAGTACGTCCGCAAGAACATTTCTTTCTGGAAAGAACGCAGATATCTCTTGTACGATATCTAAGAAGCGGGAATGCTTCCTTATCAAGGCTTGTAAATACAAGTTCACCCTTAGAACCTTCCGGAAGTACTTCTCCTGTTTCAGGGTCAATAATTTCCGCAAGGAAGTGGTCTTCATTAATATGCATGCCTGTCTGTTCTTCACATTCAAAAGATACACCCGGACCACTGGTCTCTGTTAATCCATAAATATCATAAGCCTTAATGCCTAAAGACTTTTCAATATCACGACGCATTTCCTCTGTCCAAGGTTCTGCGCCAAAAATACCAGCTTTCAAATCAATATCATCAGGGGTAAGCCCCATATCTTTTAATGTTTCACCAATAAATGCTGCATATGAAGGTGTACAGCAAAGAATGGTTGAATGAAGGTCCTGCATAAACTGAATCTGTCTTTCTGTATTACCGGAAGACATTGGTAATGTAAGACATCCTACTTTGTGAGAACCGCCGTTAAGCCCCGGACCACCGGTAAAGAGACCATAACCATAAGCAACCTGGCATACGTCTTCATTTGTTCCTCCAACAGCTGTAATCGCTCTTGCGCAACATTCTTCCCAAAGGTCTACGTCTTTCTGTGTATAGAAAGCAACCACACGACGTCCTGTAGTACCACTGGTTGACTGAATACGAACGCAATTTTTAAGGTCTGTTGCTAAAAGACCATACGGATAAGCATCTCTTAAATCCGCTTTTGTTAAAAACGGAAGTTTATGTAAGTCATCAATTGAATTGATATCTTCAGGTTTTACTCCCTTTTCATCCATGAGATTGCGATAATACTCTACATTGTCATAGACATGTTTTACCTGTTTTACAAGTTTTTCATTCTGAATGGCACGCATTTCGTCAAGTGAGGCACATTCGATTTCGGGTTGATAATAATTTGGCATTTTGCTCTCCTTCCGACACCATTGCCTCGAAAAAAATAATACGTGCAATGGTCATTTTCCAATATAAAATTATAATTTCTGCCTATTATATTGTCAATATTTCAAGAAAAATTTAGTCAATTTCCACCAAAACTGCCCTACAGGGTGCTCCGTCACATCCCCCTAAATTTAATGGTGCTGCATTTAAAATATAAACTCCCTCATCTACTCCTTTTAATCTTATGCCTTCCAGAAGGACAATTTCCTTTTTTAACAGCTCTAAATGTACTTCCATAGGAGCCTCCTTTGGCCCTACTGTCTGGGATTCATTGCCTAATAAAAGTACTCCTGCTTCTGCAAAGACTTTGGCTGCATCTAACGAAACAGTGGCTTCTCCCTTTATGAGAATTCTTTTAGAAGCCCGGTTACTTGCCTTTCTGGCCCTGTCTAATATTTCAATAGCATCCTCAGATGTAAGAACACCATTATGCTCTGCCACATAAGCATATCCCACAAATGCTTCTAGCGGCATTTCATCTATTTTCTTTCCATCATTGTAAAAATGATACGGCGCATCCACATGAGTTCCGTTATGGGCACACATACGAATAGCAGATAAATTATACAAGCTTCCTTCGTCCATTGTTGATATGATTTGTTTTTCAGGTGCCGGATCCCCGGGAAATACCTCACACCCGAAGACCTCTTGGGAAATATCATATACTTTCATGTTTCACCTCTCGTAACTTTTTTACTTACATTAAAAACCGGAAATAAGGATCTGCAATTTGAATAATCCTTCTTAATATCCTTTTCTTTAATTTAACATCTTTGTTAAATAAGGAATCCATCTCATCAGGGTCAAGTACTGCCTGATTGGCATACTGTTGATAAGTCATCTGCCATTCCTTAAGTAGCTCATTTACCTCTTTACTATGGATGACTAACATTACTTCCGTATCCTGATATACGCTTTTCATATCCATATTAAAGGAACCTACTATGGAAATGTCATTATCTACGGATATGCATTTCCCATGATAAGAGGTCCCACCTGCATATTCTAACACATTTAAACCGGTTTTTAGTATTTTATCTTTATTCATAACATAATCTACGGCGCCAAACTGATTCCCATTATTATAAGATGCATTCGTCATTAATGTAACATCAAGATTAAGGTTGCACAATTCTGTAAATTTCCGGTACATCATATCATTACAGATAATATATGGTGTATGAATAATAACTTCCCTTTCTGCCTGTTTCATTAATTCTGTAAGTCCATAGAACACCCACGGCTCCTTAGAATATAATCCTGTAGGATTTGAAAGCAATGTGATTTTTTGTGCACTCATCCCGTCTTCCCACTGATACGAAATATCGAACCATGCAGGATGTTCATTCCTCATCTTATCATATATTTCATATAATTCTTCTTTTGCATTGCTGACACTTGGTAGCTTTTTCCAGATTTCTCCATCTCTCCACGGTTTACATAATTTCAAGCCCCAAATACCATTAAAATAATCCGCTAAGGAATTTAGGGAAGTATCACTTCCAAAAGACTCATCACAGCTTACCAGCACATCCCAATCGTGGTTCCGGTATCCGCCATGGTCCCCAAGAAAATAATCAAACAGATTTCTTCCGCCTAAAATATATGCTTTCTCATCTACAATCATATATTTATCATGCATACGGCTCATACCCTTCCATGGTAAAAAAGGATTTGCCGTATTATAGATTTTGACAAGCGCATTCTCATGTGAAGATAAAGCATAAAAATAGGGGTTTCCTTCCATATGGGTCAAAGAATTAAAACCATCCATTAAAAGCTTCACCTCTACCCCTCTGTCCGCTGCCTGTAAAAGTGCCGCAATCATCTGCTTTCCACTATTATCTGAGCGAAAATCAAAGGTAGATATCAGAATTCTTTCTTTTGCACTTTCTATCATACGGATTCGTTCCGACAGGGCCAGACCATTGTCTCCAATGACCAATACCCGTTCCCCCGAACTTTCATTGCCGTAAAACGAATTTACATCAAATGAATTCTTATATGAATCTCCTACATTAGGTTGCTTAATATATGGTACCGCTGCACCCACAAGCACATAAACCGGGAACAGGCAATAGGCAATGAGTACCCATTTACCTCCCCATTTCTTATCCTTATTGCGATAAATCCCTATATGAAAAACAATATAGCGAATCCAGGTAAGTGCCATGGTAATAAGCATGATTAAAATAATAAGGTTGGCAACCTCATAGGATAAATCCGGGCATATTAACAAAATGAATACACCAATATCTACAACAACCGTGCAAACTTTTCCATACCATGTTGCTCCGTTAATTGGTTTTCCTTTTTTAATCAGGAAGAGTCCTGCAAGTCCCATATACAGTTCTTTTAAAACAAAAAATACCAACAGATCGACGATAAGCGGATAATGAACAGTGACTGCAACTGCCAGGGCAATTTGAGTTAATTTATCCGCAATCGGGTCTAACATCTTGCCCCAATCCGTAACCATGTTGAACTTTCTGGCAATCATGCCATCCAACAAATCTGATAAATAGGATAATCCTAAAACAAAAAAGGCGGCAAAAAGTTCACCGCCCGTATCTGCATTTGCATACAGAAAAAGGAATACCGGAATCATTAAAATCCGAAAATAACCCATAAGATTCGGAATGTTAAAATACACTTGAAAGCCTCCTTTGTATTTAACTTCCCCTCATAGATAAAAATGATACCATATTCTGTTTTTTAATTCCATGCTTCCTTTTATTAAAACTTTATTAAATCTGACCAATCAGATATTCCTGTCTTCCTTCCCGTAAGAAAACAGGCAATGTATCTATTTGTGCCTCAATCTCGTAGTATTTTCCACCCTCATATGAATTACCCGAATGAGCATTCACCCAGTTAACTCCCTTGGGAAGGTATACCCGACGTTTTAACTCATGTTCATGGCACACGGGAGCTACCAGTATATCCGGTCCATACAAATAAGAATCTGCAATGTTCCAACATTCTTTATCTTCCGGAAATTCGTAGAATAAAGCCCGCATAACCGGTGCCCCCTTCTCATGAGCTTCCTTCATAAGGCTTCTTGTGTAGTCACGCATCATTTCACGGACCTGAATGAATTTTACCAAAATGGGATATGCTTCCTGCCCAAAACTCCACACTTCATTCTCTGCCCCCGTCCATTCCCTGACTTCTCCTGCCTTATTAATAATACTTTCTCCCGGCTGACGGCATCCATGAATACGCATAACCGGACAAAATGTCCCAAACTGGAACCATCGGATTAATAATTCTTTAAAATTATCATCTTGGATATTTCCTCCGTGAAATCCTCCGATATCTGTTGTCCACCATGGAATTCCGGCAATTCCCATATGAATTCCTGCACAAATCTGTTTTCTAAAATCCTCGTAGGTTGACATAATATCTCCAGACCATACAAGTGCTCCATATCTCTGGCTTCCCGCCCATGCACACCGGATAAGATTCACAATATCATCCTGTCCGCTTTCTTTTTGCCCTTCATAGAACAATCTTGCATACTCTCTGGGGTAGAGGTTACTGACCATAGCTGCATTACCTGCATAATATTTATAGTGTTCAAAGTCATATGCGGAAAACTCGGGTTCTGCCTCATCTAGCCAGAAAGCCTTCACTCCCATTTTTCCATAATTATTGTAACATTTCTCCCATACATATTTCCTGGTTCGGGGATTCGTGGCATCCATAAACACATTGTTTCCATGGAAAAGCATCTGCACATCTATTCCTGAATTGGTTTTCACAAGCAATCCCTGCTGTTTCATTTCTTCAAAGTTTTCACTACGGCAATCCACCTGGGGCCATACTGATACCATGGTTTCAATTCCCATGCTCTTTAATTCTTCTATCATGTGTTTAGGATTAGGGAAATACTCCTCATCAAATCTCCAATCCCCGCATCGTGGCCAATGATAATAATCTATAATGATAACATCTAATGGAATGTTTCTTTCCTTATATTCTCTTGCAACCTTTAACACCTGTTCTTCATTGTAATAGCGGAGCTTACATTGCCAGAATCCAAGTCCATATTCAGGCATCATGGGCGTTTTTCCCGTTACATTTGCATAAGCTTCTTCTATTTCTGCCGGTGTATCGCCTGCAGTAATCCAATAATCCAACTGCTTCGTATTCTCCGCAATCCATTCTGTCGTATTCACGCCAAAATGTACTTCTCCAACGGAAGGATTATTCCACAAAAAACCATAACCCAGATTAGAAAGCATAAAAGGAACGCTTGCCTGTGAATTACGATGTGCCAATTCTATATTGCAACCTTTCAAATCCATAATTTCCTGCTGATACTGTCCCATACCATAGATCTTTTCTTTGGGATTAGAAATGAATGATGCTTTCAGGCGATAATGACCACCTGGTAACGCTTTAAAATGTCTCGCCTTTAATGTAAGGGCATTTCCATCTGTCATTTCCTGTAATAACAGCTCGTTCTTCTGATTGTAAAAAGATATTTGTAACCAATTTCTCCAACCATATGCAGATAATTCTGCCCTGATTTTCCCATTCGTAATAGTGGCATGCTTATCTTCTATGGTAATCTCAGGCTTTGTAGCAACGGGTGTCAACAGAGTCCCATATTCATCTGTAATATCTCCTAACAAAGTACTTCTGATACGCAAGCTGTTTTCACCCCATGAGGATATCATAACAGTTTCTCCATCCTGTCTATAGATTAAATTTCCTTCATACTCTTCAAAATAGCGCATCCCTTTACCTCCTCTTTATAAAGCAGACCTTTAATAACATAATATCAATTATTTTTTATTATTTCTTTCACAATACAGACAAAATATGATACTATATTGATATCTACACAGCAATGAGGTGAATAATGAATTCAGCGAAACAAAAAGAATTATTGGAGAGAATACCACACATTACCAATTCCTCTCCTTATTCCATACATAAAACCGATTTCACAAAAGAAAATCCCCCTGCACTCTATCTCCATTTTCATCCGGAGATTGAATTCTTATACTTGCAAGAGGGCTCCTTAGAGGTGGTAATTCACAATACTTCTTATCGTTTACAAAAGGGAGAAGCTCTTTTTATTCCCCCTCATTTATTACACACCGCCCATGCACTTTCTGAATCCGGTACTTTTTATGCCATCGTTTTTTCAGAAGAATTATTTACCCCAAATGAGCATCCTCTTGGTATTCATAATGAATTGCCCCTTGTCCTTCTCATAAGACCTGATGTGGATTGGCAACAGGATATATTATTCTATTTGGAAAAACTGTTTTTTAACCATACAGACTTCGCTCAGTCGGATTCCTACATTACCGGCCACATTACTATCCTTAAGGAGTATCTCTTAAAACATCATTTGACAACCATCAAACCTGTTTTAAAAGAAAAAAAGTATCTACAAAAAATAATAGATTTTATTCATGACAATTATGATGAAGATATCTCCTTAGACAGGCTTGCGAAAATTGCCCATATGAGTAAAGAACACTTATGCCGTACTTTTAAACAGGCAACCGGATATACTCCTTTTGCTTACCTTAAGTATTATCGAATCTTAAAGAGCTGCCATTATTTAAAAAATACTGACAAAAAAGTAAGTGAAATCTGTGCTCTTTGCGGCTTTAATAATATCAGTTACTTTAACCGGGAATTCTTACAAATCATGCAGACCACACCCTTACGGTATCGGAATAACACGTAAAAAAGTACCTAAGCCAATGACTTAGGTACTTTTCATTACTCATTATTCCATTTTACAAAAGAGTAGCTATCCAATATTTTAAAGAAGGTGGCAAGGCGTTCATATAACGGCTCCGCCTCTTCTCCAAAATGTTCTTTTACAATCTCTCCTATTTTAACGATGTCTTTCTCTCCGTCCATTAAGGGCCAGATAAAGCTTCCCATCTTATCCAGATGAATATGGGATACCTTGGGTTTTTTAAACAAAAACTGTGCCATTCTGTTAAAGAAACCTTTGTTTTCAATATCTAATGTAACAATTCCATCCTCATCTTTTGACCATGCTATATGCTCCGGCCTCATAGGAAAACGCTCCAAATAGTTTCCTGTTTTCATGTTTTTCTTTTTCATAATGACTTATTTTTTCTTCTTCCAAACAGAGAATTTAAGGAGTGAAAGGATAACTAATGCAAATACAGCAAGGCTTCCGATAATACTTACGATTTCAGGAAGCTTTATATATTTTGATAAGTTAATCATCTGATTTACTCCAAATACAGCAAGAAGGGCAAGTAAAATACCAACTAAGCCTTCTCCGGCAATCATACCTGAACAGAATAAGATACCATCACTGGTAATTCTCTTCTTCTCTTCTTCTTCTTTTTTCATCTTATCAAACGCAAGACGAACAAGACCACCTACCATGATACATGCATTTAACTGTACCGGTAAGTAAACACCGATTGCAAATGGAAGCACCGGAATGCCGAGAATCTCAACAACGATTGCAACAAACACACCGATAAATACAAGACCCCAAGGAAGGTTGCTATCCATAACGCCTTCGATGATCATCTTCATAAGAGTAGCCTGCGGAGCACCAAGTTCTTCTGAACCAAATCCCCATGCACTGTCTAACAGATATAATGTTGCACCAATAGCAAATGCAGATGCTACAACACCAATCACTTCACCAATCTGCTGTTTCTTAGGTGTTGCACCTAATAAATATCCTGTCTTTAAGTCCTGAGAAGTATCTCCGGAAATAGCAGCTACAATACAAATAATAGAACCTATTGCGATGGCTCCCTGCATACCTGCTACACCACCGTCACCGGTCATTTTAAGAATAACAGTAGCAATCAAAAGGGTGGCAATCGCCATACCTGAAACCGGATTATTACTGCTTCCTACAAGACCAACCATACGGGATGATACAGTAGCAAAGAAGAATCCAAAGATTACTACGATAACAGCTCCAATAGGACTAACCGGAATTGCCGGTACAAGCCAGATTAAGATAGTCACAACAACGATAGTACCGATAACTACTGCCATGTTAAGATCTTTTGAAGTACGTGTGATAGCATCTGTAGAAGATGTTCTCATACTCTTAATGGCATCACGGAAGGTTCTTACAATCAGCGGAAGCGATTTGATTAAGCTGATAATACCGCCCGCTGCAAGTGCACCTGCACCAATATATCTGATATAAGTTCCCCAGATTCCGGAAGCTCCGTCAGCAGCAAAAATTGCGCCAATGGTTTCTGTTCCCGGATATAAAATCAACTGTTCACCAAATAATACGATTAACGGAATCATAACCATCCAACTGAACACACCACCTGCAAACATATAGGATGAAATACGTGGTCCACAGATATAACCAACACTCATTACAGCCGGATAAATCTGGGTTCCGATTTCGCCTGCATAATTCTTAACCCTAAAAGATACTTCACTTGGAACTACCTTTAATCCGTCAATGATAAATTTAAAGAATGCAGCAAATCCCATACCTGCAAATACAGTGGTTGCGTTTGCTCCACCTTCTTCACCTGCAAGAAGAACCTCTGCACAAGCAGTTCCTTCCGGGTATGGCAATACACCGTGTTCTTTTACAATTAAAGCATTTCTTAATGGCACCATGAAAAATACACCCAAGATTCCACCAAATAATGCAATCAAAGTAATCTCAATAATACTTGGGTTGTCCATTTTACCTTCTGCAGCCCACAAGAATAATGCAGGAAGTGTAAAAATAGCACCGGCAGCAAGTGATTCACCGGCTGAACCGATTGTCTGAACAATATTACTTTCCAAAATAGAATTTTTGCGCATGATTACGCGAATTACACCCATTGCAATAACAGCAGCCGGAATGGATGCAGAAACTGTCATACCTACTCTAAGTCCTAAGTACGCATTGGCTGCACCAAATACTACAGCAAGAATAATACCCATCACAATGGAAGTCACTGTAAACTCGGTGGTAATCTTCTCTGCCGGAATATATGGCTTGAATTCTTTGTTCTCGTTCATATAACTCTCCTTAATTTTTTCTTTCGCCTCTTTATTTTATCGAAAAAAGCCAAAACACGCAAGCCTAACATTCTCTTACCATACACATATTATTATTTCCGCGAATTTACATATCATGTAACTAATTCATAATCCGTGAACTGTATGTATTAATTGCACTGAAAGCGATGCAAAATACCCATACGAAAGCAATTACAAGCATTAACGGGTTGAATCCATTGTTAAAAACAGCCCCCGCTATATAAGCTGCTACTACTGCCTCAAAGAAATAAACAAATCCCATAAGAATTCTATATGTAAGTACTCTCTTTTGCGTTGGCTTGTATATTTTTTTAGCGATGAATGCCAAAACAAAAATTACTGTAGCATATGACCATGCACCAAATGCAACTAACGCTAAGAGCATAACTCCTAATGCCCCAAAACTTGCTCCCATTAATTGCCCTACAATGGAATACCCTGCAATCACATCATCCTCCGCATGCTTACCGGATTCTGTTATTCCCTTCACCGTTTCATCTACTGCATCACTTGCCTGTCCCAAAGCGCCAAAAATCATAATGGCAAAAATTAACACCATTACAACCAATACCTTTGTAAGTCGATAATTCAGTTTTACTTTATTCATATCGAATATCTCCCTTTATTCATCTGTATTAGAGTATTTCTATTATTATATACAAAAAAAGGACTACTTCACAAGAAGCAGCCCTTACTACTCAAATTATTTTACTGTTACAGATGTGATGTGTGGGTTAACTCCGTTATACCAGTAAAGGAAACCTTCCAAATCAACTGTATCTCCAACCTTTAATTCTTTTACAGCCTTATATACATCTGAATCACTTCCGCAAAGGTAAGATTCTACTAAGAACTGATATGTCTGATCATTGATTGAAACGTTGAAGTAAAGGTCATCACCTTCCTGACCTGAAGCATCCCATCCATATGTCCATGCTACTTCGCTTCCGTCTGCACCTGTACTTGGAGCAACTGTCAGACCTGCGAATTTAACTAACTGGTTCTGGCTGTTAATAAGATCATCTGTGCCAAGTAATGATGTTACATCTTTTGCTTCGGCAACCCATGTACCTTCCATGATTTCGAATGTAGCATCAACGATTTCTACTTCGCCTGACCATTCAGCCTTGTAACCAGTAACTTTAATCTTAGTACCAACTGTAAGCTTATCATAATCTTCAGCTGCACATGTCATATCATACATAAAATATGCACCATCTGCATCCTGTGCATAAACAGTTGCAGTTCCCTGTGATTCATAATATGCCTGTTTGCCCTGAACGAAAGCTTCGATTACAACCTGTGTGTCAATGTCAGCAGCTGCATATTCTGCATATGTCATAACGCCTTCTGACTTAGCCTGAACATCTACAGTAGTATCTGCAGTGTCATCTGCTGTATCGTCTGCTGTGTTATCTGCTGTATCGTCTGCTGTGTTATCAGTTACATTTTCTGTTCCTGCATCATCTTTTTTGTCTTCGCCGCCACAAGCAACAAGACCGAATGCAAGTAACAATGTTAATAAGAATGCTGTTAATTTTTTCATCTTTTTTCTCCTTTTCATATGAGTACTAAAAAGCACGATTCTTATTATACACATTCATAACAAAAAATCAACTTTTTCTTTTCTTTTTTGCTTTTTCATGCACTACATATACAATCATCAATCCCCAAACGGTTGCTAAAGTGGCAATTAAAGCCACGGAAGCCGTGGGAAGTTTTCCTAAATCCGCTTTTCCTTCAGCCATGGAACCGCCTTCTAAATTCAGACGATACAAAGAAACCATGTCAGAATACAGTTTGTCCATATAGGCATCATCCACTACTTCTTTTCTTCGTGTAGATTTGGCCACATTCTCAATCATCTGACCCGCTGCATTTCTCAAAGAAGCCGAACCATTAAATACAGGTGTCACAAAGGTATCACCCACATGTTCTAACAATAATTTTGCCGCGTCAATCTTAATGGAATAATATAAATCATTATCCTCACCGCTTCTTGATAAATAGTCCTGATACTCAGCTGAGTTTTGGGCTTTTAAAGTAACCGGTACATACCCCTCTGTTTGTGAGTACGCAATCTGCACCTCATTGGTAAGCAGGTATTGGGTAAATAACCAGGATGCCAGCACTTCCTGTTTGTTCTCTTTGTTAAAAATACAAACGGAAGGACCTTGGGATATCATCTTAGGGTTATTCGTATCAAACTGGGGAATCATGCGCACCACTGTTTCAAACTCAACAATCTGATCCTCGTGGATATCAGATAATGGCGCATCTGTTCCAAGCCAGGTTGCTCCCGCCGTTGAATCAATGGCAAAAATACACTGCCCTGCATTTAAGAAGTTACCCGGATAACTGGAAATCTTAAATGTAGAAAATGCTTTTGTTTTTACATGTTCTGCAACCGTATACAGGATATCCTTGGTAGTATCATTAAAAATAAAAATATTACCGTTTTCATCTGAATAACCGGCTTCTTTTTGCTTTAACATCTGAATCATCATGTTATCTGTCGATTTATAGATAAAAGGAATCATAATGTTCTGCCCGTTCACAAGGAAATTACCATCTGCGTCAGTCTTCATTGCTGCTTCTGATACTTCCCAGATAAAATCCCATGTCAATACATCCGGAATTGTGTATCCCAATGCTTCCACATAAGTCTTATTGATATAGCACGCCTCGGTAGATCTCATATAAGGCAGGGCATACTGCACGTTATTAAGAACCCCTTCCTTTAAAAACTGTGGAATAATCTCATCTTTGGTTGGCCCGTCAAACAGCACTTCACTTCCGCCAAGACCGTATTTTTCATCCACCATAAGCTCGTCAAGAGGTACTACTGTGTCCTCACCTGTCATATAGGTTGCTATATGGTCAGGATAAGTAATACATACATTAGGGGTTGTGTCCGTTGCAATATTGGTAATAACATCATTATAGATTTTGCCGTAATCAGTATAAAGACGTAAGTTAACCTTTATATTAGGGTAGATTGCTTCAAAATCTTCAATGGCTTTTTCATAAATCTTCGTCTGGGTAATGTTGGTATCATTTTTGGCCCAAAAGGTGATTTCATAATTTTTAGATGTATCAAACTCACCGGGAATCTCAAAACTTGTCCTGTCTTTTGAACCATGGCACCCTGTCAATGCAAACAAACTGATACCGGCAAGTAAAAAAACCCGTGACATTTTCTTTACTAACTTCATCATCCCTTGGTTCCTCCTCTTGCCACTCCTGCCATAATCTTTTTACGGAAGATTAAGAATAATACCAGTAAAGGCAGGGAAATTACCACTACTGCTGCCATCATGGCAGGAATATTCTCTCGTCCCAAACCGTTTTCCCTAAGTTCCTGAATACCGTTTGAAATCAAATAGTAATTCTCATCATCCGTAATAAGTCTTGGCCATACATAGGAATTCCAGCACTCAATGACTTTTAAAATGGTAATGGTCACAAGGGTTGGTCTGCAAATCGGAATCATTACCCTGCGAAGGTATCTGAAATCCGATGTACCGTCAACTTTTGCAGCATAATAAAGCTCATCCGGTATCTGTGCAAAATTCTCTTTTAACAAGTAAATATAAAAGACACTTGTCACAGAGGGTAAAATAAGTCCCGCAAAAGTATTACGCAAATCCATATTGGTAATGGTCACAAAATTAGTAATGATAACCAGTTCATTGGGTATCATCATCAGTGAAAGAAACAGTGTAAACACAAGATTCTTTCCCCTAAAATTAAGTCGTGCAAAAGCAAATGCCGAAAGGATGACAACCACTAACATAATGGCTGTGGTTACCACAGTAAATATCAAAGTATTTAACAAATACTGTGCAAGTGGTACCTGGGTAAAGGCATCCGCATAATTCTGTAAAGTAGGTGACAAGGTAATAAACTTAGGATAATACTCTGAGTTATATGAGGCGTAGCTCTTAACTGAGGTAAGAATCATCCAATAAAACGGAAACAGCACAATAATTCCCCATATTGTGAGTAAAAAATAAGTAATTCCGTTTACCAGTTTTTTACGGTTCTTTGCCGCCTTTTCTATTTTTTCATAATCAACTTGGTTTCCCATATTTATCTCCATTCCGAAATTATGATTGGGAATTTACTTAGTAATGTACATGCTTCTTACTGATGAGTAAGTTAATACATGTAATGGTTAATACAATCGTAAATAAAATAATGGCCGCTGCAGATGCATACGAAGGATATCCCCCACTGTCTCCGTAAAGCATATCGTAAATATATCCCACAATCGTATTCATTTCCGCTGCATTTAAATTGGTTCCAAATAATGCAACCGCATCACTGTACGCCTTGAACGCCCCGATAAATCCTGTAATTACAAGATAGAATAAGGTAGGCGAAATCATAGGTAAGGTAATCTTACGAAAGATTCTGAACTTACTTGTTCCGTCAACCTGGGCAGCCTTATAGTACTCTTCATTCACTGATGCAAGGGCACTTGTCAAAATTAAGATCTTAAAAGGCATTACCACCCATATGGTATAGAAACATAAAACAAACATCTTCGCCCAGTAAGGTCCGTCAATAAAATCAACGGAATTACCGCCAAACCAGTTTATTAACATATTAATCAGACCATCACTGTAAGCAGTCTTTTTAAATAAAATCATAAATACAAGACCGACTGCCAACGTGTTTGTAACATAAGGTAAAAAATACACTGTCTGGTACAGATTCCTAAGAGGCTTAATGGAACTTAATCCCACTGAAATCAACAATGCAATTCCCGTTGATAAGGGAACTGTAATAATTACCAGAATAAAGGTATTCTTTAATGCCTGTAAAAAGTAAGGATCATGTAACACATAGGAATAGTTATATGTCCCCACTCCAAAAAATGTCTGGGAAGCTGAGTTATATCCTTCTTCAAAAGAATAAATAAATACATCAATTAGAGGATATACCATGAAAAATCCCAGAAACAGAATGGCCGGCACAAGATAAAGCCAGGCTTTTGCATTTCTCTTTTCCATAATAAATCTCCTGTTTTATAATTGATAATCTATTCTTTCTTCTGTTTCTTTATCAAATAAGAACACTTTGTTAGGTTTTAAATCAAATCGAACCTGTTTTGCTCCCACATTCACCATATTATCTGCATCGATAATAGAACGGATGGCAACATTTTCACAACACTCATGGGTAGAAACCACACTAATGTCTCTTCCCATCACCTCTACACCTGTTAAGTTACAGCCAAGTACACCTTCATCCTTTAAAATAAAACCTTCAGGGCGGATGGCAACATATACTTCTTTATTATCCACATTCACGGAATCAAAGATTACATCTTTGCCAATATATAATTTGTTATCCTCAACTTTTCCATGGAATACATTAATCGGCGGCGTTCCTAAGAATTTGGCAACAAATAAGTTCACAGGCTTATCATATACTTCCTGTGGTTTTCCTATCTGATGTACCACACCATCCTTCATAACAACGATTAAATCAGAGATGCTCATGGCTTCTTCCTGATCATGGGTTACAAAGATTGTGGTAATCCCTGTTTCTCTCTGGATACGTCTGATTTCTTCCCTTGTCTGAAGTCTTAAACGTGCATCCAAATTAGAAAGGGGCTCATCCAATAATAAAACCTTAGGCATCTTCACCAAAGCTCTTGCAATGGCAACACGCTGTTGCTGACCACCGGAAAGTTCATCCGGTTTACGGTCCATTAATTCATCAATCTGGACTAACTTGGCAGCCTCTAATACCTTTTCATTCATCTGTTCTTTTGATAACTTATCTGCACCCTTTAAGTTTTCAAGGGGAAACATAATATTCTGTCTTACTGTCAAATGAGGATAAAGGGCGTAATTCTGGAATACCAGACCCACACCTCGCTTTTCTGCCGGAAGTCCTGTTACATCATCATCTCCAAAGAATATTTTACCGGCAGTAGGTTTTAAAAGACCGCTTAACAGATTAAGTGTCGTACTCTTACCGCAACCGGAAGGTCCTAACAAGCCAATCAGACTGCCGTCCGGTATTTCAAAGGTAAAATCATTTACTGCAATCACATCACCTTTTACCTTTTTATTTCTGTTTGGGAATTTTTTTGTCAAATTCTGTAATACTATTTTCATTCTCTCACCCTATATTGTCCATTTCTTCTTTTCAAAAAAATCATCAATCGCCTTAATAATTTGTTCCGGTTCCATACTCTTTAACAGATAACCTTCCGGTTTTAACGCAGTTACCTTCATAACGCTTTCCCTGTCATTCACACCGGTTAAGAAAATAACCGGTATATCGGAAAAGTCCGACTCAGCACGAATCATTTCAAGTACTTGTCTGCCGTCACAAATGGGCATCTCATAATCAAGCAATATTAAATCCGGTCTGTTCATGGCAAGATATTTAATTGCCATGGCACCTGAATTCGCTAAAATCACCTGATACTTATCCTCAAGCCAGCCTTTTACACTTCTAAGCATTGCCCCTGAATCGTCCACCACAAGGATTTTTTTCTTAAGATGGCTTTGATCTTCTTTTAAATACTTATCAATGACAGATACTGCATCTTTCATGTTAATGGGTCTGTAGAAATTCTTTTTAATTAACTGTCTTGGAACAATATCGCAAACTTCATTAATTTGCTCTTCATCACCAATCGCGAAAATCGGGATATTGTCTTCTATCACACGGTCCTTTAAATACACAAGACCTTCTGTCTCCAAATCTTCCACATAGATTAATATGAGTTGTAACTCTTCTTTCACTCTTTCCATCTCACTGGGACTGTCCCCCGTCTGAATCACCTTATGGTCCAGTTCCTCTAATTGTTGCATCAATGAGTTAACGATAAAACTTTTGGTCTTTGATACCAACAAAACATTTGCCATTCCATTTCTCCTTATTATACACACTTATCAACAAGCTCTATTATACGCGCTACATCCATTTCCTTCCAGCTTATTTATTGTAAAAAATATGATAAATCTACCATAATAGCCGGTCTGATGCCAAATCCTTCTAAACCTACCTTTTCTTTAAAAAGATTTTCTTCCCTGTAGCCATTTCCCACAACATAACATTCACACGGACTGTTTGCAACAGGTTCCCTTAACCACCAGGTATACTCTTTTACGCCATAATTATCGACATCCAATAAATACCAGTTGCTTTGGTCCTTCTCTATGGCTTTTTCGGTTGGAATAGCAAGCTTACTGATTCCTGCTTCATCAAACCATTTTAACTCTTCCAGTGAAAGAAGAAATACTCTGTCCTTAGATTCTGTTTCTAAAAGAGCACCGATTTCTTCTTCTGTAAAATAGTATAAGAATCCCGGTTCATTATGATACCCGTTGGTCTTTTCTGCCATAGCCGAAGCTCTGGGAGGCTCATCAGAATAGGTTACTACTTCTTTTTCTGAATTTAACCAGGTTCTGATATTGGATTTAGACCAATCATTATTACCATACGCCTGTATCAGTTCATTTTCATCCGTGTTCTCATCAACCTTTAAAAACCAACCAAAGCCACCACTCTCTGCAACGTCAAAAGCCTTCATGGTAAGGATTTTGCTTGAAATAAGGACTGCACTTCCATCCTCATTCATTTTTAAGACTCTCCACTCTATTGGTTCATCATTATATGTACCAAATGTGAGGGTATCACCCACTTCTATTATTGTCTGTTCTTTGTCGTCATCAGCCTTCCCTGTCTGAACCTTGTCAAAGTCAGTCTTTCCGGAATTCTCTTCTGTAAGTGACATACCAATCAAAATCCCTATTCCCATTAGAACCGGAATTGCTATGAGCAATGCTACGAAATGCCATGACTTTTTCTTTTTTGTAACTGTCTTTTCATTACGTGGCGCTGTCAGATTCTCTAAGGCATCTATTAACTGTGCGTAATCCATACCGTGCTTAACATTTACCCATTGATGTGTCATTAGGAAGTATTCCATGGACTTTGACATCTCTACCTCCTCCAGTTTACACACCAGAATGGGAATATTTTTACTGACTGCTCTTTCAATCTCCCGTAAAACATGGGGCGAATGATTGGCATTTTTAGTCAAAAATAAAATAACCGCTTGTGAATGATCTATTCCGTTTACAATTTCTTCTGCATATTCCTTACCCATCTGAATATCTCTTGGGGCAATAAAGCACTTCTTACCGTTTGCTTCCAAAACCTCACATGCCTTAAATGCTTCCCCTGAATCCTTGGATGAATAGGAAATAAAAATATGTTTCTCCAAAGCTTTCTCCATTCTTCACTGTTTACCGGTTTAAAATAAACAAGCCTTGCAAAGATTCCTGTGTACATACAGGACCCTGCAAGGCTCATTATATCATACTTTTTAAAACATAACAGACTTTTCTTACCAACCCAATTCCATAAGCCAGTTATTTAACATTCTCTCTCTGTCTTTTTCTGTCACATTCTCATGTTTTGGACTTTTATACTCCCCTTTTATATTTCCATCCACAATATACAACACGCGAGAACACTTTGCTGCCACCTTGGCATCATGCGTTACCATCATAATGGTAGTACCATCCTCGTTTAATTTAACAAGCTCTGCCATTACTTCATTGGATGCAGTTCTGTTTAACGCTCCGGTAGGCTCATCCGCAAATAAAACCTTGGGATTGTTAATCATACTTCTACAGATGCACGCACGTTGAAGCTGACCTCCGGAAACCTCATTAATATCATTATCCGCTACTTCAATGATTCCCAATTTACGCATCAGTTCTTCGCCACGCTTGCTTTTCTCTTTTTTTGATTCCTTACTTTTTTTACTTTCCATGGAAGGAAGAACAATATTATCTAAAATAGTTAAGTTCTTCATCATATACATCTGCTGAAAAATGAACCCCATCTCATCCAGTCTAAGATTGGATAATTCACTTTCACTAAGCTTGGTAATATCCTTACCTTCGAATAAAACCGTACCGCCTGTAATGCCATCCATACCGGAAATAGCATAAAGAAGTGTGGATTTTCCGGAACCGGAGGGTCCCATGATTGCTACCATTTCTCCTTCATCTACCGTAAAATTTACATTTTTTAACACATTGTTCTGTCTTTTATTTATTACATAAGTCTTGCAAAGATCTTTTACCTCTAATATAGCAGACATTCTAATCTCCTCCGTTTCCATTATTCGATATTTGCAGTATCACTGCTCTTAATTGTTTTTGTGTAAAGTGCTGTAATCCACGCTACCAATAGGGTTACCGCTAAAATAATACCGGGATACAAGATAAATATCTGTAACGGCTCAATATTGTAATTAATATCTGTAGCACCCATCATTCCAAAAATCGGTGAAATACATAAATCCGTCAATGGAATGGATAAAGCTGCTGCCAGTATAACTGCTATAACCGCCACAAGACCGAAACGATACACATGCCACTTCATAATGACACTACTCTTAAAACCGATTGCTTTTAAAATTGCAATCTGACTCTTTTCATCTGCAATAAAACTTCTTTCCATAAGGATTGTAACTAAAATTACTACCGCCAAGGTAATTCCAAGGAGCATAAACTGTACTGCTTCCATGGTATCTGCCACTCCCACACAATCCATACAATATTCCGTAGCATTCATTACCTTGTCATTATTATAAAGTTCTTTGATTCTTTCCTTACGGGACTCAATTTCTTCTTCGGACGGAGAATCCGTAAAATTAATTTGATAATGCATGGCACTGGATATATATTGAAAATCTGTTGGTGCATCTTCATGTAGCCTTACTACTTCACCCAGCAAATTCATTGTCTGGAAATATGCAGTTACCACACACTCTAAATCTTCTTGTCCGTAATGAATGATAACAGTGTCGCCAATCTTAGCTCCCGTCATTTCCGAAATTATGGGAGTAATGGCAATTTCATGTTTATTTTGGGGAATCAAACCTTCTGTATATTTATAGTCTGTACTCTTGGTTCCCACTCCCTGCTGACAGGATAAGGCATAATCCTTTCCTTCCACGGTAATGTGATATTTGTACTGAAGCTCAATACAAAGCTTAGAAGGCATTCCCTGTTCTGTAAGCTCCTTTGCCATGTCATCCAATTTTTCCTGCATTCCCTCTTTGGTACCGGTGTGCATATACTTCATGACCTCATCAGCATCCGAAATATACAAATCACTCTTTGTTCCAAACGTATGTATCAGGTTGGGGCTTTTCATGGTTGCCGTAGTATTTACCAGTATCAATACAAACAATGTGCAGATACTAAAAGAAAGAACAATGGATAAAAACCGCTTTGGACTGCTTACAATATCATTCCCTGCCATAAAAAAAGCATTCCCCATGGGACATTTATGTACGGAGAGCTTGGCTTTTTTCTTATATCTTTCTCCTGTCTGACCGGAACGTATGGCATCAATTGGAGATAATTTTTTTACTCTGCCGGTGCACAGGTATGCAAACAGCACAATGACCAAAACCACCACTACGGCACCTAAAACATTGTAAAAAATCATATTATCATTTCCGAGTACCATATTTTCGCTCACAGATTTAAGAAGCAGTCTTCCAAAAGGAATGCCGGCTATAAAGCCTACTCCCGCTCCTATTAAGGCTAACATTAAATATTTTACAATATACAGATTTCTTATTTTGCCGTTGGAAAGACCAATGCCTTTCATCACTCCGATTTCCCTGAACTCTTCCATAATAGTGAAAGAGATGGAAAATTTTAAAACAACAAAAGAAACAATAATCAGGCAGAT
The DNA here is from genome assembly GCA_017463255.1 of Lachnospiraceae bacterium. Classification (GTDB taxonomy): domain Bacteria; phylum Bacillota; class Clostridia; order Lachnospirales; family Lachnospiraceae; genus RGIG4034. The sequence goes on from JAFTPP010000003.1 coordinate 30,377, forward strand.
ACTTAATATCAACATAATAAATGCCACAATCATTTCCATAACGTAACACATGACTATGGTAGATCTTGCACCGGAAAACATAACGCCCGGTACATTGCTGATAACAGATGACATCCCGCCCGGATCAGCAGTATTAATATAGCAGATTTCTCCTCTGTAATGATTATATATTGTTTCATTATCAAGCAGCTTCTGCATATCGTTTCCATTCATAAGGAATCTGGTGTTTCCCATAAAGTCAGAGCCAAGTAACGCATCCTTTGCTTTGCCATCGATTATAAAAGATAATTCTACACCACTATGCTCAATTCGGATTTCATCTCCTACTTTGAGATTGTTCTCTTCCAAAAATTTACCTGCAATATAAATATGCCCTTCCGTTACAGTGGTTAAGGGTTGATTCTCTTTATTAAAAAAGGTAAGCTTGGAATCCTCTAATGACTGAAAAATCGGGGAATTCTTGGATTCTAATTTATCTCCGTCTTCCCCCTTAATATTATTACTTTCTCCAAAAACTACTTCTTCAACAAAATATTCATCCACCAAAGACTCTGCTTTTAATATGTCATCCAAGGAACGGGTATTTCCGTCATTCGTGGTGATAATGATGTAATCTCCAACTCCTGCTTTATCCAGGTAATAATCCGTACCATTCATAACCGTTACCACGTTATTAATACCGCTTGATACAAACATGGTAGCTAAGACAATGAACAAAAAAAGTATAATATTCATCGTCTTTTTTCTTTTTAAGTCCTTTTTTAAGATTCTAAACAGCATTTACTTGCTCCTTTCTCCATATCTTTAAACTCATCTTAATGGAGAAATTATTAAATAATCATTAAATGGCTTTTCGAATCACAACTGTTACGATAAAGCTACCATTTTGAACACGTCCGAAAACTTCACCATCCATTTTTCTCATAAGACTCTTACATATGTACAGACCTAACCCGTTTCCTTTGATACCATGGCTATTGCTGCCTCTATAAAAGGAATCAAAAATGTTAGGAAATTCTTCTTCTTTTAAACTGCAACCGGAATTTTCCACATGAATCAGCTTGCAATCTTCCTCATCTTCACCGTAAATACGGATACTCTTTCCGTCTCCGTACTTAATGGCATTTTCCATAATATTCTGCAGCACTTCAATAAGACGGTTTTTATCTCCCTTTAACAGGCAATCATTCATTGTCTCCACGCTAAAATCAGTATGTATCACCGCCAATTTATCCCTGTAATATACCTCTACCGGTTTTATGATTTCCCATAAATAAAACTCATTTTGTACCACTGTAAGATTTAAGAACTCTTCTCTTGACGCAGTAACAATTTCATTCACATACCTCTTGATTTCCTGTGTATTTCTTTTAATTCCCTGTATTGCTTCTTCTTTTTTATCCTCTGTATCATAGAGATTATCGGAAAGTGCCTTAGCATAAAGCTCTATGGAAGAAAGCGGCGTCTTAATATCATGGGACAAAGAAAGAATTAAAGTCTTTTTATCCTTCTGAAATTCCAGTTCTTTTTCCTTATTTTCCTCTAACTTTTCCCTGAGCATATCCATTCCCCAAAGGAAACGGCCAAAGACCTTGCTTTTTTCTTCCTGAATCGGAACAGACAAATTTCCTTTTGCCAGTTCATAGGAAAGATGGGTCATGGAGTGAAAAGGTTTTATTACTTTTTGGTTTACATAACAAAGAACAATACATGTCAGTATGAGCATCACAAGCAAAGCCATATCAAAATAGAACAGGCCATGAAGATTGCTTTTGGCATCATATTCTATCCGATAAAGCTTACCGTTTACTTCTTCTACTGCATAATCGTTGTTACAAATCTCTTCCGGTTGATACTCAGTAACCGATAACAGGGTATCATATTTATTTAAGTCAATCTCCTTAGGAAGCATTTCCTGCAATTCCTGTTTCACACGCTTTACTTCTACACGGTATAGACGTGCTTCATTGCTTTTGTTTTCATATAGGAAGAAAACATTACAAATCAAAATTATGATAATTTCTATGATAATAATGAGGCATGCAAAGCCTTTAAATCTACTCAAATCTGTATCCTACTCCCCACTCAGTAATAATGTGTTTTGGTTGCTTGGGATTTACTTCCACTTTTTCCCGAAGCCACTTAATATGTACTGTCAATGTCTGTAATTCTGAATCACTGTCACTTCCCCAAATACTATTAAAAAGATATTCTTTTTTTAAGGTGACATTTTTGTTCTCAACCAGTAGTTTTAGAAGTTCAAACTCCTTTTCAGTAACCTCTCTCTTCTGCCCATCTACGAACACAGTCTGGTGCACGGTATTTAACCGAAGATTTCCCTCCACAATTTCTTCCTGCCCGTATTTTCTTTTAAAAATACCTTTTATTTTGGCAATCAGAATGTCTACATCATAGGGTTTCTCAATGTAGTCATCCGCACCAAGATTTAAGCCTTTCAACTTATCCTGCTTCTCCACCCTTGCACTGGCAATCAAAATATGGGTATTGGAAGATTCTCTGATTTTAGAGCATACTGCAAAGCCGTCCATTCCCGGAAGCATAATATCAAGCACAATTAACTTAGCTCCATATTTTTCCCACAGTGCCAACGCCTTTTCTCCGGTGTCCGCCACGCTCACAGTATAATTCTCTTTTCTTAAAAAATCACAAAGTAACTGCCCAATTTCTTTATTATCTTCAACAATTAATATGTCTAACATAGTTCACCTCAACGATTTTGATGTTATCTTGTACTTTTATTATTATATTTTAATATAAGGAAGCCTTCAATATTTTTACGAAGATAATATTTTTACTTGAACCTTGTTTCTCATTATGTTTTAATACTTTTATATTTATATGAAAGGAGTAATTGAATGCTTTTTGAACGCATCAAAAAAGAATATGATGACTTGTCTTGCCATATCAATACAATTCAGCAGGAGCTACAAACTTTTCCGCCGGGCAAATTAATCTGTTGTCATCAGGCAAATACTTCAAAATGGTATTATAGCGATGGTCACCACAAAACTTACATCCCAAAATCCAATCGTCCTTTTGCAGAACAACTGGCAAGAAAAAAATACTTATCTAAATTGCTGAAGGATTTAAAAACAGAACAAACAGCATTGGCATTTTATCTGCGACATCATTCTCCTACGTCCCATTCAGAACAATTTCTCACAGAACCTTCAGAATATCAAAAATTATTACTTCCCAGCTTTAAGCCTCTATCACAAGAATTAGCCACTTGGATGAATTCCTCCTATGAAAAGAATCCTGCTCATCCGGAAAATCTTATTTTTAAAGGCATCGGTAATACCTATCTTCGCTCTAAATCAGAAGTATTGATTGATATGTTATTACGCACTTACAATATCCCTTTCCGATATGAATCTGCACTCCAATTAGGAAACACAATTATTTATCCCGACTTTACAATCCGCCATCCACACACCGGATCCCTCTTTTATTGGGAACACTTTGGTATGATGGATATTCCGTCCTATATTTCAAACGCCACTGCAAAAATCAATCTTTATGCCACTCACGGAATCACTCCCGGAATTCAACTAATTACAACTTATGAAACAAAAGAACATCCCCTAAATCCTGAAATCATTAAAAACTATATTGAATTGCATTTTCTATAATTGATTCTCGATAATAAATTCTCAATAATAAATTCTCTCAAAATTAAACTTTGTCAATCAAATATTAGCTTATATTTGCCTTGCTCGGTCCATGCATATTTTTCTCTTATCCGGATCCACTTTTGGCAAGATATTTGGCATTTTTTAAGCAAATATGCTGAGATTAAGTATCCATAGAGAAAAATTTGCAAATCGGATTCTCTTTTATACAAAAAAAGGATTCTGATAACACATTTTTTCTCTATAGATACTTTTCGCCAAATATTCCAGTCATAATCCGCATGGCTTTCGCCAAATATTCCAGTCATAAACTCAATGCTCTAACATATTTTCCACAAAAATCCCATACCCCCTGGTCGGATCATTGACTAAAACATGTGTCACAGCACCCACAATTCGCCCATTTTGTATGATGGGGCTGCCGCTCATCCCTTGGACAATTCCGCCTGTAAGGTCTAATAATTCTTCATCGGTAATGTGGATGGATATTTCACGGTTAATTGTGGTTGCATAGTTAAAGGATGTGATTTCTATATCATAGACTTTAGTTTGTTCATTAACTGTGGTAATAATCTGGGCGTCCCCGATTTCCACTTCTGTTTTGGTAGCTATAGGGATAGGATCCATGGTAAGTCTGTTAAGGGTTTCATAGTCTACGGTACCATAAATTCCAAGACCTGTGTTTTCTTCAATGACTCCCATAATATTTCTGTCGGTATATCTGATAATCCCGGTTAATTCTCCCGGCTCTCCCTTCTTCCCTTTTGTAATAGACACAATATCCGTGGCGTATAAATAGCCTTCATCTAATTGCATCAAAGTTCCGGCATCCGTGTCGTTTACACCATGTCCCAATGCACCGAACTCGTTATCCGGGTTTACATAAGTTAGTGTTCCGATCCCCTGGGCACTATCCCTTACCCAGACGCCGATTTTATACTCACCGTCTTCATTCTTCTTGGGATTAATCTTTACATCAAAATTCTCTTCTTCCCTGATAATACTTAAGATAAGAGGCTCTCCATTTGACTCTTCCACTATCCGGATTAATTGATTCTTCGTATCGATTTCTTCTTCATTTACGGTTAAAATAGTATCTCCCTTTTTCAAAATATTCTTAGACGGAGCACACTCATCTCCATCTTCACTTTTAAACTCTCCCACATCAATGACCAATACGCCCTTGGTTTCCACATAAATACCAATGGGAATTCCTGCCGGAATAAGACGTACATCATCTATGACATTAATTTCTATTGATTTAAAAGGAATAATTCCGAAAAGTTTTAAATCAGCAATATAAGAGCAGGTATCTTTTGCATACATGGTAACCGTTTTATCAAAATCAACTTGCATTGACATTGCCTGCATGGTCTTTGTATCATTTAAAGCCTGTCTTGCAACATTCCCGTCTTCATCCAAAGAATCCTTTCGATAAATCACTCCGCTTAAGGGCGAGTTCATCTGAATCTGCTGCTCTACTCCTGCCTTAATAAATATCTTATCAGGAGTCTTTCTGTAAAGGTCAATATACATTACCGCACAAATCACCACGATTCCCAGAAAAAGAGCAGACCAAAGAAATCCCCTGTATACCTTTCGCCTTCGAACCAGTACCTTCTCATCTGTTATGGCATTCTTCGCTCTTTTTCTCATACACTCATCCCTCTCTTATTCCTATGTTTTTTACATCTTATAAAAAAATGAAGGACAGTGATGTACTTACATCTCTGTCCTTCTTAGTATGTATAAAAATAAGAATTTCATAAAAGTTATTTTTTGTTAATTTTAGATTGTTTTGCAGTTTCCTTCATTTCAACCGCGTTGTATCTGACAGCCTCCGTTATGGTTTCACCGCCTAAAAGTCTTGCAAGTTCTTCAATGCTCTCGGATTCATCCAGTAATCTGATATCCGTTCTTGTCTTACTTCCTTCCGTTCCTTTTTCAATAACGTAATGACTGTCTCCCATAGCAGCAATCTGAGGCAAATGAGTAATACAGAACACCTGATGTTCCTTTCCAAGCTTACCTAGCCTTTCTGACACCTGCCATGCAGTCTTTCCGCTAATTCCTGCATCTATCTCATCAAAAATCAATGTGATTCCCTGATCCTGTCCTGCAAGAATTGTCTTTATGGCTAACATGATACGGGAAAGTTCACCGCCGCTTGCCACCTGCACCAATGGCCTTACCGATTCTCCCGGATTTGTAGAAATCAAAAATTCCACATCATCCTTACCGTCAGCTGTATAATCCGGGCAAGTCTCAAAATTCACTTCAAAATTTACTGAAAGGAAATTCATACCCTCCAATGATTCCTCTAAAGCTTTTGCAAGATTGCATGCTTCCTTTTTACGGATAGCGCTTATCTTATCACACAGAATGTCCATATCTGCTTCACACTGCTTCTTTTTCGCTTTCAGATTTTCCATATACTGTTCGTAATCATTGAACTTTTCTAACTTACGGCGGGCATTGTCTGCATATTCCAGTATCTTTTCAATGGAATTTCCATATTTATCCTTTAAACGGTTAATCTGATTTAACCGGTCATTGGTTGTACGATACTCTTCTTCGTCAAACTCTAAATCTGAAAGATAGTCATGTACCTCATGATTAAAGTCACTTAACAGATTTTCAATGTCAGTTAACATAACTCCTAATTGTTCTGCTCTGTCTTCAATACCGTATATTGTATGAAGCTCTCTTAGAGCATGCCCAATCAAGCTTCCCGCACTTGCACTTTCATCAGCCGCAGTAAGCTGCAATGTCCTGTTTAAAGCACCCACTAACTTTTGGGAATGAAGCATTCTTCTGTAGGTTGTCTCTAATTCTTCGTCTTCGCCATCCTTTAAATCTGCTTCTTCAATTTCCTTAAGTTCATATTCTAACAAAGAAACTTCCCTGTTTCTTTGGGCATCATCCATTTGTTCTTCCATGAGCTCACGCTTAATCTTAAGATACTCTGCATACAGCTTTTTCTGTCCGCTAAGACTCTCTGTTAATGATGTACCACAATAAGAGTCCAATATTTCCAAATGTTTTTTAGGATTCAATAAAAAGCGGTTATCATGCTGACCATGGATATCAATTAACAAATCAGCCAAATCCTGAAGCTGCTTTTGACTGATCATTTCTCCGCCCACCTTACATACACTTCTTTGTGGGGTGATTTTACGTTGTAAGATAATGGTGCCATCCTCTTCAATGGGAAGCTCCATTTCCATAATTCTATTCTTCTGTTCTTCGTTCTCTAAGCTAAACACAAGCTCAACCAATGCATACTCCGCACCGGAACGGATAATATCTTTGTTTGATTTTCCTCCGAGAGCAAGATGAATGGAGCCTATGAGTATAGACTTTCCGGCTCCTGTTTCTCCTGTGAGAATGTTTAATCCTTTTGTGAAATTAACCTCTGTCTCATCTATGAGAGCCAGATTTTTAACATGTAAACTTTCAAGCATTGTAATACTCCTTATGTATCTTCTCCAGGTTTACTGCCTTTTCACATATCCGCCCAAATCCCGTATATGGGCGGTTTACATAAAATGTGCCAGCAAATGTGCATGCACATGTTTACTCATTCATAAGAGTTCTGATTGTTTCCATAGCAATCTTAGTATCTTCCACGGTTCTTACCGCTAACATAATCGTATCATCTCCCGCTATGCTTCCCACAATCTCATGGAGTTCCAATGCATCAAGGGCTGCTGCAACTGCCATCGCCATTCCTGATACCGTCTTAACCACCAGAATGTTTTGTGCCATATCCATGGATACAAATCCTTCTTTTAACACACGAAGCAGCTTGTCACTTAAATGCTTATCATCATTTTTAAGCACTGCATACTTCTGTTTCCCTTTTCCGTTAGAAACTTTGGTAAGATTTAATTCTCTTATATCCCTTGAAACAGTAGCCTGTGTTACCTGAAATCCAAGCTCTGTTAATTTGTCAGCCAGTTCTTCCTGTGTTTCAATATCCATCTGACTGATGAGTTGTAATATTTTTTCCTGACGTTTCTTTTTCAATTTTGCCTCCCCTTTTCCCTCATCACACTTAATTCATCTTACGATGAAGCACTTCTAAGAAGCTTAGCTTACTTAATTTTAATATCTTTGTCTGTTTTTCAGAACGGGTGATTTTAATTCTGTCTCCCGTTGTTAACCGTTTACTGTGACTTCCGTCAAAATTAACTTCTACATCCTGGATTTTATTATCTTTTCCCGGACATATCTCGATTTCAATCACATCTTTTGGTGCCAAAACAATACTTCTGGTATTTAATGTATGAGGACAAATCGGTGTTAACACCATAAGTTCAGCCTTAGGCTCCACAATAGGACCGCCGGCCGACATATTATATCCTGTGGAACCGGTTGGTGTTGAAACAATAATTCCGTCTGCACTGTATCCTTTTAAAAACTGTCCGTTCACATAGATATGATAATGAATCACCCGCAAAGGACCGGAACGCACCAATACAATATCATTTAGTGCAAATTCTTCTGTTTCAGAATCTTTACACATTACAGTTCCGTTAATCATCATGCGGTGTTCTGTTTCATACTCGTCTTTGACCAAATGCTCCAAAGCCGTAGGAATGGAATCCGTATCCACCTCGGCAAGATACCCTAATGTCCCCAGATTAATTCCAAGAAGAGGTATATTTTCAGAAGCGAAATCCCTTGCAGCCTGTAATAAGGTTCCGTCACCGCCAAGAACCAGAATACATTCTGCATCTTTGGGTGTCGCATTCACCTTACAGCCCTGTTTTTCCAAATAGCTCTTAACCTGATTGGTAATAATTAAGTTTTTATCCTTTTCTTCATTGGTAACAATATAAAACGATTTCACGTTATTCCTCCGCTACGCGTCTTCCTTATCCAAATTTGCATGGGCTTTTGCTACAACATCCGCTATGATACTCTTATCAAAATTCACTATATTCCCGGCATCCATAACCTTTTGAATATGAACCAGATATTCAATATTGCCTTCCGGACCTTTAATTGGTGAAAATTCCAAAGCCTTTACCTGAAACTGCATCTCTTGTGCAAAATCAATCACCTTTTCAATTACTTCTTTGTGCACTTCCGGGTCCCTGACTACCCCTTTTTTTCCAACCTTTTCTCTTCCGGCTTCAAATTGGGGTTTAATCAGGCATACCATCTGTCCCTGGTCTTTTAATAAAAGATAAGCAGGTCCCAAAATCTTAGTAAGGGAAATAAAAGATACATCCACAGAGGCAAAATCCAAATCATCCTCGATATCTTCTCTCACCATATATCTGAAATTGGTCTTTTCCATGCATACCACACGCTCATCATTTCTAAGCTTCCAAGCAAGCTGACCATGCCCCACATCCACAGCATACACCTTAGCTGCACCATTTTGAAGCATACAATCCGTAAAACCGCCGGTTGATGCACCAATATCCATACATACTGTATTTTCGAGGCTTATATCAAAGTGACTCATTGCTTTTTCAAGTTTAAGACCGCCACGGCTCACATACTTTAAGACAGCTCCCCTGACTTCTATCTGCGCCTTTTCGGGTGCAAACATAGTGCCTGCCTTATCTTCACGTTGTCCGTTCACAAATACATTCCCGGACATTATAATTGATTTTGCCTTTTCCCTGGATTCCGCCAGTCCCTTAGAAACCAAAAGTACATCTAATCTTTCTTTCATATCATACCTTATACCAAAGAATTATCTTTTTATATTTTTGTAAGAATATCTTCTGCAATGCTGTCTGCATCTAATTGAAGTCCTCGTAACAAACTGTCAACACTGCCATGTTCCACATAAGAATCAGGGATTGCATATTGAATGGTTTTTACTCCTTTTGCAAGACTTCCTGTTTCATTAAGATAAGCAAGAACTTTCTCACCATAACCACCACTTAACACATTTTCTTCCATGGTTACGATAAGGTCATGGTCTTTAGTTAACTCATCGATTAACTTAGTATCAATAGGTTTTACAAATCTTGCATTTACAAGAGTTGCTTCTATCCCTTTTTCTTTAAGCTTTTCCCGGACGTGTTCTGCAATCTTAACCATGCTTCCTACCGAAAGAAGAGCTACCTTGCTTCCCTCATAGATTACTTCACTCTTTCCATAAATGATTGGTGCTCTATGCTCGCATAATCCGTCATAAGCTGCTCCTCTCGGATAACGGATTGCAACAGGTTTACATAATTCAACCGCGTATTTAATCATATCCGAAAGCTCCCACTTATTTTTTGGAGCTAAAATAGTCATATTAGGAATACTTGAAAGATAGGACAAATCAAAAACGCCCTGATGTGTTTCTCCGTCACTACCTACAAGTCCGGCTCTGTCAATGGCAAAAATAACCGGAAGATTCTGCATACATACATCATGCAATATCTGATCGTAAGCACGCTGTAAAAAGGAAGAATAGATTGCTACAATAGGAATCAGTCCTCCGGCTGCAAGAGCTGCAGCAAAAGTAACCGCGTGTTCTTCAGCAATTCCCACATCAAAAAATCTGTCCGGATACATATTTCTAAAACGTTTCAGCCCTGTTCCGTCAGGCATGGCAGCGGTAATTGCCACTACCTTTTCGTTTCTTGCACCAAGCTTACACATTACCGTGCTGAACACATCTGTATAATTGGCAACTTCTTTTTTATTTTTAGGAAGTCCGGTATCAATCATAAATGCATCTGTACCATGGAAACGGGCAGGATGCTTCTCAGCAGGCGAATACCCCTTCCCTTTTTGCGTAAGCACATGTACCAACACAGCGTTCTTACATCTTTTTGCTTCTTTTAACACCTTAACCATAGCCTGAACATCATGTCCGTCTACAGGGCCTAAGTAAGTGATACCCATATCTTCAAAAAACATACCCGGGATTACAAGGTGCTTCACACTGGACTTTGCTCTTCTGACGCTTTCAACTACTGTTTCGCCATATTTGGGTACGCTCTTTAATACCTTATATACCCCTTCCTTTAAGTCCAGGTACTTGTCCGCTGTACGGACATTATTTAAATATTTTGACATACCGCCCACATTTTCTGAAATAGACATATTATTGTCATTTAAAACAATAATAAAATTCGTATCCAGTCTGGACGCATTATTTAACGCTTCATACGCCATACCGCCTGTCATGGAACCATCTCCGATAACGGAAACAACGGTATGCTTTTGTCCTGCCAAATCTCTTGCCTTCACATACCCAAGTCCTGCTGAAATGGAGGTAGAGCTATGGCCTGTATTAAAACAGTCACATTCACTTTCATTCCTCTTTGGGAAACCGCTCATTCCCCCTTCTTTACGAAGCTTTTTAAACCCTTCCCTTCTTCCGGTTAAGAGTTTATGGGTATATGCCTGATGTCCCACATCCCAGATTAACTTGTCAGTCGGGAAATGAAGCACCTTATGAAGAGCCATGGTAAGCTCTACAGTACCTAAATTGGAAGCAAGATGTCCCCCGGTTTCACTGATATTTTCAATGAAAAAGGAACGGATTTCCTCAGCTAACTGAGGATAATCCTTAGCATCAATATTCTTTATATCATTTGGCTCATTTATCTGTTCTAACAACAAACAAGATCACCTCCGCTTATTTTCTCCTGTTAATCAGACTGACAATTAAGTCTTTCATAAAAATAGTATTACCCGGCAATTGCTGTAATAACAATAAAGCATGTTCTGAAATTGTTACGACATCCTGTTTTGCCTGTTTGAGTCCCTTTAATGTTACATAAGTCGCTTTGTTGTTCTTTTCATCACTGCCAATGGGTTTTCCAAGTTCTTCCAAAGACGAAGTAATATCAAGAATATCATCCTGAATCTGGAATGCAATTCCTATGTCATACCCCATCTGTTCCATGATTTCAATTTCAGATGCTTTGGCACCACCAAGAATGGCTCCCACCATTAAAGCACTCTGAATTAAGGCAGAAGTCTTATTCTCATGAATATATAATAACTGTTCTTCTGACAGTTCCTCGTTACGTTTTTCAGCTTCCACATCAACCGTCTGACCGCCTACCATTCCGTAAATACCCGCTTTTCTACTAAGTACAATCAAAGCTTCCCCGACACGTTTTGCATCTTTGGCATCTCTTATGGATTTTACGGCAGTTTCATACGCATAATTTAACAGTGCATCTCCTGCTAAAATAGCCATAGCTTCCCCATATACAACATGGGTTGTTTTCTTGCCTCTGCGGTATTCATCATTATCCATTGCCGGCAAATCATCATGCACCAATGAATAGGTATGAATCATTTCAAGGGCAGACATAAAAGCATGCAGCACTTCCCTTGATTCACAATCGTCTCCATATTTTTGTGAAAACAAATTATAGCTTTCCTCCATAAACATAGGACGAAGACGCTTTCCGCCGGCTTCTACGCTATAGTTCATGGCAGACAAAACAGTTTTTTGAAATCCTTCTTCCTTGGGAATGTATTTTGCAAGTATCTCTTCAATTTTTACAACTCTTAAATCCAACGCTTCCTTAAAACTCATCTGCCTGCATATCCTCATTTAACTTTAATACTTTTTTCTCGATTTTGTCTATGCTGTCATTGCATTCCTTAAGCAGTTTCATCCCTTCATGATACACCAAAAAAGATTCTTCTAACGTCAGGTTTGCGCTTTCAAGCTTATTGATTCTATCTTCAATTTGTTCAAAAGCCTCTTCTACAGACATTGCTTTACTGTTCTCCATAATCCCGCACCACCTTATTTACTTCTGTTACCTGTGCCTTCATTTCGCCGTTTTTCATCTCAACTAAGATAGTATCCCCGGGTTTTACCTTCTCTATATCCAAAACCGGTTTCCTGTCAGTAAAAGACACATATCCCAATCCGTGGTTTAACTGTTCTAAAGGGGACAATCCCTTCATACGCTCTATCATCATCTGCAATCTGTGACGTTTTGAGGTAAGAATCTCTTTCATGCACCGGGTGAGTTGCTCTTCTAAACGAAGAGTAGCCATTTTCTTTTCCCTTAACTGATTCATGGGACTTAAGTATTTTAACTTCACCGTTAATCCTGCATGTTTGCTACGCTCACGCTCAATTCTGTGTGCCATCAGATTTGTAAGTCTTACTTTTCTTTCTGATAATTGTGTATAAAAAAGATTTACGTCATACACGGCAAGTTCTGCTGCCGCAGAAGGTGTCGGTGCACGTAAATCCGCTACATAATCACAGATTGTTGTGTCTGTTTCATGACCTACTGCTGAAATAATAGGTACACTGCAATCAAACACCGCCTGGGCTACTTTTCTCTCATTAAATGCCCATAAATCTTCAATGGAGCCACCGCCACGCCCTACTATCATTACATCCACGCCTGCCCGCTCTAATGCTCTAATTCCGCGCACAATACTGTCCGGGGCATTCTCACCCTGAACGATGGCAGGATACAGAATAATCTGCACATAGGGATTTCTTCTGGTAGCAATATTTATAATATCACGGACCGCCGCACCCGTGTCCGCTGTAACCACACCCAGGGTTTTAATAAATTTTGGAATGGCACGCTTATATTCGGGGGCAAACAAGCCCATTTCTTCCAATTCTTTTTTTAACTGTTCAAACCGCTCATACAACTGACCGTTTCCGGAAAGAAGAATACGTTTGGCGTAAAGCTGGTATTTACCGTCTCTTTCATATATGGTAACACTTCCGCCTACAATAACCTGCATGCCTTCTTCCATTTGAAACTTAAGTCCGCTTCTTGCAGATGCAAACATAACACAGGCAATGGTGCCCTTTGCATCCTTAAGGGTAAAATAAATATGTCCGCTGGAATGATACTTCAGATTACTGATTTCACCCTGTACATAAATGGAGGTTAACAGATAATCCTGTTCAAACATATTGCGGATATATGCATTCAATTGTCCTACGGAATATACACTTCCCGGTAACTTCTCCATTTTATATACACCCGTTCATTCACCTATTTTGCGAATTTTGCCAAAACTCCGTTTACAAAACTTGGGGAATCATCCTGACCGAATTTTTTTGCAAGCTCTACTGCTTCATTAATTGCCACCGAAGTAGGAATATCGTCATCATAGCGGATTTCATATACCGCAAGTCTGATGATTGCTAATTCCACCTTACCCATACGGCCGATGGTCCAGCCTTTTGCTTTTTCTTCAATTTCTTTATCAATGGACTCTTTTAATTCCATCAGTTTATCAAACTTATTCTTAATGTACGCTTCATCTTTTTCCGAAATCTGCTTTGGCTCTTCATCTGCATCCATATCGGTAAAAAAGAGAGCAACCTGTTCTTCCATCTCTTCCTTACTGTTAAATTCTACTCTGAATACAAGTTTAAAAACTTCTTCTCTGATTTCTCGTCTTCCCATGATTATTATCCTCTGATAATGACCGAAATGCCTTCTAAGAATAGAAGGCACTTCTTATATTTCTTTTCTTATTTTGTCTTAGCCATATTAACGCCTGCAATGCGGATATTCACATCAACAACTTCAAGTCCTGTCATGTTCTCAATTGCTGATTTTACCTTGTCCTGTACCTTACCGCAGGTAGAAGGAATATTATATCCGTATTCCATGGTCACTGCCAAATCAACCTTTACTCTTCTGTCAAGAACTTCAACCTTAACACCCTTGGTTAATTTTTTCATGCCGACTTTACTCATTAACTCGTTGGTAACATTTCCAACCAATGCGGAAACACCCTCAATTTCAGTTGTTGCAAGACTAGCAATCATAGCCACAACATCATCTGCTATTTTAACAGTTCCCATGCTTCCGTCTTCCTGCAATACGTATGCGCCATTTTCCATTTCTCTTTCCATAAGGTGGTTCCTCCTTTTAATCCATTAGCTTATTATATCAAATCTGCTGCTTTTTGCATAGTATAATTTATATCCAGAAGCTATAAGTAAGTGCCGCCTGATTATAGGAATAGGATACGTTATCACCTTTCAAATAATCAAAAATGGCCTGCTCATCAATCAGATAAGCTTTCATGTCCTCATATACATTTTCATCTGCACATTTGATTGTTACATAACTGTTTCCTGCCTCATATGCATCATCAAACAATGTTTCTAACTGCTTTTTATCAACTTCGGTAAAATAGCTTCCTTCTTTTACGTAATAATTATTCTCTGTCGCAGTGCATTCAGGAACAGCACTGATATTTGCAACCACATGGGTTTTTTCAAGCTCTGCCGTAGTTATATTCAGATAATCGTAGGAAATCTCAGGCACATTCTGTGCTGCTGCCCCATCAGAACCCAAAGTATAAGAAGCATCCCCCCATGTAGCATCCAGATAATACGGCTCATTATCAATCCATACCAAGGTCCATGCATGTCCTTCGCCGGAATCTTTTATGGAACCTGTTACAAGAGTCGCCTTAACACCTAAAGAATTCAATAAATACTGGGATGACTTGGCATATCCCTGACATACGGATTCACCGTTTAAAAATACAGAGCAAATATTCTGATTGTCTTTTGCTCCCACAACGTACTGGGTTTCTTCTACAACGGTTTCATACACATATTTTATCTTATCGTACTCCGAATCGTCTGCCGATACTCCCTGCAACAATTCATTCACTTTGTTCTCTATGTCGCTACGCTTTCCTTGTACTTCACTTTCCGTATAGGTATATGTAGGTGAAAATTCAATTCTCGTAAGTTCTCCGTTTAATGTAATCTGGGTACAGGAATATCCATCCACATAAAAGATATCCGGATTATCATATAACACACAGCTAAAAACAGTGTCAATCTCATCCTTATCAAGGGTAGACAAAGTAACATCCGTAGCACAATTCTGTAAAACCAGGTACATTTCCGCATAGATCTCTTTTTCTTTGTCAGACAAAGTGTCATAATAATATCTACTGTACTTAGAAGGCTCAAAATCCGAAACCGCACTATCTGTTAAGCCTGCCTCTAATCGGATTTCTTCCACCTCTTCTTCGGTTAATTCATCCACCTGTACATCCTTACTTTCCCCGCCCTGATTTAATAAACCGGACACTTCCTCTTTTAAGTTACAACCTGTCAACATAAAAGCCATGAGAACAATGAGTAAACTTCTCTTTTTCATATTCTTAATCCCGTCCAAATTCTGATAATATCAATCCCGGATTTCTATCTAAGGTCATGCCGATGCTCCATGAATTGATAAATAATAACAATGGATTTCCTTTCAAATTCTTAATCTTTTTCATATCCGAAGTACCTGTAATTTTGGCTACATCAATATCTTTGTTCTCAATCCAACGGATATGTTCGTATGGAAGCGGTTCTAATCTAATCTCAACATTATATTCGTTTTCCAAACGGTATTTTAACACTTCAAACTGAAGCACACCAACAACACCTACGATAATCTCTTCCATACCGGTGTTAAACTCTTGGAAAATCTGGATTGCACCTTCTTGGGCAATCTGATTGATTCCTTTTACGAACTGTTTACGCTTCATGGTATCCATCTGTCTTACTCTGGCAAAATGCTCCGGCGCAAAAGTTGGAATTCCTTCATAGCAGAATTGTTCCTTCGGCATACAAAGGGTATCACCAATACTAAAAATACCCGGGTCAAACACACCGATAATATCCCCTGCATAGGCCTCGTCCAAGATTTTTCTCTCGTCCGCCATAATCTGCTGGGGTTGGGAAAGTCTCATTACCTTGCCTCCCTGCACATGCTTTACTTCCATTCCGGCATCAAATTTACCGGAACAAATTCTCATAAATGCAATTCTGTCTCTATGGGCTTTATTCATGTTTGCCTGAATCTTAAATACAAAAGCCGAAAACTCATTTTCCGTCGGCGTAATCAGTCCTGTATCCGCTTTTCTCGGAAGTGGTGTTGTAGTCATCTTAAGGAAATGCTGTAAAAAGATTTCTACACCAAAGTTGGTTAAAGCAGAGCCAAAGAATACCGGTGTCAAATCACCACTTTGTACTAATTCCAAATCAAACTCAGCACTGGCTCCGTCTAACAGTTCAATTTCACCCAATAATTTTTCTTCTGCTTCTTTACCCACATATTGTGCCATACTCTTAGCATCATCCAAATCAAAGGAATGTGTAATACCTTCCTTGGTTCCTTTTTCCGTATCCTGAAAAGTAACAATTTTACCTGTTTCTCTGTCATATACTCCTTTAAATCCTTTACCGGAACCAATAGGCCAGTTAATAGGACAGGTGGCAATTCCAAGCTCCTTTTCAATTTCATCCAAAAGTTCAAAAGTATCGTTGGCATCACGGTCTAATTTATTAATAAAAGTAAAAATCGGTATCTTTCTCATAACACAAACTTTGAAAAGCTTTCTTGTTTGTGCCTCAACACCCTTTGATGCATCAATTACCATGACCGCAGAGTCTGCTGCCATCAGGGTACGGTAGGTATCCTCTGAGAAATCCTGATGTCCCGGTGTATCCAAAATATTGATGCAATATCCGTCATAATTAAACTGTAATACAGAAGAAGTAACAGAAATACCTCTTTCCTTTTCAATTTCCATCCAGTCAGAAACCGCATGTCTTGCCGTAGCCTTACCCTTAACACTACCTGCAAGATTAATGGCTCCGCCATATAATAAAAACTTTTCCGTTAACGTTGTCTTACCCGCGTCAGGGTGTGAAATAATGGCAAAAGTTCTTCGCTTATTAATTTCGTTATCGTACTTTCCCACGACTTATTCCTCACATTCTCATTCACATAATAATCACTTCATAGCATTCCCTGCACAAGTGTACCACATGGGGACCACAATTTACAACATGGAATCGCCCATAATCTCTGAATCTAAGTCAAAATAGTCAAGTACAGTAGCTGCAATGTCAGAAAAGCTCTCTCTGGTCTTATGATTCTTAGGATTTATCTTTTGACCATACATGATAAATGGTGTATGCTCTCTTGAATGATCGGTTGAAACCGTATACCCCGGATCACATCCATGGTCCGCAGTAATCATCAGTATGTCATCCTCTCTAAGCTCCTTCATAATTTCGGGAAGCTTCTCATCAAAGTAGCTTAATGCCTTAGCATAACCGTCAATATCATTTCTGTGTCCGTATAACATATCAAAATCTACCAGGTTAATAAAGCAAAGCCCCTCAAAATCCTTCTTTAAATACTGAAGTGTCTTTTCAATGCCATCTGCATTTCCTTCGGTATAGGTATATTCTGTAATCCCTTTTCCTGCAAAAATATCATAAATCTTTCCTACTCCTATGACCTCTTTTCCGGCAGCCTTTAATACATCTAACATTGTATCTTTAGGCGGAATCAGGGAAAAATCATGTCTTTTCGGTGTTCTTTCATACACGCCGTCTTTTCCGATAAACGGACGTGCAATGACTCTTCCCACACCATGCTTACCTACAAGAATCTGTCTTGCAATCTTGCAGTACTCATACAACGTTTCCACAGGAACCACTTCTTCATGGGCAGCAATCTGAAATACGCTGTCTGCAGATGTATATACAATAAGCTTTCCCGTGTCTATATGTTCCTGCCCGTAATCGTGTATTACCTTTGTTCCGGAATATGGTTTATTGCATAATACGCCCCTTCCGGTTTTCTTAGTAAATTCATCCAATACTTCTTGGGGAAATCCATCCGGATAAGTGGGCATGGGATGGTCTGAGATTAAACCCGCAATTTCCCAATGACCTATGGTAGTATCCTTTCCTTTTGATGCTTCTTTCATTCTTGCAATACTTGCATTTGGATTGCTGACACCATCTTCACAATCCACGCCGTCAATATTAAATAAGCCCAGCTTTTTCATGTTGGGCATATGAAAAAAAGAACTGGAAGACACACTTCTTAAGGTATTGGTTCCCAAATCCCCATAAGAAGCTGCATCCTCCATTTCTCCGATTCCAAAACTATCTAATACAATTAAAAATACTCTTTTCATAACTACCTCTCGTTACATTTGTCTGTATTTCACAAACGTTATTATACCACAGTTTATGCTAATGAAACACTTTTTATTGTAGTATGAGGCAGCATTTTTATTTCCTTATTCCACATCCACCGCAGTAATTACTATCTTGTCGGCAGAAGCATCTGTTTTTCTTTTTACAATATCCTCAATCTGAGCCCTTTCACTTTCACTTAATTCGTTGGCATAGACAAAAACATCCACGCTTTCTTCACTGATACTTACCACACAATCCCCAAAGCCTTTTGCATCTAATAAAATCTCGGCTGCTGTTTCCTTTTCGGCAATATCCGTCAAAGATATCATATTGTCAATTGCTTGCGTTTTCTGGCTTTCATCAATGTTTACGTTATTAATAATCTCCAATAACATCTCTTTGTTTTTTGCCCTGGTCTGTTCTTTTAACAGTTTCGCCCCGGAAAAGGTATTGGTTGTAACCGTAGAAGTAAAAACAGCTTCTCCCGGAACATCCTCAACCACTGTATTTTCATTGGTGTTTACCACTTCACTATCCTGTGTTTCAAGCACATCCTCTAAACTAACGTCAAGATAATCCTCCGTAAGAGTGCTTTCAGCATCTAAGCTTTCTACTTCCAAAAGATTAGAGGCTTCGGCATCCTCATCTGAAATTTCCAATGTATATTCATCCGTATATGTATTATTCATTACAATGGAATCGTCTTCCACTTTTTCGCCTGCAAAATGAAGATATCCTGCAACTGCAAGCATGAGTGCCAAAGCTGTAATCATGACCTGGTTTCTTTTCAGTATTCTTTTCACCATTTTTCCCTCTTTCATAATGTTTTCATTTTTACTACTTTTATTTTATGAGCCTCAATATCAAATAATGCCTGTACCACTTCTGTTATACTCTTTCGTATGTCATCATTTCCTCCGCCCTGGGCAATGACAACAACCCCACCAATCACAGGCTCTATGGTCTGAATCACATAAGGTACATTATTGCCGGAGCTATCTTGCCCGTATACGGTCTGCTTTTCACTGGTATAATCCTTACTGTTTCTTTCACCTCCTGCTGCATCTTTTTCTGACATTGTGCTTTCTGTCTTGCTCTCTTCAGATAAAATAAGTTCCTGTTCGCTTCTTTCTATAGTTAACATAACTTTAACTTTGCCAACACCTTCCATTTCCTGTAATAACTGTACAAGCCGTTCTTCCTGAACTTTTGTATAAGTGTCGTTTTTAACAGTATCCCCGGTATTTACCACTTCACCTGAACCCTTATACACATTGGTGTTTTGTTTATTCTCCTGTTTTCCGGTATTTCCGGTTGGAAGCGCTATGACAAACAATAAAAGTCCCACCAAGGCAATCAAAATAAACTTATCTTTTCCCAATTTCAGTTTTCTAATCTTTTTTAGCGTTTCTTTTATTTCCATATCACGTTAACTTCCCCTTACCTCAATATACTCTTGGTTTACATAAAGTTTTTCTGCAATTGCATTCCGAAGTATTTCTTTTTCCTCTGTATCCATGTCATCACCAACCGTTTCAATTGGCGCAATATAGATATCCGTCCGTATGTCATCAGCCTTAATAACATACACATAAATCCGGTCGTTACTTAGTTGCACATATCTGACTTTATATCCTAATTTCTCTACACACTCTGCAATGTTTTCCTGTATTCTAACCGCTGTTTCTTCACTTACTGCCTCTTTCATAATACTGTCTGCATCTCCATTCATCTCCTGCATTCCTTCCGTAGTAAGCATGGTCGTTTTAAAGGTCTCAAGCTCGTTATAAAAAGAACGGAGCACATCGGTCTTTATTAACGATATAAAGGGAATAAGTAACATTGTAATTAACATCATTTCCATAATCAGCCGTATATATTTTTCATAACTTTTCCCCGGGCAAAAATGAATCAGGGTTTCTCCCAATATCATAAAAACTCCGATTCTTTGCACAATTTCAATTACTTTTTCTACCATTTGTCCCCTCTATGTTATTCCACGGTTTGTTGTCACGGCTACAATGGCTATGGATATGACAAACAAGGCGATGGTCGTAATGCTTAATTTTAGCAAAAGATACATTCCGTCCCCGACCCTGTTAATGCATACCGTCATTCTTTTTTCACTGATGATTCCGATAAAGGCAGAACAACCTTTGATGATAACGGATAAAAATAATAATTTGATGAAAGGAACGATGCATATAAAAAACAATAGTAATATAAATACTACACCCACGCTGTTTTTAATAATCACCAAGGAGCCATATACGGTCTGTGCAGCCGTATCTGCAATTCCCCCGATACCCGGAATTCCTGCCACCACTTTCTGCATAAGAGAGGTCTTTACATTGTCAACAACCGGGGTAATCATGGCCTGCAATACACTGATACCGGTAATCATGGTAAGTGCTGCTTTTAATAAATACTCCATTCCCTTTTTTAATAATTCTAAAAGATGGGATAATCTGTCACTTTCCGAAACCCCGTTTACCACTGCCATAAATACATAACAATAAATAAGCGGAATCATTAACGCTACAAGGATACTTTCTACAAAATAAATGATACACAACACAATCTGATAAAATGTAAATGCGGTAGCGTTTCCTGCCGCCATTCCTACTGTAAATAAATAAGTAGGAATCAGAATTCTTGCAAAGCTTACGATTGTTTCCGTCATTTCATAGGCAATCTCCATTCCCACCCCAAACACTTGCAATAACACAATAACCAAAGCTAAATACACCAGATAAAAACTGATATCTGAAATCTGATGACTTTGAAACACCCTTCCAAATCCCGCAAAGACTGCCGAAATAATTCCCAGTATAAGAATGGCGATTACAATGGAACGGTATCCTGCAAACTGTTCTAATGCCCTGTCTATAGTTCCTTCCTTTAAAATGCTAATGACTCCTGCCAAATCACCGGTTATTAGTTCCAATAATAAATCCTTGACTGAAATCCCTTCTCCACCCTTGATTCCCTGAATAGCACTATCTATTCCATTTAGGTCTATGTAATACGACAAATCCTCTTTTACCACATCGGGCATACTTTTTAGCTCCTTATTAAAAACTTAAGATGGTATTTAATAATGCCATGATAATCGGCATGCCGGAAATTAAAATAGTAAGCTTCCCAAATACTTCCACTTGAACTGCAATCTGTCCATAACCGGCATCTTTACAAATCCCCGAGCAAAATTCACAGATATAAGTAATCCCAACCACTTTTAGTAAAATCCCCAAGTACTCGGAATAACCTCCCAACAATTCTCCTACCTGCTCCATCCCGGAAAGAACGATTCTAAGCCTGTCTATGGACGCTGCAAAAATAATAATGCCTATGGCAAAACAAATATAATACCCATATTCCTGATTCTTAACTTTAAATTGAAGTGCAGTCATTACGCCCACAATGGACAATAATGCTATTTTAATCACATCCATATACCGCCTCTACATCTGAAACAAATCCTGAATTGTAATAAACAAATCATATATGTAAGGAACAATCCATGATAAAACCAGAATAAGTCCTGCAAGGCTTACCAAAAATGCATGTTCCTCCCTCCCACTGTGTTTTAACACCTGGGATAAGATGGATACCAAAACTCCCACCGCTGCTATTTTAAAGATCAGATATACATTCATTCTGTCTGTTTCCTTCCTAACTGAATAAGATGAGAAGCATAATTCCGCTCATCACTCCAAAAGTTATGTAAACTTTTCCTTTTCCCTGTACTTCTGTGCGAAGCTCACTTATTCTTTTATTCGTAAATTCATAATAATATTCCAATTCGTTTAACTGGGCTTCTAAACTTGCATGGGAATAAGAAAACAAATCCTTTATCCAGTCTTTTTCTTCACCCGTAAGATGCATCTTTGCTTCATATTTTTGAAAGCATTGTTTCCACACATCAAAAAAAGCCAAGTCCCCTGACTCCCGTACACTCTTTACAGTGTCTGAAAGAATTTGATATAAGCTACCCCTTTCCTTCTCACAAATACGCTCACACAATTCTGCAAGGGGCAATCTGTGATACTCCATTTCTCCTTTTAACCGGTTTAAAAGACGTGCAAACTCTTCCAATTCACCAAGTCTTAAATAAAGCTCCTGTTTCATCACAATTCCCGTCCCCGATGTTCCGATGATGAGCATAAACATCCCAATCCATTTCAAGTTTTGTCCCCTTTCCGTCTATGATTTTTTCTATGGTTCCCGCACCGTTTCTGTTAGACAGAAAAATAAATCTCTGTATGTTCAAGTTCTCTTTATGCTGTAATTCCTCCAAGGAAGAACCGTGCATGGTAGCTAAAATCCTGCATCCGCTGTAACTTGCCCGAACCAGTTCCTCTGCCTCTCCTTTTGTACCCAACTCATCTACGGCGATAATTCGTGGTGACATAGTCCTTAAAAGCATCTTGATTCCTATTTCCTTAGGACAACAGCTTAATACATCCGTTCTTGGCCCCAACTGCATCTGAGGAACACCATGGAATGCAGCGCTGATTTCACTTCTTTCATCCACCACCCCTACTCTCGTTCCCTGCTGACTTTTGTTTCCTGTAGACAGATTACGGATTAAATCTCTAAGAAGAGTGGTTTTTCCACAACCGGGAGGGCTAATAATTAAAGTGTTCTGATATTCTTTTTTCTCAAATAAAAAAGGATATATCCTGTCGCTGATACCGGGCATTTCATGGGCGATTCTTATATTTAATGAAGCAATATACTTAACTCCCGTTATCTCATGGTTTTTTACAACAACATGTCCGCAAATTCCCACCCTGTGCCCGCCGTGAATGGTAACAAATCCCTGGCTAAGCTCATCTTCATAGGCATAAACCGAATCATTGCACACCCTCATAAAAACATCCGATATTTCGCGGTAAGAAAAAAAATAAGCATCTTTAAAGTTTGCATTACATCCTTTTAATATGCCTGTCCCTGTAAGATAGAATTCCCCGTCTGTTTTACCAATCAAAACCGGTCTGTTTACGCCCAAACGGATTTCCTCTACCGAATCGAGCACACAAAAAATCTCTGCAAATAATTCTTTCAGATTACCCGGAAACAATGACTGTATTTCATTACTGTTCATACTTTGTCACCTCTATCAAAATATATGTTGCAATGTACAAGTTATGCATAAAAAAAGAGACTATATCAAACTGATATAGTCTCACAAAAACATATTAATTACCCATCCACTCATTTAAAATCTGATTATCCCTGTCACAATCTTCACAGATTACGGAGTCACCATATTTAACACCGTCACCACGGAATAGTCTGTCACACATTGGGCAGGTTTTGCTTGCTTCACAACCGCAAAGGCTCATAAGAAGCAACAAAATCATTGCTACGGATATTACTCTTTTTTTCATAAAGATTCCTCTTACTGTTCGTTCACATCTTTCATAGAGAAGCTGATACGACCCATTTTATCTTTTCCAAGACAAACAACAGTTACAACATCTCCAAGTGTAAGAACATCTTCTACATGGTTGATTCTTTCCTTAGAAATCTTAGAAATGTGAACCATTCCTTCTTTACCCGGAGCAAACTCAAGGAATGCACCAAATTCTTTGATACTTACAACTTTACCTTTGAAAATCTGACCTTCTTCAAATTCAGTTGTAATAATCTTAATCATTTCGACTGCTTTATCCATCATGGCTGCATCTGTACCGCATACGCTTACAGCACCGTCATCTGTGATATCAATCTTAACACCTGTCTGGTCAATAATAGCATTAATTGTCTTACCACGCTGACCTACTACTTCACCGATCTTTTCAGGATCAATCTTAATCTGGATAATCTTTGGAGCATATTCACCAACAGTTGGACGTGGTTCGCTGATTGCAGGTTTCATACAATTATCCATAATGAATAAACGTGCTTCACGGCATCTTGCAATTGCACCTTCAACGATAGGTCTTGTTAAACCGTGAATCTTAATATCCATCTGAATAGCTGTAATACCTTCTGTTGTACCTGTTACCTTAAAGTCCATATCACCAAAGAAGTCTTCAAGACCCTGGATATCTGTTAATAATACGAAATCGTCATCTTCATCGCCTGTAACAAGACCACATGAAATACCTGCTACCATTTTCTTAATCGGAACACCGGCAGCCATTAATGACATACAAGATGCACAGGTAGATGCCATTGATGTAGAACCATTTGATTCAAAGGTTTCTGATACAGTACGGATTGCATATGGGAACTCTTCTTCGGAAGGTAACACAGCAATCAATGCTCTTTCAGCAAGAGCACCATGTCCGATTTCACGACGTCCCGGACCACGGCTTGCTTTTGTTTCACCTACTGAATATGCAGGGAAGTTATAGTGATGCATATAACGTTTTGCTGTTACATTTTCATCAAGTCCATCAACCTTCTGCATTTCTGATAATGGTGCAAGGGTACAAACGTTACAAATCTGTGTCTGTCCACGTTTGAAAATAGCTGAACCATGAACACGGGGAATAACATCAACTTCTGCTGTTAAAGGTCTGATCTGTGTGATTTCACGACCATCAGGACGTTTATGATCTTTTAAAATCATCTTACGAACTGTTTTCTTTTCATACTGATAAATAGCTTCGCCTAAAATAGCAAGCCATTCTTCATTATCTGCAAAAGCTTCTTCTAATTTTGCTGTAATATTCTTAATATTTTCTTCTCTAACCTGTTTTTCATCTGTGAAAACAGCTGCTTCCATTTCTTCAGGAGTTACAATTGCTTTCATTGCATCAAATAACTCTGCCGGAATTGCACAGCTTTCATAAGCATGTTTTGGTTTTCCAACTTCTTCAACAATCTGGTTAAAGAATGCATTGATTTTCTGGTTGATTTCATGAGCCATGTAAATAGCTTCAATCATCTTATCTTCAGGAATCTCATTAGCTCCTGCTTCAATCATAATTACTTTATGCATGGTAGATGCAACTGTAAGGTTTAAGTCACCCTTTGCCCATTCTTCCTGAGTTGGGTTTACGATAAACTGTCCGTCAATCATACCAATCTGTGTTGTAGCACATGGACCATCAAATGGTACATCTGAAATACTTGCTACAAGTGCTGAACCAAGCATAGCTGCAAGTTCAGGACGGCATGCAGGATCAACTGACATTACCATATTGTTGATTGCACAATCGTTACGATAATCCTTAGGGAAAAGAGGACGCATAGGACGGTCGATAACACGGCTTGTTAAAATCGCATTTTCACTTGCCTTTCCTTCTCTCTTATTAAATCCTCCCGGAATTTTACCTACTGCATATAATTTTTCTTCATATTCAACGCTTAATGGGAAGAAATCGATTCCATCCCTTGGCTTGTCTGAAGCTGTAATTGTAGATAATACTGTTGTGTCGCCGTATTTAATCATAGCGGCTGCATTGGCCTGTGCACATACTTTACCGATTTCTACGGTTAATGTGTTTCTGCCAAGTTCCATTGAATAACTCTTAAACATAAAATTCTCCTTTCAACTATATCCTCTTTTGATGGTAACTGTAGGAGAAGCCGAAACTACTGAAAAATATACATTTAGAAAATATATGCTTTTCAGTGGTCTCGGGGCAACCTCCTACTAAAACAATCGGGCGGATTGTACAATCCGCCCGGCAGATTCTTCTGCAATTATTATCTTCTGATTCCAAGTTTCTCAATCAGCGCACGGTATCTTTCAATATCTGTTTTCTTTAAGTAGTCAAGTAAACCACGTCTCTGACCAACCATCTTGAACATACCACGTCTTGAATGATTATCTTTCGCATGTGTCTTTAAATGCTCTGTAAGTTCTGCGATTCTTGCTGATAATACAGCGATCTGAACTTCAGGTGAACCTGTGTCGCCTTCAAATCTTGCATACTCTTTGATAATTGCTGTTTTCTTTTCCTTTGAGATCATTTTGATAATCCTCCTATAATATAATAATACTGCCTTCACTAAGAAACAGGTCGGAGTGTCCTGTATCTGAGTTCGGCTAAATTCATACTTTGTGAGTATAACACACAATATTCCCTTTTGTAAATAGCAATTTGCCAATTTTTCCTACTCTACCAGTCTTCTTGCACAAGTAGGTGTCCTATAGGTTAACTTGGAAATCTTAATTCCGTTTTTCGGACTGCTGGCATGTACCACCTTATTATCACCAATATAAATGGTTACATGGTTAATTCCCGTTTCATCAGAATAAAAAACCAAATCACCTGGTCTTAAATCAGAAATGGCAACTTCTGTACCATAAGTTGACTGTCTTCTGGCTGAATGGGGAAGTGTTACGCCATACTTCTTAAAAATAGTTAATGTAAAACCGGAACAATCCGCTCCTTTGGTAAGGCTTGTTCCGCCATACACATAAGGATTACCTACAAACTGAACCGCATATTCTGCAATCTCAATTCCCACATCTGTTACACCTTTACCATACTTTACTTCTGTCATGGTAAGTGCAGTTTCTAAAACATAAGAAATTGTAATATAATCTTTGGAAACATATCCTTCGCTTCCATCATATGCAATTTTGACCCAACCATCCAGATCTTCCAAAACTTGCCAGGTAGTTCCGTTTTTTACCATTCCAAGTTTCTTACAATTTGTATTTGGTTCTTTTCTTACCTTGAGATTCTGCGCTGTAACAGTTGCTGCAAGCATCTGCACTTCTTCCGCCCGTTCCATCGCCGCATCGCCGCTTAACAAATAGTCATTTGAAACATACCCGGTTACTTTTCCGGAGGATATGTAACTCCATCCATCTTCCACACTGATGATTTCACATCCGGCGTTATAGGGAAGCATTCCTACCTGCTTGGCATCCCCCGAAGCAGTCTCTCTTATATTCAGGCCTTCTAAAGCATCGGAAACACCCAGTTCGTGATATCCCCAAAAGCTTAGCTCCTGTTTTGCCTCCCTTGTATATGCACTGGCGGAAGGCTGTACCTGTTCTTCTTCCTTCGATTCTATATAATGCTTCCATTCTAAGCGTGATATATTATCAATGTCGCTAAGAACATCCTCTACTCCTGCCGTATTTGAAGAAGCTTCCTCTTTTGTATAGGCAGCATAGCTTTCCTGCGGACTTGCCAAAATAACAATGATTACTATGCCGAGAATGTCTCTAATCCATTTTTTCTTCATAATTCATAGTCCCTTACATAAACCTTTGAGTTTGCATGCTAACTTCAAGAAAATTATAACATGTGAACAAGCTGTGTCAATGTTAATATCTGCCACCAAAATGGTACTCCTGTCCTTTTCTTTTATCCTGTTCCAATTGGCGGATTAATAATTCCACAGTTTCAAATTTCTGTTCCGGACGCAAAAACTGAAGCAGATACACTTCAATTTTTTTACCATACAAATCTCCCGAATAGTTATATAAGAAGGTTTCGACACCAACCACCGGTTTATCACTTACCGTAGGTTTCATTCCAATATTAGTGATAGCAGCATATTCACAACCGTCTACTCTCACTTTAGAAAAATAAACCCCAAAAGGCGGCAACAACTTATCCTCTGACGGGATTAAATTTGCTGTAGGCATATGAAAGCCTGTCCCTTTGTTACTTCCATGACTCACAACACCTCTAAGACTGTAAGGGGTCCCTAAAAGACGGCCTACATACTCCATGTTTCCTTCAAGGACACTGTCACGTATGAGAGTTGAGCTGATAATTTTCTCGTCATAACGCAATTTTTCAATAACATTTACTTCGTATCCAAATTCTTTTGATAAAGATTGTAAAAGAGATAAATCACCTGCACCTTTTTTACCGTACGAAATATCTTCCCCTGCCACCAGCACCTTCGTATGCAACCGTTCCACAAGCACCTCTTTAATAAAGATTTCCGGTAAAATATCTGCCGTATTCCGGTTCATGGGATATTCAATCAGCACATCGATTCCCATACTCTCTAACCATTCACGTTTTTCTTCCCTGGTTAAAAGAACTTTTTCCTTTCCACCTGAAAAAAATACAGCAGGAGACGGGTCAAAGGTAAAAGCAACTGCCTGATATCCTTTTTCCTTATATTTTATTACCTGTTCTAACAACATCTGATGACCTTTATGTACTCCATCAAATTTCCCGATGGCTACCGCTGAAGGTCCGTTAATGTGAATATCTGTAGTATTCGCAAGAATAATCATAATTTTTACTCCATGCCCAAGAACATTTTTTCCGGTCCGTAAGCATCTTCTTTTTTCTGATAGATTGCAGAAAACTTTCCTTTAGAATCATATACCCTGACTCTTTGGGGCATTGTCTTTACACCCTCACCATCCAGCATCTTAAGCTGATGAAAGAATAAAGCATTCCCATTCATTAAAAAGCGCTCTGCATTTTCTTTTACCTGTACCGCCGGTAATTCCATAAATACAGAATCAATAGGCATTAACACTTTAGAAAGCTCTCCTAAGTCGCGCAAAGCTTCTATTTGTAAAAGAGTCCGGGCCTCATTAAGGCAAAAATTCGACACTCTGGTACGCACAAGACTCTGCATTGCGCCACCGGTTCCAAGCTTTCTTCCGATATCATCACAAAGACTTCTGATGTAAGTCCCCTTAGAGCAGGATACCCGCATTTTAATAACCGGAAGTTCTATTGACAATATTTCTATTTCTTCGATGGTAACCTTTCTTGCAGTCCGTTCAATTTCCTGTCCGTTTCTTGCAAGCTCGTATAGTTTTTTCCCATCTACTTTTAAGGCTGAATACATGGGTGGAATCTGGTCATAGGTACCCACAAACCCTAAAATCACTTCTCTTACCTCATCTACAGTCACATTGACCGGTGATTCAGTCAAGACATTCCCTGTCATATCTAAGGTATCCGTTGTCACTCCTAATAATAGCTCTGCCACGTACTCCTTACTCTTATCCGTAAGCATATCGCATAGCTTTGTTGCCTTTCCCACACATACCGGTAAAACTCCGGTTGCATCAGGATCCAACGTTCCTGTATGACCGATTTTTCGCTCTTTTAGGATTCCCCGAAGTTTGGCAACTACGTCAAAAGAAGTATATCCTTTTTCTTTATATACATTAATGATTCCGTTCATAAC
Organism: Lachnospiraceae bacterium; assembly: GCA_017463255.1. GTDB lineage: Bacteria > Bacillota > Clostridia > Lachnospirales > Lachnospiraceae > RGIG4034. Next base: position 60,059 of record JAFTPP010000003.1, read on the forward strand.
GAAACTCCATCTTATATTTTCTATAGCTTTAACTGTTTCTGAATGTATAAGGACAGATTGTTGACAACATCATGGAACGTACCTCTTACCGTACATCCTGCGGCTCTTGCATGACCACCGCCCCCAAAATTCTCAGCAACTTCTGCTACATTCACTTTTTCATTGGAACGAAGACTTACCTTATACTCCATGGTACCGATTTCATACATAAAAATAGCGCAATCCACACCACGGGTATTCTTTAACTGGCTTACTATGCCATCCAAATGCTTCGGCTTGGCATCATAAAACTCCATGGTTTTACGGTCTACGCTGCTTACAATGCAGTGTCCGTCCATAAAAAGAATACTTTCTAATAACGCCCTTCCCAATATCTGGTTCTGTACATAAGTTTTTTCATAAAAAGTCTTTTGAATCAATGCCGGAAAATCAAAGTCATAAGTGATAAGCTTTCCTGCAATCTCCATTGTCTTTTTTGAAGTATTGGAGTACTGGAAAACTCCTGTATCGTTAATCATTCCGATATAAATCGCCTTGGCAATCTCTGTATCAAGTTTTTCTTTATCAATTACATCATATACTAACTCACTTGCGCTACTTGCTTCAGGCACAATATAATTAATATCCCCACTTCCTGATGCATTGGAAAGGTGATGATCTATATTAATGACTTTTCCCGCGTTCTGAATTAATTTTTCGCACGCGCCTGTTCTATCCTTTGCACAATCAAGCACAATAAAAGTATCAATGCTTCCTAAGAATTCTTCCGCTTTTTCTATTTTATCCGTATCCTTAATCACATAAAAAATAGTTGGGATATCTTCTAAGAAAACATGCACTTTTAACTGCGGCATAGCTTTTTGCAAATATAAATACATTGCCATACAGGCACCGATACAGTCTCCGTCCGGACGGATATGACCTGTAATCCCAACTTCCCTTGCTCCTGCAAGCTCATTCTCAATATTAATCATACTTCTTCTCCAAACACACAAATTCAAGAAAAGAGGCGCATTACGCCTCTGTTTCTTCATCATCCTTTAAATCCTTAGTTACATCATCAATCATTTTAGACATGCTTACACCATATGCAATGGACTGGTCTATAATAAATCTGATTTCCGGTGTATTTCTAAGGTTGATTTTACGTGCTAACTGGTTTTTAATAAAACCTACAGCACTATTTAAACCTGCAAGAGTGTCTTCACAGGACTTCTCATCCCCGAGAACACTAATCCATGCTTTACAGGTTTTTAAATCCGGTGCGACTTCTACAGCCACAACGCTGGTCAGCGGATTAATCCGCGGATCTTTAATTTCTCCACGGATAATCTCTGCCAATACTCTATGCACCTCACCATTAATTCTGGTGCTTTTAATACTGTTTTTTCTCATGAACTGCTCCCATCTGCCCTATCAATTAACGAGGAACCTCTACCATGATATAAGCTTCTACAATATCAAGCTCCTGCATCTGGTCAAAGTCTTCAAATACAAGACCACATTCGAATCCTGCCTTAACCTCTTTGACATCGTCTTTGAAACGCTTCAGTGATGCAAGACTTCCTTCGTAAATCTGCTCGCCTTCTCTGGTAATTCTGACTTTACAGTTCTTCTGGAACATACCATCAAGGACATATGAACCTGCAATATTACCAACTGCAGATGCTTTGAAGATCTGACGAACTTCTGCATGACCGATTACTTTTTCTTCGTAAATCGGGTCAAGCATACCCTTCATAGCAGCCTGAATATCCTCAATCGCCTGATAGATAACTCTGTACAGACGTAAATCAACGCCCTCACGTTCACTGGTTGCTTTCGCCTGAGCATCAGGACGAACGTTAAATCCGATAATAATTGCATTAGATGCACTCGCAAGAATAACATCGGACTCGTTAATAGCACCAACACCACTGTGGATTACTTTAACAACTACTTCCTCATTTGAAAGTTTTAACAAGCTTGTTTTAACAGCTTCCACACTACCCTGTACGTCAGCTTTTACAATCAGATTAAGTTCTTTTAAGTTACCTGCCTGAATCTGTGTAAACAGATCATCAAGGCTCATCTTGGTCTTCGTTTCATCAAGAAGTTTTTCTTTATTCTGTGCAATGAAGGTTTCAGCAAACTGTTTTGCTTCTTTATCATTGTTATGTGCAATAAAGATTTCACCTGCATTCGGAACATCGTTAAGTCCTAAGATTTCAACCGGTGTAGAAGGTGTTGCTTCTTTGATTCTTCTTCCCTTATCATCAATCATGGCTCTTACTTTACCATGGGATGCACCTGCAGAAATAAAGTCACCAACATGAAGAGTACCTTTTTGTACAAGTACTGTTGCAACAGGACCACGGCCCTTATCAAGCTCTGCTTCAATGACAAGACCTCTTGCATGACGGTTTGGATTTGCCTTTAACTCTAAGATATCAGCAGTTAAAAGAATCATTTCCAGAAGTTCAGGAATACCTTCGCCTGTTTTTGCAGATACCGGCGCAAATACTGTGCTTCCGCCCCAATCTTCTGCAATAAGTTCATACTCAGTTAATTCCTGTTTTACTCTATCGATATTCGCACTTGGCTTATCAATCTTATTTACAGCTACAATAATTTCAATTCCTGCGGCTTTCGCATGGTTAATGGCTTCAACCGTCTGTGGCATAACACCGTCATCGGCTGCTACTACAAGAATTGCAATATCTGTAGAATTTGCACCACGCATACGCATTGCTGTAAATGCTTCATGTCCCGGTGTATCAAGGAAGGTAATGGTCTGTCCGTTTAAGTTTACGGTATATGCACCGATGTGCTGTGTAATACCACCCGCTTCACGGTCAGTTACATTTGACTTTCTGATTGCATCAAGAAGAGAAGTCTTACCATGGTCAACGTGACCCATAACACAGATAACCGGTGGACGTGATGTCAGGTTTTCCGGTGCTTCCTCTTCTTCTCTTAAAAGTTCTTCGATTACGTCAACTTTTACTTCCTGCTCGCAGATAATCTCATATTCAATCGCAATTTCTTCTGCCTGCTCATAAGTAATTTCTGAGTTAACAGTAACAATCTGACCCTGCATAAAGAGCTTCTTAACAATGTTAGAAGGCTGCATCTTCATCTTGTCAGCAAGTTCTTTAATAGTCAATGTTTCAGGAAGAGTAATGACCTTAATTGTCTCTTCAACCACTTCTACTTTTTTCTCCGGTTTAATAAATCTGCCGGCTTTATTCTTAATATTAATATTATCTTCTTCGTAGATATGGTCTTTCTTATTCTTCTTATCTCTTTCCTGATTCATTCTTCTTGCTACTTCGTCTCGGTGTTTATCCGATTGAATAATCGAAGCATCCATTCCGGAAGATTTATTTTGAGATTTTGAGAATCTATTTCCCTGTCTTTCATTGCTCTTAAGGTCTGCGTCTTTATCCGGGAAAGGATTTTTACCCATTCCACCACCGAAACCACCTTGGCGATTACGGTCTTTATTTGCATTATAAGGGCGATTTTCTCCGTTAGGCTGGTTTTGTCTGAAATCAGGTCTTGGTCCTTGCGGTTTCTGGCCCGGACGTGCTTCACCTCTTTGTTTATTGTCTCCATTTCGGTTAAATCCATCTCGTCTACCCTCACCCATATTCTGGTTACGATCTCTGTTTGTGTTCTGCTCACGTCTTACAAAAGAATTATTCTGTGCAGGACGGTTTTCTTCACGTCTTTCCGGTTTTACTTCCACAGTTTCTCTTACCGGAACAGCTTCTTTTGGCTGAACCTGAGGCTGAACATTTTCTACTACCGGTTCCGGTTTTACAACAGGCTTTGGTTCAGGACTCTTAATACCCATCGCTCTGTTAAATGCTTCCTGAACAGACATCGCTGATTCAGATGGTTTCATCTGAGGACGTGCAGGCTGAGACTGCTGTGGTCTTTGTCCCTGCGGATGTGGTCTTTGCATCTGATTCTGTCTTGGCATATTTCCACCCATTTTACTATTCTGTGGATTACCAACAATAATAATACTCTTTTTCTTTTTCGGTTTTGCTTCACCTTCCGGGGCTGCTGCCTTAGGTGCTTCCTTTTTTTCTTCTATAGGAGCCGGAGCATATTGTTTTTTTACAATGCCTACCGCATCGTCTTCTAACACGCTCATATGACTCTTTACTTCAATGCCTTTATCTGTAAGCAAAGAAATAATGTCCTTACTGGAAACATCTAATTCTTTTGCTAACTCATGGACTTTCATTTTTGCCATTCTAACTACCTCCGTTATACTGTCTGCTTCTCAAGCTTTTTGATAAGGGATTTGGCGAATCCTTCATCTGTTAATGCCAAAGAAGCCCTCATTTCTTTTCCCATTGCATGACCTAATTCATCTTTGGTTCCGTATACAAACATGGGAACCTCATAAAAAGTACACATATCACTAAACTTCTTCTTGGTATTGTCTGATGCATCCTCTGCCACAATGACCAATGTTGCCTGATATGATTTCACGCTTTTTTCTGTCATGAATTCGCCACTTACTACATTACGTCCCTTGGTCGCAAGTCCAATCATGGATAAAATGTTATTCTGTGCCATCTTCTTCACCAAACGCTTTCTCCAAATTATCGTATACTTCCTTTGGGATGGACATTTTAAACGAACGGTCTAAGCCTTTTGTCTTAATTGCTTTTTGTAAACATTCAAGATTCATGCACAAATAAGCACCGCGTCCGTTTTTTCTGCCGGTCTTGTCGAGTATAATCTGATCTTCAGGGGTCTTTAATACTCTCATCATTTCTTTTTTACTGCCCATTGTGCCACAACCTACACACTGACGCATTGGGATTTTCTTATTCAAACTTAATCACTCCTTTATCAGTATATGACAACCGGCTGCGAATCAGTTATTCTAATTCGCCTGCTTCGTCCTCTACATAATCTTCTTCATAGGTTTCATCGTAATCGTCTTCATCATAATCGATGTAGTCTTCATAACGGAAGCCTTCAGCGTCTTTCGCCTGTGTTTCACTCTTAATATCAATCTTATATCCTGTTAATCTTGCTGCAAGTCTTGCATTCTGACCTTCCTTACCAATTGCAAGTGATAACTGATAATCCGGTACAACAACCTTTGCAGTCTTTTCATCAGGATCTGCGAATACTGCTACAATCTTAGCAGGAGAAAGAGCATTCTGAATTAAGTTACCCGGGTTTTCATCCCAGTTAATAATATCAATTTTTTCTCCGCGTAATTCATCAACAATGGCATTTACTCTGGAACCATTGAAACCTACGCATGCACCAACAGCGTCAACGTTTGGATTGTTACTCCATACTGCCATCTTGGTTCTGCTTCCTGCTTCTCTGGCAATGCTCATGATTTCTACTGTTCCATCCTGGATTTCAGCAACTTCTGCTTCAAATAATCTCTTAACAAGTTCAGGATGTGTACGGCTTACAAGAATTCTTGGTCCCTTTGTAGCGTTCTTAACTTCTACAATATAAACCTTAATTCTTTCGGTTGGCTTAAAGTTTTCACCCTTTACCTGTTCGCTTTCATTTAAAATAGCATCTGCTTTGCCAAGGTTAATACTGATGTTTTTACCTAAATATCTTTGAACAACGCCTGTTACAACGTCTTTTTCTTTTTCATAATACTGATTGTAGATAACGCTTCTTTCTTCCTCACGGATTTTCTGTAAGATAACGTTTTTTGCATTCTGTGTAGCAATACGACCGAATTCTTTAGATTTGATTTCTACTTTGATGATATCTCCGATTTTTGCTTTTTTAGCAAGTGTCTTAGCTTCTTCCAAAGAAATCTGACATACACTGTCTTCTACTTCTTCTACAACTTCTTTTTCTGCATACACTTCAAAATCACATGTTTCACGGTTTACAACTGCTTTCATATTATCCGCTTTTCCAAAGTGATTCTTGCATGCTGTTAAAAGAGAACTTTCAATCGCTTCAAACAATGTTTCTTTGCTGATATCTTTCTCTTTTTCAAGAAGGTTAAGTGCTTCCATTAATTCTTTGTTCATTTTCTTAATATCCTCTCTCTTTCTAAAAATCTAAAGCAAGTCTTACTAAAGCCACATTTGCTCTTTCAAACCGCATTGTGTTTACTGTGTCATCTACATTTGTTAATGTAATACTGTCTTTATCATAAGAATCCAAGATTCCTGTGAACTCTTTTTGCTTTTCTACCGGCTTATACAGACGAATCTCAACCTGTTCACCGATACTCTTATCGAAATGCTTATCTTTCTTTAAGGCCCTGCCAAGTCCCGGACTGCTGATTTCCAGGATATATGCGTCTTCAATAAAATCCTCTTTATCCAAAATATCGGATACTGCTCTGCTCACCACTTCGCAGTCTTTAATATTAACGCCTTCTTCTTTTTCGATGTAGCCTCTTAAATACCAGTCACTTCCTTCTTTGACATATTCCACATCATAGATGGAAAGACCATTCTCTTTTACGATAGGTTCTAAGATGGCTTCGAAACGCGCCTCGTATGTTTCACGCTTTGACATTTACCGCCCTCCTACAATATGAAAGAGTGGACTCGCAAGCCCACTCTTAATACTTTAACTCTATTAACTGTGTTCAGTATAACACTTGAATTTAGGGAATGCAAGTGTTTTTCTAAAAAACACGAAATTATTCACCCAAATACACAACTCCTACTGTGCCGGGACCTGAATGTGCTCCGATACTTGGTCCAATCGGAACAATAATAAAATCTTCATATCCGAAACGTTCTACAATCAATTTCTTCAGGTACTCTGCTTCTTCCTTTGCATCACCATGCATAATTCCGATAAATATCTGCTTATCTTTATAGCTTCCAAGACTCGCTTCCATATTATCAACGATGGTTGACATTGCCTTTTTCGTTCCTCTTACTTTTGCAGCTGCCACAAGCTTACCTTCATTGTTAATTTCAAGAATCGGCTTAATATTTGCTACCGTTCCTAAAATTGCAGAGGTTCTTGAAAGTCTGCCTCCCCTAAAGAGGTGGTTTAAATCATCTACAATAAACTGAATCTTCAAATGATTCTTTAATTCTTCAATCGCTGCTGCTGTTTCTTCAATGCTCTTTCCCTGGGCGCGCATATCAACCGCTTTTTTGATTAACATACCTTCACCCAATGAAGCAGAAAGCGTATCTATGACAATAATATTCATTTCAGGATATTCGTCTTTTATCTCACCTGCAACCATTACAATATTACTATAGCCACCGCTTAAAGCAGATGAAAAGCTGATATGAAGAATGTCTTTTCCTTCTTTTGCATAATCAGCAAACTTATCATAAATAACTGCCGGATTACTAGCCATGGTAGCCGCTTTTTTCTGAGCTCTCATGGCATCATAAAACTCACGGATAGTAAGTTCTCTTCCATCACCGTACACCTCATCTTCGATTGTATAATAATGAGGAATAATTCCTATCTGGTGCTGTTGTACAAATTCTACCGGTAAATCCGAGTTCGTTTCTGTAGTAATTACAAATTCTCTCATCTAATCCCTCCAAACACTGTCCCACATCAAATTGGGAACAATGAAAAATATCATAAGCATTATAAGAATGATACCACAAAGGCAATAAAATGAAAAGGCAATAAAATTGATTTTTTCAGAAAAACTCTTGCATTTTTCAGAAGAATAAGATATTATAAGCAAGTGTCGTAACAAAATACTTTTTGGTGAATTGGTCAAGAGGTTAAGACGCCGCCCTCTCACGGCGGAATCACGGGTTCGATTCCCGTATTCACTGCTCTTATAGCCCTAATAATTTAGGGCTATTCTATTTTTCTTTTACATTTCAAATTTTTCCATTTTTATTGTTCCTTGGCAAATTAATAAGACTTTACACCATTTCGCCTTTTCTATATAATATTTATATCATTATGGAAAAGGGAGGATTTGAAAGTGAGTGATTACATGCCAACCGAAAAAGAAATGATTAATAACCTGATTGATAAGTATACGGATTTACAAAGAATAAAAAAATCCGACAATTTGGAAAAAGAAGTAGATTATCAATTAACCGTTACCAAGGCAAAACTTGAGTCCTTCGGTATCATTACTGAGAATTTAGATATTAAATAATTCTGATATATTAACAAAAACAAGGTGTAAAGTCTTATTAATAACTTTACACCTTTCTTTTTATACAAAATCAAATAAACTAAGCTGGTTTGATTCAGGAAGGTTACCTAAAATACCAAGTTCATTCATCTTATCAACAATCGTTCTGCTGGCCTTTGAACGTTGTCTGAAATCATCCCTTGATATAAACGGACCGTCTTTTGCAGCCTCTACAATGGCATCTGCCGCATTTTCTCCCAGTCCGTCAATACTGCTTAGCGACGGCATTAACTTGCCGTCAATAATCTGAAACAGTCTTGATTTTGCAGTAAAAATATCTATAGGCATAAATTCAAAGCCTCTCGCGTACATTTCCTGCACAATCTTCATGTCCTTAAAAGTATCCTGTTCCTTTTTACTTAAGGTATCCATTCTTCTCTTATAATCTTCCATATGGGCAAGCAAGGTCTGTTCGCCAAGACACATTAATTCATAAGAAAAGGCTGAAGCACGGATACTAAAGTACGCTGCGTAATAAGCAAGAGGATAATTCACCTTACAGTAAGCAATACGCCACGCCATCATAACGTAGGCAGCCGCATGGGCTTTCGGGAACATGTACTGAATCTTTTTACAGGACCAGATATACCAATCCGGAACATCTGCCGCCAACATGGCCTCTTCCATCTCCGGCTTTAATCCTTTTCCCTTACGGACACTTTCCATAATCTTAAAGGATAAGGAGCTTTCTACCCCCTTATTAATTAAATAAGTCATAATATCATCACGGGTACAGATTGCAGTAGAAATGGTTGCTTTACCTTCTTCAATCAATGTTTGGGCGTTTCCAAGCCATACGTCAGTACCATGACTCAATCCGGAAATACGGATTAAATCGGAAAAAGACTTAGGTTGGGTATCCACTAACATTTGAATAACAAAGTCCGTACCAAACTCAGGAATACCTAATGAGCCCAAGGTGCATCCATCAATCTGATCAGGCGTAATTCCCAGAGCTTCCGTAGAACGGAACAATGACATTACCTGTGGGTCATCCAACGGAATCTCCACCGCATTAATCCCTGTTAAATCCTCTAACATTCTTATCATGGTTGGATCGTCGTGTCCTAAAATATCAAGCTTTAACAGGTTATGGTCAATGGAGTGATAATCAAAGTGAGTTGTAATAATATCCGTTGTCATATCATTGGCAGGATGCTGTACCGGGGTAAAAGAATTGATTTCCTCGCCTAACGGCAGCACCGTAATACCTCCGGGATGCTGACCCGTAGTACGTCTGATACCGGTACATCCTTCTACAATTCGATTGATTTCACTCTCCCGTTTTTTCTCACCGTGTTCCTCAAAGTAATTCTTCACATATCCATAGGCTGTTTTTTCAGCAAGAGTACCAATAGTTCCCGCTCTGAAGGTCTGACCGTCACCAAAGATAACCTCCGTGTATTTATGTGCCTTACTTTGGTATTCTCCCGAGAAGTTTAAGTCAATATCCGGCTCTTTATCACCTTTAAATCCTAAGAAGGTTTCAAAAGGAATATCAAAGCCGTCCTTTTTTAACATGGTGCCGCATTCAGGGCAAGCCTTATCCGGCATATCACACCCTGCTGCCCCTGCGTAAGCCCTTACTTCATCCGATTCAAAATCACTGTAATGGCAATTTGGGCAGTAATAATGGGGACTTAAAGGGTTAACCTCTGTAATACCCGACATGGTTGCTACAAAGGAAGAACCAACACTACCTCTGGAACCTACCAGATAGCCATCCTCTACTGACTTCCACACAAGCTTCTGTGCAATAATATACATAACGGCAAAACCGTTAGTAATAATGGAATTAAGTTCCCTCTGGAGTCTCGCCTCAACGATTGGCGGCAACGGATTTCCATACATGGAATAGGCTTTATTATAACAAATATCCGTTAAAGTTTTGTCTGAATCCGGAATAACCGGCGCACATTTATCCGGCCGCACCGGTGAAATCTTTTCACACATATTGGCAATCAGGTTGGTATTGGTTATTACAACCTCTTCTGCCTTTTCACTTCCAAGGTATTCAAACTCCGCCAGCATTTCTTCCGTAGTACGAAGGAATAACGGAGCCTGCTCATCCGCATCTGTAAACCCTTTGCCGGCCATAATAATTCTTCTGTATATTTCATCTTCAGGATTTAAAAAATGAACGTCACAAGTTGCCACAACGGGCTTATGGAATTTTTCTCCAAGAGCAACTACTTTTTTATTAATCTCTTTAATATCTTCGTCACTGTTAATATTTTCAATTTTAGGGGAATCCACCATAAAGTGGTTGTTTCCCACAGGCTGAATCTCAAGGTAATCATAAAAGCTTACAATCCTTGCTATATCCCTGTCGCTTTTTCCTTCTAACAACGCACTGTATAATTCTCCTGCTTCACAGGCGCTTCCCACAATTAAACCTTCCCTGTATTTTTGTACAAGACTCTTAGGCATCTTAGGCTGTCTGTTGAAGTATTTCAGATGGGACTCTGAAACCAATTTATACAGGTTGATTCGCCCAATATCGTTTTTTGCCAAAATAATACAGTGGTACGATTTTAACTTACGGATTACTTCCTCACTTGAGGCCGCCAACGCATTAATCTGTCCCAATTGGTTTACACCCTTATCCCTTAACATCGGAATAAACTTCACAAAGATTTCTGCCGTTGCGCCTGCATCATCTACTGCGCGGTGATGATTTTCAAGACTTACGCCTAATTCCTTGGCAACCGTATCAAGGGTGTGTTTTTTATGGTTCGGGAAAAGAATACGTGAGATTCCCACCGTATCCACACTGGTCAACTCTCTTTCTATCCCCTGTCTCTTACAGTTTTCCTGAATAAAACTCATATCAAAGGAAGCATTATGTGCCACCATAATACAGCCTTCGCAAAACTCCATAAATCTTGGTAAAATCTGTTCAATCGTTTCGGAACCGATTACCATACTGTCATTAATTCCGGTTAATTTTTCAATACGGAACGGAATGGGAATACATGGATTTACAAAAGTTGAAAAACGTTCTGTAATCTTTCCGTCTATCACTTTTACCGCACCGATTTCAATAATTCTGTCCGTCACCGGAGAAAATCCCGTGGTTTCTAAGTCAAATACCACAAAATTATTGTCTAAGGTATAGTCTTTGGAATTTACAACAATTTCTTTTAAATCATCTACTATGTAAGCCTCAACACCATAAATAGGTTTAAACGGCTCATCCAAAGTTACTGCATGATTTGCATCCGGAAAGGCCTGTACATCCCCATGGTCTGTAATCGCAATGGCAGGCATTCCCCACTTTTTAGCAGTTTTAATAATATCCTTTACATCGGACACGCCATCCATATCACTCATTTTGGTATGGCAATGAAGTTCTACTCTTTTTTTGATGGACGTATCCATTCGGGATACCGTAAAATCTTTAATTTTTTTAATTCCTACTACGGAACCTACTGTTAATTCATGGTCAAATTTATCAATGATTGCCATTCCCTTTACTTTTAAGAATGCGCCTTCTTTGATACTTTCTGTTACTTCCTTAACCTGATCATTACGTAAAAATATTTTAATGGTCATGGTATCCGTAAAGTCAGTAAGGTCAAACATGAGAATGGTCTTTTCATTTTTAATTTCTCTGGAATCCACCTTAAGAACTTTACCGCGGATAATAACCTCTCCGATTTCACCGATGATATCAATGATGTTCATTGCATCTTCTTCGATATCCCTGCCATACACAACATCCGGATTATCCGAATTTTTGGTTGGTCTTTTGTATGGTTCTTTTCCTTTTTTAGTATTCTGAGATTCCTCTTTTTCCTCCATGTCCGGTACGGTAGCTTCTTCAGCGGTTGCTTCAAATGCAGTATTCTCATCCACAAGTCCTGCCCGCATCATAACACCACGGACATTTTGCATAATCTTCTGCTCATTCTGAGCCTCAAATTTACCCACGACGGCTTCCTTAAATTGTACCGAAACAGTAACCTCTACACCACATCTTTCTCTGAAAATCTTATCTAAGATTCTCACAAGTTCTGCAGATTTATCACGGGCAACCACAGTATCTTCCACTAAAAGAACCATTCTGCCGCCCTCTTCAAAAGAAATATCCGCTTTTCTAAACACATTATAAAGTAAAGCATCATAGTCCTTTAATTCCGACAAGATGCTTTCTTTATACAAATCCATTAACGCTTCCGGTGTGTATTGGGCAGACAAAATAAATTGCTCATAAATCTTAACCGTAAGCTTAGCATTTGGAAAAAGTTGTTTTTTGATTTCCGTTTCCACGTACTGGATCTGGTTTTTAGGGATTAATGTATGACTCTCAATATAGACTCTCAAAAAATCTTTTCTCGAAGTAGTACTTACCCGTAAAACCATAACCTCTCCAAAAAGAGTTTGCATTTCTTTATTCAGTTTTAGATTCGGAAATACTTCTAAAAACCCTTTTGCCATTACACTACTCTTTCCAGTTCAGTAATTCTTCCCTTAATGTATTTAAAAGTTCCGACTCCGGCACTTTTTTCACTATTTCACCCTTTTTAATGAGAAGCCCTTCCCCGATACCGCCTGCAATGCCGATATCAGCTTCTTTTGCTTCTCCGGGTCCGTTCACTACACAACCCATAACAGCCACTTTTATATCAAGGGGGATATCTTCCACCATTTTTTCCACCTGATTTGCAAGGCTTATTAAATCAATTTTCGTTCTTCCGCATGTAGGGCAGGATACCACCTCAATCCCACCTTTACGAAGTCCCATTGTCCGAAGAATCAGTTTTGCCGTCTTAATTTCTTCTACCGGGTCTCCTGTCAGTGATACCCTGATTGTGTCACCGATTCCCTGGTATAAAATAATACCAAGGCCTACGGAAGACTTAATATTACCGCTATATAAGGTTCCTGATTCCGTAATTCCTACATGTAACGGATAATCTGTTTTATCTGCCAACAGCTCGTGAGCCTTGATACACATAAGAACATCAGAAGATTTGATGCTAATCACAATCTGATCATAGCCAAAGGATTCAATCATTCCTACCTTATCAAGGGCACTTTCCACGATTCCTTCTGCAGTAACGCCACCGTATTTTTCTACAAGCTCTTTTTCCAATGAGCCACTGTTAACTCCAACACGGATTGGAATGTTTTTCTCTTTTGCCACATCAACAACTGCTTTTAGCTTATCCATTCCCCCAATATTTCCGGGGTTAATACGAATCTTATCCGCTCCGTTTTCCATAGCTGCAATCGCCATACGATAATCAAAATGAATATCTGCCACAAGTGGAATGTGAATTTGTTTTTTAATTTCTCCAATGGCCTTAGCAGCTTCGATGGTAGGAACGGTACAACGGATAATCTCACAGCCCGCTTTTTCAAGCGCAAGAATCTGTGCTACCGTTGCTTCTACATCCTCAGTTCTTGTGTTGGTCATTGACTGAATCAGAACCGGATTTCCTCCGCCAATGACTCTGTCGCCGATTTTTATTACTTTTGTATGATTACGATACATGCTCTTCTCCATTCCGAATTACTTGATTCCTTCATAAATCATCTTAAACTCAGCTTCCGGCAACTCACCGTCTACAAAAAAGAACACACCTTCCTGTTCCCACATCCAGTATGCCTGCATGCCGGTTTCTTTTATCGTACCAACGGTTATGTTGTCCCCGTCAACCGTTATCTGAGTCTGTTCAATACTTTCGTTGTCCGTATTTATCGAAACACTCGCTCTTTCATAAAAATAATTGATAACCAGTATCTGTTCGTCTTTTTCATATCTGAATTTGCCGCCAATGGCTTCAGAATAATACTCTTCTGCTAAAGCATACCCTTCAGGAACATACCCGATTGTATACTGATAGTTACCTATCATATCCGCATTTTCTTCCAAAGGGTCCACTACTGTAGAATCATAATGATTCGTGTCTGTGATTTCTCTTTGTTCTGAAAACATTAATTCTGCCTGGGTAAAATCACCTTCAACCATTAAAAACACAGAAACCATTACTAAAGCGCATGCAGCTATAATGCCAAAACGTTTTGCTCTGTGTATCTTTTTATTTTCCTGTCTTTCACGTAAAGCTTTCTTGCAGGCAATCAGCCCCTGTTGATACCTTACTTCATCAATTTCAGGCTCTGCATCCGTAACATCATATTTTTCTTCAAAATAATGATTTACTGATAAGCGTATTAATTCATCAAATTGTAGCTTATTATTTTTTCTTTCCATCCTGCTTTAACCCTAATACTTTTGCAAACTTCATCCTTGCCCTATGAAGCCATACATCTACCATTTTTACATCTGCATCCATTAAATCGGCGATTTCCTCTCTTGTCAGTTCACGGAAATAGTAATATTCCAACACCATGCGGTATTTCTCTTTCAGTCTATCCATTTCCCGCAAAAGTAGAACTTCCTGCTCCCTGTCGCATAGTTCATTTAAAATGTCGGAGTCAGCGGATATTTCCGTATATTTTTCATCCGTAAAATCCCTGACAATCTCCCGCCTGTCAGCACGTAAAAAATCGATAGATTTGTTTCTTACCATAGTAACGATATAGTTTCTCTGTGTTTCATCATCTAAATCCCTGATTGTTTCCACATGCGAAACTATATTAACAAATGTATCATGAACTGCATCCTCCGCCTTAGCCGTATTCTTCAAAATACAATAAGCTACCTTTAGCAGTTCACGATAATATCTTTTGTAAAGTGTTTCAAATAATATCAGGTTATCAGCGTCTTCATACAAAAAAGTGTACATAGACTCTTACCTCACTATCCTCATAAGTGTAGATTTGTATTACTTTAAATAAATAACCTTTTTATATCATTATAAAACACAAAGACCATTAAAATTAAAAGAAGTACCATTCCGATAAAATGGACCATTCCTTCTTTTTCCCTTGGCACCGGTTTCCCTCTAACCAGTTCAATCAATAAGAATACTAACCGTCCTCCATCTAATGCCGGTAACGGAAGTAAATTAATGACCCCAAGGTTTGCCGTTAGCAGTACTGCAAAATTTAACATATTAATAATGACTGCCTTAACGCTGATTGCCGCACTCACCTCATAAACCTCGTCGACTACCTGGGCCACTCCCACCGGTCCTGATAAATCGTCCATGCCTGCTTTCCCTGTAAACAGCATGCCGAGACTCTTAAAGGTGTACTTAATCCAATATCGGACTTCATAATAACTATTCTTTATTACATTGAGGGGACCACCTATTTCGTAATCACCGCTCCATTCCAAACCGATTAAATATCGTCCGTCCTCTTCACTATATCGGGGAACCAGTGTGGTCTTATACTCTTTTCCATCCCTGCGGTATTCAACCTCAATTTCTTCCCCTTCTGTATTTAGCATGGAAATCAAGGATATCTCTCTTCGAAGATACACTCTTTCTCCATTCATCCTGATAATTTCATCTCCGGACTCAATTCCTGCTTCTTTTGCCGGATATCCCTCTCTTACCTTGGCTACATAAGCCCTATCCGAACCAACGCTTCCCACAATGATTAGGGAAAACAGAAACGCCAGAATGAAATTAAACAATGGGCCTGCAATTACTGTCGCAATTCTTGCAGTTACTTTTGCATTATGAAAAGCTCCTTTGTTTTCGCTTTCCTCAACACTTCCGCCTTCTTCTTTTGTTTTCTCAGTAACAAGCCCGTCCTCTCCCTCAAAGATACAGGCTCCTCCCAAGGGAAGAAGTCTCAATGTATATTCGGTTTCACCCTTTTGGAATTTAAATAGCTTCGGGCCCATTCCAACCGAAAACTCTACAACATGAATTCCATTGACCTTTGCCAGTAGGAAATGTCCAAATTCATGTGCTATTACTATAATTCCAAACATCAATAAAAAAAGAACTATTGACATGTTTCCTCCACACAATGATATTTACTGTTTTATTTTATTAATATATTCATATACTTCCTGTTCCATAGATATAATCTGTTCAACAGAAGGATTTTGAATATTTTTCATCTGATTCATACAGGATTCAATCAATTCCGGTATTTCTAAAAATCTGATTTTTCTATCTAAAAACAAAGCAACTGCCTTTTCATTTGCAGCATTATATACAGTAGGCATAATCCCACCCTGCCTTGCAGCGTCATAGGCAAGCTTCAATCCACGAAAAGTATCTGTATCCGGTCTTTCAAAAGTAATACTCTTCAGTTCAAAAAAATCTACCCGTTTTCCCTGCATGGGACGTCTGTCCGGATAAAACAAAGCGTACTGAATCGGAAGCTTCATATCAGGCGTTCCAAGCTGTGCCATAATCCCCCCATCCACATATTCCACCATGGAATGGATAATGCTCTGAGGATGAACCACGACCTGAATCTGGTCTAAATCAGTATCAAAAAGCCATTTGGCCTCCATTACTTCCAATCCTTTATTGACTAAAGTTGCCGAATCGATGGTAATCTTTTTACCCATGGACCAGTTTGGATGTTTTAAAGCATCTTCTACCGTCATGGTTTCAAGCTGTTCTCTGGTTTTTCCCCTGAAAGGTCCACCGGAAGCAGTCAAAAGAATCTTACTGAGTCTTTCCCTGTTTTCTCCATGCAACGACTGAAAAATAGCACTGTGCTCACTATCCACGGGAAGTATTGAAACTCCCATTTCTTTTGCAAGTGGCATAATAATATGTCCTGCTGTAACCAATGTTTCCTTATTGGCAAGGGCAATTGTCTTTTTACATTTGATTGCTGCAATGGTAGGCTGTATTCCTATCATTCCCACGATTGCCGTAACTAACACTTCTACTTCCGGTAAAGTTGCAATTTCCAACATACCTTCCATGCCACATACCACTTTAACCGGCAAATCAGCCACCCGCTGTTTTAATTCCTGATAAGAAGCTTCATTGCCCATGGCTACAACCTTGGGATGAAATTCACGGATTTGCTTCTCAATCAATTCTACATTATTATTGGCCGCAAGTCCTGCCACCTTCAAATCAGGATTATCACGGACAATTTCTAAAGTTTGGGTTCCGATAGAACCTGTAGAGCCCAGAACACTTATTATTTTGCTCATTCTTAATTCTCCAAACATATTCCTTCATTAATGAATCAAATAATAACACAGGAAATAAATAATCGGTGCCGTAAAAATTACACTGTCAAAACGGTCCATAATTCCTCCGTGTCCGGGAATTAATTTCCCATAATCCTTGATTTCATAATTTCTCTTAATCGCGGAAGCTGCTAAGTCTCCAATTTGAGATATAACAGAACCAACTGCGCAGATTAACACTAAAATCCATGTGATATTCGGCATTTCTACCACACCTTCCAACAGGAAATGGCCAAACAACCATCCCAATAAGGCAGAGCCAAGAATACCGCCAATGGAACCTTCAATAGACTTTTTCGGACTAAGCTTCGGTAAGTATTTATGCTTACCAATGGTAATTCCCACCAAATATGCACAAGTGTCGCTAATCCAAGAAGCAAGGAAAATTATCCACACAAGATAAACACCATGATCTAACATTCTTACCATATATACAAAAGATAACATAACCGGCGCATATAAAAATGAGAATATGGAAGCCATTGTCTGTGTTGCATGATACTTAGGGAATGCAAAAACATATACAACCATTGTTACAATAACAGTTGCCATAATAACCATACACAATGCTGTAAAATCCTTTACAAAATACATTACTGCATAATACGCAACCGTACCTGCACAAATAGCAAGCTCCAGCCAATTTATTCTTTTTCCATCTGTGTGCACTTGTGACACTTTAGTTAATTCAAATATAGCCACCAGGGAAATCAATAACAATGTTGCAAGTAATACCCAATCTCCCGCCAATATAGTAGCTAACGCTATAATAACCAATACTATTCCGCTTAATGCTCTTGTAAGAAACATATCTTCCTCCTTAAGTTTCCTGTTCTGTTACCAGACCGAATCTTCTGTCCCTTCCGTTATAGGCCTCAATGGCAAGCTCCAATTCTTTTTTACCAAAATCAGGCCATAACACATCTGTAAAATATAATTCTGCATAAGCAATCTGCCACAACAGATAATTAGAAATACGCTGTTCACCACTGGGGCGTATTAACAAATCCGGATCCGGAATATCTGCAGTGTCAAGATTTCTTGTAATCATTGCTTCATCCACATCTTTTGCTGCAATCTCACCGGCATTTGCTCTTTCCACAATTTTCTTTACAGCACGTACTATTTCATCTCTACTGCCGTAATTTAAGGCAATTTGAAAATTAAGTCCCGTATATTCTTTTGTAGCTGCTTCAAGTTCTAATATTCTTGCCTGAGTTGCCTCATCAAGCCGGGTTATATCACCAATAACCCTGACACGCATATTGTTCTTTTTTGCCGTCTTAAGACAAGTCTTCATATAATTATGAAGCAATTTCATAAGGGCATCCACTTCGTCCTGGGGACGTTTCCAGTTCTCAGTACTAAAGGCGTACATAGTAACATATTTAATTCCCATATTCCATGCCGCAGCGCATACCGTCTCAACATTTTTCGCACCCTGGACATGTCCCATGTTGCGGGGAAGTCCTCTTTTTTTTGCCCAACGTCCGTTACCATCCAGAATAATGGCAACGTGGGTCGGAATCTTTCTTTCAATTAATTCAGACATATTATTCTTTCACTCCGTCTAAACAAACGGGGACTAACGGGAATCCCGTCAGCCCCTGCATTTTATACTGTCATGATTTCTTTTGACTTATCTTCTACTAATTTGTCGATTTCTTTTACAAATTTGTCTGTTAACTTCTGTAATTCTTCTTCAAGGCTCTTAATCTCATCTTCAGAAACTTCTTCTTTTGCAAGCTTCTTAAATGCATCATTACCGTCACGACGGATATTTCTGATAACAACTTTGTTATCTTCACCCTTTTTCTTAATGTCCTTAACCAGTTCTTTTCTTCGATCCTCTGTTAACTCAGGGAAAATCAATCTGATTACAGAACCGTCATTGCTTGGGTTAATTCCAATATCTGAACACATAATTGCTTTTTCAATATCTTTAATAAGTGATTTTTCCCATGGGGAAATCTGAATAATTCTTGGTTCCGGAACTGAAATGTTACCAACCTGCTGGATTGGGGTTGGTGTTCCGTAATAATCTACTTTAATCTTATCCAATACATGAGGATTCGCACGTCCGGCACGTATTGTGAGAAAATCTGCTACAAGAAAATCATATCCTTTCTGCATCTTCTCTTCGTATGGTTTTAATCTTGCGTCCATATTGTGTCCTCCACTTTCTATTTTCATCTTATACGGTAACCACTGTTCCGTTAAATTTTCCGCTTACTGCTTTTACAATGCTGTCCTGCTCACGTAAATCAAACACCACCATAGGCATCTTATTGTCTCTGGCAAGAATTGATGCAGTCATATCAACTACCTGAAGATTCTTTTCAATTACCTCATCAATACTTACGCTATCATATCTCTTCGCCATAGGATTTTTACGTGGGTCATCATCATACACACCATCAATGGCTTTAGCAAGCAGGATAGATTCTGCTTCTACCTCGATAGCCCTAAGTACAACACCTGTATCCGTTGAAAAATACGGATGTCCCGTTCCACCTGCAAAGAATACTACCATACCACGTGCAAAGTACTTATTGGCACGATCTTTAGAAAACAGCTTGGTAAAAGAACCACACTCAAATGGTGTTAATATATTGGTCTGCATACCTTCTGATCTGAAAATCTCTGAAACATAAATACAGTTCATAATGGTTGCCAACATACCAATCTGGTCCGCTTTCGTTCTGTCAATATTCTCGCTGGTTCTTCCTCTCCAGAAATTACCTCCGCCGATAACAATACCAACCTGGGTTCCGGCATCTACAAGCTGTTTTACCTGTAAAGCCACACCTCGTACGGTTTCTTCATCAAACCCTGTTTTTTTCTCACCGGCCAAAGCTTCTCCGCTTAATTTTAATAATATTCTTTTCATGTGTCAGATCATCCTCTCACTTATTTCTTATATTCGTTAAAGAATGAAACCGGATTAACATCTGCGTAGCACTGTGAACACATACCTTCAATTACCGCACCGTTGTTAATCTGTACTGATTTAGATTTGATGTTACCCATTACGATTGCTGATGAATCAAGGATAACCGGTCCCTGTACGTCAATATCACCTTTAATAGCTCCGGCAATAACAGCGCTTGTAGCAATGATGTTACCAATAATAACTGAACTCTGGCCAATCTTAACGCTTCCGTAACTATGTACCTGTCCGGTAATTTTTGCAGAGTCAGCAAAAATTTCAGCCGCAATGGAATCACCCTGAATACCACCTGATACATTTAACTTGCCAAGGATATCAATATTACCAATTACATTACCAATGATATCCATAGAACCTTTAGAAGTAATATCACCTTTAATCGTCATTCCTTCTGTAATAATTGCTACTTCATCCACTGCTTCTTCTCTTACCTGTGCTACATCGCTCATCTCTTTATCCCCTTTACTCTCTACATTATCTGCTACGATCGGTTCTTCGTAAATTTCCTCTTCTTCTGGCATCACTTCTTCCGGCTCTTCGTCCAATTCTTCAGATTCTTCCTCAAGCTCCTCTATCTCAGCTTCAGGTTCTTCTAAATTCTCTTCTAAAGTCTCTTCCAAAGTTTCTGCTTCTGTTTCAACTTCATCTTCTGTAACTTCTGCTTCTTCCACAACTTCTTCATTCGGAAGCATCTCATTTACTGCCTGTGATAAGTCTTCCTTTAAATCTTGAAAAAACCCCATTTTTCTTCCTCCATTTATATTCATTCTATAAACCGTCTATCATGTAATTCCGACTACTCTAACCATCTGTGTTGAACCAACTCAGTTTCATCTGTAATCGGTAAAATTACCGTATTTTCCATCGCTTGTATTTTCTCAATAATTTCCGGCAACGCCTCTACCGTAGTATCTCTGTAAGCCGCATCATGAAAAAGTACAACTACCGTCTCATATTTATCCACTCTGCTGATAACATTATTCACAATTTCTTCTTTGGTTAACTTGTATTCCGACGCATCCTCACTGGATACATTCCAGTCAAAATAAGAAATATTGTAATCTCGCAAATAGGTAAGATAGTCGTCAATATCCGTTCTGCAATACCCATTGCTGCTACCACCAGGGAAACGATATAAATCAATCACCTGACCCGTTACGTCATACAAATAGTCCTGTATTTTATGCAAGTCTTGTCTAAAATTCTCAACACTCTCATAAATATCCGTATACTCATGGGAAAAAGAATGCATCCCCAAACTATGCCCTTCTTCCACAATCCTTTGGTACATAGGAATATAATAATCCTTGGTCTTTCCTATAACAAAGAAAGTGGCTTTAACGTCATATTCCGCTAATACATCTAAAATCTTATCCGTATTTTCGCTGGGACCGTCATCAAAAGTAAAATATACCTTTCTTACTGTAACTTCTTCTTTGATATCTTCCACTTCTGATACAACCGGTTCTTTTTCTCCGACAGATGCTTCCGGTTCTTCCGGCTCTACCGGTATATCAAGCTGTTCCTCCAAAGGTTCTTCAGAAGGTTCTTCAGAAGGTTTTTCGGAAGACGGTTCTTTAAGTGTCTCCGGTATTTCTTCCATCATCTCTTGCCCGGTAGGTTGATTCCCTTTTCCGCCCGACTCATAATCTTTACTATCATTGGATTCATATACTATGGTAGTAACACCCTTCTTATCCAATTTATCCTGTAAAACACCCACCCTGATTGCTAATACCACACAAGTAACCGTGGGAATAAGGATGAGTAAAGCAACAGTAGTAAGGATAATCCTCTTAAGTCGGTTTACTCTTTTTCTCCGATTTGCAGCCGGTTCTGTGGACCCATGTTTCTCCGACATTCCTGCTGTTTCCTTTCCTTTACAAGTCCAATCTATTGTAACACATAACACTATATGTTCGCAAGATTTTAATACTGTGTTTCATAGAGATAAACAGGCGTCTGACTGAGAATATATTTATCCTCTCCAATTTGCGCCACAGTGAATTCATCTCCATCCTTTAATGAGATACCCGGCACTAACAATGTGTTTTGATCCACATATTCTGTGTCCAATCGTTCTCCGTCTCTAAGCACCACACTAAAATCATTAAAATAGGTACCTCTTACATATACTTTGCCATTTTCTTCTGTTGTAACAGAATTAATCTCGATAGGACGGATACCCATAACAAGATCCGATGCTTTATACGGATTCACTCCATCATATACCATTCTATCCCCATACAGCATATCGTACTGTAAGAATTCCAGTTTATCCATATAATCTTCATCATCCATGGCATTCTGATGTAATGCCATAATGTATCCGCCCTCCATGTCCATCATCTTAAGAACATGGGCTGCAAGCTGATAAGATTCAAGATTCTTATCCTCTGCCTGTTTCTCAAAATTACTCCAAACAACATACTCCGTAGCTGTCAGTCTTCCGGAAGCCACATCTTTACTGCTAAGACCAAGATTCGGCAAGTGGTCACCAAATAAAACCACCATCGTTGGTTCATCAAAAGCATCAACTTTCTCAATAAGTTCACCAATTACCTTGTCAACCTCATACAATTGGTTGACATAATAACTCCACTCATTTTCTATTTCTTCATCCTCATATCGGATAAAAATCGGTTGCGGTTCTCCCAGTCGTTCCGAAGGATATTCCCCATGAGACTGTACTGTAATGGACATAACATAATCCCGTTCTTCTGTGGACTTCAATGTATCCATAATCTCTTTTACAAGAATCTCATCCTTCATAAAATGATTCACATTATACTGGGCATCATACATATATTCCATGGACGTGAAAGTATCAAATCCAAGTTGTGAAAAAACAATGTGCCGGTCATAAAACGTTCCGTCATTATTATGAATCGCATGCGTTTTATATCCTTGTTCACTTAAAATATATGCCATGCTTTCACAAGTTGTTTCCTTTAAAATAGTCTTATATGGATACTCTCCCGGTCCAAAAAACTCCATATTCATACCGGTGATAATCTCAAACTCAGTATTGGCAGTTCCAGCACCGATACTGGGAACATATAAATATCCGGAAGGGAAGTTTTCTTTTAAATATCTGAAATTCGGAACCGGATCTGCTGACATTTCAAGCCCCTTTACTTGCTGCACATCAAAGAATGATTCCAGTTGAACGAATACAAGATTCGGATTTATTACTTCACTATCACCACCTGCATTCTGATTATTTTCCCCTTGATTCTCATCTGAATCATTTCCCACACCATTGTCTTGTGTGTCATTATTTTCTCCTAATGTATCCTGAAGAATTTCTTCCATTCTTTCATCAGAATAATCCTCCGGTTCTTCCATTCCTAACTTAAATACACTGTTGGAAAAACAATAAGGAAGTCCGTAATTTAAATAAGCATTCGCAATATTACTGTAATTAGCAGCACTAACACCGATTTTCACAAGTATACTGTCAATACCTACTATACTTAAAATATAAACCGATACCAGACAGATTGTAGGAAGGTGATACATTTTTCCATCATACTTAGGCATCTTAAATCCGATAATAATGATGGAAATAATAACCGCAATAATCAATACCACAATCATCACTATAACAAACATAGGTAAATAAAGCTTTGCAATGCGCAGTGCATCTTTTATTAACAACAAGTCTACTGCCGCAAAAGGAGTTGTCCTAAAGCAAAGCAAAACACCGTTTGTAATACCCAATGCCATAATGAGTATTGTTGCAAGACCACCATAAAGAACACGTCTTCTGAACAGTGCCCCTATCCCCAGCACCAGCAACAACAATAATACATTATATACAAACATTACAGGACTCTTAATGAGATATACAAATGGTTTTAAAACAGAATGTCTGCTGATTGCTTCAATAATATAATTTAATGCAACTGCTTCTATTAACACACATTTCAGATATCTGTGATTATAATAATGGATACCGTCATAAAACTTCTCTTTTTTGCTCTTTTTCTGTTCCTCTTTTATTTCTTCTGTTGAATTCTCGTTAAGTTCAACTGCAATTTTATCTTCTGCTTTTTCTTTTTTCCCCAATAACAATTTCATCTTCCAGTCAACCTTTCTATAATAGCGGTCCATAAAGTCTTAGGGCCTGTCCTAAAAATCGTTTGAATGCGGGTATCTTTTTATAATCCTCCATGGTAATTCTATGACATTTCTGAAGCGTTTCTTTAAAATCCGCTTCCAAGTCATAATTCACAGGATTCTTAAATATAAAAGCACCACATTCAAAGTGATGATATAAACTTCTGTAATCCAAATTAATGGTTCCTACCACTCCCCTGATATCATCAGAAACAAACATCTTGGCATGAACAAATCCCGGTGTGTACTCATATATCTTAACACCGGCCTTTAATAATACAGGGTAGTAAGTTCTGGCAATGTACCACGGAATCTTTTTATCCGGAATATGTGGTAAAATAATAGAAACATCAATTCCTTTTTTTGCAGCAAAAGTTAAAGTGCTTAACATGCCGTTATCAATCACCAGGTACGGTGTCATAATATGCACATACTTTTCCGCCTTATTAATGATGTCTATATATACATTCTCCGCCAAATCCTCTCCGTTGGCAGGATCATCACCATAAGGAATTATAAAACCACATTCCTTACTTTGCAACTCTGTTGTTGAATCAATTAAATATTTCCTGTAATCTGCTTTCTTAACATTCCCCAAATGCCATAACTGTAAAAACATTACCGTAAAACTCTTTACAGCATCTCCTGTAAGCTTCACTGCCACGTCCTTCCAATGTCCGTAAAGCTCTTTTTTATTAATATACTCGTCCGCAATATTAATTCCGCCGGTAAAAGCAACTTTTCCATCAATTACCAGAATTTTACGGTGATCACGATAATTCTGATGAGTAGAAAGCAAAGGTCTGATCGGAGCATAAACCCGTACATCAATTCCCATTTTTCTCAATTTCTTGGCATAAGTGGGCGATAAGTGCAACACCGTGTTCGTACCGTCATACATAAAGCGCACTTCAACACCTTCTTTTACTTTTTGTTCCAATATTTCCAGCACGGAAGTTAACATAATTCCTTCTGATACAATAAAATATTCGAGAAAAATAAATTTTTCCGCTTTCTTTAGTTCACATAACATATCTTCCCATTTATCCTCTCCCAAAGGATAATAGGTTGCTTTTGTATTCGTATAAGTAGGATATCCGCCCTGCTTTTGTAAATAGTGGGCTATGTCCTTAAGTCCCTCTTCTTCAGGCTCCATGGCTTTTATTACCTTATCATCCGTAACCATGTACTGTTCAGAACCGGCCCAAATATTTTTCATCGCCTTTCTAAGCCCTATGCTACCGGGATTCACTAAAATAAAGATATATAGCACTACTCCAAATAATGGAAATGCACATAACGGAAGCATCCAAACCAACTTAAACTCTGTTTTAATATTAGCATTTGTTACGTAGATAATCAGCAAAGCACTCAATAAAACAGAGGCTATATATACCTGGGTACCATATGGT
The DNA here is from genome assembly GCA_017463255.1 of Lachnospiraceae bacterium. Classification (GTDB taxonomy): domain Bacteria; phylum Bacillota; class Clostridia; order Lachnospirales; family Lachnospiraceae; genus RGIG4034. The sequence continues at coordinate 85,771 of JAFTPP010000003.1, forward strand.
TCCAACCATAAAAAGAAGGCCACAACAGACCAAATCTGGAGAATCATTAACAGAAGTGTAATCATCGTACGACTGAAAATGATTCTAAACAAAAGACTACGACCTTTAGTTTTTACAAATGTTTTAACCTGTTTTTCCATTGTGCTCCTCCTTTACTCATTTGATGTTTATTATATACCATTCCAAGCATTAACTCAAGAATGCAAAAAGAGCTGTTACTTATTGTAACAGCTCATAACGCGTAGGCAAGTTCTAAACCACAGGTCCTGTGGCAAATCCGGCCTCCATTGTAAATTGTTCGCGGAATCCCGCTTTATAACAGATATGTTCTGAAGGACCTGCCCACTGCCAGCACGCCGGAAAATTATGTGCTTTACAATACTCTACTACATAGTTTAACAGCTCGCTGGCATAGCCTTTAGAGCGATGCTCTTTTGCTGTTACGATATAGTCAAAACGGGTGTTTCCATAGTCCGACTTATGAATATCCGTATAAACCACTGCCTGCCCATTTAAATAGCCAACAAATAAGTATGTGCCCGCCTCCATGGTTCTTTTTTTAGTAACTTCAACTTCCCATGGTTCATTGCTTGGGACAAGAATATCTGTTGCCACATGCTCGTCCCACATGTTTAACACACGAATCTCAAGACGTTGCGGTGTCTGAATCTGATTATCAGCATGAAGCAGCATTACCCTATGGTCGTCTTCCGGGGTATAGGTGTATCCATGTTCATTCAAAATCATCTCATGCTTTCTGAAATAATCTTTTTCGTAAGGATGATATATGGATGCACGAATCCCAAGTTTCTTATAAAAAGCTGCAATATCATCAAGTACTGCACCAAGGTCTTTTATCTTATCAGGATAAATACAAGCATGATTTCCATCATATGAATCGGTATTATCCTTCATATAAAACAAAATTCCATATTCCTTTTCAATATAGGAAGCAAAGCGTTTGGGAAACTCTATTTCTTCCTGTTTGATACCATCAATAATCTGCTGATTAAGCATTTGCCACCTCCTGATTTCATCACTTTCTATGGAAGCTTTATGGTTTCATACTCATATTCGTAAGTATGTTCTTCTACGATTCCATCTAGTTCATTAGATTCCGTTTCACGAATCACATCTCCATACTCATTATATTCTGTTTCTTTACAATCTCTATAAATTTGTGTTCCGTTTCCGGTATAATTCATAAGTTCCTGATACCAAAACTCTTCTATTAATTTCCCTGCCTCGTCATATTCATACTCGGTTGCTTCTGCAAAACCACCATTACAATATACAGTTTCTTTTATCATTTTGTCATTCATGTATTCATATACATATTCACGGCATTCAAAAGTATTTTCTTCCTTAATTCTGATCAAATTACCTGATTCATAAAAATAGGATGCTTCACTAACTATATCAATATCGGTATCAAACTCATACCAATTTGTCAGATTACCGTCATCATCATATTTGTACTCTATATAGTTACCCCTACTATAACTTTTAAGTGACACTTTCCCATTTTCATTGTATTTATATGCTTGCCAAGATACATCCTCTTCATCATATTCTGTTTCTTTTACAAGCAAGCCTTTTTCAGCGTATTCAAACTCTATCCATTCATCATCACTGTCAATTTTCTTAACGAGTAATCCGGCATCATTGTATTCATATCGATAGTCATCATCATCAACGAGATTGCCATTTTTATCATATTGATATTCTACTTCATCTTCTAAAGTCGCTTCTTCTTCATTACGATATTTTACATATTCTTTCATTTTGACTTTGACTGCAACACTGTTAGATAATTCTTCCGTATCGTCTGACAAGTCCTGACTTGTTTCTTTTCCTTCATTATCATTTTCTGCATTATTTTTTTCTGTGCTGTCGTTTCCATCGCCGCAACCGCATAACAAACTGATTGTCAGACCAAAGGTCAGTACCAATTTTAATACTCTTTTTTTCATAATTTTTTCTCCTTCGTATTTATAATTCATTCTAAATTAATCTTATGTATTATAGCATAATTCTACACAAATGTATTCAAAAACATAACGTAGCACTTAGCACAAGCAGGCTATTCGCAGACCTTCGGTCTTACTCATAACCGTGCGTCGCACGATAAATACGAAAAAAAGACCGATTACGAGTAAACTCGCATCGGTCTTCATTTCATATTTACCTTGCTTGTGCTAAACGCTTACATCCCCATCTGGGCTGCAACTTCAGCTGCGAAGTCTTCGTTTTTCTTTTCAATACCTTCGCCTGTTTCAAAACGAACGAATTTCTTGATTGAAAGGTTAGCACCATTAGCTTTAGCAACCTCTGCAATGTACTGGCCTACAGACTGTTTTCCATCTTCAGCTCTTACATATACCTGATCTACTAAGCAGATTTCTTTTAATTCTTTGCTGATACGTCCTGCAACCATACCCTGGATAACCTTTTCAGGTTTCTGAGATTCCTTAGGATCGTTCATAATCTGAGCTAAAAGAATTTCTTTTTCATGTTCAATATAATCAGCGCTGATTTCGTCTTTGTTAACGTATTTTGGTGAAAGTGCTGCTACCTGCATAGCAACGTTTGTTAATGCTTCTTTAATTGCATCATTTACAACATCTGTTGCAGCTTCAACGATAACACCAATTCTACCGCCACCATGAACGTATGTTACTACACATCCATTTTCAGCAACAACTTTTTCAAATCTTCTGATTGATAAGTTTTCACCGATAACTGCTACTTTGTTTACTAATGCTTCTTTTACTGTGATTGTTGTATCAGCATTCCACTGTTCTGCGAGGAAAGCATCCATATCAGCTGCATTTGAAGCAACAGCCTGTTTTGCAACTGCCTCAACAAATGTCTGGAATTCAGCATTTTTAGCAACAAAGTCTGTTTCTGAGTTAACTTCAACTACTGCTGCAACTGTATCACCATCTGTGCAAACACGGCAAAGACCTTCTGCTGCAATTCTTCCAGCTTTCTTTTCAGCTTTTGCCTGTCCGTTTTTTCTTAAATATTCAACAGCTGCGTCCATATCGCCGTTTGTTTCTGCAAGAGCTTTCTTACAGTCCATCATTCCGGCACCGGTCATATCACGTAATTCTTTTACCATTCCTGCTGTAATAGCCATAGTTCTTATTCCTCCACTGTTGTTTCTTCAACTGCTTCTTCTACTTCTGCTTCAGCGGTTTCATCTGTATAGATTTCCCCCTGATTAGCTTCGATAACAGCATCTGCCATTTTAGCTACGATTAATTTAACTGCTCTGATAGCATCATCGTTACCCGGAATTACATAATCTAATTCTTCAGGATCGCAGTTTGTATCAGCGATACCGATCAATGGAATACCAAGTGTATGAGCTTCCTGTACACAGATTTTTTCTTTTTTAGGGTCTACTACGAAGATAGCATCAGGAAGTTTTTCCATATCCTTGATACCGCCAAGGTTCTTCTCAAGTTTTTCCCATTCTTTCTTTAATTCAGCTACTTCTTTCTTAGGAAGAACATCAAATGTTCCGTCTACTGCCATAGCTTCGATAGCTTTTAATCTTGCGATACGTGTTCTAACTGTTTTGAAGTTAGTTAACATACCACCTAACCATCTTTCATTTACATAGTACATTCCGCAACGTTCAGCTTCTGTCTTAACAGCATCCTGAGCCTGTTTCTTTGTACCTACGAAAAGAATTGTACCACCAGCCTGAGCTACATCTGAGATAGCCTTGTAAGCTTCATCAACTTTTCCTACAGATTTCTGTAAGTCGATGATGTAGATACCATTTCTTTCTGTGAAGATGTAAGGAGCCATTTTAGGGTTCCATCTTCTTGTCTGATGTCCAAAATGAACACCTGCTTCTAATAACTGTTTCATTGAAATAACGCTCATGTTTTTACCTCCATTTGGTTAAGTCTTCCGCATATCTTAATAAGAACCCACAAGCAAAGATTCTTATTCGTACCGATAATTCCTTACGGAACACCTCCGGTACACCAATATGCGTGATTATTTAGTCACAACGGTGCAATGATATCACAAAAACCCCTTGATTGCAAGGGGTTTTTAGCATTTTCCATTTTATTTAGAAGCAATTGCTTTGGCAATCTCTTCATAACTACCGCCTACCGGCACTTGATGGCTTCCGGTTCTGACTCTTTTATCATATCCGTTTTTAGAAAGATAAGAATCAAAATCCTTTGCATCTTCTATAACACCTGCTTCTACCAGCTTTTTACATACTGTATAGGAAGCATCGCCACGTTCCACAACAATTGTGACAAACTCCGTATTCTCTATCTCCGGTTCATCGGTTGTTTCCGGTGTTTCAGGTTCTTCCGGCACCTCAGGTTCTTCCGGTGTCTCAGGCTCTTCCGGTGTCTCTGGTTCTTCCGGTGTCTCTGGTTCTTCCGGTGTCTCAGGTTCTTCCGGTGTCTCTGGTTCCTCCGGTGTCTCTGGTTTCTCCGGTATCTCAGGTTCTTCCGGTACATCTGGTTCTTCCGGTGTCTCAGGCTCTTCCGGTGTCTCTGGTTCTTCCGGTGTCTCTGGTTCTTCTGTTTTATCAGCCTCAATGTCACCCAATGTGTTTTTTTCTATCATCCCAAGCTGTTTTGCACGGGAAATAATTTCTTCATCTGATAATTCGGTTTCTCTTCCATTGTGGTAAACACTTGTGAAAATAAGCGTCATCACAATTCCGATTCCCAGTCCTCTAAGATAATGTTTTAGTCTCATCTGGCTCCTCCCTTAAACAGGTCGATTACCAATTTAACTTCACCCATTCCAAGTCCTAACTCTTTGGCAATAGCCATATTAGACTTTCCTGCATTATGAAGTGCCAAAATCTTATCATTATTGGTTTTTCCTTCACCCTCAAAATCCTGTAAAGGAAGTTCCTTGTCATTTACTGTACTTGACTCCGTTTTCTTTGTTGCAACAGGCTTCTTCTTTTTTCTCTCAGGCTTAACAACCTCTACCGTTTCCATGGTCAACGGACTAAACTGCTGAACAACTTGTTCTTGTACATTTTCTTGCACTGCTGCTACAGGCTGCGATTCAATCTTTGCTTGAATTTCAACAGCTTGTCTTCCTGCATCTTCCAGTTTCGTTGCCGCTTCCTGTGCCTCTTGCACCGCCTGCTTTAATTGCACTCTTTTATCATTCATCATATCATACAAAAAAACAACTTCTTCATGGTTTTTATGTATTTCACTTAAAACCGTATCGGAATACTCACTTACTGCCATGATTTTTTCATTGGTTAATCTTTCCATGGCACGTTCTGTTTTTTCCAACTGATATTCCATTGCATCATCAACTTCTGAATCAACTTTCTTTTGAACTGTTTGTAACTCTTTTTCGACTAATTCTTTAATAAGCTCTTCCCCAAGCCGGATTTCTTCTTTCGAATGTGTCTTCTTTTCCGGAATCACAAAGCTCAATATAAAAATCACAATTCCTGCAATTAATACCAGAATTTCTACACCACTCACAACTGTATCTCCTAAATCTGAACATCAAAACGAGACATTCCTTTAATAACTACTTTCTCACCCTGTTGTTCATTATTTTGCTTCTGTCGATTCTGCCCACCATTTCCCATATATTCATTCTTGCCTTTTTCTTTGGCATCAAATTTATGGTTTTCTTTTTCGGCATTATCTTTTTGACGCACATGCGTCAGTCTTTGGTTTACCTCTTTTTCAATATGTTGTTGAAAATTCGTCTGGTCAACCATTCCCTTTACGTCCTGATTTTGCTTTGAGGACGCATAATCCTGCGTTCTTGTCATCGCATAATTTAAATCCACGGGACTAATCGCCATATATGTATCCCCCTATCATCCTATCACAGTACGCACCAATATTAAATGGCAGATATTACTACTTCACCTTTTTCCTTAATAAATCTACAGTGCTGTAATGAATTTTTAACAGTCATGCTTGCATCACCAATTACAATCCTTGCACCTGCAAACACTTCGCCTCTAACAACAACAGAAGCATGAATACTGGATTCTAACATCTGCTCTATTTCATCCATTTTAATCTGATTAACCCTGACAGCTTCTCTTAAAACGTTGGCTTTTTCAGTCATTGCCAATAATTGCTTCAACTGTTCTGCCGGTATCTTGATTCCTGCCTGAATCTTTTGATTTACTGCTGTTAATACCGGTGTTATCTGATTCAACGTTTTGGTATCTTCCACAATACTCTTTTGTAAATCAAGATACTCCGTCTTAATTGTAGGGTCTGCTCCCACTTCAATGCGGGTTTCCGCAGCCATAGGTGAGCCTAAGGTTTTCATGGATACCTGATTGGTTGCTCTTACCACACCACCGGTGATAAACGCTCTCTTACCATTTACGTTAATTTCTGTTCCTGCAGAAACATTACTATGTAACACAGCTTCTGTCTCAACATAACCTTTGGCTTCCACAGAACAATTTTCAAGGAACTTACAAATAATATTTCCTCCGGCTTTTAAGACGCCTTTACTCATACCATTCATACCACGGGCAATGATAATGTCGCCCCCGGCCTCTACTGTAGCACCTTCCACAACACCTTTTATCTCTATGTTTCCGCTAGCCTTAACAACAAAGTTTGTCTTAACATTGCCGTTAATCTTCACGCTACCTTCAAAATCAATATTACCGGTTGAATTATCAACATTTTCAACCTCATACACATCGGACACGAAAACCGTATCCGTAGCAAAGGTTACATGACCATCTACCATAGAGCGGATTTCCGTTCTATCTTCGCTCAATTCAATGTTACGTCCAAAATGTAACATCAATTTTTTTACATCTCTTGGCTTAATAACATCTGCACTAACATCGTATCCGGGTGTTCCCTGTTCTGCCGGAAATAGCTTAGCTAACAAATCACCTTTTCTACATCTGTTTAATGTGTTTAAGTTAAAAAAGTCAACACTTCCGTCTTCCAATAAAGTCGGTCTTAAAGACGGATTTGTATTAAAATAATATTCAATACGTGCATCTTTACCCTGTACCGGTTCTTTTCCACGTGCTATTACGATATCGGTACAATACTCTCTTTTCGCGCAAAACAGAGTAATGGCATTTTCATCAATACCTGCATTGATTCCCTGATAACGTAAATCCCCAATAATTTCCTGAGCATCCATTACCGCACCGGTATTGGATGGCGGATAAAAACGGGCAACTGCCTGCATTTTATCGGGAGATACACGCAAAAAGAAGCCTTCCCGTTCCGGATACCTCTGTTCCATGTTCAGTAAGACTTTTGTTGGTTGTATCAAATTTTGTAATGCTGCACCCAGAGTTCTTGCATCATATGCAATCTGCTTAATGGTCAGATATTGCAATAACTCTCCGGCGTCTATTGAAGCTCCCCCATCCGTCGGCGGGAAAAGCAATACGCTGGTTCCCACCTGATCAATATGTAATTGAAAATAACCGTTCATCTACCGTCTCCCCATGTTATATTCGTGAAAGTACACCCATATACTTTCCTAACTTATCCTTCATTTTCTGCAAAGCACGTGTATGCAACTGAGAAATTCTGGATTCTGATACCTCCAAAATATTGCTGATTTCTTTTAATGTTAATTCTTCATAATAATATAAAAGAACAACTTTTCTTTCTTTTTCCGTCAAAAGATTAAGCGCATCTTTCAGTGTCTCTTTTAATTCTTTTTCTTCAACGACTGCTTCCGGTGCACTAAAATGCTTTGAGGATACTTTCTCGTTTGGAACTTCACTTCCCTGTTCCATGTACTCATTTAATGATACAACATTGGTAATCTTCATTTGGGACTGCCACTCAGCATACTCTTCCATACTGATGCCCAAATTTCCGGCTATTTCTTCCTCCGTTGCGCATCTTCCGTTACTATCCTCAATTTCTTTGATTGCCGTCTCAATTTTTTTCTGTTTTTGACGTATGGTTCTTGGAATCCAATCCATCTTACGGATTTGGTCTAAAATTGCGCCTCTGATTCTTAAGCTTGCATAAGTCTCAAACTTAACTTCTTTTTTAGCATCATACTTATCAATCGCATCAATAAGCCCAAAGATGCCATAACTAACCAAATCTTCATATTCAACATTATATCCAAGATACATACTAAGACGACCCGCTACAACTTTTACAAGCGGTGCATATTCCAGTATTATTTTTTCTCGCAAATCCTGACTCTTCGTTCTGGAATACTCGTCCCACAATCTCATTCTGCCGGTTTCATCCATAGTTAGACTTATTCCTTCTCACAATCTTTATGGTAATTATTCTACATTTTCGTCTTCTGTTCCTTCAAATGCCTCTTGTGATTCTTCACCTGCGGCATCCTCGCCTTCTTCAGACTCACCATTCTCTGCTAAATCTTCTTTTGTGACAACCAAATACTTCTCAAAAAGCTTCTTAACAAAAAAACCTATCAGATAAAACACTATCAGCACTACCAATAAGGTCGTTAGCATTTTACTAATTGATATGCCATTCAAAAATGACATAATTGCTGTAATTGCACCCGCAATCAACATAATTATTGCAGGAATCAATCCCGTATTGCGCATTATATTGTTCTCTCATCCCTACCAACTGCTTTAATCAGAAAATCGCCTGTTTCCGGATTAAAAATAACCGTACGACCAAACTTATCTCCTGTATCCTCTGCAAGCAATGGTATATTTAATTCTTTCAGTTTACTTTTACTGGCTTCTACATTTCGCTCACCGATTCTTACCAAATCGCCTTTATTCTGAAATGCAAACATCTGGGCGCCGCCGGCAATTTTTGCTACCATCCTGCTTCTCACTGCTCCGAGTGCTTCCATTTCACGCACAAGTTCCACAATACCCGTATCTGCAAACTTATATAAATTTGAATTATTACGTATTTGCGTACTGTCCGGAAGCATTACATGTGCCAAGCCACCAATTTTGGTAACCGGATCTCTTAATGCGATTCCCACACAAGAGCCAAGTCCCAATGTTGTAATAACATCAGGACTTATGCACGTCTTTACATCCGCCATACCTACCTTTATTACTTCACTCATTGTTTTTCCCACCCGTATTTCTTATTAACTTAAAAGTCCTAATGATGTCAGAATCTTTTCATAAGAATCAACATCGGGTAACAAAATGAAGTAACCATTTATTTCTGTTTCATCAAAGAATTGTGTCTGAATTAATAAAATCTTATCACCCAAAATACCGAATTCTATAGCCGGAACACTTAACACAGCCGCAGCCATGTCAATGGACAAATCCGGAACAGAAGGATAAATGGTAAGTCCCGTCATAGATGACAAAGCATTCAGATAAGAACCTGTAATAATATTTCCGATTTCCTTTAAAGCAGACACTTCAATTTCAGAAAAATCATCTCCGGCAAGTTCCATTCCCATTAACTTAGAAACCAAATGTCTTGCAGACTGCTTCTCTAACAGGAATAAAATACTACCGGTAATATCACCTTCTACAGCAAGATAAATACTTGCCATAATCTGTTCTTCGCCACCCACTTCAGCACCAAGCTCATAGAACTCTAAAAGCTTTACCTGTGGAACTTTCATATCAATCTTAGATTGAATCAATTGCGCCAATGCAGTCATCGCATTACCGGCACCAATATTTCCAATTTCTTTTAATACATCACTGTACTGTTCTGACATTTCTTCAATGTCTAATTTATTATCCGCCATACCTGTCTCCAATGCATTATGCGTTTTCTCTGTCAGTCAGAACAACATTTAAATCCAGTAATGAAATTAAATTATCTCCAACCTTACAAATACCATTTACATAGTTCACTTTTATATCACTGTTTGCATCATATGTCATCTTATCAATCTGGGATGAATCAATGGTCAATACTTCCATTACTTCATCAACAATGATACCTGTTTTTTCATAACCGTCTACTTTGAGAATAATAATTCTGGTAGCTCTGGTATACTCATCAGCCTCTAATTCCATTTTCAAACGTAAGCTGACAACAGGAAGTACTTCACCACGAAGATTAATAACACCTTTTAAGTAATCCTGAACCTTAGGTACTCTGGTGATATTCTGCATTCTTACAATGTTATCAACATATTTAATATCAATACCGAACTGTTCCGGTCCGATCTTAATTACAATAAACTGCATAATTTCGCTATCAGTTCTTAATTCTTCCATCGTCTTATCCTCCTATCACCTGTTAGATTAATGCGTTTGCATCAAGAATCAATGCAACTTCACCATCACCAAGAATGGTTGCGCCGCTGATAATCTTGCACTTGTTAATGTACTTACCAAGTGACTTGATAACGATTTCCTGCTGTCCCATCAATTCATCAACAACAAGACCTGCTAACTTATCACCCTTCTTAACAATAACAACTACCATGTTTTCATCAGGCTTCTTAGTGGTTTCACAATCAAGCACCTCATTCAGACGTACAATCGGAATTACAGAACCTCTTAAATGAATAACCTCTTTGGTCTGAACAAGTTTAATATCACTAGGACTAATATCTTCAATGGTCTGAATAGAACCAAGTGAAATAGCATATTTCTCATTACCTACGATTACCATTAATGCCTGGATAATAGCAAGTGTCAATGGAAGTCTGATAATAAATGTACTACCTTCACCAAGTTTAGTCTTAACTTCAACTTCACCGCTTAATGCTTCGATTTTGCTCTTAACAACGTCAAGACCAACACCTCGTCCGGATACATCCGAAACCTGTTTTGCAGTAGAGAAGCTTGGTAAGAATAAAAGATTAATAATATCTTTATCTGCCATATTCTCTGCCTGCTCTGCAGTAATTGTACCACGTTCAATCGCTTTTTTCTTAACTGCTTCTACGTCGATTCCGTTACCGTCATCGCGTACTTCAATAACTACGTTGTTACCATCCTGATATGCGTCAAGATAAATGGAACCTGTTTCAGATTTTCCTCTCTGTCTACGAATTTCTGCCGATTCAAGTCCGTGGTCAGCAGAGTTACGTAACAAGTGCATTAAAGGATCACCGATTTCATCAACTACTGTACGGTCAAGTTCTGTTTCTTCACCGGACATATATAATTCCATCTTTTTATTCAATTTCTTAGAAAGGTCACGAATCATACGTGGGAACTTATTCACAACGCTTTCAATCGGAACCATTCGAACTTTCATTACCGATTCATGTAAGTTAGTGGTTACACTTTCAAGATATTCTAAGTGTTCATTGAATGCAGCGCTCATAGCTGTCTCAGTAACAGTAGCAGCTGATTCCAAAGAGTTCTTTGCGATAATAAGCTCACTAACGAGATTCATTAATACATCAAGCTTTTCAATATCAACACGTACTGTTCTGTTTACAACCGGTTTTGAAACAGCAGTCTTCTTCGTATCTTTTTGTTTTGCATCCACAGAAGAATCTGCAGATACGTTTGAAACTGCAGCATCCTGTACCGAAGCAGAATCAGAAGACTGTGCACCGGCTTCAGCTTCCACATAATAACTGTCTTTATCCAAAGCTCCGCCTACAGCATCTTCTATTTCAGAAACGTTTTTAATTGCTGCAATGAGCTTTTCCAAAGAAGCATCTGAAACAACAATGAGACTGAAATGTAAATCAAACTTTTCATCTTCAACGTCCTGGGCTGATGGCTCAGAAACGATAATCTCACCTAATTCTTCCACTGCTTTAAATACTAAAAATGCTCGTGCTGCTTTCAAAATACAACTTTCGCTTACATATACAGTAGTTCCGAATACGTTCTTACCCTGTCTTGTAGCTTCTGAAAGCACTCTCTTTGCAGTGTCCGTAAGTTTAACCGAACGCCATAAATCTTTATCCGAAGCAGTCTCTGCCTTCTTTGTTTCCTTTTTTGCAGGAGCAGCAGGTTCCTCAGACTTATCATCCAAGATTGCCTTCAAAGACTTAATCAATGGTTCATTATCATTGGTTCCTTCATCTGCTGAAGACTGGATATTGTTCAAATATTCATCCAAAGCATCAAGACATTGGAATAAAATGTCAATCATTCCCGCTTTTACTTTGATATTTCCATTTCTTACTTCTGAGAATACATTTTCCATATCATGTGTAAGTGCCTGCATTCTCTTATAACCCATAGTACCGGCCATACCTTTTAAAGAATGAGCTGCACGGAAAATCTCATTAACGGTATTTTCGTTATTTGGGTCTTGTTCCAATTCAAGAATCTGTGTGTTTAAGTTCTGCAAATGTTCCTTTGTTTCATCAATAAAAATCTCCAAATATTGACTTACATCCATGGTCATCTTACCCCCACATTCATTATAATTTCTTGTGATAATTGTTCCAGTCCGACTATCTGGTCAGCCAAGCCAGCATTGGCAACGCTTTTAGGCATTCCATAGACAGCGCATGTGCTTTCTTCCTGAACAATAACATGTACTTTTTTCTTAGTTTCCAAATTAACGATTCCTTTGGTTCCGTCAGCTCCCATACCGGTCATTACAACACACAAAACCTGTTCGAACGGCGAATCAACAAGCGATTCATACATATAGTTCGCACATGGTTTTACACCTTCTCTGGCAGGTTCATCCGAAAAATGAATCTGACTTACAGAATTCTTAGTGATTACCTTCATGTGCATACCGCCTTTGGCAAGGTACACTGTTCCCGGTGTTAATACGTCACCCTCTTCCGCCTCTTTTACAGTAAGTTCACTCAATGTATTAAGACGGTCAGCTAAAGATTTTGTAAATCCCGCCGGCATGTGCTGTACTATTAAAACCGGTGCTTTCAGATCTTTAGGCAACCTTGGAATAACCTGCTGTAAAGCCTTTGGGCCTCCTGTAGAACATGCAATTGCAACCACTTGGTTACTGACTATGTTCTTATCATGTTTCTTGACAATATCAATCATCTTTCTCGTTGTCTTGATATCGTCCATTGAAAATGCTTTTTCAAAAGTCGGAAGTTTACTCATGGATACTGCTTCCAACGTTTTGATGAATTCCTCTTTAAAAGTATTATCTCTGGCTTCCATCGCCTTGCTTGGTTTATGTATAAAGTCAATTGCACCAAGTTCAAGACAATCCATGGTAACTTTAGCGCCTTCCATGGTATCTGTGCTGGCCATCATAATTCTTGCAGGAATCTTTCTTTTTTGGAGTTCCTTTAACAGCTCAATTCCTGTCATCTTCGGCATATTTACGTCCAGAACAACCGCATCATACTGTTTTCTGGTTAATAAATCAAATGCCTCGACGCCATTGATTGCACGATCAACAACCTGAAATCGTCCATCCGAATTGATTATATCACACAAGACACTTCTCATAAGTGCAGAGTCATCAACAACAAGTATTTTTTTCTTTTCCGTCATATTGAACCTCCGTAAGCTGTCTTCTTACTTTAAATCTCTGTTTCTGCTCTTTCTTTCTTCGTCAAAAATATATTTGATAATTCCTTCTCTATCTACATTATCAAGATTAATGTACTGTAAGCGATGTTCATATCCGCCCTGGCGATTTTCCACTTTTTGGGCTCTAAGCACCTTTCCCACAACGTTAAACTCCTTAGTTTCTTTTCCAACCATCAGCGTATAGTGACAATATATTAAACTTTCTACTTCATATTTCTGACTGGAAACAAACCTTAAGCCTCCGCCACTGATATCCACAATAACGCTTCTTTTTAGCGGTAATCCCGGAACCAAATACCCCTGTTTTGTATCAATCGCCTCGATTTCCTCTTCCTCTAATGGTCTGGTTCCCATCTCCAAAGCACAACTTAATCTGTAAAACTCTCGTCTTTGATACTTTCTTAAATTACTGATAAGTTCTATCACAAGAATGTACACATTGTTCGCTTTATACCTGTCTATGATTCTTGCAGAACACTGTAAAACCTTTAAGTCCGCATAAAAATAAACATCGCATTCACTGTCCACAGGAAGCAGCACCAGTTTTGTCTGTTCCATGGGCATCATTATTTCTAAACGGTCATCTGATAAGACATCATAAACCCGGCTTTCATATCTTTTTCTTTCTCCCTGGTTTTCAAGTTCCGTTTCTTGCGAAACCATCTGCAGTTCCAACTTGCAACCCGGCAAAATATATTTCTTTAACATTTCTATTGCACTCCAACCATATACCCATTAAGATTTTGCTCTGTTCACAATATGAGAAAAGAAAGCAGCCATTCCTCTCTTGGGTAAATTTTTATTCATTTCCTTATTCATAAGCGTTGCCGTAATACTCTCATACGCTTTCGCAGACTTACTGTTTGGACTCTGAATAGAAACCGGTGTCTGCTGCATAACCGCCTTTGAAAGCTGATTATCAAGAGGTATTGCCCCAAGATAACTAATGGGAAGTTTAAGATAACGTGCCACTACCGCATTTAATTTATTAAACAAAAGTTGCCCTTCCACATCGTTAAACACCCTGTTTGCAATTACTTTGACTTGGGATGCCTCCGGTGAAAAACGCGGATGACGGTTTAACGCTTTTAACAACGAATAGGAATCCGTTATTGAAGTTGGCTCCGGAGTTGTAACAAGTAATACTTCTCCACTGGCCACTAAAAATTCCAGTACTGCATCTGAAATGCCGGCTCCCGTATCTACAATGATAACATCAGCAATGGCGTCTAATTCCGCCAGATTACGGATGATGTAGCTTAAATAATCGCGGTTTAAATTAGATAATCCCACAATTCCGGATCCTCCCGAAATAAAACCTACCTCCATGGGACCCCATGTAATAATTTCTTTAATATTTTTCCCCTGATAAATCAAATCGCTTAGATTAAATTTAGGTACCGCACCAAACATAATCTCAATATTAGCAAGTCCAAAATCTGCATCGAGAATAATAACTCTCTGTCCCATTTTTCTCAATTGGATTGCAATATTAATAGCCGTATTTGATTTTCCTACTCCACCTTTTCCACTTGTTACCGTAATAACGCGGGCCACTGGTCTCGGAGCCTGAGCACTTGCTTTTATTATATTCCTTAACTGTTCAGCCTGATCCATTTTTTATCCTCCGCCTATTGCTTTCCGCCCAATAGCAGTTTTACTGTATTTTGAGGATTAAACACCGCAATATCATCCGGCACGTTTTGTCCATCTGTTACGTATGACATACTTGCACCTGTATGCAGATGCAAATTCAATAAGTTTCCGTAAGAAGAAGTTTCATCCAACTTGGTAAAAATCAGACGATACCCTTCTACTTCTTTATATGCATCCGTTATTTTAATCAAATCTTTGTACTTCGTCGTAGCACTTACAACCAGATATACTTCCATTTCACACTGACCTTCCACTGCCGAAATAAGCGCCATCATCGCTTCTTTCTGTGCCACATTGTTCCACGAATGTCCCGTAGTATCTACTAAAATATAGTCTGATTCCCTAAAATCACGAACAGCGCATTCCATCTCTTCTGCCGAAAAAATAACCCTAAACGGAACATCCAAAATATTGGCATAGGTTCTTAACTGCTCTGCTGCTGCAATTCTGTATGTATCGGCTGTCAGTAATGTCACCCGTTTTTTACTCTCTACAATGAATTTAGATGCAATCTTTGCAATCGTAGTTGTCTTTCCAACCCCTGTAGGACCTATAAAAAATACTACTTTGGGTTTCTTTTCCGATTCTGCAATCGGTTCCGGCGAACCGAATTTTAATATCATCTTCTGATATATATTTTCTAACATGTGGTCAATGGGAACATTAGGCTTGTTAATGGTTTCCATTTCATCAAGCAACTTGTTGGCGTAGGTTTCACTAACCTCATTTTCAATCATAGTGTTATATAGCAGCTTCATAAACGCCACTGACTCAGTTTCCGCCTCTTCGGCCACATCCCCCGTTTCATCCCCGTCTTTTACTTCCGGTTTTTGAATGGTCTCTTCTATCAGCTTTTTAATATTATCAAGCTGTTTTTCAATGGCCTGCTTTTCGTTGTTACCTTCATTAATCCTTGCATTTTCTTCTACTTTACGTACTTCCGCAATAGCTTCCGTAAAATTTTGTGCCACAGAAACATCAATGGTATTTTTCGGTGTTTCCGGTTTACTATAAGAAGGTTTTTCGGTTTCTTCTTCAAGTGCTACCGTAACTTCCACAACAGGCGATTTTAAAAATGCAAACAAGCCCTTGCTTTTTACATTTCTCACATTCATCAAAACTACGCCTTCGCCCAGTTCCTTTTTAGCTGCATTAAATGCTTCCTGTTCTGTTTTTCCCTGGTATTTTTTAATGATCATTATACTGTCACCATCCCAACTGATTGTAAGTCAACATTTGAATCAAGTTCATTATATGATACAACAATCAAATCTCTGTAGTAATCCTCCGTCAGACGTTTAAAATACATACGAACAATCGGAGAAGTAATAACAATCGGATTTTTTCCGAGGTTTTCCAATTTTGCAACCTCAGCGCCTACTGACGCCATAATTGCCTTTGTTTTTTCCGGGTCCAGATTTAGATATGCCCCCTGCTCTGTCTGCTTAACGCTACCCATAATCTCCTGCTCTAACTTTGGATCCAGCGTAACAACACTGGTGGTTTCATTCGCCGGGAAGTACTTGTTTGTAATGGCGCGTTTTAAGCTTTGACGGACATATTCCGTCAATATATCCGTATCACGGGTTGTAGAAGCATAATCTGCCAGTGTTTCAAATATAGTAAGGAGATCTCTGATGGAAATACCCTCTCTTAACAGGTTCTGTAACACCTTCTGGATTTCGCCCAAGCCCAACAATTTTGGTACAAGTTCTTCCACAACACTTGGATTTGATTCTTTTAAGTTATTCACAAGATTCTGAACATCCTGTCTTGTAATAAGTTCGGAAATATGATGTCTGATAATTTCCGTCAAATGAGTTGCGATAATGGAAGGCGGGTCAACAACTGTATATCCCATACTTTCTGCTCTTTCACGCTGACCTTCCGTAATCCAGATTGCAGGTAAATGGAACGAAGGTTCAAAAGTAGGAATACCTGTAATCTCCTCCTCTACAAATCCCGGATTCATGGCCATATAGTGGTCAAACAGAATCTCACCTTCACTTACCTGGATACCTTTTATTTTAATAATATACTGATTTGGATTTAACTGAATGTTATCACGCAAACGAATAATCGGAACAACCATACCAAGTTCCAAAGCAATCTGTCTTCTGATCATAACAACTCGGTCCAAAAGGTCTCCGCCCTGATTTACATCAGCAAGAGGAATAATACCATAACCAAATTCCAATTCGATTGGATCTACCTGTAACAATGAAGTAACATTTTCCGGTTGTCTGATTTCGTCTGCCTGCACTTCCTCTTTGTCCACCTCTTTTTCAATATTACTTGTTTCAATGGTTTTAGCCATAATTCTGCCAACAACCACAAAAATAGTACCTATAAGAATAAACAACAAAGTCGGTAATTTTGTAATAGCACCAAGTCCAATGAGAATTGCTCCTACAAGGTAAAGTACTTTGGGTAATCCAAAAAGCTGACTTACAAGAGCTGTACCAAAATCCGCTTCCTTCGAGCCCTTGGTTACCAAAATACCTGTAGACAAAGAAATCAACAGCGAAGGAATCTGGCTCACCAGACCGTCACCGATGGTAAGAATGGAATACTTATCCACTGCCTCTGTTGCTGATAAACCTCCGCGAGTCACTCCCATGATAATACCACCAACAATATTAACCACTGTAATGATAAGACCCGCTATGGCATCTCCCTTAACATACTTAACCGCACCATCCATGGAACCAAAGAAACTTGCTTCTTCCTGAATCTTATCTCTTCTTCTCTTTGCTTCTTCATCTGAAATAGCACCGGTATTTAAATCCGCATCAATAGCCATCTGCTTACCGGGCATAGCATCCAAGGTGAATCTGGCTGTTACTTCAGCAACACGTTCCGAACCTTTGTTGATAACCATAAACTGAATCAAAATAAGAATAATAAATACAATGGCACCAATAATCAAATCACCGCCACCAACATATTCGCCGAATGTTTCAACCACTTCTCCCGGGTCACCGGTAGAAAGAATCAATCTGGTAGAGGATACGTTAAGTGCAATTCTAAAAATAGTAGTAAACAAAAGAACCGTTGGGAAATAAGACATATCCAAAATTTCTTTTGCAAACATACAACTGAACATAATGGTAAATGCTAATGCAATATTAAACGCCAAAAATACGTTAAGTAAACCGGAAGGAATCGGAACAATAAACATAATAAAAGCCACTAACACATATGCCGCTACGCCAACATCCGCTTTTCTCATATTAAGCCTTTTCCTCCTTATCTTTTATGGTAATTATTCTCTTACTAGGTTCTTCCTTCTGCATGGAATACCATGGCAAGAATTTCTGCTACCGCCTGATATAATTCAGCCGGAATCGCACTTCCTATGTCAACATTATGATAGAGCATTCTGGCAACCGGTTTGTTCTCCACAATCATAATGTTATGTTCTTTCGCAACTTCCCTGATTTTTAATGCCAGATAATCTTCACCTTTTGCGATTACAATTGGCGCATCTGAAATCTCAGGGTCATACTGCAAAGCCACCGATAAATGGGTCGGGTTGGTAATAACCACGTCCGCCTTCGGCAAATCCTGCATCATACGACGTTGGGACACCTCCAACATCTTTCGTTTAATTTTACCTTTTACCTGCGGATCTCCTTCCGCATTTCTATATTCTTCTTTTACTTCCTGCTTAGTCATCTTCATGTCTTCTTTGAACTTCCACTTTTCATAAGCAAAATCAGCAAGAGAAAGAATCAGATAAAAGATTGAAATTTTGAGGCCCAGTCCTATGGCCACATCTCCTATCCAAAGAATGGACTGTTGTATAGACAAATCATACAACAAATAAAACTCATCAATTCTTTCTATCAAATCACTGTAAGCGATATATACGATTAGAACTATTTTAATCACAGATTTTACAAGTTCCATCAGTGACTGCGCACTGAAAATTCTTTTAAACCCTTTTAAGGGATTAATCTTACTGAATTTAGGTTGTAAAGGTTTTGAAGTGGGCTGCCACTTTACCTGTGCTACATCTCCAATAAAAGAAATAACTACACCCACCGCAAAAATGGGCAACAATGTGAACAACATATTAACCATGGTTTCCCTAATATATCCCGCCATATCCATGACTGACATATCACCGGCAGGATACTTAACAGCCTGCGGAATCCAAGCATAAGTTGAAGTAAAGGAACCTAACAAATCACTTCCGACAGAACCTGCCATCATTTTAAGCAACACAAAAAAAGTTACCAATCCTAAACCATTTCCTAATTCTTTACTTTTGGCAACCTTTCCGTCTTTTCTGGCATCTGATAATTTCTTCTGTGTCGCGGGCTCTGTTTTTTCACCACCCGGACCATCCTTTGCAAAAAATTGCAGATTAAGTTCTAGAATCACATCATGGCCTCCACCATTGAAACTATCATTACTTTCATTTCTTTAAAAATTACATCTGAAAGATATGGTAACAATGCTATAGTAATAAACATGATAGCAAGTCCCATAAAAATTTTAAGTTGAAGTCCTACCGCAAACATGTTAATTTGCGGAGATACCTTCGCCAAAATTCCCAAAATTGCATTCAGTATCATCGTACCGGCAAATACAGGCAGACATATTTGAAAACCTATGACAAAAAATTGAGACATAAAATCAAGAAACGCATTTAATATTCCATACAAAGAAAAATGCGCCCCGTTTACAGGAATCAACTGATACGTCTCTATTAATGCTCTTAGTACATACTGATACATTCCGGATAAAAGCAAAATCAGCATAATCAGGTAGTTATACAAAAGCCCCGACATCGTAGAAACCTCACGGGTTGTTGGGTCCATAACACTCGCCATGGAAAGTCCCATTTCCATATCAATAATTCTACCTGCAAACGATATAATATGAGTACATATATTGGCTCCTAAGCCTACCAAAAGCCCAACGATTGCTTCTTTTCCCACAATTACCGCATATTCAAATACCGAATCATATTCAAGCTCTGAAGTCGGCAACACCATGCTATATACCAAATAAGCCACAAAAATACTGAAGGCTATTTTGTACCTGCCCGGAACACTGTTGATACTATAGAACGGTGCCGTAAAAACAAAGCAGGAAATTCTGACTATGACAAGCAGGAACAACTCCAAATCCATTAACGAAAAGGATAAATCCAGCATGACTGACTACTCCTTTGTTACCGGATATAAACAGAAAAGTTATTCCATAACTTCTCCATATATCCCGCCATGTTATTCAACATCCAGTAACCAAAAATCATAATACCAACAAATACTGCAATAATCTTAGGAACAAAGGTAAGTGTCTGTTCCTGAATACTGGTAATTGTTTGAAAAATACTAACAATTAAACCTACTATCATGGAAATAAGCAATATAGGGGCGGCCGTTTCAATTATTAAATATAACGCTTCCCGTCCGATTTGAACGACGTCATTAACTGTCATACAATCCTCCCCTTATGCTAATAAAACGTTCTGACCAGATTCATAATAACCAAATTCCATCCATCTGCCAGTACAAACAATAATATTTTAAACGGCATAGAAATTGTTGTTGGCGGCAACATCATCATACCCATACTCATAAGTACCGATGCCACAACCATATCAATCACAATAAACGGTATGTATATTAGGAATCCGATAATAAATGCTGTCCTCAATTCACTAACCATAAAACTTGGAATCAAAACAGACATCGGAACAGATTCTTTAGTTCCATCCCATTCATGCCCCGCAATCTGCATAAACATGCTGACATCTTTTACATTTGTTTGGGGATACATAAATTCCCGCATAGGTTCTACTGCCGCATCCAAAGCCTCTTCCCACGTCAACTCACCCTGATCATAAGGCACAAACGCTTCTTGGTACACCTGATTGATCGTCGGTGTCATAATGAAAAAGGTTAAAAACAAAGTTAACCCAATCAGTACCTGGTTAGGCGGAGCTGTTTGGGTATTTAATGCCGCTCTGGTAAAATGCAGGACAATAATAATTCTGGTAAATGATGTAAGACATATTATCAGAATCGGAGCAATTGCAATTCCTGTTAAAATTAACAGAATTCTCAAAGCTCCTGCTATTGACCCATTTCCGTTAGAAACAGAAATCGTCAGATTATCGGCTATATTTAATTGAGAAACATCCTCAGGAGTAAGCAACTCTCCCGAATCCGGATCAAGGCCGGGAGTAGTCTCAACAGTATCCGTATTCAGATCCAAATCAAGACCGGTGGCAAAAACTTCCTGATAGTTGTACATACACAATATGCCCACCATAAACAGTAGGCATAGAGTACGTATCATTCGTTTTTTTGAAAATACTTTTTTAATCATATTGTTACTTCTTTGTCTTAAGATTTTTAGCCTTTTCCAAAAACTCCTTAAAACTCATGGGGTCTTTTCCCTGAGTCTCCGGCATTGTCACATCATCACGTCCCAGCTCCCCAATCAGAGATACTTGTTCTTTGCTGATTGCAATCAGAAAAAGCCTTTCACCCACCTGAATAATCTGGAGATATTTATTATTGGCAATTCTTGATGTCTCAATAACCCGGATATTAGCCCCGGCCATTTTTGACTTTTGATATCCCCCGACAAAACGTGCAGTAAAATACGCAAGTGCCATCACTATGATAAAAATGACAATAACTGTAATAAACTGCACTACTGCATCAACGCTCATAAGAAGCATATTAGCCCACTACTTTCTTAACAGCTTCCAATACACGGTCAGCCTGGAACGGTTTTACAATGAAATCCTTCGCACCTGCCTGAATAGATTCAATAACCATTGCCTGCTGTCCCATAGCAGAACACATAATTACCATCGCTGAAGGATCACCTGCTTTGATAGTCTTTAATGCCTGGATTCCATCCATCTCCGGCATAGTAATGTCCATGAGTACAAGATCCGGTTTTAACTCGTTGTATTTTTCAACTGCCTTGGCACCGTTTTCTGCCTCTCCTGCAACATTATATCCGTTCTTTGTCAGGATATCCTTAATCATCATTCTCATAAAAGCTGCATCATCACAAATTAAAATGTTTTTTGCCATGTCTTCATCTCCTATTTGTTTTTATTTTACAATCTCGGTAACTCTCACACCAAAACTTTCTTCAATTACTACTACTTCACCCCTTGCAACAAACTTGCCGTTTACTAACACATCTATTGGCT
Organism: Lachnospiraceae bacterium; assembly: GCA_017463255.1. GTDB lineage: Bacteria > Bacillota > Clostridia > Lachnospirales > Lachnospiraceae > RGIG4034. The sequence continues at coordinate 108,021 of JAFTPP010000003.1, forward strand.
CACCGGCAATCTTATCAAGTTCGATAATCGTTCCCGGAGCAAAGTCTAAAATATCTGAAATTGATTTGCTTGTTCTACCAAGCTCTACAGTCACTTCCAATGGTACATCTTTAATCAGATCAATATTTTCCTGACTGGCTACTGCACCTAAATCGCCGGAAAAGCTTTGGAACTGAGCTTGTTGTACATTCACGCCCGGATTCATTGCCGGCTGCATACCCATTTGAGGCATTCCCATCTGCGGCATCATCGGCATACCCATTTGAGGCATTCCCATCTGCGGCATTCCCATCTGTGGCATTCCCATTTGAGGCATTCCCATCTGTGGCATTCCCATTTGTGGCATTCCCTGAGAATAATCCTGCATCGGCGCCTGCTGTGGTGCAGGTTGAGGTTGTGGCATGGGTTGTGGTTCCGGTTCAGGTTCCGGTTCAGGTTGTTGATTCATGAATGTCATATATAACGATCTTGCAAAATCCACAGGATACAGCTGCATGATTGTACTGTCTACCAATTCATCAATTTGCATCCTAAAGGCTATTTTTACAAAAGTTCCTTTTAAAAACTCTGCAATCTCTCCACCGTCTCTTTCCCGCAAATCAACCAAGCTTGCATCAGGCGGTGTAATATCAATCGTCGTTCCTAACATAGATGACAAGGAAGTAGCTGCCGAACCCATCATTTGGTTCATTGCCTCGGAAATCGCACTTAAATGCAATTCTCCCAATTCCACATCCGTATTGGTTCCGTCTCCACCCATCATCAAGTCTGTAATAATCTTAACATCCTGTTCTTTCAACACTAAGATGTTAGAACCTTCAAGACCTTGCGAGTAACGGATCTGTATGAACACACACGGTCTTTCGTAATTATCAACTACAGTTGACCAGTTAACCAGGGAAACCTGTGGTGTTGTTATGTTTACTTTTCTGTTTACCAAAGAATATAAGGTGGTTGCCGAAGTACCCATGCTAATGTTGGCAACTTCACCGATAGCATCTTTTTCTACGTCGGTAAGCAGCGTTTCATCTACAGAATCTGAAGCTGTGGCGCCCAGTTCTTCACCCATTGAATCCATCCCTGCCAAAAGGGCATTGATTTCATCTTGGGATAACATTCCATCCATCGCTTACTCCTCCCTCAAGACTTCTGTAACCTGGATAGCATACTTATCATTGCTGGATCCCGGTAATGCCTTGAATTTTTTAATATTTCCGACGTATACGTTTAAATCCGCATCCGTCTTTGTGTCTAGCCGGATAATGTCCCCCGGCATCAGACTTACAAAATCGCTGACTGCGATGCTACTTCTTCCTAAGACTGCCTTCATCGGAATATCAACTCTCTTAATCAAAGTAGCAATATATTCCTCATAATCCTCATCCGTAACATCCTGCATATTAGCAAACCAGAATTTCGTATTCAATTTATCCATGATTGATTCCAATGTAAAGAACGGAAGACAAATATTCATAAGTCCTTCCACATCACCAACCTTAAGGTTAATGGTTACAATTGCAATCATATCACTTGGCGGTATAATCTGTGCAAACTGTGCATTCGTCTCAATACGCTCCAACATGGGATTCACATCAAGAACGTTCCTCCACGGTTCACGTATCAAGTTTGTACAGATGATCAATATCTTTTCTAAAATACTAAGCTCAATATCTGAGAAATCTCGATTCTTACCTAACGGATTACCTTGTCCGCCAAGCATTCGGTCTATCATCGCAAATCCCAGATTTGGATTCATTTCTAAAATAATATTACCATTGAGCGGTGCAAAATTTACAATTCCCAAAATAACCGGATTGGATAAACCATTGGTAAACTCAGAAAACGTAACTGACTCAGCACTTGCAACATCAACTTGAATATTTCTTCGTAAATAAACCGGTAAGTTAGTCGAAAGAAGTCTTCCGTAGTGTTCGAAGATAATTTCCAAAGTTCTCAAATGTTCTTTTGAGAATTTGGCTGGTCTTTTGAAGTCGTAATTCTTAACCTGCTTCTCTTCTTTTGAAGGCATGCTCTCAACATCAAGCTCACCTGTACTCAAGGCTTGAAGCAGACTGTCAATCTCGTTTTGAGACAAGACCTCACCCACGACCACTCACCTCCTGTCTGTAATCTCTTATTGTCATTCCTAAGAAATGGTATATTCTCTAAAATTAACATTATAGATAAAATCAGAATCAAATAATGTTTGAAGGCTCTTTAAAATTGCCTCCTGCATTCCTTTTTGATCAGCAACTGCCTGTTCATAGGTGTAACCGCTAATCACTTCATTAATCGTACTCTTAATAATACTTTCTTTTGCAGCCACCTGCGGATTCAGCGTCTTATAATCTTTATGTTTCATATCAATCGATAAAGAAACTGACACCAGATAATAGTGAACCTTACCGTCTTCTCCCGGAAGAAGGGTAATCGTCATTTGGTCTGCAATATCATACACTTCTGTATCAGCCATAGAGACCGTCTTATCTTCTTCTCCAACCTGGGCATTCAATTCCAGATTCAATACGGAAGCAATATCTGTAACCAAATCAGATGTTTTGCTCATTGCCCCTGTCACACTAAACATCATAATGGCTGTTAACACAAGATTTACAACCAACAATGCCAATATTAAAACAGATAACAGATTTTTCTTCATGGCTCTGTTCCTTTCCATTTTTCATTAATACGAACTTAATGAATTGTATATTTTAATTTCTACTCGTCTGTTTTTTTGTCTTCCCTCTGCAGTTGAATTATCTGCAACCGGGTCGTACTCTCCCCTACCCGCATGTTTTAATTTTGCCGGGTCAAGGAGTGAATTGTCCACCAAATAATGGAATACTTCTCTGGCTCTTGCGTCACTCAAAGCATCATTGTCCTCATACTTTGAATGATTAATTAAAGGTTGATTATCCGTGTGTCCCTCAATCTCTATCATGGAATCCGGATAAGTTTCAAGAATTCTTGCCACTAAATTCAAGGTTTCGAAGGATTCTTTCTTTAATTCAGCCTTGCCCGAATCAAATAAGAACGCTCCCTTTAATGAAAGTTGCACATATTGAGACGTAAAATCAATATCAATCTCTTTATCCAGATTGCTTTCGTATAGCATTTCCTCGATACTCTCATACATCTGCTCCGATTCACCAATCTGCATTTCCTCGATTTCTCCAAGAATCTCATGAGCATCTTTGTCACTAAGTTCGCCACCCGTTTGTGAATCTTCCACTACTATATTATCAGACTCATCTTCCGCGTCTTCTGCAACCCCTGTACTGTTTATGTAATCTTTCAGTTCATTCAACTGGCTTACACCGTTACTGATAAGTAATCCGTCACCAATTGCTGAGGCCCCTGCGTCCCAAATACTAAAGGTATTGTTAAAAGATGCAACCACCTTTTCCCATTTTTCAGCATCTACCGTTGACATAGAAAACAACAATACAAAAAAGCATAACAGAAGGTTCATTAAATCACTGAACGTTGCCATCCACGCCGGTGACCCAAGTGGAATATCTTCCTGTTTTTTCTTAGCCAAGGTCTCCACCTCCATCATCACTGCTTGTGCCGCGTTCCTTAGGTGCGAGGAATGATTTTAATTTTTCCTCGATTACTCGTGGGTTTTCTCCCGCTTGAATAGAAAGTAAACCTTCTATCATAATCTCTTTCAAGATAAGTTCCTGTTCATTATTTTTCTTCAATTTATTAGAAACCGGGATTGCCACCCAGTTAGCAAGCAATGAACCATACAAGGTAGTTAACAAAGCAACTGACATGGCAGGTCCAATCGCACTGGCATCACTCATATTCTGAAGCATGTTAACAAGACCTATCAGAGTACCAATCATACCCCATGCAGGTCCCATAGAAGCAACCGACTCCCAAAATCCTATATTCTGTTTATGTCTTCCTTCCATGCTGGAAATCTCAGTTTCCATAATGGCACGTACAAGTTCAGGATCCGTACCATCCACAATAAGCAGAATCCCTTTTTTCATAAAGTCATCATCCAACTCAGCAGCGGTTTCTTCCAAAGAAAGTAAACCTTCTTTTCTGGCTACGTTTGACAATTCAATTATCTTTTGAATCATATCGGGAGTATTAAGATTCGGCACCTTTAATGCTAATGCAAAACTCTTAAATCCACCAATAAAATCCTGCATTGTATTAGATGTTAAAACAGCACCGAAAGCTCCACCGAAAGTAATCAATGCTGAAGGTACGTTCAGGAAGTTATTCACCAAGCCGGCGAATCCGGAATCTGTTACAATGGCCCAAACCGATAAGCCCAGACATAAAATAAGTCCTATCAAAGACGCTATATCCATTATAACCACCTATATTTTTACATCAATCTGCAAAAATTTCCTTTCTATATGATTTTACTAAATTTTTAACATCTTGTCTACTTTCTTTTATAATAATTTTTTTACCTGTAGTGAGTGTCACAACTGTATCCGGAGTTTCCTCCACAATCTCAATCAAGTCAGGATTTACAAGGATTTTTACATCATTAATCTTCGTTACTTCTATCATATCGCTCCCCCCATTTTTCCGAATATGTAACAATTCCCGAAAATGTGAAAAGAAGGGAACTAATGTACATAGTTCCCTCTTATCTCATTTTATCATATCAATTAACGTTTCAAGTTAACAAGTTCTTCCAACATAGAGTCAGAAGTTGTAATAATACGGCTGTTTGCCTGGAAACCTCTCTGGGTTGTAATCATTTCCGTAAACTCTGTAGAAAGGTCAACATTACTCATTTCAAGAACACCGGTTGTCATGTAGCTACCGCTGCTTGTTGTAATGTTAATACCAATGCCGTCGAAATCACCGGAGTTCTGTGTTGCCGAATACATATTGTCGCCTTCTTTTTGAAGACCACTTGGGTTTGTAAATTCAGCTACGGCAATCTGTCCTAAAACTTTTGACATACCATTGCTGTAAGATGCTGAAATGGTACCATCATTTGCAATGGCAATACTTGACATTTCTCCTAGTTTTCTACCTGTTCCGCGTCCGTCCAAATCACCTGAGGTTGCACCAACAGTTGAAGTACCGTTGTTATCAAATCTTGATGTTGTTGATAAATCAATTTCGATATCGGAGAAGTTACCTAATGAAGTGGTTTCTCCAAGTCCGTTTACAAAATCATCTTCAAAATCAAGCACTACTGTATCTTCACCGTTAACGTTATCAAATAAACCTGTGTTGGTATTATATGTAACAATACCACCCTGAACGGTCTTTTCTGTAATGGTCATTTTTCCGCTCGTCGCATCAAAAGACATAGCAACGATACTAGGATCAATACTTGCGCCATAAATAGACTTAAGAGCTTCCTGATTGTTTGCAGGATCTCCCGCCATATCTTCAAGCTGAGCCTGTGTATAATCCTGGGTTGTTGTAGTAACACTTCCGTCTGCCTGAGTTGTATATGTAGTTACCGTCATAATACCGGTTGCATTGTTCCAAACTGCTGTAGAGGAGGTTCCGTCTGCATTATTCTGGGTTGCCGGTGCCAAAGTCTCATTTACTTTAACGTTACCGCTTGCGCCCAAATTAACCATATCAGAAAGCGGAACTCCGAATGTTTCTGAAAGTGATACGCCGTCTGCATTTAACAAATCATCTAACTGCATGTAGTACTGTCCTTCCGTTGCAGTAGAATGAATGCTGATTTTTGCAGTATAACTATATCCTAAATTGTCATAGAAATTTAAGTTTACTGTTTTACCGGATTCACTGGTAACATCAGTATCATTTTTATCAATAATACCTGAAAGGTAAGACTGTGATGTTGCTTCCGGCGGATATGTCAGGTTTTCCGCACTCATAACACGAAGTGGGGTAACCGTGTCCTGTTTTACAAGGCCTGTTTCCGGATCAACGCCCCAACCCATTACATTGTAACCGGTTGATGACATGGCAAGGTTACCTGCCGCATCTACGTAAAAAGAACCATCTCTTGTAAAATAATTATTTGAGCCATCACTAACTACAAAGAAAGAATCTCCTGTAATTCTGATGTCAAAAGGGTTACCTGTTGTCTGGCTTGAGCCCGCTGAAGTAATAGATGTTGAAATAGCAGCTGACTGAACACCAAGACCGATTTGTTTTGCATTTGTACCGGCTGTTCCGGTTGTTGCGTTTGGTCCTGACGCATTCTGTGTTGTCTGATACATTAATTCACTAAATGTAATCGACTGCGATTTATATGCTGTTGTATTAACGTTAGCAATATTGTTACCGATAACGTCCATCTTTGTCTGGTGAGTCTTAAGACCTGATACACCAGAATACAATGATCTCATCATAATGAATGACCTCCTGTTTTTTGCCGTCTTGTTCCTTCTGTCAGTCGGGAACTTAAGCCTCCATAAGGTCCGGCTATATAATTACGGCTCCATCAATATTTGTAAATACATTTTCGTTGGTTTCTGTCTGATCCATGGCTGTGATTACTGTCTGACTGGGCACATTTACGATAAATGCCAAATCATCTACTAACACCAAGGATTCCTGAATTCCTTTTGCAGATGCTTTTTTCGTACCATCCGTCAATCTTTCCAGCTGATTGTCTGTCAGCTCGATATTCCTGTCACTAAGCCTATTGGCGGCATGCTTTGAAAAACGAAGGGATGTTACGTCTGTTTGGGTGATTTTCGTTTTTTCACTTAAAATATCCTGAAACGAAACACCACTTTGTCCCACGCTTTTGTCCGGTGTCCGATTGGGATTAAGGTACTGGTCTTGCAACTGCTCAATCGAAATAAACTGATTGTGATTAATCTGCATTTTTATACCTCTTCACTTCCCTCTGAAACTTCTTCTTTTTTATCGATTGTTTCATTCTTGCCTACGGTATCCGGCTCTTCATCACCGTTGTTTGAAAGTTTTTCCAGCTCGCTAATCTTTGTTTCATAAGATTTCAACAAGTCAAGGCTTGATGACGCAATAAATGTCTTCTGATATGCACTCATCTTATCGTAAACATCACGTAACTTTTCAATCGCTGCGCGGCTTGCCAAAGTCAGCTTGTTTAAGTTAGGCAATTGTTGTAAAGCACTTGTCCATTCATAACCAAGGTTATATGCTTCCCAATAACTTTCATCAAGTACCGTTGTAACATCTTCAAATGCATACAGATTATCATTAACCGATACAAACACATCTCCGGCTTCCATAACAACATAATCAACCCTTCCGTAGATTTCTGTTGTATTACCGCTTGTATCAGTAACATTAAGAAATACTTCTTTTCCAACAATTTCCTGTGCTCTTGACATATCAACACTGGAACTTACATTCTGCATAGCTTCCAAAGATGAGAACTGTGCGAACTGTGAAATATACTCAGTATTGGTTGTAGGCTGTAACGGGTCCTGATTCTGCATTTCTGCAACCAGTAATTGTAAAAAAGCATCTTTATCAAGCGCTCCGCCATCCGAAGTCTTTTCAGATGATAGTGAAACTGATGACGCTGTAGAATCAATAATTTTTCCATCTACTACTGATGCTATACTTGACATTTGCTCACTTCCTTTCCCGGCCGATTATGCTGTATAATCCACCGTATTTCCGTTCATTTCCATCATTTCTCTCGCAAGTTTTGTTTCGTCATCAAGTTCTTCTCCCTCTTCAAGCGGAAGATTTAAATCAATTCTTCTGATGCCGTTTTTCTTGCTGTTTGTCTGTTGTTCCTCGTAATCTGCATCTGACTGACTGTCACTAAGATTATGTTCAAAAGCATGTGTTGCAACTGCTATTTCAATTGCTTCCACCTTAATTCCCTGATTCTCAAGGTTTTCCCTAACGATCATAATCTGACTTTCAAGTACATTTCTCACCGCCTCATTCTGTGTTGTCAACGTAGCAGTAATCTCTCCTGCCTTTGATGCAATACTTACATGAATGCTTCCAAGATTTGCCGGATTTAGTTGTAATTCCATCTCCGTTAAATCTTCTGTTTGAAGCAGGCTCATGAATTCTGTAAACTGTCTCATGATTTCAGCGGGATTCACTTCACCGTATGCGGTATGTACCGTCTGCATAAACGGATTCTCAACATTTGTCTGGTTTGTAACCAGCTGATTGATCAGATTTTGGTTTACAACAAATGGCGACTCTTCTTGTCTTGAAGCTCCTGTGTTATCCCGGGACGTTTCTTGTCCTTGTGCTTCATTTCCCAAAGTAGAATCATTAGCTGTATCCGCTGTTGTTTCTTCAACAGTATCCACACTGCTTTCTACCTGTGCGGTATTCTCTCCATCAGCTTCTTTCTGATGTTTAGACTGCACCTCTTCTGTCTGGCCCTCAGTTTCTTTCGCATCTACCATTAACTCGTTCTCTCTCAGTTCAGGTAAAGCTCCATCTTCCTGGGTTGTAGTAACCGTAATCCGGTCGATTTCTTTCAAAAACTCCTGCATTTGCTTTGGTGATACATCAAGCTTTGCAGACAACTCCTGAATTGTGTTCTGTAACTCACCCAACAATTTCTGCATAGATGTGTACAGTTTTTCATCGGTTGTAAGAAGTAACGGGTCCCCTCCTGCGGTCTGGGTTACCAAAAGAGTTAACTGTTCCGGATTTAATAAATCCACCATGGTCATTCCTAAAAGCTCCATCATTTGAAGTAACTCTTCTTCTGAAATTCCCAATTCCTTAGATACCTCTTCAAGCATTTCCTGTGCAGCTTCATTCACAGCATCCATTTCCTCTTGTGAAAGTTCATTCACTTCAGTCCGGTCTGTTTCCTGTGCCCGGGTAACTTCCTCTGACTGCGATTCTTCTTTGGATGAAACGCGGTCACGTCTTCCTTCAACCTTTGTCTGTCCAGTCACTGCTGTTTTTTCCAATTCTGCTTCTTTTGGTTCAAAAGACTTGTTCTGTGTCTGATTCATAATATCACCAAAACTGTTTTCTGAGTCAAAAGCACTGAAAGCATTCTTACTTGGAACAGTAGATAACTGGCTGCCTATGTTTGTTACAGGCGTACTGGTCATCGGTATTCCTCCTCTCTTTAGTTGTCAATGTGCTACCGATTTATATATCGGCTGTTTATCTGATTTAGTTAAGAGTCCGGATCCATAATTTTTGTTACTTTTGCAGCAATTTCAACATTCATCTCTGCCAAAATATTACCGCGTGATTCCGCACTCATCAGACCTAAAATTTTAGCTACGCGTTCTAAATCATCTTCCATCGTGTCAAAAATAGCCGCTGCAGCCTTAGGTTTCATACTGGAATATGCGTTTGCATAATCCTGAAGTTCGGCGTCTTCCTGCTCTTTTATGAGAACCATTTTATACAGATACTCTGCCGTTTCCTGATCCATTGCCTCAAAATATTTACGGTATTCTTCCGCTCCGGGACCGTTTGCAGCATATACTACTTCTTCAAAAAACTCTTGTTTTATTCTTGCAAATTCTGTCTGATTTTCTTCAAATTCTTCCAGCCTTGCAATTTCTGCCCGTAATTCCGCTAAGGTTGCAGCGTCCGAATCATTTAAGTTCTGAGCCTGCTCCAACTGCATTTCCAGATATTTAATATGTTCAACCGCATCCTTTAAACTGGTATAGCCATAGTATCCGGTCTGATCCTGCGTTTCTGTTTCGACTTCCCCCGGAAGAATTTTGTTAATCACAGGAACATCCTTCAAAATCGGTTTTAACACATTAGAACCGAATCCGCCTACATCCAGTTTGACTAAGAGACATAAAATAGCAAGCCAGATAACAATAATAATGATTGTCACAAAAAAAGTAGACACAGACCCACTGTTATCGTCTTCATCTGACAAAAGCGCCTCCTGCTTGGCAATTTCCTTAGCGCGGCGCTTTGCTTCTTTTTTCTGATTTCTCTGTTCTGCTTTTAATTTTTTCTTTTCGCTTTCCAAACGTTTCTTTTCAGCTTCAAAGCCGGAAACATCAGAATTTCTAGTTCCTTTTGCCATATTAGTCCTCGTTCTTTTTCTGACCGTAGGTATAACTGGTCAGTTCATCTATTTCTTTGCTTTCCCCAGCCCTCTCATCCATCATAAACTCTTCAAAAGCTTTTTCCTTCAGTTTTTCCTGGGTTTTACGCTCTATCATAACTTCCGTAAGTCTAGCTCTGGCATTTTCAACATTCTTTTGTGCCAATCGAACCTGTAACACCTGCGCCCTGATTAACTCTTCCATCTTTGCAAGGGCATGTCTGTTTTCACGAAGAGACCTGGTATCAAGCTTGTTCTGCCTTAAGGTCACCGCTTCTTCCATGTATCCGTGTTTTCTTGCATATAGCCGGTTCAACTTTTCTTCTTCCTGATTCAGTCGCTCTTTTGCTGCCGCGAACTGCATTCTCGCCTGGTTTTCAAGCTTGTTCTTAATATCAAGAATATTCTGCATTTTGTATTTGAATATTGCCATACTTTATATCCCGTTAAAACAACTCTTTCATTAAAGAAACCGATGTTTCAAAATCATATTTCGAATCCACATCCTGCATAAGGAAGTTATTAACGCTGTCAATTTTTTCAATAGCATAGTCAATATTAGGATTGCTCCCCTTCTTATATGCACCGATGTTAATTAAATCTTCTGCTTCCGTGTATGTAGCAAGAACATTCTTAAGTTTACCTGCAACCGCTTTATGTTCTTTGGTTACAATACTGCTCATACATCTGGAAATTGACTGTAAAATATCAATTGCCGGATAATGGTTTTTATGTCCTAATTTTCTGCTAAGCATAATATGGCCATCTAAAATACTTCTCGCCGTATCAGTAATAGGTTCATTAAAATCGTCACCATCTACCAAAACTGTATACAGTCCGGTAATAGAACCCTTATCCGCTCTGCCCGCACGTTCTAAAAGCTTTGGCATTTCAGAATAAACGCTTGGCGGATATCCCCTTGTAACCGGCGGTTCACCGCTGGCAAGTCCTATTTCCCTTTGAGCCATGGAAAAACGTGTCAGGGAATCCATCATTAACAACACATCTTTTCCCTGATTTCTAAAATATTCTGCAATAGCTGTTGCTGTTTTAGCAGCTTTATTACGTTCCAATGCAGGTTTATCAGAAGTTGCAACAACAACAACCGAACGCCTCATTCCTTCTTCGCCCAAATCGCGTTCAATAAACTCACGCACTTCTCGTCCACGTTCGCCGATTAGAGCAATTACATTGATGTCCGCCTTAGTATTTCTGGCAAACATACCCATCAGTGTAGACTTACCTACTCCGGAGCCGGCAAATATTCCGATACGTTGTCCCTTACCTACCGTAAGCAACCCATCTACTGCCTTAACACCAAGGGTAAGTACCTCATCAATAATTTCACGGCTCATAGCGTCAGGTGGCGGAGCCTCCACAGGGCAAACAGTCATTTTCCCCTGAAACTGTTGTCCGTCAAGCCTTCTTCCAAGCCCATCTAAAGTCTTTCCTAACAGTTCCTCTCCAACTGCAACCATCAAAGGACTTCCCTGATTTTCCACCACACTGCCAAGGCCGATTCCTTCTGTTACTTCATAAGGCATAAGCAGTGTTTTCCGGTCTTTAAAACCTACAACCTCAGATAAAATCGGCTGCGCATCTTTATCCACCGGGTATATTTTACACAAATCACCCAGTTTTGCATCAGGACCTGCTGACTCAATGGTCAGTCCCACCACGTTCACTACTTTACCTTTTTTCTTATAATATGTTTTTCCTACTAAAGCCGAATACTTATCATAATCAATCTTTATCATAAGATAACATCCTTAATTCTCTGTTCAGTTCCTCTAACTGAGTACCAAGACCGCAGTCAAATATACCGCCTTCCGTTTCTATCAGGCACTCATTTTCTTTTAAGGTCATATCCGCAATAATCTCTAAAGTAGCATTAGGACTTACAAGACATGCAGTTAACCTTTCTTTTTGAGCACTTACAGCAGGATGATCTTCTTTGCTTACACGCACAATAAAATCCCTGTTACTGTCTGCGCCACGGATTGTATTTTCTATTAAATGCAGAGCTATCTCTTTATTCTTACTGATATCCACTTTGAATAAATGTTCATATACTCCTACAATTGCATCCACCAGCTTCGGCTCTGCTTCATGAAGCATTCTGTCATATTCTTCCAACAGTTCTTTTTCCTTGGCAGCCAATTGCTTAAGCTTTCTTTCCCCTTCTTCTTCCAGGGCTTTTGCCTTTGCTAATCCTTCTTCATATCCGGCGCGATAACCCTCTTCTTTTGCATTTCTATGGGCTTCGTCTTTTATCTGTAAAGCTTCTGCTTTCGCGTTCTGAATAATCTCCTCAGCCTCTTTTGCTGCATTATCCAGAAGTTCTGCACGTTCCTGCTCCATTTGTTCTTTGAGCTTTAATACCTGTGGATGGTTATCTCCTTTAATCACATTAGAGGAGCCTTCCGAACCATCATCTGCAAGTAATGCCGACACCTGCTCGGCATCAATACCTTCTATCATGTCATTCTCATCCAGGCTTTGAAAATCCGTCTGCAGGATACTCTTTAGTAATTCAATTCGTTTTGCTACCTGTTCATTATTATCAACAACGAAGGTATCTTTTTCCTGGGTATATGTCCAATTTCCTTTTATGAGATTTCTAGACAATAATCTCGTCACCTCCGCCTCTGCTGATTACGATTTCTGCAGAGTCTTCTAATTTTCTGATAATGTTAACAATCTTCTGCTGTGCTTCTTCTACGTCCTTCATACGTACAGGACCCATGAATTCCATATCTTCACGGATCATTGTAGCAAGACGTTTTGAAAGGTTATTAAAGATTGCATTCTGAACCTGTTCATTAGCACCTTTAAGGGCAATGGCAAGGTCATTATTATCCACATCACGAAGCACACGCTGAATTGCTCTGTCATCAAGCGTAAGAATATCTTCGAATACGAACATCTTCTTTCTGATTTCGTCTGCAAGTTCCGGTTCTTCGATTTCCAATGTTTCCATAATATGTTTTTCTGTTCCACGGTCAACTGTGTTAAGAATTTCAACAACAGCATCCACACCACCGATAATGGTGTAATCCTGGTTTACAAGACTTGCAAGTTTTGTTTCCAACACTTTTTCCACTTCCTTGATAACATCCGGACTTGTACGGTCCATCATGGCAATACGCTTTGCAACATCAGCCTGTCTGTCTGGCGGCAATGAAGATATAATTGCCGAAGACTGTGCTGTTGACAAATACGAAAGAATTAATGCAATCGTCTGAGGATGTTCATCCTGAATAAAGTTCAAAAGCTGGGAAGCATCAGTCTTACGTACAAATTCGAACGGCTTAACCTGTAACGAAGCCGTAAGTCTTGAAATAACATCCATAGCTTTTTCTGTACCAACTGCTTTTTCCAAAAGCTCTTTGGCATAGGTAATACCACCTTCCGCAATATACTGTTGTGCAAGGCAGATTTCATAAAACTCATTTAAAATTTCTTCTTTTACCTGAGGAGTAATGCTTCGTGTGTTGGCAATCTCCAAAGTCAGTTCTTCAATTTCTTCTTCTTTTAAGTGTTTAAAAATTGTAGCCGATCTCTCCGGTCCAAGAACAATGAGAAGAATAGCAGCTTTTTGTGCACCGGTAACAGGTGCTTCTATACCACGACTTGCCATAACTTACCCCCAATCTTCGTTCAGCCAGTTACGCAAAAGATTGGCAACCGCTTCCGGATTCTCATCCACAAATTTTTCAATAACCTTACGGGCGTTGGATTTTTCTTCCACACCAATACTGTCAAGTTCAGGTTCCGGAGTAGACTGCAGTAATGATTCCACTGAAATCTCTTCTTCCGCTTCCACCTGTCTTGTTCCTTTCATGCTTCTTAATACTACAAAGAGAAGCAGGCCAAGGATTAAAATAATAAGAATAACCTGTACTACATCTGTTGCATTAATAGGAAGACCTTCTTCGTCCACAAACCAGTTTTCTTCATATACCACAAAAGAAATATTGTCTACAGGAATACCGGTAGCTTTTGATACGGAATCAATCCACGCTTCATCCGCTTCAAGTCTGTTTCTTCCCGCATTCAGTCTCTTATAATCATCCCAGTCCTGACCACCTAAATCTGCCAGGTCTTCGTAGATTACATTGTATTTAATGGCTGTTACGGCAATACTTGATTTATTCAAATCCTTAAGTCCCGCCGGAATGTCTGTCAACGTAGAAATAACGTCAGGTAAAAAATCAATGGATATTTCGCTTTCGGTTGAACTGCTTTCACCGCCGTCACTTAACACATATGACGGGCTTTCCTCTGTGTTGGAAGTAGTTCCCGGAATACCGCCCTCTCCCGAAGTGGATTCCGCATTGTATTCATCCATATGACCATATAAGCCTTCTTCTCTTCCTTCCTGGGCCTCATATCTTACCGTAGACTGCTGACCACTGGTAAAATCCATATGAATATTAGGTGTTACGGTAATCTTAGAAAACTCCTGCATTCCGTTTAACACCTTTTTAACATCGTATTCCGTTACTTCATTGGCAGCCTGCTGAAGCGACAACTGATTGTTCAAAGTTCCCGCCATGGAATATTCTTCTTCCCCCGCAAACAATAACTTACCTGTTGAATCTAAAATCGTAACATTGGCAGTTGTCTTGTTGCCAAGCGCTGTCGCCACAAAACGTGCCATATTGGATGCAACTTCCGCCGATAAGTCTGCGCTTCCCTTTAAAGTAAGTATGATTGCTGCCGAAACCTCTTCATTGGTTGCAATCAAGGTTCCGTCATCTTCCGGGAAGGTAAGTTGAACATTCGCGTCTTTTACAAAAGAATAAGATTTTAAATCTTTTCTCATCTGGCTCTCACGGGCTTTTACATACTTTTTAGCCTTATCAGATTCCGTGGTGCTAAAACCACCTGATAAAGCTTCCTCTAATGTGTAATCTTCTGTCACAAAACCCGATGCTCCAAGTGCCAGATTGGCCTTTGAAACATTATCCTTTTCTACATAAAAAGTCCTGCCGTCTTCTGACGAATCATAAGCGATTCCCTCATCCGTAAGGATTTCTGCAATTTCAGCTCCTTCTGCCGAGGTTTCCACTTCAATCAGCAATGAATACTTGGTACGTGTCAATATCATTACCAGTATTACCATTGCCACAGTCACGCCTAAAACAGCACTTACTATAATGAGTTTCTGTTTTCTGGCAAACTTATTCCACCATTCTAATATCCGTGCACCATACTGTTTGAGCTTGTCAAGTATTGCGTCACCCATAACTAATATCTCCTAACCTTAACCTACTCACTTACAACCATTCCTAAATCTGCATATTCATAATTTCTTTGTAAGCTTCCAAAAATCTGTCACGAATCGCCACTGTATACTGCAAAGCTGTTGAAGCCTTCTGTAAAGCAATGGTTAAATCGTGTGTATTTTCCGTCTCACCAAGAGCCAATTTTAACTCTTCGTTTTCCGCATCCGATATGTAATTGTTTGTTGTCTTAATATTGTCTATGGCACTGCCCAAAAGAGCGCTGAAAAGTTCACTGTCGCCGCTGTCAGTAACACTCTTAAGAGGGGAACGGCTATTATCTAAAGCCGTCTGCACCACATTGTTTATATTTGTCAAAGCTGAAACACTCACCTATGGTTCCTCCCGCTTTTGCTATCTAAAAAGATTATTTTACCATATCAAGGCCTTTTAATGCCATGGTCTTACTTGCTGAAAATGCTGTGGCATTAGCCTCATAAGAACGGCTGGCATCAATTAAGTCAGTCATTTCTTCAATAATATTCACATTAGGGTATTCCACATATCCGTTTTCATCTGCATCAGGATGATCCGGCTCATATACCATAATGGTCTCAGACCATGTATCCTCATGTACACCGGTAACCTTAACACCTTTTCCGGAGTAGTTGTCCCTTGCTTCATTCAACACTCTGCTAAAACTTGTCTGATCATCTCTTTGTGCAAAGGTAACAACCTGTCTTCTGTAACAGTCGCCATCCGCAGTTCTGGTTGTATTGGCATTAGCTACGTTTTCAGAAATAACATCCATTCTCAAACGTTGTGCCGTAAGTCCCGATGCACTTATATCAAATCCATCAAACATTCCCATGGATTATTCCTCCTATTTCATAACTGATTTTAAGTTCGTAAATTCTGCTGTAATACCGTTAATCAGTGCTTCATATTTAATCTGGTTTTCAGCCAGATACACATTTTCCTTTTCAATATCCACATTATTGCCGTCAATTCTGTACTGATACTCTGAATAATCTGTATATGTACGCGGTCTTACACTTGATTTTGTAAGATTAGACACTTTTGCATCCACTGTCGTACCCTCGCTCTTACGCATTGCTTTTGCAAATTCCGCTTCAAAGGCAACCTCCTGTCGCTTATATCCCGGAGTGTCGTTATTCGCAATGTTATTGGCAATTGCTTCATTTCTAAGCCATGAAGCATCTGCTGCAGAATCCAACATATTGATATAATCATATATTCCCATACTGCTCATAATTGTTCTCCTTTCATATGTCCGTTTGTCTTCGAACCTAAAAATAGCAACAGTATAACCACTCTATAATATTATAAATTATTATTACAAAAAGACAAGTGATTTTACAAAAAAAAGGAATTCATTGCACATTACCAATAAATTCCTTTTAATACCCAATTCTTCCCTGAATTGCTATTCTTTTTGCTGTTTTTCTAAGTTCTTATGTATTCTTTATCGACATGTTTTTTGCTTTTCTTAACAGAATTAATGCTTTTTATAACTTTTTTTCATGTCATTTCTTAATTTGTCAATTTCTTCATATACTGCATCGTTAATTACTTTGATATAAGTTCCCTTCATACCTGAAGAACGGGACTCTATAACACCTGCACTTTCAAACTTGCGGAGTGCATTAACAATAACAGAACGGGTAATGCCCACTTTGTCCGCTATCTTACTTGCCACCAATACTCCTTCCATGCCTTCTAACTCATCAAATATGTACACAATGGCTTCTACTTCAGAAACGGAAAGAGTGTTAATTGCAGAATTAACAACCGCAACCTTTCTGTTTTCCTCTGCATTTTCTTCATTCACGGCACGAAGCATTTCAAGTCCCACTACAGTGGTGCCGTACTCACACAAAATAATATCGTCAATATCATAGGGCTTAGAATCTTTGTATAAGAATAAAGTTCCAAGTCTTTCTCCCGCAATTTCAATGGGTGCAATAATTGCCTGATATTTTCCTGCTGCCATGGAATCGAATCCAAGAGTCTGAAGATTTACATTTTCTTTTGTGGATAAAACAGCAAGCATTCTCTCGTTTAAAACTGAATCCAGTAATGTTCCCACATTTTCAACATATAGTTCATCCAATGCTTCAATGCCCGGATAATAACCTGTACCAAGCACTTTTCCCTTTCTGCTGATTACCAACACATTGGATTCCAGTATTTCCTGCATAACAGAGCAAATGTCACTGAACATTACTTTACTCGAATTATTATTATGTAATAATTTTCCTATTTTTCTTGTCTTATCTAACAACTGTACACTGCTCATGTATGCCTCCATAACTTACTAAAATAAAAAAGCGTTAACATCATTTCCCATGCACACATCTTAACACATCAAAAAATGACATTCAACGCTTTTGTTTGAATTTTCATAAAATTCTATGTTCTTTTTAAGAATTTTCTGATTTTAGAGCTTCTTTTTCCATAACTCTGCCACATTCTTCGTTAGAACATACCATTTTATTACCTTTAATTACCATAGCACTGTTACAATCAGGACATACTACGCCGGATGGTTTCTGCCATACCATAAAGTCACATTCCGGGTTACCAAGGCAGCCGTAATAGCGTCTTCCTTTCTTGGTCTTTCTGATTACAACATCCTTACCACACTTCGGACAAGCCACATCTATTTTTTCGTAATAAGGCTTGGTATTGCGGCATTCCGGGAATCCCGGACAGGCCAGGAATTTTCCGTGAGGGCCATATTTGATTACCATCTGTCGTCCGCACACATCACAAATTTCATCTGACACTTCGTCAGCAATCTCAACTTCATTGAGGTCACTTTCTGCTTTTTTCACAGCTTCCTCTAAGTCCGGATAGAAATTGGCAATAATGGTTTTCCATTTTACGCTTCCTTCTTCCACTCCGTCCAACAAAGCTTCCATGTTGGCAGTAAAGTTAACATCCACAATACTCGGGAATGCTTCTTTCATCATTTCATTCACTACTTCACCCAGTTCTGTTACATAGAGATTTTTATTCTCCTTGACAATATATCGTCTTGCCAAAATGGTTGTAATCGTAGGAGAATAGGTACTGGGTCTTCCGATACCTAATTCTTCCAAAGCACGTACCAGGCTGGCTTCTGTATAATGTGCCGGGGGTTGGGTAAAATGCTGCTTGGTTTCTATTGCATCCACCGTTATCTTTGAATCTTTTTCAATGGATTTTACCAATACATTATTTTCTTCTTTTTCTTCATCTTCCTGTGTATATACACTCATAAAGCCTTCAAATTTGAGTTTTGAAGTGGCCGTATTATAAATATATGTTCCGATTCCGATTTTTACCGACGTTGTCTCATATACTGCCGGCATCATGCGGCTTGCAAGAAATCTCTTCCATATTAACTGATACAATCTGAGTTCATCACGGGATAAAGAATCTTTTAAATTAGCCGGATTTCTATCTAAGTCAGTGGGACGGATTGCTTCATGGGCATCCTGAATTTTACGTTCAGACTTTCTGTCATTTCCGGAAGGTGCTGCATAACTCTCTCCGTACTGTTTCACAATATAATCCCTTGCCATATTTTCCGCTTCTACAGATACTCTGGTTGAATCCGTACGCAAATAAGAAATCAGACCTACGGTTCCGCTTCCCTTAATATCCACACCTTCATAAAGCTTTTGGGCAATACGCATGGTCTTTTGGGTAGAAAAATTTAAAACTTTACTGGCTTCCTGCTGCAATGTAGAAGTTGTAAACGGAAGTGGTGCCTTTTTCACACGTTCACCATTCTTAATATCAATTACCTTAGGTGTATGCTTCTTAAGCTCTGCAACTATTTTATCAACCGTTTCCTTATCACGAACAGTAATTTTACCCTGCTCATCACCATAAAACTTAGCCGCAAACGGTTTCTTAATGCCTTCCATATTTAATTTGGCATCAAGAGTCCAATACTCTTCCGGAATAAAAGAATCAATTTCCGCTTCCCTGTCGCAAATAATACGCAACGCCACCGACTGTACTCTTCCTGCTGAAAGTCCACGCTTAATTTTTGCCCATAAAAGAGGTGAAATCTTATAACCAACCATACGGTCAAGTGCACGTCTTGCCTGCTGTGCATCCACTAGATTCATCTTGATTTCACGGGCACTCTTTAATGATTCTTTTACCGCATTCTTGGTGATTTCATTAAAGGTAATACGGAATACTTTTTTATTTTCAAGTTTCAGGGCATGATACAAATGCCATGAAATTGCTTCCCCTTCACGATCGGGGTCAGTTGCAAGATATACAATTTCTGCTTTTTTTACTTCTTTTCTTAAGTTTGCCAAAATATCACCTTTTCCCCTGATAGTGATATACTTTGGCTCATACCCGTTTTCCACATCAATTCCCAATGTGGATTTAGGTAAATCGCGGACATGTCCTTGACTTGCCACAACTTCATAATTTGTTCCCAAAAATTTTTTAATGGTCTTTACTTTCGTAGGAGACTCCACTATTACCAGATACTTTGCCATTTGGTTTCCCCATTTCACACTTCTTTTTTTATTTGCGTTTTGAGCGCATGTCGGTTGCTACTATACACTATATTTTATACCTTTGCAAGAAAATATTTCTGAAATAAATGGGAAGTTTTAGTTTTTTAAGGAAAAGAAGTTTACATAATTTTGTTTTGCCTTCCCTTCCATACACAATTCCATTATGACTGCTGCCACTTCCTTTAATTCTTTTTTCGCTTCTGCTTTTGTGCTAACTTCATCATAAATCTTTTCCAAAGATTTTGGTGTAATGTCCAGAGCATCCAAGATCAGTTTTCTCAATCCCTGCTCCTTTGCTTTTGTATCTACAGTCTCTTTTTCTTTCCAAACGGGGTTGCCCCACAATTCCTCTAACACTCTGTCCGGTGAAAGCGCGACGCCTGCGCCCTGGGATAATAGTATATTACAACCGGTGCTTAAACTGTCCGTTACCCTGCCGGGAACGGCATACACTTCTTTGCCCTGTTCCAATGCTAAGTCTGCAGTAATCTGGGTGCCGCTTTTTTGTCTCGCTTCTATTACAATGACCGCATCTGACAATGCACTTATGATTCTGTTTCGCATGGGAAAATGTCCGGCACTTGCTTTCGTTTTTGGAAAATACTCTGATATTAAGCAGCCAGATTCCTGTAACAAATGATATAACTCCCTGTTCTCAGGGGGATAACAAACGTCCACTCCGCATCCCAACACACCAAGACTTGCTCCTCCCGCCTGTAGTGCAGCCCTTTGGGCTATGCCGTCTATTCCTGCAGCCATACCGCTTACAACCGTTACACCTGCCTCTCCCAGTTTTTTCCCGTAACATCTTGCCACATAGCTTCCGTACTCAGAACATATTCTGGCACCTATTACTGCAACACATGGTTTTTTCAAACAATTTATCTCACCTTTTACAAATACTGCCATGGGCGGGTCTGTAATATCCAATAATTTTTTAGGATACCGGGAATGAAATATAGGTAAATAACAAACCCCTGATTCCTGCATTTTTTTCTTTTCACATAATATTTGGTTAAAAGAATTATTTTTCCGTCCCTCTTCAAATGCCTTGCTTTCTCTTTTAGGAAGAATTTCTTCCACCTTTTGGATAGGAAGCCGCCATATTTCCCTTAACACTTCAAAAGGATGTGTAAGCCAGTCTTCGATTCCCATTTGCGTTGCCACATTTTGTGTAAGCCGTAAGATACTTACGTTCCCAATCCCTTTCATCATCTGTAATCCAAGCATTAGTTCATCCGCATTCATCCTATATACCTCCCTGCCATTCCTGATACATACCGGCCTCCATCAAATGTTCTTTTTTGATTATCGGCTCCCCTTCTAAATCAGCAATGGTTCTTGCAACCTTTAACATCTTCCCATAAGAGCGCGCGCTCAAATTCAAGCTTTGGTATAGCTTCTCCACAAGGCCATGAAGTTCATCACTTAACACGCAATACTTCTTAATCTCATCCGTATTCATTTCCCCGTTGTAATGGCTTTGGCTTTCAAACCTCATCTCCTGTATTTTTCTCGCCCTAATTACCTTCTCCTTCATTTGACTGCTGGATAACCCTTCCCTCTCTTGCAATAATTCCCCCGGCATAATCCGGTTCGTATAGATACGCAAGTCAATTCTGTCCAGTATGGGCCCCGAAATCTTTCCTGCATACTTCTTTACCTCCTGTTCTGAACACGTACACCGGTTTCTGTCAGGATAATATCCGCAAGGACATGGGTTCATGGCCCCAACAAGCAAAAAAGAAGCCGGATAACAATAACTTCCGCTGCTACGGGAAATATGAATCTTTCTATCCTCCAATGGCTGTCTTAATATTTCTAAAACTTCCCGCCTAAACTCCGGCAATTCGTCCAAAAACAGAATTCCTTTATGTGCAAGGCTTATCATTCCGGGCACGGGATTTTTTCCTCCTCCCGCAAAGGCTACTGGTGAAATTGTGTGATGTGGATTATAAAACGGAGGTACTTGAATCAAAGGTGATTCCTCCGTTAGCAGACCTGCTATACTATAGATTTTTGAAACTTCAAGACTTTCGTCAGATTTTAAGGATGGTAAAATTGTGGTAATCCGCTTGGCGAGCATTGTCTTACCACTCCCCGGAGGGCCTGATAACAATAAATGGTGATGTCCCGCTGCCGCAATCATGGCCGCTCTTTTTGCATGTTCCTGACCTATCAGCTGTGAAAAATCAAGTTCACTCTCCTTAGGTAACATGATTCTCTTTTTGGTAAGCCCACTCCTTTGTTTGCACTGTAATTCTTTTTGCTCCTTCACAGAACATTGCAAATATTCCAAAGTCTCCAAAAGCTCTGACACTCCGTATACTTCCATCCCATCTACCTGAATGGCTTCCGGATAATTATCCATCGGAATAATACACTTACATATTCCTCTTGCTTTTGCTTCCATTACAATAGGAAGAATTCCCTTCACTTTTCTAACTTTTCCATCAAGCCCCAATTCTCCCAAAAGCAAAATATCTTTTACGCAATCCGGTTTTATTTTTTCCAGTGCACATAAAATTCCAATTGCTATGGGCAAATCAAACCCGGACCCTCCTTTGTGGACATTTGCCGGAGACAGATTCACTGTAACTCTTACCGGTGGAATCTTAATTCCACTGTTTTTTAGTGAAACCCTTACCCTTTCCCTTGCTTCTTTTACCTCACTTGCCAGACTGCCAACCATATCAAATCCGGGCAGACCTGTAGATGCATCCACTTCCACGTTTACAAGATAGCTGTCAATTCCGTGGCAGGCTGCTGACAGTATTGTACTGTACATACATACTCCTCCTTCTAATTTTTTCATTATAATCAGACACTTAGTCTTTATAATAAAATTTGGAAATAAAAAGAAAAAAAGATATTATAATATGAAGAAAAAAAGATATACAAAGGCGGGCCTCCCCGCCCTTGTAAAAGATTTAAATCATTCGTCTTGTTCCTAATTTGGTCATCATTGCTTCCGGTTCTCCCGCAAACTGAATGGCCATATCCGCTGTTATTTTACCTTCCTGGAATAGTTGCATAATCGCTTCATCCATGGTAATCATACCAAGTTTACGGTTGGTCTGCATAACACCCAACAACTGATGGGTCTTACCTTCACGGATCAGATTTCTTACCGCATGATTGCTATGCATTACTTCAAAGGCTGCGACTCTTCCGTTTCCGTCTGCCGTAGGGATTAACTGTTGTGAAACAACGGCTTCCAAAACATTGGCAAGCTGTACACGAATCTGCTGTTGCTGATGGGGTGGAAATACGTCAATCACACGGTCCACCGTGCTTGCAGCTCCTATTGTATGTAAGGAAGACAATACCAAATGTCCTGTCTCCGCAGCTGTAATAGCAACGCTTATGGTTTCAAAGTCTCGCATCTCACCCACCAATATTACATCCGGGTCTTCTCTTAATGCCGCACGCAATGCATTGGCATATGTCTTTGAGTCCAATCCGATTTCTCTTTGATTTACCATGCTCTGCTTATGCTGATGTAAATATTCAATCGGGTCTTCAAGGGTAATGACATGCGCTTCCCTGTTATTATTAATTTTATCAATAATTGCTGCAAGTGTTGTAGATTTACCGCTACCGGTAGGACCTGTTACCAACACAAGGCCTCTTTTTCTCTGATACAAATCAATGACGGATTCCGGTATCCCCAGTTCTTCAGCCGGTGGTACAGCAGTACCTACCAGACGCAACGCCAATGCAACAGAACCTCTCTGCTTATAGGCATTTACTCTATAACGTCCCAATGACTGAATGGAAAAAGACATATCCAGTTCGCCACGTTCTTCAAAGATATCCCACTGCTTTTCATTCATAATTTGTCTGGCAATGTCCATAGCAACCTGTGGCATGATTTTTTCATGATTCATGGTAACTAAGGTTCCGTTTATTCTCATTTTCGGCGGTACGCCTACTGTAATGTGCAAATCGCTTGCTTCAGCTTCCTTTGCTTCCTTAAGCAATAATGCAATATCTTCCATTTATTGTTTCCTCCAAAGTACTGTATTCCTAGAACATTCCCGGAACATATTCCTCGTATTCTTCGTATGGTACATATTCCGGTTCTTCCACCTCAATACCATTTTTACGTAAAATTGATGTATCCATAATATATCTGTTATCCATGGTCTTCATGATATCTTTGATATGGATATCCTTATAAGCTCTTTCATTGCTTAAATCCATTACCTTATTGTTGTTAAATCCTAATACAACAGGTCTTAATATATTAAACGGATTTGCTGTAATAACCAGTCCCTTTTCGCCGGTATTCAATTCGATACAAGTACCGGGTGCCAGAATATGGATGGACTGAATCAAAGCTTCCACAATACGCGGTTCAAACAATTCCGGATTATCCATCAAATAACGGATTGCTTTTACTTCACTGGATGGTTCACTTTCCATCTTCATGGCTGTCATGGTATCATAGGTTTCTGCTACCAGTAATATCTTAGCTCCGATTACAATTTTTTGCTGCATTGGCTGATGATTCTGGTAATCATCCAAAGCTTTTCTTGTCTGCACGCAGATTCTCTTAATTCCTGCATTGGATTCGAATACGTTATCCAACAGATTATGGCCTGAAATCTCACACATACGCTCCATTGCCAAATCTTCTTCTGTTAAGACATCCTTATCCATAATATTCTTCGGAAGTGTTCTCTTTCCAATATCATGAACAACCGCCGCAATAACTGTATCTAACTGCTCATCTACTTTGATATTCATTCTGTGACCAATCATGGCACAAAGAATGGCAACATTCAAAGAATGCTTATATATTCTGTCTTCTTTACTTCTTAAATTCTGGATAAAATTAATCTTCTTCTCCAAATGCCCGTAACTACGGATAATATTCGCAGCAATTACCTGCATCTTGGCAACACGCTTGCGCTCTAAAATATAATTCATTTCCTCCTGAATTGCATACACATTCATGGTCTGGAAACGTTCAAAATCGATATCGTCCTGCGTCATAGGAGGCACCGGTTCCGCCGGTTCCAAAACAAAAATACCAATAAGTCCAAAGTTACGGATACTGCTGATACCCTGTTCCGTCAACTTCGAATTCCTTTCGTAAAGCAATACACCGTTTCTGTTGTAAATCGGTCTTGCAAGACGCATTCCTTTCTTTAAATCAGCACTTTTTACAAATTGCATAAGTAACCTCCGTATCCCCTTTTCTTATAGTGTCTTACTCCTGCATAAGCCCCTCGCGAAGCTTAAATAATGCTCTTTTTTCTATCCTTGATACATAACTTCTGGAAATATGCAATCTATCTCCAATTTCACGTTGGGTCTTTTCTTTT
The DNA here is from genome assembly GCA_017463255.1 of Lachnospiraceae bacterium. Taxonomy (GTDB): domain Bacteria; phylum Bacillota; class Clostridia; order Lachnospirales; family Lachnospiraceae; genus RGIG4034. The sequence continues at coordinate 133,117 of JAFTPP010000003.1, forward strand.
ACACCCATAATCCCGTATCTTAAACAAATAATCTCTTTTTCCCGTTCTGTCAAAAGAGAATCTATCAAACCGGCAAGTTTTCCAAGGTTCTTTTTTTGTTCCATCTGCTCTACAACATCGGGCTGCTCTTGGACGATAATATCAAGCAGATTGATTTCATTCCCCTCTTTATCCGTTCCAATGGGTTCATATAATGACACTTCCCTTGAAATCTTCTTTTTATTCCTAAGCATCATAAGCAATTCATTCTCAATACATCTGACGGCATACGTTGCAAGTTTACTTCCTTTTTCTCCGTTAAAGGTATCAATTGCTTTTATAAGTCCTATGGTTCCAATGGAAATCAAATCCTCGGGGTCTTCTTCACAGTTTTGATATTTTTTTGCTATATGCGCCACCAGACGCAGATTCCGTTCAATCAGTATTAAACGGGCTTTTCTTGCTTCTTCCTCATCCGCCTGATGCATCGCGCGGATGTAATAAGCTTCTTCCTCTCCTGATAAAGGCTGTTTAAAGGTTTTCACTCTTAAAGCCCCCAAAGTCAATTTATACATTCTATGACATTGGGACTCCATAAGTGCCTTTCCCAAACATTCAGGATAAGCTATCACTTTATTATATAATAATTACATATGTTACTGCAAGATAAATTCTATTCACATCACACAAACTCACACATTACCGCATTGGCTAAATTCATACCCTCTTTGGTTAAAAAAATATGTCCTTTTCTTCTTTCTAACAATCCCTGTCTGACATATTTTTCAATTACGCCCGGATATTGGTCCGTTATGGTGATTCCGTATCTTTTTACAAATGCTTCTTCACTCACGCCTTCTGTCATTCTAAGACCAAGAAACATTGCTTCACCCATTTCTTCCTGTAAGCTCAATAACTCCTTCGTTTCCGTATCCTCATATTGTCCTAAAAGATAGTCTTCCATGCTTGTTACATTACTGATGCGGAGATTTCCCACAAGGGATGCTGCCGAAATGCCAAAGCCAAGATAATCACCACGCTTCCAGTATACAATGTTATGTTTACACTCAAATCCCGGTTTCCCATAATTGGAAATTTCGTACTGTTCATATCCCGCCGTTAAAAGCTTATCTCCCGTCATGGCATACATGGCTCTTTCGTCTTCTTCCGAAGGAAGCTTAAGTTCCATATCATAAAAAGGCGTCCCCTCTTCCACAATCAGACTATAAGCACTGATATGTTCCGGATTCAACCTGATAATTTGATTCAGATTCCATTCCCAGGACGCAACCGTCTGATTGGGAATAGCTGACATTAAATCCACATTAATATTGGTAAATCCTACCCTTCTTGCTAAGGCGAAGTTTTTTTCAAAGGTGTCATAATTATGGATTCTTCCCAAGGTCTTTAATTCCTCGTCACATGCAGATTGAAGTCCAAAGCTTAATCTGTTAATCCCCGCTTTGTAATAAGTTGTTAGCTTATCTTCATCCACCGTACCCGGATTCACCTCAATGGTAATCTCAGCATCTTTGTCAAAAGAAAAAACGCCCCTTAGTTTACATAATATTTTTTCAATATAACGGGCATCTATACTGCTTGGTGTACCACCGCCAAAAAACACAGATATTACCCGGTATTCTTCGCCACTATATTGACTGTTCTTATACTCAATTTCACGGCAAAGTTGGTTAACATAATTCTCAATATTTTGTGTCTGTGATTTCAGAGGAAAGGACAAAAAATCACAATATAAGCATTTTTTTATGCAAAAAGGAATATGCACATATAGGGACAATGGTTTTTTTTCTGTCATCACACTTTCCTCCTCAAATAGTAAAACAGGCATTGAAATCTTATGTCTGACTCCAATGCCTTATTGGTTTATTTTTCATCTAATTTTAATACGCTCATAAAGGCCTTCTGTGGTATTTCCACATTACCTATCTGACGCATACGCTTCTTGCCTTCCTTTTGTTTTTCCAAAAGCTTCTTCTTACGGGTAATATCACCGCCGTAACATTTTGCAAGTACGTCTTTTCGCATGGCTTTTACAGTTTCTCTGGCAATTACCTTACCACCCACTGCTGCCTGAATCGGAATTTCAAACAAATGGCGTGGAATCTCATCTTTTAACTTCTCACACATTTTTCTGCCTCTTTCATAGGCAGAATCCTTGTGTACAATAAAGGACAGGGCATCCACTTCTTCCTTGTTAATCAAAATATCCAATTTTACAAGCTGACTTTCTTCATAACCCTTCATCTCATAGTCAAAAGAAGCATATCCTTTGGAACGGGATTTTAAGGCATCAAAGAAATCGTAGATAATCTCATTTAACGGAAGCTCATATTTTAAAAGTGCTCTTGTTTCTTCCATATATTCCATGTCAATGTAACGTCCGCGGCGTTCCTGACACAATTCCATAATAGAACCCACAAACTCTTTTGTCACCATAATCTCAGCACTGACAATAGGCTCTTCCATATAGTCGATTTCTGTCGGGTCCGGAAGATTGCTTGGATTGGTAAGGTCAATCACCTCACCATCCGTTTTATGGACTTTATAGATAACGCCCGGAGCTGTGGTTACAAGGTCTAAGTTATATTCTCTTTCCAAACGCTCTTGAATAATTTCCAGATGTAAAAGTCCTAAGAAGCCACATCTGAATCCAAATCCCAACGCAATGGATGTTTCCGGTTCATAATGAAGAGAAGCATCATTTAACTGTAACTTTTCCAAGGCATCTCTTAAATCAGGATATTTTGCACCGTCTGCCGGATACATACCGCAGTATACCATGGACTGTACTTTTTTATATCCCGGTAACGGCTTGTCGCAAGGATTTTGGGCATTGGTAACCGTATCGCCTACTGCCGTATCCTTTACATTTTTAATGGACGCAGTAATATAACCTACCATACCTGCCGATAATTCATCACAGGGAATAAACTGTCCCGCGCCAAAGTATCCTACCTCCACAACATCAGCCGTAGCACCTGTTGCCATCATCTTAATGGGAGTACCTTTTTTTACACTGCCTTCCATGATTCGGCAAAATACAATAACACCTTTATAGGAATCATATAAAGAATCAAAAATCAACGCCTGAAGGGGCTTTTTTGCATCACCCTTAGGAGCAGGAATTTTCTCAACAATTGCTTCAAGCACTTCTTCAATTCCGATTCCGTTTTTTGCAGAAATAAGCGGTGCATCCTGTGCCTCAATCCCGATAATATCTTCAATCTCATCTATAACCCTTTGAGGCTCGGCACTTGGTAAATCGATTTTATTAATAACCGGAAATACATCAAGGTCATGGTCAAGGGCAAGGTATACATTGGCCAAAGTCTGGGCTTCAATTCCCTGGGCAGCATCCACTACCAGAATAGCGCCGTCACATGCAGCAAGACTACGGCTTACCTCATAGTTAAAGTCAACATGTCCCGGTGTATCAATCAGGTTAAAAATATATTCCTCACCGTTTTTTGCCTTATATACAGTTCTTACAGACTGAGCCTTAATCGTGATTCCGCGTTCTCTTTCCAAATCCATATTGTCAAGAATCTGGGCCTGCATCTCACGACTGGTTAATAATCCGGTTTTTTCTATAATACGATCGGCAAGTGTTGATTTACCATGATCGATATGTGCAATAATACAAAAATTTCTAATTTTACTCTGATCCATGAATGATGGTTCCTCCATATGCTCACAAATTGACATACACCCATAAATATAGCATACGGATTCCGTTTTTGTCTATGTTTTCTTCGTAATGTTCTTAAGGGGCTACTCCTGTGTTGCATACCCCCACAAGGTCATGGCAATAATGGCCCCAAGCGGCTCTATGGAATTCATAACTTCTTCTACGGTATTGGTTTGTGCACCTAACTCTACCAACATACTCTTTCCCCGATAATGCATATTATAACGGTAACTTCTTAAATAGATTCGTCTGGTAAGACCCGGATAATATTCATTTGCAATGACCTGAGCCTGAAAAGAAAATGCCAGATTTTCAGAAAGATTATCATTTTTCAAATATGTAATGTCCCCTGATTTGCTGTTATAGGACAAACCATTAAAAAACATAAATTTTGCCATGGTTACACCATCTATTTGTGTTGTAAGCTTGGTTCCCTCTGCTACCTCGTCTCTGTGCAAATCAATAATAACTTCTATTTCCGGATTATCCGCGAGCAATTGTTCTAAAGCCGGCGCTGATTTAGAATATGCATAATCCCTGTTATCCTTGTCATACTCACCGGTATGATGGATTACATCAAACCCATATTCCCGTAATACTTCTGCTAATTTTTCCCCTGCTCCTACCACTGTTGTGGAAGAATCTCCCCGGACCGAATCCGCAAATCCCTCTTGGGAATGTGTATGGTATATTAATATCTTTGGCTTTTCTTCACCCTCATTTAACCGCATATCATATCCTAGCAAACTATCCAAATTGAATCTGCTTTCTAACGCCGCAGTTGTTGGATCAATGGCATAAAATTCCTGCTTTAATAATTCAAAATCACGAAACTGTGCCATATCGTACTCCATTTTCTTAATCGGAAGTACCGGAATTGTTTCCGAAACTAACGTCTGTTGTTCCTCAATCGGCGCTTGTTCCGTGGCCGGCGGTTCTTCCATAGGCAATGATTGTTCCGTAGTCTGTAATTGTTCCGTAGCCGTCAACGCATCATCATCGGGCCTGTCTTCCGTCTGTCCGTTTGAGTCCTTAGAGGCATTTTCTAATTCCACACCGGCTATAATCTCTCCCGTGTTTTCGCTTATTTCAACCGATGCTGAATCCGCATCTGCTACAAGAATATCCCCTGCCTCCACTGCATTTAATATCATATTCAAAAAAGCCCTGCTTTCCTGAGGCAAGGTATTTTCCACCTGATAAAAACTATATTGATATAAAGGAAGCATTCCTATAAAAGATTGCACCCTGATATTATAACCCTCGTTTACTTCTTTTTTTGCAAACTCCCATACAGGCGCAATAATCCTGCTTGGCACCATGATTAAAAAACATAATACGGTCACCCCTATGGTCACCAGTAATTCCTTGGAAGGCTTCATATGTTTTCTCCATTTCCCGCAATTTGAGAAGTTTAATAATAAAGTCAATCGTTGCGTCATATTAATATATGCACAAATCACATGTCAAATGCCTGATTCAACGCTTCTGAAATGGTAAAACTTAATTTTTTTATAATCTCATCAATATCCTTTCCCGTTACATAAAAATTTGCCAGTTCTCCCGTAAAAAGAGGCAATTGATTCTTTTCAAGTACATCATTTACGATACTGGCAGCATCCACAACAGTAGGAATTCCGATTGCAATGACGGGAATCGACAAACTCTCCTCTGTTAACGCATTACGGTGATTCCCAACCCCTGAACCCGGATGAATTCCCGTATTGGTAATCTGTATGGTACGGTTTAATCGTTTGGTACTTCGTGCTGCCAAAGCATCAATGGCAACAATCACATCCGGTTTTGTCTGTTCCACAATACCTCTTACGATTTCGCATGCCTCCATCCCCGTGCGTGCCATAACCCCCGGCACAATGGCGCTTATCTTATGCATCTTATCCTTATCGTAAGCGGCGGGGCCAAACTGTTCCATGACATGACGGGTAATTAAGAGATTATCCACACTTCTGGGGCCTAATGCATCCGCCGTAACCTCCCTGTTCCCAAGCCCCACTACCAGAATAGACTTTTCATGACGTATTCCCGGGATTAATGACTTTACATGCTTTGCAATCTCTCTTGACACTTCAGCATGATAATCCTCATCCGGCTCTAACAGATTCGGCGCTTCCAAGGTAATGTACGTCCCCATAGGTTTTCCTATCATGCGTGCTCCGTTTTTTGATTCAATCATCACCTTGGTAACATGAATTTCTGAAGTAGGAATCGTATATTCTTCCATCCTTACTCCATGAATGGACTCTGCTCCTTCCCCCACACTTTCCCTTGCTTCCAACGCCAAATCTGTTCTAATCTGAAATCTTTCCATATACGAATTTATTTCACTCCTGCACCTATTTTAATTCTTTTAGATTATTCATTATTTTTTTCAAATTTCTTCAAATTATGTATTGACAGAATGGCAAGTCTTAACTAAAATAATATGCGTATGTTTATGTTAGTACGTCCGTGTCCGGAATTAATATAAACGAACTGATAAAAAATAGACCATTATATTGGAGGTGTTCACTGTGGCAAACATCAAATCTGCAAAGAAAAGAATCTTAGTAACAAAAACTAAAGCTGATAGAAATAAAGCAATCCGTTCAGGTGTTAAAACAGCTATCAAGAAAGTTTACGCTGCTATCGATGCAAAAGATAAGGCTGCTGCCGAAGCTGCTTTATTAGAAGCTACTAGCACAATTGATAAGGCTACTACTAAAGGCGTATATCACCCAAATAACGCTTCTAGAAAAGTATCCCGCCTTACAAAAGCTGTTAACGCAATGGCATAATAAGATTGAATTAATAATCCTGCTCATACCGTCATGTGAGCAGGATTTTTTATTTATTCTTTACATTACCTTTTGACTTTTCATTTATCTTATCTATACCGCTATCCTATATCCGGTAGCGTTGGGGCACACGCGCTCTTATTTTTCTCCCAGACCCCTCTTTTTCATTATAACGGGGTCCTACGTCACTTTTGTCTTTCCTGTACCCCCACAGTCTCTTTTTGTCACAGAAATCATCCATTTTAAACAACTCGCGGGGTCCCACATCCACTTTTCACTTCTGTAGACCCCGCGTTCGCATAACACGCAAATTTAAAGGGCACTGCAAACACAGTACCCTTCATCCTATCCATATTATCTTCTGCCGCTTCGGCCGCCTCTGGAGCCTCCGCCACTTCTGCTTCCGCCGCCACTACGACCGCCGCTGCTGCTTTCAATTCTTCTTGTAACTACCTTCTTATCATATGCAATATCCTGTACCTGATTCATACGAGGTGCATTATTGGCAATATAAGTATTGGCTGCCGTTGTCTTCTTTGCCTTAGCCTTGCTTCCATGTCTTGCATAGAACACAATTGTAATGATTGCTACAATTACAATAATCGGCAAAACAGGTATGTCAATACCACCCTTGCTCATTTCACGCACTGATTGGTTAATCATGTCGCAATAGGCATCATATGGATCATCTTCCACATCATCATTGGTGTCTGCAATAACATCATCCATTTCTGAATCTGTAAACTCGTGATAACATTCTCCTGATGCAAAAATGGAAGAATACTGATAACTGTCTTCCTGCTCATAGTAGTTATCAAGATAGATAAAACCATTTCCACCCGGTACATCATAACCGAAAGAAAGAGCATCATAAATATCTTCAGCCAAGTCAAGATTAGCTTCGCTATAATAGTACTCCGGATATTCGTAATCATCTGACTCATCCTGTAAACGTTGCTCAATTGTCATAAGAACAATATCGCCGCCAAGCTGTTTTTGCTTCTTGGCAATTAACTTCTCAAGCTTCTTTTCTTCCGAATCAGAAAGTACATCCGCATAGTCAAAAACTCTTTGTTCACCCGGTTCATCGTTGGTTCTTTTAACCTCTTTTGAACCTTTAAAAATTGTTATCCCACCAAATACCAGTGCCAACACAATCATGATAATGAATGGGATTCTGAAATGTTTCCAATAGTTTCTCATTTAAAATCCCCCCAATATTCCTTTGATTAATAAGCCGATTGCAAGCCACACTACGGCAGTTGTTGCAGTATAAGCTACTGCCTTTTTCTTGGAAATCGGTACATTACCTACAACCTTACCGGTCTGTCCGTTAATCTGGAACGGATATAACTGATTATTGTACTTGTAGATATAGGTCCATACCGGAAGTAAGGCATACTGGGTAGCTTTTCTTGTCACGTTCATATTCTTAGATACAGGCACCATGGTAGCATATCCTCCAAGTGTCTTTTGCATTAAGGCTTCCGTATCATTTTGTGCCTTTGCACTCGCACGCGGTTCAAGCTGTTCTGCAGTATAATTATATCTTTCAGAGAAAAATCCTGACATATATTTTTCCTGGAATTGTTCAAGGGCAGTGTAATTATACGGCTCTAACAAGTCCATGGTACTGTCTTCCATTGCATAGGAAGCATCTACAGGAATCTTTTCAAAAGAAGCATCCATATCTCTTAATACATTATAATATGTAGTCTCTGTATACTGGGTATTTCCTCTACGCCAAGAACGTACCTTCGTTCCTCTTCCCTGGAAATTATAATGTGTATCAAAGTCATACATCCAGAACGGAACGTACATACCTTCCATGGTAGAAAGCTTGACTTCTGATAAGAAGTCATCCGGAGCAAAAAGTTTCTTGCCAAACTCTTTTCTCATAATCTCTTTTACACGTTCTTTGCCTAATTTGAACGGCATAATAAGATGTGGTGTAAATGTACCGTTTACGCGCTCATCAAAAATCATATAGCTGCCGCAATAAGCACACTTTGTCGCACTGGTAAAATCATTTACCTGAATTTCACCACTACAGTTCACACAGTTTACCGTATTTGGAACCGCCAAGGTTTCCTGTGTATCAGTTCCACTACAATACGGACAAAACATTTTCCCTGTTTCAGGACTGTATACCACATTTCCGAAACAATTCGTACATCTGAATAACATGTTTTTATCCTCATTCCCTCTTTTTTATGTAATTTATTTTAACATAAGCATTAAATAAATCAACGCTGAATTCCAATAAATTGTAACCTCGTTGGTAGAGTAACTTCCTAATACATCAATGTAACACTTCGCCGCCGGCTTTCCTGTACAATGCTCTACGGCATCCGGATCATGAAGACCACAGTCCGGTCCTCCTACAAGCATTCCCGGCATTGGTGAATCTGCTGCGACACTTGGTCTGTGATGAGGATAAACAGGTGCCTTGTATCCATATCCTGTCACATAACAATATCCCGTAGGATTTTTTCCCATAAGATAATGGAACTGTTCCCATGCAGCTTTCAAATATTCTTCATTGCCTGTTAAAGCATACGCATCATACAGATGGCTTCCTATTTCTGCAAGGTATAAATTACTTCCCCATTTGTATTCATCCAAACAACATTCATAGCTGTCCTTTTTACCAATTTCCAGGTACTTATCGGCAAGTGCTGTCATATCCTTCTTGATTGCTTCTACAAGAGCTTCATCCTTTGGATATTGTGCGCTTAAGTATGCAAGATTTCCGTAGGTTGCCACATCTTCCCAACCATAGCCATGCATAATCTGTTCTTTTGCAAGTGCTTCAAAGTCCTTACGGTACTGTTCCATTCCTGTTGCCTGATAGAGGGCTGCTGCTGCCCAGTAAAGTTCATCCCTGTCAACAGGGTCCCCATATTCTCCTGTTACAATATCAGAAGGATTCTTAAATCCTCCCGGCATGCTCATTCCTGCCAAAGCCCCATATGCTTTTTTTGCAGCATCTAACAATGTCTTTGAAAAAGCTTCATTATAATCTTCATAAAAAGATGATGCCATGGCAAGACTTGCCGCAAAGGTGGCTGTTGCTGTTACGGAAACAGGGGAAATAATTAATTCTTCTGTTTCGTACTCAGGCATTACAAAGCCCGGGAAGGATGCACAGGTAACTTTATGATACACCTGGCCTGTCACCCGATCCTGCATCTTTAACATCCAGTCAAGCTCATATTTGATTTCACTTAAGACATCCGGCAAAGCACGTCCTGATTCCGGAATATTAAGTTCAAGTTTTCTAAGCTTTTCACTATTCTGATATGCAAGAAGCAACTGTGCAACCGTCATTGCTGCCGGTGCAACATATCTTCCGTAATCCCCTGCATCATGCCATCCGCCGTTTACATCAATAAACGTATCTGTTCCGTAAATTCTTGCTTTGGTATCATGACAACTCTTGTGGGCAAATTTGCCACCAAGTTCTGCTGGAATCTCACATCCGCAACGCTGTAAATAGAAAAATCTGGTGATATCATATAATAAATCCTGATATACGTTTTCTCCCACACAAATTGCTTCTGATTTCACATCACCTGCAATCAGATAATACTTACCGGGCTCTGACACTTTAGAAAAGTCTGCAAGATAATTATCTTCTCCTGCATTCTCATTATGAACAGGTCCTGTAACTTTTCCTTCAAGCACTGTTTTTCCTGCTTCATCCACTACTTTAAATGTGTCATACACACCATCTTTTAAAACAGCATGCTTAACATCACCCGGTCTGTAGCCCACCTGATTCATTAAAATTCTTTCTTCCATTTGTAACCTTCCTCCATATATTATCTACTTTATATACCTAATCATTTGTGAAAAAAATTATATCTCATTCGGTTTACATAATCCACGTACCACTTCACCTGCCATAATCAGTCCTACCACACTTGGTACAAAAGCGCAGCTTCCCGGTGAAGGTCTGCTTCCCTCCTTAATGCTTTCAGGGTTATATGGCAAAACCGGCTCTTCTTTGGAATATACCACTTTTAAATGTTTCACTCCTCTTGCCTTTAGTTCCCGTCTCATTACCTTTGCCAAAGGGCACACCGAAGTTTTATAAATATCCGTTATCTCAAATCTTGCAGGGTCTGTTTTATTCCCTGCACCCATAGCGCTAATAAGCGGTACTCCAAGCTTTTCACATCTTACTGCCAAATCTATCTTAGCTGACACCGTATCTATGGCGTCTAACACATAATCATATTCTTTCAAATCAAACAAATGGGCCTGTTCCGGCAAATAAAACTCTTCCCTCACAATGACTTTACACTCCGGAGCCACTTCCAAAATACGTTCCTTCATGGCTTGGGCCTTACTCATACCTATGGTTTTTACGGTTGCCACCAATTGTCTGTTTAAATTGCTGGGAGTTACCACATCATGATCCACAATGGTTAACTTCCCGACACCGCTTCTTGCAAGGGCTTCAATGGCATGTCCTCCCACACCGCCGATTCCAAAAACAAGAACGGAGGCTTTTGACAATCTCTCTATACTTCCTTTTCCCAATAACATTTCTGTTCTGATATGATATTCATTACAAATAGAGTTCATTTCCATGCTCTTTTAACCATTTTCTTCTTTCCTTATAATCCGGTAAAATACTGCCCACCAATTCCCAGAATTCTTTACTGTGATTCATATGCTTAATATGACACAATTCATGCACTACCACATAATCTAAAACAGCAGGCGGCGCAAGCATTAATCTTACGTTAAAGCTTAAGGTTCCGTTAGAACTGCAACTCCCCCAACGGGTCTTTTGTTCACGGATTGTAATACTCCTATAGGGAAGATTTGTTTCATCATATAGTTCATTATCCTCCCAATATATCTCGTTTACATAATATTGAACCCGCTTGGGAAAATATTCTCTTGCCGCTTTGATATATCGTTTTCTGATTTCCTCTTTTTGCTTTGTATTATATGGTGAAGACGCCCTTCTTGCACGGGCTTTTAACACTTCCTCGTATTTCGTAATAATCCATTCCTCTTTTTCACGCAACATCTTTTCTAAGAACAGTTCATTCATACGCTTAGGGGTTCTTATAACGACTCCTTTATCAACAGAAATGCTGATAGCGTAAGAAGTACGGGCGCTTTTAATCAAAGTATATGGAATCGATATGTTTTTATAAGTAATCTTTCGTTCTATGGGGTTACTCTTTGCTGCCATTCTTCTCTGCTCCATATCACTGCTTATCATGGTAATCCTTGCTTTTCATTCTAGCATATCAGCACAAAAAAACATAGTAATTTGTGTTAAATAGTGCGTCTTGTTTCCTCTGCCATTTTCCGCTATAGTGATAAGTAAAGATATAATGAAGTCGTTTCCGACAGAAAGGTTGGTTACTATTATGAAAAAAACAATCCGTTTAAACGGTATGTACAGATTTATGTTAGACCCTGAAAAAAAGGGAATTGAGAATCACTATGAAACCCTTACGTTTAGCGACAGTATCTGTCTTCCAACTACTACCTCTGAGGCAAAAAAAGGAAGTGAAAATCCTAATTATGAAACAGGATTTCTTACAGACTTATATGCGTATGAAGGCTATGCATGGTTTCAAAAGGATTTGTCTTTTGCCCCCGAAGATTTAGGCAAAAAAGCAATTTTATCTTTAGAACGCACCAGAATCTCCCGTGTCTACATAGATGATAAATTTGTAGGAACCTATGACAGTCTTTGTACAAGCCACCGCTATGACCTGACAGATTATATTACCTCTACCGCACACACCTTAACCATTATGGTAAGTAATGTGGACTATCCGGTAAAAGGAGGACATATGACTTCTCCCGATACCCAAACAAACTGGAACGGCATTGTGGGAAGAATGACATTAACCTTCTATCCTGACTGTCAGATTACGAAACTTAGAAGTGATTGTGATTACAAAGAAAAATCAGCAAAAATTACATTAAATGTGGATTCTTATACCGAGGGTGATATGCCTGTACGTGTTTTATCAAGAACCATGCACCTTGAAGACGAACTTGTATGCTATGGCGAAGGTGCTCCTTCTTATGAATCCACTTATACCTTGCAAAAGGGGACAAACACTATTGAGATTAACTATCCGTTAGGTGATAATGCTTTGCTTTGGGATGAATTTGATCCCTATGTATATGAGCTTAGTGTTACCGTTGGCGGCGATACACGCATTACCTATTTCGGATTAAAAGAATTTATTGCAAGAGAGGGTCATTTTTATATTAATGGCACTAAAACATTTTTACGTGGCAAACACGACGGAATGATTTTCCCACTGACAGGCTATGCCCCAATGGATTTGGACGGATGGCTTAAAGTTATGTCAACCTCTAAAGAATTTGGCATTAACCACTACCGTTACCACACCTGCTGTCCTCCGGATGCTGCATTCCTTGCTGCAGATTTATTGGGTATCTATATGGAACCGGAGCTTCCTTTCTGGGGTACCTTTACTGCCCCCGGTGATGAAGGACATGATGAAGTGGGCCAGAATTATCTGATAGAAGAAGGCTTCCGCATTTTGGATGAATTTTCAAACCATCCTTCTTTTGTCATGATGTCCATGGGCAATGAGTTATGGGGAAGTCCTGAAGCCATTAATGCTCTGCTTGGAAGATACAAAAAAGTACGGCCTGATGTACTTTTTACACAAGGTTCCAATAACTTCCAATGGGTTCCTAACATTCAGCCAAATGATGACTTCTTCTGTGGTGTCCGTTTTACCATTGACCGCCAAATCCGCGGCTCTTATGCTATGTGTGATAAGCCGCAGGGACATATCCAGACCAAGGCACCTTGTACCAATATCAATTATGAAGAAGCCATCTTTCCTTCTTATGAGTCTTCCTCAGCACAGGCTGATGAAGACGGCATGATTGAGATTCAGTACGGTACCGGTGTAAAAAAAGTAAAACTAACGGAAGCACAGAGCGAATTAATTCCAAACATCCCTGTTGTTTCCCATGAAATCGGCCAGTATGAAACCTTCCCTGATTTCAATGAAATCGAACAATATACAGGTGTATTAAAAGCCCGTAACTTTGAAACCTTCCGCGATGCTCTTGATAAAAAAGGATTGCTTTCCATGGCACCTGATTATTTCAAGGCTTCCGGTGCCCTTGCAGTTGCATGTTATAAAGATGAATTAGAAACAGCGCTCCGCACGCCTCATATGGCAGGTTTCCAGATTCTTGACTTACAGGACTTTACCGGTCAGGGAACTGCTTTGGTTGGTGTATTAAACTCATTTATGGAAAATAAGGGATTAATCAGTGCGAAAGATTGGCGCACTTTCTGTTCTGAGGCAGTTATTCAGGCAGAATTCCCTACCTATGTGTATAAAGCCGCTTCCCGGTTTAATGCTGATATTTCATTTATTTATTATGGGGATAAAGTCATCGAAAATCCAACAATAGAATATGCCTTTACTTTGGAAAACGGCAACTGTGAAAGTTTCTCCTTTACTTATGAAGGAACCATTGAAAATGGTGTTACAAAGCTTGGTAAGATTACTTACCAGGTGCCGGAACTTTCAAAGCCCGAGCGATCAATACTTGAAGTAAGTATGGAAGGCACTCCTATCAGAAATGAATATACTTTATGGATTTATCCTGAATGTGTTGATGACGCAGATTTAAAAACCGAAACAGGTGTTGCAATCTGTACTGATTTAAACACCACCATAGATGCCGCAAAAGAAGGAAAACAGGTGCTTCTGTTCTTAGACAGTGAAAAAAATCCTAATTCCATCGAAGGTACATATTGCACCGACTTCTGGTGTTACCCAATGTTTAAGTCCATCTCTGACTGGATGAAAAAGGAACGTCCAATCGGCACCATGGGACTATTCATCAGAAACGAGCACCCTGCCCTGCAGGAATTTCCGTGTGAGTTCCACTCTACTCCTCAGTGGTTTAGCATTGTAAGTAACTCACGCTCTACTATTTTAGATGACACTCAAATTGTACCGATTGTTCAGACCATCGATAACTTTGAACGTAACCATAGACTGGGATTAATCTATGAAGTACACTTAACAGATACAAATACCAATGTATTGGTCTGCGGTGTAGCACTCCACGAACTTATGAAAAAAGACTGCCCGGAAGCAGTCTGGTTATACAAGAGTTTGTTACAATATGCAAATTCTGATTTAAGCGGTTCAAAAGCACGTGAAGCACTGTATCCATGCACCTTAAAGGAATTCGCAGAACTTTTTACAAAAACTTCTGACACAAAGGAAGATTAATTAATTTTCTACCCAAAAACGGTTGAAGCAGCTTCTTGCAGGCTGCTTCATTTTGTTGTTGTAAACCGTCTTTACTGAATACAATAACAATCTTACTTCTTGCCTGAAACAACCGTAAAAAAGAATAAAGCTCCTCTTCCCCTGCCCGTTTTTTATCCTCTATCTCTTCCCAATGATCAAAATAAGAACCCATGACAATCTGCGCTGTAGGGATTACGTCCTGTGTTACTTTTTCTCCCCAAGTCACTACGTTTAAGCGGATATTACGGAACACTTCGCTATGTCTTTTAAGAATGCTTAAAATATCCTTGGTAGCAGCTTGCGCCCATTCCCCCGGCATGGCTTTATCCAATACAAAGGTGAGCTCTATGGTATTTTTTACCACACATCCCGGTAAATGCAGGATTCTTTCTACTTCATTTTTAAATTGTTTGGTCTCTACGATTGAAAATAATGATTCCATATTGTTACTCCATATCAAACTCCGGAATAAAGCTTTCCGACGCCACATCTCCCTCTTGGATAAATGCCTGCTCCACACCAATGGAAACGGCATAATCAATGAGTTTATCATAATTGCGCTTTTTGACTTTTTCATTCAGATTTGGATATTTTTCAAAGTCACTCATAGGTGTATACTGACTCATAAGGCTTATATAGATTTGATCTCCATATGTTTCATGAAGGTAGCCCACGATATGCTTTGCTTCCCGCAAATGTCCCGGAAGAAGCAAGTGACGCACAATAACTCCTTTTTGCATGATACCCTTTTCGTCAAACTCTACTTTAGGAACCTGTCTTACCATTTCAGCAATGGCTTTTTTTGCAACCTCAGGATAATCCGGTGTATAGGAATACTTTTTTCCGCTTTCAGAATCTAAATATTTAAAGTCCGGCAGATAAATATCTATAAGCCCTTCTAAAAGCTTAAGCGTTTCCACCTTCTCATAGGCACTTGTGTTATAAACAATGGGGAGATTCATGCCCTTACTCTTTGCAAGCTTAATTGCCGGCACAATGGAGGGTACATAGTGGGACGGTGTTACCAGATTAATATTATTGGCACCCTGCCCCATTAAATCTAACATCATATCAGCAAGTTCATCAATAAAAACCTCTTTTCCACGTTTCCCGGTGGAAATAGCTATATTCTGACAATAAACACAGCCCATATTACAACCGCTAAAGAAAATGGTTCCGCTTCCCTCTGTTCCTGAAATACAAGGTTCCTCCCACATATGAAGAGCAGCTCTGCTAACCTTTAACATAGCTCCCACTTTACAGGCTCCGGTTTTCTCATAACGGTTTACGCCACACTCTCTGGGACACAATATGCAGTTTTCGTATCGCTGTTCTTTTACTTGCATTATGTAAACCTACTTATCTGTTTTTATTCACTCTCATGCGATTCAAATACTCCGATGTAACAAACATCAGTGCTAACATGACAATCAAATAAACCGAATAAAAATGAATAGAAATATTATCCCCAATGATACCAAACAATGGTGGCATTAAAGTGCAACCGATATATGCGCTTGCCATCTGAATCCCAATCATGGATTGGGCTTTCTCTTTGCCAAACAATTCCGGTGTCTGATGAATCAAACACGGATAGATAGGTGCACATCCAACTCCTATCAGAATAAGACCGAGCAATGCTCCTAAATCTGTTATTGGTAAAACCATTAATAAAAGTCCCAATGCAATGACACCATGACCTAACCGGATCATATTTTTATCACCAAAACGTTCTGTAATAAAGCCTGAAATCAGTCTTCCACCTGTAATTCCCATATAGAATAGAGAAGCCCATTTTGCAGCAGTTTCACCCGCAATACTACGTCCAAGTACCAAATAGCTTGCCGCCCAGATTCCGGCAGTTGCTTCCAATGCATTATAAGCATAAAAAGCAATGAGTGCGGACAAAGTTCCCTTTTTACCGATATATTTGCTAATCCCCTCATTGGTACCATCTTCATTGGTTGCACCTTCTTGTTCCCCGTCCCCGGTTTCCTTGTGGGAATCATTCTTCCCCCAGAGTGGCAGTGTAACAAACATCCCTGCAGCAAGTACCAATTGAATAATCGCCAGTGTCATATACCCAATATTCCAGCTTTTTCCCGCGCCAAGCCAAGCTCCCATAATAAGGGGTCCTGCTGTAGCACCTACACCCCAGAAGCAATGAAGCCAGCTCATATGTCGTGCCTTATAATGAACTGTTACATAATGATTTAACGCAACATCCACACTTCCTGCACCAAGCCCATAAGGCACTGCCAATATCACAAGCTGATAAAACCGGGTTGCATTAGCATATCCCAACAGGGCGACTGCTGTCATAAGGACACTCACCGCTGTTACTAATCCGGTTCCAAACCGTTTAATCAGTCTTGCACTAAAC
Organism: Lachnospiraceae bacterium; assembly: GCA_017463255.1. Taxonomy (GTDB): domain Bacteria; phylum Bacillota; class Clostridia; order Lachnospirales; family Lachnospiraceae; genus RGIG4034. Next base: position 150,286 of record JAFTPP010000003.1, read on the forward strand.
ACACTGGAAATAATAGTGCAGCCCGCAGTAATCATGGTAAGAATTCCTGCATAGGAAAGGGGAACTCCAAATCCGCCATACATAGATGGCCACGCCGAACCAAGAACTGAATCAGGAAGTCCCAGACTGATAAATGCAATATATATGATGATTAATAGAATTACTGATTTTTTCATATTTCTTATTTCCCAATTACGAATTATTTTCTATTGCCTTTTCACTGCCAAGAACACTCTTCTCAGCACTTTTCACACAGATAATACACATTGGAATTATATAGAGGCATGCCGATACCCATGCGGTCTGATCTGCAAAACAAATGGCTGTAAATCCATACATTGGCACAAACACAAGACTTACAACGATTCTTGCTATCATCTCTGTTACTCCGGAAAAAATAGCTCTTCCCGGATATCCTAAGCCCTGTACCGTCATTCTTGCTACATTTAAAAATCCAATTGCCCAGTAAAAACATCCCAGACACCTTAAATACTTGGCTGAAGCATCCAAAACTGCTACTGCTTCCTTGTCCACAAACATAAGCGTTAACATTCTTCCGCCAAAGATTAACACAAGACCGATTGCAATACCATACAGGACGGAAATGGCAATTCCCTGCTTAATCCCTTTACGGACTCTGTCCATCTTTTTCGCTCCAAGATTTTGACCTGCAAACACAGATACTCCCGTAGCAACCGCATCAAAAGGACACATGGCAAACTGCTTGATTCTCATTCCTGCTGTAAATCCGGATACGCATACACTGCCCAAACCATTATTGGCAGACTGCATTACCATACTTCCGATTGCTGTGATAGAATATTGAATCCCCATAGGAAATCCCATCACTAACATCTTAGCGAAGGATTTTCTGTCCGTTTTTCTTGCTTCTTTTTCCAAGTGCAGAATTTTTACTTTTCTAATTATGTAAACCAAACAACAAATGCCGCTGATGCCCTGGGCCGTCACTGTAGCAATGGCTGCACCGGCGCATCCCCACCCTAATACAAGAATGCAGACCAAATCCAATACAATATTTAAAACTGTAGACACTGCCAAGAAAATAAACGGGGTTCTGCTGTCACCTATGGACCTTAAAATACTTGCCAAAAAATTATACAATAAGGAAAAAGGAATTCCCAAAAAGATAATCAACAAATAATCACAGGCATCTGCATAAATATCTCCGGGTACAGAAAGCATATGTAAAATCCAAGGGCATAATACGGCACAGGCAGTTGTCAGTATCACTGCCAAGCCGCATACCAATATGATTGCATTAAAGATATCCTTACGCATTTCCCTAAGCTTACCTGCTCCAAAGCTCTTTGCCACCGGAACCCCAAATCCTGCACAGACTCCGATGCAAAAGCCCATAACTAAAAACTGCACGCTGCTTGACGCACCAACAGCAGCAAGGGCCTTTTCCCCTAAAATCTTACCCACCAGCGCGGCGTCAATTAAGTTATAGGTCTGCTGCAATATATTTCCGATTAATAAAGGAATTGCAAACTGTAATATAAGCTTTATAGGTTTGCCTTCCGTCATATTTTTAGCCATTTTTATCTCCCATATTTCAAAAAGAATATCATCGAGTCCATTCTATTCCCAGATATGAAAATATGCAAGATAACAAAATAAGATTTATAGGTATTGTCTTAGTTCTTTGCCCAATTCTTCCTCTATGGAAATCAGTCGCCTGCAAATATCCCGTGACTTTTCATCTGCATTTTTATATTGGTTCAAATATCTGCATAAAGACTTAATTCCCATGTCGCATCCGTCTGTAATTAACTCTGCAATCGTGGCATCACTTCCATCCATGTTAAGCTTCATACTGGTCTTCATATGAGCCATTCCCTTTGCCATAATATTAGGATCTTTTTCCTCTGCATGATGCTCCATGAGCATTTCATGAATTTCATTACCTAACATTTCATGGTGACCTTTGGTTTCCTGTAGAAGCTCCTTTAATTCCGATTTTGTTACTCTTTCTAACACATCATCAATGGAGGATACTCCCATCTTAGTTCCTGCATCACATTCTTTTAACAGCTTGACTGTATCTGAATATTCCATATATTCCCTTCTTTCCTGTTTCTTTACCCTTAGGATGCTTCTTTTTTGTGGAAATATTCATAAGATATACAGGAGGTGAAAATATATGAACAAAAAAATCAAACTCTTTCTAATCTGTGTTGCCATACCACTTATTGTAGGGCTTATCTCGGGATTTATCAGCAGGAACGCCATGAGTTCCTTCGGTGAACTTATCAAACCGCCACTATCGCCGCCGGCAATTCTCTTTCCCATTGTATGGACCATTCTGTATATCCTAATGGGAATTGCCTCCTACCTTATCCTTACTTCAAATGCCACGCCTGAAGAAAAAGAAAATGCTCTTTCCGTATACGGATTACAATTATTTGTAAACTTCTTCTGGTCCATTTTTTTCTTTAATTTAGAGTGGTATCTGTTTTCTTTTTTATGGCTGCTATTATTGTGGATACTTATTTTTAACTGTATTACGCTTTTCTATCACATCAATAAAACGGCTGCCTATCTGATGATTCCGTATCTTATATGGGTAACCTTTGCCGGCTATTTGAATCTTTCCATCTATCTTTTAAACTAACAGGCGCTATCTTTCTCAGGGATAATTCCCTGGGAAAGTAACTCTTTTACAGCTCTACTATGGTCCATTTGCAACTGTCCTTGGTGAAGATAAGCTTTACTGTTTCCATTCTTCCCCCAAGGTTTACTCTGCACAAATGCTCTACTGTCTGTATTCCGGAATAAGTCTTTTCTTCTAAAGTAAGTAACTGTACATCCCGGATGGTATGAAGCACGCCTTCCCCATCCATAATCTTAATTATCTTCGGTATGGTCTTTCCCTTACTGGTAAACCAGCACTCACAGGCAATCTCCCTTTGAATGCCCCGTAAATGACCGTTTTCTGTTTTATCCATTATATCGCCCAAACGAAATCCCATTACATCACCTTCTCATTACTATAATCTACCGTTCTCTTTTCCCTTGATACCCCACCGTTCATGTGGTCAACCTTATCCTGTTTTAAAAAAGAAGCCCTTACAATGGCGTCCCTGCCGAACCTTTCTCTAATACTATCCACTGCATAATCTAACTTCTCTAATTTTTCATAATCCGTATGGTCAAACAAAGAAAGCTGTCTGTTATTACCGTCTCTTGATACCCTTCCCGTATGAACGCCCAAATGCCTGATTGGGGTCCCGTCCCACAGCTCATCAAAAAGTCTGCAGGCCGCTTCATGTATTTCCTTCGTAATATTGGTAGGAGATACAAGAACAGTCTGATGAGACACATAGGACAAATCATTAAAACGGATACTAATGCTCACCACTTCTATTCTGGCCTCATCCTTTCTAAGTCTTCGCGCAACGGTTTCTGCTAAGGATAGCAATACCATTTTGGCAGTTCCCCCATCCGTTACATCAAAAGCGATTGTGGTTGAATTCCCATAGCCCTTATTATCGGCAGGAACCGCTTCCACCACCGACACATCCCTTCCATTGGCAAAATCCCAAATCACTTCCCCGTGCTTTTTTAATACCGTTTTTAGTACATTCACATCTGCATTTGCCAACTCCCCAATGGTCTTAATACCAAGTGTCTGTAATTTTCTCTCCGATGCTCCGCCCACAAAAAATAATTCCCTTACGGGAAGATGCCACATCTTCTCCTGTATCTCCCATGGAAATAAAGTGTGCACACGGTTCGGTTTCTTAAAATCACTTGCCATCTTAGCAAGTAACTTATTCGAGGATACGCCGATGTTCACGCTAAATCCCAAAGCTTCGTATATCTCATCTTTGATGGCGTTAGCAACAATGACAGGGGTGCCGAAAAGCTCCTCTGTTCCCGTCATATCCATAAACGCCTCATCAATACTGTACTGCTCCACCTTGTCCGTATACTTATGCAAAATATTCATACATGCCTTAGAACTCTTCTCATACAACTCATAATTGGGCGGAACCAACACAAGGTTAGGGCATTTGCGCATGGCGTCCGTTACAGGCTCCCCGGTCTGAACGTTATATTTTTTAGCAGGAATGGATTTTGCCAAAATAATCCCATGGCGCTTTGACATATCACCGCCAACCGCCGAAGGTATGGTACGCAAATCAAGGGTTCCGCCCAGATGGTGCAAACGATACACTGCTTCCCACGAAAGAAATGCGCTATTCACATCAATATGAAAAATCACTGTTTGGCTCATGGGCTTCTCCTCTCTTACCTTGGGAGTTTATTATAACAGAACATTTGTTCGATGTAAATATAAAAAAGAACGTTACCTGCTTTTTCCAAGCAAGTAACGCTCCGCTTTATGCTTCCACACTCTTTTTTGTATTCTTTTTCTTCATCCAAAGCACAAAAACCACCGCTCCTGCAAGCACCACGCCTACAATTACGCCAATCCACAAAAACAGATTTCCCGATTCCGTAACAATGACAATATAATCAATACTTGCCGTCGTTCCCGTATAGAGATTATCTTCTCCTGTCATCTTGATTTCCGTAGCTTCTCCGTCAGAATATGCATAAAAATGTAAATCATCTTTATTCTTCATCTGGGCTTTTGTAAGAGGAATGGTAATGGTATAATCCGTAATCGGTTTTGCTGCATTCTTGATAGAATAAATGATTACTTCATCTCCTCCACCCACGGCATCCTCTATCTCAACGTACTTACTGCTTCCTTCCTCTAATTTTTTCACTGTTAAAAGAGGCGCTTTGGCAAGCTTTCCGCCTTCATATTCTGCAGTGACAAAAATACCGGTTGCAGCATTCACTGCCGTAATATTTCCCTTTGTTTCACCACGTCCTGCCATGGCATTTCCAAGCGCTCCCAGATTACAACCATTTCCGCTGACAAGGGTTTCCACTCCGTCTACCTGGACTAATACCCCCACAGAACGCATGGTAATAATAGATGCCAGATTTGCAAAAGCAAAGCTTACATCGGAAGGCTGGCGTGCACCGTTCATATAGTATACATTATCTGCCAGCTTTTCTCCTGCTGCCGCAAAAATCTCTTCCTTCATAGCTTCAATGTATGAATTAAAGTATGCAGGCTCGTAGGTTTTTCCGGTAGATTCTACCTTACCTCCAAGAGCCGCCACCTTGGAACATTCCTTCATATAACCGTGATACTCTTCCATTAACTGTTCATTCTGGTAAATCACATAGAACAAGGGATAATTCATATAAGTTCTTTCCGGTACCGACGGTATATTATTGCGGTACATAATATCAATATCATAGTTGGCTGTAGCCTCTGCCGTACTTGGGAAATAACAACCGAAGCTTAAATCATAATCCCATGGAATGACCAATGCTTTTCCGCTTTCGTCCACATACAAGCCAAAGTTTTTCTGTCCCACAAACATATTATCCAACTGGCATAAGAAGCTATGAACCGCAAAATATTTTACCACCTCAGTAACATCCATAATCTGATTTAACAGTTCCAGATATTGTTCACTATTGACATCTATGGCATTGCCTTCAAAATCCGTTCCTTCACTTAAGCAGTTTAATCTTTCCACCCACTCTAAAACAGTAGGAAGCATATCTTCCACATCTGCGTAAGTATCTTCATCCTGCTCCCAAAGTGGTGACGGGTCTTCTGCAATCTGCTCTCTTTGAAGCTTAGTCCCTTCCGGTTTACATAAGTAACTGCTGATTTCGCTTCCGTCCACTCCATAATACTGTTCTAAGATGGACTCATCCAAGGCTTCAACCATGGCATAAACCCCATAGTAATTCCCGTTAATATATAACTTTGCAAGTCCGTACTGTGGTGTAGGAAGTCCCATCTCATCCATCAATTTTAACGCAAAGAATTCTTTTAACATGGATTTGTCAAAAAAGAAATTATTAAAGCTTATCCTGTCACATCCGAAGAAATTCTGCTTCACACCATAATCTGCTTTTTTTATGTACTTACCGAAGTTAATGGTAAAAGAAAAACGGTCGCTTCCCGCATTATCCGTATAGGCATGCTCTAAAGTATAACTTCCCTTTGTCTTAAGTCCGCAGTATCCTAAAGTCACATCACCAATGGTAACACTCTCTGCCATAACATAGGGTTCCACATTGGCATTCTGCAACAAATAATTCAGATTATTGTCATCTACCGTAATAGAAACCGTCTGCACATTTTTTTCAAGAAAATATGCATTATAAGCTCCGTCTTTTGCCTCTCCCTGGGTATTTTCATTCACGGTATAATCAGCAGGCGGGGTATTATTTAACATATCTTCCGTAATGATTACATCCGATGTTCCGTGGCTTAACTTAAGCATTTCTTCCCATTTGCCCCAATCGCCCCAGTCACCCCAGCCGCCATGGCCCCAATCATCTTCTTCCCAGTCCTCATCATCTTCCCATTCTTCTGCTGAAACCGGAATGGCTGTAAATAACATTATCATTGTTAAAAACAGATATCCGTATTTTCTGATTTTTCCCATAATTGATGTTTCCTTTTCCTTGCCTTTTTTTATCATGCCTCTTTTGTCCTACTCTTTTTCCTGTGGATAGGTAAGTCCCCACTGCTTACGGATGGAATCTGCCACTTCCATAACGTAAATACTGTCATCCAATGGCATAGAACTGCTTTCTGTTTCATTCTTTGTTATTCTATCCATACACTCCGTAAACTGATATTCATATCCGCTAATCTGTGCCGGCACATCAATCCGTTTTATCAATTTATCTTCCTGGTCAAATACGGATATGGACTGGGGATTGTTAATATTTTCCACAACAATATATCCCTTATCCCCATAGAAAATGCCTTTACGGTCTGAACGTCCATAAATTCCATGGGTTAAAACAGCCATCTTGCCGTCCTTGTAAAAAAGAGTAATACTTTCCATACCATCTACACCGGTATCCGTAAATTGCACTGAAGATTCAATGCGTTCAATCTCTTTTCCGAAATGCATGATTGCAAAGTTAAGTCCGTAAACGCCCACATCAAGAAGCGCTCCCCCTGCAAGTTCAGGAGCTACAATACGATAATTCTGACTAATGGTATAAGATAGATTGGCTGTTAAAATTGACACATTTCCAATAATACCACTATCCAAAACTTCCTGAATTAACTTCCTTGACGGCATATATCTGGTCCAAATGGCTTCCGCTACATAAACACCTTCCTTATTCGCTAATTCCTTAATCTCCTTTGCCTGCGCTGCATTCATGGTAAATGCTTTTTCACATAAAACAGGCTTCTTATGTTTAATACAAAGCTTCATATCCTCATAATGACGGGAATGAGGCGTAGCAATATAGACAAGCTCTACCTGTGGATCTTGTACAAGTTCTTCATAGCTCCCATATGCCTTAGAATAACCATACTTTTCTGCCGCTTCCTTTGCCTTCTCCATGGTTCTTGAAGCAATGGCATAACATTCCATGTTTTCTATCTGTTTTAATGTAGGTGTTACCGACTTTACGATTCCACCGGTTCCCAATACCCCAATCTTCATACTAAGCCTCCAAACTTCTTACCCAGATATGTACTCCTTCTAAATAATCATAAGAGGGGGAACGCTTACGCGCTCCCCCTAACCTAACCTTACCAAACTTCTTCGTCACTTGCATCCGACTCAGTTTTTACATCTTCTGATGTAGCTTCCTCATCATTTGCATATGCTATTTCTTCTGCCTGTTCTTCCGTTGTTTCCACAACGGCTTCCTGTGTAACTTCCTCACCGGATTCATCCAATGTTACCATTGTGGTACTCTCCATGAGGTTATCTGCAAGCCCAATCATCTCTTCTGTCTTTTCTTTACATTCAACGATGATTTCGTTAAGTTCCTGCATAGCTGCAGATGTTTCTTCCGTACTTGCTGCATTTTGCTCTGCAATGGCTGCAAGGTTTTCCATACTGCTCATAACATCATTCTTTAATACATCAAGCTGTTCTACCTGACCGGTAATTGTTCCAACTGCATCAGATACACTGTCGATTTCCTGATTCAAAGAAGCAAAGACATTCTTTGTTGCATCCAGATGCTTATTCTGTTCATTCATAACATTAGACATCTGTTTCATAATATCAACACTGTTGTTAGAGTTTGCAATCAACTCACTGATAATTGCAGAAATTCTTGCTGCAGATTCACCTGACTGATCAGCTAACTTACGGATTTCATCAGCAACAACAGCAAAACCTCGACCGGCTTCTCCCGCTCTTGCAGCTTCGATGGAAGCATTTAATGACAATAAGTTCGTCTGTTCTGCGATTTCTGTAATCATATCTGTAGCGGAACGGATTTCCATTGCAGACTGGTTTGTTGCATCAGTCTGTGCCTGAACTTCATCCACAGACTTCTTTGTCTGTAAACTAATCTCACCAAGTTCTTCCAATGTTGCATTAACCGTACCGTTATATTCTTTCATCTTCTGAGTACTAAGTGCTAATTTTTCAACATTTTCAGAAGTTGTCTCAATAGCGTTACCGATATTAAGAACCTTTTCATTTACCACCTGTGTCTCAGCAGCCTGAGCTGTTGCACCGTTTGCGATTTCATCTACCGCTGTGTTTACATTGGCAATAGATTCTGTAATCGTTTCAAAACGGTTTGTAAACATCTGTGAGAAATCAAGAAGTCCTGAAGCAGCCTTCATAATTCTCTTAATAATATCCGTAAACGAATCAACCAATGAACGCATTGAACGGGAAATTGCACCAATTTCATCACCGCGGTCCATTAATGTAGAATTATGCTCAATCACTAAATTGCCATCTGCAACCTTGTCTAACTGTTTTACAACAACAAGCAACTGTTTCGTAATAGCCTTTAACAAGAAGAACATTGCTACAGCACTAACAGCAAACAAAATACCCATAAGTAATATATTCTTGGTAATCTGCTCCTGGTAAATGCTAATCATTTCACTTCTTTCACGTCCTACGAATACCAATGCATTCGCATTTTTTGCATTTACTCTGTCGATTAACGGATAATAATATCCAAAATAAGACACGCCATTAATTTCTACGTCAGAAGCAAAATAATGTTCCGCTTTTCCGTAAACCTTATCCTTCACTGACTGTGGTAATGTCACTGTCAGGAGTTCAGCACCTGTTTCATCATCCAAAGTACTGATCAGACAAGTATCCTGATAATAGAACATTAACACTAAATCAGTCTGTAACACGAATGAATTAAAGGTAGCCATATTATCATCAATACTGGTTCCTCTACGATAAAGCTTTTCACCCTTCATTGTAAACTCACCGGTCGGAGCCAAAGCATCCAATTCCATCTGCACTGCAAGACTTGATGTAAAAAGTTCTTGTTCAGCCATCTGATTGGCTGTTGCAGTACCTGTACTCTGAACGGCATAAATAGCAACTCCTACCATCAAAATAAGTGGTATCATGGCCATTAATAAGATTCTTGCTATTAAGCTTAATCCTTTACCCTTTTTAGTCCCTTTTGTTTCCCTCATATTCTTCTGTACTCCTTTCAGGTCGTAATATGTACTTCCTTCAGCCTTCCATTTCGTCAAACAATAGTACTTTAATACCACTATTGTACATCAATTCAATACATATTGCTATAAAAATCTATGATTTCACACATATACTCTACCATATTTTTTACTACTTGTCATTATTTATTTAACTTTTCGGTAAAATATTTCAAAATTGGCTTAATCAAATTGTACATAATAGACAATACATCTGTTTTGTTTAATTCTTTGCTTAAATAAAAATATTATCTTTCTTTCGTTCCGAGGGTATATATCCATATAATTCCTCTCACATACCCCGCTTTTCATGTTCTGCGGGGTATAGGACAACAATTTCATCTCTCCATACCCTACCGTCCTTTATTTTAAGCAAATCCGGTACTTTCAAGGGTATTTCCACGCACTTTCTTCATATTATACCCTTTCCAAGAAGCGGTTCTTTCTTGGTAAGCAGATTCTATATTGTGCCGCTCTTCTAACTCCGGCTTTTCCACAAAAAAAGCAGTACCCATCATGATGATAAGTACTGCTTTAACGTTATTGTAAAATTGCTTTAAGATATGGTACTAATACCTGTGCGGCCGCTAAATGGCTCTTTTGTCCCGGATGACTTCTGGAACCGACAGTCTCCTCAATCGTATCCGGTAGAAGCACAAAGGATACCATTCCATCTCCGGTTTCTAACTGATACTTACGGATTCCTTCACGAAGATAGGGTGTCATCTTTGTTCCGAGCATACCGTATGCCCACACAAGATGTGCCTTAGGATTATTCTTACGAAGTATTTTTAAGAAGTCTGCAATACTTCTTTCCAAACGTTCCGCATCCTCCGGAAGCATTATGCCATTCTCGTCCTGGTGTTGTTTGAAAGTTTCGCCCGTTTCAGGGTCTTTCCACTCAGGCTGCTCTAAGGCCCCTCCGTCATTGGTTCCTAAATTGATGATAATTGCATCCGGCTGCCAGCTTGCAAAGTCATGGGGATTTTTAGCACCAAGGGCCCGATTCTGCTCTCCGTCTGCAAGTCCGCAGACCATTTCATAATATTTAGGGAGCGCACAATTAGGATTATTATCCCAACCGGTTAAAATACCCCAGCCGCTTTGTGAAATAATACTGCATTCTGCATTACAGGCCTCACTAACCAATGTAGGGAAATTATGCACGCTTGAAAAAAACATGGAAATCCAATCCCATTCTTCCTTAGCACCTATGGTTCCCTCACCGGAGGTAATACTGTCACCGATAAATTCCAGTTTGTATTTTTTCTCCATTACCGGTAAAAGTTCCCCATCTGTACGTACTGCATGAATCTGTAGCTTCGCTATCTGGTCAGAAGACATGGCCTGCAAATCTCTCATAAAACGTACTGATTTGGCATTATCATAAGACATATTCCGGAACATACAAATCCAGTATCTTCCCTTCTGAAGCATCTGTCTGCTGACATGTGCACCATTGACCAATACACTGGCCCATGGTTCATAGTAACTATAATCAACTTCTATCTCAATCCAAACCTCAGACGCTTTCGCATTAAGTTCAATTCCCCCCGCCGTCCAAAAAACGGTTAACGGATCAAGACTGCCATTAGTACGTCCCCATACTCTTAAACAGTCCTTTGGGATTTCACTTAATTTATATTCTCTCAATTCACTCATTGCACCATTCTCTCCTGCCGCGTAATAATCCCTCTGAAGCATTCATCCATTAGAAATCTACATCTTCTCCATAGAAGCAGGCTTTTAACAAACCTTCCATTTCTTCCTGGGTAGGAATTCTTGGGTTAGAACCTGTACAAGCATCACCGATTGCAAGTTCTGCAACAGTAGGAAGCTTATCCATAAATTCTTTTTCATCGATGATTCCGCCTTCGTATTCCTTAATGCCGTTAGGAATGTTAAGGGATACGTTCATTTTCTTTAATTCATCTACCAAAGCTTTCACTAAATCGTCTGTAGTCTCACCCTTTAATCCGATGAAAGTTGCAATCTCTGCATAACGTTTTGCAGCTTCTGCATTCTTTGCATTAAACTGGATGACTCTTGGAAGATACATAGCGTTTGCACAACCATGTACAATATGTCCTCCTGTATATGCCGCACCTGTTTTGTGTGCCATTGAGTGAACAATACCAAGTAACGCATTAGAGAACGCCATACCTGCAAGACACTGTGCGTTATGCATTCTGTCACGGGCATCCATATCTCCGTCATAAGAAGCCTTTAAGTCGTTATGTATCATCTTGATTGCATGTAATGCCAACGGATCTGTGTAATCACAATGTAAAGTAGATACATATGCCTCAATGGCATGGGTCATAGCATCCATACCTGTATGTGCTGTTAATTTAGCCGGCATTGTTTCTGCAAGTGCAGGATCTACAATTGCCACATCCGGCGTAATATTAAAGTCTGCCAAAGGATATTTGATGCCTTTTGCATAATCTGTAATAACACTGAACGCTGTTACTTCTGTAGCTGTTCCTGAAGTAGAAGGAATGGCACAGAATTTTGCCTTTGTTCTAAGTGTTGGGAAATTAAACGGAATAATCAACTGTTCAAAAGTTGTTTCCGGATATTCATAAAAAGCCCACATTGCTTTTGCAGCATCAATTGGTGAACCACCACCCATGGAAACAATCCAGTCCGGTTCAAACTCCTGCATAAGCTTAGCACCCTTCATAACTGTTTCTACGCTCGGGTCCGGCTCAACATTTTCAAATAACTTAACTTCCATTCCTGCTTCTTCAAGATAGGAAACTGCCTGATCCAAAAATCCGAAGCGTTTCATGGAACCGCCGCCTACTACTAATACGGCCTTCTTTCCTTTTAAATTTTTCAGTTCTGCTAAAGAACCTTTACCATGATATAAATCTCTTGGTAATGTAAAACGTGCCATTAAAATATACCTCCTAAAATTTGTTGTAACCTCACTATATAGAATACTTCTTTTGAGGGATTTTTTCAATGGATTTTAATGATATTTTCTTTTCAAAAACGCCCCACCAAAACCTATCGTTTTGAAGGGGCGCCGAGCTCTCTTTATGCTAAATCAGATTTTAAAAAAGTTCAAAATCTTTTCTTTACTATCAACTAATACATGAAACACTCTAAGTATGTAAACAATTCTTTGAGATTCATCTACCAGAAAATATATTTTATAATTCTTATAATATGTTTTCCGTATTCCATACCTAGCAAGTTCTTTATCTTCATCTAACTTGTGACCTTGAGGAAATATACTAAGGTTAGTAATTGACTTTCTCAATCCCCTTACTATATTCACTGCGGTTTCAGGTGCTCTGAACTCAAATGCAATATAATCTGCCTGTTCTATAATATCTTTTTCCGCTAGTGGTAAGGTAATCACTTTATACGTTAAAATCGGAATACTTTTTCTCCAATTCCTCAAAAAATTCGTTACAATCACGACCTTTTCCAGCCGCAATATCTCGATAACTTTCTAGTACCATTGCCCGTACTTTTCTCTGATTCTCATCAACTTCTCTTTGACAATTTAACAGTTGCTGTGTCGGACTCATACAAATCACCTCTCTCTACACTTAAACCCTAGTATAGTCAACACGACTTGATAATACAAGAATTTGACATCTTAAATTTTCCCATACACATTATATTATTACCATAACATGCTTTTCTTCCTACCACAATATATTTTTACTTTCATCGCAAGGTCATTGTGTTTTTGGGAGCATTATTTTAGTGTCGCATCTGGGACAATGTACCTTCCTTTTTCTGCGGTTCATAATCACATTAAAATACCTTCGTGCTATCTATTAAAACCCCGCAATGTATTTTTAACACAATGCGAGGTTTTATCTTTTAACCAAATATTTTTTTATTCTTCTTTTCCGTTTTCCAAAAACTTATATACAACAGCTGCAAGTGCTGCACCAACAAAAGGACCTACAATGAATACCCATACACAAGAAATCGGATCTGTATTTCCTGTAAAAGCTGCTACAATAGCAGGGCCCAAACTTCTTGCCGGGTTAACGGAAGTTCCTGTTAATCCGATGCCAAGAATATGTACCAAAGTAAGTGTAAGACCAATAATCAGACCACCAAAAGAGCCATGACCTGCTTTTTTACTGGTAACACCCAGAATAGTCATAACAAAGATAAACGTAAGAACAATTTCTACTAACAATCCTGCAACGATGCTGTCATTCACTGAACCTAATCCGTTAGAACCAAAACCGCCTGTTAAGTCAAGGACATTTCCGGTTTTGAAAATAACTGCAAGAAGTCCGGCACCTGCAAGTGCACCTAAGCACTGTGCCACTACATATCCTGCAAATTCCTTCACTTTCATTCCGCCGTTCATTAACACTCCAAGAGATACTGCCGGGTTAATGTGACATCCCGAAATATTACCGATACAATATGCCATTCCCACAATAACTAAACCGAATGCCAATGCTGTCAGGATATATCCGCCTCCCATAGCACTATTGCATCCTACAAGCATTGCTGTTCCGCATCCCATGGTGACAAGAACTGCTGTTCCAATAAATTCTGCAATTAATTTTCTCATTTTTAAAGTCTCCTTTTCTGTACACTTTATTTTTTTATATAATAATCCGGCTCCTTCAGTCTTTCCACAAAGACTTCCGGTGGCAAGGGCCTGTCAAAATAATAACCCTGGATAATATCACAGCCCACTGTTGCCAGATAATGATATTGCTCACTCGTTTCCACGCCCTCAGAAATCGTCTTAAATCCCAATCCTCTTGCAAGCTTTGCAATGTATTCAAACATAATACACTCTTTTGAATTGCTGCCGTAGTATTCTTCTGTTGGAATAAAAGATTTATCAATTTTTAAGGTATCAACGCTTGTCATCTTAAGCATATTCAGTGAAGAATAACCTGTACCAAAGTCATCAATTGATGTACTGATTCCCTGGTCTTTTAGTTCATCAATTACTTTGGACATAACAATGTAATCCCTGAAATCTTCACTCTCCGTAAACTCAATTTCTATCAACGAATGTTCTAAGGCATATTTATCAACTATACCAATGATATCTTTTGCAAGTTGCGGATTAAACATATGCTTTCTGGACAAGTTAACGGAAATAGGTTTTACCGTAATTCCTTCCCTGATTAGCTCTGACAACAATTGACAAGTCTTATCCAAAACATAAAAATCCAACTTACATATGGAACCATTCTTTTCCAAAACCGGAATAAACTCCATGGGCGGTTTCAAAGTTCCATCCGCCTGTTTCCAACGAACCAAAGCCTCGGCGCCATATAGTTTCTTAGTATAAGTGTCTACCTTAGGCTGATAATACACTACAAATTCCTGAGTTTCCAATGCTTTGTAAAACTCCGTCATGACACCTTTTTCATGCATTATCTTTTCCAATAAAGAATCATTGTAATAAACCAGTCTACTATTATTCTGTCTGGCAGTCTGATAAGCAACACTGCTCCGTAACATCATCTGTCCCGGATCCATAACTCCTTCCATGTCGGATACTCCGATTGTTGCGCCAAACACAAATTTCTTGTCGTCATTTTCTACTTGATATTCAATGCTCACATTGAGAATGGTTTTAATAAAACTGTCTACATTCTCATTTTTAATCAGTGCAACAAAATTATCCCCACCAAGTCTGGCCACAATTTCGTCTTTATCTGTACTCCCCGACACATGAGCTGCGTATTTTTTCATCACCTCATCTGCCGCAGTATGGGACAACACCTGATTTACATACTTAAAATTCTGGATATTAAAGTAAATTGCATGATAAGCACGTAACGCACCCTTTGCTAAAAGCATACCTGCGTATTGCATATATCCGTTAATATTCGGAATTGCAACTGCCATGTCTGTTGCAATGGAACGTCTTAACAGACCCTCTAACATTACCTGTCTGAACGCACCGTACATCATATAACAAATCAGTTTTACTTCTTCAAGTTCCTTTTCATTCCAGTCATGACCTTTTAATGAATGAAATTTTATTTCTGCTGTTCCGCCATCACCGGTACGGAATTCAAACCGATGTGCTTGGGTGTACTCTTCTTTACTGTCATAAATCACATACTCCGCATTATCTATTTTATTCCTTAATGCTGTTGCCGGAACTGACAACAATAAAGACACATACCCCAAATGCATATCCTGTGCAATTAGTCCTGTTGCCTTACCTACATTCTGAAGTACCTCATCCATAGATGTTGCCGGTTTTTGGATTATGGAACAAAAACCCCGCATATTATCTTTAAAAAACAATCCTTCCATGGCAATTCCTCCCATGTTTATTTTCGTGAAAGCCCTACCACACACTCGCAATGAGCTGTAAAGCAGAACATATCTACCGGAATAATCTTTTCAACCTGATATCCTCCCTTTCCAGTAAGGAACTTTAAATCCCTTGCCAAGGTATCCGGACCGCAGGAAATATATACGATTCTCTTTGGCGCAAGCTTCGTTACTGATTTTAAGAATGCCTCATCACTTCCCGAGCGGGGTGGGTCCATAAACACCACATCTGCTTTTTCTCCGGCTTCTGCCATTGCCACCATAAAGCGCCCTGCATCCTCTTTATAAAAACGGATATTTTTAATCTGATTGATTTTTGCATTCTGGATAGCGTCACGTACCGCATTCTGATTAAGCTCCACGCCTATTACTTCTGATGCCTTCCCGCTTGCTGCAATTCCTATGGTGCCTGTTCCACAGTAAGCGTCAATTACTTTTTCTTTTCCTGAAAGATGGGCCAATTCAATGGCTGTACGATATAGCACTTCCGTCTGTGCCGGATTTACCTGATAAAAACTCTGGGGTGATATTTTAAAATTCTTTCCGCAAATAGAATCCTCAATATACCCTTTCCCGTACAGAATAATATCTCTTTCCCCTAATACAAAAGTGGTATCCTTATCATTTACATTTTGTACAATAGTGGTAATCTGCGGATATTTTTCCCGAAGTGCCTTTACAAAATTCTTGCTTCCCGGGAAAATATTGGAAGTCATAACAAGAATGACCATAATCTGCCCTGTATGATATCCGACACGCACCATAATATGACGCACAAGACCAAAGCCTGATTTTTCATTATAAACAGTTAATTTAAAAGATTTAATCAGGCGGACAATTTCCTGTATGATTTCATCAGCAAGTTGATTTTCAAGATAACAACTTTTATTTGGAAGAATGCGGTGTGATTTTTCTTCATATACACCGGAATAAATGGTTCCGTCTTTTTTTCTTCCGACCGCTGCTGTAACTTTATGACGATAATAAAGAGGCTGTTCCATTCCCTCAACAGCCTCTACCTTACCATATTTACCTAACAGTTTTTTCATCTGTTCCTGTTTTACATTGAGCTGTTCTTCGTATGGCATGTGCAGATACTGGCATCCGCCGCATTTATCACTAATTGGGCAATAAAGCTTCTGTTCTTTTTTCATTATGCCTGATTCTCCATTTCATTCTGAGTGATAACACAGTTCTTGCCACGTAGCTTTCCATAATACAGACGCTGATCCGCTCTTTTAATGACTTCGTCCTGCGTTAATTCGTCATGATATTCTGCCACACCGGTAGTAATGGTTACGCTAAAGTCGTAATCCTCTCCAATAAACCGTTCTTCCATAACTGTTTTTCTTATCTTTTCCAATACTGTAGTAGCACTCTTTAAAGGCTGACAGATAATAAAGAGGAATTCTTCACCGCCCCAACGGCACACAATATCCCCGTATAACAACGCATCATTCATGATTTTGGCAATTCTTTTTAACACAATATCACCCACATCATGACCATATGTATCGTTTACCTTCTTAAAATCATCAATATCGCAAACGGCAATACAGAACTTCTTCTTCATAACCATTGCATTTTCAAAGGTTTCTTCCATAACCTTCTTCACACCGTTACGGTTATAAAGGCGGGTCAGGTTATCATGATTTGCCATGTCACGAAGTTCTTCATTCATCCGCTCTAATTCTGCTCTGGAACTGCGGATTTCAATAATATACAAAATAGAGAAAAAGGTTACTACCACAAATGCAATCAGCATGTTAAACACTGAAATAACAAGTGCCGTATTGGTACTATACACTTCAATCGGTCCGTAGGTATAAACATACACACGGAATGCCAACGTACCTACCACATTAATAACAGAACACACACATGCTGTAGTTGTTCTCTTTTTAAAATTCGTAGACATGAATGCCATGTAAAATGATACCGGCACCACAATAAGATTGTATAAAGAAAAACCATAAGTCCAGCCCACAATAACGCAACAAGCCATGGTATTTAAAAAGACTTCCAAGTATATGAGATAAAAGGAAATCACAAACTTACGACGTCTTACAAAACAAATCATAATAAGAAGGTTTGACGGCACAGAAAGTGCATGGCAAACCATCATTGGAACACTTCCCAATAATATGGCAACCACAAACAGGCACACATGTACCATCATAATAACTGTCGAAACAGTATAATATCTATACATATCTGTTACAGGTGTTTTTCCTATAACCACAGACCAGATAAAATTCTTGATTCTTTTCATACTTAATTAGCTCCATCCGGATGTAAAAACGTTACTTTTTTCCTATTATACTACCATTATTCGTAGTTTACAACAAAAAAAGAAGCTGTTGTACCAGGGACGTATCAACAGCTTCCTACTCTTATGAGGAGTATGTGTAGTTTATTTTATCGCATTTGCGTTATAATTTCAACTCCTTTTTGTTATAAAATCACATATTTTTTACTCTATAATGATAACATATAACAATAAGGGGAGAATCACGTATGACAAATGCTGATATCATTAATCGTATTAAACAACTCATTGAGTCTAAGAAAATGAGCGTCAATATGCTTGCCACCAAGAGTGACCTGGCTCAGTCTACGTTGAGTTCCATGATGAATCGTGAAAATGTTCCATCCATACCTACCCTTATTAAAATCTGTGAAGGACTAAACATTACTCCTGCCCAGTTCTTTATGAATGAATCCGACCTTATGATAACCCTCACCTAAAGTCAAAAAGAACTGTTAGAAACTTATAATTCCTTAAGTCCCAAAAATCAGCAGTTAGCTCAGGAGCTTATGAAGACTTTACTCAATAATCAGTCAGACGAATCGTAGGCAATGCTATCTCATCATAGAGACTTGAAATAATTTTTCCCCGTGCCTGTCTTGAATAGACACCGGCAAACTTACCAAAATACACGTACAGACCTGTCAAATTAGAAAGCAGGTCTTTTTGTTTGCCAAAATCTCCCTCTACTCTTGCATCCAGATTATAGCTTCTGTACGGATGCACGAACTCTTGTAACACATATCCCGAATTACCGTTTTCATCACATACACTGCACTCTTTTAATGCCTTTTCCCACTCATTAATCGGCGTGTTGACTCCTGCATATACACCATGGGAACCGTATGAATTCTTCGGCTTAATAATCCATTTTTCCTTATTTTCCTTAACACCCTTAGAGATTATCTCATCCGGTGTTAAATCCGTGGTATATGGTACATGTTTTTTTATAAATTCTTTTTCCCTCTCACTTAAAAAGTCTAATTCTTCCGTCTTAGTTAGCACATGAAAAAAAGACTTATCATGAGCTACCTGGGTACAAAAATCCCCCATAACACATACATTTTTATCTTTCACTGCCTGTAAAAATGGAAGAACTTCCGATTTATGTTCCAATATATCACTGGTAACGGCACGTCTGTAAATTAAATCAATCACTTTCCCGTCAGGACCATATAGATAAACCCCATCATAGGTCAAATCCCTGATTTCATATACTGCAGAGCTAACCCCTGCTGCCTCAAAGGATTTGCTAAACCGGTCAAATTCTATGGTAGAGCACCCTAATTCCAAAAAGTCGATTACCGCTACATGGGGATTTTTTACAGCCCCCGGAACAGTAGCATAATGCTCTAAAAAGGCCTTCACCAATGAATCAAACAATTCAAAGGGCTCCTGTTTATATTTTTCTCCTATTTTTTCATATAAACGGGTATTTGCGTATACTCTTGCAAGTTCCCTGTCCTCATTCATGGCACTGCTGCCATCTGTATTTAATTCACAGAATTTATATTCATACGTTTTTTCATCAAAGAAAATATCCACTCTGGCAACGGGCAGATAATAATCGTACTTTGGAGCATTTAAAATCATTGCTTCCTCTTCTTTTGAAAAAGAAAACTTCTTTCTGAAACTTTCATTCTGCAAATATTCACGGATGGACTTGTCCATAATTCCTGCCATGGTTTCTGCCGCGTCACGAAGCACTTCCACCTGCTTATCCGTAAAGAATTTCGGCACATAACGTGTGGTTACTACCATCCCCCTGTACTTTGCAGAAGAATTTTTAAGCTCCTCCAATGCATTGCGGGCACTTTGAAGCTGTCCGTCGTAATCTTTTTCAATTAAATCCATTACCCATGAATCCATACTCTGCCTCTTTTCTTCCAAAACCGACAACGCTTCTTTTTCCTCTTTTGTCATAAACCTTTTGGCTTCCTTAAGCAAATCTTCTTTACTGATACCGTCCGCAATGTCATAAAAATAATCCACATTGGTAAATATGGCTTTCAATAATACAATATAGCCCTTTAAATATTCCGGTTCCAAGCTGTCTGCCACACGGATTTCAATATATTTTTTCAGACGGACCATGGGAAATGCCATGGATAAATAATGGGCAATTTCTTCCCGGGATGGACATCCATCCTCACACAATTCCCCAATGGTCTTTTCACTATACTCATATTCATCGCTTCCATCCCCTACCGGTTTTACGATAACAGGAATCTGCTTCACGAAACTTTCATAAGAACCAAAGTCCATACTTTTGTCCTTAATAAATGGTGTTATGTCAACTCTTCTCGGGTCCACACCATCCCAGATTTTCTTTCTAATCTGTTTCTTTCCATATTGCGGCGTATTTTCACACAACTCATATAATGCCGGTATAATTCCGTACGCCACTTTATATTTTTTCACAAAATCTTCTTCACTGTAATAATCAATGGAAACCTGTGTTGACGCAGTCGCTCTCATCATATGTTTTCCGCAAACTCCGATTTTGTCAAAATAGGCATCCATATAGCGGTATCTTGCTTTGGGAATAAGTTCTAACTCCTCCGGTGTGGCCACAGGATGATATCCTCCATAAGCAAATACCATATCAAGGCTTTCAAGCACAGGCTCTGCCTCATGTAAAAAATGATAATAAGCCCGCATAATTTCGTCTACAGATGAAAATGCTTTAATGCTTACTTCCAACTGCCCTGCCGGCTCCAAGGAAATAATACATTCCTCCCTGTAAAGCCCTAACAGATGTCCTTCGCCGTAGATTCCTTTTTCATAATAAGGCTTTAACTTCCATAACAGTGCTTCCACACCCTGTTTCTCAAAATAAGAAACAGCTTGTCCCGTGGATTTGCGGATTAAAAAATGCTCTACTTCCACACCAAAGGTAAGTGCCTGATTTTTGTCTTTACAACCTGATTTAAAATAATCTGAAAACACTTTAAAAACTCCTTATACGGTCCATAGAATCATCCGTGGTCTTATCAATTTTCTTAATCACCACATAATATCCGTAAGAATCGCTTACTTTGACATAAACCCTGTCTCCCTCTTTATGCCCTTTAATGGCTGCTCCAAGAGGTGATTCAATACTAATTAAACCATTGATGGAATTGCTTCTGACACTGGTTACTAATTTATAGGTTTCCATGACATTATCTTCTTCCACCCATAAATCAACCGTGTTATTGATTCCCACTTCATCATCCTTAGAAGTATCATCCACTATAACGGCTGTTTTTAGCATTCTTTCTAAATATCTGATTCTGCTTTCATTCTTATTTTTAAACTTCTTCGCAGCGTAATATTCAAAATTTTCACTTAAGTCCCCTTGGGCACGTGCTTCTTTTACATCCTCTAAAGCCTGTTTTCTCACTACAAGCTTACGATGTTCTATTTCTTCTTCAATTTTTCTTACATCTTCCCTGGTTAATTTTTCAGGCATTGTGCTACCACCTTTCAAGCATTATTTTGCCATACCTTTTAAGCTTTCAAAAAGTTCTAAATCCGATGCAGTGATTTTAAGATTTGTATTAATCTTATCTCCTGCCGGTGTAAGAATAGACACTTCAATAATGGTTCCTTCTACAATCT
This sequence comes from Lachnospiraceae bacterium, assembly GCA_017463255.1. Classification (GTDB taxonomy): domain Bacteria; phylum Bacillota; class Clostridia; order Lachnospirales; family Lachnospiraceae; genus RGIG4034. The sequence continues at coordinate 172,029 of JAFTPP010000003.1, forward strand.
GCCCCTGGGCTGCCATTAAAAATGGTTGAAATTTAGGGTGATTGTTGGTAAAGGTAGTCCACGCGTTTTTTATTTTAAAAATCATTCCCGGATTAAACATATTTTCTCTCACTTTCTCTTAAATTATTTATCCACTGTCCGGTTATCTAACCAAAACACAATATCATACAAGGAAAAAGGCTGTGGTTAACATAATTCCAAGGAATATCACATTCCATATTGTAAACTGCAACATATATTTTCCCTTATTACTGTCCTTAATATTACAATAATATTTATAGGATATCAGACTTGCCATGGATGCAATAATGGTTCCAAGACCTCCGATATTCACGCCCCAAAGTAACATCTCATATTCTGTGGTAAAGCCTGACATCAGCATGGCCGCCGGCACATTACTGATAACCTGACTAATCAACGCTCCGCTTACAAGCTCCCGTCCGCTTATGATGCTCTGTAAGAACTCTCTGATTACGTCTATTTCCTTGATATTACCCACAAAAATAAAAAAGCCCACAAAGGTAATGAGCAGGGCATAATCCACCTTTTTAAACAATGTCCTGTCGCAGCATAATACTGCAATTACCACAATAATCAATACAACCGGATAATCAATCACATGAAATACATTCAGTAAACATACCAAAAAAAGCGCCATGTATACCCAGAAGCGTGCATTCCTTAAAAAATTCTCCCCCTCATCTTCTTCCATAGGTTCAGATGCAGTTTTCGGTAACATCATAATACCTGTTCCTATAAGAAGTGCTGCGATTAACACCAGTGGTAACATACACTTAATAAAAGACAAAACATCCATTCCGCTTAAGGAATACAGGTATAAGTTCTGGGGATTCCCGATAGGTGTTAACATACTTCCCAAATTAGCAGCCAGGGTTTCTAACACAATGATCTGTATTAACTTGGCCGGTTTCTTTTTTTGCGCAAGAACTATGGTAAACGGTACAAAAGTAATCAATGCCACATCATTGGTAATCATCATGGATGAAAAAAAGCATAATACTATGATAATTCCGTACATGCCACGTTCTGTTTTAAACCTTGCCGCCAACTTCTTTCCAATACTTGAAAATACGCCAACTTTATTAAATCCTGCAACAACTGCCATAAGACAAAATAGCAGGACCAATACTTTGTAATCAATATAGTCAATATAGCCTTTATCCGGCGGTACAAAAACACCGGAAACCAGTGCCAGTAATATTGCTATTACTAACACCGGATCCTTTTTTAACTTACTCATTATTTGTTTCACAGGTTATTCTGCTCCCATCTTCTGAAACTCCGATATAGCCCATAATTTTGGCTACAACAACTCCTCTGGTAACTGCCATGTCAATGACACCCCCAACGCGGGAATATCCGAATATTTTAGCAACTTCTCTGGTCAAATCTTCTTTGGTAAGACTTAATTGTTGCTCTACAATCCAATGAATTGCTTCCGCAATTTCTTCGGCTGCAATATCATCCATGGTCCTCTTATTCTCATCATCCATTGGCACACGGAAAGTACAATATTTTTCAGGTACCTGATTTTTTGCCCAGTAGAAATCAGTGCCGTTTGAGAAAGATTTATTCGGATTTAATGCCGCAAGTTCTTCCTCAAAAATTGTTTCCACTTTGGCTCCCCCACGGGTAATTCCCCATGCAGCATACACTTTGTGCGCTAGCAACTTCTTGCTGATAGGCCCTTCAGCTTCAATGATATCAGAAATCACCCGTTGCCTTTTGCCCCCTTTATCATCATAGAAATCTTGTAAATCTCCTTGTATTCTGATATTGGCAGGTTCATAGTAACGCATTGAATCCGGTAAAATCGGTGCTGCTACCACGGATTCCAGTGTTTCTGACTCTGTCTGTACCTCTTCCTGAGGCTGTTCTTCTTCCTGAGGCTGTACTTCCTCTTGAGGCTGTACTTCCTCTTTTGCTGCCTGCTCCTTTGCAACCTGTTGTTCAAATTTTACCATGGCTTCCTCAATAGCCTGTTTTACCTTTTCAAGCACCCGCTCTTTATTATCTAACCAGTCCATGGTCCAAACATGCATCAGATTCCAGCCCAATCCGTTTAGTACGCTTGGTTGTAAAATATTACGGTCCCTTGCGGTCTTTGCAAGACGGTAAGTCGCACCATCGCACATAATACCTAAGATATATTCTTCCGGACGTTTTGGATTCACAATACCGATATCAATCTTATAAGCACTACAACCAATGCTTGTTTTTACTTCATAGCCAAGAACCCTGATTTCTTCTGCAATCAGTTCTTCTAATCTGCCCACACCCTGTGTGCGTTCTTCATTACGGATTACCAGTGAATTTTTGCCTCTCATTGCAAACTCAAGGAACCCTTTTAAGCCCACTACGCCTTCTGCAGCCGTACGGTTTAAATCAATTTGATCCGGTCGTAAGGTTGAAAAAACGACCATGGATTTTCTGGCTCTGGTAATGGCAACATTCAATCGTCTCCAACCGCCGTCATTATTAATCGGACCAAAGTTCATGGAAACTTTACCGTTCTTATCAGGACCATAACCCACACTAAAGAGAATAACATCTCTTTCATCACCCTGTACGTTTTCAAGGTTCTTGATAATAATCGGTTCTTCTGCCTCATCATTCTGCTTTGCAAGGTCAGGATTTTCATGCAGGCATTCCACCAGCAAATCATCAATCAAATTCTGCTGGACACTGCTAAATGTAACGACGCCGATACTTTCATTCTTATGTAACGGATCCCGCATTCTTCTTACGATTTCTTCTATAATAGCCTCGGCTTCTGCACGGTTTTGCCTAGTACCGCTCTTATCATAGAAACCATCCACTGCAACAAACTGAACCTCTGACACAAGATCATTTGGTGAAGGGAAGGTATATAATTTATTTTCATAGTACTTAGCGTTACTATAAGCAATCAGACTTTCATGTCTTGAACGATAATGCCACAACAAATGGGTCTGAGGCATGGACAGTGTAAGACAGTCGTCTAATACGCTTTCCATATCTTCAATCTCATAGTTTTCTTCATCCATATGATTCGTCTGGAAGAAACTGGTAGGTGGTAACTGTTTTGGATCACCTACTACAATTACATTTTCACCTCTTGCAATGGCCCCAACGGCTTCCGGTGTGGGTAACTGACTGGCCTCATCAAAAATAACCAGATCAAACTTCGGGAAGTTAGGGTCTATGTACTGTGCCACGGAAATCGGGCTCATTAACATACAAGGACAGATTCTTCTTAACAAAAGAGGAATGGAATCAAACAGTTTTCGGATGGACATCATTCTGCCGCCACTTTTAATTGCTTTCTTAAGGATTCCTATTTCTGAAGAATCTGCTACCGCACCACTCTGTGGTATCTTAGCCGACAACTTAGCAACCAGTTCTTTAATGGTAAGCTCTGCAAATTTTTCGTCCGTAGTTTTCAATCTCTCAATTGTATTTTCAAACTGTGAGCCTTGGAATCCTGCCAATGCCGGTGTATGCTTTATGGTTGACATAATAATCGTATAGCACAAGTTTGCTTCATAAGCTTCTATTACATTCTGTGAAGTAACCATACCTTCTTCCAACGCAGTTACAACATTCTGCAAGCCGAATCCTGCTACCACATCCCTTTGTGAAAGATAAACAATCCATTGTTTTAACTCACCAAGTGCATTCACTACCGTATTTACTTTTTCGTTAAGAGATGCAAACCACAAGTTTTCCTGACGCCATCTGTCTACACGGATTTGCTGTCCCATTAAATAGGCTTCCTTATTTAAGCATTCCCTGCCAAGCTCATCGTACTGACGCATAAGCTGAGTGATATTCTGTCTTACTGCAACCGGCATATTTAAAATGCCTTGAATTGCCTGCATAACCGCCATATATGCCGGCTGTGTTTTGGCGATTCCCGCAATCACATTGCGCACATAAACACTCTTTTCATATGCATCTTTTAACATAGCCCAATTCGTCTGAATACCTGCCCAAAGCAAGCCAAATTGGCTGTAATAATTAGGCGCAGTCTGGTTAATATAAGCTACTTTCTGCTGGTATTCCAATAACAGGGTACAAATAGGCATACATCTTTCTTTAGTTATCTTAGAAGGATGCAGGGCATGAGCTTTGATTTCCTTTAATATTTTGTTTTCTCCCATAGCCTTTGCCAATGCCCATGATGATTTTGCTTCATTTAATCTTTGAATTGCATCCTGAGCCGGATAAGCCAAAATAGAAGGAGCAAACTCAGTAAGCAACTGTCCGCTTAATGCATTGATTTCTTCCCCCATAATCATAAGCTGACGCAACAAACCATCTTGTTGTTCTAAGACAGGATTTGCTATTACGCCCGGCAATAATTGATTTGAGGTTGACATAACATTGCATAATGTCATTAAACCAACCAACTGTTCATAACCTCCTTCAAAACCATTTGAAGGGTTCAATCCAAGCTGACCAGTCAATGTTAAATACGCATCATTCCACTTAGATGCTGCCGTAACAAACTGCTGTAAGCTTAATGCAATTTGATCTCTGTATTCCATAGAGTACTGACGCAGTTCCACAATACTTAAAGGATGATTTGAAATATTGCCACACTCGTCTGCTGCTACAACAAGGGCTTTAATGGCCTCTTTCCATACATCGTAAGATTCTCTGTTCATTCTGGTTAACAGATTTTCTTCAAATTTAATCTTACCTTTGTACTCTTTCTTATCTTCATAGATTGCAATAATATCCCTAAGACTCTTACCACACTGTAAAGGTTCATGAAGCAGTGTTACCACTTCATTCATCTGATTGCGGAGACTCTTTAACTCTTTGGCTGTTTCTTCATATTCCGCAGGTGACGCAGTATGGGTTACATTTAAGGTGTTTTGTAACTGGTTTAGCACTGCTCTTTTCTGGGACTTATTGGAATGAAGCTCTAAGCAAAATGGATCCAGACCAATTTTTCCAAGGCGGTTTTCTACTACATTTAATGCAGCCATTTTTTCTGCCACAAATAAAACCGTCTTTCCCTGATATAAAGCATTTGCAATCATATTGGTAATGGTCTGGCTTTTTCCGGTTCCAGGAGGTCCGTGAAGGACAAAGCTGGTACCTTTTGCTGCCTTGTGAATTGCCATCATCTGGGACGCATCTGCACTCATAGGCACTGCCATGTCAGAAGGCAGTCCCTTATCATCCAACATTTCTGCATCTACATCGTCCTCTTTTTCTGTAAAAGTAAGCTTACCTTCCATAAGGCTTGCAACCACTTTATTCTTTTTCAAGTCCTCAGAACGGTTCCGTAAATCGTTCCACATAATAAAACGGCTAAAACTGAAAAGACCCACAAATGCCCATTCTTCCACATCCCAGCCTTTTTTCTCCATAACGGCCTGACGGAAAGTATTCAGTACCATCATAACATCAACACCGGTTTCGTCCTGGGGTAGCGGATCTAATCCACCGATTTGGATTCCAAAATCCTGACGCAACAGTTCCAGTAATGTTATGTTAACTTGTGTCTCTTCATCTCTAATTCTCAAAGTATAGGATTTATCCTGTACTCTTCTTACCAAATCCACAGGCACCAGAATTAAGGGTGCATATCTTGCCTTTTCACTTAAGTCAGTTTCGTACCACTTCAAAAAGCCCATGGCAAGATACAGGGTATTACTTCCGTTTTCTTCCATAGAAGTCTTAGCCTGTCTGTGAAGATATTTCATATTCTTAGTTAATTCCTGCTCATCCAAAAAGGTTCTGATCCGCTTGCTCTTAAATTCAGATTCAGAAATCGTTACGATTAAGTCCTTATCATTCTCTATTTCATAGATCTTAGAATCCTTTAAGGTATTAACCCAGTCATTGGGACGGGGCATAATCTTAAACCCTTCTCCCTTTACCAACTCATCTTCAATGACTGACAAATCTGCTACCATTAACTGGACTGCAGAACGGTTTACACGAAAACTAAGCAATGGATTACGCAGACTTAAATCTAATAATTTTCTCTCCCATAATTTTTGCTTGGTTAATTTCTCTGTATCTGTATTTAACACATGCCGCTCCCCGTTTGTCATAGTGGGAGCTTCTGTAATATCTTTCTTTTTCCGTTCTCCGTAATCTGCTGCTACAAATACGCCATTCTGTAACACCCTGGTAGGCATGGGACGTATTCCGCTCCCACGGCTCCTTGTTATGTCAACCGCCATTTTGAACTTATCAGGCTCTGTTAAGTGATTTGCTCCATGCTTTACCGAAGTGTCAAAATCTATGCTTTTTCCTACCACAAAATCCGTACACTCAATTAAGGCAATCTCTTCAATTCCGGAGGCAATACGTTTGTTAAGAGAAGTTACATCATCCATAACGCTGTCTGCAAAGGTTTTCTCATCAAGCCATGCTCCGGCAAAACAATGCCCATCCTTAAAAATAAGTAATGGATTTAAGCCTACTGCTTCTAAACAGGCTGCATATAATACGGATAAATCAAGACATGTTCCAAGTCTTTGCTCTAATACGGTTTCCGGCAGTCTGATTCTTTGTCCCACAGTTTCAAAGCTGGCCTGAGGCATACAATATGCAATGTTTTTGCTCTGCAATGCAGCGTAAATTGCCGCCATCTGCATTTTTACAATATGGGGATTCTGTCTCTGATATCCTGTAAAGGCAGGGTCTCCAATCCAACTCATAAGAAACTGCCCTGCTGCCGAAACAATCTCCATCACAGCCTGCCCGTTAGGTGTTACAAATGCCGCCACCATTTCAGGCATAATAAATAAACCTGACCACTCATCATAGGCAAGTAACTGCAAATTAACATCCTTCGTAAACAAAAGAGTCATCTCTTCATTGTTTTCACGCACTTCTATATGTAAAATAGCAAGCATTCTCTCAGTTAAAGACATAAGATATTCCGGAGATACCATAAGATTTACCGGTGTAATCTCAGTAGCTTCGCCAACCTTTAAAGGACTTACCAGACATTCATAAGGTTTTGCAAATGCAGGCTCGCAGGTAATACGCAGTCTGAGACTCCCCAGATTACAAGCTCCTTCATTGGTAACAATAAGATTCCTGATTACGGGAACATAATTCTGTTGCATTGCAAAATTAATGGTCTGACTTATTTGACCGGATACGTTAATTTTTTTCATGTGATTCCTTTCATGCAGCGCAGATTTATTTGTGGGATTGACCCATATTCCACTTTATTTTACCACACTAAACTATGATAGAAAAGAACGGAATAAAAAAACAATCGGGTCTGATTTCACCCGATTGTCTTAGCACTCTATCTATTTATTCTGCAATCTCACCTAACTCGGTAATCATTTTTTGCTGGCATTTTACACGGTAAATTCTACGAAGTGATTCATCAATTCTCTGTTCGGTAACAGTGCCCTGTGCCACCGCATTTAACACCGCATTATATGCATCTACAAAATTCTCCGGCATTAACAGCATATCTGCTCCGGCCTGTAATGCTAAAATCGCGGCATCGCCCGGAAGATAATAATCTGTAATTGCAGGCATATTCAAGGCATCTGTAATAATGATTTCTTCATAGCCCAATTCATTTCTTAACACATCCGTAATCCATGTCTTTGATAAGGAAGCAGGCACCTGATCTCCCGTTACAGCCGGTGTTGAAATATGTCCTACCATGACAAAATCCGAACCTGCATCCATTCCTGCAACAAACGGAAGGAATTCAGCTGTTCTCATTTCTTCCAAAGTTCTCTGGGTAGTTGCCATTCCGGTTTCACTGTCTCCGTCCGTAGCACCATGTCCCGGGAAGTGTTTCACGCAGGCGCTGATTTTTTGTTCCTGCAATGCTATAACTGACATACTTACAAAATTACTTACTAAAGAAGGGTCAGAACCAAAGGCTCTTTTATCAAATAATGTATTAATGCTTGTCTTTACATCAGACACCGGAGCAAAGTTCACATTGATACCTAAATCTGAAAGGTAACTTCCGATGTAAGTATAGGCAGCTGCTGCATTGGCCGGCTCTCCCGTAGCACCAATGACACTCATGTGATCCGTATCATTTACTGTAGAAACCGTACTTGCTACTCTCGCTACACTTCCGCCTTCTTCATCAATGCAAAGGAACATAGGATACTTACTCATCTCCTGTGTTTTTTCAAGCATGGTCTTAAAATCTGTATATGACACAATATTCTTACTAAAATAAATTAACCCTCCGACAGGATATTCATTTAATTTGCTCTGAGTTGTTTTTCCGGCAACTGTAACCTTATTTACTCCTGTCAACTGTTCCGGTGTTACAATGAAAAGAGCTGCTACTTTATCCTGAAGACTCATCTGGGAAATATAGGAATCTATCATCTCATTCAACAAGACTTCCTGTGGATCAGGCTCTTCTACAACGGGAACATCCGTCGGTTCATCAGGCTCTGTGGGTTCGTCCGGTTCCACAGGTTCATCAGGCACCAGTGTTGGGTCATCTCCGTCACTGTCATTAGGAGGTGTAGGCGTTTCTCCGTTGACTACAGTATTATCTTTATCACTCTTATGTAATACGTTATTCGCAACATAATAGCCGCCTGCCACGCATCCAATAATCAAAACAACCAATACTATATAGGAAATAATCTGATTTCGAATTCTTCTTTTTCTACGATATGCACGTCTTTCTTTGCTCTGTTCAGTATCATGTTTTCTTTCCATATACATCTCCATTAAAAAATAAGCTATTTAGTAGTTCTCTTACTCTATCATACATTATTTTGTGGCATAATTCCACTAAAAGCAACATAAAATATAATATTTTTTAATGCAATATCAATTTTTTACCATTTGCACAACAAAAGAGGACATCGATTCTATCTAAAATCAATGTCCTCTTCTAAACTATGCTGTCCAATGGACTTTCCTCCTGTTATCTTTCGTTACTTTCCATCCTTCTTCTTTTGTACCTTTTGTACTGTAATGTGCTTCTTTACGCTATTCATTACTTCTATTTATATGTACTTGTAAACGAGTATTTTATCTATCTTTTTCTTAATGTATATGGTTTCTAAGATGTGTTCTCATTCACGGAAACCTTCATGAATGAATCTCTTACGTTTTTGGGGGAATCACCTTCTCTTCTTTTATTATTTGGGTTTGATTCAGTTTGTTCTTTGTTATGTCTTTATTATATAAGGGTGTTTTTAATTTGTCAATACAATTTTTAAATATTTTTTAAATTTTCTTTCATTTTATTTCTCTTTCCTTATTTTATATTGCAAATTCATTCTTTCGACAGATTATTTGTACCTTTTCTTCTAATTTCCGCCATGCTATAATACTCTATATTAACTACTTGTTTCTGAAAGGAGCACTATGAGTTCAAATATTTATAAGCAGCAAGCATATGAAACTCTTGCAGGCACAGTTATTAAAGCACTGGAAAAGCGGGGGATGGAAGGTCACTACTATCCTACAGGAAAGGAATGTTTGGAAGCCATTCTTGCCATGATCCCTCATAATTCCACCGTTGCCTGGGGAGGTAGTGAGAGTATTAAAGAAATCGGCTTATTAGATGCCATCAAAAACGGCCCCTATGAGGCAATCGACCGTGCCACCGCAACATCTTACGAAGAAAGCAGGGCTCTGTTTGCCAAAGCAGTTATCAGTGATTATTATTTAATGAGTACCAACGCTATTACCCAAGATGGTATTCTTGTAAACATTGACGGAGCCGGTAATCGTGTTGCATGTATGATACACGGTCCTGAAAATATAATCATGGTAGTTGGCATGAATAAAATGACCACGAATACCGAGGAAGCCATTGACAGAGTACATAGCAAAGCCGCTCCTCCTAATGTGAAGCGCTTAAATAAACAAACACCCTGCAATGCAACCGGAATCTGCGGTGATTGTCTTTCTCCCGACTGTATTTGTGCCCATACCGTTATTACACGTTTCTGCAGACAGAAAAACCGCATCAAAGTATTCTTAGTAGGCGAAGACTTAGGCTATTAAACCGAAAAACGCTTCCTGATTTTTTCAGGAAGCGTTTCTTTATTCTTCTAATTAAATTTAAAAATCTTCTGACAAACTTTGTAGCCGAACACAGAAATCTTTCTGCCCACTGCTCCCGGCAAGTTCATGGAACAACCGAGGATACTATATCTTAATTTTTTATAGATATAACCATCCTTTTCTTTCACATAATTCCAAAGTTCTTTTTTCTTTTTAAGACTTACTTTGGTGTTCTGACGGATTAACAAAATATTCGACACTGTAGTAACGATTGCCAAATAGTTAAACATATAGGATGACAGACGTTTATGCAAGGTTTTTGGGTCCTTCATGGCAAAAAAGTCAATCATCATTTTATTAACCTTAATCTGTTGATCCACACGGCCAATCATTACTTTTTCATTTACGGACTGGTCTGCACGTCCGATAAAATATCTGTAAAAATTCACATCCAGATAATACATCTTTTCAACCCATGGAAGCGGTTTAAACACATACAGATTATCAACATAAAAAGTATGCTCCGGTAATTCCAAGCCACATTCCCTCAAAAGATCCGTTTTAAAAATTACTGAATGCATCAGGATATATTGACCCTTATTAAAGTGTTTGACATCATCCCATGTAAAAACCTGATTGGTCGGCAAAGCATGACGATATGCCATGACCTTATGTCTCTTCTCGCCTACTTTTTCATAAACAAAATTGCTGACAAACATATCTACAGCCTGCTCTTTTGCAACCAATTCGCGTAAGGTGTTCAAAATCTGTAAATATGCACTTTCTTTTACCCAGTCATCGCTGTCTACAATCTTTAAGTACATGCCCTTTGCTTCACGGATTCCCACATTCACAGCCGAACCATGACCGCCATTTTCCTTATTAACAAGGCGCACAATTCCGGGATATTCCCTTTCATAACGCTCTCCTATTTCCTGCGTTCTGTCTGATGAGCCATCATTGACAATGAGAATTTCCACATCGTCTCCGCCAATCACTAAGGAATTAATACATTTTTCCATATATGCTTCGGAATTATAACAAGGCACTGTTATCGTTAACAATTTCATTCTAAAACTTACTCCTTCCGGTCATAATTAGAATTTCCCAGATATATGTCAAAGTGCTCCGTATACGCCGAATAAGCGGAAGGAATTGGATATCTCTCCCGTGTTTCATCCGGTTCTATCAAAATCACTTTTTCTTCATTATCCCGTCTTTTCACTAATTCGTCCACGCGGATTGCATATCCAATCATATGCCATTCCTTATGGGTAAAAATATGTTTGGATGCTCCTAATTCTTTAATGGAAAGAGGATTCCATCCCATCTTCTTAACCGCTTCTAACGCCACTTCCCCGGAACAATGCCCCTCCAGATTCGGGAATTCATAAAGAGAAGCTAACAAGCCTTTAGGCGGACGTTTTCTAATTGCCAGCTTGTTGGCATCCTGTATTACCAGAATGGTTTTTTTCTCAATTTTTCTCGTTGCTTTTTCCGGCTTTACCGGATACGATAATTGCGTTTTCATGGCATATGCTTTGCATTGTGCAGACACCGGACACTTGTCACACAAAGGCTGTCCGTTGGGAAGACATATAACCGCCCCTAACTCCATTAACGCCTGATTATATGCGCCACAGGCATCATCCGGCATACACTGCATAACAACCGTTTCTATCCGTTCCTTTGTATCTGCTTTGGTAATATCACCGTCTTCAGCAAGGATTCTGGTAAAAACCCGGTACACATTACCGTCAATTGCGCTCCTTTTTTTGCCATATGCAATAGAAGCAATGGCACCTGCCGTATAGGGACCAATTCCCGGTAATTGAATTAATTCTTCATACTCCTTAGGTATTACACCGCCATGTTTTTCCATAATGACCTGTGCCGCTTTTTGTAAATTACGGGCACGGTTATAATACCCCAGACCTTCCCATAATTTTAACAGTTTATCTTCTTCTACGCAAGCCAAATCGCTTACCTTAGGGAGTTTCTCCATGAACCGCTCAAAATACGGCATTACCGCTGCAACTCTGGTCTGCTGTAACATAATCTCACTAATCCAGACTTTATACGGCAAAGGGTCCTCCCTCCAAGGCAGGACTCTTGCACTTTTTGAAAACCAGTTTAACAGACTTTCAGTAAATATTTTTTGTTCACGCAAATTCATAAAGAATATCGCCTCTCTATCTCAAACGGTTACATTCATACTTTTCATATACCGCGAGACAATCTTTTAAATCTTCATAGCGGTGATGTAAATCACCATCTTCGATTTTAAGCTCCAAAGCAGCCGAAATCGTATTAATAATCTCATGTGTAATCTCATTCTTCATGGATTCAAGAACTCTAAGACGGGCTGCATAGGTGGATGCATCCAAAAATTCCAATAACTTTGGATTCAACTCTTCCGATTCCTCACTGTCTTGAGGAATTTCCTGCACAATTGCCGCCTTCGGTTCTATTATTGCTTGCGATTCTGCATTGCTTATGGCCTCCGTGCCTTCAACCTTATTGCATAACTCTACCTTTTCAAAGCGGTACTTCTGTGTTACCTCCGGGTATTTTTCATGATCCACTTCACTTAAAAACATATCATAAGGTCTTACATATACCAAAAAAGGACTGTATAACTGCTGATATACCACCTGCTTGCTTCCGTCTTCACTGTCTAAGGCAACTGCTACAATCTGATACAGATTCCCCTTAAAATGTCTATATACCTCATATGGTTTTGGTTCTCTGTGCATTTTGGTACCTCCGTTTGTTACACCAATATTATAATACCCTTATGCCTTGTTGTCATTCTTTTATTCTGCCGTCTGATTCATTAATGCATGGGAAATTTTTGCTTTCGGGTCAGCAAACTTAATCGCGGCAAGACGTCCTAATAACATTTCCTTCTCATCAGTATCCATATTTTCAAAACCGCTGTCATTAATGTTCACCTGATAACTTCTGTTACCGCTTTCATCAGTAATCTTTGTAATGGTAACCCCTGAGAAAAAATAGGAATGCTCTCTTAAAACACTTCTTACCTCATCCATGTAATGACTCTCAATGGCATCGTAATATACCTCGTCATACTTTCCCTGTTCGCCCATGCTGTTTACGGTAAGAACAACAGACATAAATCCAGCTAATACTAAAATAATCAATCCAACCTTTGCTTTCATAATCTTTCCTCCTTGATACCTGAAAATCATTTTCGCTTCTGATATCTTTATTATAGAAAGATTAAGGGTGTTTTATTGTACTTAATAGTTATTTATAAAAGTTTTTATTTTTCCGTCTCCTAACAATTCCCATGTTCTTAAATCCGGCTGTCCGAATCCTGCATGTATTGTAAAACCATCCCCTTCAAACACACGTTTTCCATCTTCATTTACTACACAAAAGCTTTGAGAAGAAATCCGGAATTCTATGCATTTTTCTTCATGAGGCAAAAAAGAAACTCTCTTAAAATACACGAGTCTGTGGTTTCGTACTTCATTCCTGCTTCCGTTTATGTGTATATAGCATTGCAAAACTTCTCCCGTTGCAAACTCACTCTCATTTTTTACCGTAACATGCACTGTTGCCCCTTGCTCTTTTACATTAGTAGCATTCACTTCAAACTTTTGCACCACTGCATTTCCATAAGTAAGACCATATCCGAAGGGATATAAAACGCTACCGCCAAAATAGCGATAGGTACGGTTATCCATAGAATAATCCTCAAATGCAGGAAGCTCATTCAAATCGCCATAAAATGTCACCGGAAGTTTTCCCGATGGAGATACTTTTCCAAACAAAATGTCTGCCACACTTCTGCCACCTCTGGCACCGGGATACCATAATTGCAAAATTGCATCCGCATGTTCATCTGCCTTTTTTAAATCCATGGCACTTCCGGTCATGTTACACAAAATAAATGGTTTGCCACTCTTAATTACCGTATCTAAAAGATTTCTCTGGCTAAGAGGCAACCTGAGATCCTTTTTATCTCCCGATGCATCTGCATTTCCTGCATCTCCTTCTTCACCTTCCAAGGTTTCATCAAGTCCAAGACACAGAATAATAATATCCGAATACTCTGCTACCGTTGCGGCTTCTGACAACAGATGGTTAGACTTGGCCAGATTATCGCCTTTTTCAAGGTATAAATGAGAGCCCTCACTATACATGACCCGTATATTGTCATTTAGGTTTGCACTCACATAATCCTGGATACCATTCAAGACAGTAATATATCTTGAAGAAGTTCCGTGATAATTACCAATCAGTGCCCTTCTGCTGTCTGCATTGGGACCAATTACCCCTATGGTTTTAATCTTTGTAATATCAAGAGGCAGAATTCCGTTATTTTTAAGCATTACAATGCTTTCCAATTCTGCTTTTTTTGCAACGTCCAAGTGTTCTTTGCACTCAACCACCTCATAAGAGATATCATCATAAGGTGTATGTTCAAACATTCCTAATAAAAATCTTGTGGTAAACAGTCTTATAGCGGATTCCCGTATGGTTTCCTTGGAAATAAACTTTTTACGGTATGCATTTAAAATTCTCTGATAAGTGCATCCACAGTTCAAATCGCATCCCATATTCAATGCTAACGCTGCCGAACGTTCCGGAGTCTTTGTTACCATATGGTTTTCATGAAAGTCCTGTATCGCCCAACAGTCAGAAAGATAATGACCTTCAAAGCCCCAATCATTTCTTAAAATCTGTTTCATCAAGACTTCATGAGCACAACATGGCTCCCCGTTGGTTCTGTTATAGGCCCCCATAACAGACTCGACCTTTGCTTCTTTCACGCAGGCCTCAAAGGCAGGAAGATACGTTTCCCACAAATCCTTATCACTTACTTTTGCATCAAAAGAATGACGCACATTCTCCGGCCCGGAATGAACCGCAAAATGCTTGGCACAGGCCGCTGTTTTTAATGTATCAACTCCGTCGCCGTCTCCTTGTAATCCTTTTATAAAGGCCACTCCCAGTCTGGAGGTTAAATAAGGGTCTTCACCATAAGTTTCATGACCTCTTCCCCACCTGGGATCACGGAAAATATTCACATTGGGTGACCAAAACGTAAGTCCCTTATAAATGTCCCTATCCCCATGCTTTGTGCTTTCATTATATTTAGCCCTTGCCTCTGTCGATATCACATCTGCCACTTCATGCAGTAACTCTTCATCAAAAGTAGCCGAAAGACCAATGGCCTGGGGAAACATTGTGGCAGTTCCCGCTCTTGCAACACCGTGTAACGCTTCATTCCACCAGTTATATTCCTCAATTCCCAAACGCTTAATCTCTAAAGCATCAAAACGTAATTGAGAAGCCATTTCTTCCACAGTCATTTTGTCCACTAATTCAGTTGCTTTTTCGCGTGCCTCTTCTCGTGTCATGCTTTTCCCCCGATATTCTTTACGCCCTGCCGCTATACCGCATATACTATACTAAAATCTTCAAAACAAGCCGGTTCTTTTGCTCTTTCCACGTCACTGTACGCATAAAGACCAATCATCACCCCTGTAAAACCTTCTGTTACTTCTTTGGTTAATAGTTTTGTATCGCCTCTGCCAAGAGATAATTTTTCATTTCCCACTATGGCTTCAAATTCATAATACATGGGATCCATGGTAATCACAAACTCTACGGTATGAGACCCTAATCCCTTACTCTCAGTAAGCTTAATCTGTTCAGGCATATATCGGATATAATCACCGATACAGGTTCTTCTTCTGATTTCAAATCCCTCATCTGTCTTTGCCAGTGCTATATCATAATGGAAACTTTCATTCATATAAAGTGTAACACCGGCTTCCCCTTCCGGTACTGTCACTTTAAAACGCACTGTTCCTTCCATTTCCTTCTGACGGATAAATAATACTGTAGGACAATCCTGATACTCCGTTAACAGACCATTCGTACCGTATAACTTAAGCATCCCATTCTCCATAGAATAATTCTCTTTGGCAGGATGTCTCAAATAGCACCACTCACGTCCCATTTTTGTATTGTTAAAAGTAAATTTAACTTCTTTATTTTGTATTGCATCCGATTTTCTTTCAGGAAGATCATAAGTAAGGCGGCATGTACCGTCTAAGCCGGCAGTAAACCAACCATTCCCGTCAAAGTTAACAGGCACCATATACACTTCACGTCCCGTAATATGGTACTGTCTCCACTGACTCATCTGTCTGAATGCCAGATGAAGCATCCACCAGTCTCCATTATCATCCTGCACTAAATCCGCATGTCCTGCACCCTGAATCTGATATCCGCCCAGATTACGGTTAGTAAGTACCGGATTACCTGCATAAGACTCAAAAGGACCATACAATTCTTTACTGCGGGCATATACTACCATGTGACCATATTCCGTGCCGCCTTCTGCCGCCATAAGATAATAATAGTCACCAATTTTATACATATGGGGACTTTCCAAATATCTTCCGCCTGTCCCTTGCCAGATACAGCGGCTCTTAGAAAGCTTTTTACCCGTATTAATATCCAGCTCGCACTGAACCACACCGCCGATTCCGTCATCATCGGAACCGTTACTCATAAAATATGCTTTACCGTCTTCAAAATAGAAAGAAGGATCGATTCCATCCTGTTCAACCCAGATAGGCTCTGACCATTCACCATAAATATCATCCGTCCATACATAGAAATTACCGCCTTCCGATACATTGGTGGTTACCATATAAAAACGGCCGTTATTATATCGGATGGTAGGTGCAAAGATTCCTTCCGAAGCCAAAGACTTCTTAAGAGGGAGCTGGCTTTCCCTTGTTAATACATGACCAATCTGAGTCCAATTCACAAGATCTTTACTTTCAAAAAGAACCACACCCGGAAAATACTGAAAGGTACTGCATACCAGGTAGTACTTACCGTTTGCTTTACAAACACTGGGATCAGGATAAAATCCTGAAACAATTGGATTTTGATATTTCATTTTGCTATTCCTCCTAAATATTACGCGTGAAGTCATAAATTCTCCACGCGCTTATGTTTTCTATACCCGTACCATTACTGCACCATGCGCAGCTACTGACATCTTAATGACACCATTTTCTACTGCCACATTTTCTTTTGTCCAAAGCTCAGTAGCGGTAGTTTTACCTTCCATGCAAATTCCGTATGCATTTGCATCAAATGTAATATCCTGTACTTCATTTTTCATATTAAATAATGCAATATACCTTGTTCCGTCTTCATCATAATTGGTCCAAATAGCATATGCCTCATTTCTTTCAAGCTGACGTGCCTGCGCTTTAAGGAAAAGAGTATGAAGCACATCTTTGTTGGTTAAAAGACTTAAGGTCCAATCGTCTAACTGCGGCAAATCAGCACCTATCATCAATGGGGATTTAAAGATGCACCATAATGTCATCATGGTAATCTGCTCATCCTTTGTAAATCTGCAATCCCATTCTCCATTATGCCATCCGCCGAGCTTACCGATAGGAAGCATGTCACAGTCAGGATAATTTCCCTGGCTTACATGTTTTTCCCATACCTCACAACGTTCAAACATATTATATAACAGATGCCATTCATCCCAGAAGTCATCGGTAATTCTCCACATATTGGCATATTTCTCGTAATGCCATGCTTCTTCAATCTTTGCAGCTCCCGGAGAAAGACTTAATACAATGGGTCTTCCACATTTTTGAATTGCCTTATGTAACATTACAATTTCCTGTTTTGCTGAGGGCATATCCATTCTGCAGATATCATCACATTTTACAAAGTCTACTCCCCACTGGGCATAAAGAGCAAAAATAGAATCATAATAGAGCTGTGATGCTTCTTTAAACGGATATACTCCATACATATCAGGGTTCCATGCACAAATAGAATTGTGATCTGCTATCTTATCTGCTGTTACATCCGTACCAAGAATCGGCATATGCATATGGGCAGCATATCTTGGAATACCACGCATAATGTGAATACCAAATTTAAGTCCAAGGCTATGCACATAATCAGCAAGCGGCTTAAAGCCCGCACCATTTGCTGCTGACGGGAACCTCTCTAAGCAGGGTAACAATCTTGAATACTCATCCAACGCTACTTTTTCAAAAGGAATGTACTGAAATTCATCATTTCTACGCTTACCATGGCATGAATACCATTCAATATCCACTACCACATATTCCCAACCATATTCTTTTAAATTCTTAGCCATATAATCCGCATTGGCTTTTACACTCTCTTCATCTGCGGATGTATTGTAATAGTCATAACTGTTCCAGCCCATAGGCGGTGTTAATGCAAACTGATTCTTGTCCATATTGATTCTCCCCAACTTTTATAATTTTTGAATTACTCCTACAATTCCGTGTACAAACATAATAATCAGAATCACAGGCAATACCCACTTAAAGTAAACCTTAAGTATCTTTGGAACCTTTATACCTTTTCCGGCATTTGCCTCTGCCATATAATTATCAAAGCCCCATCCAAACTTGTGGGTACAGAATAATAAGATAATTAATGAACCAAGCGGCAACATAATATTACTTACAAAGAAATCTTCTAAATCCAGAACCGCACTTCCCGGACCTAATGGTTGAAAATCTGACCATAGGTTAAAGCCAAGGACGCAAGGCATGGATAACACAAGTACTCCGACAAAATTAACGATACATGCTTTTGCACGTGACCAGCCCCACTTATCCATACAGCAACTAAGAATATTCTCAAACACTGCCATTACAGTAGACAATGATGCAAAAGTCATAAACAAGAAGAATAATGTACCTAAAATACGTCCGGCTGCCATATCACTGAATACATTCGGTAAAGTGATAAATACAAGTCCCGGTCCGCTATCCGGCTGCACACCGAATGCAAAACAAGCAGGGAAAATAATTAAACCGGATGTAATGGCAACAAAAGTGTCAAGTCCTGCCACAGTTACGGATTCCTTTAACAGTGTATTATCACGCTTCATATAGCTTCCGAAAATCATCATAGAACCAATACCAAGACTTAATGTAAAGAAGGACTGATTTAAAGCAGCAACTAATACATTAAAGAAACCATTTTTCTGAACCGTCTCTGCATTTGGTAAAAGATAGAACTTTAATCCTTCCAAGGCACCCGGAAGTAAAATACTGTATACAGCCAAACCAATAATCAATACTAATAAGGCTATCATCATCCATTTCGTAATACGTTCAAGACCTTTTTGCACACCCAGCGAACAAGCCGCAAATCCTAAAACAACAACAATGCCCATCCATAATGCCATTGTTCCCGGCTCTGATAACATTCCGTTAAATGCACCTTCAACAGCGGTTTTATCCAATCCGTCCATTTCACCTACAGCATAACGGTAAAAATAATACATCATCCAGCCTGATACAGTTGTATAAAACATCATTAATAAATAGTTACCTACCAAAGAGACATAACCATGCAGATGCCACTTTTGTTTTGGTTTTTCAAGTTCCTGATATGCACAGGTAATACTCTTTTTGCTGGCACGGCCAATGGCATATTCCATAGTAAGAACCGGTACACCTACTGCTACCAGACATAAAATATAAAGAAGAACAAAGAGTCCTCCACCATTTTCTCCTACCACATACGGAAATCTCCATACATTACCGATTCCGATTGCACAGCCGGCAGAGATTAATACGAAACCAAGTCTTGATTTAAAGCTTTCTCTTCCGCCTGTCTGTTGATTTTGATTTGACATAATTTCCTCCAAATATCTCTATTCGCCACTTTACATTTCTAAAGCGACCACCATGTACCATTATACCCAAATTTTAAGTTCTTGAATAGAGGGCATTCAACAAAAAATGCAGTCATTTTTTCATGACTGCATTTAAAATTATTGTTGTTTTAAAAACTCAAGATTTTTATCAATCAGCTCAATTCTCTGGGCTACACATTCTACGGAACGTAATGGATCAGAAGGTGTATTGAATGCATAATCAATGAGCTTATCCACTGTTGTTGTTGCTACATGCATTCTTGTATCACTTGATGCATAATAAATATATACATCACCATTTTCTCTTGCAATCAGACCGTTTGTGAATACTACGTTAGATACATCACCCACACGTTCTCTTCCAAGAGGAGCAAGGAAGAATCCGCTTGGCTCAGCAATCACCTTAGTCGGGTCATTTAAGTCTGTGGCAAATACATACAATACATATCTTAAACCTGCTGCTGTGTTACGTACACCGTGTGCCACATGAATCCAGCCTTTTTCTGTCTTAATCGGAACTGCTCCGGCACCATTCTTCACTTCTGTAATGGTGTGATATTTTCTTTGACTTGTAATGATTTCTTCGTCAATAACAGCATGTGTAATATCATCACACAAACCAAAACCGATACCACCGCCTGAACCGGTATCAATAAAATCATCCATCGGTCTTGTATAGAATGCGTATTTACCGTTAATAAATTCAGGATGAAGAACAACATTTCTCTGCTGTGGAGAATTCAATGTTTTTAAATTATCAAGTCTTTCCCAAGTCTTTAAATCCTTGGTACGAACGATACCTGCTGCTGCAACAGCTGCACTCAAATCATTTACACTCTTATCCTTGCTTTCTGAACAGAACACACCATAAATCCATCCGTCTTCATGCTTAGTAAGACGCATATCGTAAACATTTGTTTCTTCAGGACATGTATCCGGAAGAAGAATCGGTTTGTCCCAGAAACGGAATCCGTCAATACCATTATCACTTTCAGCTACGCCAAAGAAAGATTTTCTGTCATTTCCTTCAATTCTGACAACCAGATAGAATTTTCCGTTTAATTCAATTGCACCTGAATTCATAACCGCATTAACCCCAAGACGTTCCATAAAATATGGATTTGTTTCAGGATTCAAATCATATTTCCATGTAAGCGGAATCATTTCTCTTGTTAATACAGGATTTTCATAACGGTCATAAATTCCGTTGTAAAAATCTGATTTTTTATTTTTTCTTGCAATGAGAGCTTCCAATTTTTCAAGCTCTTTGTAATACTGTTCGTGTAACACTAGTATCTTCCTCCTTTTCTTCTATCGGCAACGGAGTCGCGGATCACAATGTCACCACAAACAACCTTTCTACCGCCATGATAATTCTTATCATTTAATTTTTTTTCTATAATCTCTACAGCTGCTTCTGCCATTCCCTGCATGTTTACCTTGAATGTAGTAAGCTGCGGATTGCTTAATGTTGCATAGATGTAATCGTCAAATCCTACTACCGATACATCTTCCGGTACTCTGTAACCGGCTGTTTTTAATTGTTCCACCAGCCTGTATGCCACATCATCACAGTTGCATACAAAGGCATCCGGCATCTCTTTTGGGAAACCGTAATTTACCAACACTCCGTCATCTTCTCTATCCTTGATTATATAATCCGGATTTAACTTCATGCCATTTTGTAATAAAGATTTATAATATCCCAAGTAACGGTCCATAATGGAATGTGTTGCATTAATATTTCCGACAAAAGCAATCCTTTTATGCCCCTTGGCAATCAGATAATTGGTTAACATATGGGAACCATAAACACTGTCACTGACAACGGAATCCACATAGGAATCTGCCATATATGTATCTAAGAATACAGTAGGTATATCTGTCATAACAATTTTCTGAAGACACTCTTCTTCCACCGGTCCCATAACTACAATACCATTTACACGATTACCGCTTAACATGTTAGGGATGACTCCTGCCTTTTCATCCTGATGACTGATAATCTCAAGCATACAGGAATAATTGGCTTTACCAAATTCCATAACCAGATTTTGATATAACTTATAGTAAAACGCACTATCCGATATATAGTTCTGGGAAACGAGTACTCCGAATATATAATTAGCGTGATGGGCATTGGCCGGATTTACATAGACGTACCCCATCTCATCCGCTTTTTTCTTAATCTGCTCGCGTACTGCTTCGCTGACACCATCTTTTTGTGAAAGTGCCTTTGATACCGATACTACGCTGATATTCAGTTCCTTTGCGATATCACGCATTGTAACCTTCTTACTCATTGTACTCCTTTCGCATCTGTAGCCTTCTACAAATGCCTTGCCCCCAAAATATACTTTATTCCTGTGCTGTTATTACACTTACTAAATAGAAAGCTTTATCCGCAGAATCAGTCAAACGGATTTCAACCGTATGCTCTCCTGCATCGCCTTCATAAATCGTCTGATAATATAACCAGTCGCCCCAACCGCCCGGGAAATTACCATCCAATTCCACTGCTGTCGCTTCATCTCCGTCAATAATTGCAACCCCATGAGGAGCATTATTTGCATTGGTCTTACGGTACTGAAGACTGATTCTGCTGCCTTCTACCGTAAATGTCATGCTGTCTCCTTCATTTTTGGCTTCATATCCCATTTTAAATACATCTGTGATACCATTCTGCTTTGACTCATCCTTAGTAAAACCATTTAATTCAGCCTGTAAGGTATCATTTCTGTGTCTTTTTGCATTAATGCTGACCAATGTTTTTGTAGGGTCCGGAAGCTTATATGGTTCATAGAAGCTTTCTTCAAATCCCTTCGCATATACCTTTTCCATAAAATAAGTAACAATGGAAGCTGTATACTCATGCCCTAAATCATTGGGGTGTGTCATATCTGCCGAAACATCAGTTGCTTTTAATACACCACTTTCAATATCAGCATAAATACTTGTCTTCATGCTGACTGCCGGTAAATCATAACGGAATGCAACTGCATTATGAATATCCTGAGCATTATACCCACCGTTGTAAGTTACCATGTTAAGGATTAAAAGAGCCGGGTTGGTCTCATAATCCAGTATCATTCTTAAAAGACTTTCATAGCTTTCCGAATAAGCCATATGGCTTTCATCATTCACTGAAAACTCTACGATGACAAAATCCGGATTGTACTGTAATAAGTCATCATAGCATCTGGCACAGGCAAATTTTGAATCCGTTGCACCAATACCTGCATTCACAAAAGTAAAGCTTGCGTCCGGGAAAGATTTTTCCCACCAGTCAGAAACCAGTGACGCATAACATTTTTTATAACTGCTTGCACCGCTTCCCATGGTAATGGAACCACCGATATATCCAATGGTAAGTTCTTCCCCTTTAGCTGCACGTTCCATTACATTCTGGATACGTTCCAGATTTCTGCTTCTTACAATGGCACGTTCTTCATAAGAGTCTTCAGCAAGCTCAGTAAACTCTATGGTTGAGTTTCCTACCGGTGTTTCCTCTCCATCTTCGGCATTATCAACCTGTGCATCCTGATTAGCGTCTTGACTTCCTGAATCAGATGATTCTGTATCACCCGCTTTGTCGCCGCAACCGGTCAGGCAAAGACTACACAACAACGCTGTTGTTAAAAATAATTTTAATAATGATTGCTTTTTCATAGGATTAACACTCTCCCGGAGCAGATGCAATTACTGTCATCTCTCCTTCTAATACAAATTCACCATAGCCTGCAGGCAACAAGAAGTGATCTCCCTTCTTAATTGCAAGGCCGTTAATTGTTCCATATCCTTCTGTCACGGAAAGAATCATAAACGGATAACTCTGAGTCTGTGTCACTGCTTCATTCACCTGATATTTCCATACAGTATAATACTTGCAACTAACAAGTTCTTTTACCGCCTCTTCTGATTCCGTAGACATTACCGCTCCTGCTTTTGCCGGAACCTCAATAACATCTTTACTCTTATCAAGGTGAAGTTCTCTCGGTTTACCATCTGTTAATCTGTCATAATCGTATACTCTGTATGTAATATCTGAATTCTGCTGTGTTTCAAGAATCATGATATCGCCTTTAATTGCATGAACGGTACCCGGATCAATCTGGATAAAATCACCCTTCTTAACAGGTACTTCTGCAATTAATTCATCCCACTGCTTATTATCAATCATGCTGCACAGTTCTTCTTTGGTCTTCGCATTATGACCAACAACTAATGTGGAATTTTCCGCACATTCCAAAATATACCAGCATTCTGTTTTTCCCAGCGAACCGTTTTCATGTTCATTGGCGTATGTATCATCAGGATGTACCTGAATACTCAAATTCTCTTTCGCATCAATTACCTTTAAAAGTAATGGGAAACGGTCTGTAGGATAGTTGCCGAAAAGCTCCGGATTTTCTTTCCAAAGTGTGGAAAGAGTTTTTCCGTTATATAATCCTCCGTTTACGGTACAATCTCCATTTGGATGTGCACTGACTGCCCAGCACTCTCCTGTTTTTTCTCCCGGAATATTGTAACCGAATACATCTTTCATCTTATTGCCGCCCCAGATCATCTGCTTGAATACCGGGTCAAAGAATAATATTTCTTTCGGTTGCATAAGGCTTGCTCCATTGGTCTTAATTACATTTTCATACCAGTAAGAAGAATCCTTACGATATCTTCTCTGGGTTCTGAAATCTACATATACAAGGCCAAATCTGTCTCTAAAGCCAAAATTCCATTCAAAATTATCCGTTAATGTCCACTCAAAGTAACCTCTGATATCTGCGCCTTCATCCATTGCCTGTTTCATAGCTAAGATATAACGGTTTAAGAAGTCAATTCTCTGTGGGTCATGTACCCTACCGTCACTACTTAACACATCTTTACAGCAAATACCGTTTTCTGTTACATAAATCGGATGCTGATATCTTTCGTATAAAAGTTTCAATCCCCAACGGAAACATTCCGGTGTTACCGGCCATCCGTTTCCTGTTTCAGGGAATCCTGCATAGCGGTTCACATATACCGGATTACCACTTTCATCAGCTTCTAACATAATTCCGTTATAAATATTTTCGCCCATAAAATCCAACGGCTGGCTGATAAGCTTCATATCTTCCTCTGTAATTACAGGAAGGTACTCTGCATATTTTTGTAATCCGTCCTCCGGATATCTTCCCAAAAATACAGGGTCAGAAAACCATGGTACATTCCATGTCCAGTTATCCATATTATCAGGGCAACTGAATAAATACTTTCTGCACGCTTCAATATCCTCCGGTGTTTCCGTTTTAGGATATACCATACCGCATGTTGGTGCGTATCCTACTTTGATATCACCCTTTGCATATTTTCGAAGATTTATAACTGCTGCTCCGTGTGCTCTCAAAACATTATGAATTAACTGGAATAAATCCTTAGTCGGTAATTTGATTCCCGGTGCATGATCAGTATGTAAATGGGCAATACCTGTAAAACACTGGGGCTCATTTAAAGTAATAAAATACTTCACTCTGTCCGAAAAGCTTTCGGATACAACTTTTGCATATTCAGCAAACCATTCAATACTCTCCTCATTGAGCCATCCGCCACGGTCCTGAAGTGCCTGTGGAAAATCCCAATGATACATGGTAATATACGGTTCAATTCCGTTTTTCAAAAGTTCATCGATTACCGCATTATAAAATGCAATTCCCTTCTCATTAACCTTACCAACTCCCTCAGGAAGGATTCTTGGCCAGCTTAAGGAGAAACGGTAAGCTTTCACTCCCATCTGTTTCATAATGGCAATATCTTCTTTATAACGATGATAGAAATCGCATGCTGTATCTGCATTAAAACCATTTAAGATATGGTTCCCTTCATGACAAAATCTATCCCAAATTCCTTCGCCTTTTCCGTCTTCATTCCAGGCTCCTTCAATCTGAAAGGCGCTGGATGCACAACCCCAAACAAAATCTTTTGAAAACATAATTTCCTCCAAATCTGTTACTTATTTTGAACCGATAACGGATACCAGATAAAACGGCACCACATCATCCTCATGTGCTTCTACTATTTTTACTTCGACTGTATGAACCTTATTCTCTGTATGTTTTGTAACAGTATCAATATAAATACAGTCACCCCAGTCTTCATCAAAATTACCGTCTAAGAAAATTCCGTTTTCCTCATCTCCATCTACCACAACCTTGGCAATAGGTGTAGGCTTCGGTACGGATTTTCTATATTGAACCGCAACTCCTGTTCCTTCTACTTCAAAGGTGATACTGTCGCCTTCTTTCCACGCTGTAAATCCTTTGCGGAAGGTCTCCGTAATATGATTCTGTACGGTTGGGTCAGCTTCAAACCCTTTCATAACAGGATTGCTGTTATGATTCTGATACCTTGTGCTGAACTGGTATTCATTGGCTGTAAGCGCTTTTGGAAGCTCTGTATTAATCACTCCCGGTTCTACTCCTGCGATAGCTTTTTCATACACTTTTTCAAGGAAGTTAGTAATAAGCCCTGCTAAAAGTTCATGTCCCGCATCATTAGGATGTAAATCGTCCGGAGTAATCTCTGCATTTTTAATCGTTCCGTCAACTACCATAGGATACACGGAACTCTTCATACTAACACATGGGAGGTTATAAGCCTTTCCAATCTGTAAATGCATATCCTCTGCACTGTATCCGTTGTTATACATAATGTTATGAACCAATACCATTGCCGGCATATGTTCATCACTATATACTTTTCTTACAAGTCCTTCATAAGTTTCCTTAAAATGCTCTGTGTTTTCATCATTTACACTGAACTCAATAATGGTAAAATCAGGTGCATACTGTAATAAGTCATCCTGAACCCTTGCTACGCCAAACTGGGAGGTTGTTCCGCCAATACCTGCGTTTACATAGGTAAACTCTGCCTTTGGAAACTTTTTAGTCCACCATTCATAGACACGATATGCATAGCATAATTCCGGTGTGGACGAAAGTGAACCCTGGGTAATGGAGCCCCCTAAAAATCCTACTGTAAGTTTCCCGCCTGCCAATGCTTTTTTCATCGTAGCTAACAAGCGGCTGATATCTCCCTCGTTCATTATTCCTTTATTAAAGTCTACTGAATATGTACTCATAAATCGTAATTCTCCTTTAATCTTCCCACACAGAATTTCCCAAAGAAAGAACAAAGCCGCTTAATTCTTCTGCCATCTTTTCTGCTTCCGGGATTCTAATATGACCATGTGTTCCGCAACCATTGTTGGAATAAGTAAAATGATATACTTTACTGTCCTTTAATCTGGTACAAACATCCTCGATTGCACAATCCCAACTTGGATCATGGTTTAATATAGTTGTCGTCAAAATAATTGTTGCTTTCGGATATTTTGTTCGAAGCGTTTTTATAAATGCCTGGTAACGTCTTCTCCAATGAGCTGCTTTTTCACCGGTATAATTCGATGCCATATAGTTTTCGGGATTTGCATCATTCTGTCCGATGGCAACCACCACCACATGGGGTGTGTATTTCTTAAAATCCCATTCCTTTACTTCTGATAAGCTTGGATTATACTCTAACTTATCATAAACAGCTTCCATTCCTATCATTTCAGGGCCATTGAAATATCCTGTATTATCAAGTAATGCAATTCCCCCCTGGGCAATGTCATGAAGGGTAGCATTTAACTTTCTTGCCGTTAACCAAGAGTAGGAATAATAACTGTTTGAATACTCACCATCATGCTCCGGGTCTGCAAGTCCCACATAGGCAACCGCTTCTGAAACTTCTCCTGCAGATACACTGTCACCATATACTTCCATTCTTCTTTGTGGTAATGCTTCAGGTGCACTAATAACGGCTCCCTCTTCCACAATAAGACCATGGAATTTTAAGATATGACAGGAATCCATTCTTTTAAAAAGAAGTAATTCGTGTTCTCCTTGTGCAAGATTATCTGCTAATGTATAGGTATTAATTCCCTCATTATCTAATTTTACTTTACTCTCATTTCCATCTACAATGACTCCGATATAATTGGTCAAATAAGAACGGATATTGGTAATCACTGCTTTTACAAAAGTTCCGGTAAAACGAACCTTCAAACAGGTACATGGATAGATCCATACAGGTTCCATGGGATTTGAATCATCTATTCTTCCCATGTATTGGAATTCCTTACAATCCGGAGTAATTAATTTCTCGTTCATTTTATAATTCCAATCCTTTCATTAAGGCATTTAACACCTCAGGATATTCCATTTCCATTGTTTTACGGTTAAAAAGACCCAATGTTTCTCCATCACCGGTAAACTCGTTATTATCCCACCATATACACGGGATTCCCAATTTTTTTGCTTCACGGACATAATACTCAGCCCATGCCGCACGTTCCTCAACATTATGGTTCCTGTCCATAGCGCCGAATTCGCCTAAGATAACAGGAATTCCTTTGTCAATAAAATACTTTTTGAGATTTTTCATCATCGTATCCACATTATAAGTATCATGCTCCCATTCTCTTCTACCCTTAAGGTTTAAACAGAATTCCCAAGGTTCATAAGCATGTACCGATACAATGACATTATCATCTTTTGGTACTTCAATATGTGAAAGTGCCAGTTCCGTGCTGCTTGCAGCATAACCGGTCACCATGAGTTGTCTTGTTTGATTATTTCCCCCTGTGGAACGCACTGCATCCACAAACGTTTGAGACCATTGGTTTAATACATCCCAACCTTCCTTGTCGCCTCCACCCCACTCAAGGGAAGTGTTACGTTTTCTGGGTTCATTGACTCCTTCAAAAATAAGCTTTTCGCTATAATCAGCAAAAGTAGTGGCAATTTGTTTCCACACTGCGGCAAGTTTTTCCTTGGTTGCCTCATTATTTGCATAATAAGGATCCACCCAGTCCTCATGATGAGTATTAATAATTACATACACACCTTCCTCATATGCCCAGTCAACTACTTCTTTTACTCTTGCCATCCATTTCGGATTAATCTTATATTCCGGTGCCGGACCTATGTTCTGATACCATGTAACCGGAATTCGGATAATATCAAACCCTGAATTGATAACTTTTTGAATCATTGCCTTTGTTGTTACAGGATTATGCCATGCTGTCTCATAAGCTTTCGGTTCATTATTCATCCCCAATTCTTCTTCATATGAATCCAAACTATTCCCCAAATTCCAACCGATTCTTAAATTATCTGTAAACATAAATTTTCTCCGTTTGTTAGTTAAATTTTAACAAAAATTACTTAAATTTCCTATATCTTTTTTCAAAAATAGGGCTTGCATGAGCAAGCCCATTCCTTTTGTTTTTCTTTATCTTCTTCCGATATCTGTATCGTCAAAGCATGTTACACTATGTTCTTTGATGTAATCAACGATTTCATCAATGTGTGTAAATGCAAGACCTACATAGCTATCTGCACAACCATAGTAAAGTGCAATCTTACCACTTTCTGAGTCATGGATTGTAGCACATGGGAAACATACGTTAGGAACAAATCCTCTTTCCTCATACCATTCTTCAGGAGTTAATAAGAAGTTTTCACATCTGTATAAAACTTTTGATGGATTGTCAATATCAAGAATTGCACCACCGATAGAATATACAAATCCGTTACATGTTCCGCTTACACCATGGTAGAACAATAACCAACCTTCGCTTGTTTCGATTGGAGCAGCACCGCCACCGATTTTAACTGACTCCCACCATTTGCTTCCGCGTCCCATAACATGTCTGTGTTTTCCCCAGTATGTCATATCAGGACTTTCACTTAAGAAAATATCACCGAATGGTGTATGTCCGCTATCTGAAGGACGGCTTAATAACATATATTTTCCATTAATCTTTCTTGGGAATAATACTGCATTTCTGTTGAAAGGAATAAATGGATTTTCAATTCTTGTAAATGTTTCAAAATCAGTTGTTTTTGCAATACCGATAGAAGCACCGTAGAAATCCTGACACCAGATGATATAGTATGTATCTTCTACTTTTACAAGTCTTGGGTCGTATGCATAATGAGGCATAAATGAATTGCCTTCTTCATCTACGAAGTTAATCTTTTCTTTGTCAAATTCCCAATGGATGGCATCTTTACTTCTTCCAAGATAGATGTAAGGAACACCATTGGTCTGCTCGCCACGGAATACACCGATAAATGCATCTTTGTATGGCATTACAGCACTGTTGAAAATTCTTGCAACATTTTCTACCGGATTACGTCCGATAATCGGATTTTCGTTATATCTCCAGATTGGAGCCCCTACTAATCCTTCCGGTTTTTCCTGCCATGGAACATTTGGTACTGCAGGACTAATCATTTTTACTTTTGTCATATTTCCTCCTTGCATCATACATCTTTACGATGTCGACCTGTTTTCTTAATTATTATATCTTTAACAGACCCCCTCATCAGGTTCCTGTTTGTTTCCGAATTTATTGATAATACCATTTTGAAGCTTCTTCGCTTCCTTCTTCCGGCTTAGGCATCAGCTTGCGAAGAATCATTTCCATTGGGAATGATAACAGATAAAAATATACTCCCGGGATAAAGAACACTGCCCATGGCATAAGCCAAACGCCAATACAGACAAGTGCAAACACTACTATAATTCCAATGGATATTGGAAGATACTTAAATGCTACGACCGCAGCCATCTTCACTAAATCAAAGTTTTTCTTTTCAAATCTTGATAATAAAGGACATACATACACGGTAATACATGCAATACAAAATGCAATTCCCATTAAAACAACAAAGATTGCACTGTTGGTTTTATTATCATGATTCCAGACGTACCAAACGTCTACCGCAATTACTCCTGCTAACAGGATAAAAACGAATGTTAAAATAGTTGAATTTTTAAAATTCAATTTAAATGATCTAAAAAATTCTTTGGATACATATCCGGTTTTGTGTCTTACCGATTTTGACATAGCATAATATGCTGCGGTTGTGGAAGCTCCCAATGTGATAATCGGCAAGCTACATATTAACCATAAAAGTCCAACCCATATTACATCCCATGCTACAGACATAAATCTGCCAAAATATCCGTCTAAACGAAACACAAACCATTCTCCTTTTTTAAAGATCCGCCCGCACCCGTGGGTACGGGCGGTTATCTTTATTTATTGAACTTAGGGTTCAAAATTAGTTGAACAGAACATCAAGAGCACTCTGTACTAACTGTTTGTTTGTTTCCTGGAACTGAGCTGCTGTCATAGTACCATCTAAGAGTGCAGGCCAGTTGTATTCGATGTTCAAAGCATTCCAAAGGTCGAATCCGCCTCTTTCACCGTAAGATGCCATAACTGCAAGGTTTTCTTCTGTCATAGCACAGTCTTCCCACCATGTTAAGTCACCATCACGGTATTCTGTATCACCATGATACCAGTTCTGCCATGCTTCGAATACTTCGTATACGAATGCAGGATCTTCTACACCTGCAGGAATCATCCAAGCATTACCTGAAGAAACGTTCTTTGTTTTGTTAGTAGCTGCATCACCACTTGGTCCGATTGGCCATGGACACCAAACGATATCAAATCCGAGTTCTGCGTTCTTGTTCTGTGAAGAAATCCAAGCTGCATCGATGTAGAATGCAACACTACCATCCATGTAGTTGTTCATGTTAGAGTCGAAATCTTCTACGTTCCAAGGTTTAGCAACACGGTCTACGTTGTACATATTGTAGATAAAGTCAAGAACTTCACCAACTTCAGGGCTAGAAAGGTTTTCTGTACCTGAAGAAGCAATTGTTGTACCGTTAGACTGAAGCATGTTGTAAACTAAGAAGTCAAAACGTGAGCCGTAACCATATACGTCGATAACGCCATCACCGTCTGTATCCTGTGTAAGAGCGATCATATATTCACGCCATTTATCCCATGTCCATTCTCCTCTTTCATATAAGTCAGCAGGAGCTTCAAGACCGGCAGCTTCAAGAAGCTGTTTGTTGTAAGCGAGCATATATGTGTTGTAGTAAACTGTTTCACCTGAGTTAGAACCGAAGAGGTAAACACCTTCATCAATACCAATGTTAACTGGTGAGAATACCATTTCTTCACTTAAAATATCAGCATCTGCAGGAAGAACTTCTTCAAGGTTTGTAGCAAATCCGTTAAGAGCTGCACCAATACCAAAGCTTAAGTCTACTTCATAGATATCACAGTCAGGTTTACCTGAAAGGATTGATGTATTAATAGATTCCTGAATACCGTTGAATGTTAAGTTAACAAATTCAATTCTTACATTGTATTTGTCTTCAACTTCTTTAACGATATCAAAGTGAGCCTGAGCTAATTCCTCATCAGAAACTGATGGGTCATCCCAGATATCTGTATGTGTACTATCATAGAAATGGTCATACCATGTACCAATCTTAATTGTTCTTGTTTCAGTTGGTTTTGTTACATCTCCTGAGTCACCTGAAACATCTCCTGAATCTACTGTTGTATCTTTGCCAGAATCTGTTTTCTTGTCATCAGAGCCACCACAAGCTGCAAGTGACATAACCATTGTAAGGCTAAGTACTAACGCAAGTAATTTCTTTTTCATTTTTGCAATATCCTCCTAAATTATTAAATAAGTCATATCCCTCCTGCCATGGTTTCCATGGCAGGATAGGAATTTTGTTTCTTGTCAGTCAAACTGATTATTCAGCCATACCAACTTTTACTGAATATACTTCCCATGCTTCTTTACCTTCACACTGGAACTGATCTACGTACTGTCCGAAGTTTTCTCCGAAGTATACTGCTAACTGATCATATGTGAACTGAATCTTTGTTCCGTCTGCATATACTGCACCATCCGGAATGAATGTGTTCTGGTCAACACCTCTTAACCAGTTACCCATTGGGTTAGGATTTGCATCGCTACCTACTGCTACAATCCAGATAGGTTCTACACATGCATATTCGATTGTAACAACACAACCAGGAGCTAATAATGCTTTCTGATCTTCTGTTAATACAATACCTGCCTGTGACCAGCCTGCTGCACTTGTTGCAATGCCTAAATCCGTTACGTTGTGAGCCTGAACTACAGGTTTACCAACTTTAACTGAGTATACTTCCCATGCTTCTTTTCCTTCAATCTGGAACTGGTCTACATACTGTCCCCAGTCAGCGCCAAAGAATTCTTCTAACTGTTCATATGTGTACTGGATTACTGAACCATCAGCATTAACAGAACCGTTTGTGATAAATCCTGTCTGTTCAATACCTCTTAACCAGTTACCCATTGGGTTAGGGTTAGCATCGCTACCTACTGCTACAATCCATACAGGAGCTGAGCAAGAGTATTCGATTTCAATTACTGAACCAGGAACTAAGAGAGCTTTCTGTTCTTCTGTTAATGTAATACCTGCCTGTGACCAGCCTGCTGCGCTTGTTGCAATACCAAGGTCTGTTACTGAACCAAGTGTTGCAAAGTTAGATTTTGTACCAACTTTAACTGAGTATACTTCCCATGCTTCTTTTCCTTCAATCTGGAACTGGTCTACATACTGTCCCCAGTCAGCGCCGAAGAATTCTGCTAATTGTTCATATGTGTACTGGATCTTTGTTCCATCTGCTGAAACATAACCGTTTGTGATAAATCCTGTCTGTTCAATACCTCTTAACCAGTTACCCATTGGGTTAGGATTAGCATCGCTGCCTACTGCTACAATCCATACAGGAGCTGAGCATGAGTATTCGATTTCAATTACTGAACCAGGAACTAAGAGAGCTTTCTGCTCTTCTGTTAATGTAATACCTGCCTGTGACCATCCTGCTGCACTTGTTGCAATACCAAGGTCTGTTACATTGTTAAGTACGAATAAGTTAGGATCTAATCCTGTATCTTCTACTAAGTACATAGCAGATGTATCAGCTTCAATCTTGTTGCCGCTTGCATCTTTGAATACTACGTTATCAATATAAAGGTTTGTGTTACCAACGCCATCTGTCTTAGCGTTATCAACTTCAAGTGTTACTACAAAATTGTTTGTAGCACCGAATGCTGATCCTTCTGGAACTGTATATGTTACAGTTTTTGGATTAGCTGTTTCAAGATATACACTCCAAGGAGCTGCGTTTTTATCATTCTTTTCGCCGTATGTTCCGTAAAGGTTACCTGAACATGCGTAGAAATCTGATGTTGGGCTTTCAATACCGATTGAAAGTTCAACTGTTTTAACGTCTGCAACTTTGTCACCAAGTAATGCATCTACCTGGAAACCAACAGAAATTGTCTTTCCGTCTGCTGTAGCTTTTAATGCTTTAGAACCAGCGTAATCTTCTACAGAAAATGTAGGGTTACCAATACCACCAACTACTTTTCCGTTAACGCCTACGAATCCGAATAAACCGTCTTCGAAGTCAATACTAGCATCTACCGGAGTAACAACCGGAGTATCCGGTGTGTCTGGTGTATCAGGAGTATCCGGTGTTACATCTCCTGAATCGCTTGGCTGTTCAACGTTTGTTGAATCTTTGCCTGTTTCTTTGTCTGCATCATCTCCGCCACATGCAACTAAACCGATTGTCATAGCTGCTGCAAGAAGTAATGCTAAGAATTTCTTTGTTTTCAACTTCTTCATCCTCCTTATTTTTAGTTGAAATTTGAAGGTTTCACAAAGGATAGTTGGTTATCCAACAATACCACTTCGCTCCACACCCTCTATAAAGTGTTTCTGGAGTGCAATATAGATGATAATAATAGGAAGCATCATCAGTACTATACCTGCATTGGTATAAAGCTCTAATATCTTAGGATCGTACTCTTTCATCGAGGTCGAAATAGAGTCTGCTATACCTCCGATTTTCTTACTGATTACCAAATCATCGCTAACCAGGAACAACTTCGCCATAAAGGTATCATTGTACTGCCATACCATAGAGAAAATCGCTACGGTAATTACGGAAGGCATTGCATTTATAAGCATGATACGGAAGTATGTGTACCATGTACCGGCTCCATCCACAAAAGCTGCTTCCTCAATTTCTTTTGGAAGACCACGGAAGAACTGGTTAAAAATATAAATGTAAAGTCCTGACCGCAAACCACAACCGAACAATGTCATAATGTAGACAGGTACCGGTGTGGACAAGAGATTGACAGTGGACCCCTTGATCAATTTTATAATTCCAAACACATCAAAGTTTGCAAACGTCATATATAACGGAAGCATAATTGTATGTGTGGGAATAACAATCATAACTACTACACATGCAAACAACAGACCCTTAAGCGGGAATTTGTATCTGGCAAAGCCGTAGCCTACCATGGAACAAATCATAACCTGTATCAACATAAGAGAAACTGAATACAGGATGGATTTCCCTGCTGTCGGCAAATAATCCAAGAACTTAATTGCCACATCATATCTTTCTAAAGTAGGTTCTTGCGGTATCATATATACCATTGTGTTATAGTTATCCGCATCGGAGAAAAAAGATCTTGCGACAATTCCGATTACCGGTCCTAAGACAACGTAACATGTACCGATGATAATAATGGCTTTAAACAGACCAAGGATAAAAGCCTTAATATTGGAAGCCCATCTCTTACGGTCATTGACAAACTGTGTGTCTGACATGAATACGTCATACTTAGCTTTTGCCCCTTTAAGAGAAAAACGTTCTTTAGTCTTTTCCATCTTCCTTCTCCTTTCTTAGTTATAGTAGAAGGTTCGTTTCTGAATGAATCTACATACCAATACCAGTATCAAACAGGTAATAATGGTAGAAATTAAACTCATTGCTGAACCAAGTCCATAATTATATTCTTTAAAGATAACCCTGTATGCAAGGTCTACAACTTCTGAATTTGTAAAGCTATCCACTACGGTATACACAACGTTTGTAATAATGTGTGGCATAACCATAGGGAATGTAACCTTCCAGAAGGTTTCGTATGCTGTTGCACCTTCAATCTTAGCAACCTCATACATTGCCGGTGAAATAGACTGTAATGCTGCGATAAAGATGATAATCTGAACACCGGAAGCATTAATAATTTCACTGATTCGGGAAATAGCGCCCGTTACATATTCAAGCACTCCCATAGGAAGACCTAAGGAATCAAACATCTGTATGTAGTAATCAATACTTACACCTGAGGATGATGCTGCTTCCAAAACCTCTGTACTGGAGCTTGAAATACCGCCTGCCAACAATGCTCTTGTAGCATCCATGGTATCTACAATCGCTTCTGAATTTAAAAGTACCGGAAGGAAGAAAATTGCTCTCGCAAGTGTTCTACCTCTGAACTTCTTATTAAGAAGCATCGCCATAAACAAACTAAAGAATGTAATGAGCGGAACGTCAATTAACATATCCATTACAGACGTTGTTAATATCTGTTTAAACTGTCCATGTCCGCTGAATGCATAGAGATAATTCTCAAATCCCACAAAATCCAGTGTATAACCACCACCGGGTTTTACTTCCATGTAAGACAGTGAATACTGCACTGACATAAACAAGCTTCTTGCATAAAACCACAGGAATCCGATTAACCATGGAAGGATGAATAATAGTCCGGTTATACTTCTCTTTGTTGTAAGAGACATTTTCTTTTTCACTACTTAACACCCTCCATTCCGTAACCGCCTGCCGGAACTGACACACCATTAACTGTCTGGTCAGCAGAACCGCTATTTACATAAATTGTAACTCCGTTATCATAAGTAACCGCTCTCACGCCGTTTTCAAGAATCTGATGGTCAACCATCTGTGCTCCTGTAACATGCTTTAATACTGAATTAACTTCGGTATAAATTTCAACGGCTAAATCTTTCCAGTTATCATATGTTGTAGAGTACAACTGAATACCTATACCGGTATATTTAATCTCGTTAGGACTCTCTTTTGAAAATACAAAATGAGGAGAAGCTCCGGTTTCAATTAAATTAAGGATAATTGAATCAATATCTGTTGTATTTTCAATATTAATTAAAGTTCCTGCATAATCAATACATCCGTGAATCAACATTTCATAGAAAGGAACTGTTTCATCAACTACATAATAATCATTGTCCGTAAGCGGTGCATTGATAATATCTTCTGCATAAGCAAAGCTATAATCATTACCTTCATTAATCATAATGCTCATGCCTGTGTCTTCAAGAATCTGTAACTGTCCTAAAACAACATCTAATGCCTGTTCTCTGTTGATAATATTGGTTCTCTTCTTATCTGAATGAAGCTCATTACCCAAATCTCTTAATGAAACACCATATACATCGTAGTCCTCCATCTTATCAACAAATTTATCAATGTATCTGACAAGG
Organism: Lachnospiraceae bacterium; assembly: GCA_017463255.1. GTDB lineage: Bacteria > Bacillota > Clostridia > Lachnospirales > Lachnospiraceae > RGIG4034. The sequence goes on from JAFTPP010000003.1 coordinate 209,038, forward strand.
AACTTCGGTGAAACAAGGTAATATCTGTTTTCATCATAAGTAAGGCCTGATGTCTGACGTAATGTAGCCGGATTTACAAGTCCGAATTCTGCCACATAACTTGCTCCGTAATATCTGGAGGTTTCGTTTGTTACAGAATATCTGCTGCTTACTGCTGTTACTTTTTGGAAAGCCGAATCAACATAGAGGCTTCCGCCATTTGTAACAATTCGTTCACTTAACTCTTCAAGTCCGTCTGAACCACCAAGTTTTCTCGGAACTTTTACTTTATCAAGAACGTCATGGAAATATCCTCCGCTTGACCATCCCTGATAATTCACTACCTGATTGGTAATTCCTTTCGAATACAAATCCTCAAAAATTTCATTGGCTTCATCAAAGGTTGTCATAGGATATAAGCCACGGTACTGAACTCCTAAGAAGGATTCAATCTGCTCTACACCACCTAAGATGTCATAATAAAACTTAATATCTGTATCCTTATGATTAACAGTTAAGACACCCTCATTAATAAGGCGTTCTCTGTAATAATTAGCAGCACCTGCATAATCTGCATCTTCACCCTCTAACATGGTGTATCTTACAGTAAGATTAACGTCATAGAATTTCTTTTCTACGATTGGAAGATCCGCTTCGTTACCTGTTGTACCAAACATGGATAACTTATCATTACCTCTAAGAATAAAGGTTGGATATACATAGTTATATGAGTTAACATCTCCTGATAAGTTTGCTGTCAGGTTACAGATTGATGCGCCATCTTCAATGGTTGCAAAAATAGCCGAATCATTTCTGAAAAGTCCGAATAAAGCCATTTTGTTATTCATGGTATTTTCACGGACTGTATACTCTGCCATTAATGGGTCAATACCGTATACATATTCTGAATAGTCGTTACCTGCAACACCTTTTCCGCTGTTAAAATAAGCAATGGAACCGGAACCGTTTGGAAGTAACATATATCCTTCTTCATCCATTCCTGCTGCTCCGAAATATCTTAACATCTGGATACGGTATACGGAACCACCACCGAACTCCTGTACCCCTTTCATAGGTACCGAAACTTCAAGGGCATCCTCTACCAATCGATACTCTAAAGGAATGATAAAATGAACCGGAATAAGTCCTTCCACACCGGAACCTTCCATTTCTCTATTGTAATCTTCCTGGGTAAATCCTACCTGTTCAAAGTATTTATTTAATTTTCTTAACTGGGAAGGACCGTTTGCTGCAGATTCTAACAGCTCCATATATCCTTCGGAAACAGAACTTTCCTTGAACTTTCTAAGCATATCCTTTGCGCTCTTTTCATCTAACTGAGCTGCAATCGAATCTAAAGTTGCTTTACTGATATACTGTGGTACAAGTCCTGTTTTACTTGAAAGGTCGCCAATGGTATAGATTACTCTAAGTCCGTTTTCAATGGATTCTAACTCATACTGTCCCAGTGAAGTACTGTATGTATATGAGTCAAAACTACTTTCAAGTCTTTGTGTGTTAAAAAAGTCTACAATCAATTGGGATTTCAAGAAATTCTTGTTGGCCGGATTAGCATTTGCATCATTATCCGCATTTACCGGATTCGAATAAGAAATCTGACCATTTCTCTTATCCACAACAGCTGTATCTGCTGTTTCTGTATTAATATACAGTTTTAAATAATCATTTTCTGCTGCAAGAACCATTCCCTCCACATCAGAGGATGCTTCCGAAATTGCAGCAAATTCTGTACCTGTTTCGTACTCATAGGATGACAGGTACTTTCTGTAATCATTATAGAAAACATAATGCACCAGATAATAAATCATATATACCAGAACGATTGCCAGGATAAGACCGACAACGCTTAGCAATACTTTTTTACTTTTCTGCATCTTGTCTCTCCTCCTAAGCTCTGAAAATCAATTCCTGGTATATACTGTAAAAGAAGCTATATACCTGGTTAATCAAGTCGAAAAACAATAATACGATAAAGATAATGATAAACATTGCAACAAATGTTAAGAAAATCGTAACTAAGGTTTTTCCTAATGTATAATGATGAACCTGCATAATACCGATTAACATCATAATCAATGTATAAGCAATACCAATTGCTACAATCATCCAGTAAAATGCGCCTTCATCAGCTGCAACAAACTGACTGAAGATTGTACCAACAGCAAAGCAAACTGTTGCAGGAAGCATTGAATATCCCACTGCGATTGCAATGTCTTTCATTCTTCCTTCACCCTGCATTAAGCAGGTAATAGACCAGTTACTAACACAAATCAGTCCGAATAACACCAAAACAGAAGTTAATTCATCCAATGCGTCTACGAATCTTGGGTCAACATCGTTTACAACAAAGCTGGCTCCAATACGATTGATAGAAAAGCTGAGTGAAAAGAGAATCACTAACAATATTGAAATTGCTACGCTTCCTCTGTTTCTGTGTCTGATTTCATAAAATCCATCTGCCGGATGGCTGATTGTATAGAAAAGAAAACTCCACTTGTCTTTAGAAAATAACTCTTTCATTTAGAGAAGCCCTCCTTCCTTTTGAACACCTGTCTTTTTTCTCTTAATAACCTTATATATCTTTAATCCGATTAACAATACAATTGCTCCGGTAAGGATATAGTTCAGATTATCTGCAAGAATCTCATTTCTGAGACGTTTCCATGCAATGGAATAATACTTACGGTTCATACCGACTTCCAAATAATGCATGGCTTTCTTATTATCACCTGCTGTAAGGTATGCTTTACCGATACCATTGTTGGCAAGTTCATTATTTTCATCAAGTCTTAATACTTCTTCCCACTTTGCAATAGCAAGTGTTTCATCACCGTCAAAACGAAGACCAACAGCATCATTAATCAGGGCACCGTACTGAGTTTCTTTGAATTTCATTACTGCATTATGTGTAGCATCAAGTACTACAATATGCTCATCAGTCACTTCAATAGCAACCGGTGTAATGAATGTTCCTTCCTGTGCTCCCAAACCACCGAAGATGTAAAGGAGGTTACCTTCCTTATCGTATGTAAAGATACGGCCACGTTTTTTATCAAGAAGAGAATACATACCCTTATCACGATATACAACGTCAGTGATTTCGGAAGGTCCGGAATAATCACCGTACATACCTACTACCAAGTCACCGCCTACATTTGCATTTTCCCCTTTTTGGATAACGTCTTTTCCCTGAGGATTTAATCTTCTAACTGCCTGAATACCGTCTGAGTCGATATTGGAAGCGTAGATAAATCCGTCGCTATCAACATCAATTCCCGTAAATTCTGTAGGGATATATAACTGCTGGTTAGAACGTTCTTCTTTACTTGCAAGTCTTCTCCAGAACTTCTCCCATAATGAAATCTTAACTTCAATGGTTCCAAAGTATCCGGTGAACTGACCGTTGCTTTCAAATACCAAAATACCTTCGAAAGCATTCTTACCGATTACATAAATACGGTCTGCATAATCAACAGTAACCTTTAATGGAACAAACTCAAAATTATCATCCAGGATTTCTGACTGAGGATTATCCACAATCTTAATAAATTCTCCTTCAGGAGTAAGCACAACTACTCGCTTATTTCTGGAATCTGCTACATAAAGCTCATTGTTTTCAGATACGCAAACACCGTAAGGTGCGCTAAATGTATCTGTTACGCCATCACGTTCAAATGAATCAATGATTCTTACAACGTTTTTCATATCGGCGTCCATAATTACGATTCTGTTATTGCCGGTATCTGCAATATAAATCTCACCATTCTCAGCAACACATAAATCCTGTGGTTCCTTAAAATTAGTAGTTCCTAAGGATAAGCCCGTAACAGAACCATCCGGAACATAAGGAGCCGGTGTCATTACAATATCTTCACGATAATTATAATTGTATGTATCATACGGAAGTTCTTCCGCATAAGCCGCTTCACCCAATGTCAATACAGACATCATTACTGTTAAGAGGCAAGCAGCTGTTTTCTTAAATAAGTTCATCTTTTTCATACTGCGCCTCCTATTAATCCTTCATACCGGAAGTAGTCATGGTTTCAAGCACGTTACTCTGGCACATTAAGAAGAAGATAATCGGTACTGCTGCGATAATAAATGTTACTGCTGCTGAAGCACCGGCTCTTGCCGTACCACCTGCTGCAACCTGCTGAAGAGCAAACTGCAATGGTTTTAACTGTTCGTCTCTTAAGAACATACTTCCCGTATTACCCCACATCTGCTGGAACTGGAAGATAGCCAGTGTTAACCATGCGGGTTTTACGTTTGGCATTACGATTTTCCAGAAAATACTATATTCGCTGGCACCGTCAAGTCTTGCAGATTCCATAAGGGAATCAGGTAACTGTTCCATAAACTGCTTCATAAGGTAAAGACCCATACCATACTGACAAGCCGGTAAAATCAATGCCAAATAGTTGTTGTTAATTCCAAGCCAACTGATAATCATATAGTTTGGAATCTGTGTTACGGTCCAAGAGAACATCATGGAAAGAACTACCATGTTAAACAATGTTTTCTTTCCCGGGAATTCATGCTTTGCAAGGGGATAAGCCGCAAGTGAAGCAAAAATTACATGTAAGAATGTTCCCGCACCTGTAATAATAATTGTATTTAAAATGTATCTTGAAAACGGAACCCATGAATCACTCATAACAGTGAACAAGTCACTAAAGTTTTCAAACGTCGGATTCTTAACAAAAATCTTTGGTGGATACTGGAAAATTTCATCCAATGGCTTAAGCGCGTTGTTAACAATCATTACAAGCGGAAGTGCCATGAATACACCACAGATTGCCATGATGAAGAACAGGAGTCCGTTTCCGGCTACAGAACGATTCAGTTTCTTCTGTCTTGGCTTAAAAAAGCGATATTTCTTTTTTGTCTTAACAGCTGTAGTCGCCACTATTCTCCCACCCTTCTTAATATTTTCTGTACAAGTTTATTAGTACCTACCATCAATAAGAACAATACTGTCGCAATGGCAGATGCGTAACCCATATCAAAACGGGTTGAACCGTAGTCAAGTAAGTGTGTTACTACTGTAGCACCGGCATAGTTAACAGACGGGTTACCCGCTAACTGAATTGAAATATCAGCTACCGCGAATGACTGTGTGATCTGCATAACCGCACCGAACATTAACTGTGGTTTCATGGAAGGTAATGTTACATACCATAATTCCTGCCAACGGTTTTTAACACCATCCAAAGCTGCCGCCTCATACAAGCTCTTGTCAACTGTCTGAAGACCTGCGATGAATGAAAGGAAACCGGTACCAAGTGAAAGCCACAACTGAACCACGATCAGACAAGGAAGAATCCAGTCTGCATCCTGCATCCAAAGTATTTGTTCATTAATAACACCCAATTTAATGAGGATACCGTTTAAGTATCCGTATCTGTCACTGGAAAGAATCAGCGACCATACCATGTATGCATTACCACAAATAGATGGTGCATAGAAAATCAAAGTAAGTAATGTTCTTACCTTAGGTGAAAACTCATTGATAATCCAAGCAAACAAGAGACACAGCATATAACTGATAGGTCCCGTTACCACCGCAAAAATCAATGTGTTTTTCAAGGACACCAAGAAGATATCATCTTCAAGGAACAATTTAATGTAGTTATTCCAACCGTTAAATGTTGGCCATTCCAACATGTTAAAGTATGTAAAACTGAATGCGATTGAAATAAGTACAGGTAACACCGTGAAACAGAAAAAGAGAATAAAATACGGTGCCATCATAACGTAACAGGATTTGCTGCGTTTAATTCTATAACCAAGCTTTCCCTGCTTTTTAGCTACTTCCAATGCATCTTTAGAAGCCATTTAGTTATCCTCCTCTTCCAAGTCTTCAACGGTCACTAAACCAAGTTCTTTTCTCTTGTAATTAATCTCGTCATTAATATACAATACTTTATCCATCAACTCTTCACGAGGAGATGCTGTATCAGTTTCTGTTGTTACTGTATAGAAAGCATTGTTTACGTTACGCCATGAGTAATATCCGCCCGGAACCTGTGGAATACCTTTAACCCACACGAATGCTTCTGCAAGCGCTTCGTATGTATCAACAGGCCATGGTAAATGTTCGAACGCTTCAATGTTTGCTGTAGCAACACGGGCTGCGGAACCCATTAAAGATTCCATTTCCCTATCAAATAATGTCTGAACTTCTGCGCTGGTCCACCATTTTAAGAATTCCCAGCACTCATCCGGATGTTTTGTATCCGCCATAATAATACTTGCAAGACCTGTACATCCTACTGAATGATCTACTGAACCATCTTCCTGTACTGTACCCGGTACAACTGTGAAATCCCACAAACCTGCAATATCAGGAGCAGATACTTCTAAGTTGTTGTAAACTGTATAGTCTGCAATGATGAATGGACATTCACCTGTACGGAAACGTTCTTCCACGCTGGTTGTTTTGTCCAAACCGTAATCTGTGTAGAATTCACAATATTCCTTAAATGTATTAACTGCAATATCTGAGTCAAGCGCTGAAGCAAGACCATTTGCTGTATAATACTCGCCACCGTTCTGGTAAAGTAACATGGCAAAAGTCTGTTCATTTGGTAACATACCAAATTCCATCTGGTTCTTAGCAAGGACTGACATAATAACCTTTACATCATCCCAAGTTTCAGGAATTTCAAGTCCAAGTTCTGAGATAATGTCTTTACGATAGAACATAACCGGGAATGTCTGTGTTTCCGGAAGTCCGTAAATTGCTCCGTCAAAGCTAAAGCCCGTTAAAGCACTTTCGTAAAATCTGCTTGTTACCTCATCAATATCATCAAACTGGCTTAAATCCAGTACTGCATTTCTAAGTCCGTAGTTAACAGGTGTATCATTACCTGTATTCAATACTGCGCCGGCAATACCGTTGGTGTTTGCTACCTGTATTGCAACGTCGGGGCCTTCACCCGCAAGCTCCGCTCGCAAGAGCGTATTCATATCAACAAGCTGTACATTGACGTTTATACCGTTCACACTGGTGAACGACTCATCAATCATAGCTCTGATTACGTTAGCCTGGTCACGACCTGTACCAATCCAGAGTGTAATGGTTGCATTAGAACCATCTGCATCCGTAGAACCAAGTGAGTTATAATCTATAATGAAAGAATAGAATAATCTCTTGATTTCATAGATTAATTTAGCCCAGAAAGAATTATGTTCAATATTAATCTTAACATCTGAAGAATAAACATAAATTCTGTCTACCTGTAACGGCTGCCCGATAACCTGGGTAATCCATGTACCACACGCTCTTACGTTAGTCTTATATGTACCGATTACTTTTACAAATCTTTCTTCATCTTTGATTAAGTAATCTAACTGGTCACGCATTGTAATAAGTACGGTTTCTTTATCAGATGTACGTCCTACAGCGCTTCTTAATGACTTAATTGCTGCATCAAGCTGATCTCTTACCGCTTTCATTTCATCTACAAGTGTTGGAAGAGATGCTCCAATCTGATAGTCACGGTAAGTATCCGGTGAAACACCGATGATTCTGATAACGTTACGGTAAATTGCATTTAACTGGGAAACGCAATCCTGAACTTCAGCTATAATATCTGAGAATTCACCAAGAACTACTTCCATTCTGAGGGTATGTGTACCTTTGGTAAGATAAAACTCATAATCATTTCCGTCTTCATCTTCCAAAACATCCTTACGCCATCCTGAATCGTAAGTAAAACCATAGTCATTTAATTCTGCAAACGGAACCACGCCGTCAATCATGATTTTACGTGAAACATAAATACCACGCATAAAGTTCTGTTTGTCAAATAAAGCAATTTCATAATATCCGTCTTCAGGAACTTCGAATTTCCATTCAATCCACTGTCCCGCTGTTTTCCAGCTGTCGCCACCAATTGTATTGTTTAACAATTCTTTTGCGCTGGAAGGATATACAGCCGGTGAAGACTGATCCTGTTTTGGATAAAGCATCTGAGAAGATGTCTTATATGCATTTTCTGCCTGAATTTCGATTTTATGTCCGGAAGTAGCAGTTGCTCCGTTTGCGTCCCACTGAGCTTTTACTTCCGCATAACTCTTAATCGGTTCATCATTTGAGAGAATCAATTTACGAAGTAAAAGTGGTTCTCTTACTGAATTGATTGCAATTGTATGTTTTCCTTTTGACAAATAAATTGAAAGAGGATCTGTAACATAGCCATTGTTATCATACAGTTTAGATGTAGTCCATTCAGGGATTTCGATAGAAGTAGGTTTCATATCGTTACCCTGATTATCTTTGTTCCAAACAACATGTGTTACGCCATTTGCGAAATTATCCTGAGCAACATCTGTAGACCAGATACGTGCAAATTCCACCAAAGACAATTCCCCGTAAGGAAGTGCTCCATCCACAAAGAAGCTTCTCTGAATTTCGGAGTTCTTACCTTCTACGGGATAATAAAGAAGTTCTAACTGATAAACACCGGCTTCTTCTACGTCTACTTCAAACTCAATATAAGCATTTTCAGAAGTTAATACGCTGTTTCCGTCCATTCCCTCATAGTTGGAATACATTTCCGGTTTCACTTCTTCGTCAGCTTCCATGTACGCCACATAGTTTTCAGCGTCAATCTCAATTTTCGCACTTGGATAAGTAGCTTCCGAATATTCTGCCATATACTCCTTATATGTAGGAACAGAATCCTCAACTGAATATGTGCTGACAATATCTTTACATTCTTCTTGTGTCATTGAAGCCGCTGCGTTTGATTCAATATTTCCAATTTGAAAAACGCTTAAAACCTGCATTGTAACAAGAACCGCTGCCAAACTCTTTTTAGCAATTTTGTCAAACTTCATTTTATACCTCCACACGTTCTATCGCCTTTTTAGGTCGTATTATTTATTGGTAATACCACGCATCCTCTTCATCCTCTTTAGGTTTCGGCATGTATTTTTTCATAACCGGTTCTATCAGATAAGTGCTTGCATAGCACATAACGCCCGGGATAAAAAGGACTGTCGGTAGCGGCAGGTGATAGAAAATCAACCATGCCATAATTGCCGCTGCCACAAGTATTAAAACCGTATATGGTAAAAACCTGATTGCCATTACAAAGGATAACTTCGCCATGGCTGTTGTCTTCATTACAAATCTGGAAAGCACCGGGAAGAGATAAACAAGGATTCCGGCAGTCACTATCATAAGTGCCGTATACATTCCATCCATAAATATTCCCATGTCTCCCGAAATATCTTTTGCTATCACCTTGAGGTGATATAGCATAAATATCCAAGTTCCTGCAACCAGGGTAATGGCGCTTCCGCTAAAAATTGTCCGTTTAAAAGAGGTAAAAAACTCTACCATGGGATATCCTCTGTCCCTACGAACATTTTTAATCATCGCATAATACAGTGAAGTAGTTGCAGAACCGATTGTAACCACCGGTATGCAGCAGATGAACCACGCTATATTTAACATAATGACGTGTCCAAACTTGGTTAAAAACTTAATCAATGTGTTGTCTGCGATTACTTCGTTTTTCTTCTTTTTCTTTCTTCCGTCAAAGCCATCCATTACATAGCTTCCTCTCTAATCGGATAAGTTTTCAAATCCGGAAGTTCATCTTTTGTAATGACTAACTCATGCTGATATACTTTTTTAAGCATATCCAACTCAGTGTATTCTTCTGAATAAAGATTTACCAAACCTTTCTTATACACGAAGTCTCCGCCCCATGTTCCGAAATATCCCCACATGGCACCGTCTCTTGCCATAAGCTCCGGATCCATAAGACAACCGTTTTCAGAAAGAACAACCATTTTCTTTACGCCGGTATAATCATATGCTTCCATGTATTTCGGATACTGTGAAGTATACACTCTGTATCCCGGATAAATATCCTCGCCTACGATATCTACATATTCATCACCCGGATACCATTCAGCGTTTTGTCCGTTCCAAACCCAGATTAAATTATTTAATCCGTACTCGTTTGTGAACTTATCATACATTAATTTGTATAATTCCAAATAAGATTCTGCCTTGCAGTTGCCCCACCAGAACCATCCGCCGCTGGCTTCATGAAGCGGTCTCCATAAAACCGGAATATCAAGTTCCTGCAGTCTCTTTAGTTCTTTGGCAATTGCGTCCATATCTTCTATTAATAAATTGTAGCCTTTTTCATCTTTGCCACTCATTATCTTATCAAGATTAATGCTGGTATGTTCTTTATAGAAGGCGCTGTACCAGGTTCCGGTTATGTATTCAGATGGTGCATTCCAATGCCAGCACATGGTAATGATTGCTCCGTCTTCCCAAGCTTCAATCGCCTGGTCAATACTCTTTCCTACAGTTCCGTTCTCAACTCTTGAAGGAGTGTAATCACCCATATCAAGACCGAGCATTGCGGGGAACTTACCGGTTTCCTTCCATATCATATGCATTTCCGCTCCATACATACCTGCATCACAGTACTGCCCGGAAATAACATTCTTACCATAATTATCTACCAGATAACTCATAACCCTCTTTGCATTTTCAGAAGCATTGGGATTAATTAACTTTGCAGACACTTCGTAAATACCTGCATCAAATGGTTCTGCAGTAGTCACCGTTACTTTGTCCCACGCTATCCAGCCCCAGTTCTTCTTAATCGTAACTGTATGGGTTCCTGCCGTAAGATATACATGTTCCATGGTGATTGTCCTGAACACATCATTATCCAGCGCAAGACTTCCTACCATCTGTCCATCTACATAAAGATAATTCTCTTTATATCCTCCAAGGGATGCTACCTTAACCTGTAAATCGTAAAAATCATCAGCTGCAACCTGAATCTCCACACTGGCTGTATCATCATCATTTTCAAATCCTGTTACATAACCTTCTCCGGAATATCCGGTAATTGATGAATCAACTCTGGCATTTCCTGTCTGCGTTCCGGTTTCTGCTTCGAACACTCCAAGTTCTTCACCTTTCCATTCCGCTTTTTCTTCCTTAATGCCAAGTGTAGCACTTGCCCCTTTATCTTCGCCCCCGTCGGTCTGTGTCTTTTCTCCGCCCGAGCCACATGCTGTGGCCAAAAGGGCCGTTGCCAATAACATGGCTACGAGTCTTTTCTTCATATATAAATCCTTTCAACCAACGTTACTATACTTAATTCATTAAGTTAATTTACGTTAATCTTGTGTTTGACGAATTATTTTGTTACTTTACCGCTATTTTCGTTACTTTTTATTGTTTTAACTTAATTTCTCTTATTTTGTAACTTAAATTTCTTTGTGTTTAAACCTTAACAAAAGCGCAATCGGTTTCCTAAAGTTTTGGCTTAAACAGTGCAAAATAGCAAAAAAAGCGCCGTTTTCTATAGTCAACTTTACTATAGAACGGCGCTTTTTACAAGTTATTTTAGAATCTTTGTATAATTGCACAAAATACGAAGTAAACTTTTACTTAATTTTACATGTTGACATTATTTTTGTTACTTAACAAAAGTTTACATGTTAATTTTTGTTACTCAAGTACTAAGTAAATTAACTTAGATTTAAAGTCTCCCCATGGATTCTCAACCGGAAGACCTGCATACATTAACGCATCCCCTGAGTATACTTTATCACTACCCTGCACTCTATAACGTGCATCCGGATTTAAGCCCTGTAACTTAATAAGTCTGCTGTGATAATTAGGACGATTCAATACCTGTACAAATGTTACAAGTACTTCTTTTCCGTCTTTGGATACCACTTCCCAACAATCATATTCATTGTTTTCACGGTAAGATGCAATACGGTAATAATCTCCTGTTCTTACCAGGTCATTATAAGTATGGTACATTTTTACCTGTTCAGGAATCATATTTCTGTCTTCTTCCGGAATCTTGGTAATATCAAGCTCATAACCAAAGGTTCCTGCCAAAGCCACATGGCCTCTTGTTTCAAAAGGTGTTACACGTCCTACCGTATGGTTCGGGCAGTCTGATACGTGGGCACCCATAGAAGACAACGGATAAATCATTGCCGTACCTTCCTGAATCTTTAATCTTTCAATGGCATCTGTATCATCCGAGCACCAAATCTGCGGACTGTAGAATAACATACCCGGGTCAAATCTCGCACCGCCGCCTGAACAGTTTTCAAGCAGCAAGTCAGGGAATTCTCTTAAGAGTCTTTCCTGTAATTCATATACAGCAAGTACATATCTGTGATATAACTCACCCTGACGGTCTGAATCTAAGTTAAAGCTTCCAAGGTCAGCAAGCTGACGGTTCATATCCCATTTAACATATTCGATATTGGCACTTCTTAATATAGTCGAAATACTGTTCCAGGTATGCTCTAAAACCTCTGGTCTTGTTAAATCAAGCACGTACTGGCAGCGGCAAAGTCCTGCTGTTCTGCCCGGTACCTGAATTGCCCAATCGGGATGTTCCCGATATAAGTCAGAATCCGGTGAAATCATTTCCGGTTCAAACCAAATACCGAATTTCATGCCCAGCTTATTCACTTCATCAACCAGATATTTTAAGCCACCCTGTAATTTTTCTTCATTAACAAACCAGTCACCCAACGCCCGGTTATCATCAAAACGGTTGCCAAACCATCCGTCATCCATTACTAACATCTCAATACCAAGTTTTGATGCTTCTCTTGCAATAGCAAGAAGTTTTTCAGTGGTAAATTCAAAATAAGTAGCTTCCCAGTTATTAATAAGAATCGGACGTTTTTTGTCTTTAAACGGACTTCTGATCAAATGATTACGATATAAATCATGAAGCGTTCTTGTCATATGTGAAAGACCTTCTGACGAATATACCATAACAACTTCCGGTGCCTGGAATTCTTCTTCTTTTTCAAGCTTCCATGTAAAATGATAAGGAGAAATACCCATTACCGTACGCACCAAATCAAACTGGTTTGCTTCTGAATATGCTTCAAAGTTACCTGAATATACAAAATGGAAACCATACACTTCCCCTGCAGTCTGTGTAATATTCGGAGTAGTCAGGGCAACAAACGGATGATCCTGATGGCTTGATTCACCTCTTTCAGATACCACTCCCGTTCTTCCCTGGCTCACCTTACGGTACTGGATTTTTCTTTCTCTTGCCCATGAACCATGCATAGAAAGTAATGAGAAATCCTTATTATCCATATCCACGCAAGCAGATAATACTTTTGTAAGATAAATAGAATCTTCTTTTGTTCCAAGGTTCTTAACTTTGACACTTCTGGTAATTACATCCAATTCTTCAAAAGCACTATACTGCAATGTAACCTCAAGTCCCAGTATGTCATCTGCCATAACTACTTCAAGGCTTGTACATTCATTTTCTTTTCCAAAAGTTGCAGGAAGTCCCGGTAACGCTTTCTTACCTGAATAAATCACATGTGAGCGGTAGCCAAGCTCCACTGCATTGTGTCCGGCGTTCGTTCTTACTTCCAAACAATGATTTCTGAAATCCCCAATACCGCCTGTAGGATATTCAAAAGGTGCACAATCTAAAAAGCTTAATTTGTCACGATTATTTCTGTCCGGTGTAAAAGGAGCTTCTCCCGTACGTCCTAAATAATTTACGTCATCATGACGCAATTTTCTGCCATAGTAATAATGTAAAAGATAACCGAAACTATCCTCCACACCCATTACATAGCTTGTGTTTTTGGTATCAAGCTTGAAAATTTTGCTTGATTCATTAAAAGTAATTCCCATTTTTATTCCCTCCATATAACTTCTTTTATTATTTATTCTCTTAAGCGATGGAACAATATATCATACACGGACACGCTTCCGCTTAATTCAAAATCGTAACATCACTAAGCTCGCCAATACCTCGCTAAGTGATGACGTTTTGAAAAAGTCCTGATATGATATATTGTTCCATCCCTATAATATCGCCAAATCTCCATCAAAAGCACGTTATTGTGCATGAATAATAATGGTTCCGTCAAGATGGATTGCCTGTTTCCTTTTATTTTGCCTTGTTTGAGTTACACATTCTATGAGGAGCGTATCAAAACGTCTGCACTTAACGAGGTTTTTTCGAGTTTAGTGCAGCTACGATTTTGATTCGAGTGAGAACGACTCCGAGTAGGATTGTAACTCAAGCAAAGTAAACAATGTCAAAGAAATTTCGGCAATTCTTCCAACGTAACCACATATTCATGGTCATACACTTGCTTCAAATACTCTTTGGAATTCTGCTCTTTAATGTGTATTGTATGCCATGTCATAAACCATGACCACCACACTTTGTTCTCTTGTAAGAGTTGCGGATTAGGCATGGGTCCGTTTTCATGATAGCAGATTGGAAACTTATCGCCAACAATGGATTTCACTTTTTCATACATATCTTCATGAATTCCTTCTGCGTATCTGTCTCCTCCTACAATATCAACATACTCGTCACCCGGGTACCAGCCGTCATAGACTTCACCGCAATAGCCTAAAACCCAAATCAGATTGTCTAATTGATACACCTTGGTAAAGCGTTCGTAAATCAGTATCCATAATTTTTTAAACGCTTCAGGACCGCTTTTTCCCCACCAGAACCATCTTCCGTCAAACTCATGCAACGGGCGCCACAACACAGGGACTTTGGCTTTTTTTAGAACAGTCAGGGCTTTTGCCACTTCATCAATCTGACGCATCATTCCCTGATTCAGTTTCGTTCCTTCTTCCAGCGCTTCCCACACATCAATGGTTCCCTGACTGGAAGGATAACCCACTCCGTCAGGCGGTGTGCCCCAGTGCCAGCAGATAGTTACGATTCCGCCTTTTTTCCACCATTCTTTCGCACGTCGGTTCACGCCCTCAAAATCATTATGAATATAGTCAAGTCCTCTGATTGCAGGCAATTTCCCCGTAACTGACTTAATATACTTAAGCTCATTACCATGCCTGTAAAGCCTTGGGTCCTCCTGCTGACCTGACAAAATCCCTTTTCCATTAAGCTCACAAATATATTCATATACTTTTGTAGCTTCTTTTGTTGCATTGGGATTGCTTAATTTTTTTCTCATTATTCTTTCTCCATGGCATAAGCCAGTTAAAATGTATAAGAATCCCGCAAGGTTCTTACAGTAACCTTTGGTGTGTTCTTCACATCATTTTTATAAGTTGCAGTAATCATCCTTGCCGTTTTGTCAGTCAGATGAATGAAGTTATCAGATAAAACTACCGGTTCTCCATGCACTGTAATTTCCACAAACGGCGCAAACACATCACTTTGAACACGAATCTGCAGGGTGTTATCCTTAAGCTCGGTTTCTACTTTTATATCTGCCTCTTTTAACTGCATATGCTTGTACATACATAAAGTATCAACCTGATGACTCACAGTACCATCCGAATGTTCAAATACCATTTCAACAAACCGTGAATCCATTTCATCTTCTGTTACTTCAAGCGTGATTTTTTCTCCGCACGCAACAGCTAAAGGTTCTGTCTTAATCTCC
Organism: Lachnospiraceae bacterium; assembly: GCA_017463255.1. Lineage (GTDB taxonomy): Bacteria > Bacillota > Clostridia > Lachnospirales > Lachnospiraceae > RGIG4034. The sequence goes on from JAFTPP010000003.1 coordinate 224,485, forward strand.
TGATGCCATTCTTTAATAACCTTGCAATCCATATTTTTTAAATATATGGTGACTTTTGAAACAGAAGGCTTAAAGGTTTCATTCTGAACATATGGGACATATGATAAACCGTCTTTTTTGTATGTACCCAAGATATCAGCAAAGAAATGCACCGCCATATAATGCAATGCTTTCCATCTGCCGTAATAATCAATGCTTGACCATGATGCCACAGGCCAGTTATCGTTTATCTGCCAATAAATAGCACCCATACATCTGTTTCTGTTTCTTCTCCAATGTTCAACCCCACTCTTAATGGCAATTCCCTGTAATACCTGACTTACATACAATAAATGTTCAAAATCCTTAGGATACAGGAAGTTTTCAGCAATGTAGTGAAGGATTTTTGCATTTGCCGAACCATTCTTCTGGTGGCTTTCCATAACTTTGGTAAAAATATTACGGTCCGAAGGTTCTGTAAATTTCTCAATGGTTTCAATGGAAGGCCATGACTGGAAGCCAAATTCCGAACAAAATCTGAAATAATAATTTTCATAATCGGTAAATGGTTTTTCCCCATGCCAAACATCCCAATAATGTCTGTCACCGTCATTATCGCTATCCGGGTCATTAATACCGCCGCCGCTTGACGGGGAAGAAGGCCAATAAAAGGTGTCAGGATCTTCTTCTTTTAATATACCCGGAATCAATTCTTCAAACATGGTAAGATAATCTTTTCTCAGTTCATCGGAATGATCACAGAAACCGCCCCAGTGGTCCCACGCTGATTCCATCTCATTATTACCGCACCACAGTCCTAAACTTGCGTGGTGTCTTAATCTTCTTACATTGTCAATTGTCTCTGCTTTTATGGATTCTTTAAACTCTTCACTCAGCTCATATACATTGCAGGCATACATAAAATCCTGCCATACGATGATTCCCTTTTCATCGCAAAGATCATAAAAAGTATCACTCGGATAATAACCGCCGCCCCAGATACGCAGGCAGTTGTACCCTGCTGCCACGCCGGAATCAATAAGATACTCTATTCTGTCCTTGGTAATCCATGAATAAATACAATCTTCGGGAATATAATTTGCACCCTTAGTAAAAATTTTCACTCCGTTTATACAAATTGCAAATTCCCTGCCCCATTCATCTTTTTCACGGCTTACCGTAAGGGTTCTTAGTCCGATTCTAAATTCTTTGGCATTTAATTCTTCGCCATTATACTTTAATGTAACCTTCACCGTGTATAAAGGCTGGTCCCCATATCTGTTTGGCCACCAGAGCTTTGGATTTTCTATCAAACATTTGTTATCCGAAATTTCCAAAACCTCGCCGTCCGGTGTGGTTATTGCAGCTTCTATTGTTAATCCTTTAATCTTTTCTTTTGCCTTATCAAATGACATATAGCTTCCGTCGGTAAGCTTAACAAAAGATTCAATGCCCACTTCCACCTGTCCGTTTTCATGCTTTTGACTTACCTTAACATCCTCAAGGCTTGCCACCTCATATCCACGGATATAAATATCACGCCAAATCCCCATATCCGGAAGCTGTGGACCCCAATCCCAGCCAAACATGGAATGTGCTTTACGGATATACTGATTTCCTGTCATTGCTCCGCAAGCAGTATAATGTATTTCTTTACCTTTTTGAGGCACATGAGCTTCCATTGCAGCAATGGGAGAACGTAACATAAGCTGAATCACATTATCTCCCGGAAATAATAAATGAGTACACGGAATCTGATAACGGGTATGCATATTTTCAACTCTTTTTACAAGCACTCCGTTGATGTAGATATCTGCAATGGTATCAATACCGTCACACATCAATTCATACACTTTGCCCGGCTCCGGGAAAAATTCAAACTTTCTGAAAAAATGATAATCTTCTCTTAAAAGTTCCCTTACTTCATATTCATTATCACGCATGTAGGGATCTTTTATCATCCCAAGCTTCATAAGGCCTGACAAAAGAGAACCCGGAATATCCACAGCAAGACTTTTTCTTGCATCCATTTCGTACACTTTGGTAATGTCCGAAAGTGTGCCTCCTGCCATGCACATTAACCATTTTCCGTTTAAAGACATGATATGTTGCTTTTTCATCCCGCACCTCCGTATGGATTCTTTATGCATTACTTAAATTCAGTATATTCACAAGGAAAAATATCTGCTATAATACATCTATCCAAAAATTGTACAAATCTATTTTTGAGGTAATATTATGAATACTCTATACGAACAAAATGATATGTTGATTTCTCCTTACGAAGCCTTCTATGTAAATGGCTCTGACTTTGGAGACCGTGTCAATGCACACTGGCACTATTTTGTGGAAATCATGTACATCACCCAAGGCAATGTCCGTGTAAACTGTGATAACAAAGAGTACCACCTTGAAGCTGGTGACTTAATCCTTTTCCATGCCGGTGCCATCCACACAATCTTTGCCCCAAGCAAAGAGTTACGCTATAGCATTATAAAATTAAATCTAAGCAGTCTCCACTCGTCAGGAAGTCTGTTTTTAAATCCGGCGGCCATTATCCGTTCTGCCAGAGGGGATGAACGTGCTCCCATTCATTTACGACAGGATGAAATCAGACACCTTCCTATCAGGGATTGGTTCGACCGCTGCATTATGGAATTACAGAATAAGGACTATGGTTACGACACCTGTTTTTACTCTAACGTATCGAATTTACTGATAGAAATTATCAGGCTTTGGAGAAAACGGGGATTTCCTGCTGAACACACTTCCCCTGAAACCGAAAACGGTACAATTCAAACAATTACCGAATACATTGATGAGCATTCCAACCAGCCATTGCGGGTAGAAGCCCTTGCCAAGATGTGCGGTATGAGTTACTCTTATTTTGCCAGAAGTTTTAGAGAACTCTATGGACGCTCCTGCAAAGACTACATAGAATTTGTACGAATCAGAAAGGCAAAGGATTTGTTAATATATACGGATTTAGACCTTAACTATATAAGCCTCGAAACAGGATTTTCCGATTGCAGTCACTTTATCCGTATCTTTCGGCAGTTAGAAAAAACAACACCTCACCAGTACCGCAAATCCTATCAAACCAATCACTAACCGGAAAGGAAGTATTCATATGTATAAAATCGGTATCGATTTAGGCGGAACCAATATTAAAGCCGGCATCGTTGATGCCTCCTATCATATTATCGACGAAGCAAGTGTTAAAACCCTTGCCCACCGTCCTTATATGGAAGTCATTGATGACATGGCTAATCTGGTTTTGTCCCTTATTCAAAAGAATAATATCCCGATGGAGGACATAGAAGGTGTAGGAATCGGAAGCCCCGGTTTAATTGATGCCGCAAACGGCATCGTAGCTTATTCTAATAACTTCAATTGGGAAAATGTTCCACTGTGTAAAGAGTTGGAAACGCGTTTACAAAAAAGAACCGCCATATCCAACGATGCTAACTGTGCTGCCTTGGGAGAGCAAAAAGCAGGTGCCGCCAAAGATTGTAAAAATGTAATTATGATTACCCTCGGAACCGGTGTTGGGGGAGGCATCATAATTGACGGACACATTTTTGAAGGCGGACATGCCGGTGGCGCAGAACTTGGGCATACCATGTTAATCGCAAACGGCGAACCCTGTACCTGTGGAAGAAAAGGATGTATTGAAGCTTATGTATCTGCCACGGCGCTAATCCGTGATACCAAACGTGCCGCAACTAAAAATCCGTCAAGCGTCATACACACGCTTTGTAACCACAACTTAGACAATATCAACGGAAAAACCGTATTTGATGCAGCTTTACAAAATGATGCAACCGCACTTACCGTTAAGGATAACTACATTAGTTATCTTGGCGAAGCTATCTGCGATTACATTAATGTATTCCGCCCGGACGTGGTTCTTTTAAGCGGGGGCGTATGTAATCAGGGTGAAGCATTGACCCAACCCTTAAACGAATATATTAAAAGCCGTTGCTTTGGAACGGACAAAGCATTTATTCCGCCCGTAAGAATCGCAACTCTTGGGAATCATGCCGGAACCATCGGTGCTGCAGCATTATTGGAATAATAAGCATAAAAAAGGGAATCACTCAGCTAACCGCTGTGATTCCCTTTCATTTTTCTTATTAAATCTGTGGATTTCTGCGTATTACTTCAAAGCACATTCTTCCGTTATGGTATGGACACTTCCAAGGCTCTACAATAGGTTTCTTTGTAGACGGTACACCGTTAATATCCACTTCTGAATACCATTCACTGCCTTCACGCTTATCAAGAATATACTCTTTGATATATTCCCACTGTGCCTTCGCTGCTTCAAGATATTCTTTTTTCTCAGGTGATTTTTCATAACCGTTGATAAAACCAACAACTGTTTCTGCCTGAACCCACCATACTCTCAGAGTGTTTACCACACCGCGCTCACATTCATTGCTCAAAGAATGTCCGTCAAATGCCACATTGTAAATATTCTGTGTTAAATCCTTGGTCATAGGTGACATCTTGGCTTCGTATTCTGCATCCCCTAACACTTCCACACCACGGTCAATGAGCCATGCTGTTTCAATATCATGTCCGTATGAGTGTAAATCAATTAAGGTATTATAATCTGCATCAAAGAATACTTCCTGACGGTGTAATGCAGGATTATACATTTTTTCTAAGAAAATATCCATAATCCATCTAAGTCTGTCTGCAACTTCTTCGTTTTTATCCACTCTGTATAATTCTGTATATGCTTCGAATACATGCAAAAGAGTGTTCATGGTCTTTTCTGCCATAACTCCGTTTTCAGAAAGCTTATCATTTTCCATATCTTCAAATTCTTTTGTGAAGCATTCCTTATATCCCTTATCATCCATACATCTTGTTTCAATTAAGTTATATAATTCATATGCTTTCTTAAGAGCATCCTTATCGCCGCTTGCTTCATAGTAAGAAGATAATGCATAGATACAAAATGCCTGATTATAGGTATGCTTCAAATCTTCGTATGGTTTTCCATCATAAGTAAGGGACCAATAAATACCGCCATTTACATCATCAAAGCAATAGTTTTTAATGAAGTTGTAACAATGTTTTGCTTCCTCTAATAACTTAGGATCTTTTAAAAGAGTATATGCATTGGAAAAGAACCATAAAATTCTGCTATGTAAAATACAGCCCTTTACTGCCTCTTTATCCGGTGTAAGACTGTCAAAATCCATATAGCCGTAATATCCGCCATATTCCTTATCTTTCAAATCAGACCAAAAAGGAATAATTTTGTTAATCAAATGTTCTTTAATTTCATTTACCATCATAGTATTTAACCCTCGTTCCTTTTACTTTCTTACTTCTACTCATTATTGAATGGAATTCTTTTGCTTGTCAACCACCGATTAACCTGTAAACTCATTTTTGTTAAATATGCTTAACAAATTTCTTTTTGTAAAGTTACAAAATCAAGTACGCCAAGTATCCTCATAGCTTCTTCCCAATCTTGTTCTCCTACCATTGGCCAATTGCATTCCCCGGTTCTTTTTTTACAAAGTTCCATTGCAAGCTTTACACAAGGATCACACAAGTTCTCTCCTGTATACGCTAACTGTAAAGAAACTCTTGACCAGCCCGGCACTGTTTCAAACAGACCGCTTTCTTCCATTTCATTCCATAATCCTTTCACATCATAAGGAACCTGACAAAATTCTATATCCCATGCTCCGTCCACGCCATGCATTATGACAAATGCCGCCTTTTTCGGAATCCCGAAAGAGTTAGCGCACGCACCCGCATTCACAATGCGTTTTCCCATATATTCAAAGCTTCCCTGAATATGGGTATGGGCATTAATCAATAATTCTGTGGGAAGATTCTTTAACACTTCCTTTGTATTTTCATCCCCAAACTGTAATAGCTCATTATTTCTTGTTAAAGAACCGTGGGCAACCATAACAGTGGGCATGCCATCCCATTCCATCTTTTTACAAATGGGCATACTTTCAAAAAAAGCAATATCCTCTTTTGTCAAATTCCGGTAGGTATATAAAAGGCTTCCGCTGGTAGAATTATCAAGCCACACCGTAGGGTTTGCAGTACCTAATGAGTGATGATAGTTAATCAGGTAATCTTCCCTGTTGCCGCGGATAAAGGTACACTTTGCCTGTTGTTTTATTTGGTACAACAACGCCATGGTACGTTCCGGGCAGGAGTAATCACTTACATAGTCTCCTAAAAAGATATACTCATCTACCTTTTGTTCTTTTGCATAATTTAATGCTGCTTCTAAAGCAAAATGATTGCTGTGAATGTCAGCAATCACAGCAATCTTTTTTGAAAATTCCTTAGTCATCTTTATTTTAATATCTCTCCAACCAGTTTATTAACCAAAGCACCGTCTGCCTTACCTTTTACTCTTGGCATCAGTTCTTTCATTACTTTTCCTTTATCCTTAGCTGTAGGCTCTGCAATTCCAAGTTCATTTAAAACCGCCTGAATCACTTCACGGATTGCATCCTCACCCATTTCTTCAGGAGCAAATTCCTGCAATACTTTAAGACGCATTTCACATTGTTCAATAATATCTGTACGGTCCTTTGGTGCTAACTCCAAAGTTTCCTTGGTCTGTCTGATTTCTTTTTTAATTACTTCATTTTCCTCGTCTTCTGTTAAATCCGCTCTTTTATCAATGGCCTTATTCTTTAACGCTCCGAGCAAAAGAGATAATGTCTCTTTTCTTTCTTTATCCTTATCTTTCATTGCAGCATACATTGCGCTTCTTACTGCTTCTGTCTTACTCATTGTTGTCTATGCCTCCACATTAATTAATATTTTCCCAACAAAAATAGCATTTATATCCGCTTCTCGAATATGCGCTCACTATATTTTCCGCTCCGCAGTAACCGCACTTGCATATTGCAGCACCTTGCGGAACCGGGTCACCACTCATATATCTGCCGCCCATATTCCTTCCTTCACTGGCACGTTCCCTTCGCACTGCATCTTCCCGCATTTCCCTCTGATGCTCCAACTGGTCTTCCCTTGCCTTTTTCTCCAAATACTCAAGGGTTGACTGTTGTTTTTGGTTGGCAGATGTCTCTGTAGCAGAAGTTACCTTGGTATGTACCTGCCCTGCCTGATTCCCGTTACGGACTGTCTGGGTTTGCGTGGCTGTATATTGTCCCTGTTTCGGCGGAACATAAGGTCTCTGCTGATACTGTCCCTGCTGATACGGACTTTGCCTATACTGCCTTTGTTGATACGCCTGTCCCTGCCTGCCTCTTGCATTTGCTTTCGAAGCACCCTTTGCAGTGGAAACAATAACGCACACCACTATGAAAAAAAAGACTATAATTCCCATGAATTCCTATTCCTGTCACACACTTTATAATATATTATAACATTTTTGTTACGATAGATTCTTCTTCCATCTGCTTTTTCTGCATCATGATACGGTATTCATCCAATACCTCATTCTTCTTTTGTTCAGAAACCGCTTTGCCGATATCCAAATCTTCAATACCACTCTGGGCAGATGTCTGCTGCAATGCTGCATTGGAATTATAATTCATTCCGTATTCTAAGGCATTCATACTTGCTCCCGCAGTGGTTCTTGCTTCATTGACTTTATTAATGGCATTATCAATCGCACCGATATCAAATTTACCGGTTACATTATATCCTTCAATTCCAAGGCTTTCCAAAGTTGCATCTGCCATCTGGATTTTCATACCTGTGCCGTCCGGGTTACCTGCTGTTTCCATGGTACCCATACTTCCGTCAAGAAGCTTCTTCGTATTAAACTCTGTTCCTTTTGCAAGGTCCTTAATACCCGCAAGTGCTCCGTCAATATCCTTCTGGATAGCCTGTAAATCGGAATCCGAATTGGTTCCGTTCATGGCTTTCACACTTAATTCCCTAATTTTCTGTAAATATTCATTAATTCCGCCAAGGGCACCGTCTTCTACTGTAAGGGCAGCTTTCGCAGCTCCCATATTCTCTTCGCCGGCCCGTAAGCCTTTGTTCTGAGTCTCTAATTTTTTCGCAATTGTTAAGCCCGCAGCATCATCTGCAGCGCCCTGAATACGCTTACCGCTTGCAATGTTTCCATAATTCAAACTTGTATTAATTCCTGAAATACTACTCATAACCCATCCTCCTTATCCTAAGTAACTAAAAACCTTCATCCATTAGCATTCCGCGCATGGTATGGATACGTTCCAACATTTTCTGTACCCCTTCCGGCGGAATCTCTTTAATAATTTCCTTACTCTCTGCATCTGTAATAGTTATCTTAATTCTGCCTATCTTCTCGTCATACTCAAAGCTCGCATTGGTTTTTTGAGGTTCCACTCTGTGATTTGCATTTTCCACAGCGTTTTTCGTCATTACTCTCTGGTATTCCTCTTCCTTTTGTGCGGCAGTTCTTGTCTTTTCCTTAACCGGAGCTTCCGGGTTCATGGGATTTTGTTTTCTGACCACTGTCTGCAAGGAAGGTTTTACAAAACTCTCAGAAGCAGCAACTTCGGGTATTGTTCTTTTTTTGGCAACCGGCTCCTGCTTCCTCACTGATTCTGTAACTTCAATCTTGTTATGTGTTGAAGCATGATGTGGTTGTACTGATACTTTTGGTTCCGATATCTTTTGCATCATCTACCTCCTATCATACCATACAACTGTTCCAATTTAATTATAGTCGCAAATTTATGCTTTTTCAAGGGTATTTGTCAGGCAATTCAAGAAGCGATGTTCTATTTCTGACTTATAATTCTTCTCATGCGCTTCAAGCCATTCCTTTGGTACAAATCCACCGGCCATTTCCTTGTGTCCGCCACCGCTTCCGATATCCTTTAGAGCCTCCTGAATCAATCTGCCGGCATCTACTACCCCTGCCTCACAACGCACTGAAAACTTCATTCCGTCTTTCCTCAAAGCATATACAATGGAAACCGACACCACATCCAGGGAAAGGATAAATTCCGAAATAATGGCAATCAGTCCATCCGGGCAATCAAAAGGTATGGTTGCAAATCCCACTTTATCGCACACCTTAATATCATCCAAAGCAGCCGCATATGCTTTTAATTCCGCAAATTCCATAACATTACTGTACATAATGCTTATTTTACTCACATCTGCCATCTTATACACATATGCGAACATGTCTACATCAAGCTCTGTCACCCCGCGCATAAAATCAGCAGTATCCATCTTAATACCATATGCAAGGGCACTTGCCACATCAGTATCCATTGGTGTTCCGGTTTTATAGTAATACTCCGCTATGATGGAAGAACAGGCTCCCACCATTCGTACATCTTTATAATTATATTCACATTCCACGTAAGTTGGATGATGATCCACACAGGCAACTTCCGTTCCCACAAAATCTGTAAGATTTGCATTATACTTTTGTGCATCCACTGTTACAATAAAATCGTCTGCACCCATGTCATTTACTTCATTGATAGGATATACATCAATTCCAAACACTTCAAACATCATCTTGGTACTTAATTTTTCCACGGTTCCTGCATAGCAAATGGTTGCTTCTACACCGTGCTTATTTAAAAAACGCTGTAAACCAAAGGCACTCGCCACCGCATCCGGGTCCGGATAATTATGTGTCTGAATATAATTCTTATGTCCTTGTAATAATGTAACCAAATCCATTGGATTCATGTTTGTGTCCTCACTTTATGCATAAATTTATCTGCTGTACTGTATTATTATCATTTCTACGGCCAAAGTATCACTAATCCGGCCTTTTTTCACATCTTCTTCCATTTTTACGCAATCATTTACAGCCTGTTTTAACCCCGGTGTTGTAAAACGGGAGGCTTGGTCCATATACTTTCTTACAAGCCATTCCTGTGCTCCGATTTTTGCTGCAATACTATTTTTATCAAGTCCTTTACCTCTTAATTCCCTAACCATTAAGAGTTGATTAAACTGCTTTGCTACCAAAAATAAAATTCTCATAGGGGGCTCTTTTAGCGCCAGCATGTCTCCATATACCTCTAATGCCTGCTTCTGACGCTTTAAGGCAATGGCTTCCACTAAGTCAAATATTTTGGAATTGATTCTTGTATAGCAGATGGCTTCCACATCCTCGGGTGTTATTCCCGGACATTCCCCCACATAGCTTATGAGCTTTTCAAGCTCCGTCCTCATATTGTTCATATCAGAGCCTGTCTTTTCCACAAAAAGCTGATAGGCATTCTCGGTTATCTGCTTATTCTCATTCTTTAATATGGTTAAAATCCAACGTTTCAAATCGTTGTCTTTTAATATTTCATAAGCCTCTACTTTTCCTTTGGCACTTACAGTCTTATAAAGTTTACTTCTCTTATCAACCTCTTCTTCCACAAAGACAAAAAAAGTACTTCCTGAAGCCTCATTCAGATATTCTGCCAGTTTTTCCCCATTGCTTCCAAACAATCCGCTATTTTCAATGAGAATCACTCTTTTATCTGCAAAAAAGGGCATAGTTTCAGCAAGATCAATAACCTGTGCCACATTAATGTCTTTTCCTTCATAACGGTTCACATTCATGGAATCCAAGTCCTTACATAAGGCATCCATCAAAAAATCCCTGTAGCGCTTACGTTGATACGCTTCAGCACCGCATAAAAGATAAATATTACTAAATTGTCCGGCTTTAATATCTTCCACAATGGTTGACATAATATCCTCATTTCTATTTTATCATTCACCACTATTTTTCGTAAAAAAGAACTCCTAAAGTATTGGGACCGCAATGGCTTGAAATAACGCCGCCCGCACGGGTCTCAATAATTTCTTCAAAATAATTTAACTTGGAAAGTTCTGCTTTTACTGCATTTACTACCTCCAAAGAACAACCCGAATGGGTAATAAATACTCTTTTACTGTCCGCCTCCATTAACTCAGGAGTCAGTTGTTCTACATACTTCATGATTACACCTTCAATATTGCCCCTGAATTTCTTGGCAACTCCCATTTTTCCGTCAACAACGGATATCTGAGGCTTAATTTTTAATGCGCCGCCGAACAAAGCTGTTACAGCGCTGCATCTGCCGCCTCTATGCAAAAAAGTAAAAGAATCTACCACAAAGCTTGCACGGACTTTATCTCTCACTGCCTCGATTCCTGCTACAATTTCTTCTGCACTTTTTCCTTCTAAAGCCATCTCTGCCGCACGAATTACCTGCAAACCGATACCCGTAGAAAGATTCATGGAATCTATTACATGTAATTTGGCATATTTTAGTTCATCTGCGATTAATCTGAACACATTACAAGTAGTCGACATCTGCTCTGAGATTCCAAACACAATCATATGAGTATCTTTATCATCAAAAGCAGAAAAAGCATTCCATGCTGTTTCAAATCCTACTGCTGCCGTTTTCGGTGTCTGACCTGTCTTATCAGACCATTCATAGATTTCATCAGGAGTCAGTTCCACTCCGTCCAAATAGCTTTTTTCATCCATAACAATGTTCAAAGGGATGATCTGAATATCGTATTTTTGCACTAAATCCTTTAATAAATCACAAGTGCTGTCCGCAAAAATTTTAATTTTTTCCATAGAATCCTTTCTTACTCATTACCCTGAGTAATATGTAAAAATGATTCCCTCATAAAAAACAAACCCCATATAATATAACACATTTTTATTTTTTTCGATACTTTTTCTCAATTACCACAACATAAACCGCCATAGCCGCTATTGCCTCAAACATAGTACCAAGGATAGTAATGATGACTCCCGGTGAATTATCCCCCTGCAAAAGTGGCAGTCCAAGCAGAATCAGAATGATGCCATATACAATCCATAAAATCCCCAACGCCCGATTGTATGCCTTAACATCCTCCATCTTAAGAGTCTGTGCATTGGCCCAAAACCCAAACGCTTTTTGCTTTTTACTAAAAATATCAACAATTCCCATGATAATGAACAGAACGCCCATAACTGTCCAAATAATAAATGCTGCCATAATTAATACACCTTAATCTGACACATTTTCATGGTTGTAAGTGCCGCTTCGTGGGACTGGGGTGTTACTCCTGCACAGCAGCTTGCATCTACACTCACGTTAATTTCAGGGAACAATGCCTTAATCATCAGTGCATTGGATACCACGCATATATCCGTACATAATCCGATTAACTCCACTTCTTCAAACTGATAATCAGACCAACCGATATAACCGAAGGTTGGTTTATCTACGATTTTGCAGTTTTCAACATAAAGACCATCTGCTATTTCCCATCCTTGGGTTCCCTTAATACAGTGTGGTACCGGCAGATTCTTTCCTTCGTTAGTGTTCATATAATCCTCTGTATGGGTATCTCTTGTATAAATAATCTCTGCGCCCTTTGCTACATACTCCTGTATTTTCTTTTTAACGTTAGGTACAATAGCTACGGCTTCCTTTGTTCCAAGTGCTCCATCAATAAAATCATTCTGCATATCTACTACGATTAATGTTTTTTTCATCTGCTAATTCTCCTCAAATATTCTTTTTACTGTTTCATAGACTAATTTAGGTCGCCTGTATTCGTCTACGATTCCTTTGTTATTCATGGTTCTCGGACGACCGGCAAAGCCTTCTTCACTGATTCTGATATCACAAAACTGCCAGATATAAACACCACTGCAATCCGGATAGTTAAGTACTGCCGTAAGCTGTTTATCAAGTGTTGCTTCCTGATACTCTTCGGACCATTTGGTTTTATACGGACTTCTGTAACCATACATGCCACCGGCTCCAATTTCCGTAATTAAGAACGGCTTCCCGGCCCCTTCTGTTTCCTGCTGTACCCAAGTATATAAATCATCCAAATGCTCTTCCACCGGAGTGTCATGGTACCAAAGGGGATAAATATTATACGAAACCACATCCGGTAATCCCAGACAAATATCCGATTTTACTTTACAACTGGCAAAAGAACACGGTCTTGAAACATCTAAGTTACGTATTAGGTCAAACTGTTTTTTATAACACTCCTTCCCATACTCATCTTCGCTGGCGCATTCATTTAAAATCCCCCAAATATAAATGGACGGATGATTATAATGAGTCCGTATCATTTCTTCTGTTACCTGTTCGGCCTGCCATTCAAAATTAGGATTTTTCATCTGTTCTACGCTAAGTCCTCTGGCATGATTCTCTTCCCACACCAAAATCCCCATTTCATCACACAAATCCAAAAAGATTTCATCATTGGGATAATGTGCGGTACGGACAGAATTAGCTCCCAAATCACGGACCAGATTCAAATCATTACACATAGCCTGGTAAGGGAGCGCGCAACCATAATGAGGATGGTCCTCGTGCCTGCATACACCTTTGATACGCACTTCTTTATTATTTAACAAAATCTTCTTACCCTCTATCACAATTTGACGGAACCCAAACCGGTCAATGAAGTCATCCACAATCAGACCATTTAATTCTACGATGCCGGTCACTTCATATAATACGGGATTATCCATACTCCATTCCTCGACATTTTCAAAGGTCAGGTCATATGTTGCAATGGTAAAGGAACCGGCTTTGACCATAACCTCTTTTGTCTCTTCACGCTTATTAGCAATAAATAAGTTGACTTTGGCGGTCAATTCCTTGCCTGCAAGATTATGCACCTTAACTTCTACTTTAGCCGTCCAGACATTCTCTTTTTTAATGGGAGTAACATGAATCCACTCGATATACATATCATTTAACTGTTCTAACACTACCGGTCTGTTCACTCCACCGTAGGTCATATAGTCGTTAGGAATATGGAGCGAACTTGCTTCGCTAAAACGGTTATCTGCCTTAATCTCAAGAACGTGCTCCCCCATCGGTACATCTCTTACAATCGTATCAAAAGCAGTATATGCATTATAGTGATGGGCAATTTCTTTTCCATCCAAATATACCGTTGCAGTATGGCTGACTCCTTTGCATTCGAAACGTAAATTGCCACCTGCCTTAAACGCTCTTTTGTAGACTCCTTCTCCACGGTATAATCCAAAATTCGGATAAGTCTCCCATACACTTGGTGTAGAAACCCGATAACACTTACCTGCGTTTTTTCCTTCACAAGGAATAAAATCCCAAAGGCATCCTGTTAATTCTTCCTGCTTTCTTACCCTGTGGGCTGTAAATGTTCTGACCATATTCCATCCCCCATATTTTCGAACTTATTTTTGACCCTATTTTACAACCAAAATGCTATGTTTTCAATCCGTTAACCTGCTGCCCCTATATATTTTCTTATGCGAGGAAAAAGAGGGCACAGGAACGCCATATTCCCGGCCAGACCCCGTGTTTTTGATTCTGCGGGGTCTGACACTACACTTAGCCTTTCCTATGCCCTCATAACATGAATTTTCATGTTTTTTGCCTCTTTTTTATGTCCCTTTGGGGTCTTGGCAGAGCATTTTGTCTTCTCAGACCCCGCTCAACCTATTCCGGATATTTCCGCCATCTATCCTTCTATCCTTCTATCCTTCTATCTGCCTATGCTTCTATATCTCACACGTCCTGCTCTTCTGCTTCTATATCTCACACGTCCTGCTCTTCTGCTTCTATATCTCACACTTCTTACTCTTCTGCCTCCATAAAGTAGAGACGGGAGCCGAAATCCTGAAAATATCTTACTTCATTATTATAGCCTGTTCCTGCAAATCCTTGTTTTAAACGGACACCACCATACATTAACACATCACCGCTTGCATATAGGTCTTCCTTTTCACCATCCATTTTCACAAATTTAGCTACCATGTTATGAAGTACGGAATCCTGTTTAATGTGAATGGGTGATACTGTGTTTACCAAATCCCCAAAGTTCTTCACATTGTATTTTAGCTCACGATTATAGAAATGATACTGCATCTTAGGTAACAATCCTTTTGCCTTATAATACTGGAATCGTGTATTGGGGGTCACAAGCTTCTGCATAAGATATCCTACAGCCTTCTTGCCATCCGGGGATACACAGGTCCATTCCATAATGTTTCCGTCACCATTGTCAAGACAGCTTCCGCCTGTGCTCATAAATCCACTATTTCCAAAGCCACTTACCGCATCATGAAAACTTCTTCCACGGTAAAAAGTTCCTCTCTGCAATACCTCCCGCCATTCCTTATAAAGAGCAATTTGGTCTCTGATTGCATCCAGTTCTTCCTTTTTCATATCGCTAAAATTACATTCATATCCGCACACGCCAAAACAAGCCGTATTAAATCTGGTTTCCAACGGTGTTACCCTTAATGTCTGATGATTCGGGCATCCTGAAACATGGGCACTGACAACGGACATAGGATAGCCATAGCTATAATTATTCTGAATTTCCGCACGACACAACGCATCTGTATCATCGCTTGCCCAAATCTGTGGAAAATAGCAAAGAATTCCTAAATCAAACCGGTTTCCGCCCGCTGCACATCCTTCAAAAAGAATACCCGGAAATCTTTCCGTTAATTCCTTCATACAACGATATAATCCCATGACATATCGATGGGCCACTTCACCTTGTCTTTCTGCCGGAAGGGAAGTTGAATAATAATCCGTAAAGGTTCTGTTCATATCCCATTTTACATAAGCAATATCAGCCGAATCGAACACTTTACTCATTTCTTCTATGATGTATTCCTGTACCTCTGTTTTGGTCAAATCTAAGATTCTCTGATTACGTCCTTCAGAATGAGGTTTTCCGGGAATCTGTAATACCCAGTCCGGATGTGCTTCATACAACTTACTCTTTACATTTACCATCTCAGGCTCTACCCAGATACCAAACTCCAATCCTAACGCCTTTATCTTATTACACAGTCCTTTGATTCCGCCGGGAAGCTTTTTCTCATTCACATGCCAGTCTCCTAAAGAGCTTGCATCATCATTACGCTCTCCAAACCATCCGTCGTCCATAACAAACAACTCAATCCCTGCTTCTTTTCCTGCCTTGGCAAGATTTAAAAGCTTTCTTTCGTTAATGTCAAAATAGGATGCTTCCCAACTGTTTAATAAAACAGGACGTACTTTGTCCTTCCACTCGCCTCTTACAATATGCTCTCTTACAAACCGGTGCATTTGTCCGCTCATTCCGTTAAAGCCTTCCCAAGAATAAGTCATGACTGCTTCCGGTGCTTCAAACACCTTTCCCGGCTCCATGACAAAGCAAAAAGATTGTGGATTGATACCGGTAACAATTCTTGTTTTTCCAAAACTGTTTACTTCCACTGCTTCATAGTGATTGCCGCTGTAAATCAGATTAAATCCATAGCAATCTCCATAATCCTCTGTCGTTTGCATCTGACTTAACATGACAAAGGGATTGGCACGGCTTGAAGAAGTTCCCGTATAGGAGGAGTTTATGTGTTTACCGGACGTAACCCTTATATCATTGCGTCTCATTTCCCGGGCCCAAGCTCCGTTAAACGTAGTAAACACATAATCTCTGGTATCAAAATCCAACTGCATACTGAGAAGCCTCTTCAGTTTTACAGTATCCTGACTGTCATTAATTAACCGTACACTTCTTGTAATCACATCACATTCTTCGTATACATAGTAATGAAGCTCCAACCTTAAATCGTATTCCTTATCCCATAAAGTAACACATAAATGCTCCACTTCATCGCTGTCATCATAAGAACCGGGCATAGTATCATATTCTGCCTTTCCCTTACCAATACAAGCCTCTTTAAAAAGAAAATCCGAGGTAAAGCTTCCGTCTTCATGTATTACTTCAATCAGTGGTTCACGGATATCCCCTTTCCCGTAGGAAGACATTTCAAGACGGATGTCTTCTAAGGAAATATTCTTATGCTCCTCGTCATAGCAATTCAGATTTCCCGGTACAAAGGCCTGCTTTTCCACCAACGCCTCTACTCCCATTCCATCCTGCAAATTGAGCCTTCTGCCATAATACAGATGCTCTAAATGCCCTGTTTCCATCACTCTGAAACAATAAGTTGTCTGATTGGTATTCAGGATAAAATAATCATTTTTTCTTGTAATCATAAGCGTTCCTCGACTTGCTTAATTCTGTTTTTTTAATTCCTGTGATATTTCTTCAATCTTACTCTCTGTTAAAATATATTTCTTATAAAATACAATGATGGCTATAAGTAGTCCGACAATCGGTAAAACCGTCATCGTCATACGAAGCCCGAATACGGATGAGGTTGCGGTATCCACTACTGCTGCCACCTCCGATGTGTCATCACTTAAATTGCAAACAGTAAGGCAGATAGACGCAATTAATGCCGCTACACCTGATGCCAGCTTTACAACAAAGGTCTGCATAGAAAAAATAACACTTTCATCACGTCTGTTGTTTTTTAACTGACCGTAATCCACTGTATTTGCAAGGAACACTGTGGTAAGTACTGTTAACATACCAAATGCGGTAAATACAAAGAACCCCGGAATAAATAAAATCCAAATGTTAGAAATATTGGTAATCATCATCACAAATAAAACTGCATATCCCAAAATTGCCATAACAACACTTGTATAGAACACTCTGATAGTACTCATGAACTTACGCATCAATGGGAAAAATACCATCATGGATAAAATCTGGATTCCACCGCCAAAGGTATTAAATAAGGTATAGTCGTTGTACCATGTGGCACCGCCAAAATCATATTTAAAGAAGTAGATAACAAGGTTTGATGTAATATACAACGCACAATTGATTAAAACAATTGTAATAACCACTGTCATTGCCTGGTCATTCTGAACCAAAGCCTTAAACATCTGCTTTACAGAAGGTGAATCCACATCCACCGTGGATTTTTCTTTGATTGTAACACATGTAATAATGGTAAAAAGAATAAACAATACAGCCACAATCAACGCAAACCATTGAAAACCGGTACGTTCATTACCCTGTCCCAATGCATAAACACAAGCCATGGTAATAATGGTAATAAGAGCAGAACCTACACCTGCACAGGAACGTGCCAAAGTAGAAAGACCTTCTCTTTCTTTACCACCCTCTGTAAAGGCAGGAATCATGGACCAGAACGGAATATCCATCATGGTATAAGTAACACCCCATAAAATATATGTAACAGCCGCATAAGCTACTAGTCCGCTACCGTCAAGTGCAGGAGGTGCCGCAAACATAAAGTACAAAATAATGGCATTTGTAATAGTTCCGATTAATAACCATGGACGGAATTTTCCCCATCTGGTTCTTGTTTTTGCAACAACAACACCCATAATCGGGTCATTAAATGCGTCAAATACACGGGCAGCCATAAGAATCATACCCATGGCAATGGCGCTTACCCCTAAGATATCCTGATAATAGTATAAAATATAGCTTGCTGAGAGCATGTATACCATGTCTTTTCCCACTGCTCCCAATCCATAAGAAACTTTTTCTTTCAATGATAATTTCATGTTTGTTCTCCCTTCACATTTAACCTTTACGCATTTGGTTTGCCAGTTCTACCACCTTGTATGCCCCGTCATAGATTCCGGCTGCTTTATTTTTTATAATGGCATCGCACATATCCACGAGCACTTTATCTTCCCTCATAAACAACTCAATCATCTGCAATGTATGCGGAATATCAGCACATTCTAAAGTTCCATCCCCGATTTCTGCTGAGTGGATAGCACCCCACTGCTCATGTCCTCCAACCCTCTTAATAAAGAGCTTTGGTACAGGATAAAATGCCAATTCACTTGGCTTAGTAACAAGCACATCCGAGCTTCTCATTAAGAGATTGGTACAGTAAACTGCTTCAAAGATATTGGAATGATAAAATCCATGTACACCCGTAACACTTTCTGTAAGAGCTCTGTCACAAAAGCTTTGGGTTTCTTCCCACCGGTCAAAATGCTCTTCTGAAACTGCTTTTAATTCCGGTATCTCTTTTAGCAATTCTTCCCATACATTTTTATAATCACCTACGTTAACGTAGAGCGCAGCTTCTTTTTTCTCAATGGCAGGAAGGAGGTATTTGATAATCGCTGCAAAAATTTCCTTTTGGGCTCCTGCTCCACCGATGGTAAGTAAAAATCTCATAGGTGCTTTGTTAATCTTACGCTGTTTTCTTGCTTCACAATCTGTTTCAATATTACTTACCAGTTCATGATCAATATAGTGACCTGTGTAAGCTAAATCATTCGCCGGCATTGGGGTTAATACATCTTTTCCCTGCATACCGTTTAAAATACGATATCCCTGATATGCAAAATGTGTCTGGACTGTATGTAAGCTTCCTTCTGCAAAGTGTAACGCCATGGGCCAGTTATCGGGAATGGCATTGACCACATACTTCATCCCCCCATGGATTGCTGCCTGTGCCGGCCATACATGGGTTGCTACCACCGGGATTTCCTTCGGTACATTTCTATAAACCGTCGCCATAAGCTCTGCATTTTTCTGGTCCGAAGCATTATAGCTTAATTTACGGAAGCCCTCATAATTCATTGGCTCCCACACAAATTTATTAAACAATTTACTTTTCCCTGAAAGTCTGGAACCAAGAGAATATAAGTCGTTCTGCGCGCTGATTACCTTAGTGCATGTAGTCTGCTTATAAGAATTCAAATCCATCCAGTACGGTGTATATCCCATAGCATTTGCCGCCGAAGCAATGGCCATGGAAATACGGTAATGACCGAATCCCATTCTAATATTTCCTACAATAATTCCTTTTTCATTATCAAATGCAGTTTCTTCACCATCCTTCTCACCCGGATTTAAAAGACGTACATCCATAACCCCAAGTGCTTTGCCGATATGCTCATTTTCTTTAAGACTTACCGGATAAGATACATTGCTGTCATCACCAAATTTCTTAATGTATTTTTTCTTGGATTTCAGCGCTTTCTTATATACCTTTTTAGGCATTCTGTTTCCAAAAATTACTGCTAATTTTTCACTCATATTCTCCTCCGCATTTCACTTCAAACTCTATTTTTACCGGTTCAGTCTGACCGGAATGTATAAATAATGTTGCCTTCCCTTCTTGTCCCGTGGTTCTTACATAAGTACCACCCATTCCGCCTTTTAAAGATATGATATTCCCTCCGATTAACTCAATTGGGCCTTCAGTTTGCAAAGTAACCGGCTCATTATAAAAATAGAGTTGATTATTATACTCATCCTGCATACAAATTCTTACCGCCGCCACATCATAAGTGTTTTCTTCTATAAGCTTTGTATGATCGGCTTTTACCCTAAGATGCATCCTTGTCATAGGTGCCTTCACGCAAATGTTTTGAATCTCTCCATCCTTGATGCTCTCAAACCTGTATACTGTGGAAGTGCCGCCCCAGTCGCCAATGTATTTGTTATAAAGTGTTACGGCTTCTGTTGGCTTCATATGGTATACAAGCATCATTTTTAATGCAGTAAAAATGATTTTTTTCGGCAAGTGTGACAGTCCGTTCATTGCCACATAATTTAATGCTTCTTTTATCTGTCCGGCCTGTTTTGGTTTAAAATCCTCCCCTTTTTCTATAGCATCTCCGATGAAATCATCGATTAAGATGGGACCATGTAAAAGATTCTTATAGCAGGAATCTTCTTTTTTGTATTCCTTAATAAATCTGTCATTCTTATACATCCGTACGCTGTCAGCATTGGTATATATCCAGGTCTTTCCTCTGTTACATCCCGGATGCTCACCAATATCCATGGTGGAGCTTAAGGATAGCACCTGTGTCGTATCTTGCTGACAGGAATAGATGTCTGCTGCCAGCTTGGGATTCCGAAACATATCCATGACTCCGTGATAACAGATTCTGTCGCCGCTTCCAAAATCCTTGTGGGTATTATAATCCGTCATACACCATCCAAAGCTGCCTGCAATATCCTCTTTCGCTGCAATAGCATCTAACACATTGGCGTGTCGCATTGCATGTTCCACTCTGTGTTCTTCCCAATCAAAGGCTTTTGTGGGATACATATGTCCATTATATTCACTGACTACATAGGCTCTTTTAGAATCGGAAGTTACGTTATCCTTAGGCTCACACCCCGGTGCATTTCCATCATGGGAAAAGTCATTGTATGTATACACATCTTCTAAAAAGCTACTTTTCTTATGGGCTCTTACCCCTGCCGTCTGCCTGTACGGATCTAACTTTCTTGCTGCTTCATTGGTCTTTTCATAAAAAGCATCATCATCCTTAGATTCATTAATCCTTACTCCCCATAAAATAATGGAAGGATGATTGCGGTACTGGGTTACCATTTCTTTGACACTTTCTACTGCCCGGGTTTTCCACTCCTCATCTCCGATATGCTGCCATCCCGGAAGCTCTGTAAAAACAAGTAGCCCGATTTCATCACATCTTTCTATAAAATAATGAGACTGGGGATAATGTGAAGTACGCACTGCATTAAGTCCAAGCTCATTTTTTAAAATATCTGCATCCATAACCTGCATGGACTTTGGCATTGCATATCCTACATAGGGATAACTTTGATGTCTGTTTAAGCCTCGTAATTTTAATTTCTTTCCATTCAGGTAAAAGCCGTCTTGTTGAAACTTGGCATCTCTAAAGCCAAAGGTTGTAACCTGCTCATCTAATAAGCTTCCGTCTTTTTTCCTAAGGCAGGTTTTTATGTCGTATAAAACCGGATGTTCTACATCCCAGAGTTCGATTCCTTTTACTTCAAATTCCGTTACAATCTCTATATCATCCGAATGTGTGCTGACACTTCCTAAAAGTTCATATTCTTCGGTTCCTTTTTTTCTAATAAACTGTGTTATGGTTAAATCCGAATCCGGTTTTTGAATCAAAATCTTGGAACCAATTTTTATCTGCTGTCCACTTATTTGGGAATGTAAAAACACGTCTTCCAAATAGGTAAGATTATTTATACTAAGATATACGTCCCTATATATTCCGCCGTAAGTCATATAATCAACCACGTATCCAAATGGGGGTATATTAATATCTTCCTTGCTATTGACTTTTACGGTCAAAATATTTTCTTCCCCATAAACAAGGTAATCACTGATATCTATGGTAAATGCTGTGTACCCGCAATGATGTTCTCCCACTCCGGTACCATTTACAAAAACCTCACATTCATGTGCCACGCCTTCAAAAGTAAGAAGCACTCTATGGTCTTTCCATTCCATGGGAATAATCATTTTTTTCCGATAACCGCTTACCATCTGATAGATATTCTCATCAAAATAATGAAAGGGAGTTTCCTTGCACGTATGCGGAATCCGGATTTCTTTCATATGGCTGTCATCAAATCCCACGTCCGGCATATCTGCAGTAAACTGTTCTATAAATTTCCAATCATTATTGATATAAATCCGCTTTCCCACACTAGCTCCTCCTTCTCTTTTAACCGCCAAGTTCTAACGCATGACAATTCCGTCTACCAAGATTTCTACCACTTCATTTAATGCCTGGGTATAAGTCATTTTATGACGTATGAGCACATCTCTTTGGAAGAACTGTTCCAAAGCTGCTTCCAACATTAATTTCACAATAGGAATATTTACTTTTCTGATAACCCCTTCTTCCATTCCTTTTTCTAAAAGAAAAATAGTGGTTTCCCATCCGGTTTCTAACCGGTTTTCTACCTGTGCGTAGATATTTGGGTATTTTTCCTTTAAGGAATATAGCTGTCTGAAATCCACATCTTTATATCCTTCCGGCATAACCCCCAAAATCTTTTTGATTTTTTCCAAGGTTGTAAGATTGGGATTTTCAAGAACCTGTTGTTCACTTTTCTTAATGGAATCAAAAAGATAATCAACCATGGCAAGGAATAATTCTTCTTTATCCTCAAACACGGTATAAATCGTCTTTTTGCTCATTCCTAAAATGTTTGCCAAATCATCCATTGTAAACTTAAGGCCCTTTTTATTAAATGCCTGTATGGTTCCTTCCAAAATTGCTACTCTTAGTTCTAATTCTTTTTCCATTGTTGTCTCCATTTCTTTGTTGTCATATATTTATTGGGCCACCTGCACTAAAGAGGTGGTAATTGCATTGATATCGTTATATCCGTTCACTACAATATCTACATTGCTGTGTAGTCTTGTGATTCCTGCGGAAATTTCTTCCATTGCTTTCGAGGTTACCGCCACATTGCCGTTAATATGATTTACATCATCCAAGGTCTTATTAAGCAGGCTTTCCAACCGCTTTGCCTGTTCCTCAATGGTCTGTGCCTGAGATAAAACCTGGGTCGTGTTATCTGATATGCTCCTAAAGGACATATCCACATTTTCCATCTGCTTACTACAATCCTCCACACATTCTCTGCCTGTTACAATTTCTGTTACCACATGAGCTGTTCTATTTTGGATTCCCATAAGAATGGTATTAATCTGCTCTGTAAACTTAGCGGAAGTATCCGACAGATTCCGGATTTCCATGGCTACAACCGCAAATCCCTTCCCATGCTCTCCCGCTCTTGCAGCTTCAATGGAAGCATTTAAGGATAAAAGATTCGTCTGGGTAGTAATCTCATCCAAGGTTGTAAGAATCTGGCTGATTTTCTTATTTTCTTCATTAAGCTCTGTAATAGCGCCTTCAATGGTATCCATTTTTTCATTCAGGCTTCTCATTCTTTCATTTAGTTCTCTTACCCTGTTACCGCCTTCTGATACGCTACCATTTGTGGCGTTGGAAATCTCTGTCATAAACACGCTGGATTTCGAAACATTCCGGATTTTATCTACCCCATCCTGTACAAGCCCTTTTATGGTTTCCGTAGCTGTTACATCTTCTATGCTTCCTTGGGCCACATCGCCTGCCGTAAGCGAAATCTGTGCCGAAATTTCCTCTGTCACCATAATACTTTCATTAATTTTGTTATTGGTAATCTCTAAAATTTCAACAGATTTTCTAATTTCTTCTAATAATTGCTCTGCTCTTTCTCTTGCTGCATTACTCTGGGCATTTATCTCTTTTAAACTTGTAAACTGTTGTCCCGTCAATCTGCATAACGCCCAGAAAACAAACAATCCACTGACAATGTAAACAATGCACATTGCCATTGCATCAACTGACCATGTAGCCGCCAACTCTTGCGTATACTTAAAGTAAAAAATAATCATACATACGGCACTACAGATACACTGTAAAACAATCGGTCGGATGTCTTCATATAATACAATCATGAAGATAGCCAGGAAAAACATCAGGTAATTCGTTGTGGTCGGAAACATGACCATACATGCAATGCTAATTCCCGTAAGTACCACTACCATAAGATACATCATGATAATGGGATTCATTTTTCTTGCCACAAAAAACAGGACTGCGCTTACTATAAGACCGGCAACCACCAATCCGATTACTGTTTGTATTCCGACGAATATCGCATTTACAATCCCCCTTAACACAATACTTGCCAAAAACGCAACGCTTAATATCTTGTTTTTGCTTCTAATCACTTCCCTATAATCCATATGCCCCTCCATTCTCGGAAACTAAAATTTGTTTTTCAGTTTCCTTTATTGTAGCACCGTCTTTTCTGTTACACAAGAAACTGTTTTACCAAAAATAGTTTCCGTTTTTATGAATATCTACCAAATCGTGACCTTTTTCCTAGTTTTCTATTTCAAATTTGTAATTTATCGGTATAATGAAGTTAATTAAGAAAGGATAACTTTTATGAAAATGACAAAAGAACCGGTTAGTCGGAAAAAAATAAATACAACCCAGCTTACTGAATGGAACCGGACTGTATTTAACCTTTTTTGGAAGATATGGTTGGTAATTCTGTTTGTACAATTATTCTTATTTATCTTTTTTGAAGCCACTCCGGAATGCAGCAGGGCTCAGTATTTTAAGCAATTCATTTTGATTCCCAGTGGATTAGAGCTGATGGTTTTATTAGGATGTCAGCTCATCTTTACTAAGCTTTATCGCCCGCGCCTTCGCCGTACTGTGTCATTGTACACAATTTTTCTTATTACGGCTTTCGCAGGAATCACGATTTGCGTCCACACCAGTGTGAATATGCTACAGGCTTTGCTTTTAGTTCCTATGATGTTAACACCACTTTATAAAGACCGGTTAATGACCTTAGTTCAGGCTGTATTCGTCATTATCCTCTATATATTAAGTGATTTTTATTTTATTCCCAACGCATCCTATATTTTACCGGATAATGATTTTAGTCCTTATGTTGAATTAAGTATTTTTATTGGTGCTACCATTGCTACTTTTTTCATCTTGGAACGTGTTTACTCTACAATTATGGTAAATGAAGACCGCTCTAAGCACGATTCACTGACTCATTTATACAATCATGAGAGCTTTTATGAAGAACTGGATTATTATCGCAATCGTTTTGAAAAAAAAGGAAAGGCTTTCTCTGTAATCATTGCAGATATTGATAATTTTAAAAAAGTAAACGACACCTACGGACACGCTTTTGGTGATGAGGTAATCCGTAAAGTCGGAAAAATATTCATGGAATCCTCAAAAAACGATGGATTTGCAGCCAGATATGGTGGTGAAGAATTTGCCATGATTCTGCCACATATGAATCCTATGGCTGTTGCAGAAAAGATAAGAAGCGATTTTGAGTCCTTTGGCTTTGAAACCAGCGAGGGCAATAGGCGCTTTACCTTAAGCCTCGGCGCCGCTGTTTACGACAAAGCATATAAAAGTGCAAGCATCTTCTTTGAAGAAGCTGACAATGCCCTGTATCATGCCAAACGCACCGGAAAGAATAAGGTTGTGTTAAGCGGAAGTTATGATGCAGAGGATGAATAGATAAAAAAAAGAACTGCTTTATGGGCAGTTCTTTTTTATAATACCTTTTTCATTCTAATAGGATACCCTGCTCCCAAGAAACGCATCAGAGATAATTTTTCTCTCTTATCCACTACAAATCCATTTTTTTCATATAACCTTATAGCAGCTTGATTATTAGAAAATGCTTCAACAAAGCAAACATCATAATCCTTTAACCCAAATGCATAATTTAAAAGTGCTGTACCAACTCCTTTTCTTCTTGCAACACTACTTGTAACCAAGACATCTATGTATAACTCTTCCTTTGATTGCACTACAGGCTTTTGAAATATAGCATTCATTTGCTTACTAATAATCGAACCTTTTATCTTCCCAAAATGTTTTTTACAAATATCATAACTAAATTTTACCGGACGTACTTCACTTGTAGCAATTCCCATCAATCCCAAAACCTTATCTTCTTCTACATAGCATCTGAACAGAGAGGGATGAAATATTTCAAAAAACAGCTTTCGTTTCAAGTCTTCATCCTTTGAAAAAGTCATAAAGTGTCCGAATCCTTCCATAAATAATTCTACTGCTTGTTTTCTTTGAAATTCATTCAAGCATCCATATTCTACAATCTTATACTCCATTGTACTAGTCACATCCTTTACACTTGAAATCCTACAACGCCAAAACAAATCGCTTCAATTACAGACATTGGGGTCATTATGCATTTTTCTTTTTTACTCGTGGATATAAAATTCATGAAAGTATTAAACAGGAAAAACACTGAAAATACAAAACAAATAATTTGGGTTATCTTTCTCGTAAACAACATCGACATTATACCGCCTGCCGACAACAATATATACATAGCAAATATCTGAAACAACAATTGACCTACAGCTATTATCCTAAACTCCTTAGGCCATACCTTATGTTTTCCTCCCATCGTTAACTCCCCTAACGGAAGTCCGCAAATCAAAAGAATACTTAAAATAATTACAATTGACAACATGCAAACTCCTACATACACAAACATCTCATATCCTCCCTATTAACAACCTTCGTCTATTGTTCTAATTCTCTGTTAAGAATTTTCTCATAAAATAAAATGTCTTCACTTAATCTGCCAAGCCCGTACTCCAGCATATATATTTGATAATCATAAATATTCCTTATAACATCTTCCAAGTTTTTTTCTTCCGAAACATTTAATAAATGCTCTGTTAGCACCACATCGTTTTGAATCCGAAACACATTATTTTCTATCACACTACCTTTTGTATGCTCTACAAACTGTTGAATCTGACAAAGCTTATCATATTCTGCACGCAAGCTTTCTATATAATCCTTTATAAAGTTAATACGTTTTTCCTTTGACGCCATACCAAGGAAAAAGAATTTTCCTTCTTCCATGTTTTTCATCTTTTGAATATTCATAGGTGTTCCTATCCATTCCTTAAAATGGGTAACACCTTTCCCGGTAATGCTATATTGTTTTTTAAGCATATTGTTATCCACATATTCATCTACACTAATATATTCTTTTTCCAACAATTTCTTAATCGCCGTCTGCATACTCCCTAAACTATCACTGCAAACAGTAGAAAGATTCTGTTGTATATATGTGCGCATTTCATAAATTGTCATTCCTTTTAATAAAAGCAGGCTTAAAATAATATGCTCCATCTTCACATCTCCTTTGTATTACTAATAGGTATGTTACTATTAGCAATATTTAATGTCAATAATAAAAAGCAGAAAATATATATCCCGTTTTAGATATATCTTCTGCCTTTCAATATATTCTTGTTAGTTGTTATATCTCACACCTGCATAAATTAGCATTGCAAGTCCTGCGAAAAAGCCTATTGCAAAAGAAATAAAACTCCAATAATTGGGATATACCTCCCCGCTAAACTGAAATTATCGCGTACTCAACAACTAATGGTTATTTGATTCTAATCCTTTCATAGATTTCCTCTACTTCACATTTTGCGCCCCCAAACTCAGGCCAAGCTTCAACCTGGTCATTATTGTATCTTGGTATAATATGCATGTGAAAATGTGGCACGCATTGGTCAGCACTTCTCCCATTTGTACTTATTAAATTAATACCTTCATACCCACACTCATCAACACAATGATTAGCAACCTTCTTTACTGCAAACATTAAATGATTAAGCGTATCCACATCACTATCAAGAATATTTTCAAAATGCTTTTTCGTTATTGCAACCATGTGACCGTCAACATCTTTTGCTTTGTCCATAAAAACTATGGTATGCTCATCTTCATATACCTTCAAACATGGTTTATCACCATTTACCAACTTGCAAAATATACAATCCATTTGCTTCTCCTCTTTTAAAATTCTCCTTTTTTTCCATAGTGTTAATGAGATAATTATCCCTTCACTAAACATCTATCCTTGTAATATTTACAAAACTTGGTTCACGATTTTTAAACAATGTAACTTCTTGAAATCCTGCTTCTGCAATAATCTCAATAGCATCTTTGATATACGCACCTACATTCTGCGGTTTGTGGGCATCTGAACCAATTGTAATAATCCTTCCTCCTAATTCTCGATAACGACAAATAATGCTTGGATGTGGTAAAACATGTCCTGCTCTGTTTATTCCCGAAGTATTAACTTCAATTCCTTTACCACGCTTAATTATCTCACTCAATATCTTATCAAATAATTCTGGAAACAACTGATATGGAAATACATTATCCTCATAATGGTTACATTTCGCAATATATCCTATATGACTTATACAATCGTAATATTCTGTGAGATTATTATCCATAACAGAATCGCATACCGTTTCAAGGTATCTTTTATATGCCGTACTCTTATCTCTATCTCGCTTTGATTCCGGCAAATAGCAATCAATTCCATCCACACAATGCGTACTCAGTAAAACGAAGTCAAAATTTTGTTCTGACAAAACCGCTGCCGTTTGTTTGGCGGTATCCTGAATGTATCCCACTTCAATTCCTTTACCGATGTTAATTTCCGGATACTTCTTTCTCAACAGCAAAATAGATTTATCTATTCTCTCGAAATCCGGAACCCGGTTAAAGGATTCCATATGATGTCCTAAATCCATATGCTCAGTAAAGCACATATTTTTAACCCCTGATGCTATTGCGGCACAAATTGCTTCCTCAGGTTCCATCTTTGAATCAGGAGAGTATAGTGTATGTACATGATAATCAGGCAATAACATTGCACCTTCTCCTTTATACGTGAAAATTCTCTACAACCATTCTGTTCATGCAATGCTTGTGAGGGATTCCGCCACTGTTACAATCAAAAATCTCTTCTTCGTATTTATGGAACATCCAATCATGATAGTATCGCATGAGTTCTCCGGAATACCAAAGCTCTTTTCTTATTTCCGCTTCTTCCCTATCGGGTGCAACTTCAATAAATGGTTTTTTGACAAACACATTGATTGCATGTATTCCATTCATGGCCGTATGCTCTTTCAGGTTCTGAATAAAACCTTCTCTTCGATTTGGTGTAAGGTAATGAAATACTCCGCTTGAGAAAATAATATCATACTCCTCACTTATCTCATATTCATTAATATCGGCTTGAAAAAAATTGACATCTACATGATGCAATCGTGCTAACTCCCGTGCTTTCTCCAACCCTTTTTTTGCAGCATCAAACGCAGAAACAATATACCCGTTTTTTGCTAAAAACACGGCATCTTTTCCTTCTCCGCAACCGATATCCAATACCTTGTATGGCTTAACAGGGGGCTTAAGTTTCATAATTTCATAACACAGGCTATTCGGTGTAGTCCCCCAATAATATTCCTGACCTTCATACTTTTTTTCATATTCTGTGATTGGTGCGGCTTTATATCCAAGGATTGTATCCACTGATGTTTTTAGTACAAATGCCAATTGCGATAATAATAACGTGTCTGGCACTGTCGTTCCATTTTCCCACTTTGAAACAGCTTGAAAGGAAACATTCAGTTGCTCTGCTAATTTTTGCTGAGTGATTCCCAACTCTTTTCTCTTTGTTGCGATAAAAGTTCCAATATTATGATTCATGACGCCATCTCCTTATATCCATTTCTATTATTATCATAAAATTGGCTTACCTATAATTCAATAACTTCCCCAGCGAAAAACACAAATCAATTCAACTCCCGGTTGAAATATAAACTGCCTGTTATTTATTTGCTATTGCTTTATTACAACTAAGCCTCTACAATTGGAATTTGGCGTTTCGTCAAGCTATAGCTTTCACCCATTCGCCCCTTCCCTTGGCACTGTGCTATCAACACAAAGAATCTGACTTTTATCCCCACCACTATAATCTATTTTTTATCGATAGCAAATAAAAATTCCAGCATCATAGCATTTATTTCATCTATTTGCTCTCCTACAAAATGAGGATGATGCCCTCCATCCTTTACCTCATAAACTTCTGCATTAGGAACTTTTTCTTGTAATTCTGCGCAAGTTCCAAAGGGGTCATTTTCTCCATTAATAAAGAAAGCCGGACACTTTATCCCACTCCATTCTTCCTCTGTAAGGTTCGGATGCGACTGCCAATCAAAAACTGTTTTTCTTAAATAAGTTTTCCAGTCACCTTTATGTGCTTCATAATGCCGAAGTTTCATATCTTCAATAAAATCAGTATCATTCCTGCTTATAAGACTTTCCGGCAAGTAACTCTCTGCTCCATCGGCTCTAGGATATGCGCCCCCACCAATCGTTATAAGACTTTTCACTTTTTCCGGATATTTTGCTGCCATATAACAACCTACATATGCTCCGCAACTATAACCAATCAAATGGGCACTTTTTATTTCCAATGCATCAAGAAAATTTGCCATATCATCTGCTATCATACGACTATTCCAGTCTAAATTTGCACACATGGTTCGCCCGTGCCCCCGAAAATCGGGATAAAGACATCTGTAATGACCTGCAAAAGGAAGAATTTGTCCCGAAAAGGCTAATAAGCCCCTGCTAAAATGACTGTGTAAAAACAGAACAGTCTCTCCTTTTCCAAATTCTTCATAAAACATATTCAAATCATTTAATTTAATGTAAGGCATTTTCCTCTGTTCTCTTTCTTTAGTTTCTACCCTTCAATACTTTCCGGATTAAGCAAGAACTCATAAATGTTCACTGTCAAAATCCCGTTCGCTTCCACAAATTGGAATTTGTCACTCTGACAAACTGAAATGTTGGTATGTTTTGTTCACTATACATTACAGAAGTCGTCCATATTATATAATCCATTTGTCTGGTTAATTATCCACTTGGATACTTCAATCGCTCCGTCGGCAAAAGGTTCCCTTGACGATACTTGATGTTTAAATGTTACAACCTCGTCTTTACAATTTGCAAAAATCACTTCATGTTCTCCAAAGATATTGCCACCTCTAATACTGCAAATGGTTATTTTCTCTCTGTCAATTGTATTGTTTGCATCTAAAAGTGCCTCTTTTATCATCAATGCCGTTCCACTAGGTGCATCTTTCTTTTGGTTATGATGATACTCCACTATTTGAATATCTGTATCTAAGCTAATTTTTCTTGCATAAAACTTAACTGTTTCAATAAAATCATGTAATGCAACACTAAAATTTCCAGACATAAAAACAGGAATATTCGTTGCCAATAGATTGATTTTTTCTATATCCTCTACCGAAAACGCAGTTGTTGCTATAATAAGCGGTTTCTGCATTTTCTCATATTTTGAATAGCTACTATTCATAAAAGTTTCTGCATTAGTACAATCGATATAAATATCACAATTATTTGCTAATTCTATATCATCTATAATCAGCAATTCACTTTTACCACCAATAAGCTCAGATACACTCCTACCAACAAATGGATTGCCTTTTCTAGCAACGGCGTAACAAACCTCAACATCTGTGCTTTTTAAAGCATTTGTCATAATAGCACTACCTAATTTACCAGTGCACCCGACTATCGCTATTTTTATCATACTTCTATTACCATCCTTCCTTAATTGTCCTCTCTATACAAATGTGAAACTTCAAATTCATGCGTGCTTTCAATCTCGCCGCGAGACTGAATTTTTCGTGTGCTCGAAATTGGGATTTATCTGTTACAAACAATACAACGAATAAGGTGCGTCTTTAGTATTGCCTTGATATTCTTTATAGGTTAATCCACTCTCCTTAGAGATTGCACTTTGTATTAGTTTTTTTGTAAGCTCTGGAACGTCGTTTCTTGATAATGCCTCGTCGATAGCTATCCATAAAACTTCACTGTTCTCATCGTTATCAGAACACGCTTCGCCCGAAATATATTCAGCACGAAATGCAATATACCAATCATGCATATTGAATCTAACACCAATAATATTCGTCGGCTTGACTTTGATTTGCGTTTCTTCTATATATTCACGTACCAATGCCTCTTGCGGTGTTTCTCCAAAATTCACATAACCACCTGGAATAATAAGCTTTCCTTCCCCGCCACCATAAGTGTGACGCGCAAGCAATACTTTATCCTCTCTAATGACTACTCCAGTAACACTTTGTCCTCTGTTTGTATTTTCATTATTCATAATAAAAACCTTTCTAAATTCAAAGTTATTGCTTTCTTAAAAGCCCATACAATTGAACCTACGTTCAATTGTCATCGCTCGCAAAAGAGCTCGCTCAATTCAAGTTTATCTATCCAATATCATTCTTAACTCTTGTAAATTAGAAATAACGTAATCCGGCTTTTCTAACTCAGAACCGGGCGTTCTTAATTGGTTGAATCCCTGTTTTATTAGGGCAGATTTCATTCCCAGCCTGTTAGCAGGGGCAATATCATTATCAAACCTGTCGCCAACCATCATCGCATTCTGTGGCATACAGTTCGCTCTATTAAGCGCACTTTCAAATATCTTAAGGTCAGGCTTTGCAACTCCCTCTTCTGCTGACGCAATTACTAAATCTATGTATCTAAGAATACCAAATTTTTCTAAACGTTCTGCCGTTCCCAATGACTGATTGGCAATAATACCTATTTTGTATTTAGAATGAAGCTCTTTCAGACACTCCTCTACCCCCGGGTACAAATACTCATCCTCATGATACCATCTGGGACGCTCTAATCCGAAATGTCTTAACGCCTCTCTATCCCCCTTCTTATTTTGTCTGTAATAATCTAACATTATATTATAAAACATCTCATAGGTGATGTCTGTTCCCTGTATTGCAGTCCTAATCCGGTGGTCATAGGCTTTACTCTCATCAACCAGAGTGGAACCTACATCGAAAAAAATCCACTCTATACCAGTGGCTCGATACTTATCTATGGTTTCATCACTCCATACATGGGCTTCGATATATCGTTCCGGTCCATATCTCCCATCATCGTTCCAGTCCTGAGGCAAACCATACTTGTCAATAATTTTTAATATTTCGTCATAAGTATAAAGCTGTTTGCGATACTCTTTTCCATCAGTAATCGCAGTGCTAAACGTAGGCATGGAATCACCATACGTAAAGGAAACGGTACTTAAATCAAATTCCTCAATGGGAATCTTGACACATCCACTGTTTTCATGCCAGGTGCTTAGCCATGGACTATGCCCTATTACCATATAATGAGGTGCCTCTCGTTTTATAACTCCACCCTTCTTTATAAACTCTGCTTTGAGAATATTCTCACAATTACGTCTATACTCCACATACTTGTCGTGTCTTCCTGCCGCTTGAGAATTAGGTTTTGTTTCTTTTATATTCCGAAGAACATTGTTAGCTTCCTCTATTGATAAATCAGACATACTGACAAATGGTCCGATTGTTTTATCAAAATAATGATATAAATACATAGCTATCGCCTCCCATCACGAACACTACCTTTTTCCATTCTACCACAAAGTCCTCTGATTGACACCATTATCCTTCTTCTCTATAATATCCCTAAAAAGAAACGGAGACTCTCATGGCAAACATTATCAAAATAACAGACTTGATGGCACCGGAACTTGATATCTACGCTCGCCTTAACGAAAATCAATTGCTGCATTATTATGAACCGGACACCGGGATTTTCATTGCTGAAAGTCCTAATGTAATTATCCGTGCCCTGAATGCCGGATATGAACCGCTTTCTATTTTGTTAGAGGAAAAAGAGATTGAAAGTGACGCAAAGGAAATTATTGAACTTTGTGACAACATTCCTATTTTTACTGCTAAACTTGATGTACTTACAAAACTCACCGGTTTCCAATTGACCCGTGGTCTTCTTTGTGCCATGTATCGCAAGACCCTGCCAAGTATATCCGATGTCTGTAAAAATGCTAAAAGAATTGTAATTTTAGAAAATGTTATGAATCCAACAAATGTTGGAGCAATTTTCCGTAGTGCTGCTGCCCTGAATATGGACGCTGTTTTATTAACTCACGGTTGCGCAGACCCACTCTATCGCCGTGCTTCAAGAGTCAGCATGGGAACGGTATTCCAAATTCCCTGGACATATATCGGTAATGATACAAAGGATTGGTATGAATCCGGTATGGATATGATAAAAGAACAAGGCTTTAAAACCGTTGCTATGGCTTTACGTAAAGATTCCCTGAATGTTGATGATCCGCGTCTTATGTCAGAAGAAAAGCTTGCCATCATACTTGGTACAGAAGGTGATGGACTTGCAGACAGCACCATTAATGACTGTGATTACACTGTATGTATTCCCATGTCTCATGGTGTTGATTCCCTAAATGTGGCAGCTGCCAGCGCTGTGGCTTTTTGGCAACTTGGGAAGCGATAGCAAAACGCGTGGCTTCAGGGTTTTTGCCCTCCACGGAATTTGCATCGCTTTTATTGTTTAAACCTTCTCTATATACCAGCTATCACATAATATTATTTAAGTCGTTTTTCTTCCAAGCTCTTTAAAAATGGCTTTTTTAATTCCTGCGGCTTATAAAAGAATTTTTCTTCTGACTTGCTAAGTCTTTTCTCTTCTCTCTTTATCTTTAAAAGTTCCATAGAGCAAACAAAATCAGCAACTTGTAACAACCGATATTTCTGTGGCTCTGCTTTTCTGAATTCCACCTCATTAAACAAGACCGATAATACCGCATTAAGTATTGCACTAAGTTCTACTTGTCCATTATCATAATACACAATGACTTTATCAAATTGCTCAAAATATGTAGAATGCCTTGCTATCATCCTAGCAATTTCTTTTGACAATCGACCAGACAAAGCAATCTTATCCCTAGCTTCTTTACGATTTACAACAACGGTATCGTGATGAATATCGCACTTATTGTAAAAGTACAACATTTTATATAATAATTTTCTACGTTCTTCCATAGTATACGTTGCAAAAATTTGTTCGCGACGTATTACTGGTCCTGTATGAATATACTCTAAATCGAATCCCGATACACGTACGCTCTCTTCCAGTTTTTCTATTTCATTGGATATGTCTACTGCTTGATTATGAAATACCATTGTTACCAAATAATATGACGGTCTTTCTTTAACCTCACCAAAATCTCCTGATTCATCAATAAAAATACTCAATTCACTCACACAAACGCCCCCATAGTTTTAAGTATTTCATAGTAAAAAAAACGGCGGGAACTTCTCCCGCCTACGGTGGTCCAAAGAGTTTTCACCCAGACCAAAACTGTAATGACATTACAGTTTATCTCTATGCAAATCTTAACAAAAATATTCCTATTAATCAATACTTAATATAGAAAACTTTCTAAATATATTGCTATCATTCTTTATGTATCCGTTTCCTTACATTCAAATTTGGTACGTGTAAATGACCAGAACTTTGAGAAATTGAATTCATAGCATTTCCCCTGCCCTCTTACAAGCATACATTCATTTCTGGAAATATCATGCGTATTAAACACTTTATCATCCTCCTTACTTCGTTATTTCATCCACCATCTCTAATTCCAAAACACTCCACATTTCCCCGCAAACTTGGCACATGATTTTTTCAGGCAGTTTCACATCCTTAAAGCCTGCTGATTTGTAGCAATAATAAGCCGGCATATTATTTTCAAACACTCCCAGAGTGACTTTTTTAACTTTAAGTATCTCAAAAGCATATTTGAGTGCTAGTTTTAGCATCTCTTTTCCATATCCCATGCCCCTTTTGGAATCGTCCACAATGACAAAGCCGAAACGTAAAGTGGTTTTTTCTTCATCTGTAAATCGCATAATTAAATGTCCCACAACTCCACTCTCATCAAAAGCGGTCATCGGATAAAAATTATCCTCCTTGCTGCAATCTCCATTGCATTCCAAGTATTTATAATTCATATCATCTTCCGTAATGGGAAAAGACTCATAACGGTCAGATGTCCATTTTCTAAAGCTAATTTCATCCTTGCACCACGACACAATGGTCTTTGCATCGCATGCTTTGTATGGTCTAAGTCTAAGCATATTCCTTCCTCACAATTTCTAATACCTTGTTTTCTCTTTCCACCATTCCCATAAAAGTCTGAATATCCCCTTTTTCTTTATGGTCTGCATTTTCATTAATCTCAATTGCATGTAAAGGGGACACAAATTCCAGTGTAAACTGTTCTTCCTCCTCATAATCGTCAAGGCTCTGGGAAACAACCTGTTCTTCTACATCACATAAAAAATAATAATTATCCTGGATAAAAATATCTTCAAATCTGCCTTTTTCAATCCGACGCACATATCCAAACTCTTTTATGGATTCTTTAATAACAATCAATCCGCTTTCTTCCCGCACTTCACGAATTAAAGTATCCTCATAGGATTCTCCCGGTTCAATACCGCCCCCCGGAAGCTTATAATAGTCATATTTCAGGCTGTGCATCATGGCTATTTTGCCATCCTTCATGATAATTCCTCTAACGGATGGGCGTATAAATACACTACCATCTTTCTTATAATTTTTCTTATCGATTGTAAATAATTCTCTCATAGTCCTCCCTATCCATATGGAAACAAGTACATGGATCAGGCATATCCGGTACAAATCCTGTCGCCTTATATATGGATTGCGCTCTCAGATTTGCTTCCTTTGTTGAAAGATACAAGCGTTTCGTATTCCATATTTCAAATGCCATCTTCTGTGCCATACGCAATATCTCTTTGCCGTAGCCCTTCCCTTTATCAATAATTGCGATTCGTTTTAGCTGCACGCATTCTTCTTTTTTTAACATATCTCTGAAAATAATAAACCCAATGGGTATACCATCTTTCCGTTCCACAATCACTTGCAAAAAGTCATCATCCCCAAACCTTGCAACACGCCAGCCCAAAGGCCAATTTGCTACCCATGGAGAATTGTCAGGATTACTTTCTACGTCACTCATAAAATCAGAGTCACTAATATGTGCCTTACGAATTAATAATCTCTCGCTTTCAATTAATACCGTTCTGTCATTATCCTGTTTATCTTTTTCAATTCCCGCATTAAAATCCCTGATAAATAGTGGTTCAAAGGTCTTATA
The DNA here is from genome assembly GCA_017463255.1 of Lachnospiraceae bacterium. GTDB lineage: Bacteria > Bacillota > Clostridia > Lachnospirales > Lachnospiraceae > RGIG4034. The sequence goes on from JAFTPP010000003.1 coordinate 261,610, forward strand.
CTCCTCTGAATCAGCTCCCATTTCCGCCTTTTTCTTCTTCAAAAAGCTATGGCATCCTTCCTGCAACGCTTTCACTCTTTCCATATCTACATGCATCATAATATGCCCGATATTGCCCTCGCCTGCATATTGCTTCGGATCAAAAAAGTCTTTATCTAAGTTTTCCCAATACAATGTATTCTCATCTCCGATAACTTCTACATGCTTATTAAGTCTTCCCATATATGTTTCCACGTAGCAACTATCCAAATGGTATGTAAAGTCCATTAAATGAGTAAGTGATATATCTTCTTTTGTAATACCTGTTTCTTCAAAAAGTTCTCTGTATGCTGCTGCAAATCCGTCTTCACCCGCTTCTATCTTACCACCTACAAAGTTTGATAAACCCTTATATGGATTTTTCTTACGCTTACACATTAACATCTTATCTGCTGTTTCATTGAATACCACGATTAAATTAAATCCCTGCATTTTATCTGCTCCCATACCATACCATATCAACTCACTGAAATATTTTTTCACACTAAAACCACCAACTATTGATTTCTATCCAAGCATCCGTAAACACAAAAAAGCTCAGCACACAAATAATCAATACAGCACACACAACAATAAAGCTTACCCTGACTCTTTTTTTCTCCGTAGTGACTTCATCATTGTTATGCTTTTTCTTGCAAACCCGATACATGACATAATTCACAAGAACTATAATTACAAAAATCCCCACCATGATAAAGCATCCAAACAGTCTCTCTTTAGGTGTCGGTTCTGAAAACAGACCTCCTATGTAGATGAGTCCCAACAAAAATGCACCTGAGGCAACCACACCCAGAATGGCATTCACCAATATGCTTAACCACAATGGCACATATGTAAAATATTTCTTAATCACTGTTATTTTCCCCTTGTATAAAATATTCCCCTCTAGCAAGCGACCACTTGACTTCGCTTCCATAATGTAATAAAAAATAAATAGCCTAAACCGGACACACTATAATAGAAAGGACAGTATTCAAATGCTAAAAGATATCAGACTTAAATCTTGTATAATTATAATACTTAGCAGTTCCTTCCTCGCATTCGGCTTATACCATGTCCATTCCCTTTCCGGCGTTACAGAAGGCGGCGTATTAGGCCTCAATCTGTTACTGGAACACTGGTTTCACATTTCTCCGGCTATTACCAACTTTGTGGTCAGCGCTATTTGCTATTTGTTAGGTTTAAAACTCCTAGGCAGAGTTTTCATTATATATTCCTTCGTAGCTGCAACAAGCTTTTCTATTGCTTACAGAATCTTTGAACAGTTTGAGCCATTATGGCCTGAGCTTTATAACATGCCCCTTGTGGCCGCAATCTTAGGCGCCGTATTCGTTGGTATCGGAACAGGAATCTGCGTAAGAACCGGCGGTGCCATATGTGGCGACGATGCTCTGGCTATGTCTATTTCCCATATAACCCGTCTTCGAATCGAATGGGTATATCTCATTAGTGACCTTACTGTACTGGGGCTGTCCATGACATATATCCCTGTAAACAGAATAGCCTACTCATTGCTGACAGTCATTATTTCAGGTCAAATCGTTGGATTAATACAAAGAATTAAAATCCCTGATTTATCGGACTAATACTCCGTCAAAAAACTGTTCCTGAAATTCAATCTGCCGTAATACTTCTTCATCAGACAAATCACAATCCGATGGTGCTACAATCCATTTATCCTCTTCGTCATTATGTCTGTGATAAACAGCAATAACTTTGCCCGTAAAAGTTGATAATGCCTCATTCACCCCTAATATGTAAACATCCTGCTCTGCGCCGTCTCCTGCAAACACACCATTCACATAACCATAATTAATGGGATAATACAGGTCTTTATGCCTGGGGTGATAGCTACCGAGGGGTCTGTCAACAGTACATTCTACAGTCTTTCCTATGATTTCTGAATAATCAAACCTGATTGCTTCTTTATGAACAGTTGCCTCTATAAAATAATGACTTCTCTCTTTGATTTCAGCCTGAACATCAGCCCCATCCATAACACAATCTGTAATATGTCTGACCGTATCAAAGGTATAATCGTGAAACAAAACAGATAATATCTCTTTATCTGCAAAAAAATGCGGAACTTCTACTTCTGCTCCCTCTGTTTTTAATACAGTGTTTTCATCAATTCGCGGAAATCTCTCATCCCCATAAGCATAATGCTCCTTAGAACACAATGTTAAAAAGACCTTTCCGCCGGGCTTCAGCACTCTGGTAATCTCATCAATCACCTGCCTAACCCCCTTTGTATCCTGATGGGAAATCACATGATAGGAAAATACCCTGTCAAATGCATCATTTGCAAAAGGAAGCTTCATCATGTCTGCAGTCTTACACAAAAAATCAACCTTCTGCTCTTTCATATTTTTCTTTGTGATTTCAACGGCATCCCCGGATAAATCAACGGCGGTAACCTTAAAACCGTTCTGTGTAAAATAGATTGCATGCCTACCAAGACCGCACCCTAAATCCAGAACGGAACGTGCGCCCTCTTCTTTCCATCTTTTTGCAAGATAAATACTATCCTCTGACGGTTTCATCCATTTATCCTGTTCTGCGTTTTTCCAATCCCACTCTTTTGACTGTACCATAGAATATCCCCCGCTATCCGCATGTTTTCGTATGGTTTTGATTATATCATACACATTACAATATTGCTTTGATATTTTGAATAAGATTCCTTTCAGAGCTTCCTACTCCCGATTCTTCAATGCCTCACTCATAGGAATCCTTTTTACTTTTCTTAAATGTAAAGCATTAATGGCAAAGTATGAAACAATACCTATTGCAATAATTGCAACATACACCCAGGCCGGAAGATAAAATGGAATATAACCTTCCACCATACTTCCGATATACACCAGAATATACTTAAAACACAGCACCTCTGCCGGTATACAAATCACTAATGACGCAATGACCACAATACCGGTAGCATTCAGATACAATTTCCCAATCTCTTTGCTGTTATAACCAAATACTTTCATAAAAGAAATTGCCAAAGCATTCTTTTCAACAACTGTCTTAGTCAGGATATACATTAAAATCATATATATCACTACCGAAAAAACACTTACTATGGTCAATACTCCTTCAAATGATTTCATCATCTGCCCCGCTGCACCAACCATGTCGGAACGGGTAATAATTTTAGCAAGGTACTCATCATCAATTGCTAATTTTTCATTAGAAAGATACGCACTGTAGGCTTTGCTATCGTATCCTAACATTGCATTTAAGTTTTCCCGTTCCATAAATACCGTAAGACTTCCCTTGTAATCACATACATCCTCTACATATAAAGTATATTCCTTGTCATAGTACTCGTCTTTAAATACAATTTCATCCCCTTCACTAACATTCATCTTATCGGCAAAGGGCTTTGAAACGGTAACTGCTTTTTCATCCTCCGGCAGCTTAATTTCCTCAAAAAACTGACTATCTTCCGTTATTCCCATAAAGGAAACACTAATGTCTTTTTTACCAAGCTCATACCAAGTTTTTAAGCTATACACCTGCAACTTTTCAGCGTTCGATACTTCCACCGGTGCCTTCAACATATACTGATATTCATAAGTAAGAGAATCGTCAATTTCTTCCACATAATGATCGATTAAGGGTTGTAACCCCAATCCGAACATAAGTAAAAAACTGGAAATAAACACCCCTACAAACAGAATTAAATAATTAATCTTATTCTGAAGCAGAACTCTGATTCTAAACCGTGTCAAAAAAGAAAAATCAGGAAGCTTGACAGCTCTTTTTTGTCTCTTTTTATTTAAATCTTTCCTTAAAAACTTAAGCGGAGACAGTGATAACTTGCGATATATCATAAACCAGTTAATGAGTATCATTAACACTACCGGTAAAATCGTTGATGTAACAAAGGCCTCAAAATTAAACCTAATATCTATAGGTGCAATGGAATAAGTACTGTAATACAGATTTTCAAATGGCTTAAGCATTACTGTATACCCTAAGCCATTTCCGATAACAGAACTTACTATGGCAATCACAATGGTTGGTGATAAGTAATGTGCTATAATTTCTTTTTTCTTATATCCGGATGCGCGAAGTGTACCGATAATAGTTGCTTCCGACTCGATTGTATTGTTAGTAAGGATAGCAAACACGAAGGCAATAATCACAATGAGAATATAAATAAATACCTGCATTACAGGACCATCCTTACCCATATCCTCTCTTAAAAAAGTAATACTCTGATTATTAACAGCAGGTAAAAAAGATTGAATCATGGAACCCTCAAGCAAAAGTGCTTTTTGCATTTCACCAATTAATTCTTTCTCCTCGCTCTTACTGATATCCTCATCTTCAAAAGCATAGGAATACCTGTATGTTAGAGTGTTCTCATCAAACCTTGCAAAACCCTCCTTAGTTACCAGGGATATTCCAAAATCTTCTGTATTCATTAACAGATCCTGATTGCTTTTGAAAAGAGAACTATAATCAGGTACTGCCATGATTCCCACAACAGTAAACTGCAAATTGTTTAACGTTATGGCATCTCCAACCTGTATCTCCCTGTTCCTTGCAAATATTCTTTCGAGGGCAATTTCATCCTTAGCATCAGGAAGGCTTCCTTCAAACAGGGAAGGAAGATTCAATTCTGTTCTTTCATTAAAAACAAGAACTCTCGCATCGCCATCAAAATCATTCACAGTAGAATAATAATTTTCGGTAAGAATAACTCCTTTATCTGCAAACTGCTCTTTTATGGCCTGAGACACAGGCTCCATTACTTCGAATTGACCATCTTCAATTTTACATTCCACATCATTTTGCTCTATTGTCAGGACTGCACTATCCATGGTTGCCATAAATGATGAGCCAAGTACTATTGTTGTTACAAGAATAATAAAAATACCTATGTATTTTCCCGCATTCTTCTTAAACTCTCTGGGAAGTCTTTTATTCAACGGATTTTTCATAAAACACCTCCTACCAATCTAAATCTTTGGCAGAGATAACCGCATGATTCATGCTGTTGCTTACGATTTGACCATCATGCATTTTTAACACTCTATGCGCCATACCCGAAATTGCATTGTTATGGGTGACAATAATAATTGTATTGTGATATTTCTGATTAATCAGTTCAATTAATGCCAATATCTCCTTAGATGTCCGATAGTCAAGAGCTCCCGTTGGTTCGTCGCAAAGAAGAATGGCAGGATTTTTTACCAACGCTCTCCCGATTGCACACCTTTGCTGTTGCCCGCCCGATAGCTGGGACGGCAATTTATCCTTATGTTCATAAAGACCTAAGGTCTTAAGAAGCTCATTTATTTCCAAAGGCTCTTTACTTAAATATGCACATACCTCTATATTTTCCTTTACGGTGAGATTTGGAATCAGATTATAAAACTGAAAAACAAATCCAAGATGATCTCGTCTATATAAGGTCAAATCATTCTCACTCATATCCGAAGTACAATCCTCACCAATGTCAATGCATCCCTCATCAGCAGATTCAATTCCCCCTATAATATTAAGTAACGTTGATTTTCCTGAACCTGATGGTCCTAGCAAAACACAAATTTCACCATCATTCACTTCACAGTTGATACCTCGCAGTACTTCAACCCGGTTATCACCTTCCCCGTAAAATTTGTGTACATTGTTCATTCTTAATTGCATCGTCTTCTCCCTCCTGATTACAAAACAAACTAATTATTAAACAAAAAAGCGAGCACATATTGTACTCGCTCCTAAAATCAATATACCAAGACAAGTACAGCAATGCCATACTTAAGTCTCATCAATTAAGGTAAACCAGGATTTACAATGCTGTTGCATCTACCATGATGTTGATTCACCGCACGCTTTGTGCCGACTACTCCCTTAAGGTTACGCTCATGTTAACAAAAAATGGAAACAAAGTCAATAACTAATCTTAAAACTCAGTTTCCAATTCCGGTTTGGTCATACCATCCAACTCATGCATAATCGGATTGGTCTCATCCTGCTGATTTGGAATACGGAACTGTGTATACGCAAAAATCACACCTATGGTAATAATACCAAGTGCAATGATAATAAGCAAAGTTCTAAGGCTTGGCTTTTTCATTTTAAAATCTAAAACAAACAGGAAACCTACTACCAACAATACCATATGCAGTAATACGATAAATACCATGTCCGGAATGATAAACTGAATCCAGAAAGTAAGTGGTAATATGATTGCAATAGATGTTACAGGAAGACCGCGGTATACTTTATTACCTCCGCCTTCCTCTTTTTGACGCTTAGCTTCCAATACATTAAAGAAAGATAAACGGATTACTGCGCAAGTACAATAAAAGAAAACAAGAGCAAGTCCAAGTCCTCCACGTACTCCTAATAAATAACAAATCAAAGCCGGAAATACACCAAAACAAACAACATCACAGATGGAATCCAACTGAATACCAAAGGTTTTTTCATCTTCCGTTCTGTCTTTTTTGGTACGGGCAATTCTTCCGTCAAAAGCATCACAGATACCTGATATTGCCAAACAGAAGATAGCTGTCTTGTAATCACCATGAATGGCCTGTGTCATACCAAACACTGCCGAAATTAAACTAAGATATGTAAGAACAACCGTATAATCATAGAATCCAATTAATCGAATCATCGGACTATTCTCCCTTCTCCCTCTTTTGTTCTTTTATAACCAAAAATGCAACAATCGTCATTATACCACAAATTATCAATTGCGTATAGTAACTAATTCCTCTACTTAACAACATTCCGGGTAATACCAAAGTAGAACCGAATATTGGTAAGAAAATGTCTAAGAACATGTTTTCACAAATTCCCATTCCACCCGGCAGCGGTAACATGTCAGTTGCCACTGAAATCATCGCTTGAAGTATTATAATTATCACAAAGCTCTCTCCCGAAAGATTAAAAGCTTTATAAGTAAACCAAGTAACCGCAAATAGTAACAAACGCTGTATCACCGACATAAAAAACACTTTGATAATTACATGATTATGTGCTTTAAAATACTCTGCGGTACCTTTATACTGACTGGTAATACATTCTATGCGCTCCTCCTGTTTTTCCGGGTTTTTAAAAGGTCTTATCCTATTCATGACTGACAGCAACTTTTCTGCAATCACTTTAAATGCCCTGGGATGAAAAACAAGAAGCAATAAAATCGCCACACATATTACATTCAAAAATAGTCCAAAATAAATAAGTGCCTCAACCGGTTTTAAATATGACATCAATTTTGTCGGGCGCCATATAAGTACTGTTACTCCAATCAATACCAAAACGGTTTTATACATAATTGTTACAATTGCCAATACCACTGTTGAAACAGCAACCGGAATCTTATCCTTACGCATGGTAACTATTTGCATCGGTTGTCCACCTGACGCAGATGGTGTAATACAGCTGTAAAAGAAACCAATAAATGAATATAAACAACAATGTGAAAATTGTATTTTACTTCCTAATGTATGTATTAAATAAAAGATAATAACCGCTTCGCATGCTATAAACAGCACCACACATCCAACACTTATCGCCACATAAAACGGGTTTGCAGTTATTAATAAGGACATTACCTGATTCAGATTTTCCCCACGAAATACGGACCATAGGGTCAATCCAAATACTATAGCTAAAAAAGCTATATTTAAAATTTTCTTCTTCACTAATCGATCCCCTCAAAATTCACTGCCATTATATAATGCCTTGCCTTCTATAATAACATTCTTGGGGCAAAGACGCAACTTACAAAATATGTAATCCTTCCAATAAAGTTTTTATCCCGATTACAATCAACACTAACCCACCGGCGATTTCAGCTTTGGATTTGTACTTTACCCCAAAAATGCTGCCTACCTTCACACCGATACCCGATAACAAAAAAGTAACAACTCCAATAAACAATACTGCCCATACGATTTGAACCTTCATAAATGCAAAAGATACTCCGACTGCAAAAGCATCTATACTTGTTGCGATAGCCAGCAATAACATTGTTTTTACATCCATCAACGCATCTATTTCTTCTTCCTCTTGACCGAATGCTTCTTTTATCATATTAATACCAATAAATACCAATAAACCAAATGCAATCCAGTGGGAAAATTTCGTAATTGTATCTGTAAAAAAACCACCCAGCAGATAACCTGCCGCTGGCATCAACGCCTGAAAACCGCCAAACCATACGCCTGCGATACACATGTGCTTTAATTTGATTTTTCCTAATGATAGCCCTTTACAAATGCTTACGGCAAAGGCGTCCATAGACAAGCCTACCGCAACCAAAAAAAGTTCCACTAATCCCATTTTTACTGCCTCCAATGTATTTTACAACAGCTCCCGTAATTGCTTAATGTCTTCCATTTTCGTTGACCAACCGGTTGCCAGACGGATTACTGTATGCGTATCATCTGCCTTTTCCCAAAAGCTAAATGCCAGTTTAGTTTTAAGCTCATCTAACTTACAATTTTCCATAACAATAAACTGCTGATTGGTGGGTGATTCCAGATAGAAGGTGCACCCCTTCTCTTTTAACACTTCCTTTAATTGCTCCGCCATCTCAATAGCATGGCTGCTAATTTCAAAATAGAGATTGTCCGTAAACAATGTATCAAATTGAATTCCAAGCAAGCGGCCTTTTGCGAGCAATGCTCCGTGTTGCTTCACAATCGTCATAAAATGCATCGGCGCATTCTTTTTAGTAAATACAATTGCCTCTCCACATAGGGCTCCCACTTTGGTTCCACCGATATAGAACACATCACAAAGGTTTGCAATATCCGGTAAAGTAACATCCGTCTGTTTACTCATTAAACCATATCCCAAACGTGCACCATCTAAAAACAACGGAATTCTGTACTTGTTACATATTTGTGATATCTGCTCTAACTCCTTTTTACTATACAAAGTCCCATACTCAGTTGGGTGTGAAATATATACCATCCCCGGAAAAACCATATGTTCATGATTTATATCCTCATAAAACGTTCTCAGATATTTCCCTAACTCTTCGGCATCAATTTTGCCATCATGCTGTGGTAGTGTGAGGACTTTATGACCGGTATATTCGATAGCCCCGGCCTCGTGAGCACTAACATGTCCGGTAACCGCCGCAACCACGCCCTCATAATCATGAAGCATCGCAGAAATCACAACTGCGTTGGTTTGTGTTCCTCCGGTTGCAAAAAATACCTGGGCATCCTCACATTTACACGCCTTTTTTATCTTTTCACATGCACTCTGACAGTACATATCATTTCCATATCCTGATAAGCTTTCCAAATTGGTCTCTATCAGACGCTCTAAAATTTTAGGGTGTGCCCCCGCTATGTAATCATTCTCAAATGAAATCATCTTATCCCTCTTTTCCTAATGTACTTGATTATACTATGCAAAATCTATTCTCACAATAATTAATAATATCCGCATAATAATTTTGCCCCGACATAACATCGGGGCAATTTAATTCAAATACCTATTTCGCAAACATAATCTGATTCTTACCGGCACCCTTTGCAAGATACAAAGCGTTGTCGGCTTTTGCATATAATTCTTCCAACGAATTGCCGTTTTGTTGATACATGGCAATTCCAATACTTGCAGAAAGGTGAATTGCTTCGTATTTTGCACAAGTCCTATGTATCACCTCTAAAAGATGGTCTGCCTTGTCCTTTGCCACTGTAATATCTTTTATTCCTCTCATCAGTGCAAAGAATTCATCACCACCGATTCTTCCCACAATATCGCTTTCCCGGAAACAACCTTTAATCTCTTTTGCAAGCGCTATTAAGAACTCGTCGCCGGCCTGATGTCCCAAAGTATCATTTAATGCCTTAAAATTGTCAACATCAAGCATGAATAACGCATGGACTCCGTCACTTTCTTCCCTAAGCACCTGCCTGATACTTTCCATGGTGGTCTCCCTGTTAAGAACACCTGTCATCTTATCCATCTTAGCAGCCATGTGAAGTCTTTCTTCTTCTCTTTTCTCAGCATCAATATCTCTTGCAGAAAGCATAACACACAGATGTCCGCTGTCAACATCTGTTAAAAAGCGCACCAGATTATGTACCCAATGAGCAGAACCATCCGACATTATACGCTGATATTTAAATGCCATGTTACTCTTTCCGCTTGTATAAATCTGCATTAAGAACTCCTGTGTGAACTGCCTATAAAAACGGGCTGCTTCACACTCCTTATCCACAATGGACTCAATTGCAGCTTCCACAAGTGTTTCTACTGAATCACATTCCTGTATGGTTCCTTCTTGAATATTTTGTCTACGCTGACTGATGATTCTCCAATTGTCCACATCCACATAAGATACTGCATACATATCCTTCGGAAGTTCAAACAGATATTTTAATTCCTGCTGATAATGCTGACGTACAAAATAATCTCTGGTAATATCCTTTGTAATTCCTAAAAGACCTAACAGGTTGCCCTCTTCATCTTTTAATATATATTTAGAAGTTGAGCCATATCTTGCCTGTCCGTTATTATCAGCCAAAGGCTCAATATAATCAATCTGATTCTTTCCGCTATGAATTAGCTTTTTATCATCGGCAATGTATCTTTTTGCAAGCGCTGGATCTTCAAAGATTTCTAAATCCGTCTTACCGATAATATCTTCCACGGCATTCTTTCCAACCATTTGGACAAACGCAAGAGACGCCGCTCTATATACAAAATCGGCATCTTTAATGAAAATCATATCATTGGTGTTGTCTAACATGGCTAAGAATGCTGCATTGTTTAACTCAATCATAGTTACCCTCTATCCAAAAAATTACCGTTTTCATTATACCACGCAACTAATTTAATGAAAAGTCCATTTCCCCCCATACACACAAACGGCTTAAAATGCGCAAAATTAGTACTGAGGTACTATTTTACACATCCGGACAAATTGGATATCTGTTCTTGTCTTCTTCGGTAATCTCACGTAATACTCTGCATGGAACACCTACTGCAATCACACCGGAAGGAATATCCCTGGTCACAACACTGCCTGCTCCAATTACTGTGTTATCTCCAATTGTTACACCGCCGAGAACAATCGTTCCCGCTCCAATCCAGACATTATTTCCCACAGTAATAGGCAATGCAACTTCGAGTCCTTCATTACGCTGCTCTACATCTAATGCATGCTCGGCTGTTGTAAACAAACAATTTGGGGCAATAAACACATGATCTCCAAAGGTTACCTTACCACCATCCAAAATCTGGCAATTATGATTCGCAAAAAAATAATCACCCACGAAAGTGTTGCATCCGTAATCGCACCAAAACGGAGCATTTATGTACACACTTTCACCCATTTTTCCAAAGATTTGTCTAAGCAGCTTTTCCTGCTTCTTTCGATTCGATGGCTTTATTTTATTAAACTCGTAGCATAAATCATTACACTTTCCTATAACATCTAAAATTTCATTATCATAATTCGCATTATATAAATATCCTGCTGCCGCTTTTTCTCTTTCTGTCATATCATTGCTCTCTTTCTTTAGGAATAATGCAATTATATAATACTATTAAAAAAATGCAAGAAGCTAATCCTCTTGCATTTTTCTATGTTATATCCCCCTAGTCAGAAATCTTATTTAATATAAAGTCATCAAAAGTTCCCCAGCTACCGCCGTTGCTTTTTACTCTGATACCTATGGTAAGAGTACCATCTGTAACTTTAATATCTGAAATTGTTGGATTTTTCCAATTGACCCATGTGGTCACCATAAACGGAACCGTCACTTCGCCATCTGCTGTAACAGCATATAATTCCATTTCGGCATCTTCTGTGACATCACCGCCCTGCGCATATGCCATAAGCTTATAAGTTCCTGCTTCTAAATCAGTAAAGCTTTGCTCCACATAAAACTCCATATCTGAAGTCGAATAAAAATGGAATGCATAATCACCGGTATATGCATCATCAGCCTTGTTCTGGTAATCTGTCGGATTCATATCTGTAAGGCTTGTTACCTCCCACATGGTAGTATCCTCTTCTTCAAATCCCGGATTCTTAACAAGATTCATTAAGAGTATCTCTATATAGCCTTTAACCTCCCTACCACCGGCAAGGGTACCTGTCACGCAATAGTTACCTGCGATATTGGTGTCAATTGCACTAATCTGAGCTTCATCCCAAGTTACTTCACTTGCTACAACGGAATGATCATTATAGATTACATCCACTGTGGCAGGAAGTTTTATACTGCTTCCCACATTGCAGGTAACATAAGCATCGGGAACATAATCAATGGCAAGTTCTGTAGTAGAACCATATTTCAAATATTTGAATACATTCAATGATGCTAACGGTTTTCCTTCAAAATCGAAAAACGCCTGATTATCCCAAGAACATCCACCATAGTAAAGTCCTGCATCCAACGGGTCATACTTAGCGGCATAGCTGCTTGCCCATCCGCTTCCGTACTGCTCCCATAAAGCAGAATTATCTCCATCTACTTCACCTACCGGAATCCATGTTCCTTCCCAGTAAAATACCCCCATGGCGCCTGCTTCATTTGCTGCCGCAATCACATCACGAATCATGGTTGCCTGTCCCTGTACGGTCGCCGGATAACCTTTAACAATATCATCCGTACCAATCAAGCTGTTTCCGTATCCGTCACCATCTTTGGCGGTATAACAATATGAGGTTTCTGCAATCATAACTTTTTTGCCGTAGTTTGCAATAATGCTTTTAACAACGGACTGCATATTTTCCATGGTTCCATCCCAGAATGGGTAAAAAGATAATCCTAAAATATCATAATCAATTTCGTATTTTTGTAAATTGGAAACCAAAATTTCCATGTTGGAAGGTTCTGTAATTCTGGTATAGTGAACAACAATCTGAATATCCTGCTTATTCTCTTTTGCCACTTCACGAACCGCTTTACTTCCTGCAGTAAGTAACTTCATTACGGCACCTGTGTCTGTTTCTCCTGACATACCATAGTTAATCTCGTTACCTATCTGTACCATTCCTACATCAACCCCTGCATCAAACAATTGTGTAAGGCTGTCTATAGTAAAATCATATAAAGCGTTGCTTTTTTCATCCACGCTCATGCCTTCCCATGCCTTTGGTGCATGCTGTCTCTTCGGGTCGGCCCAAAAATCAGAATAATGGAAATCAATACATACTTTCATGCCATACTCTGTCGCACGCTTTCCAAGTTCTATAGCTGTTGCAAGGTCATTATTTCCTCCTCCATATCCGTTTCCGTTTTTATCATATGGGTCGTTCCATACACGAAGTCGTATGTAATTTACACCTGCTTCTGCCAGAGTTTTATAAACATCCTGTTCTTCCCCTGCAAAATTGTAGTAGATAGCACCACTGTTTTCCACTGACAATACAGCCGAAGCATCCATTCCTCTAATAAAATCATCAGAAATTCCTTCTACAGCTTCTACAAAAATTTCCGACTCTTCTACACCGGTTGGAAGTGTAACCGAAAAAGTATCCTTTTTTTCTTTTCCACAGGCAACAAGCAGTGAAGCACACATGCAAAGGCTTAATGTTGTTGCCACTAATTTATGAATTCTTTTAGACATATCCGTCCTTGCCTCCTTTTAGAGGATTCTATCAAGAAACCATTGAATATTCCATATATAAAGCTGTATAATATATGCACATTCTTGTCAAAGAAAGGAAAAATCATGTACTTAAGCTATGCTAATTCTCCCAATGACAGAGCAGAAGGATATTGCAGTAAGACCAATGTTTTGGAAATCAACAGCTGTGGAACTTATAAATTAAATACTAAGTCTGAGCTTCCCACCTCCCGAAGCAACGGTAGGATTGATTATCAATTTATCTACTTAGCAAGCGGCAAAGGATATTTTTATTTTAACGGCAAAAAAGCAACCGTTTTAGAAGCAGGACATATGGTGCTTTACCATCCTGGTGAAGCTCAAAAGTATATTTATTACGGCAAGGATAAACCTGAGATATATTGGATGCATTTTACCGGAACAGGAGTAGAATCACTCTTTACCATGCATGGAATTGACTCTGCTTCCAATGTGATTTATTCCGGTATCCATCCTGATTACATTCATATTTTTAAGATGATTATATGGGAATTACAGTCACAAAAGGAATTCTATCAGGAAGCAGCCTGCTTATACTTTAAGCAACTTCTAATTATGCTGGGACGTTTTGGGCACAAGGATTCTCTTTTCACGCCAAATGCTCCGTCCTTAGAAATTGAACAGGCTACCTCCTACCTTAGGGAGCATTATCAGGAAACCATCCATATTGAGAACTATATAGAAAACCTCTGCTTAAGTAACAGCTCCTTTTATCGTAAATTCAAGCTTTACACCGGGCAGACTCCTTTACAATACCTATTAGACATTCGCCTTTCTAACGCTAAAAAGTTATTGGAAACCACCGACTATTCCATTGGCGAAATCGCATTAATAGTAGGCTATGATAATGCCCTTTATTTTAGCAGACTGTTTCACAAGCACGAAGGCATAGCGCCCAAAGAATATCGAATCAAAATAAGAGGGTGAAATCACCCTCTTGTTCTACTTAAACTCAGCATTATTCTTTTTTAAAAACTCTTTGTTGTTACCATATTCATACGCAAGTTCCATGTCATTATCCAAAAAGCTCTGATACTCATCCGCAGGAATTCTTGCGGGTCTTGTCCGTTCATATATGGTTAAGTTCCACGAATGTTTGCATTTAATACAACGGTAAATCAGCCAGACATCAACAGCCTTTCCATTAGCATTCACCCTAAACTTACCTGAATTGACAAATTCTTTCTTCTTCCCACAACCTCCGCAACGATGGTACACCTTGATGAAATCATTGGTTATCTGATGTTTTGTTGCCATCAGCACTTAGATTCCTCTTGTTGCTTTTGTTTACGGATAATTCTTTGGATACTCTTTTCTGACAATGAATATTCCACTGCTATAACAGGGACAGATATTCCTTTTGTATACTGCTCAAATATCTCACGATTCCTTGCATCAAGAATCTGTTTTGTATCGGTATTGCTTCCCCAATCCTGTTTTTCTTTGGTGGGTATATATATGGTTTTTCCACTAACATATTGCTGAATAGTTTCAAGTAATTCTTTTGGCAGAATTTCTTCTGCTCGTAAATAGCTCATTTCAAATCCTCCTAATGTATTTCTTTTAGGATTCATCTGAGCTTAACTATTCATCTTATTGATAAGCCCAGACTACTGAGCCATAACATATCTTTTTTTCATATATAAGCCTCCGTTCATTTTCAATCACTTCATTTATCGTTACTAATTCTTATATATTATATATTTCACACGATATAAATCCAACCTCAAGTTTTATTAGAAACATGTTTGCTCCGGTAATACTGATACTAATTAGAATCTGTTTTTTTCACCGGTCTGATGTACTTCCAGAAACGTGTACAATCATGATAAAAATAGAACACTCTTCCGGGTGCTGTATCAAGGCTGTAACCGGTAGCCGAATAATCAAATTCTTTCATTGCTCTCTCTATTTTTTCTTCTACACTACTGTTCTCTGTCTCAAAATCAAATGGACCGTGTTCAAAAACAATATATTCTGCTTCCGGAACATCCATTATCATCATTTGGGATGGTATCTTTCCGTCATAGTCCATTGGCAAACGCACGCCATAGCATTCTGCAAGAGGAATCCCCCAACTACAAATTCTACCGGTGGGTTCATTTATATATGCCATAATCTGACCGCTTCCGCTATCAGCTGCACTTCCACCCGCATCATCTAATTTTCCTTTGATACTGTCTAACAATCCGCAAATTGTCTCGCAATCCTGTCCCGGAATGAGACTCTGTTTCTGCCAGAAATCCCAATATCCGATGCTCTCATAATTTCTTATATGTAAAAATTTATGTGCCGGAATTGTAACAAAATAAGTCTTTACGTCATCTGTTGATTTTACCATACCTGTTCCTCCGATTCCTAAAAGATAACAGTCGAAGGGTTTTATAATCGTACGAAGGGCAACAGGTGTAGGATTTTTACGATATTCACTAGGTGTAACACCATAAGCTTCCTTAAAGGCACGGGTAAAAGCTTCATGGGATGAAAAACCATACTGTAAAGCGATGTCAAGAATACCGTCATTTGTATCACGAATTTGTTTTAACGCAAAGGCCAGCTTTCTATAGCGCAAATAATCCCTGAACTGCATACCGGAAATTTCTTTAAACTTTCTGGAAATATGAAACTCTGAATACCCAAGCTTATGTGCAAGATACTGCAAGGTTAACTCTTCGTCCTCCTGCTTTTTTATGCAACTGTCTATTTCGTCAATTATTCTCTGAAGATTCTTATGCCACTCGTACATGGTCGCTCCCTTTCAACTGTTTTCATTCATTATACTGAACACGAAACAGGATTACTTGATTTTACTTGCGGAATGCAGGAGACTAATTCCACGGGCGCTTTTTATCAAGCCAACCGTTTTTACCCCAATACTCTTTTTCAATGGGTGAGGATCCAAATCCTGCTGACTGCATTCCTGCCATGATTTTAAAGATAAAGCGTGTTTTAATGCCAATAGACGGCTTTTTTGTAGATGAAAGTTTCTTTGCAAGCCGAGTAGTATCTCTTTCAATTTTTACTTTCTGTTTATCCTTCACCATTTCCCAACTCATTGCCTGAACCGCAATTCCATACGATTTTACATATGGAACACCCCAGTAAAAAAGCGCAGTCGTCACATCCTTGACCGCAGATTTCGCTCCGGTTCCCGCAGCAGTTGATACCACTACTGCTCTCTTTGAAAACATTCTTTTTCTCGGTCTGTGTGACATCCAGTATGTAAAAGTCAAATCCAGAAAAGCTTTCATCGGTGCTGAAGCCCGCAGACAATAGGTAGGCGTTGTAAAAATAAGTAAATCAGCCTGTTCTACCGCTTCCATAATTTTCTTCTTTTCTTCATAATAAGGGCAATTTTCATCTCCCTCAATACATTTATAGCAGCCAAGACAAAAATGATTTAAATCTCTTGGCAGAAAAAAATCAACCACTTCTTTCTCACTGTCAACTTTATCAGCAATCATTTTCCCAATATGATATGAGCTTCCTTGATGGTTTTGTCCGTGTATTAATACTATTTTCATATTTATCCTCTCGTTGTTTCCTTATAAATTCTGCTAAACTGCCTAATATGTCGCTCTAACATTTTTAATGACTCTGTCTCTCTTTCCGGATGACGGTCACATATTGTCAGCAACATATAGATAGGTGCGAAAAAATGTAATGCCATTATATCTGCATCCTCTTTTTTTAGCACTTCTCCCCTACATAAGATTGAAAAAATGGTTGCCTGATAGTTCAAAGGCTCGTCCGCATACTGCTTTGTGTAGAGCCGCGACAGCTCAGAATTATGGAATTGTTCAAGAGTCAACATCTTTCTAAACCTGCATACATACTCATCATGGAGAAAATAGGAAAACAGCCCTATACCCATTTCCACCAAACCATCTTCGGAAACCGCTCCAAAAATGTCTGCGTCAGTATATGCATCGCTACCATTCATATTCAAAGCAGCGGTCTGCCTGTCATAACGGTCTTTCATCTCATCAAGAATTGCATTAAAAATATCCTGCTTGCTTTTGTAATGCTTATAGAGTGAGGGGGCTTTAATCCCTACCGCTTCTGCAATTTGTCCCACATATACATTTCCATAGCCCTTCTGGGCAAATAATGTCAAAGCTTCATCCAGTATTCGTTTCTTTGTATTCATTCCTTTTTCTCCGTTTGGCTAATTTAAATTAGCCTTATTATAAGCTAATTCGGATTAGCCGTCAAGGTATATCTTTTTTAATCCACAAAAAAACAGTGCCACACAATAGGTAGCACTGTTTTAAAGTCTAGATAATCTCATTCATCAACCCACACACTTGAATGCAATTCTCATCCTGAAGTCCCTTAAGTGCATCTACAAAGACAAGATGTCTTTTTATTTCTGTGTCCGAAGAATAATCATCACTGAAACAATCGTCAAGTATTGCATATTTTTTGATTTCAGGATGTTCCAACAGATATGCTCTTATCTCTTCCGTGCGATTCTTGTACGTAGACTCACATGTTGTCACATCAGATATCTCCACCCCATGGGACTTAAGTTTTTCCTCCAACTGTTTCCAATTGTCGCGCAGCATATCCGTTGACCTTTCGCATTCTTTGCTGCCGTATCTCCAATCTGAGACAACCACAACCTTGGCTTTTGTTCTATGTACCAATTTCGCAAATCGTTCCAGAGCTTCAGGTATTAATTCCTGATAATAAAGATTGGAATGGAAAATATCCAAGACACCGTCAATATCCAGAAAAATGGTAAACGGATTCTGATTAATAATCTCCTCTGCCTTGTGCAAAATATTAAGACACCACTTCTCCGTTGCAGCAATATCTTGACAAAGGTCTTCCACAATACTGTCACCTTCCTGTAAAGCCGTCTCATATTGTTCTTTTGTCAATTCTCCGGAATGATAGGCATTATCTAATTCATCTTTATCATCAATCACAACATCTCCACTCGGTGTAAAAATAACATCCAAATATTTGTCAATAAATGCTACAACCCCATCTTCATCAATTGTCACTTTATCAATTACATCTGTATACCACACTGATACACGCCGTTCTTCGGTGAACTTAGCTGTAATAGAGCGGCTTTTCCCCTCCGGTATCAATGTTAACCAGCACATACCTTTTCCTGCTACCGGAACCTTGCCGGATTTTGGATACTCCCAATAATAGTACTTGCCGTCTGTCAAGTAATTGATTGCTACCCAACCGGTGTATATGTCGTTATCCATCCATAGTTGGTGGTATGGGAACCCTTGAAATCCCCATTTTAATTCCCTTGTCAATCTTTTCTTTGTCATGTTGTCCCCTTCTTAAATAGCTTTTAAAGTTTGCGCAAATATCTGTTTCAGAATATCATGTGGTATATCCTGTTTCAAATAGATTTGCACCATTCCCTTTGGTGTGATTTTATAGCCTGTCAATTCTTCCTTATATTGAAGTATTGCCTGTGCCTCCACATTAATATGGTCTTTAAACGGAATAAGTCTCACAAAAGAATCACCCACATAATAGCTTGGCAACTTCGCCCATAAGGTTTCTTCCAATTCGCATGGCACACTGTCAAAAATCAATTGTCTCAAATCATTGTACATGTCGATAATTTCACTTGGATATTTTTCTATTAATTCTTTTACTTGTTCATTCATTTGAGGCCCCTCCAACAAACTCATCACTTCTTTCCTGTCTTAATTTACTATTCATATATCGACAGAAAAGAAGTTATTTTTCCATATGTGTATTCTCCTTCAATTAAGCCAAATTCCGGATCATAATATTTGCCATCATATAACAATGTCCAATGTGTATACCCTGCATTTGAATGAACAGTTAAAATAGAATACTGATGCGGGGCTGGATTTTTCTTTGAAATACGGGTATTCCTTTCAGCATGGTTTATTTTATAGAAATCCAGTGCTTCTATCAGTTGACCTATACTCGTTGGCCCATCTGTTTTCATTGTCTGTATAACTTCTTCTATACTTTTTTCTGTAATCATGGCAATACATGCCTGACCGCATGTTGTATTTGTTGGCTGCATTACAAGTTTCATAATAACCTCCATTCCGGCATGTTTTATTTTAAAGGAGTAAATAAATTAGCATATCCCACTGAATCAACATGAATGCATACTTCCATATATGTGGTATTGTCTTTTTCATATACATACTCAAAACATGATAAGTATTCGCCGTTTACATTTTCCTTGAATCCATTTGCCTTTAAGTACTCTAAAACCTTTTTATATGCATTTGGAATATATTCAAAGGCTCTTGAAAACGGGTCGCAAATCGTTATGCAAGCGTAATTGGCAGCTCCTTGACTCCCAATTTCCACACCGCCGCACTTGGGCTCAAATCCATCCGGTAATATATATGCCGCCACATAGCCTCTTAACCCAAATCGATTTTGCTGTTCAGCCGACACAAACGGAAAATCCCATCCAATCTGTTTCGGCTTATAATCTGTAAAATCATTTAACCCGCTCGCCTGCGCCCATCTTTCCATATAGGCATGCACATCATCTTCCGGATTGGGTGAAATGATAACATATCGTCCCATACGAAATCCGGGAATTTCTTTCACAGTTACCTCTGAATAAACGTCTTTTCGTTTATCCATATCTTCTTTTAACAGCTCATCCACCTTACAATGAAATATATTACCAATTTCAATCAGTTTTGGTATTTCAGGATATGCCTGATTCATTTCCCATTTGGATATGGTTTGTCTTGAAACGGAAAGCCTCTCTGCAAGCTCCTCTTGCGTAATGTCATTTACCTTACGCAAATATTGTATATTGTCTCCTAAAGTCATATTTAACACCTCCTGTTTCAAAGCATAGCAATAATATACTCATTATTGAACCAACTTAATGTTGCTATTATACCATTGCTTGCAACTACCGGTTGCACACTTTCTTATGTATCAAATTATATTTCTTAGCATACTTAAGACAGTATTCTTCTGCCGA
>JAFTPP010000016.1 GCA_017463255.1 Lachnospiraceae bacterium
ACAACCGAATAAAAAATAAGTAACAGACCTTGCAATGAGCCAATCAAATTCCTCGTTTCAAGGTCTGTTTTTATCTTTATCAAATGTGGCCCCAGTTTATGTTTTGATTTTTGTGGCAACTAGTTTGTATATATGTTATAATTGGTCTGAAATGAAAGAAAATTTTGAGTTTGATGGCGAGTAAAAAAAGTAATGAAGGAGAAAAAAGAATATATTATACACAAGGAGGCATTACTATGAAATCTATACGAATGAAAATTACTGTTGCAATTGTGATATGTTCGTTGATTACGGCATCTATTATTAGTCTGCTCAGCATTTCTGATACCAGAGAATTATCCAATGCCGCGGCTGAAAAGGAGTTGGTGCTAACCTGTGAAAATACGGGTGAAGAAATCAATGCCCTAATCTCAAGAATTGAGCAGTCGGTGGGTACGCTAAGTGATATTGCCATGAGAAAGTTGGAGTTTTCTGAGTTTAAAAACAATAATGCGTATGAAAGCAAATATACAAATGAGCTTTTGGAAGATTTTTATACTTTTGCAGAGCATACGGACGGTGCAATTACTGCTTATATACGTTATAATCCGGAATTTACGGAACCGACTTCAGGTATCTTTTTGACGCGTAATGATGCGCAGTCTGCATTTGATAGTGTAACACCAACAGATTTTAGTATGTATGACCCATCTGATGTAGCGCATGTAGGCTGGTATTACATTCCGGTAGCGAACAAGGCGCCTCTTTGGATGGATCCGTATTTAAATGCAAATATAAATGTTTATATGATTTCTTACGTGGTTCCACTTTATGAAAATGGTACATCAGTGGGAATTATCGGTATGGATATTGATTTTGGCCAGTTGACATCTTTGGTAGATAAAGCGATTGCTTTTGATACAGGATATTCTTTTGTGGTAAGTTCTACTGGTAGTGTACTGTATCATAAAGAGATTGAGTCAGGTACTGATTTGGCGGAATACAATGGTGGAGAGCTGACTTCGGTTAAGAATTTCGTATTAGATGCTTCCAAGCAAGGAGAGACGTTGCGGTACAGCATCAACGGCGAGGAGAAATATTTGTCTTATGTGGAACTTAAGAATGGCATGAAGCTTGTATTAACAGCACCTGTAGAGGAAATTACAGCATCTGCAAATGCCCTTTCTGTTCAGATATTGATGTTCCTTGCTATGGGACTCGTGGTTGCTATAGTGCTTGGAGTTTTGATAGGAAGTACCATTGCAAAACCGATTAAACGAATTACAGAAATTATTAAGCAGACAGCACAGTTGGATTTTCAACGTGCAAAAGACATTGACAAATTAATGAAAAAACGTGATGAAACCGGTATTATGGCAAAGGCTGTAAATGAGATGCGTTCCGTCTTACGTGAACTGGTAGGAAACATGGAGCGCGTTAAAGACGATTTGATTGAAAACATGAAGCGTCTGGATGATGTGATGGGAGAAAACAATTCTATTTCAGAGGACAATTCTGCAACTACCCAGGAACTGGCAGCCAGTATGGAAGAGACTTCCGCCGGTGTAACCATGATTGTAAGCAATATTGACGCAATCCAGACAAATGCAGAAGAAATCCGTGAATTGTCCGAACGGGAACAGCAAGAATCGAGAGCTATTATGACCAGAGCGAGAGAGCTTCGTGATACTACGAGTTCTTCCAATGAGAAAGCAATGGGCATTTATGCAGATATGAGACAACGTACGGAAGAAGCAATCGAAAAATCTAAAGTTGTTGCAAAGATTAATGAATTGACGGATGATATCCGGAATATTTCTTCCCAGACAAATCTGTTGGCATTGAATGCCAATATTGAGGCCGCAAGAGCGGGAGAAGCCGGACGTGGTTTTGCTGTGGTTGCAACGGAAATCGGAGCACTGGCTAATCAAACATTCCGGACTGTAGACGGCATCAACGAGATTGTAAAAGAGGTCAATGAAGCTGTCGTTAATATGACAGAATGCATTCAGGTCATTATGAATTTCCTGGAAGATACTGTAGTTACAGATTATAGTACCTTTGGTCAGGTAGGCGAACGTTACGAAAAGGATGCAGAAAGTTTTGCAGAATCGATGCAGCATATTTATTCTGAGATTTCTCAATTGAGTCATAAAATTACACAGATTGTGGATGCAATGGATAATGTAAACCGCACGATTACAGAGTCTGCTGATGGGGTAAATCTGATAGCGGAGAAATCCGGAGATGCGGTTAAAAAGACATTAGAAGGTTATGAGCATCTGCGAGAAAGTAAGACAAGCCTAAATCTTTTGAAGGAATTAATTGAAAAGTTTAATGTATAAGATACTGTTGGTAGCATAAAACAAGCGAAAGAATAGTGGGATAATGAAAGGAAATTGCTGATGAAATGGAAAAGCAATTGCTTTTTTGCAAAAGAGCTTGATAACATTTCCGTGATAACAAAATGATAACATTAGTTCAGATAGCCCATGTACATTGGATAATTGAAACTAATTGGTATCAAACCGTGCGAAAACTACTAAACAGATTTGTTTAATGCGAAAATGATTTTGGCGAGTTTGAATAAATAAAATTTGATACAGAGTATTTTGTATGGCAGGTAATCTAAGAGATTATCTGCCATTCTCTATATTAGATTCATTGCATAAAAATTTGTTGCCAATTAATGCCTCGCTTTTTCTGTATATTTTCTAAGATATCATAATAGCCTACTTTTCTATTGACATATAAATAGAGCAGTGGTAACATATCAAAAAATCAAACGGGGAGAATTCAAATGAATCAGAGATTACATTCAACAACTCATATGTCCATTCATCATAGACGTATTTGCTTATAACTGACATTGTTGCACAGTTGTAAGCCGGTAGGTCTTATATGTCTGTGCAATAGTGAGAATGTAATGTTAGGATTATAATATATATTTTCATTGAATGATTCGCACCAGACATATAAATGTATGTTTGGTGCGATTTTTTATTTAAAACGATTGGAGGAAGAATACTATGATTAGAAAAGTAGGGCAAGAAGATATCAAAGAGTGTGTAGATGTTATTGTTAAGAGTTTTATGACTGTGGCGGATGAGTTTGGATTTACAATTGGTAATGCACCGAGATTTACGGCATTCGCAACAACCGAAGAAAGACTTAATTGGCATCTGAACGGTGAACGTCGTCCTATGTATGTGTATATAGAGGATGATATAATTGTGGGCTATTATTCCTTATTGGTGCAGGAAAATGAAAAATGCGAACTAAATAATGTGTGTGTGCTTCCCAAACACCGACATAACGGAATTGGAGAGAAACTAATGAAACATGCATTTGCAACTGTGGCAGAACTTGGGTGTAAAAAGATTAATATCGGTATTGTCGAAGAGAACATTGTATTGAAAGAATGGTATGCTTCACAAGGTTTCATACATACAGGAACACAGAAATTTGACTTTTTTCCGTTTACTTGTGGGTATATGGAGAAGACCATTTGATGGAAGGAGATTTATATGCAGTTTAAATATATGAGAATACAAGGTAGAGAGTCATCTTGGATAACGAAGTACCCAAAAGGGATTTTTGGTATGTGCTGGCGTTTAATAATGGATGGAATTATGGATAAGAAAGATGAGGAAACTTTTCGGAATATTGACCAGTGGTTTAAGGATAATCTTCCGGAACCTGAGCCATGTAAAAACGCAGAAAAGGTAATTACATTTTTTAAGAATGAAACATCAAAAGAAATGCAGGAAAAGATTAAACCGGCGATGGATTTACTCGACAAGTACGAACACCCTTATGACGTAGTATATACTAATTTTGTAGGAACTATTATATACGAAGATGATTGGCAGGTAGCTGTCCGTGTAGAGAATGGTGAGATGATATAGGCAAAAGGTGGAAGAAAATGGTAGAAGCAATATTTATAGATTTTTATGGAACGGTTGTATTTGAAGATGGTGAAAATGTTGCAAAGATTAGCCGGATTATATACGAAACGGGTAAAGCAGAAAGCGTGGGAGAAATAGGTAATTATTGGTGGAAGCGATTTAAGACTTTATTCGAAAATTCATATGGAGAAATGTTTCAAACACAAAGGGAATTGGAAACGCAGTCACTAAAGGATACTATAGATTATTTTTCATCCACGGCAGATGCGGATAAGTTGAGCAATGAAATGTTTGAGTATTGGGTGGCACCACCAATATTTGAAGAGTCAAAGGAATTTTTTGCAAGGAGCCGGTGCATTGGGAATAAGGGCTTTTTGGATAAATAGAGGGAAAAAGAATGTTCCGGAAGGTGTTAATTCTATCAGCAATTTACTTCAATTATTTGATAAAGTATAATAAATGTAAAGCAGCTTATTTAATATGAAACTTAATCGGAAACTTGCGTTTTATCCCCCTACGGAGGCGTCTATGAAGAAAAGAATGAAAAATACTATTATGATAGCCCTTTTACTGTGTATGTGTCTGTCGGCTTGTGGACGTGACCATAAGGAAGAAGGGGCAGTAAAAGACAATAACACAAATTCCGAGGTGTCAGTAAGTGACACAGATCAGGACAAGCTCTATGGAGAACTTTTTGACATTCATAACAAAATAGAAATTCATATTGATATTACGGGCGAAGAGTTAATGAAGCTACAAGAGGATTATTGGAAGTATGCTTCTATGGGCTCAAAGTCACCGATTTATAGGGATACGGCCCTTGCCATAACCATAACCACATCCGAAGGTTCCAATACATACGAGTTTGAAAATGTAGGTATCCGTATGAAGGGAAATACTTCCAGAACTGATTTTTATAACGAAGAAGAAGGAATGTATAATCTGATTCATTTTCGACTTGAGTTTCCGGAAAAATTTGCCGGACTTGAACATTTAGAGATGCGTTGGAATAAGCTTGATGACAGTACATATATACGAGAATACTATACTTACGAGTTTTTTAGGGATAGTGGAATATTGGCACCCAGAACGAATCTTGCATCCGTGGATGTTGCAGATATCCATGCTGGTGTGTTTACCATTTATGAACCCGTTGATAAGATTTTTATAGAGCGGAATCTGAAACCGGAAGACCGGGATGGAGATTTATATAAAGCAGGATGGACGGAAACCGGCGCCACGCTAACGATGAATACCACCTATGGAATTGAAAATGAGGATAACTGTGAATTTTATAATTATGATTTAAAAAATAATAAGAAGACATCACAGCATGAGCCTATGAAAAATTTACTGAAAAAGCTGAATGCTCCGGATTTAAATAAGGACACTTTGGAAGAAATCGTTGACATAGATTATTTCCTTAAATTTGCCGCAGTTTCCTATTTTGTAGGAAATCCTGATGACATCAGAAGCGGTTATAATAATTACTATATTTATTTTTTGAAGAGTAATCATAAGGCAGTATTTATTCCTTATGATAATGATAGGTGCTTTGGAATGACAAAGGAATGGAACCCAACATGGGACGCTATGACGAGCGTTAACCCGTTTTCAACTGTGGCCTCTGGTATGGTTTGCTATCAGGAAAACCCTTTGTTTATTCATACAGTAGATGCCGGCGGATGGTATATTGACGAGTATGCCAATATGCTGAGGGAAATCTCAACATCGCCGTGGCTTACTACGGATAAGTTTAATGAACTCTATGAGATTGCATACAACCATTACAAAGATGATGCTATGCCATCAAAGACGTTTTATAATGCTTCTGAGCATAAATTTACGTTTGATAATTTCTATTCAGAAGGGTTAGGCAGCGATTGGGGAAATGCCTCTTTTGCAGATTATATCGAAGCAAAAATAGAAAATTTTGAACAATATATAGAACAAACCAGTCAGTATTATGAGTATGTGGACATGAATCCTTTTGAAGAGGACACAGATGATGAGACCGGAGCGGGGTATTATATCAGAGGATGGTTTAATAATTGGGAAATAGATGAACATTATCGCATGAGTTATGATGCAAGTGCGGATGTATATTCCTATACCATAGAAGTCTGGGGTGAGGAGTGGTTTAAAGTAGGAAGCGGTGATAATGTTGAGTGGTACGGATATGAAAACGTTACAGCCTCCTCAGAAGAAGTTAGTTTCAATGAAGAACATTATGACATTGTGCTTATGCCCGGAAAATATGAGATATTGTTCCATGGTGGTAGTAAGATGATAGAGATTAATAAGATTTAAAAAAATCAACTTTTTTGCTTGACCTTACCCTTAGGACAAGGTTTATGCTGAATTAAGATTAATCTAAATACATTTATTTAATGTAAAAAAGTTCCCGGGAATCTTATTTACTAGGAGGATTCTAATGAACAAATATTATACTATTGGGCAGTTGGCAAAACTCGCCGGAATATCGACAAAAACCCTGCGTGTATACGAACGAAAGGGATTGCTTTTGCCGGAGCGTAACGAAGAGAATGGATATCGTATGTATGGCGAAGAGTCCGTGAAAACCATGGAGAAAATCCAGTTGATGAAATATTTGGATTTTTCTCTGGATCAAATTGCTGCTTTTTTACGGTTGTATGAGAACGTTAGCCGAAAAAATATGTTATTAGAGCAAAAACGTCTGTTGGAAAAGAAAAGAGAACAATTAAATACAGTGATTGCTCATGTGGACCGGACGGTACAGGAGTGTGAGGGCGAGGAACTGGATGACAACACTTTTCTTAAAGCATTAGGACGTATTGTTAGAGACCGACGTGCAGATGAATTGGTATTGCGCCTGAAACAACATGCCGATGAACCACGGGGTTGGTCAAGGTTTATTTTTGATATGGCAGAATTGCAAACCGATATGCGTGTATTGGATGCCGGCGCTGGGATTGGAAACTTATGGCGGTATAATAGGGAGCGTTTGCCGAAGAAAATGAACGTGACTTGCGTAGATAGACACAATACGCATATGGATACATTTTATGCGGATGCCGGTGTGGGAGAATTAAAAGAATACTTGCAAAATAGCGATTTTTATTTTGTATGGGATGACTTAGAAACAATGTCTCTAAATGGACCGTATGAGCGTATCTTTTTTAATCATGTGGTGTCTCACATTACTAATCGGCACGCCTTATACCGCAAATTTGATTCTGCACTTTCTGGGAATGGCGTTTTTATTTGCACATGGGGAGGCTTGCTTTTCTATGAAAAGCTGCTACCATTATTATATGAGTTTTTTGAAGAAAAAGAGTATACGGAACTGGATGAGTTATATCACAAGCATAAAGCTCATGTGGAAGATTGGGAAAAGGAATTACATGCAGTATTTCCTAAAGTTGAAAGACATGCTTATGTATTAACACTTCATTTTGGAACGGCTGAGGAATTCTTAGAGTATATCCAGCAGGTATGTCGTCCGGTGAGAGAATCTCTAGAGACTAGGAGAAAAGAATTTCTGGAGTTTCTTGTGCGGTTTAAGAACGAGGATGGAGAGTTTATATTTGAAAGAGACACCTATTTGTATTGTTGTAGGAAGAACTAATGCATCCTGATAAGTACTATGCTCCAACTCATCGGATAAATGATTGAATTATTGCAAAAAAAGAAGCAAGAACAGATGTATATAGCATCGTCTTGCTTCTTCTGTTGTTTAGTATCTATATATTGGTAACCTGTCAAAAAGATCTTAGCCCAATCGACTTCTTATATTCAATAGGAGACAGCCCCTCGTGCTTTCTGAATACCGTGCTAAAATACCCGGCATCAGGGAAGCCGCACTTGTGGGCAATCTCTCCGATAGGAAGCTCATTTTTTTGTAGTAACCGTTTGGATTCCTGCAGTCTGCGTCTGGTCAAATATTCGTTAGGACGCATATTCATGGAGTCCTTAAAAATACGGCAAAGGTGCTGCGGTGTTACCTTAGCAACCTCAGCCAAAGCCGTAATAGGTAAATCCAGGTAAAAATGCTTATCAATATAGTCTAATACCGGAAGCAACCGTTTGCTTTTCTCATTTCTAAGCCGTTGTACCGGATTATCCATGTTGCGGTAAAATTCAATCACATATTCATAAATCAAACCGGAGCAAAATTGATCTCTATAAGTCTGCTCTGATTCCTGCAAAGCAAACATCTTATTATAAATATTTTCCATAACATCGATGTCTCTGGGGCTTATAATAGCAGGCTTATGCATGTTAAACTGACTCAAAACGTGGGCGCAGGCATACCCGTCAAAAGCAACCCATCTTATGTCCCAACGCTTTTGGTCTGAATAGTATTCGTGAGGATATCCGGCAGGTAAAAAGAAAAAATCCCCTTCGTTCACCGAATAGGTACTATTATCATATTTGACATAACCGGTTCCTTCTGCACAAAACAGAATCTGGTGCCAGTGATAGCCTTCGGTTCTGATAATATGATACTGATATTCCGTGCCGCCGATTCCTGCAAGATGAAAAGGCAATTTCTTAACTTCCAAGTTGTAAGGGTAGATATTACGGTTTATTTTCATTCTAAATCCCATCCTTTTGT
Source organism: Lachnospiraceae bacterium (assembly GCA_017463255.1). GTDB lineage: Bacteria > Bacillota > Clostridia > Lachnospirales > Lachnospiraceae > RGIG4034. The sequence goes on from JAFTPP010000016.1 coordinate 8,488, forward strand.
ATTTTTAGCATACAACATTGTGATTAAAACAGTCAATATATTTAAAAAATTAACATTTAAAAACTACCAAAAGACAATAAAAAATGGAACTCATGACGAAAATATTAAAAAAACGAACATAAGCTATGTTCATAAAACGAAACTGTGTTCATAATATTCCATTGATACTTGAATGTATCAGTGCTATGGTTATTACAAGATACATATTGCATTTAATGGAGGTTACCCTATGAGATGGAATAAAAAAGTAATAGCACTATTTTTAGTTATGACAATGCTTTTGTGTGCTTGTGGTAAAAATGACAGCGCAGCAGATGATGCTGCAAATGCAAACACAAATGCAACGGAAGATGACACCACATCTACTGACGGCGGTGTAGCAGACGCAGATGATACCACAACATCTGAGGGAGACGATAGCGACGTCGCAGATGACGGAAAGGACGAGGAAGAAGTGCCGGATTCACCAACCAGAGTGAAGGTAGATCCTTCTTTGATTACATACGCAGACAATTATAAGTTTGACAGACTTACATACGATGGACTGGAAGAAAAAGCATACTCCTGCTTACTGGAAGCAGAAAGTGTAGCTGCACATGATGCTCTTTGGATGAAGTCAGATTCAAATTGCTCCGGCGGCGGATTTGTTGATATTACAGACAATAATGCATTCAGCCTGACAGTAGATATTCCTGCAAGCCAGTATTATAAGATTACCGTAAGGCATTGTGCAGGAAGCCACAAAGAGAACCCATTATTATTTAACGGTTTAAAGGCAATGGATATCGTATCTGAACAGGGTCCTTGGGTAGACACCACAGTGGATGGCGTATTCCTTGAAAAAGGTAAAAATACCATTACATTAGGAGCAGGCTGGAGTTGGTTTTCATTAGACTCTATTTTAATTGAAAATGGAGAATCCCTTGATGACAATATCTTTACCGGCGTTACGGATACTTTGAGTAACCCATATGCCAACTTAAAAACCCAGAATATCTACCAGTATTTAAAGGCAGTTTACGGAAAGAGAACCCTTGCAGGACAGTGTACCAATTACGGCACTAATACGGAAACTGATGCATTGTATTTAGGACTTGGCAAATATCCTGCAGTCAGAACCTTTGACTTTATCTATGATTCCTTAAGCTTTTGTAACAACAGACCATCTGCAAAAGATGTGGATTTGGCAATTGATTGGAGTAATGATGGTGGTATCGTAGTATATGACTGGCACTGGTATGCACCTTGCAATGAATGTGCTTTTTATTCGGCAGATACTTCTTTTACCCTTTCCAATGCAATGACAACAGAGGATATTGCCCACATGGAGTTTACGGAGGTTCAAAAACTCTATGCAGATGGAAAAATAAATAAAGAAGCAGTAATGTTAGTTGCTGATATTGATAATATTTCAAAACTCATGCAGCGCATGGAAGACAATGACGTAACTGTTTTATGGAGACCGCTTCACGAAGCGAGCGGCGGCTGGTTCTGGTGGGGTTCATCAGGTGTGGACGCTTACCAGTGGTTATGGAAATTATTATATGAAAGAATGACAGATTACCATGAACTGGATAACTTAATCTGGGTATGGAACGGTCAGCATAAAGACTGGTATCCGGGTGATGATTACTGTGATATCGTGGCAATAGATATTTACAACGCAGCTTATGATTACGGCGCAAGCCCGAGTACCCTTGCAGAGCTTGCAAGCTGGTGTGACAATAAAAAACTGATTACCATGAGTGAATGTGCTACCATGCCTGATCCCGACTTTATTGTCAGAGACCATGCATATTGGCTTTGGTTTGCAGTATGGAACTGGGATTATATCGTAGTAAACGGAACAACAGAACTTTCTGACGCATACACTTCATTTGATATGATGAAAAAAGTATATAACAGTGAAGTTATTATTACGCGGGATGAGCTTCCTAAGTTCTAGGAAACATCAATGCGTGAATATAGGAACAACGAAGACACATTTAATTAGCCCACAGGTATAATTGACATGCCTAGTGGCAGATGCTACAATCCAAACAAGAATAAACAAGGAGGTAACTTAGTATGAGAGAATTAAAAACCATTGTATTCAAAAACTGCATATTATCTACAAGTGCCTCGAGGATTTTAGGATAATTAAAGTGAAATATCGTAAAAATCGCGGTGCCTTTTTGGTGCCGCTTTTTTTATCCTTCCATAGCATTTGAGATAGATGCAGTTTTCCTAATAATGAAGGAAAGAATGTAAGACAGAGAGGAAATGAAAAATGGAAGGACGTATTATTAACGTACAAAGAGATATATTTTGTGTAAAAAATAAAGATAAGGAATATATGGCACGGCTTGCAGGTAAAATGCGGGGAGAGGAAGTACCGGTTGTCGGCGATTATGTAGAATTTGTGGTGGATGATTACGGAAGCGCAGGAATTGTGGAACTGCTTCCCAGGAAAAGTGTTTTTGTAAGGCCTGACAGGAGAGGACATGGAGACGGCTATGTTAAAACCATGAAGGAGCAGTCGGTCATTGCTAACTATGATTATGTATTTATTATCACTTCCTTAAACCATAATTTTAACATAAACCGCATTGCCAGATATGTTGCCATCACTACCGCGGGCGGCGGAATTCCGGTGGTCATTCTTACCAAGGCAGATTTAGTGGAGGATGTAACACCGTTTGTAGAAAAAGTAAAAAGCATTACCCGTGGAGTAGATGTGATAGCGGTAAGCTCCTATACAAAAGAAGGACTTTCTCAAATCAAAAAATACTTTGTTCCGGGAACGACCATTGCCTTTTTAGGTTCATCGGGAGCAGGTAAATCCACATTGGTAAACACCCTTGCAAATAGGGAAATCATGCATGTAAGCCAAATTAGGGAGAGCGATTCCAAAGGACGCCACACCACAACCCACAGACAATTAATTGAACTGGATGGTGTGTATTTTATCGATACACCGGGCATGAGGGAACTTGGAATGTGTGATGTAAAAGAAGCGGTAGACAATACCTTTGAGGACATTGCAGACTTAACCGGCTGCTGTAAGTTTTCTGATTGCCGTCATGATACGGAGCCCGGATGCGCCATTAAGCAGGCGTTACTCACGGGAGAGTTAAGTGAAGAACGCTGGCATATGTATTGCAACCTTCAAAACGAGAGTGCATGGGCGAAGGGATTAAAGAATGAAAAAATGATAGAGATATCCAAATACAGAAAAGTACTCAATAAGCGCAAGCGATGATACTTGACCATTGGAATAAATCGCGATAAAATTTTATAGAGTCATATCGGCTTAAAAACGGAAAGGACGCAAAAAAGCGAACCTGTACAATGGAACCAAGCATTAATATGTCTTTCCTTTACGGAGGCATAGCGATTTTAGCAATACTCGTAGCTTGCGGCTACTTCATATTTGTAAAGAAAAAAGAAACATGGCTTATATGCCTTTTCTTTTCAGTATTCGTGGCAGACTTTGGTTACTTTTTTATATCAGTTTCCAAGAATTTGCAACAGGCATTAATGGGCAACCGGTTGGCGTACCTTGGATGTGCATTTTTGCCGTTGTTTATGTTATTTGCTGTCATGAAAGTATGCAAGGCGGATTGCTCCAAAAAAGTGATGTTTTTATTAGGCTTTGTAACCCTATGTATGGTGATTATAACTGCAACCCAGGGTATCACGGATTTGTATTACAAAGAAGTATCTGTGGAATTTGTTCATGGAACAGCCAAGCTTATTAAGGTTTACGGACCTTTACATACCGTTTACTACTGCTATTTGTTTATCTATTTTGCACTTATGTTTGGCATCGGTGGTGTGTCCATCGCAAGGAAAAAGATAGATTCCGGCAAACATGCCATCCTTTTGCTAATGGTTGTCTTTTTAAATATTTTAATCTGGCTTGTGGAACAGATTATCAGTTGGGAATTTGAATTCCTGGCTGTTTCCTATATCGTAAGCGAATTATTGCTTGTGGTATTATACGGCATGATGCAGGACTATGAGAACTTAAAGCAACAGTCCATGTTAATAGGCAGACATGGCTTGGGACATCAGTGGGATGTGGAGCGGATTAAAAAAGCATGGCCTGAAGCAGAATATTTGTCAGCAAGGGAAACAGAAGTACTTGCCAAGATATTGGAGGATAAAAAGAGAAAAGAGATTGCAGAAGAATTGTTTATCTCTGAAAATACTGTAAAAAAACATACATCCAGCATTTTTACCAAGTTGGGTGTAAGTAGCAGAACTGAATTATTTGAAAAGATGCAAAGCCGTTTGTAATGACCGGCTTTGTGTTTTTTATCAGACATATTACCCTTAAGGGGTAATGGCAAAAAACATACCGGGTAGATATCATTAATGAGTGAGCTTTATGAGAAAACAGGGGGATTTTATGAAAAATACAAAAGTGAAAAGAGACGATATTTCAGATTATTTTGAAGAACAGGAATTTATAGCCAACACTTATGTCATGCGTTGCTATTCTGTGACGGTGGTGGTGTTAACAATTACGTTTATATTGAATCAGCTTAGGATATTTGTGATTGAGCAGGGGCTAATGCTCCGTGGATTTGTGTCTACAATCATTATCTATTTTATTACTGTTCTTGTGTATAAATATGTATTGCCTAGAAGCAGGATGCTTAAGTATTTTATTCTTTTTGGCTTTATGGCGCTATTAACCATCAACGGGGTGTTGATTACCTATCATGTTGTACTGGTATCCCTGTTTCCGTTTTTATTTGCTACCTTATATGCGTCTAAAAGGGTTATGAGATATATTTATGTCCTGATGGTTATCAGCACAGTAATAGTGGTGTATGGCGGTTATTATTTTGGCTTGTGCGATGCCAATATGACCTTACTTACAAGCGGCAGCCTGCAGCAGTATGTAAAAGACGGCGAGTTTACACTGACACAGGTAAATCCCAACCCGGAAGTAAGCTTAATGTTGTTTTTTGTCATTCCGCGTTGTCTCATTTATTTTGCCTTTGTATTTGTATGTAACAGCATTTATTCCATCGTAAGCGGCAGCATTGAAAAAGCCAGATTATCAAAAGAATTGGAAAAAGCTAAAATCGAGGCTGAGAATGCCAATCTGGCAAAAACCCAGTTCTTGGCAAGGGTATCCCATGAAATCAGGACACCCATTAATGCAATCATCGGTATGAATGAAATGATTTTGCGGGAAAGCACCCAGGATGAAGTACTAAAATATGCCGGGGATGTGGAAAATTCGTCGGTACTATTGCTCAACCTCATTAATGAATTACTCGACTCTACGAAGATTGAGTCCGGAAAAATGGAACTGGTTCCGGTGCGGTATGAGATGGGAAGCCTGTTAAATGACATATACAATATGACGGAAGTAAAGGCCCGGGAAAAGAAGTTAGAGCTTATCTTTGACGTTGCACCTGATATTCCTAACGAATGTATCGGAGACGATAAGCGAATCAGGCAGGTGTTGTTAAACTTACTTTCCAATGCGGTTAAATATACAAGACAGGGAACCGTAACTTTGGTAGTTACCTGTAGGACGATAGGTGAAGAGGCTACATTGCATTTTGCCGTAAAAGATACGGGAATCGGAATCCGCAAAGAGGATATTGACAGGATTTATGATGAGTTTAAGCGTTTCGATGTACATAAAAACAGAAATGTGGAAGGCACCGGTCTGGGCATGAACATTGCACGACAGTTTTTACAGCTAATGGGCAGTGATTTGCAGATTGAAAGTGAGTATGAAAAAGGAAGCGTATTTTCTTTTGATTTGGTGCAGAAAGTAGCCAATCAGGAACCCATTGGAGATTTTAGGGAAAGAATTCATCTTGCATCCGGAAAAAATAAATATAAAACTGTATTTACGGCGCCTGATGCCAAGGTGCTGGTGGTAGATGATTATGAAATGAACTTAAAGGTATTTAAGGGACTGTTGAAACCGTCACAAATACAGGTTCATGAAGCAACGGGCGGCAAAGAATGTCTTGGTATGCTAAGAAAAGAGCGCTATGATATTGTCTTTTTAGACCATATGATGCCGGAAATGGACGGAATTGATACCCTTAAGGCAATCCGCGACGAAGGTTTGTGTGAAGGTGTGCCTATTATCATGCTGACTGCCAATGCGATTTTGGGGATAAAGAAAAATACTTAAGCCTGGGATTTGATGATTTCCTATCTAAGCCTCTGATACCGGAAAAACTGGATAAGATGATTATAAAGCATTTGCCGGAGGATCTTGTAAAGACACGGACGTTAAGTGAAATGCCATCGACGGATAACATGATGCCTAAAGAGGAAACGCCATCGACAGATGACATGGTGCTGACGGTTGAAGCGCCCCCGGACCTTGATATAGAAAGAGGACTTGCAACCTGTAGCGGTGATGAGGAGTTTTATATGGAAATCCTCGGTGATTTTAGCCGTCTTAAAATCAAGGAGGAGTTGGAAGCCTATCGCAAGGAAAATGATTTTACGAATTATTGTATCCGCGTTCATGGGTTTAAAAACAGCGCCTACTCAGTGGGAGCAACCAAGCTGGGGGACTTAGCCTATGAAATGGAAAAAATGACAAAAGAGAATCTTTCCGAAGAAATTGAAGTAATGCAAACCCGGTTGTTTGCACAATATGACAGTATTTGTGCCAAGTACAATGAAATGGTATTACTTCGTAAAGGAGAAAACAATCTATGACCACTTATTATTTGATATCTGCATTACTTACTTTTTTAAGTCTTGCTATAATAATCTTTACCTTTGAAGTAAGAAAGACCAACTACTATTTTATGCTGTGGTTTGTCATTATGGCTATCGCTAACGGAGGATATCTGGCACTGGCTCTTTCGGACAGTCTTTCGGAAGCAGTACTGGCCAATAAAATATGCTATTTAGGTGGATGCTTTGTACAACCCGTTGCATTCTTTTTGACCTGTACCATTTGTAATTATTCTGTGTCAAAGTGGTTAAGAGTTATCCTGTATACGTTTAGCTTTGTGGTATACGGAATGGTACTTAGCATTGGTTACAGCGATATCTATTATAAAGAAACCTATCTGGATAAGTTCGGGGACGCTACTGTTTTGGGACATACTTACGGTATAGGACATGCTTTTTTCTATGTGATTCTGTACGGTTATATCGTCGTGGAATTACTTATCTTAATCTATGCTGCAGCAAAAAAAAGAACCGTTTCAAGAAAAAATATATTTGCACTGTTAATTTTGGAAGTGGTGACTATTTTTTCTTTTACCTTAGGAAGGGGAATCAACCCGTACTTTGAAATCATGCCGCTAATGTATGTGATTGATGGTTGGATTTTAATATATCTGTACCGTCGGGGAATGATGTACAGTATTGAGGATAACATTGCTGCTACCTATGGAAAAACGGATCATGGCTATATCATGTTTGACAACCGCCTGAATTATTTGGGATGTAACACGGTTGCAGCCGGTATTTTCCCTAATATTAAAGGACAGGCGGTGGATAAGCCAATTATCAAAGATGGCGGTTGCGATATTATTTTGGAATGGTTGCAAAAGTGCATAGAAGACAATGCTGCCCACTTTGAATATGAAAGCGGAGAAGAGCATTATGAATGTTATGTAGAAAAAATGTGGCATCGTGAGAAGATAAGCGGATATATGTTGGAACTGCGTAAGGACACGGATAAGTGGAAGTATGTGAGTCTGTTGTCTAATTATAATTCCAGACTGGAACAAATGCAGCTTGAACTGGAACAAAAAGTATCTGTTCAGACAGAAGAGTTAAAAGAGCAGCAAATGCTTATTAAGAAAGTCTATGTACAAACGGTGACTGCCTTAAGTGAAGCCGTAGACGCAAAAGACAGATACACCAGCGGACATTCAAAGCGTGTGGCAGAATATGCCCGTTTGATTGCGGAAAAAATGGGTAAGAGTAAGGAAGAACAGGAAGAAATCTATCATGCAGGCTTGTTACATGATGTGGGAAAAATACGTATTCCTGCCAACATTATCAATAAAGAGGGGAAATTAACGGACGAAGAATATAACATTATCAAGCTTCATTCAGTTACCGGTTATCATATTTTACGCGGAATTTCTGAAAACAGCATCATAGCCATTGCGGCCAAGTATCATCATGAAAGATATGACGGAAACGGATATCCCAATGGGCTTATCGGGGATAAAATTCCGGAGGTTGCAAGGATTCTGGGAGTTGCGGATTCTTATGACGCCATGACCAGTAATCGAAGTTACCGTAAAGCACTTCCCCAGGAAGTGGTTCGTGGTGAGATTGAGCGATGCAAAGGCACTCAGTTTGATCCATTCATTGCAGATATTATGCTTCAGATGATTGACGAAGATAAGGATTATAATATGAAACAGAACGACCTGTTGGAAAGAAGAATCCTTACTGTTGATGATGAAGTTATGAATAATAAGATTATTGCTCACATTATGCGTGATGAACCTATGTATGAGATGGTGTCTGCCCAAAGCGGAAAAGAAGCATTGGAGATTTTGGAAAACCAACGTTTCAATTTAATCTTATTGGATGTGAAGATGCCGGAAATGGACGGCCTTGAAACCTTACGTCGTATCAGGGAAAAACATCAGACTCCGGTAGTGCTCATGACAGGAGATAAGAACCTGGATACCTCTACAGAGTTTGCAGCTTTGGGATGCGATGATTATATTACCAAGCCATTTTTACCTCTTCTTATTAAAGAAGTAATCCATAATATGACCGAAAGAACCAATATTGGGGATTAGAATTAAGTGCCGGAGGCGGAAAAACAGTCCGTTTCCGGTATTTTTTTGCCATTTTTTTGAAAAAAATAAAAAAATTTAAAAAATTTTTCAAAAAAGTGAAAGTTTTTGGCGATTTCTCCGTATAGGTATATAGATGGGTGAGAAATAAGCTTATGAAGAAGACGTCTAAATTCAAAAAAACCAATCAAATAACCTTTGATGAATTGATTCGGTTAACGGTCAATCATTATTGCATGGAAAAATATGGCATCCAAGAAGAAACCATAGTGGAAGAGATACCTCATAAGAACATTTATCCCATTCTTCGAAGATGTGCAGTTGTGTTGCTCACAATTATTGGCGTGACCGCTGCTATGTTACTGGTATCACCGGAAGCGCGTACTTATGCAGGTTTTATGTTTGAACAGCAAAGAACGGTAGAAGACCACGCAGAAGGTACCGACGTGCAGGTTAATAATGATTATGGTTTTAAGTCTTATCCATCTGATTATCAATGGCGATGCGGATACATACCGGAAGGGTACGAGCTGGTGTTTGAATATATTGATGCTGGCTTGTATGGGAAATATGAATATAGAAATTCTGATAATGCTGTTTTAGTTTTTAATTATTGGTGTAAGAATACTAATCCATCTGCCACCATTGATTTTGCAGATTTAGACAAACAGAATCCGGAAAGAATAGAAGATGAATCCGGAGTTTCATATATGATACAGGATGGAACACAATACTGCCTTTACTGGGAGCGGGATGGGTTTTTCTTTACTCTGCTTGGATATAGTAAAGAAGAGTGTGTCCAAATAAGAAAAGGCGTTTACTAAAGAGAAAAGGAAAGAATCATGAAAAAAATTAGAATTGGAAAAATGTTGATTGCCATGGTATTAATGTTAGCCATGGTATGGATGGTGCCTATGGGAGCAGAGGCTTCCACGGAGTTACCTATACAGCCAAGATATACCAACACAAGAATTGCTACGGTTGGATTAAGTAATGAAAATGGTACGGCCGTTTGCATTGGAGATGTTACGGGATATGATGGCACCACCATCTATTTGGTGGAGATGGTACTGGAACAGTTGTCTTCCGCAGGAATGACAACCATGAGAATCCCTTGGACAGGAATGAGTTCTACTACAAATTCGTTTTGTGTAGTAAAACGTGTTGGAGTACCAACAGGATTTAATTACCGCTTAACATTAACGGCGGTAGTAAGGTCGTCTACTTTAGACGAAACAGTTTCCGTTTCAACGGAAAAACAATTTTAGGTCTTACCGCATAGACGCTGCCCTGTCTATGTGTTGAGATATTGTGGGCAGTGGCAAGAACAACGGACAAAAAACCGCTAGTCCTCTACTTAAGTGATTAAGGACAACTCTATCCCGTCACGTGGTTCTTCCACAAAGCCCACTCTTATTCTTATTTATGGGGTATCAAAAAGATAGGAAAGAAGACATCTAAGATGGGGATGTCTTTTTTCTTGCCCATAACCGCGTCATCTGTTAAAATATAATTAGAAGAGGGATAGACGCAATATGGGGGATGTCTATGGGGAAAGAGATAACGAAAGATGATTTTGAAATTGCATTTGCGGAAAGTGATATGCAGGCTTTTGTTACAGTAAAAAGAGCAGAGGCAGAGTTCACGAAAGAACAGTTCTTAGATATTTTGGGACAGTTTGGAATCCGCTACGGAATTAAGGAAGAACAGGTCGTAGAGATTGCAGGGGGCTCCTTGCGCTTACGACCTATTTTAATTGCAGAAGGTACGCCTGCCAAGGTGGGAGAACCGGGGCAGTATGAGTATTTTTTCCGTACCCAGGTAGACAGGATTCCCAGAATCTTAAAAGACGGCTCAGTTGACTATCAGAACATAGAATGGTTTGAAGTGGTGCAGGAAGGCCAGAAATTAGCACAGTACCATCCGGCAAGCGAGGGTGTTGACGGATGTACGGTTAAGGGTGTTCCTGTTAAGGCACGTAAAGGAATCGAGATGCGTCCTTTGACCGGCAAGGGATTCCGTTTTGAATCAGATAAAAGATGCTACTATGCCACCCAGAATGGTATGATTCAGTTAGACGGTAATGAGCTTCAGGTAATTAACCACTTAGAGCTTGACGAAGTGACACTGGCAACGGGTAATGTTGTGTTTAACGGCAGTGTTCATGTCCGGGGGAATGTAGGCTACGGCACAGTGATTAAGGCAATGGAAGATGTTGTGGTGGACGGCACGGTAGAAGGTGCTACCATTGAAAGCGGCGGCAATGTTATTTTGAAAAAGGGTATGAATGCAGCGGGACATGGTTCCATCACGGCAAAGAATGATGTTATCAGCAGGTTTTTAGAGTCTGTTACGGTACATGCCAAGGGAAATATTGAAGTAGATAAGAGTCTTAACAGCTTTTTATATGCAAGCGGAATGATTAAGAGTTCCAGGGTTTTATCAGGCGGTGTGGCACAGGCTGAAAAAGGCTTCCGTGTTAATAACGTGGGAAACCATGTGGGTATTCAGACTTTGCTTCGAATTCTAGTGGATGAAGAAGTATGGTTAGAATATAAGAAGCTTCGTATCAGAATGATGGAACTTCAAAACGAAGTTCCCGTGAATGTGGAAGAGTTAACAGACGTAACCTACAGGGCGCAAACCATCGAACACCGTATCCAAAGACTTCGTAATTCAAACGCAGTCATTTCAGGACACGCGTACGCGGGAACCACCGTGGAGATGACCGGATGCAAGTGGGAGGCAGATGACCAGTACAATGTAACCGTAGCTATGGGGCCGGGAGCTATAGAGGTTGTGAATAATTATTGAAATAATTTTATTACAATGATATTATTGGAGTATGTAAATCGATTGGGGAATCCACCTAATGATTGCATACTCTTTTTATTTTTCTTAATTCATGAGCTTTCGCTCAAACAATCCAAAAAAGAAACTAATAAAAATATAGGTAATGTGCTTTAAAACTATTGACGCACGATACTATATGCAGTACTATTGAGAAAGAAGGGATTTAGTGTCAAGTGTAGAAAAGATTATTGAAAAAATGAAAAGACAACCCAATGGAGTAAGACCGGAAGAGGCTGAAAAGGTTTTGCGGGCATACAATTTTTTGCCGGTAAGACAAAGAGGGAGTCATAAGCATTATTTAAATGAAGATACCGGGGTTTTGATTACTATTAAACAGGAAACGCCACTTAAGAAAGCGTACATAGTGAGTATATTGAACCGCATTGGTAAATAGTGTGAATATAAGAGAAAGGGTGAGAAAATGGAAATTAGAGATTATTTGCAACTCCCGTACACACGTCTTGTACAAGAGATGAATGATGAAAGCGGGCATTATTTTTATGGCAGTATCTTAGAGTTGGATGGCTGTCAGAGCACAGGTGCAACCCTGTCTGAGTTATATGAGAATTTAAATGAAGCGATGGAAGGGTATATTGAGGTAAAGATTGCTAAGAATTTGCCCATTCCTTTACCTGAATCAGTGGAAGGCTATAGCGGAAAATTTGTTGTACGTATGCCTAAAACCTTGCATAGGAAGTTAAGTATTGAAGCAAAAAGGGAAGGGGTCAGTTTAAATCAACTGGCACTTTATAAGTTAGCGTTATAATTTTTTTATAGAAAGAACGAGGTGATAAACGGTATGAATCCAATTACAAATCCGGCATCTTCCAAAGAGATTACAAGAGCGTATTTTGACAGTTTACTCATTGAATGGCGTCTCATGGACAGCGTGGAACCGAAAACAGAGCTTACATTATACGGACAAAAGTTTGATACTCCCATTATGACGGCAGCACTTTCCCATATTGGAAATTTTTATCCGGATGCACCCAACGGAATGGTAGAGTATGCAGGTGGTGCTTCCTTGGCAAACGCAGTGCATTTTATTGGCATGGGCCCTGATGATGAGTTTGATGCGGTGATGGAAACGGGAGCACGTACCATCCGTATTATCAAGCCATACGCTGATGAAGAAAAAATATATCATCAGATCCGTGAGGCAAAAAGGCATGGTGCCTTAGCGGTGGGTATGGATATTGACCACATGTTTGATTTAAAAGGGAAACGGGACATTTGCGCCGGGGAAGAGATGGCAGTGAAGTCATCTGAGGATTTAAAAAGGTATGTGGAATTTGCAGAGATTCCCTTTGTTATTAAAGGCGTGTTAAGCGTTGGGGATGCGATAAAATGTGCCGAAATCGGAGCGCAGGGTATCGTGGTATCACACCATGGAGGAAGGACAAATTATGCGGTTCCGCCCCTCTATGTATTACCGGACATTGTAAAGGCAGTGGGAGATAAGATGCCTATATTTGTGGATTGCGGTATTTCATCCGGTATGGATGCTTATAAAGCCCTTGCATTGGGGGCTACTGCCGTTTGCGTGGGACTTCATTTGATTCCTCATGTGTGTAAGGGCGGTAGAGATGCAGTGGCTGGCAGAATTAAGGAAATGACTGATGAACTATGCGGCATCATGGCGTATACCGGGGTAAAAGACTTACAACATTTTGATTCTACCGTAATACATAGGCTCTAAATTACTGTCGTTTTTGGAAAACTGTGGTATACTCAATTAGAAAAGATTAAATATACTTTAGGAGGAAGTTATGGCAAATTGTACGAATTGTGGCACTTTGGTTGAGGAAGGCGCATTATTTTGCAGAAATTGTGGCGCAAAGCTTGAAGCATCACCTGTAGCGACACCGGCAATGGAAGCACCTGTAATGGCTCCAATGCAGGGAGCTCCTATGACAGGAATGCCTGCAGAACCTAAGAGAAAGAAAAAATTCCCTGTTGTACTTGTGTCCGTCATTGCAGCAGTTTTAGTGATTGCAATTGTCGTAGTTGTTATTTTACTTACCAGAAGAACAGAAGTAAGCATTAATTCCTTTATTTCTTTAGAATACTCAGGATATGATACGCTTGGTACGGCTGAAATCGTATTTGACAGTGACGCTTTCGAAGAAAAATACGGCGACAAGATTAAGTATATGAGTGGCAAAGAAGACGAATATTTAGATGCAATCGACTTCTTGGAAGATGAATTGGAAGACAGTGCTTATCTTGAAAAAGACAGTGACCTTACAAACGGTGATGTGGTTAAGTTTACATGGGATATCGATAAGGAATATATAGAAGAAACATTAAAGATTAAGTTAAAATACAGCGATATGGAATTTACTGTAGAAGGACTTACAGAGCTTGCTACATATGATCCTTTTGATAATATAGATGTTACTTTTGAAGGTTATAATACAGTGGCTCATGCATCCATTCATTGGAACTATGGTGATGATAATGTTCTGATGAATCATTTATGGTACGAATGTGACAATTATAATGATCTTAGTAACGGAGATGAACTAACAATAACCCTGTATTTAAATTCGTGGATATATGACTCCATTGATGAGTTATGTATTTCAAATGGATATAAGCCCATTGAGTTAACAAAAACTTACAAGGTAGAAGGACTTACAGAGCTTACAGAGATTGATATCTTTGAGGATGTTGTTGTGAACTTTAGCGGTATCAACGGAGAAGGCGATGCTAACATTGGAACTGACAGTGATAAACATTTTATTACCGAACTTAATTTCCAACTTGATAAAGATTATGACTTATCTAACGGAGATACGGTTGTAGCCAGTGCGTGGACGTGGTATGTAGATGTTGAACATTATTTGGCAGAGTATGGATATATTCCAAAGGAATTAGAAAAGACATATACGGTAAGTGGATTAGGTTCCTATGTAGAATCAGTGGAACAATTCCCGGCTGATTTCTTATCAACGGCTGATGCTGCAGGACGTGCGGTTTATGAAGAGGAAGAAGTGCAGTTCTGGAGTGACGTAATTTGTATAAATGATATGGAATTATTGAATACATATTTTATGACTTATAATTACGATGATAACTGGCATAGCGTGGGAAAAAACTGTCTTGCACTTGTCTATAAGAATACAGTTGATCTAATGACAACCAACGGAGAAGCTCAGAGTGAATATTATACAACAGTTGTGTTCCAAGATGTTCTTATGAGAGAAGACGGAAGTATTGTATTGGATGATGCATATTCATATGTTGATTATGGCTTTTATATGTTCAATATTGGGAATGACTATTTTGGCGTAAATGGTTTTGAGACTTATGAAGAAGCATATGATGAGTTTGTAGGATATTATGCAGATTCTTATACTGCAACTTGCTTATCAGAATCAACATTTACCATAGAAGGTTTGGATTCTGAGAAAAAATAATGTCATTTTTGGAAAACTGTGGTATACTCATTTAGAAAAATGCGATATGTACATTAGGAGGAAGTTATGGCAAATTGTATGAATTGTGGAGCTCCGATTGAGGAGGGCGCAGTATTTTGCAGAAATTGTGGCGCAAAGCTTGATGCAGCAGCACCTGCAGCGCCGGCTATGGAAGCACCGGTAGAAGCAGCACCTGCAGCGCCGGCTATGGAAGCACCGGTAGAAGCAGCACCTGCAGCGCCGGCTATGGAAACACCGGCACAGGAACCTGTAATGGCACCGATGGACGCATCATTAGGAGCAGCAACCTTTGCTTCAGGAGCGATGCAGCCTGATATGGCAGGAGCACCAGTGCAGGGAGCACCTATGGCAGGAATGCCTGAAGAACCTAAGACAAAGAAAAAGTTCCCGGTTGCACTTGTGTCAATTATTGCAGCAGTTTTAATAATTGCAATTGTGGTAATCGTTCTTTTGGTTACAAGAAAAGAAACAGTAAGTGTTAATCAATTTATTTCATTAGAATACTCAGGATATGACACTCTTGGTACAGCAGAAATTGTATTTGATAGTGACGCTTTCGAAGAAAAGTACGGTGACAAGATTAAATATAAGAGCGGTAAAGAGGACGAATATTTAGACGCAATTGATTTCTTGGAAGACGTATTGGAAGACAGCGCTTATCTTGAAAATGACAGTGACCTTTCAAATGGCGACGTAGTTAATTTTACATGGGATATTGATAAAAAATATGTAGAAGAAACATTAAAGATTGAGCTTGATTACAGTAATATGGAATTTACTGTAGAAGGGCTTACGGAACTTATGGTAGTTGACCCGTTTGATTCCATTGAGGTTAAATTTGAAGGATTTGATACAAACGGAAATGCAGCGATTAATGTGCTCTATGGTGATGATAATTTTTATATGAGTCATTTATGGTGCGAGTGTGATAAGACTTATGATCTCAGTAACGGAGATACAATCACAATAACCCTGAATTTAAATTCATGGACTTATGATTCCGTTGAGGAGTTATGTTATGAAAATGGTTACAAGCCATTTGAATTAACAAAGACATATACAGTTGAAGGATTAACGGAATTACAGGAAATTGATATCTTTGACTATGTAACCGTAACCTTTAGCGGTATTGACGGCGATGGTTACGCTGACGCAAGTCTGGATTATGACAATGCTCCGGACTGCTTTGCTGACATGGACTTATCAATCGATTATGATTACAGATTAACAAACGGAGATACTATTGTTGTAACACCTTATGTTTGGTGGAATGACGTCGATGACTATTTGGTGGATTATGGATATATTCCAAAGACAATGGAAAAATCATATACAGTAAGCGGATTAGGTTCCTATGTGGTTTCAGTAGATCAACTTCCGGATGATTTCTTTGCTACTGTAGATGCAGCAGGACGTGCACTTTTTGCAGAACAGGAAGTTCAGTACTGGTCTGAAAAAATGACTATGAAATCTATGGAATTACAGAATGCATATTTATTGACCTACATGTATGATGATTACTGGTATAATGTTGGACCGAATGGTATTGCTCTTATTTACAAGAATATCTTAGAAGTAACAGAAGATGATGAAGTGTATCCGGTTGAATTCTATTCAACAGTTTGGTTTGAAACTGCTATCCTGGCAGAAGATGGAACTGTTACAGTAGGAAATTCCAATGCATACGTTGATTATGGTTATTATTCATTCGATGCCGGCTATAATTGGTATAGTGTAACAGGTTTTGCTACCTATGAAGAAGCATACGATGATTTTGTAGGCTACTATGCAGATTCTTACAATGTGACTGAGTGGGTTGTGGATTCTGAAGAAGTAGTGGAGCCGGAATATGTTGACGAAGACGGAGACGGAATCGATGATGTAACAGGTGAAACAATTCCTACAGAGGAAGTAGTAGAGCCGGAACAAGTTCCCGCAGACATAACTGAAGACTTAACAGGCGATACTGTTCAGGTGGGAGACGGAGAATTAGTATTAACCTTTGAACTTCCGAAAGGATTTGTTGAAGAAAGTGCCGGCATGTATAAGCATGAGTCAGGTGATTATTTGTCAAATATTAACATTATGACAGTTGGAAATGACGGAAGCTTCTACACCTTCACAGAAGAAGCTATTTATGCTGAGGTTGAAACAGCATTAAAAGAACAAATGGGTGAAGATGTTGAAATCGAACTGGTAGAGTTTGAAGAACTTTTGATTGGTGAAAACGATGCAGTTGGCTACGTTATTGCGTATGAGTATTTAGGCTATGCTATTACTCAGGCACAGGTTGTCGTAGATGATCCGGATGAATTCATTTACATTACATATACAATGTTTGACGAAGAAGGTTATTACGATGCATTTGAAGAATCAGTAGGTTCTATCAGATACGAAGCTAAATAATGAATTTTGGAAAAGAGGCAGAATTGCCTCTTTTCTTCAATACACGGCAATGAGGTGTGAAATGAAAAAGAAAATATTAACTGTATTATTAATCCACAACAACAGATAAGGAGAAAAGTTTATGTTTTTTGTACCTGACGGAACAACAAAATGTGGTTATTATGAATGTACAGAATGCGGGGACCGTTTTTTGTCACTGTATACAGTACCTAAAATGGTATGTCCAAGTTGCGGTGAATGTATGGATTTTGAAATCGGTCCGGATGAAGAGTTACCTGAAGAACTGGAAACGGCCAAGCTGCTTCAGATTGTTGAAGGAGAAGAAGTAGAAAAAATGGACACTCTGCTTAGCCTTGCAATATCAGGCGGGGACTATGAGTGGCTGTAAAGAGATAAGAAAATATGAAGTATGAGGCGTGACGTGTTTTAAGTGTCACGTCTTTTTTATGCTTGGAGATGTGCTTCTGAAATGTAACCATACAAAACCCATAAAATATGTGCATTTTATACAAAATTAAAATGCAAACTAATATATTTCTTGACAATTTGCCTATATAATAAGACAATGGAAATAAGTTCTACAAGCTGTCAGACGGATTATGACGTGCTGGAATGGAGGGGACATATGAAGATAAGTGATTTTATGGATTTGAATGAGTTGCAAAAGATTCAGGACCAGTTTTCTGATGCAACAGGCCTTGCTGCCATCGCAGTTGATGCGGAGGGTAACTATATCACAGAAGGAAGTAATTTTAATGACTTCTGCATGAAATATACACGTAATTCACCGGAAGGTAACAGACGTTGCGTGAAGTGTGATAATGAGTGTACCGGTACATATTATTGTCATGCAGGACTTATGGATTTTGCTTCTGATATTGTAGTAAACGGCGAAAAAGTAGGCGCCATTATCGGCGGTCAGGTATTGCCCAATGAACCTGATGAAGATAAGTTTAGGGAGATAGCTGAGGAACTTGGCATTAATCCTGACGATTATGTAGAGGCTTTGAGAAAAGTGCCGATTCGTACTGAAAAGTCAATCCGTGCGGCGGCGGCTCTTTTGGCTGATGTGGTAAACCAGGTAGTGAATCTGGAATACATGAAACAGAATAGCAGAAAGCGTCTTGATATTTTTGACGAGGAACTTGATACGGCAACTGCCACGGTCGAAGTTATAAATGTAAAGACTAAGGAACTGGAAGGAATTGCGTCTAAGCAGAATATTTTAGCATTGAATGCTACCATTGAAGCGGCAAGAGCCGGTACTGCAGGTGCAGGCTTTGCGGTTGTTGCTAAGCAGATGGGTGAACTTGCTAAAATTTCTACCAATATTCATAACGAAATTAGTGATGCGGCAAGACAGATTAAAGAGTCTGTTGAAAAAATGAATAGTAAAACCAATCAATAATGTGAAAAGGAGAACGAAGAATGGCAAACAGATTTGTATTGAATGAAACATCTTATCATGGAGCAGGTGCGATTGCAGCGATTGCTGACGAAGCAAAGGGCAGAGGCTTTAAAAAGGCATTTGTATGTTCAGACCCTGACCTTATTAAATTCGGTGTTACCAAAAAAGTATTAGATGTACTGGATGGTGCAGGACTTATTTACGAAGTATATTCTAATATTAAACCAAATCCAACCATCGAAAATGTTCAGACCGGTGTTGAAGCGTATAAGGCTTCAGGTGCTGATTATATCATTGCAATCGGCGGTGGTTCTTCCATGGATACTGCAAAGGCAATCGGTATTATCATTAACAACCCTGAATTTGCAGATGTAAGAAGCTTGGAAGGTGTTGCACCTACCAAGAATAAATGTGTTCCGATTATTGCAGTTCCTACTACAGCAGGTACAGCGGCAGAAGTTACCATTAACTATGTTATCACAGACGTAGAGAAAAACCGTAAGATGGTATGTGTTGACCCACATGACATTCCTGTAGTGGCAGTCATTGATCCTGATATGATGTCTACTATGCCTAAGGGACTTACAGCAGCAACCGGTATGGATGCCCTTACTCATGCTATTGAAGGTTACATTACAGCAGGAGCATGGGAATTATCTGATATGTTCCACTTAAAAGCAATTGAAATCATTGCCCGTTCATTACGCGGTGCAGTAGATAATACTCCTGAAGGCCGTGAAGGTATGGCTCTTGGACAGTACGTTGCCGGTATGGGATTTTCTAACGTAGGTCTTGGTATCGTGCACTCGATGGCACATCCTCTTGGTGCTTTATATGATACACCACACGGAATTGCAAATGCTATTATTCTTCCGACTGTTATGGAATACAATGCAGAAGCAACCGGAGATAAATACAAATACATCGCACAGGCGATGGGTGTTGCCGGAACAGAATCTATGAGCGTGGATGAATACAGAAAAGCAGCAATTGATGCAGTAAAACAGTTATCGGTTGATGTTGGTATTCCTGCTGACTTGAAAGACATAGTAAAGAGAGAGGATATTCCGTTCCTTGCACAGTCTGCTTATGATGATGCGTGCCGTCCGGGTAATCCAAAGGAAACAAGTGTAGAAGATATTACAAAGTTATACGAATCATTACTTTAATCATAGGTGTGTCCGAAGTTTTTTTCATCGGACACACTTTTTTCTTGCATAAAATATAAAGTAGGGTGTATTATTATTCAGGTAAAAAATAATAGATTCATTTAGATACTTGTTGTAACGTGTTAAAGTGTGTGCTATAATGAGCGTTGTTAAAACGGACGATGCCTACCGGTAGAGTTCGTATAACATATATTCTATTTAAGAAAAGGTGAAAAATATGGAAAGAAAAGTTGGTACAGTTTCACGCGGTGTTCGTTGCCCAATCATCAGAGAGGGAGATGATCTCGCAAAAATCGTCGCAGACAGTGTTCTTGAAGCAGCAGAATCTGAAGGATTTGCATTACGTGACAGAGACGTAGTAGCTGTAACAGAATCCGTAGTAGCGAGAAGCCAGGGTA
This sequence comes from Lachnospiraceae bacterium, assembly GCA_017463255.1. Taxonomy (GTDB): domain Bacteria; phylum Bacillota; class Clostridia; order Lachnospirales; family Lachnospiraceae; genus RGIG4034. The sequence continues at coordinate 28,918 of JAFTPP010000016.1, forward strand.
ATTATGCATCTATCGAAGCAATTGCAAAAGATGTAAAGACTAAACTTGGCGGAGAAACAATCGGTGTTATTTTCCCGATTCTTTCAAGAAATCGTTTTGCAATCTGTCTGAAAGGTATCGCTATGGGAGCTAAGAAAGTTGTATTGATGCTTGGCTATCCAAGTGATGAAGTTGGCAACTGCCTCGTGTCTTTGGATAAGCTGGATGAAGCAGGAATTAATCCATACAGCGATGTACTGACTCTTGAAAAATATAGAGAATTATTCGGTGAGAATAAGCATGAATTCACAGGTGTGGATTATGTTGATTATTACTCAGAATTAATCCGTGAAGCGGGAGCAGAGGTAGAAGTTATTTTTGCTAATCAGGCTACAACCATTTTGGATTATACAGATTGTGTTATTAACTGTGATATCCATACAAGAGCAAGAACCAAGAGAATCTTAAAAGCAAATGGTGCTAAGATTGTATGCGGTCTTGATGATATTATGACATCTTCTGTTGACGGAAGCGGATATAATGAAAAATACGGTCTTCTCGGTTCTAATAAATCCACTGAGAATAGCGTAAAATTATTCCCGAAGGAATGTAAGGATTTGGTTCTTGATATCCAGAAACGTCTTTGCGACGCAACCGGAAAGCATATCGAAGTTATGGTATATGGTGATGGTGCATTCAAGGATCCACAGGGTAAGATTTGGGAACTTGCAGATCCATGCGTTTCACCTGCATTTACAGATGGTTTAATCGGAACTCCTAACGAGTTAAAATTAAAATATCTTGCAGACAATGATTTCAAGGATTTAAGCGGAGAAGCATTAAGAGAAGCTATTTCAGAACGTATTAAATCTAAAGAAGGAAACCTTGTTGGAAATATGGCTTCACAGGGAACAACACCAAGACAGTTAACAGACCTTATCGGTTCTCTCTGTGACTTAACAAGCGGTTCAGGTGATAAGGGAACACCAATCGTTCTTGTTCAGGGTTACTTTGACAACTACACAAACTAATCAAAATAAAAGGCTTCACTTCCGTTGTGGGAAGTGGAGCCTTACTTGTTGTAACGAAGCCGGAGCGTTTTTCGTAAAATTCTTAGTGGCTATGCCAGATGGTCATCCGCAACGGAAATCTGCATCAGGCTTTCAATAGGAAGCCCGTTACTGATGGCAAGCCAGAGCTTACAGTACTGGGAAATAACGGCAGTTTCCGGCAAAGGAATTATTCCGAGCTTTTTATAGAATTCAACAGATTCGTATTCTTTTTCGCTGGAGGATAGTCCTGTTAAATAAATAGGAATCTGAAGTGCAGCAGCCTGCTTTGCAAATTTTTCCAGTTCCTTTGAGTTACAAATGGTTCCGGAGTGGTAACTTTCGTGAAGTACCACTTTTGTTTTTTTATCCAAAGTCGGGTAGGTCATTCCTACATAGGGAACGATACGCATGATATAGTCAGTATTTGGCGTAAGTAAAAAGTCTTTCGGATTGATTCCGATAGAATCCCTATTGCCGTACGCGGTACGGTAATTCAAGTTTTTGGTAATGCTTTCAAGGTATCCGTGCATGGTGAATTTGGCGTACCAAGAATCTGCCACACTGTCAAAATCGCAGGAAAAAGGCAAGGGCTGTAAGAGACGGGTACCTTTGTGAATCATAGGTTTTTTACCCGGATTTTTGTAGCTTACATACACGCCGCCCTCCCGTAAACGATATATGAATTCAATGGCATATTTGAAATTCACAACCCCGTTGGAACGGTAATCATCTAAAATATAATTACTTGCAACTAAAATCACGGGAATGCGCTCATTGCTAAACAAGTAACTCAAAATAGCTGCAGTATACTGCAAGGTATCGGAGCCGTGAGTAACAATAATGCCGTCAGGTTTATCATTTTCCATGGTGTCGGCAATGCACGCTGCCAGTTTTTGTATGTGTACGGAATTTAAGTTTTCGCTGAGCGTGTCGTATGGTTCTTTTATGGAAAATTCAATGGTGTTGGGGTTTTTACTGTTGTACATATCAATCAGACGATAATGGGTGGAGGCATCTGTTCCAATGACACCTTTTTCATTTACCTTGCTTCCGATTGTTCCCCCGGTAAAAATAACAGATATTTTCATAAGCAAAAATCCCTCCGTACAAACTTGCCGTGTGAAACCGGCTACCATTAGTGTAACATTTTTTTCATAAAAGCACTATATCGTAAAAAGAAAATATAGTGTAGAATAGGTTTATCCTAACCAAAGAGGAGTATATGAATATGATATGTCCCAATTGTAGCGCTGAATTTGATGAAACAACGATTATAGTGTGCCCATATTGCGGTTATGAATATATGCCGGGTGCTAAAAAAGAGCATAGGAAAGAGATAAACCAACTTAAGGAAAAGACACAAGATATGCGCAACAGGTCCCGGAAAGCGGAAAAAGCGGTCAAAACATCGACGAATGTTCTCGTAAAAGCGGCACTTCTTTTTTTAATTGTTTTTCTTGTGGTGGTTGCTGTAGCAGTTGTGCAAAAGATGATGGATACGCCGGAGAAAAGATTAGAGGCACAAAAAGATAAATTAAGCGAGTTTGAAGCGATTTATCAGACGGGGGATTATGCAAAACTGTGGGACGAGGTGACGGATTATCCTGAGAGCTATTCGCCAACCTATGCCAAGTACTATAATGTAGGGAAATTATATGATGATTATGTTTGGGCAGACCAGTGGAATTATACCCAGGCGTATTTTTATATTGCGCTTAGGGATGAATATCCTTTGGAAGAATTGTACGCGGACATGAGTTATTCTTTGAAGGTGCTTGCCACAGGGCTTAAATATAGGGATGCCGGCTATGTATACGGAGAGCAGTATGGGGTGGATAAAATGCTTGGGGATATGGAAACCAGTGTAAAATTCTACTATTGTCTGTCAGATGAAGAATTTGATACACTGCTTAACATGTATTTGGAAATGAAAAAAGCCGATGAGTATGAATATGACCACGAAGATGAGTATCCGGAAGGTTCTCAAAAAGAGTCGGAAAAAATAAAAAGGCAGATGATAGAGTATGTGAAGGATGTTCCGGCAAGAATGCTTGAACATCCCGTGGAAGAACGGATTATTGAATAGTTAGAATGAACAGAGGTGTTGTGTCATGAAATGTAAGAATTGTAGTGCCAATTACCGGGCGAGGGAACTGAAGTGTCCATATTGTTCTACTACTAATTTTCTGGGGCATATATGGCTTGCAGAAAAAACAGAAGCGGAACTGGAATATGAACGAGCTAAACAAGAATGCGGTGGTTTGTCCCGTTACGTGATTTACCGTATTTTAACAAGAATTCTGGTTATAGAAGTGGTAGTGGGCGTACTGTTGTTTTTAGGTGTGGTGGCTTATTTCTTTTTGTCGGAAGTAATACGAGACTTAAATACCAATCATAATATTGCCTCTATTGAAGCTAAAATGGAAGATGCATGGCAAAACAAAGAGTATAACAAACTGGAACTTTTGATGGATGAGAATGGTTTGGACAGTCAGGATTATTATACATACACACAGGCAACCTTACTGCACGGTTACTATGAGGAGTGGATGGAATGCAGGCTGCAGTTTCTTGAATTGAGTGAGGAAGAAAAGCTGGAAAATGATTCTTATTATCTGAGTCATATAATCAATAAATCCTATGAAATCATTACGCTCGATATGGGGTTGTATGATGTTTTGGATGAAAAGAATAAAGAGCAATATGAGGAGCTTGAAACAGAGATTAAAGCCTGTCTCATGGGAACGTTGGGATTAACAAAGGAAGAGTATGAAGCTCTTATGGCCATTGAGTATTTGTACTCTGTTGATACCGAAGAGTTTGAACAGAAAATTTTGGAAAGGGGTGCGTGGAAATGAAAAGACCATCCATTTTGAAAATTTTATTGCGGGGCGTATGTATCTTTTTTGTAGGACTGTTTGTATACGGTATGTGTTGGGGAATATTAAATCTGGTAGAGGAAGAAGACTACCTGGATGTAGATACCGTGGATATGGTACGCTGGTGTGATGACGATTATTACGGCAGAAACTATGCCGATTTGTATGATATGCTGACCTTGTATGATTTAGAGGGTGAAACATACGATAAGTATTGGGACTTGGTAAACGGCTATATTGATTATCAAAATTATATTATGTGGGAAAAGGCAGAAGCGGCAGGGGTAGAAGGTGCTGCTTCTTATGTGAAAGAATATTATAATAAGGTGGAGAGCAATGCCGTAAATTGTAAGTACCCTTTGCATGAGCCAAGCCTTCGACAGTTCTTTGAGGAAATTCGCAAGTGATGTTTTTGTTGCGCAGGTTGCGTAGATTCAGTTAACATTTTGACAGATTTATGCAACAAAATCATATTGAAGGTGCGCGCAAATAACCATATACTTAACCTAGAAACTTAAGTAACTCATTTAGAGGAGGTAATCATTATGACTATTTTGGTAGCAGGTGGCGCAGGTTATATCGGTAGCCATACAGTAGTGGAACTTCAGAATTCAGGCTATGATGTAGTGGTTGTTGATAATTTAAGTAATTCAAGTGAGAAATCTTTAGAGAGAGTAAAACAGATTACAGGCAAAGATGTTAAATTTTATAAAGCAGATGTCATTGACAGAGATGCAATGAATCAGATTTTTGATACAGAAAAAATTGATGCAGTAATCAATTTTGCAGGTTTTAAGGCAGTAGGTGAATCTGTTGCAAAACCTTGGGAATATTACATGAACAATATCGGTGGTACTTTGGTGCTTGTAGATGTTATGAGACAGCACGGATGTAAGAATATTGTATTTTCTTCTTCTGCTACCGTATATGGTAACCCTGCATTTATTCCGATTACGGAAGAATGTCCAAAGGGACAGATTACAAATCCATACGGTCAGACAAAGTCAATGCTTGAGCAGATTTTAATGGATATCCAGAAAGCAGACCCTGAATGGAATGTAATGTTGCTTCGTTACTTTAATCCAATCGGTGCTCACGAGAGCGGTTTAATCGGAGAGAATCCAAACGGAATTCCGAATAACTTAATGCCATACATTACACAGGTTGCTGTTGGTAAGTTAAAAGAGTTAGGTGTATTTGGCGATGACTATGATACTCCTGACGGAACAGGTGTAAGAGATTACATTCACGTAGTTGACCTTGCGGACGGACATGTAAAAGCAATTGAAAAGATTAAAGAAAATCCGGGTCTTGGAATTTACAATCTTGGTACAGGTCAGGGTTATAGTGTTCTTGATATTGTTAAGAACTTTGAAGCTGCAAGCGGTGTTAAGATTCCATATGTAATCAAAGACCGTCGCCCGGGTGATATTGCAACATGCTATTCTGACCCAACAAAAGCACAGAATGAGCTTCACTGGGTAGCAAAACGCGGAATCAAAGAAATGTGTGAAGATTCTTGGAGATGGCAGAGCAACAATCCGAACGGATATGAAGCGTAATTAATCAATAAACTAAGCGAAAATAAACTAAGCAAATATAAACTAAGCAGAGAAAAAAGGTGTACTTCTTACGGGGTACACCTTTTCTCTGCATTAAGGAAACCACGCGGCTATCGCGTGGTTTTGTTCTTAATAACATGCAATGTATCTGTACATAAAGATGAAGTGGCAGATACTTCCTGCCATTACAAAAATGTGGAAAAGTTCATGGGAACCGAAGAATTTATATTTCGCATTAAATACAGAAAGCTTCAATGCATAAATGACTCCGCCTACGGTGTAAAACAAGCCGCCACCCAATAACCAGCCAAAAGCTGCGGTTGACAAAGCACTGTAAATTCGGCCAAAAACAAATACGACAACCCATCCCATGGCGATGTAGATTACGGATGAAAACCATTTTGGACAGTTAATCCAAAAAGCGTTAATAAGAATTCCGACTCCTGCAATTCCCCACACAACTGCCAAAAGAGTATAGCCAATATTTCCACCTAAGACGATTAAACAAACCGGGGTATAGGAACCGGCAATCAGAACAAAAATCATCATGTGGTCAATTTTACGGAATACTTTTAATACACTGGCTTTTACATTTACACTGTGATAGGTAGCACTGGCACCATACAAAAGAATCATGCTGAACATAAATACGCTCATACATACGGCAGCTAACTCTGATGAGGATGCGGCTTTGATAATTAATGGGACTGAGGCAAACACTGCCATCATCATTGCAATAAAATGAGTGAGAGCACTTCCGGGTTCTCGAATTGTAATTTGCATAATAATTACCTCCTAATACACATGATATATTATATGAATTCCAACAAGTAGTATTCAAAACCATGTCAAGCACAAAACAATACTACTACACGTAAAATAAGAAGTCAATCATTATTATGAAAATTTAGAGAAATTTTATACGATGTGTGGGATAGAGTTTTTTTTTATAATTGTGCATGGATAATGAGATAGTCTATATCGAAGATTGTGCATGGATAATGAGTTAGTCTTCTTCGATAATTTGGATTTCGAGATAGTCAAAATCCACTGATTCAATAAAGCTATCCTTAGTGAAACGGGTTTTGGCAATGCGTTTAAATTCTTTGATATTAGAATCAAGCCAGATTGGCTTGGCGAGATCAAAATGCACACAAATATCCTCTAATGCTGCAAAAACCTTATGGGTTCTGGTGTCATCAGCGTCATTACAGATGGTTACATCTTTTAACATATGATTATCTTTGAAAATTCTTCCCCATAAACGAAACATAAGAAACTCCTTTGGTGCATATATTGTTTTGTTGTTATTTTGATATTATGCCATAGAAGGAGGAGAAAATGAAGAGAAAATATGGGAAAAAATGAAAATAGAAGTAAAAACATAGGCATTTTTAATAAAATTTACATTTTTTTAAGGACTTTTTTGGTGAAAGTATGGTATAATCAAGTCATAAGAAAGAACATTTCTTAAGAAGGTAAAAAGGCGGAGTGAAATGGAATTTAAAGCAAGTGCAAACAGCCAGGTAGATAGCTGGAAAGAGGTTCAGCTGCTATATTCCTCGGCGTTAAAAGAAATTAATACCAAATTGGAAATTCTGAATGATGAATTTCAACATGTACATAGCTACAATCCGATTGAGCATATTAAATCAAGAATCAAGACACCGGAGAGTATTGTTAAGAAGTTAAAGAAGAATGGATATGAATCCACCATTGACAATATGATTCAGCATGTAAATGATATTGCCGGTATCCGTATTATTTGTTCTTTTACATCGGATATTTTCGAGATTGCAAAGATTATTGCAAATCAGAATGACATTAAGCTGATTTCTGTTAAGGATTATATCAACAATCCTAAACCAAGCGGATATAAGAGCTTTCATATGATTGTTACGGTACCGATTTTCTTATCCAATAAGAGTGTGGATACTAAGGTTGAAATTCAGATCAGAACAGTTGCCATGGATTTCTGGGCTAGCTTGGAACACAAGATTAACTATAAGTACGAAGGAAATGTACCGGAAGAAATCAGAAAAGAATTGGTAGACTGTGCTCATATGGTCGCAGACCTTGATGACAAGATGTTATCCTTAAATGAACAGGTTATGAATTATTCTTTGAAACAAGATGAATCCAAATAGGGCAATGGATGGAAAGACAATCCAAAAGGGAAATGAGTGTAAAGAGGTTCCAAAAGGGAAATGAATGAAATTGAATATGCAAAATAATGTAAGAAAGCCGGGGTGTGTTGCTCCGGCTTTCTTGCTGCTTGCCTACAACTGATACCCTTAAATAAAATAGGTTTTGGCCTGAAATCAGAGCCCCACCGCCAGAGCTCAAGAGCCCACTTGGTGGGGCAAGTTGGAGATGAGGAGCCCCACCGCCAGAGCTCAAGAGCCCACTTGGTGGGGCAAGTTGGAGATGAGGAGCCCCACCGCCAGAGCCAAAGAGCCCATCCGGTGGGGCAAGTTGGAGATGAGGAGCCCCACCGCGAGAGCCCAAGAGCCCACTTGGTGGGGCAAGTTGGAGAAGAAGAGCCCCACCGCGAGAGCCCAAGAGCCCACTTGGTGGGGCAAGTTGGAGAAGAAGAGCCCCACCGCGAGAGCCCAAGAGCCCACTTGGTGGGGCAAGTTGGAGAAGAAGAACCCCACCGCCAGAGCCCAAGAGCCCATTCGGTGGGGCCGATGTTTCTTATCCACCGCCGAGCATCCGAATCCCCCACAGCCGAGCATCCGAATCCCCTATCGCCGCGCACCTACACCAACCACCGCCGCGCTGCTCGCTCACAGCGCGCAATATCATTGCATAAAAAAACTCCCCATAAAATGAGGAGCGCCGCGAATCTTACGACCCGCGGCTATTATGAAAAAATTTTTACCAAACGATAAAGTCTATTTAATTGATAAATTCAGTATACCAATGAAATATGAACAAAATATGAACAAGATATAAAGTTAATGTAAAACATAAACAATGACGTAAAAAACAAGGCACTAATTTTGTGCATAATGCACAAAGAAAAACAAAACTTCCTAAATATGAGCCCTAAAAGTGAGTTATTGCACAATATGGGTAAAAATGTTAAAATGAGGTGTAGGAATTCACCTAGCACATAAGGAAGAGGTAAGGATGGGAAGGCTCATGGACACTTTCATTGATAAAATTGCACAGAAATTTACGGCACAGGATGTTATTAAGGCAAATGCTGAAGCAGAAGAAAGAGAGCTTCAGAGATTAAGAGAGCAGATTGCAGAATATGATGCTCGCCTTTCAGAGATTCGAAGCTTGAATCTTAAGAATCTTGAAATTGCTGATAAATTGGAAGTATATATTGAAGAACAGCAGAAGAAAATTGCTGAAGATAAAGAAGTTTCTGATAACAAGTTAGAAGAGCTTGCTACGCAGTTAGAAGAAGCTATGGATAGCAACCGTAAGGCTGAGGCTGAGAGTCTTGATGCTATTCATAAAGAATGTGTTAAGGTATATCGTAACGTGCAGGCAGTTGTAGATCAGGGCTTTGCATCCCAGGCAGAAGCAATCAGCGAACAGAACCGTAAGATTGTTAAAAAAGTAAGAGGCACAAAACCATTAGTAATTATTACTATGTTACTTTCGGCAGCAAATCTTGCTGTACTTCTTTTGAATATTTTTGGAATTCTCGGATAGTGAATGGGACCGAAGCGTTCAGAGAACTGAAAGTATAATAGTACAAGGAGACCGTATATGAAACAGAGTTGGAAGCCGGGGAATATGTTGTATCCCCTGCCGGTAGTCATGGTAAGTGTGGCTGACCAAGAAGGAAATGCAAATATTATTACAGTGGCGTGGGCAGGAACCATTAATTCAGACCCGCCAATGGTTTCAATTTCAGTAAGACCGGAACGTCATTCCTATCATATGATAGAAGAGTCTGGTGAGTTTGTCATAAATCTGACAACAGAAGAGTTGGTATTTGCCACAGATTACTGCGGCGTTAAGAGTGGCAGGGACGAAGATAAATTTGCGGCAATGAAACTTACGAAGGGTGAAGCGTTAAAGGTGAAAGCCCCTATCATTGCAGAAAGTCCTGTTAATATTGAATGTAAAGTAGTAAACAAAATGGAACTTGGAAGCCACACCGTGTTTATGGCAGAAGTAGTAGCTGTTCAGGTGGATGATAAATATATGGATGAAACAGGGCGTTTCAGACTTGATTTGTCAAATCCCCTTGTGTATTCTCATGGCGAATACTATTCCATGGGAGACAAGCTCGGAACGTTTGGTTATAGTGTAAGGAAAAAATAATTATAAAAAACAATGCCCCGGAATGATTTATTGGTTGAATTATAATGATTTCGGGGCAAATTCATTCTAAAAAGAAAGATAATATATTTTGGAGGACAACCATGAATGCTGATATTGTGGTAAAAAGTATCATATTTAATAAAAAACTCAATCGGTTTTTACTGGTTCAACGATGCAGTAAAGATGAAATCGGTGCAGGTACTTGGGAAAATGCCGGCGGTAATATTGAAAACGGCGAGCATCCTGAAGAAGCTATGAAAAGAGAAATCAGAGAGGAAACAGGCATTGTTGATATCAATATTGAAAGAGTTGCTTATGTAACGTTGGTAAATGCAAAACATCCGTATCTGATTATTGCTTATTTTTGCGAAACATTAACAGAAACTGTGAATCTTAGCGAAGAACACCAGGCATTTATATGGGCAGATAAAAAAGAATGCATTGAGCTTTTGCCAAAAGAAATTATTGCTGATTTTGAAAAGAACCGGATATTTGAGTGTATGAAAGAGGTATAGACCAGCGAATTTATTGTAATGGAGGAAATTACTATGACAAAAACTGAAGTGTATATGCACGGACAAATTCTTGGTACACATTCTTTTTTGCTGAGAGACGGATTTTTAGAACCGGATGAGTATTCAGAGATTAAAGAAAAATATTTTCTCCCGGGTGGAGAAACGGGTACGGCAGCAACGGTACTTGCCTCTTTTGGGGTGAATGTTAAAATTGACGGAACCCATATCGGCACCATGGTTGCACCGCTTTTGAAAGAGTTTTACAAAGATAAAACAGTGGATTTATCTTCTCTTTATTTTGACCCTTCTTATGAAGGATTGATGGATTATGTGGTAATAGCGGGACTGGTGCGTTCTCCCATGGGGATGTTTCAGGCGCTGTATGAGCCCGGAGCGGCGAAACGTTGGAGCATGCCTAAGGAAGAGGATATTATGGGATGTCAGGTCGCTGCAATAGATCCGTTTTTTATGGAAGAAACGCAGATGGTAGCTAAGATGTGCCAAAAACATAAAAAGCCATATGTTACGATCGATTGCAGACACGATTCGGATTTGCACAAATACGCCGCCATTAATGTGGTGTCTAAGGAATGTACCTGCAATTATTATGCAGAAGGTAAGACGATAGATGAAATATATCAGATGATGATTCAAAATACGGATGGACTGGTTATCATTACATCCGGAGAAAAGGAAATGATATATGGAAGAAAAGGACAACCTATGAAAAAAATGAAACCGTTTCAGGTTGAAGTAAAAAGCACTTTGGGAGCAGGTGATACTTTTAAAGCCGGTTGTGTTTATGGCTTACTTCATGGTATGTCGGATGATGAATTAGTTCGTTTTGCCAGTGCCTGTTCAGCCATTGCAATTTCAAGATTTCCATTGCCTTTGAATCCGCCAACACTTGAGGAAGTAAATGCACTATTAAAAGGGTAGAATAAGAATTTTCCTGGGGTGATTCGCACTATAATGCTAAAGTGAATGAAATAAAAGGGTATCTACGAATAAAACAATTCGCAAATACCCTTTTTTGGTACAAAATCTGTAAAAAACAATAGGAAAAGGGTATTGCAAAGGAAATATTGGTCTTATACCCTGGATAATAGAAAATATAGGGTATAGGCGGTCCATAGAACCACTCCATACCCTACTACAAATTACAAAAGTAAAATATCATATATCGAAGAATCAGAAAATAGTTATTTCTTAATCCTGCTTGCCCGCATCACCGCTTTGTCTCCGTATTTTTCTTTGATTAGATCAAGGGCAGCATCTAATTTGCGATGTTTTTCATCGGTGGTTTCTGCGTTCATGGTAAAAAGATTCAATTGGGTAGGCTCAGTGGTTTCCGTAAGCTTGGAAGTGCGGATACCAAGGAGGCGTACCGGCCTGTGATTCCATAGTTTTTTTGCGAGGTCACAGGAGATTTTGTAGATGGTGTCATCACTGTTGGTTGGTGCTTGGAGTACTGTCTGGTGTGATACATTGGTAAAATCACTGTATCTGATTTCCACGCTGACCATCATACAACATTTGTCGTGAGCACGGAGCCTTCTTCCTACGGATTCCGCCAACCGCAGTAATACGGGGGTGATTTCTTCAAAGGTTTCGGCATCTTTACTTAGGGTGGTAGAGTTACCGATTCCCTTTAATTCGCTTGGGGTATCTGCAACTTCTGAAGAGTCAATACCGTTGGCATAGTCGTAAAGAAGTGTCCCGTGACTTTTTAAATGAAGACGGATAATAGAGGGGTCAGCTTTAGCCAAATCCCCAATGGTAAGGATTTCTAATTTTTTTAGTGCGTCCACACTGGATTTACCGCACATGTATAGAGAGGAAATGGGCAAGGGCCACATCTTCTTTTCTATTTCGTCATGATAAAGGGTATGTACTAAGTCGGGCTTTTTAAAATCACTGGCCATCTTGGCAAGCACTTTTCTGTCTGAGATTCCCACGTTTACGGTGAAACCGAAACGTGCCTTCACTTCATCTTTTATCATGTGGGCAGCAATTTCGGGAGAGGGATAGTCCTTTGCAATAGGCGTAAAATCCATGTAGCACTCATCAATACTGACCTGTTCGATGCGGGGAGAAAGCTCCCGCAAATAATCCATCAAAAGCTTGCTCTGTTCTTCGTAATAGGCGTGGTCAGGCGGCTCAATCATGAGTGTGGGACATTTGCGAAGGGCTGACACAATGGGTTCTGCTGTAGAAATGCCGTACTTCTTGGCGGGAATGGATTTTGCCAGAACAATACCGTGACGGGTCTTAGTGTCGCCGCCGATAATGGATGGAATTTCCCGCAAATCTATATCACTTCCGTTATTCAATTTTCGAATGGCACTCCAGCTTAAAAAAGCAGAGTTTACATCAATGTGAAAGAAAATTGACATATCAATCTTGTCCTCAATACATATTTTATCTTATTATAGTGCGAAAAAGTCCATCTTTACAATATGAAAAAATATTGTTATTATGTTTACGATGCGGAAACTTTGCAATATACAATAATAGGGTTTATATAGATAATGAAACTGTTTACAAAATATTATAAGAGATTAAGAATATCGTATATAAAAGTGATTATTCTGGCAGCAATTGTCAGTGCCTTTTTCTTACCATATTATATAGAAGTAGAATCCACCGGGGATAATACATACATGGTTATTTTAAACGGTGTGGAATGTGGAACTGTTGCCAATGAGGAAGAGGCCGAGAAGTGCCTTCGTGAGGCAAGAAAGATTGTGGCGTTACAGTCAGAAGAATTAACTTTTATGGAAATTGACATGGAACTTCGGGGAAGCGAAGTTATGTTTGGAATACTGGATGACAGAGGCGACGTACTCAATAACATGACCAAGGTCCTTAGGGGAAGTGTGGAAGAAAGCGTTCAAAGTTCATATTTGGTTAAGGTAAATGACATTACGGTGTGCCTTGAGTCAAAGACCCAAGTAGAGCGATTGTTAAATGAAGCTATCGACCAGTATGACAATGAGAACAAGTTTAACGTAAGCCTTGCCTATGATCCAAACCGTGAGCTTAACGTATTGGCAGCACAAATTTCCACCACGGAAGAACTGATAGCGGAGAATAAAGCGGATGATTTTGCCATGAATGTTGGTGCGGGAGAACAGCTTGACGTTATTTTGGATGAATCTTCGTTGACTGAGAAAAAAGATTTTGAAGACTATGATTTAGGTATTAAAGAAATTGGATTTGTAGAAGATGTTGAGGTAGTAGAAGCATACATTCCAAAGTCTGAGTTAACGGATTATGAAACTGCCTTGAATCTTTTGACAAAAGAGCAGGAGATTCAGCAGATATATACTGTTGTGTCGGGAGATACTTTGATAGAAATTTCCAACACAGTGGGATTGCCTTTGGATGAGATTATTGCATTAAATGATAGTCTTGAAAGTGAAAAGTCCATTATCCGCGTGGGACAGGAATTAATCATTACCGTTCCTGAACCGGAGCTTAATGTTGAGTGGCAGGAAGAAACTTACTACGAGGAGTCTTACGAAGAAGACATTATTTATGTGGATAATGATAAGTGGTATACTACTCAGTCGGAAGTGTTGAGAGAACCGGTGGCAGGATACCGTAAGGTAGTCGCTAATGTTACTTACATCAATGATACGGTCGTGGAACGTGAGATTATCAAAGAAGAAATTGTGGTTGAAGCGGTTGCCAAGATTGTAGAGAGAGGAACTATTACACCACCTACCTTTATTAAGCCACTGTCCGGAGGTAGAATTACTTCATACTTTGGTAAACGTAATATTTCGCTTAAGGGAGCAAGTACCAATCATAAGGGTATGGACTGGGGAACACCTACGGGTACCAGCATTTATGCTTCAAGCGGTGGTACTGTAACAACCGCAGGCTGGTTGAGCGGATATGGTTATTGTGTATACATTAAGCATGCAAACGGTGTTGAGACCAGATATGCCCACTTAAGTAAGGTTCTGGTTTCAAGAGGACAATGGGTAGAACAGGGTCAGAAGATTGCTCTGAGTGGTAATACGGGACGAAGTAGTGGCCCGCATCTTCACTTTGAAATCCGTGTCAACGGAAAAGCTGTTGACCCATTAGATTATCTGGATTAACGCAGATAAGGAATACAATCAGATAAAGAAATATAAGAGCTCATCATGTGTAAAAAAACAAAGGTTTACAATGGTGAGCTTTTGTATTATAATACGGGTGTAAATTGAGATAATTGGGTTATTATATAATTAGACAGATAATTATATATAGTATGGGATATAAGATTCGTTGAATATAAATATTAGATCGAGGTGCGTTATGGAACAATACGCAATCAAGGGTGGAAACCCTCTGGTAGGCGAAGTGGAAATCGGTGGTGCTAAGAATGCTGCATTGGCAATTGTTGCTGCAGCAGTTATGACTGACGAAACAGTTTTAATTGAGAACCTTCCGGATGTTAGTGATGTAAATGTTTTGTTAGAGGCAATGGAGAGTGCAGGCGTTATTATTAACCGGATTGACAGACATACGGTTAAGATTAACGGCTCACAGATTAAAAACCTTGTTGTAGATAATGATAGTATTAAGAAAATCAGAGCTTCTTATTATTTGTTAGGAGCATTATTAGGAAAATATAAAAAGGCGGAAGTGGCTTTACCGGGAGGATGTAATATCGGAAGCCGTGCTATTGACCAGCATATCAAGGGATTTAAAGCTTTGGGTGCACAGGTTAGAATCGAACATGGTAATGTTTGTACAGAGGCACAGCATCTGAAGGGAAGCCATATTTTCATGGATAAAGTGTCTGTTGGAGCAACAATTAATATTATTTTGGCTGCTTCTCTTGCAGACGGACAGACCATTATTGAAAACGCTGCCAAGGAGCCCCATGTGGTTGATTTGGCGAACTTTTTAAACAGTATGGGTGCTAATATTAAGGGTGCAGGTACTGATGTAATCCGTATTAAAGGTGTTGAGAAGCTTCATAAGACAGAATATGCCATTATTCCTGATCAGATTGAAGCAGGAACATATATGTTTGCAGCAGCAGTTACCAAGGGTGATGTTACTGTTAAGAACGTTATTCCAAAGCATTTGGAATCTATTACAGCTAAGCTTTTGGAAATCGGATGCGAGGTAGAAGAATCAGATGACGCGGTTCGTGTTGTTGCATCTAAGAAGTTAGAACATACACAGGTTAAGACCTTGCCGTATCCGGGATTCCCTACAGATATGCAGCCTCAGATTACTGTGGCACTTGCACTTGCTGACGGAACCAGTACGGTAACAGAGAGTATTTTTGAAAACAGATTCAAATATGTGGACGAGCTTACACGTATGGGTGCTAACATTAAGGTTGAGAGTAATACAGCCATTATTGAAGGTGTTGGCAAATATACGGGAGCGGGTCTTACTGCACCGGACTTACGTGCAGGCGCAGCCCTCGTTATGGCAGGACTTGCGGCAGAAGGCTTTACCACCATTGATGATATCAAATACATTGAAAGAGGATATGAAGATTTCCATTTGAAACTTCAGAGCTTGGGAGCACAGATTGAGCGCGTGAAGAGTGATAAGGAACTTCAGAAATTCAAATTAAAAGTAGGTTAATGAGCAACAAGAAAGCTCTATGGAAGTTATTTTCCATAGAGCTTATTTTTTTACCATAGAAACCGGTTAGATAATGGCTTCAATACTTATTGACATATCCTGCGCTAAGTCCACATAGCAGTTACCGCATTTAATAGTCGGTCTTGCAAGATTATGCTGGTTAATATAGATAATCTCACCTTCCATACCATTGCTTAAGCGTACCCTGTTACCAAGATAGGTGGTAACAATATTACGGATAAAGGTAAGGATTGCATTGGTTTCATATTTTTGAAGTCCTTCCGAAACAAACATGTCCAAAGCTTTAAACGGACACAACGGACCACGGTATACACGGGCAGAAGTCATGGCATCATATACGTCTGCGATGGATACGATACTAGCATAGGGGTCAATCTTTTCTCCCGCAAGGCCTAATGGATATCCTGTTCCGTCGAAACGTTCGTGATGCATAAGAGCTGCATTCTTAATATGGTCATTGATTGGAGCATCATTTAAGATGTTATATCCTTCAATCGTATGTGTTTTTACAATGTTATATTCGTTGGCTGTAAGCTTATTAGGTTTTTTGATAATGGATTCCGGAATCATAAGTTTACCAATATCATGTAAGAGCCCGCAGAGGGTTGCCAGATGAACCTCTTCTTCGGATAAGTGAAGCCAGCCTGCAAAGACGTTACAGATTAATGCTACATTAATACTGTGGGTAAAAGTATGATCATCATACATTCTCATATTATGAAGCATGGAAAATACATCCACTTTACCATGTTTGCTGTCAAGAAGCTCCAAGGTATCGGATAACAGGATATCGATATCAAGGGGAACATTCTTCTCTACAATGGATTGAATGGAATTTTTAAAATTGGAAACGTTCTTCTCAAAACGTTGTTTATACTCTTTGAATTCGGGACTTGCCTGTATACGTTCTGCGTAAGACATGGTGTCACTAACAGGAGTCACTGTCGGAGAAGTCTCATCTTCTACTCTGATACTCAAAATAGAATAGAATTCCAATTTCGTTATGGATTTGTCTGTTAATACAAGACCCTTCGGCAATATCAGCTGATTGCTGTATGTATATACATCTTCGGCTGTTATCATACCCGGAACCAAGTCATTAGTACTGATTCTTTTCATAGGCATTTTCCTTATCACTTTATATATCATAAATTATAAGTTTTTTTGCGGTTAATGTCAACGAAAGTAATTGACATTAACGTATGAATAGTGTATTGTCAAAATGTCTCTTATTCAGAGTGGTGGAGATACAAAGGATCTGTGAAGCCACGGCAACCCCAGCAGGGCTGGAAGGTGCCAACCTGAGCGATAACCTGTTAAGGCAGGACCGAACAATAAGGGGATTTGATATTGCAGTGTGTCGAGTCCCTAGAAGGGACTTTTTTATTTTTTTTCTAAACAAGGAGGCAGATTGAATAAATTGCTTGATAGCCAATTTATTCAATCGGGAATTTGTGTCGAAGCGTCACAAATTCCATTATCGCAGAGCAAAATCTGATATTTTGCTCGCGTTCCTCGCGTAAACGCTTCGGAATAAGGAGGAAAAAACGTGGAGAAATTATTATTTACTTCAGAATCAGTAACAGAAGGTCATCCGGACAAAGTCTGTGATGCAGTTTCAGATGCAGTATTAGATGCTTTAATGGCACAGGACCCTATGAGCCGTGTAGCTTGCGAGACATGTACAAGCACCGGATTTGTACTTGTAATGGGAGAGATTACATCAAAAGCTACCATTGATATTCCTGCAATTGTGCGCGATACAGTAAGAGAAATCGGATATACAAAGGCAGAATATGGTTTTGATGCGAATACATGTGCAGTTATGGTCACATTGGATAAGCAGTCAACAGATATCGCTATGGGTGTAGACAAAGCTTTAGAAGCAAAAGAACGTACCATGAGCGAAGAAGAAATCGATGCAATCGGTGCCGGAGATCAGGGTATGATGTTTGGCTATGCTTCTGACGAAACGCCGGAATTTATGCCATATCCTATTTCACTTGCACATAAGCTTGCATTAAAATTAACAGAAGTGCGTAAAAACGGAACACTTACTTATTTAAGACCGGACGGAAAAACCCAGGTTTCTGTTGAATATGATGAAGCAGGTATTCCTAAGAGATTGGAGGCCGTTGTACTTTCTACACAGCATGATCCTGATGTAACACAGGAACAGATTCATGACGATATTAAAAAGTATGTATTTGACCCGGTTCTTCCCAAAGATATGATTGACACAGATACTAAATTCTTTATTAATCCTACAGGAAGATTCGTAATCGGCGGACCACACGGTGACTCAGGTCTTACAGGAAGAAAGATTATCGTAGACACTTACGGCGGATACGCACGTCACGGCGGCGGTGCTTTCTCAGGAAAGGACTGTACCAAAGTTGACCGTAGCGCAGCTTATGCAGCACGTTATGTTGCAAAGAATATCGTAGCAGCAGGCATTGCTAAAAAGTGTGAAATCCAGTTATCATACGCAATCGGTGTAGCACATCCTACATCTGTTATGGTTGATACCTTCGGAACGGGTAAAATTGCCGATGATAAGTTGGTAGACATTATCCGTAAACATTTTGATTTACGCCCTGCAGGAATTATTAAGATGCTTAACCTTCGCCGCCCGATTTACAAACAGACCGCAGCATATGGTCACTTCGGACGTAATGACCTTGATTTACCTTGGGAAAAACTGGATAAAGTAGATGAATTAAAAGCATATCTTGCTTAATGAAAGATGAGCTCCGTCATGAAAGACGGGGCTCTTTTTTACTTTTACGGAACGCAAAACGAGGACTCTTTGTTCTTGTTTATAAGTCGCAATTGTGCTAGACTAAAGGGTAAGAATTTATACGGAAGGGGAACATATTTCATGGCATTTGCCCATCTTCATGTCCATACGGAATTCAGTCTTTTGGACGGCTCGAATAAGATAACTGAATATGTGAAAAGGGTCAAAGAACTTGGCATGGACAGCGCTGCCATTACGGACCATGGCGTTATGTACGGTGTGATTGATTTTTACCGTGCTGCCAGGGATGCCGGTGTTAAGCCCATTATCGGCTGTGAAGTATATGTTGCTCCGGGTTCCCGTTTTGATAAGGAATTAACCGGTGGAGAAGACAGATATCACCATTTGGTGTTGCTTGCAGAGAATAACGTGGGTTATGCTAATCTGATGAAAATAGTATCCAAGGGATTTACGGAAGGATACTACTATCGTCCCCGAGTAGATATGGAAGTATTGCGTGAATATCACGAAGGCATTATTGCTCTTTCAGCCTGTCTTGCAGGTGAGATCCCAAGATACATCATTAAGGGCTTTTACGAAGAAGCCAAAAAGTCTGCCCTTAAGTTACAGGAATGCTTCGGTGAAGGGAACTTCTTTTTAGAGTTACAGGACCATGGCATACCGGAACAAAAAACAGTTAATACGGCACTTCTTAAAATGAGTAATGAACTTTGCATTCCTTTGGTTGCTACCAACGACGTGCACTATACCTATGCCGAGGACGCCAAGCCCCATGATGTGCTTCTTTGCATCCAGACGGGGAAAAAAGTAACGGATGATGACCGTATGCGTTATGAGGGCGGTCAGTATTATGTTAAAAGCGAAGCGGAGATGAATCTTTTATTCCCCTATGCCTTAGAGGCGTTGGAGAATACCCAAAAGATTGCAGGCCGCTGTAATGTAGAAATAGAATTTGGCGTGACCAAACTCCCACATTATGAGGTGCCAGAGGGGTATACTTCATGGACCTATTTGAATAAATTATGTGAGGATGGTTTAAGGAAGCGTTATCCTAATGATAACGGACAGTTAAAAGAGAGACTTGACTATGAGTTAGGTGTTATCAAGAGAATGGGCTATGTGGATTATTTCCTGATTGTATGGGATTTTATTAACTATGCCAAGGAACATGATATTCCGGTTGGTCCCGGACGAGGAAGTGCGGCAGGAAGTATTGTGTCGTATGTGCTTCAGATTACGGACATTGACCCCATTAAGTACAGCCTATTATTTGAGCGTTTCTTAAATCCGGAACGTGTATCCATGCCCGATATCGATATTGACTTCTGTTATGAAAGAAGACAGGAAGTTATCGATTATGTGGGACGTAAATATGGCGCTGACAAAGTGGTTCAGATTGTAACGTTTGGTACCATGGCGGCAAAGGGTGTTATCCGTGACGTAGGGCGTGCCATGGATTTGCCATATAATTTCTGTGACCAGATTGCAAAGATGATTCCGAATGAGCTTAACATTACCATTGAGAAAGCTTTGCAGATGAATGTGGAATTCAGAAACCTGTACAAGGAAGATGAACAGGTTCATACTTTAATAGATATGTGTATGCGTTTGGAGGGATTGCCAAGACATACTTCCATGCATGCTGCGGGTGTGGTTATCTGTCCGAAGGCGGCAGATGAGTTTGTGCCTCTTTCCAGAGGAAGTGACGGCTCTATTACCACCCAGTTTGTTATGACCACGCTGGAAGAACTGGGCCTTCTTAAGATGGACTTTTTGGGACTTCGTACCCTTACCGTTATTAAGAATGCAATTAACAATATTAAAAATACAACCGGCATAGAGCTTGATATGCAGACCATTGATTACAATGATCCTAAGGTGCTTGCATCCATAGGAACCGGAAAAACAGATGGTGTGTTCCAGCTTGAAAGCGGCGGTATGAAAAGCTTTATGAAAGAATTAAAGCCACAGAGCCTGGAAGACATTATAGCGGGTATTAGCCTTTATCGTCCGGGACCTATGGATTTTATTCCAAGATATATTGAAGGAAAAAATAATCCTGACAAAATCCGATATGAATGTCCGGAATTAGAGGAAATTTTGAAACCTACATACGGATGTATCGTGTATCAGGAACAGGTTATGCAGATTGTGCGTGACTTAGGCGGCTATACCTTGGGACGAAGCGACCTTGTACGCCGTGCCATGAGTAAGAAAAAACAATCCGTCATGGAAAAAGAGCGTGCTAATTTTGTCTATGGTAATGCCGAAGAAGGGGTTCCGGGATGTATTTCTAAGGGAATTTCAGAAACGGTGGCAGGCCATATCTATGACGAAATGATGGATTTTGCCAAGTACGCGTTTAACAAATCCCATGCGGCTTGTTATGCGGTGGTTTCTTACCAGACTGCATACTTAAAATATTATTATCCCGTAGAATTCATGGCGGCGTTAATGACTTCGGTTATTGATAATCCGGGAAAAGTATCGGAATATATTTTATCCTGCCGTTCCATGGGCATTGAGATGCTGCCGACGGATATTAATGAAGGAGAAGCGGTATTCTCTGTTTCAAACGGTAAAATCCGATATGCCCTGACAGCCATTAAGAGTGTGGGGCGTCCGGTTATTGAGGCAATTATTAAGGAAAGAAAAGAAAGAGGTCTTTTTACCAATCTGAATGATTTCCTGACAAGAACCTCACAGGCAGAATGTGATGTAAATAAGCGCGCCATTGAAAACTTCATTAAGGCGGGGGCTTTTGACAGCCTTGGAGGAACCAGAAAGCAGTTTATGAGTATCTACATCCAGATTATGGACGGTATTCATCAGAATAAAAAGAACAACATGGCAGGTCAGATGTCTCTTTTTGATATCGTGGATGAGTCGGAAAAAGAAGACTATGATGTGAAATTACCTGATGTGGGAGAATACAGCAAGGAAATGAAGCTTGCTTTTGAAAAAGAAGTGTTGGGTGTATATGTCAGCGGACATCCATTAGATGAATATACAGCCATTTGGAGTAAAAATATTACTGCGAAAACTTCGGATTTTTATCTGGATGAAGAGACGGGCGTATCCAAGCTTGAAAGCAAGGACGGAGAATCTGTAGTCATTGGCGGACTCATTGCTGAAAAGAAGATTAAGTACACTAAGAACGATAAGGTAATGGCATTTTTAACAGTGGAAGACTTAGTGGGAAGCGTTGAAGTTATTGTGTTCCCAAGGGATTATGAGAAAAATGTTACTAAGTTAGTGGAAGACAGCAAAGTGTTTATTAAGGGTAAGGTCAGTATTGAGGAAGAAAAAGACGGAAAGCTTATTTTAGAATCCATTACGGCCTTTGAAGATATTCCCAAGAAGCTTTGGATAAAATTTTCAAATCTTGAGGACTATAAATTAAAAGAAAGTATGTTAATGGAAGCAATCGCAGATTCAGACGGTAAGGACAGTGTTGTGGTATTTCTTCAGGATACCAAGCAGATGAAAGTATTACCTAAGAATCTAAGTGTTTGTATTGAACCGGCATTTGTGCAAAAAATATCACAATTGTTCGGGGCTGAAAATGTAAAAGTAGTATAGTGGAGGACATATGGCAAAAGAGATTAAAACAATCGGTGTACTGACAAGCGGCGGTGATGCACCGGGTATGAATGCAGCAATCAGAGCTGTAGTGCGTAAGGCACTTGCAAATGGTGTTAGCGTAAAAGGAATTAAAAAAGGTTATCAGGGACTTTTAAATGATGAAGTTATCGATATGCAAAAGCACTCTGTTTCGGATATTATCCAAAGAGGCGGTACTGTTTTGGGTACAGCCCGTTGTTCGGAATTCCGTACGGAAGAAGGACAGATTAAGGGTGCCGAAATTTGTAGAAAACACGGAATCGATGGTCTTGTAGTTATCGGCGGTGACGGTTCTTACCGTGGCGCCCAGGCGCTTGCACGCCAGGGAATTAATGCGGTGGGCATTCCCGGAACCATTGACCTTGATATTGCATGTACTGATTATACCATCGGATTTGATACCGCTATTAATACCGCAATGGAAGCAATTGATAAGGTTAGGGATACTTCTTCTTCCCATGAAAGATGTTCGATTATTGAAGTAATGGGACGTAACGCAGGTTACATTGCGCTTTGGTGCGGTGTTGCAAATGGTGCGGAAGATATCCTTCTTCCTGAAAAATATGATTACAACGAACAAAAGATTATTGACAATATCATTAATAACCGTAAAAGAGGCAAGACTCACCACATTATTATTAATGCGGAAGGTATCGGACATTCTACTTCCATGGCAAGAAGAATTGAAGCAGCTACCGGTATTGAAACCCGTGCTACTATCTTAGGATACATGCAGCGTGGCGGTAATCCAACCTGTAAGGACAGATATTATGCGTCTATTATGGGAGCTTATGCAGCTGACATTCTTTGTGCAGGAAAGACGAACCGCGTGGTAGGATACAGAAACGGAGAGTTTCAGGATTTTGATATTGATGAAGCACTTGCAATGCAGAAAGATATTCCTGAATACCAGTATCAGGTAAGCCGTGCATTGTCTATGTAAAACCTAAGCTTGGAGGCTAAAGGGATGATTACCAGTCTTTCAAATGCAAAGATAAAAAATGTAGTGAATCTGGTGCAAAAGAGTAAGGTGCGAAATGAACAGGACTCTTTTGTGGTTGAGGGCGTAAAAATGTTTTTGGAAGCCCCGCTAGAGCTTGTGAGAGAAGTCTATGTATCACAAACCTACGAACAAAACCTGATTCATTCTACAGAACCGGAAAAACAGGAAATACTTGAAAAATTGCAGAAATGTGGTTATGAAACTGTTTCGGATGAATGTTTCCAGAAAATGTCGGACACACTAACACCACAAGGCGTTTTATGTGTTTTGAAAAAGTTACATTATGATTTAACAAATATTCTGCAAAAAACAGATTCCGGTTCACTATTTGTTTTTTTAGAGAACTTACAGGACCCTGGCAATCTTGGAACTATTATGAGGACTTCCGAGGGAGCAGGTGTCCATGCAGTTATTATGACAAAAAAAACAGTTGATATTTATAACCCGAAGACCATTCGTGCCACTATGGGTTCCATTTATCGTGTTCCCTTTATATATATAGAAGAAACACGTCAAACAATAGAGTTGTTAAAGGAAAATAAAGTCCGTGTTTATGCCGCTCATCTTAAGGGGACAACCTATTACGATAGCCAGGATTACACAGGCAGTACGGCTTTTTTAATCGGAAACGAAGGCAACGGATTAACAGAGGAAACAGCTGTTATGGCAGATACCTATATTAAGATTCCCATGCATGGAAAGTTGGAATCCTTAAACGCGGCAATCGCCACCTCGCTTTTAATCTATGAAGCGGAAAGACAGCGTAGAGGTTAATTAAATAACACTCGCTTTTAAAAGAAAGGAACGTGTGTCAAAATGAAAATCGGATTTATCGGAACCGGGAATATGTCCACTGCAATTATTGCAGGATTATTAAAGAAGAAAGTAGTAAGTCCTTCGGATATTATTGCTTCCAGAAGAACAGAAAGTGCGCTGATTGCACTGCATGAAGAATACGGGATTCTTACCACAACAGATAACTGTAAAGTGGCGAAGGAAGCCGATATCGTCTTTTTGGCAGTAAAGCCTGTATTTATGCAACAGGTCATTGAAGAAATCCGCGACAGTATTCATGAAGATAAGATTATTGTAACCATTGCAGCGGGAAAAAAGATGGAGTTTTATGAAACTTTATTTGGTAAAAAAATCAAGCTGGTCCGTTGCATGCCAAATACCCCGGCATTTGTGTTGGAAGGCTGTACGGGAATGTGTCATAACGGCAATTTATCCAAAGAAGAACTGGATACGGTTCTTAGTATTTTAAACAGCTTCGGAAAAGCAGGAATGGTAGCGGAAAATCTCATGGATGCAGTGGTAGCGGTAAGCGGAAGCTCTCCGGCATATGTGTTTATGATGATAGAAGCAATGGCCGATGCAGCCGTGAATGCAGGAATGATGAGAAAGCAGGCTTACGAGTTTGCTGCACAGGCAGTTTTGGGAAGCGCTAAGATGGTTCTTGAGATGGAAAAACATCCGGGAGAATTGAAGGATATGGTGTGCTCTCCGGGCGGTACAACCATCGAAGCAGTGAAGGTTTTAGAGGAATGCGGATTCAGGGCTGCCATCATGGAAGCCATGGAAGCTTGTGTGAATAAATCGAAAATTCTCTAAAATTCATGACTTGACAAAAAAATAACCCTTTGATATTATGAACGCCGTAACAAAAAATCGATGATGTAACAGTAGTAACAATTTGGAGGTTTGAATGAGAACAAAGAGAAATTGGTTACTTACCGGAGTAGTTATGGTAGTGGCCAGTGCATTGATGTTTCTTACACGAGGGACCGGATCAGAAGCAACTTATACAGACTATCTGGATACATTAAATGCGGGTGCTGCACTGATTATTGATGCAGACATCACAATGAATACAGATGATTTGAAAGAGTACATTGAGAGTGTTAACGGAGGTACCGAAAAAGAATTAACCATTGAAGATACCCCGGAAACAGAAGAAGCAGAGCTTGTTATGGCGAATATCAAAAACAGTTTGAATGTTCGCGAGGAGCCAAGCGGCGATTCAAAAAGAGTCGGCAAGTTATATGCCGAATGTGGTGGAGTTATTTTAGAAAGACAGGACGGTTGGACCAAATTAAAATCCGGCAATGTAGTAGGCTGGTGTTCTGATGATTATCTTCTTTTTGGAGATGATGCAGAAACCCTTGCAAGAGAAGTAGGGGAAAAGGTTGCAGTTGTTCTTGAGGATGGTCTTAGAATCAGAGGAGAAGCTGATTCAGAGGGCGTAACCTGTGGTTTTGTTAACAAGGATGATGTGTTAACAGTGACAGATGCATATGAAGACGGGGATGACTGGGTTTCAATTACTTTTGATGAAACTGAAGCTTATGTATCTTCGGATTATGTGGTAGTAGAAATTCTCGTAGACAGTGGAGAAACTGTGGAAGAGATTAAAGAGCGTGAAGCTTTGGAAGAAGCAGAGCGATTGGCAAGAATTACGGACTATGGTGAATTCTCGGCATCAGAATGGGAATTAACACTTCTTGCGTCCATTATTTACTGTGAAGCCGGTAATCAGTCTTATGACGGTAAGGTTGCAGTAGGCGCGGTAGTATTAAACCGTTTGGAAAATAAACGATTCCCGGATACCATTGAAGAGGTTATTTATCAGAAGAATCAGTTCTCACCTGCGGGAAGCGGATTCTTGGCAAGAATCTTAGATGAAGAAAAAGCCACAGAAAGCTGTTATGAAGCAGCAAAAGCTGCTTTATCCGGCGAATCACCGGTTGGTGATTGTCTGTTCTTTAGAAGAACAGGAACAAAAGAAGGTCAGGTTATCGGTGACCACGTATTTTATTAATTCATATTTCTGATTCGTAAAGGGGGATGCAGTTGCATCTCCCTTAGTTGCTTCTATTAATGCATTAGGACTTGCAAGGGGAAATAAAATAATGTAAGATGTTTCTATGGTCAGAAAGGGGTGTTCAGAATGAATATGGTTATTTTTTGGCTGATTACTTTGGTAATATTAGTGGTGATTGAACTTGCAACCATGGGATTAACAACTATTTGGTTTGCGGGCGGCTCCCTGGTATCTGTATTTGTAGCAATGGCAGGGGGAAAACCGTGGCTTCAGATTGTAATCTTTTTAGTGGTATCAGGTATCCTTCTGATATTTACAAGACCCATTGCAGTCAGGTATTTTAACCGTGAAAGGGTAAAGACTAATTCAGAGAGTCTAATCGGCGAGCAGGCCGTTGTAACATCTGAAATCAATAATCTGCTTGGAACAGGAGCAGCATCCGTTGGAGGAATCGAATGGACAGCGCGTGCTTTGGAGGATGAGATTATTCCTAAGGATGCGGTGGTTATCATTGAGGAAATCCAAGGAGTAAAATTAATTGTGAAGAAAAGTGAGGAATAAGACATGAATGATCCGGTATTAGTTGTTTTGATTGTACTTTTAGTATTATTAGTAATATTGTTGTTCTCTTGTGTGAAGATTGTACCACAGGCAAGTGCGTATGTTATTGAACGTCTTGGTGCTTATCAGGGAACATGGAATGTTGGTATGCATTTTAAAATACCATTCGTTGATAAAGTAGCAAATAAGGTTATGTTAAAAGAGCAGGTAGTTGACTTTGCTCCACAGCCTGTTATCACAAGCGACAACGTAACCATGAGAATTGACACAGTAGTATTCTATCAGATTACAGATCCTAAGTTGTATACTTACGGTGTGGAACGTCCGATTATGGCTATTGAAAATCTGACAGCGACCACACTGCGTAACATTATCGGTGAGCTTGAATTTGATGAGACTTTAACATCAAGAGAGACCATCAATACCAAGATGAGAGCAACCTTGGATGTTTCAACAGACCCATGGGGAATCAAGGTAAACCGTGTAGAACTTAAGAATATTATTCCACCTGCTGATATCCAGAACGCAATGGAAAAAGTTATGAAGGCAGAACGTGAACGTCGTGAAGCCGTTACAAGAGCAGAAGGTGAGAAACAGGCAAGCATCACTGTTGCAGAAGGTAAGAAAGCAGCAGCAATTCTTGAAGCAGAAGCTGAAAAAGCAACAGCAATCTTAAGAGCGGAAGCTGAAAAAGAAAAGACAATCCGTGAAGCGGAAGGTCAGGCTGAAGCGATTATGAAAGTACAGCAGGCTACTGCAGACGGTATCCGCATGATTAAGGAAGCCGGCGCAGATGACGCAGTATTAAAGCTTAAGAGCCTTGAAGCATTTGAAAAGGCAGCAGACGGCAAAGCAACCAAGATTATTATCCCGTCTGAGATTCAGGGACTTGCAGGTCTTGCAACATCATTTAAGGAAGTAATCACAAAGGAATAACATAAAGAAAGGTCCTTGCGTAGCCGCAAGGACTCTTTTCCTTTTTCAGTGGCGGGCCACTAAGAAGGAAGCAATGGAGGTAAAAACATGAATTTAGTAGGACGCGATTTTTTAACATTAAAGGATTATACTGCGCAAGAGATTTTATATCTTCTTGATTTGGCAGCAGTATTAAAGGACAAAAAGAAAAAGGGTGAATTGGTAGATGTTTACAGAGGAAGAAATATTGCTCTTATTTTTGAAAAGACCAGTACACGTACCCGTTGTGCTTTTGAAGTTGCTGCCCACGATTTAGGAATGGGAACTACATACCTTGATCCTTCTGTATCACAGATTGGTACAAAGGAAAGTGTTGCAGACACAGCAGCCATTCTTGCAGGAATGTTTGACGGAATTGAATACCGTGGTTATGGACAGGAAATCGTGGAAGAATTTGCTAAATATTCTAAAGTACCTGTTTGGAATGGTCTTACCAATGAATACCATCCGACACAGATGCTTGCGGACATGTTAACCATCCGTGAAAAACTGGGAAGATTAAAAGGCGTTAAATTAGTATATATGGGTGATGCAAGATACAATATGGGTAATTCCTTAATGATTGCATGCTCAAAATTAGGTATGCACTACGTTGCATGTACCACAAAGAATTATTTTCCGGACGCTGACCTTGTGGCTTTATGTGAAGAATATGCCAAGGAAAGCGGTGCAACCATTACGTTGACAGAAGATGTAATGCAAGGAACCAAGGACGCAGATGTTATCTATACAGACGTATGGGTATCCATGGGTGAACCGGTGGAAGTATGGGAATCAAGAATTAAGGAATTATATCCATATCAGGTAAATGCCAAGGTAATGGAAAATGCGGGGAAAGATGCTATCTTTATGCATTGTCTGCCTGCATATCATGATTTAAAGACCAAAGTGGGAAGAGAAATTTATGAGAAATTTGGTCTTACAGAGTTAGAGGTAACAGATGAAGTATTTAGCTCTGCCCAGTCAGTGGTATTTGACGAAGGTGAAAACCGTATGCATACCATTAAGGCTGTTATGGCGGCTACTTTGGGCGATTGCTCACAGTGGGTATAAGGATTGAAACAGTAGTGGATAAAGAGATTATTTTTTTACCGATAACCGATTCCACCAATGAAGAAGCAAAACGTCTGGCTCAAAAAGATGCCAAAGAGGGTACGGTAGTGACAGCGGATGTCCAGACTGCGGGAAAAGGCAGAAAAGGCAGAAGCTGGCATACCGGTGAAAAGACAACCCTGGCAATGAGTTTTTTGTTACGCCCTTATGAAAATGTGGGGCTATTGCCGGATCAGGCGTCCATGATTACCTTGGTGGCAGCAGTCAGTGTTGCAAAGGCAATTGAAAAAATGATGAAAAAAACCGGGGTGAAGGAAGTACCGGAGATTTTAATTAAATGGCCCAATGATATTGTTATCAATGGGAAAAAGGCCTGTGGTATTTTGACGGAGATGCAGTTAAAGGGATGCGATATTGACTATGTGGTAGTGGGAATCGGCGTAAATGTGAATCAGAATGGTTTCCCGGAGGATATTGAAGATATTGCCACATCCATGAGGATGGAAACGGGGTTTTCTTTTGACAGGGATGAATTGCTTGATGGGATTATGAATGAATTTGGGCATTTCTATCCGTTGTTTTGCAGTAAAAAGGATTTAAGTCTGTTAAAAGATACTTACGAAGAATTGCTTATTAACAAAAACCGTGAAGTGAAGGTATTAGACCCCAAAGGAGAGTATCAGGGGATTGCCCTTGGTATTGATCATGAGGGACAGCTGTTAGTAAAGCTTGCGGATGGTAACATCCGTCCCATCTATGCCGGAGAGGTTTCCGTGCGCGGTTTGTACGGA
This sequence comes from Lachnospiraceae bacterium, assembly GCA_017463255.1. Classification (GTDB taxonomy): domain Bacteria; phylum Bacillota; class Clostridia; order Lachnospirales; family Lachnospiraceae; genus RGIG4034. The sequence continues at coordinate 58,409 of JAFTPP010000016.1, forward strand.
TATGTGTAAATGATAGAAAATCGCAGGTGCGTTACGCTTTGCGGTTTAGAACGGAGTAAGCTATGAGTCAGGAAAGAGTAGTGCTTTGCGGCGCCAATGCGTATGACAAGAAATATTATTTTAATGAACAGTTTAAGGCAATGCCACAGTCCATTCAGGATGAATTGCATATTATCTGCGTGCTGTTTACCGAGGAAGTTGGCGGAATCATTACGTTGGTGTTTGACGAAGAGGGTGTGTTGCAGATTGAAACCCAGGCAGATGCGGATGACTTTTACTATGATGATATCGGCAGTGCCCTGCTTGTAAAAGAAATACAGCGAAAGAGACAGGAATTATTGGAATCCTTGAATCTTTTTTACAGAGTATTTATTTTAAAAGAAGATGTAAGCGGATTATTGGAAGAATAAGGAGACAAACATGGTTTTAGTCATTGATGTTGGAAATACGAATATTACTTTTGGTGTTTATAAAGAAAATGAAATGATAACTACTTTTCGAATGATGAGTAAGCAACCAAAGACTTCGGACGAGTATGGTATTAATATCCGTGAGCTTTTAAAGGCAAATGGGGTGGATTTTAAAAATATCGAAGGCGTTATTATTGCAAGCGTTGTACCAAATGTGATGCATTCTTTGACAGGTGCCATCATAAGATATTTAAATTGTACACCGATTATTGTGGGACCGGGGGTAAAAACCGGAATTGTGATTACTGCGGATAACCCAAGAGAAATCGGACCGGACAGAATTGTAGACGTGGTAGCTGCTTATGAAAAATACGGCGGTCCTGTGTTGGTTTTGGATTTTGGAACGGCTACAACTTATGACCTTGTGAATGAAAAAGGAGAATTTGGTGTGGGTATTACTGCGCCGGGTATCCGTATTTCTGCCAAGGCTTTATGGGAAGATACTGCGAAACTTCCGGAAATCGAGATTAAAAAACCAAAGTCCATTCTGGCTTCAGAGACCATTTCCAGCATGCAGGCGGGACTTGTATACGGTCAGATTGGCCAGACAGAATACATTATCCGTCAGGTGAAAAAAGAGACGGGCCTTTCGGACTTAAAAGTCGTGGCAACCGGAGGCTTGGGAAGATTGATTTCCGATGAAACGGATATGATTGATGTATATGATCCTTCTTTAACCTTGGATGGTCTTAAAATCATATATGATAAGAATTGCAAGAACAAATAATAAATGAGAATCTGTCATAGTACAGTCACTGTGACATGATGAGAAACAGAAATGAATAAGCTTAAAATCGGAAATGTAGAATTAAAGAATAATATCATTCTCGCACCAATGGCAGGGGTAACCGATCTGCCGTTCCGCTTGATTTGTAAAGAGCAGGGTGCGGGTTTGCTATGTATGGAAATGGTAAGTGCCAAGGCAATTTACTATAACAACAAGAATACGGAGACCTTACTCGAAATTCATGAAGAGGAAATTCCGGTTTCTTTGCAGTTGTTTGGTTCAGACCCTGATATTATCAGTCAGATGGCGGCAAGAATTGAGGAAAGACCATTTTCTATTTTGGACATTAATATGGGATGTCCGGTGCCTAAGGTTGTCAATAACCATGAAGGCTCAGCGCTTATGAAAAATCCTAAGCTTGCGGCAGAAATTGTCCGTAAAACAGTGGCAGCCATTCAAAAGCCTGTTACCGCCAAAATCAGAAAAGGTTTTGATGATGACCATGTGAATGCGGTAGAAATGGCTAAGTACTTAGAGGATGCCGGGGCATCTGCCATTGCGGTACACGGAAGAACAAGAGAACAGTACTATTCCGGCAAAGCCGACTGGGATATTATCAGACAGGTGGTGGAAGCGGTTCGTATTCCTGTTATTGGAAACGGAGACATCTGCACTGCATTAGATGCAGAAAGAATGTTAAAGGAAACAGGATGTGCCGGTGTTATGATTGGGCGAGGCGCCCAAGGGAATCCGTGGATATTCCATCAGTTAGATACTTATTTTAGAACAGGGCAGATGGAAGAAAAACCGGATAAGGAAACGGTAAAGGCCACAATTCTTAAGCATGCCAAGCTTCAGAGACAATATAAAGGGGACTATACGGGAATCCGGGAGATGCGTAAGCATATGTCCTGGTACACAACGGGATATCCCCATTCCGCAAAACTCAGACAGCAGATTAATTATTTGGAAAGCTTTGAGGAATTGGAAGAAATGATTATGAATCTTTTTTCGTAAAATCTTTCATGCTTGACAGGTTTTAGGCATATAAGGTATAATACCGTAGTTATACGGGCAAATATAATCCTTGTGACGCAGAATTTAAGGGATTACACAATAAAAACGAGAATGGGAAGGGTAATAAAGATGGAAGAAAAGAAGAATATACTTACTTACGAAGGTCTTAGAAAATACGAAGACGAATTACAGGATTTGAAAGTAGTTAAGAGAAAAGAAGTAGCTCAGAAGATTAAAGAAGCAAGAGAACAGGGCGACTTATCCGAAAACGCTGAATATGATGCAGCAAAAGACGAACAGCGTGACATCGAAGCAAGAATTGAAGAATTAGAGAAGATTCTTAAAAACGCTGAAGTTGTTGTAGAAGAGGAAGTTGATTTAAACAGAATCAGCATCGGATGTAAGGTTACTATTTTAGACGTAGAATATAATGAAGAATTAGAATATAAAATCGTTGGTTCCACAGAGGCAAACAGCTTAAAGGGTAAGATTTCCAACGAATCACCTGTTGGTAAAGCATTAATCGGTGCGAAAAAAGGACAGACAGTACAGGTAGAAACACAGGCAGGTGTATTGAAATATAAAGTTTTAGGTATTGAAAGATCCAATTAATCCGCAGATAAGAGTTAAGGAGTGATGAAAGTGTCAGAGCAGAATCAGAACCAGAATCAGAATGTACAGGAGCAGGATTTAAACCAGTTATTAAAAGTCCGTAGAGAAAAATTACAGGATTTACAGGCAGCAGGTAAGAATCCTTTTGAAGTCATGAAATATGACGTAACAGCACACAGTACAGATGTAAAGGATAACTTTGAAGAATGGGAAGGAAAGAGCGTGCGCGTAGCAGGACGTATTATGTCTAAGCGTGTTATGGGTAAAGCTTCTTTTTGTAACATTCAGGATTTAAAGGGTAATATCCAGTCATATGTAGCACGTGACAGCATCGGAGAAGAATCATATGCTGATTTCAAAAAATATGATATCGGTGATATTGTAGGTATCGAAGGTGAAGTATTTAAGACAAAAACCGGAGAAATCTCAATCCATGCTTCTAACGTACTTTTGATGTCAAAGAGCCTTCAGATTCTCCCTGAGAAGTTCCACGGCTTAACCAATACAGATATCCGTTATCGTCAGAGATATGTAGACTTAATCATGAACGAAGATGTTAAGAAAACATTCGTAAAACGTTCTCAGATTATCAGCTCTATCAGACGTTATCTTGACGGACAGGGCTTCCTTGAAGTGGAAACACCAATGTTAGTATCTAACGCAGGTGGTGCTGCTGCAAGACCATTTGAAACACATTACAATGCCCTTGATGAAGACGTTAAGCTTCGTATTTCTCTTGAGCTTTACTTAAAGAGATTAATCGTAGGCGGTCTTGAAAGAGTATACGAAATCGGTAGAGTATTCCGTAACGAAGGTCTTGATACAAGACATAACCCGGAATTTACCCTGATGGAATTATATCAGGCATATACAGACTATAAGGGAATGATGGACTTAACAGAGAATATGTTCCGTCATGTTGCCATGGAAGTAAACGGTACTGCTAAAGTTATGTACGGCGGTATTGAAATCGACTTAGAAAAACCATTCGAAAGAATGACCATGATTGATGCGGTTAAAAAATACGCAGGCGTTGATTTTTCTACTGTTAAGGATGCAGATGAAGCTAAGAAAATCGCTGACGAGAAGGGTGTTCATTATGAAGACAGACATACCCGTGGCGACATCTTAAATCTTTTCTTTGAAGAGTTTGTAGAAGAACATTTGATTCAGCCTACATTTATTATGGACCACCCGGTAGAAATCTCTCCTCTTACTAAGAGAATTCCGGGTAACCCAGACTATGTAGAAAGATTTGAGTTATTCATTACATGCCGTGAAATGTGTAATGCATACTCAGAATTAAACGATCCAATCGACCAGAGAGAACGTTTCAAAGCACAGGAAGCAGCTCTGGCAGCAGGTGATGAAGAAGCTAACACAACCGATGAAGATTTCATGAATGCTCTTGAAATCGGTATGCCTCCAACAGGTGGTATCGGATACGGAATCGACCGTCTCGTAATGCTCCTTACAGATTCACCGGCGATTAGGGATGTATTGTTGTTCCCGACGATGAAGAGTTTGGATAAATAAAGTATTAACCAGTGTGTATGGACCACTTTCAAGTGAAGACTTGGGAGTGGTCTTTTTGCATATGAAGCTAAATAAAATTCCATATTGAAATCGGGCTATAATTTTAGGTGATGAAATAGATTTGACAATACTAATAATTATTTTTAGAATAATTATGTGATGGTTTGAAAAGTCATACGAAGGAGGACGAACTTTGGAAATAAAATTTGAAATTGCAGATGATAAAGTCCGTAATTTTACTGATAGTGCCAAAAGTAGATTGGAAGAACAATCTCAAAAATATACGCTGGAGATTATAAAAGAAGCAGAAAAAGTTGAAGAACTTATTCGAGAGAATGGTGCATCAACAGAGATTACAGATAATATTATTTTTCAAGCAGTAAGAAGAAATAGAACACAAAAGAAAAGAAATATTGTACTTATTGTTGTTCGTATAATATCGGAGATATTGTTGTTTATCGCGGGTTTGATGTTTTTGCCTGAAAAGTTTATTACCGCTGAAAGTACATTCAATTTGGGGTATTTTGTTGTTTTTCTGATAGTAACCTCAATAGCATTTGTGGCAACGATTGTTACATATTTTATGGGAGGTGAATAGGATGAGATATAATATTTCGGATCAAAGGTTGAAAGTAATAGTTGATGAATTAGGGGAAGAATACAAGGATTTATTGGTGGAACGTATTTTAGGCGATATGCGTGAAATGGATGCAGATTTAATTAATCCATCTGATTTAATTCGATTAGATGTTGCTACTAAAGCAACCTTAAGAAATGATAAGAAAACTCAAAAACAGAATAGGATGCTTTCATTGACTTCTATGATGGGTATTGTATATGCATTCTTTGGATTAATGCTCATGATGTGGAGTGAATTCAGTGATATTGCTCGATATGATTCGTTCATGATGATGGCATTTGTTCTTGTTTTTGTTGGATTGTTTATCGCCCTGTTCTCAATGTTGTTTAAAAGTATGATAAAAATGAGACCTCATAATTATAGGAGAGAAGGATATGAGATTTCTTCATATCAAATTATAAATAAGTGGAAAGAGATTGAGGCGTTGATAAATGAATTAACACCCGATGGGGAAAATCTTTCGTTGTTTTCAATGGTCACAGTTTTGAAGGACATTAAAATTATATCGGACCAAGATATTGAACTGATAGATAAACTGTTGAGTGTTAGAACTCATATTTTACATGGGAATGATAATGAACTTCAAATGTCTCAATCCGAATTACGTAGAATTCTTATACAGGCAGATAATGTTATTGCTAAAATGAAAAAATTGGTATAAAGCGAAGTGAGTGTAGGATTATCCTTCACTCACTTTTATGTGCATAAGAAGAGTTTTTTGTCGATGAAAAGATAGATATGTTGACAGTAGGGGCATCTGTGCTAGACTGTTTGATAGCAAGGCACAGAATTGAAATGATGGATAGATAGAACAAAAGCCTGATTTAATGCCTTGGAAGCACAGATGCGGGTTCATGCTGTCAACATGAGAAATAATAGAAAAGGCAAAGAAGAAAACTTGCGAGAGGTATAAATATGACATATGCTCAAGTAAAAGATTTTTTTAAAGATAAAAAAGATGAAGTCTGTACTATAACAGATAAGTTAGTTGAAGGAGGTTATAGACAAAAACGTGGAGGATATATAAGGATTGCTAAAGAGTTGAATATAGAAAGTCCCACACAATGGTGGCATATAATGAACCATTGTTATGATAAAGAGATGAGAGGTATTGCACATAAGACTTATAGATATACGCCATGTGGGGAATTGGTTTTCTGGATGGCGGAAGTGTCAAAGGCAGTTGATAAGGAGGAGTTAGTAAAATTAAAAGATAAGATTATTCAAAGTCAGGAAGTGGATAAAAGAAGAAAGTGGAATAAAGAAATAAAAGAAGTGTGTTGGACTAGAATTTGCGAGAAGATTGATAGGCATATTAATTGCTCTCAATATATAGATGACTTGCGAGTAAAATAGTGATATAATACTTCAAAAATAAAGGAGGGATTTTTATAAGTTTACAATCAAATAATTTTGAGTTGGAGTCAACCACAGTCTGGTCGTTTCCGGATAGGGGCTGTTGGGCAACTCACTCAGGGAAATACAGAGGTAATTGGTCCCCATATGTACCAAGAAATCTGATACTTCGTTATTCAAAACCAGGAGACTGGATCTTAGATCAATTCATGGGTAGTGGCACAACGTTAGTTGAAGCAAAGCTACTAAATCGAAATGCGATTGGTGTAGATATCAATCCGCAGTCAGTTTCAATATCTGAAACAAATTTACAATTCCAATGTGATACAACTTCAAAGGTGCATATTAGAAACGGAAGTGCAACGGATCTGTCTTTTATTAAAGATGGTCGTATTGACTTTATTTGTACTCACCCACCATATGCCAATATCATTAAATACAGTAAAGAGATAGAAAACGATATTTCTCTATTACCTATTGATGACTTCTTGACTGAAATTGAAAAAGTGGCGTCAGAGGCATATCGAGTACTTAAAAAAGGAAAAATGTGTGCAATTATGATGGGAGACATGCGAAAGTATGGGAAAGTTATTCCATTAGGATTTAAAGTGATGGAATGCTTTCTAAAGGCGGGTTTTGCATCAAAAGAAATTATCATTAAAGAGCAACACAACTGCAAATCAACTGAATATTGGGAAAATCGAAATAATAATTTCCTACTTCTTGCACATGAGTATATATTTGTATTTCAGAAAGTGTAAATGTCAGAGGACGAAAATACCGGTTGTTATTTTGACATTTTCAACTTATAATATATTTGTGATTTTCTGTTCAATTTGAAGGGAGAAAAGAGGTCAAAAATGAGCAACTCAAGTATTGCACCATTTGTAAAATGGGCAGGTGGAAAACGTCAGTTGATTCCACAAATCAGAGAGCGTATGCCGGAACAGTTTAATAATTATTACGAACCATTTGTTGGCGGCGGCGCAGTTATTTTTGAGTTGCTACCGGAGAATGCGGTAATTAATGACATTAATAGAGCGTTAATTAACGCATACCAAATGATTTGTGACCATCCAAAGGAGTTCTTACAGGAAGTCAATAGACTGGACGCAGAAATGTGGGAAGATGGCAAAGAATATTATTATTCATTGCGTGAGCATTACAATGATAAATTGATGAGAGACGAGTTTGATGAGGAGTTGGCTGCATTGTTTGTATTCATCAATAAGCATTGTTTTAATGGCTTATACAGAGTAAATGGTAAGGGTCTTTTCAATGTTCCTTACAATAACAGTCGCAGAAGTTCGGTTGATGAGCAATCTATTATGGAAATATCGGAGTATCTAAGAAATGTTACGATTATTTCCGGAGATTTTGAGGTGGCATGTGAGGGCGCAAGTGCAGGCGATTTTGTGTTTATAGACAGTCCGTATGCGCCATTGAATCCAACATCTTTTGAGTCGTATACAAAAGAAGGATTTGACATTGAAAGTCATAGACGTTTGGCAAATCTTTTTGACGAGTTGACGGCAAGAGGTTGTTATTGTATGCTGACAAACCATAATACAGAATTGATTAATGAACTGTATGGAAATAAAGGCTATACAATTGATGTTGTAAACGTAAAGAGAATGATTAACTCGGATGCGTCAAATCGTGTCGGAGAAGAAGTTATTATATGCAACTATTAAGGAGTCGAGATAATGGAGAACTTATTTGAAAAGAAAGTGCCATTATATTTCGAGACAGAGGAATCACAACTTGTTCTAGGTGATTCGTTTAAAATTCTTACAAAGATGAAACCCGAATCTGTGGATATGATATTTGCAGACCCACCATATTTTTTAAGCAACGATGGTATTACTTGCCAAGGTGGGAAAATGGTTTCGGTAAATAAAGGCTCATGGGATAAACTTTCAGAGAGTGGAACCAGCGTCGAAGAGAAACATAGGTTTAATAGAAAGTGGATTAGGTTATGTAAAAAAGTATTAAAACCAAATGGTACAATTTGGATATCGGGGACTTTACACAATATATATTCGATTGGTATGGCTTTGGAGCAGGAAGGCTTCAAAATAATTAATAACATAACTTGGCAGAAAACAAATCCACCACCAAACTTAGTATGTCGATGCTTCACGCATTCTACGGAAACCATTCTATGGGCAAAGAAGAATGATAAGAAGTCTCGGCATTTTTTTAATTATGAGAAAATGAAAGAAGATAACGGTGGCAAGCAAATGAAGGATGTGTGGGTAGGTGCATTAACTAAGCCTTCTGAAAAGAAGGAAGGCAAGCATCCTACACAGAAACCGGAATATTTGCTTGAGAGAATTGTGCTTGCATCTACGGAAGGAGGACAGGTGGTATTGGACCCATTTTGTGGTTCTGGTACAACAGGTGTAGAAGCTATTAGATGTGGCAGAAAGTTCATTGGAATTGAAGTGAACGAGGAATATTTAGAAATTAGCAAAAGAAGATTGGAGAAGGAAATACATGGCTAAAAGAAATTTTGATGAGTGGTTGGCAACCTTTACAGACAATATCAATTCATATACATACTATGTGGATTTTGAAAGTGTGTATGCTAATGCGCAGTTGTTTAAGCGTGAGCTGGCATTAATGCAGACTTTGATTGGAAGTAAAAATGTCCGTGAAGAATTTAAAGACTTAGTTACTGATTATCCAGAGGTTATAAAGTGTATTCCAATATTGTTAGCATTAAGGGATACTGTAATTGCGGTAACAGATGAGGATGGAAGAAAAGATTATGATTTTAAGAACATGAATTATAGTTTGGATGATTACTGTGATTTTATGGAAAAGACAGGTTTGTTTGATTTATTAGCAAATCATGTTGTTTCAAATCTATATGACCTTGCCGGTTTAGGTATTAATATTGGATTATCTTCGAATGGACGTAAGAATAGAGGCGGGCATCAGATGGAAGATTTGGTGGAAGGCTATATTGAAAAAGCAGGTTTCGTAAAGGGAGAAACATATTTTAAAGAAATGTATTTAACAGAGATAGAAGAAAAATGGGGCTATGATTTATCCAATATTTCTGCGGAGGGAACTAGTACAAAGCGATTTGATTTTGTGGTTAAACCGGAAGGTTCTGATAATGTATATGTATGTGAGTGTAATTGCTACAGTTCTGGTGGTTCCAAGTTAAATGAAACTGCTAGAAGTTTTAAAACAATTGCATTAGAAGCTGAAGGAATTCCTAATGTATACTTTGTTTGGTTTACGGATGGAGAAGGGTGGAAGTCTGCCAGACGTAATTTAAAAGAAACATTTGATGTGTTGGATAATATTTATAATATTCAGGATATGGAGAATGGTATTATTAAGAAAATATTTGTTTAAGTAGGGCAATAGTATGAATTATGGTAGGTGTAGTAAAGGATGCTATAGAAGATGAATACCTGCTTAAAAGATTTGAAGTAATGTTTTACGAGAATGATTGCAAAGGAGAAAAGTAATGAGATTTGAGAAAGAAGCACTTTTTAGAGAAATGGTTTCAAAGACAGGGATGAATTTATATTTAGGAGCAGGTTTTTCTGTTTATGCATACAACGGTGAGGATGAAGTTCTTCCGTTGGGAAAACAAATTAATGAGCAGCTTATTAGTTTGTTTTCTTTAGATGCGAGTCGAGGCTTTTCTTTAAGTAAAACTTGTCAAAAAATAAAGAAAGAGAATGAAGATGCTCTTGCTAGGTTTTTGAAGGAAAAATATACTGTAAAGACATACGATTCAAGATATAGTAAAATAGTAGAACTTCCAATCAGAAATATTATTACGTTAAACATTGATAATTTACTTGAAAGAGTGTATGATGAAACTTTTGCAAAGATAAGTTTGATTGATTCAACAGTATATGGTTCTTTAGAAAAAAATAATTCTGTTAATTTGTATAAAATTCATGGTTCTGTTACGTATCCTATGGAATACAAACTATCATTTACCGAAAAAGAATTAACTGACTTGTTTTTGCGAGAAAAAAAGTTATTTGAAACTGTATCATATAAATTATCAACTGCACCAACTATTTTTTGGGGGATGAGCTTAGCAGATAATAATACAATAGACTTGATTTGTAATAGTGAAGAATTTGCTAGAGCGAAAACTCAAAAGTGGATTGTGGTATATCCATCTCCAGAGAACCAAGAATATATTGAAGATTATCAAGAACAAGGGTTTAATATAATTGAAGCAGATACCATGGAGTTGATAGAGTACTTATATGAAATGGAGTTTGTTGATAGAGGGGTTACACCGAGTAAATATAGATATGGTGATTTATTTCCTAAGAATTATATATCAGAGAAGTTGGAAAAAGTTAGTGTAAGGCGTCCGGTTGTTGACTTTTTTGCAGGTGCAGAACCACAAATATCAGATGTATTATCAAGCAATGTAACACGAATTTCTTTTTTTGATGAAGTTCTTAATAAAATAATTACAGAAGATACAGTTTTGATAACTGGAATACCTGGGTGTGGGAAATCGACGCTTCTTTTGCAACTTGCTTTTTCAAAAGAAGTTAGCGGAATAAAGTTTTGGTTTAATAATATAACAAAACAGGAAGCAGAAAGATTAGCAAAGACAATTCATGGAGAAAAAGGGCAATTTGTTGTATTTATAGATAACTTATACAATAATATGGAGGCCTTTAAGGTATTACGAGAGCAACCTAAGGTCAAGCTAGTTTTAGCAGAGAGAGCATTGAATTTTGATTACATAAAGCGGTCATTTAATATTGATTCACAAGAGATAATCGATATAAGTAATTTGAATGCTGAAGATATACAGTCAATATGCAAGAGTATGAACAGACCGAGTGAAGACGCAGTAAAGCTTATATTAAACAATGAGAATGTTTCTTTGTTAGAAATTGTTTTTTATGCTGCAACAAGTACATTAATTAATGAGAGAATTAAAGATTACATTAATGATTTGCGAGCATTTGAGGACTCTGAACTAAAAATTAATTTGCTGGAATTGTTTGCTTTAATAAATTATACGAGTTATTGTGGAGTTCCTTGTTCCATGGATATGCTACTGTTTTATTTTAGTGAAGAAATTGATGGGTACGAAGATATTTTATATGCTTTGAATAAGATGACCAAGGTAATAGTAGAATCTGATGAGTTTGTTGATAATGTTTTAGACCAAGATTATTTGGTTATGAGAAGTAAATTATTTGCCGAAAGGTCGGTGCGTTTTATTGATAAAATAACTATGGGAAAGGTTTTGAATCAATTTTGGGATAATATTAGCACGCATATTATTTACAGATATGATGTTTTGAAAAAGAAGGCATATGATGCGGATATTACAGCTAATGTATTCGGCATTAATGACGGAAAAATTTTTTATGAAAAAATGCTCTCAATTAATAATTCACCTTTTGTAAAACATCAATATGCCATTTTTCTTCAAAGGAAAAAACAATATGATTTGGCGTGGAGTCAAATAGACCAAGCATATACAGAAAGTGAAAAGAAAGTTTTTACAATAGCAAATACACACGCAGTAATATTATTTGAAATGAATATAGAAGCCGAAGCATCAACGGAGAGTGAATTGGCTTTGTTAAAGGAAACAATGCAGAAATCATTTTCAACACTAGAATATTGTATTACTCAAGATGTCAGAATTAATTATCATGTTTTAGTGTATTCAAGAAATGCGATAAGATATTATGAAAAATTTGGCGTGGATCAGTATACGCGTATGTATATTGAGAGCTCTCTAAAACAAGTAGAAGAGGTCTTGAATAAGGATGAATATATGTATATAAAAATTAAAAAACAATTACAGAGTCTTAGTAGAGAGTTAACGGAAATAAAAAGCAGAATATAATATTTCGGGTCTTGGGGCTTGACCTAATGTGAACGCCCTGGGCGTGAAGTTTTGGCGCAAATTGCAGATGCAACTTTGTGCGTATCCTGTTGGTTTTTCGACATCAAATTACTGTAAAGTGCATCGGAGATTCATTATGTGGCAAAGCCTTGATTTTACTAGGTTTGTGAGTCGTCATTTGATGACAGGTGCAAATTAGGTACAATTTATGTAGTTGTGTAGAAAAAGTATATATTGCTTACAGCCATACTGTGGTGATGGTAGTGAGCGAGCGAAAAAAGAGGAGCAATCCTCTTTTTTTAATGCAAAAAATAAAAAAGTTGTCTCCGATTTTTGCAATCAGTATTTAGGACCATAAAAGTGTAATTGTGAAAGTATTTATAAAGATGTGTAATCATTTGTAAAGTGCCGGAAAGTCATTCCAACAATGAAGAGTTTGATAAATAAAGTATTAACCAGTGTGTATGGACCACTTTCAAGTGAAGACTTGGGAGTGGTCTTTTTGCGTTTGTGGCTTAGGAGGATAAAATAATTACAATGAAGATAGGGTTTTTACATAAAAATATGTTACGAGGGAATCCTAGGACTGAAAAATGCAACTGGTTGCAAAAATCTTCCCTAAAGGAGTGCATAGATATGGAGATTAAACGTGAGTATTATTTAGACAAACTTATAAAAAGACAAAATAATGGATTAATAAAGGTTATAACCGATATTAGAAGATGCGGTAAATCGTATTTGTTAAATATGCTCTTTTATAATTATTTGATAGAGAGTGATGGAGAATTTGTATAAATAAGTATGAGAATAAGAATAGCAGTACAATATGGAATATGAAAGTCCCGTGTTCCGTATCGTACTGCTATTCTTATTTTATTATGTTTTATAGAAAAAAAACTTGTTTAGGTCATGTGGTATAAATAAGTTTTTGTTGAACTTGTTTAGGTCATGTGGTATAAATAAGTTGAGGTGGAAAATATGGAGTACAATTTCAAACAAGATTTAAAAGCAATACGCGAGATTCTGGGATTAACACAAATGGAACTTGCTGAGCGGTTGGGCGTAGAGCAAAAAACAATCTCAAGAAATGAAGTGGGAAAAAACGAACCAACATCAAAGTTATTAGAACAAGTATATGCATATGCTTTTGAGCACAATATAAAAATAAATAAGTTAAAAGAGATGCTATGGCTTGATGATTTGGAAAGTGGTCATAAATTATTATTTCATGGTGCTAAGAGTATCATCGAAGGAAACATCAATGTACATATAGGAAGAACTAATAATGATCTGGGGCAGGGATTCTATGCCGGCGAAAGTTACGAACAGGCGATTTCCTTTATATCTGGGTTTGATAAATCATCAGTGTATTTTTTGGATTTTAATGATAAAAATTTGAAGTGCAAAAAATATGAAGTGAATCAGGAGTGGATGATGACGATAGCATATTATCGCGGGGTGTTGGAATCATATGAGTCACATCCTGTTGTGAAAGGACTTATATCAGAATCCAGAGATTGTGATTATATTATTGCACCAATTGCAGACAATAGAATGTTTCAAATCATTAATTCATTTATAGATGGAGAAATTACAGATGAACAGTGTAAGCACTGCTTGGCTGCAACACATCTTGGATCGCAGTATGTATTTGTTAGCGACAGAGCGATAGAACAAGTGAAGTTAGTGGAGCGGTGTTATATTTCAAATAATGAGAAGGAATACTATAAAAATCTAAGGGCTGAAGATACAAAACTGGGAGACGATAAGGTTAAATTAGCCAAAATACAATATAGAGGGCAAGGAAAATATATTGATGAAATATTAAGCTAATAAAGGTGTGGAAAGATGAAAAAAATAAACAGAAATGGTTTGTTGCTTTGTGATTTACAAGCAAAAACATTTGAAAGTGCAGTTGATATGACAACTGTTAGCTCTGAAATTTTTATAAGAAGATTCATGAATAGTAAAATTGCTAAAATTATGGATAATGAATCAATTTTGGAAACCAATATTCATGAGAAAGATATATTGGATATGATAGAAAAACAGTATGGTAACTTGACATATGGTTCTGTAAAGTACACTCATGATGAAATGTTTTGGATAGGGTACTTATATAGATATTTTTGCTACACATATGGTTTGTCATCGGTGCAGGCGTATAAAACAGTTAAACCAAAAGAGTTGAGGGGATTATTTTTCGCTTATCACACAATGGATCCCTCGCAGGCTATTGAACGTATTTTAGAGGCAAAAGGTCTTTTGGTTGATGAAGAAACAGAGCTAAACAGACAATTTGAGATTTTTAAAAGAGTCAGAAAAAACACAACAGATAGCAGGTGATATAATGAACATTCAAATATTCGGCACAAAAAAGTGCAACGACACAAAGAAAGCCCAGCGTTACTTTAAAGAGCGCGGCATCAAGTTCCAATTCATCGATATGAATGAAAAAGAAATCAGTAAAGGTGAATTCCGTAGTGTATGCCAGGTAGTAGGTGGTATCAATGCAATGATTAATGAGGATTGCAAGGATAAAGACGCCTTGGCACTGGTTAAGTATATTTCTGAGGATGAACGTGAAGAGAAGCTTCTTGCAAATCAGCAGGTAATTAAGACGCCGATTGTCAGAAACGGAAAACAGGCGACAGTGGGGTATGCACCTGAGGTTTGGAAGGGCTGGGCGTAAGCAGATGGTTAAATAATAGAGGAGAAAAGAATATGTTTTCTAAAATCAAATTGTCGCTAGGAAGAATTAATTATAAACTTTTTGTAGCACTTTTAGTACTCGGATTTGTGCCGACGATTTATACAACCATGCGTGTATTTTTTCTTGGTCAGTTACCGGGAGAATATTCTTTTTCCATAGCAGGGCAGCTGACCTGGGTAAATTTATTGTATGAGATGTTGAATGAAGCAATCATTTTGCCGTTGTTCTATTTTGTGGGAAAAGTAAAGGACGATAAGGCAGAGTTTGCGAATCGTGTGAGAACAGGTGTTTTTATTTCCTTTTGCATGTACGCCATTTTATCCGCAGTGATTTTTATTTTTGCTGAGCCTTTGCTAAAACTTATGGCAACGGACGAGAGCATTATTAAAGCCTCGGTGTCTTACATACGTATTGAAAGTGTTGCTAATATTTTCTTGATTCTTACTCAGTTTGTTTTGGTCGCACTTATTAGTGTTAATAAAAGCAAATATCTTTATGCACTCACCGGTATAAGACTGATTTTGTGTCTGTTGTTCGATACATTTTTTGTGTCAACTTTGGACGTGTCGGCTAATCTTGGAGTAAACGGAATTGGGTATTCTAACATTGCTGTAAATGTGATACTTCTTGTTGTATCATGTCTGTTTCTTCATAGAGAAGGAATTAAGATATTTGCCAATGCTAAGCTCAATTTTGTGTGGGTAAAAGAACTGATGAAAGTTGGTGGTGTCTCGGGAGTGGAATCCTTTGTCCGTAATATTGCTTACATGGTAATGATTGCCAGAATGGTAAATGTTGTAGGGGAACAAGGAACGTATTGGGTTGCCAATAATTTTATTTGGGGCTGGCTTTTATTGCCGGTATTGCAGCTTGGGGAACTTATTAAACAAGAGGTTGCGGCAGATAAAGACAATATACGTAGAAACTCTCTTGGGTATTTTGGAATAACGGCGATTATTGCGGTATTGTGGTTTGTGAGTATTCCTTTGTGGAAACCGTTTATGGAAAACGTGCTTGGGTTTGAAAGTGTGGATAAATTATTTGAGTTGGTAATGCTATTAATTGGCTTTTATGTCTTCTATGCATTTCAAAATGTTTTTGATGCCACATTCTATGGATTGGGTAAAACAAATTATATGCTTTTTGAGTCGTTAGTAACTAATACTGTTTATTATGGTCTGGCTTTTGGTCTATATGTGGCGGGTGTATGGACACCAACGCTTATAGGAATTGCGTTGTTGTTTGGCCTCGGAAACGTGTTCGATAGCATTGTGTCTTTTATGGCATATGCTTATTTGTTAAAAAAAGAAAAAATTAGTTTTTTGAATGTGAAATGAGGAAATTATGGCATTTAGAATAATCAGAAACGATATAACCAAAGTCAAAGCCGATGCCATTGTAAATACAGCAAACCCTGACGTAGCCATCGGTGATGGGGTGGATTCAGCCATTTATGAGGCAGCAGGAACTAAAGAGCTATTACTTGCAAGAAAAAAGATAGGTCCTCTTAATATAGGTGAAGTAGGTATTACGCCGGCGTTCAATCTGGATGCAAAATACATCATCCATGTGAGCGGACCCTATTGGATTGATGGAAAGCATGATGAAGAAGAGGTGTTACGAAGGTGCTACGACAAGGCGTTGGAGCTTGCTTATAAGAAAAGATGTAAATCCATTGCATTTCCTCTTTTGTCTACCGGTACATATGGTTTTTCCAAAGAGATAGGGCTAAAAATAGCTTTGGCAGCATTTAATGCTTTCCTAATCCTACATGAAATGGAAATTATTCTGGTGGTATTTGGTGAAAATGCCTTCAGATTGTCGGGTAAGATATTTGATGACGTACGGGAATATGTTGATAATTCCTATGTAGAGCATAAGTTGCAGAGGGAATATCGTCACGACGGAATTCCGGACGTGGACAGGGAAATAGGTGCACGCGAACGCACGCGCACACGAAGAGGCGTGTTGTTCGGTGGTCAAAGAAGCCATGCAGATTTTGATATGGATAAGCCGGGCGTGGGCCGAAGTGCAGCTGCAGACGAATGCCAGCTTTCGCGGCGGGAAATCAAAGACTCGAATCCTGCCACACTTCCAAAAAATCTGGACGATTATATGAAACAGTCCCGGGGCACTTTTGCTGAGTACCTTAGGCGGCTCATTAATAAAAAGGGGATGAAGAATTCTCAGGTATACGGAAACGCCAATATGACGAAGCAGTATTTTTCCAAACTCATGACGGGGAAAGTGATGCCCTCTAAGCTAAGGGTTTTATCCTTGGCAATAGCTCTTCGTCTGAATATGGATGAGACTATGGATTTGCTTAAGATGAGCGGTTACGCATTGTCGCCTTATTCCGAATCGGACAAAATATTTGAGTATTTTATCCTAAACGGAATCTATGATGCTTATCGCATTGACATGGTATTATTTGATTATAATTTACCAACTTTGATTAATGAATAAATTTTTTTGAAAGGTCGCCTCCGAGGTGACCTTTTACATTCCAAAAGATGATATCCTTGGTTCATAACAAAGAGAACTTCACTGCAGGGAAGCTTCTTGAAACCATATTTTTTAAAAACGGAGGATATCAGAATGAAAAAAGGATTAACAGAAATAGTTTTTATTTTAGACAGAAGCGGTTCTATGAGTGGGTTGGAGGCAGATACCATTGGCGGATTTAACTCCATGATTGCCAAGCAGAAAAAAGAAGAGGGTGGAGCCTATGTTTCAACGGTTCTTTTTGATGATGTATGTGAAGTGCTTCACGACAGGGTGCCCATAGATAAGGTTCCCGTAATGACAGAGGATGAATATTTTGTAAGAGGCTCTACCGCATTATTAGATGCAGTAGGCGGGGCAATTCATCACATTGCCAATGTTCACAAATATGCAAGACCGGAAGACAGACCGGAAAAAACACTGTTTATTATTACAACGGACGGAATGGAAAATGCAAGCCGCTATTATTCTTATGACAAAGTACAGGCAATGATTAAAAAAGAACAGGATAAATACGGATGGGAATTTATTTTTATCGGAGCCAATATTGATGCTGCATTAGAAGCTAAAAAATTTGGAATTAGGAAAGAACGGGCGGTCAATTATGTGCATGATGAAATGGGAACAGAGGCTGTGTACCGTTCAGTAAGTAAGGCAGTATGCGCTATGAGGGTAGCAAGTGCATCTTGTGTGGCAGACGCAATGGATAACTGCAATTGGGATGAAGATATTAGGGATGACTATCAAAAGCGCGGTGGAAAAAGAGGAGGTAGAAGATAATGGCAATTTTAGGGGCAGTACTTGGAGATATTTTGGGTTCACAGTATGAGTTTGACAGACCAAAAGATTTGGATTGGAAGAATGTTCCGTTAATTGATACGGACGGAATCGGGTTTACGGATGATTCGGTAATGGCACTTGCTATTAAGAAAGCATTGGATGAAGGAATCGATTTGGTAGATACCATGGTGGATATTGGAAGACATTATCCCTATTGCGGATATGGCGGTAAATTCTATTATTGGATTCACGATATTTTTCATAAACCATACGGAAGCTGGGGTAATGGTTCAGCCATGCGTGTGGCATATGTGGGTGAATACTATGAGAATTATGATAAGATGCAGGAGATGGCGGCAAAGACAGCTGCTGTATCCCATGACCATCCGGAAGGAATTAAGGGTGCAGTTGTGACGGCTACCTGCATTTGGATGGCAAAGCACGGAAAGAGCAAACAAGAGATTTATGACTATGTACTAGGGGAATATCCGGCAGATATTTATCCTTTTAGTATCGACAAAGATTTAGAATACCTCCGTGAGCATTATGTATGGACTGAGAAGTGTTCCGATACGGTGCCTGCGGCAATGAGATGTTTTTATGAAAGTACGGATTATGAATCTTTTATCCGCAATATTTTCAGCTTTGAATGTGACAGCGATACCTTTGGTGCCATTGCAGGCGGAGTTGCTGAGGAGTTTTATCATGGATTTGGCTATATAGATGCCGAAGGGATTGTTAAAAAATACTTGTCAGATGAACTTAAGGATATTCTTTTTTAGAAAAAAGAAAAATGTTTAATTGGCTTTTGATTTGTATTATAATTACAGATAGTATAAAAGAATGGGTTGGTCACATATGAGACTTAAAAACATATTAATTGTCGTAAACGATATCGAAAAATCCATAAAGTTTTACAATGAATTGTTTGGTTTGCAGGTAACCTTAAGGCAGGACGGAAATGTTATGATGTCCGAAGGATTGGTTTTACAGGATGCAAAGATTTGGCAAAGCCATCTGGAAAAAGAGTTACTTCCAAAGAATCATATGAGTGTTTTGTATTTTGAAGAAAGAAATCTTGATTCTTTTTTAAACAAGTTAGCAGAGTATGACTTTCCTGTCGAATATGTAACCAAAGAAAAAGACAGGGTACGGTTTTATGATCCGGATGGTAATTTAATCGAAGTGAGAAACCCGTTTTAAACCAACAGTTTAACGACATAATCCTAAACAGAAGTTATAATGAAGGATGTCCAAGAGGTTATGGGGTTTGAAAATCCTCAGGCAATCTACAAATGGCTGTCCGGAAAGTCATTGCCGAGTCTTGACAACTTTATTATTTTAAGCAGAATATTGAATACCAGTATAGAAGATATCCTCGTCGTTGACGGGGATATTTTTTTGTTATTAAACCATTGGTCCAATGACAGAATATGGAGCGTAGTCTACACTAAGGATAACAGAAAGCCTTATGAAAAACCTGCAGGTAACTGCGTGTGGAGGTTCGGTTTCAAACACAAAATTTTTGCCAACCAAACTTTACAAAAAATCCACATTTTTTTGAAAAATTGGAATTAAAAACGTGCAAAAACCAATATAAAATCAAAATTGCAACCTAAAGTTGCTAAAATAATGGAGTAAAGTTGCTTGAAAGGGTATATATATATTGTTATAATATACGCGATAAGAAAACCAAGCGATAGCGAAGCTGTATCGCGCAAAGAATTGCGAAGGAGCAATATATGACCATCGGGCAAAAAATTATTCAATTGAGAAATGCCGTTAATATTTCGCAAGAGCAACTGGCAGAGAGTCTGGGAGTTTCCAGGCAGTCTATATCAAAATGGGAAATGGATCAGGCCCTTCCCCAGATTGATAAGGTAATCCAGCTTGCAGAAATATTCAGCGTGTCTACGGATGAATTATTACTGGATAAAATCGAGATTAACCGAAGACCGGCAAGCGAACCGAGAACCAATAAGTATTTTGGTACCGATGGGTTCCGTGGTGAGGCTAATGTTACACTTACCTCTATGCAGGCATACAGAGTTGGCCGTTTCCTTGGATGGTATTATTCTTCCAAACTTTCAGGATGTACCAAACCGGGATACCGTCCCCGTATCGTTATTGGTAAGGACACCAGACGTTCCAGTTATATGCTTGAGTATTCCATTGTAGCGGGGATTACCGCAAGCGGTGCGGATGCGTATATGTTACATGTTATTACAACACCCGGCGTTTCCTACGTAACCCGTAAGGATGAGTTCGATTGTGGTATTATGATTACTGCTTCCCACAATCCTTATTATGATAACGGCATTAAGATTATCAATGCTTATGGTGAAAAATTAGATGATGCCACAACCGCTTTGATTGAAGCATATATCGATGGTGACTTACCTGCACTTGGAGTTATGGGTGAGGATTTACCACTGGCACAAAAAGCTAAAATCGGATGTATCCACGATTACTCTGCAGGACGAAACAGGTATATCGGATATTTGGTTTCCTTGGCATCCAATTCATATAAAAAATTGAAAATCGGATTGGATTGTGCAAACGGTGCAGCCTGGAATATAGCAGGTGCGGTGTTTAGTGCCTTAGGAGCACAGATTCAGGTCATTGGTGATGAACCGGACGGATTAAATGTGAATGAGGGTTGCGGTTCAACCCACCTTGATAAATTAAAACAATTGGTAAAAGAGAAGCATTTAGATTTGGGATTTGCTTTTGACGGTGACGCAGACCGTTGTATTGCCGTAGATGAAAACGGCAATGAAATAGACGGAGATGCCATGATTTACATTCTTGGCAAGCGTATGAAGATGCGCGGCACCTTAAATGAAAATACCGTAGTAACCACAGTTATGGCAAACAGCGGCTTTGTGGCGAGCTTGGAAGCAATCGGTATCAAATGTGTCCAGACAAAAGTTGGAGATCGTTTTGTATACGAGTGCATGCAGAATAATAATTATGCCATCGGAGGAGAGCCTACGGGACATATTATTATGAAAAAATATGCAACTACCGGAGATGGTATTTTAACTGCCATCCTTTTGGCAGAGGAAATTTGCGATTCCAAGACTTCCTTAGCAAAACTTGCAGAGCCCATTCAGTTCTATCCCCAGTATTTACAGAATGTACGGGTAAAAGACAAAAATGCGGTATTAGCAGACGCAGGTGTGCTAAAGATAAAAGAAGAAGTGGAAAAGTGCATTAATAAAAAGGGAAGAGTGCTTTTAAGACAAAGCGGAACAGAATCAGTCATCCGCGTCATGGTAGAAAGCGAAACCCGTGAAAAATGCGTGGAATATGTCAATATGATTGTAAAAGCCATGAGTGAAGGAGGGCACTGCGTTGAATAAATTAGTAAAGACCAAAGAACTTTATGATTCCCAACCGGACTATCTGGTGGATTTATTTGATGAAAGCGAATATCCATGGGAAATGCTTCCTAAGTTAAAAAGTTATATTTGGAATTTGATTGAACAGGGAATTCCGGGATATACCTTAATAGAAGAAGGGATTTTGGTGGGGGAAAATGTGAAAATATATCCTACTGCAACCATTGAAGCTCCGGCTATTATCGGTTCCGGCACAGAGGTACGCCCCGGTGCATTTATCAGAGGAAGTGTGATTACAGGTGAAAATTGTGTCATCGGTAACTCCTCAGAACTTAAGAATTGTGTACTTTTAAATAAGGTGCAGATTCCTCATTACAATTATATTGGAGATTCTATTTTAGGAAATAAGGCACATACAGGTGCGGGTACCATTTGCTCTAACTTAAAATCCGATGGAAAAGCTGTTGTGGTTCATGGCGATGAAGAATATCCAACAGGCATCCGTAAAATCGGTGGTATTTTAGCAGATGGTGCAGATGTGGGATGCGGATCTGTAATTAATCCGGGTACTGTTATCGGAAAAAATACTTCTGTATATCCCTTAACGGCCCTTCGTGGCGTGTATCCTGCAAACTGTATTGTTAAGGATACAAAGACCGTAGTGGAAAGAGTAAAGGAAGAAGAGTAATTCTAATATATATACTAAAGAAAAATATAGAATCAACATCAAAGGAGAAAAACGATGAATTTTATTAAAGTTGAAACTTACGATGAACTTAGCACTAAGGCAGCAGCAATTATCTGCGGTCAGGTTGCAATGAAACCGGATTGTGTTTTAGGCTTGGCAACAGGATCTTCACCACTGGGAACTTATGCAAAGATTGCAGAAAAATATGAAAAAGGTGAGGTTGATTTTTCAAAGGTTTCTTCCATTAACCTGGATGAATATGTAGGCCTTGACGGAAATAATGACCAGAGCTACCGCTATTTTATGAATACCAATCTTTTTTCAAAGATTAATATTGACCTTGCTAAGACCAACGTTCCTAACGGTTGTGCTGCAGATTTAGCCAAAGAGTGTGAAGCATATGACAACCTGATTAAGCAGTCAGGCGGAATTGACCTTCAGTTACTTGGCATCGGTTTAGACGGACATATTGGTTTTAATGAACCGGATGCATATTTTGAAAAAGCAACTCATGTGGTAGAGCTTGATCCTTCTACCATCGAAGCCAATGCCCGTTTCTTTGCATCTGAGGCAGATGTGCCGAGAAAAGCAGTTACCATGGGTATGGGTGGCATTATGAGTGCTAAAAAGGTGTTATTAATTGCCAATGGCAAGAATAAAAAAGAAATTGTAGAGAAGTCTTTCTTCGGACCGATTACTCCGGAGGTTCCTGCATCTATTTTACAATTACACCCGGATTTAACAGTTATTTACTGCGAAAACTAAGAATCAACTATGATACATACAAAAGATAAGGTTGGCTTAAGCGTGGCTTGGGCTGACCTTTTTTGTTATGCGCTTTACTTAGGTACATCATAAACGGATTTTAAAAGGAGAAAGAAGAGAACGATATGTGCGGAATTATAGGCTTTTGTGGTTATTTGGATGCAAAAGAAGAACTGATTGAGGGCTTGTCGGAATTAGAATACCGGGGATATGACAGTGCAGGAATCGCTTGTTTTACCAAAGAGGGAATCAGAATCGTAAAAGCAGTGGGTAAGGTGGAAGGACTTCGTAACAAACTGCCGGTAAATATGGAATCCGGATGTGGGATAGGGCATACAAGATGGGCAACCCATGGAGAGGTCAGTGAAGTGAATGCCCATCCTCATCAGTGTGGAAGAGTGACGCTGATTCATAACGGGATTATAGAAAATTATCACGAGTTGGAAAAAGAACTTGAAAAAACGGGAAGGAGTCCTAAGTCTAAGACAGATACGGAAATTGCAGCCATGCTTCTTGACTCTTTGTATACAGGAGATGTTTTAGAGGCGTTGCGGGAAGCAGTGAAACGCTTGGATGGCGCCTATGCATTTTGCATTATGTTTTCGGATAAACCGGATGAGATTTACTGCATCCGTAAAGGCAGCCCGTTGGTATGCTGTGTGTCACAGGACGGCTCTGTGGTAGCTTCTGATATGGTGGCACTTTTACGTTATTCCAAGGAATACTTTGTGCTTCCGGAATTTATGGTGGCAAAGGTTACAAAGAAGACGATTTTGGTTACTGATTTGGAAGGAAATCTTATCACTCCTAATATACTGAGCGTTCACTGGGATATGTCAGCGGCAAAAAAGAATGGGTTCAAGCATTATATGTTAAAAGAAATCCATGAGCAGCCTGAGGCAATAGCAAGAACTCTGGCGCCCAGAATAAAAAAAGACAAATACATGTTACCTGATTTTTCCAAGGATGGAATTGATGATGCGGTTTTTGCCCACACTACGAGGATTATTGTGGCGGCCTGCGGAACAGCAATGCATGCCGGAATGTTAGGAAAAATCCTGATGGAAAGAATCCTGAGAATTCCGGTAAGCGTGGAAATTGCATCGGAGTTTCGCTATTCGGATCCTATTTTTACGGAAGATACTTTGGTGATAGTGGTTTCCCAATCGGGAGAAACGGCAGATACGCTGGCGGCGTTACGGTTAGCCAAAGAAAAGGGAATCAAAACTCTTTCCATAGTGAATGTAAAGGGTTCTTCCATTGCCAGGGAATCGGACTATGTGTTATATACCCATGCGGGCCCTGAAATTGCAGTGGCAAGTACCAAAGCCTATACAGCCCAGCTGGCAGCTTTTTATCTTTTGACCTTCCGTTTTGCTTATGTGACCGGTAGATTAAATGAAAAAGAAGTGTCGGATTATATGGAAGAGCTTTCTAAAACAGGAATGTTAATGGAGCAGATGTTAGACCAAAAAGACAGGGTAAGAGAGCTTAGTAAGCGATTGACACCGGCAAGAGATTTGTTTTTTATCGGAAGGAGCTTAGATTATGCTCTTTCCTGTGAAGGCTCTATTAAGCTAAAAGAAATAACCTATATTCACTCAGAGGCCTATGCGGCAGGGGAGTTAAAACATGGTACATTATCTCTTATTACAGGGGGCGTGCCGGTAATTGCCCTTGCAACCCAAGGAGATGTGTTTTCGAAGATGATTTCTAACGTAAAGGAGGTACGGGCAAGAGGTGCAATGGTTATTTTACTTATAAAAGAAGATAATCAAACCCTGTTGGAGGAAGAAATTTTTGATGAAAAGTTTTTATTACCGGCCGGCAATGATTTGTTTGCACCCTTTAGTGCTATTGTTATTTTACAGTTGTTAGCCTACTACACTTCCTGCTATCGTGGACTGGATGTGGACCAACCCAGGAATCTTGCAAAATCAGTAACTGTGGAGTAGCACTTAACATTTTACCATCATATGCCGATAACAACATTAGGTACAAGGAAGTATTGTTGTTTTCAAAAGGATGTGAAAAGATGAGAATTGAACAGGCAAGGCAGGTATACAGTGCCCAAATCAAAGAATATAGGGAGCAGCAACTATTGTTAACGAAGCAGAAACAGGAATTAGAGCAACAAATGCGATTAAATCCTGACCATGCGAAAGCGTTTGAACAAGAGGCGGCTACTTTGGAACTTACCATTCAGGCAGTGAATGAAAAGCAGGATGAGTACAAGGATTATATGGAAAAACTGATGGAACAACGGACTGCCATGGCAAATATGGTTGTTGCAAAGCAGCAGGGCGAGGCTATGGAGGACTATGTAGAGGATTTAGGTAAGATTATGGAGGTGGCAAGACGCCTTATGAAGGGAGATATTGTGCCGCCTACTGATGAAAAGAAGTTAATGGATTACAGCATGGAAATGTATCAGGCTGCCAAAAATATGGGAACGATGATTAAGAATCAGGAACGAAAAGAGCACAAATCTCTTTGGGAAGATGAAGAAGAACCGGAACCATTAGAAGATCCAATGGAAGTAGCGGATAACAGTGAAGTTTTTGCAGAGGGCCCTGCAATTGAGAGTGTGGCAGATGTTATGGCTGCTGCAGTAGAATAATCGGCATGAAGAGACAATGAGCGAAGACGGCAAAAGCTTATGTCTCTTCTTTTTTATATTAAAATGTCAAATATACTTGACAAAATGTAAAATGGAAAGTAGTATGAACTTAGAAAATTGTGTGAAAGGATGATTTTATTATGAAAAAAAGAATTGTAATAGGTTCATTGTTAGTGATTATTGTATTGATTTCCGTTATGGTGGTAACCCTTGGAAAATCAGACCTTGGAACGGTGTGTTCCCAGAGTTTTTCCATGGAGGTTGCTGTAACGGACTATGTGGCCGACCCGGATACGTTCGAGACTGAAATTGTGATTGAAAAAGAGGGGGATTATGTTTTTCGTGCAGAATGGGCACCCTCTGAGGAAGGTTTGACTACAGGATGCATGATTACCGGCGAAAATGGGGAAATCTATTTTGCTTCCACGGCAGAAGCCTGCAACCTGTCTTCAAAGTCCATTGAGCTTAAAGAAGGAAAATACACGTTGACTTTGGCCTTTATTGCGAGTAAAGAACGTATGGAAGCGTTTTTGGAATCTGCAGATTATTCCGAAGATACTTGGGATGTTCCTTATACCGGTGAGCATGAATATGCAAAAGAAGGTAATTTTAGCATAGACTATAAGTTATGGTTTGAAAAAGAGGACACTGCCTTAGTGGTGGGTCTTATCGTTGGAGTGCTGGTGGGCTTGGCAATCGTGGCAATTATCCTTACGCTTACCAAAAAAGGCAAAGAAGTGAAATGTAAATTCGATGAACGCCAGGAACTGGTACGGGGTCGTGGATTCAAATATGCTTTTTTTACCATACTGATAGGAAATGCAGTGGTTTTCTTGCTTGAAACAGCCCAAATATCACTTTATATGTCAGCAGGAATTGCGGCAATGATTATTGCATTGTTGGGAATTTGTGTGTATGCTAATTATTGTATCTGGAATGATGGTTATTTTGCCTTGAATGAAAGAGTGGGAAGCCTGATTGTTATATTTATCGTTATGGGGCTTTTTAATTTAGGACTCGGTATCTTGGCATTCGTGGACGGAAGGGCCGTACAGAACGGAGAATTAACCTTCCAGAGCATGAATTTGTTCTGTGGAATTATGGCACTCGAAATCTGTGGTGTGTTGTTTTTGAAAAAAATCAAAGACAGAGAGGGAGAGTAGGATGAAAAATTTGAAACTAAAGTCTGCGCGGGCGGCATTAGACCTTTCGCAGCAGGATTTGGCTGAAAAAGTAGGCGTATCCAGACAGACCATTAATGCCATTGAAAAAGGCGATTATAATCCTACGATTAATTTGTGCAGGGCTATCTGCAAGGTTTTGGGGAAGACTTTGGATGATATATTTGGAGAAGATGATGGCCTTTGCTAGTGCAAGGGCTCAGACTGGGATAAAGTAAATATATTCTTTGTTACGATAAGTAACAGCAATGTTGCGATAAATGTATGGTCATAGGATTGCTTTTTTATTAGGATGTGAAAAAAAGGAGGTTGGTTATATGACCATAGGAGAAAAAATTAAATTATTAAGAGTAAGTAATGGAATTACACAGGAAGAATTGGCAGAAAAATTGAACGTATCTCGTTCGGCAGTTGCAAAGTGGGAAACTGATAATGGAACGCCGGAAATAAGTAATTTGAAATTAATTTCTAAAATGTTTTCAATTAGCTTGGATGAATTGTTAAATGATGAATGTCAAATTGGGGAGTCTTCATCAGAAGACAACAAACCATTTAGCAATTATCCGGATTATTCAGGTTACTATTATACCATTAAACTAAAAGGATGGAATGACGGGGTTTCAAATACATTCATATTAGGCGAAGACAAGGATTTTATTTATTACCAAAAAGCAAATGGTGTAAAAGGATTGATTGGGAAAAAATATGTTACATCACTTAAGAAAGGAAAGCAGTGTAACATTTTACCACAGAAAGCTGTATTTGAAGGTAGGAAATACTTTTGTTTAAAGCCTGTTTTTTTGGAGGTTGCACAGAAGGAAGGCTTTTTAGAAGGCTTTTTTGATTTTCGCAATGACGATTATCTGGATGTGGAAATTGTATCTTTTTTGGATAATGTGTTATGCCTAAAGGGTGGCATGGAAATAAGCGTAGATACAATTTCTAAGATAGAGGAATTATAAGTTTTTCGAAATTTTATACCACACGTATAATGACAAATTCAAAAAACGGTGATATACTCGAAAAAGAAATTTGAAAAAATGCGGACAATATTTGTCCCGGAAAGGAAAAAACATGAGCATAGTATTATTTTTATATGATATTAATATGGATCGTTTTGAACATGCACAGGACGCTAAAGATGTGCAGATTTATAATGCTATGCATTCCTATAAGATAAGAAAAAAGCCAAAATTCTATGGTTGTTTACATGAAAACCTTGGTTAGGATTTCGTGAATAAGCATGTGGTTTTTAGGTGCCGCTTATCTTGTATGGATAAGCGGCTTTAATTATTTCAGGAGGAAAACAGAATGTGTGAAATACCAACCATAGATATGATAAAAACGGGGCAAAATATTGTTAGATTAAGAAAAGCAGCGGGTCTTAGCGTAAAAGATTTGCAAGATATTTTTGGATTTACAACCCCACAGGCAATTTATAAATGGCAGCACGGAACCACCATGCCAACCTTAGATAATCTGGTGGTACTTGCTTCGGCACTAAATGTGCATGTGGATGATATTTTGGTGCTTAGTGACAATGTCCCATTGTTGCAAGAGGTTGATTATATAAAAAGTCAGATGTTATAATGTGTTTAAAAAGAATCAAGGGGGAATAAAAATGCAAATCATTCAAGGAAAAATTGACTGTAAACCTGAAGAAACAGGTTATGATTCAAGCAGAATCGATGCGTTGAATCGTAAATGGGAAGATTTAATTGACAGAAAAATCATTCATGGAGCAAGCTACTGCATTTCTCATAAAGGGAAAGTAATTGCAAACGGAGCATTGGGTAGAAATAATGCATTAAATATGGACACGCCTATGCAACCGGACACTGTCTTTGGAGTGGCTTCCATTACTAAGCTTTTTACTGCCACAGCGATTATGCAACTTATTGAAGATGGACATATCCGATTAAATACATATGTCGGCGAGATTTTACCTGCATTTGCAGAAAAACCTTTTGATGGAATTACAATGTGGCATTTATTGACACATACATCAGGGCTTTATCCTGATGGAGGTTGTTTCCCGGAGGTGGCACCCAAAAATGCATGGGCGTTAATCGAGGATGCGGCAAAGCGTTTAGATAAAAAAGATGACTTTGATTGGGTGAAGGAAGGGATTTCAGGCGGTTTGCGCGTACCTACGGGAACCCAGTGGCAATATGCTTCTTTTGGCTTTGTGGTTCTTGGAGAGGTGATTCGTAAAGTAAGTGGACAGGATCCTCATGATTATATTGAAGAACATGTTGTCAGACCGTTAAAAATGAAGGATAGCGGATTCTGGCATACTCCTGAAACGGCAATGAGAAGTTTTATTAAGAGTGAGGACCATAAAAAGTATTTTGACAAGATTATCTCAGGTGAGATTATCGGGCGTGAAGATGACGGCAGTATCTGGGCGAAGATTCCAAATACCGGTGGAGGAATTCATTCTACGGCATATGACCTTGTCAGATTCGGTAATGCATTTGTCAATAACGGACGTTTGGATGGAGCCAGAATTCTTGGAAGGAAATCTGTAGAAAAAATGAGTACAGTCCAGTTTAGAAATGTTCCTGATTATTGTTGGGGAGCCAATGAACCTGACAGACTTTACGGAATCGGTTTTGATATGCGTCAGGGATTATCTTATTCTTATTCGGAAGGAACCATTATGCACGAAGGTGCAGGCGCTTCTTCATTGGACATTGATCCGAAGGAACAGTTGGTTGCAGCATGGTTTGTGCCTTGGGACGAGGGGGCAAACGGATGGAGTGCAGAGCCACTCTATAATATTCAGAATGTTATTTGGTCGGGGTTGATATAATTGAATTATTTAAAACATAAATGGGAAGAATGCAGAGCGGTAGCCTTCGTTACTTATAAGGAATGGAGTGCATACCGCACTCATTCTTTAGTCTCGGTTTTTGTAGGACCGGTCTATTTTATTGTACAGTATTTTATATGGACGGCGGTATATGGGGATAGTGGAAGCCTTGCGGGGATGGAATTGACACAGATGATTCGATATTTTGGAGTTTCAGCGTTAATCGGATATCTGACCATGGATTTTGCCGATTGGAATCTACAGATGCTTGTGCGAACGGGAAAATTTCTGACTTTCATGTTAAGACCCGTTCATCATCGCTTTTTTGCTCTTTCACAAAAAATAGGGCATAGGATATTGGGATTCTTTTTTGAGTTTTTACCTTGTTTGTTGATTTTTCATTTTCTGTTCCGGATAAATATTGTGCCGGCACGCATGCTTTGGACGATTCTTTCTGTAATGCTGGCGTTTTTAATGAATTTTTATGTAAATTATTGTATTGGAATGACGGCATTTTATCTGGTACAGGCAGGCGGTGTAAGAGCTGTATATCAGTTGATTTCTCAGATTTTTTCGG
This sequence comes from Lachnospiraceae bacterium, assembly GCA_017463255.1. Lineage (GTDB taxonomy): Bacteria > Bacillota > Clostridia > Lachnospirales > Lachnospiraceae > RGIG4034. The sequence goes on from JAFTPP010000016.1 coordinate 88,624, forward strand.
GAGCACTGATTCCATTAAGTTTTTTTCCGGAAACAGTACAGTGGATTATGACCTTCTTGCCATTTCAGTATACGAATTACATTCCGGCCATGGTGTGGATTGGCAATAAGTCTATCGGCCAAATGGGATTTACCATACCGCAGGCTGTTATGCACCAGACAATTGCAGTGCTGATAGTAATGGTGTTTAGCGAAGTGCTTTATCGCGCATCGGTGAAAAAATTCACTGCCGTTGGAGCTTAAAAAGGGAATGAAAGGATAACTTAGATGATGAGTCATGTAAAAATATATTTGACCTGTTTGCGTACTTCTTTTTCACAGGCAGCAGCATATCGTGCAGACTTTCTTATGAGTAATTTAATCACCTTATTATCCAATATACTGTTTCCGTTAGCGACCATTTTAATTTATACAAACGGAGCAGAATTTACCGGATGGAGTATGTGGGAGGTACTGTTAATTCAGTCCGTATTCAGCATGTCTTCCGGTGTGGCAACGATGGTTTGCAGTAGCATATTATGGGTGACGATGGACCACGTCCGGCAGGGGAGTTTTGAAACGGTGTTGTTAAAACCGATTTCCCCATTGTTTTTTATCCTATCTGCACATTTTGATACAAGTGGTATCGGATTGTTTGCGGGAGGATTGACATTGACAATTATTTCTTCCGTTCATGTGGGAGTCGTGGCATTTGGTAATGTAGTGCAGTTTTTAATTCTCTTCTTGGCTGGACTTATAGTATTATGTGGATTGGATTTGGTGATGGCTGCCATTAGCTTTAGATGGGTAGGTAATTCACGAATTCCTGAAATATTTGACAGTATGAAAGAATTTGGCAAGTATCCTCTTGTTATTTTTCCTAAAGGGGTTCGAATAGTAGCATCTTTTGTAATCCCGGTAGCAATGGTGGGATTTTTTCCTGCTTCTGCATTGCTTGGAAAAATTGGTGCATGGACATTTTTATCAGTCATTCCTTGTGTGTTGTTTTTGATTTTCGGAGTATGGATTTACAATCGCATGATTAAACTGTACGAAGGGGTTGGAGGTTGAAAAAATATCAATGGTAATCATAAAAGTAGTGAATTTGGTCAAGTCATATACGACATATAAAAGAGGAAGTGGTTTTAAGGAAACGGTGAAAAGTTTTTTTAGACGCACACCGGTTCCTGTCAGAGCTGTGGATGATATTTCGTTTGAAATAGAAAAAGGAAGTATTTGCGGAATATTAGGTCCTAATGGAGCCGGAAAATCCACAACGATTAAGATGCTTTGCGGTGCATTGTATCCCACAAGCGGCAGTGTGAAGGTTATGGACTATTCACCGGCCCGTGATAGGGCGAAATATGTCCGTAAGATTGGTGCGGTATTTGGCCAGAAATCACAGCTTATTTGGGATATCCCACCGATTGACAGTTTTGCAATGAATAAAGCGATTTATGGGATTTCTAATGAAGATTATGAACAAAGATTAAAAGAGATGGTCAGAATGTTCGATGTGGAGGAAGTGATACATAAGCCTACCAGGGTATTGTCTCTGGGAGAACGCATGAAGTGTGAGTTTATTATGGCAATGCTGCATAAACCGGAGATTGTATTTTTGGACGAGCCGACCATTGGACTTGATGTTATTGCCAAGACAAAAATTCGAGAAGTGATTAATGAAATGAATCGTCAGGGAACTACCTTCATTCTTACAACACATGACCTTGAAGATGTGGAACAGTTGGCGGAACATGTGATTATTATTAATCATGGAAAAAAAGTATTTGATGATAATTTATCTAAGTTAAAATCTACTTTGGGGAATAAGAAAATAGTTAATTTGATGTTGGCTAAGCCGTACGAAGGCGATAGTATTGCCGGTGCTTTAGTGATAAGACGTAATAATGAACTGGATATTTCACTGGAAGTAGATTTAGAGAAACAAAATATTACGGATTTTATGAAGACTCTTACAAATCATGTGGATTTTAAGGATATTTCGGTAAAAGAGCTTCCTATGGATATGATTATTACAAGAATATATAATGAATGACACAATTATAATTCTTGTTAAGTTACAAGAAATTCACATCTTGTTCATAAACCGTTCATAGTGCATATGTTGAAAGAAGAAGAAATTCGGTGTAAAACGTATATTAGGAAAACACTATGGAGGGTTATTATGTTTAAGAAATTTAATAGCTATAATTTAAAGAAAAAAATGAATTTCGGTTATAAGGTGCTTATTGTATTCATGATGATTTCAGGAATCATTAGTATAGTTGCATTAGCGGCTTTGAATGGGAGCTTGAATGATTTCGTGAATAAAACCAACCGGGCAGATTCGGCGGTAAAGGTATGCCAGATTGAAATTAATAATGCTGCCCGTAATATTAACGAAATGATTTTAAATGATGATCCCTTTGCTTACGCTACTTACAGAAGTACAATTGAGGGAAATCTACAGGTTGTAGAAACGGAATTAAAGGCACTTCGGGAAACCGGTGTTGTCAGTGAAAAACAATGTACACAGTACGAGGATTTGATTCATTCCTGGGCCGAGGCAGGATTAAGTATTGTTGCTGATATTGAAGGTGGTAATGTTTCAAGTGCCATATCCAGAATTTTCACGGAGTGTGCACCTAAGATGTCAAGTCTCACGTCCATGGCAGACCGCATCGACGGAATTACCGAAAAAGAGATGGATAATGCCATTTTTATGAATACAGTAGTGTTTATTGTATGCGTAGTAAGTATTGTATTGTTTGTTGCAATTGCAACACTTATTTCCTTAAAACTCAGTAAGCGTGTTGTAAAATCTGTTATGACTCCGATTGGAGAAATCGAAAAAGCGGCAGAACAGATTGCGGAAGGTAACCTGCATTATGAAATTGATTATGCAAATGATGATGAATTGGGAGTTTTGGCAAACAGCTTAAGAGAATCCATTAAGAATCTTAGTACATATGTAGAAGATATTGCCTATACCATGAACGAGTTTGCAAACGGCAATTTTGATGTAAAACAGCAGACTGAATGGAAGGGTGATTTTGTCCAGATTTTAGATTCCATCATGGTGTTTGAACAAAGTATGGCGGAAACTGTACGAGGAATCCAGGGAGTTGCAGACCAGGTGACTTGTGGTGCAGAGCAGATTGCAGACAGTTCTAATGAGTTGGCAACAGGTGCTACAGAACAGGCAAGTGTTACGGAAGAATTGACCGCAACCATTGAAACGGCTTCCTCTGAATTGTTCCAGTCTGCTGATATAGCAAAGGCTGTTAGCGGGAAAGTGGAAGCATCCGGAGTACAGATTGTTAAGAGCGATGAGAAGATGCAGGAAATGTTGCTGGCTATGAAAGAGATTAATGATGCATCTGAAAAAATCCGTCAAATTATTGATACTATTAATGATATTGCATCTCAGACAAATCTCCTTGCATTGAATGCTTCTATTGAAGCAGCAAGGGCAGGTGAGGCTGGTAAAGGTTTTGCGGTTGTAGCTGATCAGGTATCCATTCTTGCATCACAGAGTGCCCAAGCTGCACAACAGTCAAATGTTTTGATTGATAGTTCATTAATGGCTGTGGATAAGGGTATTGTAATTGCAAATGACACGGCAAAACAATTGAAAGAAGTTGTGAAGCAGTCTAATGAAATTACAGAAGATATTAACCATGCGGCCGAATCGCTTAAGGTACAGGCAGAGTCTTTTAAACAGATTATGGTGGGAGTGGAACATATTAATGATGTTGTCCAGACAAACTCTGCAACTTCAGAAGAATGTGCGGCAGCAAGCCAGGAAATGAATTCCCAGGCTGAAAATCTTGGAGTTTTATTGCATAAATTCACAATTATGCAAGAGTAAAAAGAGAATAATTTGTTGAAAATTAACAAAAATTAAAAAATAAGAATTTTTTTAAAAAAAAGTGAAAGTTTTTTGGGGTTTTATTCGTCTTGTCTAGTGATAGTGATAGTTCTATCCAATGTGACACAGGTTGTCTCATTGTTTAGAAGTGCTTTTGACAGGACGAATCATCTCAAAATACATCTTCGCCCGATGTGTTTTGGGCCATCTGCAGGTTCGCCCTGCCAAATAGCATGAAGTTGTGCATTTTAACTGCACAACTTTTTTTATTTTTTATATTTTTGCTCTTAAGTTTATGGGCGAATGACCGATAAATAATATGAAAACTTTTAAAATATGTTTTTTGAATCCACGGAGGGAGGCATTCAATATGCGTATACAGGCTTATACACAAATTCAGCAGGCTTACCAGCCAAAACGTGCTAATAAGACCGACAAAGCGTCAGCGGTAAGTTTTTCTGACCGTTTACAAATCTCCAGCCTGGGAAAGGATATCCAGACTGCGAAACAGGCCGTACAGAATAGTGCAGATATCAGAGAAGAATTGGTTGCACCGTTAAAACAGAGTGTTCAGAACGGCACATACGATGTAAGTGATGAAGATTTTGCTTCTAAACTTGCAGAAAAATATTATGGTTTATTTTAAGGAAGCGAGGTAATTCCGGTGGCAAGTTTAATGGAGAACTTGATTGATGTTTTGAATAAGGAACATTCAGAATATGAACTCTTACTGGAATTATCGGAGAAGAAAACGCCGATTATTGTCAAGGGTGACTTAGAGGCGTTAACAAAAATCACGGATGAAGAACAAGTAGTTGTAAGTAGAATTCACCATTTGGACAGTGTACACACCGAAGTGCTGAAGGATATTGCCAACGTTATCAACAAGGATGTTGAATTACTGAAATTGGATAACTTGATTAAAATGCTTGAAAAACAACCTGTAGAGCAAAAGAAGCTGCAGGATATTCATGACAAGCTTCATAGTACCATTAAGAGATTATCTCAGATTAATGAACATAACAGGGAGTTGCTGAGAATCTCTTTGGAGATGGTAGAGTTTGATTTGAATTTGATTCAGGCTATGAGGACAGCGCCGGAAACAGCCAATTATAGTCGGGCCGCTCTAAATGTGGGGACCACAATGGGTGGAGAGTATAAAGGGTTTGATGCAAAGCAATAGTCCGCAGTGAGGTGATATTATGCCATTGATGGGAAGTTTGTACATTGGTACATCCGGTCTGCAGACATCGCAGAATTCTTTAAATACAACTGCACATAACCTTTCTAACCTCGACACTACCGGATTTGTGCGTCAACAAATCCTGCAAGGTAGCGCGGTCTATAATACCATTCGGGTAAGCCCTAATTCTGTTGCAAACCAACAGGTTGGTACGGGTGTAGTTTATTCCAAAGTAAGACAGGTAAGAGATGTGTTTCTTGATAAGACATTTCGTATGGAAAACGGACGAAATGCCTTTTATGAAGCATCTGCAAAAGCAATTGAAGAAGTAGAAGGATTACTGGGTGAATTGGGAACTTCACCTTTTTCTGAATCTGTAGATGATTTATGGCAGGCAATTCAGGAGCTTAGTAAAAATCCTGCAAGTGCTACCAATCAGACATTGCTTGTTCAAAGGGCAGCTGAATTTGCGACAAAGTCTACTGCTATTTATCAGGGCTTGTGCGATTATCAGGATAACTTGAACTTTGGTATTTATACAGGCATTAACCAGATTAATGATATCGGTAACAAGATTAAAGAATTAAATGATCAGATTAGAGAAATTGAAACAGCAGGAATTGAAACAGCTAACGATTTACGAGATGTGAGAAACCAGCTTTTGGACGAGTTGTCAGCATTGGCAGACATTACTTATTCAGATGACTTGTTTGGAAATATCGTAGTTAAAATAGAAGGTAACGATTTTGTTACCGCAGCTAAGTGTTATAACATAGAAATGGATGTTGATCCAACCACCGGTTTTTACACACCGTTTTGGCCACAGAATGCTACTTATACAATGGGCGAGGAAGGTGCGGAACTGGTTGATTTTTCAAGTGCTTTGGTATTTAGGACAGACAGAACTATTTCATCTGCAACCAACACTGACATTGGCAGTATAAAGTCCATGTTATATGCAAGAGGTGACCGCAGAGCGAATTATACGGATTTAGAAGATCCGAAGCATTACAATGATGACATTGCACAATCGGTAATTATGAATGTGCAGGCTGAATACGACCAACTGATTCATGCGATTGTAACAGGAATGAATAAGGTACTTGAGGAAGCGTCGGACGAAGCAACCGGATATTTGTGTAATGCAGATGGAAGTCCGATTCAGTTATTTACGAAAAAAACAACCAATGCTTATGAAAAAAATGAGCTTACAGGTGAATGGGAATTTGTAGAAGAAGATCCTGAACATACGGAAACACTTTATACATCTTCTAATATTCAGATTAATATTGATTTGGTACGTCAACCAAGTATGTTGAATTTTGTAAAGGAAGACGGTTCGGAAGATTTTACTACAATCTCTAAACTGGAAGATCTTTTTGAAGAAGAAAAATATACATTGAATCCAAACCTGAAATCGGTATCTAATTTTTCGGATTATTATGCAGATTTGATTTCGCAGGTTTCTAATACCGGAAATGTATTCCTTAGCATCGTAGACAGTCAGACGATGACGGTTGACCAGACAGATGCAGCAAGGGAACAGATTATGGGCGTTTCCAGTGAAGATGAGCTTTCGGGAATGATTCGTTTCCAGAATGCTTATAATGCAGCAAGCCGGTATATTACGGTAATTGACGAGATGCTAGAACATCTGGTATCTACACTTGGTGCATAAATTTCAAAATAAAGTAAGAAGGAGGGTCGGTTATGCCATCTACATTTTTTGGTTTGAATACAGCATATACAGGGTTAATTGCAGCAAATGCTTCCCTTAATACAACTTCGAATAACATATCCAATATGAATACAGAAGGCTATAGCCGCCAGAAAGTAATTCAGGAAGCATCGGATGCTTTAAGAACATTTACTACATATGGTTGTGCAGGTGCCGGTGTTGATACAATCGCCGTTGAAAGAACCAGAGATGAGTTTTACGACGTGCGCTATTGGATTAATAATTCTTACTACGGAGAATCTGAAAGTAAGCAGTACTATTGCAGATTGTTAGAAGACTATTTTGCGGATGATGAAACCACCACGGGTTTCAGTACTATTTTTACAGATATGTTCAAAGCCCTTGAAGAGGTTAGAAAAAATGCCGGTGACACCAGTGTAAAGACTAATTTCATGGGATATGCCAACAATCTGGTGGAATACTTTAACAATATGGCGTTGAATCTTGAAAGCGCACAAAAGGATACCAATTCTGAAATTAAGGTTCAGATAGACGCTGTAAATACTTTGGCAGAGCAGATTACGACTTTAAACAAACAGATTAACATTATTGAAATGGAAGGTTCGGCAGCTAACGAGCTTCGTGACCAAAGAACACTTATTTTGGACAAATTAAGTGAAATTGTTTCGGTGGAAACCGTGGAAGTCCCGATTTATGATGCAAACGATCCTACCAGGGAGACAGGTGCCAATAACTTTATTGTAAGAATTGCCGGCGGTCAGGAGCTTGTAAATGGTAATTACAGAAATATTCTTAACTGTGTTGCCAGAAAAAGCGATGAAAAGATGCATCAGTCGGATGCAGAAGGTTTATATGATATTTATTGGAATAACAGCACCACTTTCAGTCTTACCAATCCTTTGATTGGCGGCAAACTCCAGGGATTGATTGAGATGAGAGACGGTAACAACAATGAATTCTTTACCGGACAGATTACAGGTGTTTCTGCAGTAACAGACAACGGAGTGTTAAAAGACGTTGTCACGGTGGAAATTACTGCAGATTATCTTAAGGATATTAATAAATGCACGCTTTCTGACAGTGGCGGTAAGATTATGTTAGGTAATCAGGTGTACAAATATGAAAGCTGGACCATGAATTATGATGCGGCTACAGATAAATACACCTATGATTTTGTAATGAATACGGACAATGAATACAGAGTGTCTTCTGACCGTGTTAATAAAACAGCATCTGTGGGAGCGGCGGTTTCGTATCAGGGAATTCCGTATTATCAGGAGCAGATGAATGAGTTTTTACGTAATTTCTGTAAAACCTTCAATGATGTGTTAACTCAGGAAGGCTCAGTAGATGCTTACGGAAACCCGGCAAAGTTTATGATGCTTGCAGATGAAGTGGCAGACAATAAACAGTATATGTTCACCGATTCTTATGTGGTAGCACCGGATGGCTCTTATTCCATTGGTAATTTGAATGACAGTTATTTTAAACTGACTGCAAAGAATTTTGCATTAAGTGATGAGATACAGACGGATCCTAACTTATTTGCAACCCATACAGGAGTAGCTTCCGGACAGGATGCATATGATGTTGTTGCTGATTTGTTAGATATTCAGATGAACAAAGATAAAATGACCTTTAGGGGTTGTTCTTCAAGTGAATTTTTACAATGTATTCTTTCTGATGTTGCCTTAAATGCCAACAGTGCGAAGAATATGATAGACAATTACGAATCGATTAAGTTGACGGTAGAAAATATGAGAACATCCATTTCGGGTGTGGACGAAGATGAAGAAGCAGTGAATCTTGTTAAATTCCAAAACGCATATAATCTTGCGTCAAAGATGATTCAAGTACTGACAGAGTGCTATGACAGGTTAATTTTAAATACCGGAGTATAGTGCTGTAAACGGAGGTAGTTATGAGAATTACAAACCGAATTATAACCAACAATTCTCTTGCTAACATTAATAGGGTAAAAGGCAGTAAGGATGATTTGAATACACAGCTTGCCACCGGTAAGAAGATTTCCAGACCTTCTGATGACCCGGTTGTTGCAATCCGTGCATTGAGATTACGTGCCAATGCCAGCAAAGTAGAACAGTATTATGAAAAGAATACAGAAGATGCGGAAGCGTGGCTTGAAGTAACAGACAGTGCAATTCATAATGTTTCTGAAATCTTAACAGAGATGTTAGGAAAATGTGAAACCGGTGCCAGTGATACGGTGGATACAGATGCCAGACTGGTATTAGTAGAAGCACTGCAATCACTTTCTGACGAAGTGTACTCCACAGGGGATACGGATTACGGCGGACGCTATGTGTTTACAGGCTACAGAACAGAGTCTACACTTACTTTCCAGGATGCTACACAGTTAGAGTACTCTATTACGGAACAGTTGAGCAAAGCCAACATAGAGACAATCAATCATGTGTATGCAGATGATTTGATGAACTTTACAAAAACGAATTATGATAATTTGAATGTAACAGAACAAGATGTTGAAACAAGAAGTATTTATCGTATTCAGTTAGCGTATCAGGATTCGGATCCGGTAGCACCCACTATCAGTTACTTAGACCCTGCAGGAAATACAGTGGAGATTACAGCAAATGTTACATCATTAAAAATGGGAGACCCCTACATGAATGTAGCAGCAAACGGCGTGAACTTCATTCCGGAAACAGGCGAACTGATTTTGGGACAAAGTGTTGCATCGGCTTTGAATAATACATTGGATGATCCTCTCACACCATTAAATGAAGGTGAAATTAAGGTTACCTATGAAAAATCAAGCTGGGCAAAAGCGGATTTAAAGCCGGAACACTACTTTGCATGTACCACAACGGATGCCAACGGAAAAACCATTGATTATAATCAGGAATTGTTAGACGGACAGCCACCACAGATTATTGAGTATACTACCGGTACAGGCCAGTCCTTAAGAATCAATACTCTTGCAAATGAAGTATTTACACATAATATATCCAGAAGCGTGGATGAGCTGGCAGTAGCTACAGAACAGTTGGAAGCTATGGACGGTATTGTGGATACTTTGACAGAGATGATAGAAGAGGGCGGACTTACAGGTTTTAGATTAACAGAAGCTCAGGACAAGCTTGCGGCAGCTAAAAAGGCCCAGGCACTTCAGGAAGATGCAGTACAAAAATTATTTGCATCAACCATCACCAAGATGCAGGATTATATTGAACAGACAAGTCTTGCCAGCACAAACTGCGGTAGCCGTGCAAGCAGATTGGTACTGATTCAGAACCGTTTGGCTGACCAGCAGACAACCATTGATAATCTGGTTAGTGAAAACGAAGACTGCGACGAGACAACGGTAGCTGTTGAATTAAAGGCGGCAGAAGTAACTTATGAGGCAGCATTGCTTGCTACCAGTAAGATTACACAAACCAGTCTTTTGAATTATTTATAGATAAAACATGGAGGTTACTATGGAAGTTAATACTAGAGCATTTGGACTTATTGATATCGATGATGACAAAATCATTAAATTTGACAATGGAATCGTAGGATTCTCCGATTTACAATTGTTTGCCCTCATTCATAATGAGGAGAAAAAGGGAGGTATCCGTTGGTTACAGTCTTTGGACGAACCATGCTTTGCACTGCCGGTTATGGATCCGTTAATGGTGGTTCCTGAATATAATCCGGAAGTGGAAGATGAGTTGATTAAGCATGTGGGAGATTTGAATCCGGATGACACGCTGGTACTTGTTACTGTAACAGTACCTTCGGATTTAACCAAGATGACTGTTAATTTGAAAGCGCCCATTATTATTAATGCACAGACCAAGAAGGCTTGCCAGGTTGTAGTGGAAGGTGATGAATATGCGGTAAAATTCCCGATTTATCAGATTTTAATGGATGCAAAAGCAAAAAAGATGATGAAGGGGGACGAGTAAGATGTTAGCGTTATCACGTAAAAAGAATGAAGCCCTCGTAATCAATAATAATATTGAGATTACTGTTTTGGAAATCAAAGGTGAGCAGGTAAAACTGGGAATTTCGGCACCAAAGGATGTACCGGTATATCGTAAAGAAGTGTATATCCAGATTCAGGAAGCAAATAAAGAGGCGATGAATGCAACAGTTGCCCAAACTTTGGAAGATTTATTCTAAAAAATTAAGAAATGTTTGTACATAGGTATAAACATTTCTTTTTTTATGTCCGATATAACTACTAGAAAAATGGGATTGTATCCCACCGGGATGCATCTTTTGAAACACGTAAACACATGTCGCGAGACAAAATTTCACACGGAGGTGAATGCTATGGCAATAGAACCATTAGGAAGTGTCATGAGTTATCAGGCACAGCAGGTTGCAAAACCGCAAACAGTAACAAAAGTAGAAAGCGCAGAAATCATGGATGGATCTGCAGCGGAAAGTATGGTAAAAGTGGATGCTACAACGGTAGCAGTTGCTAAAACAGAAGAAAAGGGAGACGGACAAAACAGTAATTCCGGTACAGCGAATCAGCAACAGTCCATGGAACAGCTTAAAAAAGCAGTGGAGAAAATTAATAAAAACTCTGCGAATTCAGAAGTTCAATTCGGTTTTCATGATGAGACAAACCGTGTAACTATTAAGATTATTGATAAAGAATCGAAAGAAATCTTAAAGGAATTCCCGGCAGAAAAAACATTGGATATGATAGCAAAGGCTTGGGAACTTGCAGGAATTTTAGTAGATGAGAAACGTTAATGAGGTAGCGTATGACAATTAGAATAACAGGTATGAATTCGGGACTTGATACCGATGCCATTATTCAAGAGTTGGTAAAGGCTAAGAGTACCAAAGTTGACACATTTAAAAAAGAACAGACTAAGCTCTCGTATAAGCAGGATGCATGGAAGAGCCTGAATTCAAAAATATATAGTTTTTTTAGTAAGTCAATTTCCAATATGAGATACCAGTCGGCATATATTAAAAAGTCGACTTCGGTTTCTAATGCAAATATTGCATCAGTCGTTGCCGGTAACAGTGCGGTAAACGGAAGCCAGTCGTTGGTTGTAAAACAGTTGGCACGTTCCGGTTATCTTACAGGTGGCAAACTTGATACCAATGGTACGGTAAACGGAAATACCAAATTAAGTGAACTTGACAGCAGCTTTTCGGGAAACGGAAGTGTGGAAGTAAAGGTTGGCGGAAAGACCAATACTGTTACTTTTGATGAAAACACTACAATTTCTTCTTTTGTAAGTAAATTATCATCAGCAGGTGTAAATGCAAGCTTTGATAAAGAGAATCAGAGACTTTTTGTCAGCGTGACAAAGAGTGGTGTGGAAAATGATTTTTCACTTACGGCATCTGATTCCAACGGATTGAAAGCTTTGTCAGCATTGGGACTTGTAACAGGTAATGACATTGCCAATAATGCAGAATATAAAGAGTTTGCAAGCTATTATGATGCGTCTTCAAGCAATATTCTTGCTACGTTGGAAGCAAATGGAACGGTTGCTTCAGCTGCATCTAAGAGAGCAAAAGAGCTTCAAAGCCAGATTGCTTCTTTAAGTTCTACCATTAAGGCTAACACTGAAAAAATCACTAAATTGCAGGAAGAACTTGATAAGATTACCGCAAAAGAAGCGTATACCAAGGTTGAAGGCGATACAAGCAAGGAAAAACTTGAAAACGCTAACAACAGAATGAAAGAACTTGGCACACAGATTACGGAAATCAGTGAAAAGCTTGAATATAAAGCACTGTCTGAAAAAGATGCATCTGCATTGACAGAAGCTGAAAGCACCAAACTTGCAGATTATCAGGCAAAATACGGTGATGCTTCTGCGATTGACGAGGATGCATTAAAAGCAGAACGTGATGCTTTGACAGAAGAACAGTCTGATTTGAGAACATCTATCAATGCAATTAAGAGTGCGGTTTCTCAAGAAGAATCCATTGCTAAGCTGGAAGATGCAAATTATGATGCATACAAGACGATTAGTGATAATGCGTTGGTATTAAATGAATATTATCAGACACAGGTTGATGGTACAGATAGTGTTGATAATGTAAATGAACGTTTGGAATATATTACTTTATCTAAAAAGTCTGAAGACGACTTAACAGATGAAGAAAAGACAAAACTTTCCGATTATGAGTCTAAGTACGGTGATGTAACAGCATTAAATGAAGAGACTTTGAAGGAGAAGCAGGCAACACTTACCAATATGGAAAAGAATGCTTCTTTATTGACAGAGGCAAGTACTTATGCAGCTAGTCTCGGAAAAGATGCGTATGCAACGGATCCGTCTAAGAATCTTGTAGAAACAGTACAGTCAGAACTGGTTACAAAAGTGCAGACTGCTTATGAAGCGGTAAACAGTGCTGACAGTTATACATCAGGCTCTGCAGTGCGTGTTATGGCACAGGATGCTGTCATTGAGTTAAACGGTGCAGAATTTACTTCTGATACCAACTCATTTAAGATTAATGAATTGACGATTACAGCAAAGCAGCTTAGTACAATCAGTGGTTATGAAACGGTAACAGATGAATTAGGAAACAGTGTGCAAAAGGCTGTTTACGAAGAAACTTCGATTAATACAACCGACAATATAGACGGTGTGTATAGCATGATTACCGGTTTCATTAAAAGCTACAATGAGTTAATCAAAGAACTGGATACCATGTACAATGCTGACTCCGCAAAGGGATATGAACCTTTAACTGACGAAGAAAAGTCGGTAATGACGGATGATCAGATTGATAAATGGGAAGAGAAGATTAAAGGTGCTGTTTTACGTAAAGATTCAGAGCTTGGCAGCGTAATTGATGCATTAAAGACCACTATGTTATCTAATATTAATATAGGCGGAGTTGCTTACAACTTGAGTAGCTTCGGAATCGAGACATTAGGATACTTTGCTTCTGAAGAAAATGAAAGAGGTGTTTACCATATTGATGGTAACCCGGATGACGCAACTACTGCATCTGAAAAAGATGTATTAAAGTCAATGCTCGCATCCGACCCGGATACAGTCCAGTCATTCTTTTCACAGTTAAGCAATAATCTGTATGACAAGTTAAACGTTCTCATGAAATCAACACAGTACAGCTCTGTATATACTGTATATGAAGACAAGAGAATGAAGACAGAGTATTCTGATTATGATAAGAAGATTGCAGAAGCAGAAGAAAAGTTAAAAGACTTGGAAGACAGATACTACAAGCAGTTCTCGGCAATGGAAACAGCGCTTGGAAGCATGAATTCTCAAAGCAGTTATTTCTCATCATTGCTTGGATAAAACAAAAATAAAAATATACTGAAATAAGACGGGGAAGGGCAAAGAAAGTGCCCTTCTTACGTACTTGGGAATGGAGCGTATATGGCATTTAATGATCCTTATGCACAATATGCACAAAACAGAATATTAACAGCTTCTCCTGCGGAGCTTACATTGATGCTTTATGAAGGAGCGATTAAATTCTGTAACCTTGCTATTATGGGTGTGGAACAAAAAGATATTCAAAAAGCGCATAACAATATTATTAAGACTCAAATGATTATTGAAGAGTTTCAGATTACCTTAAACAGGGATTATCCTGTAGCTAGGGATTTTGATATGGTATATAATTATTTATTGAAACGCTTGCGTGAAGCAAATGTAAAAAAAGACAAAGAGATTCTTGAAGAAGTATTGGGACATTTGAGAACAATGCGTGATACATGGAAACAGGTAATGCGCCTTGCAAAGAGCGAAACGGTGTAGAATATGGCAGAATTAAAACAATATTTAAGTGTATTGGCGGAAGGGCTTCAGAAGAAGAACCGCATTTTGAATAAGATTCTTCAGTTAAATGCTGAACAGGCAAATGTCATTAAAAAAGAATCATTGATGCAGGAATTTGATGCTTTGGTCGAGGAAAAAGGAAAGTGGATTGAAGAATTAAACCGTGTTGATCAGGGATTTCAATCTGTTTATAACAGAATCCGTCGGGAGTTGTCAGAACAGAAAGATATGTACAAAGCAGAGATTGCTATTTTGCAGAAGCTGATTCAGGAAATGACGGACTTAAGCGTAAAGATTGAAACAACGGAGCAGAAAAATAAGCTGGCGGTGGAACAATATTTCCGCAATCAAAGACAGGCCATCGGTAATAACAAGAAGAGCTTAAAGGCTGCTAATGACTATTACAAGAGCATGTCCAGAGTAAATTATGTGGACCCTCAACTGATGGATCAAAAAAAATAAAAAAAATCAAAAAAAATTTAAAAAAAGTTATAATGAGGTATAAAGTTCTTGGAATTTGTACCGATATATATAACAAGTAAAACAAATACTTACTTACCTGTGATACATGTAAGGAAAGAAGCTTCCGAAGATGTATCATAAAACCAATCAAACGAGTGGCAAGGATGCCACCGGAAATTCAAGGAGGAAAATTTATGGTAGTACAACACAATCTCACAGCGATGAACACAAACAGAATGTTAAACATGACAGTAAACGGACAGTCAAAGACAACTGAAAAGTTATCTTCCGGTTACAAGATTAACAGAGCAGCTGATGACGCTGCTGGTTTAACAATCAGTGAAAAAATGAGAAGTCAGATCAGAGGACTTACTCAGGCATCTGCAAACGCTCAGGACGGTGTATCTTGTGTACAGACAGCTGAAGGTGCTTTAGCAGAAGTACATGATATGTTACAGCGTATGAACGAATTAGCAGTTAAATCTGCTAACGGAACTAACACAACAGCTGACCGTGTAGCTATCCAGAAAGAAATCAATGCACTCGTATCTGAAATCGATCGTGTTGCAGAATCTACACAGTTCAACACATTGAACTTATTAGATGGTACTTTCGCAGATGGTAAGACACTTCAGGTTGGTGCTGCAAACAAGACAGAGCAGACAATTACTATTACAATTTCTGCTATGAGCGCTACAGGTCTTGGAGTTAACACACTTAAAGATGCTGCATTAGACAAAACTAACACAGCTACTTTAGTAACTCAGGACGGAGCAAAAGCTGCTATCAGCACAATCACAAAAGCTATTGCAAAAGTTTCTTCTCAGAGATCTTCACTCGGTGCTGTTCAGAACAGACTTGAGTACACAATCGACAACTTGGATAACATCGTAGAAAACACAACAGCAGCTGAATCTGCAATCCGTGATACAGATATGGCTTCAGCAATGGTTGATTACACTACAAAGAATATCCTTGCTCAGGCAGGTCAGGCTATGTTGGCTCAGGCTAACCAGGCTAACCAGGGTGTACTCTCATTACTTGGCTAATTACTACTATAAGAAAGGGGCTGGGGTTCCAGCTCCTTTTTTCTTATCTAAAACACGTTGAAGTTCAATCGATTTCTATTTCTATATCAATACGCTTTCACTTATTTCAAAAAGTCTTCTACAGGAATAGAAATCGACTGAAAGCAGAACTTGCAATAAGATGGTGCCGATGTAGTTGTAACGCTGCGGGGTCTGAGAAAAGAAAAAATGCGAAAAGACCCCAGAAAGTAGCATTTTGAACAGATTTTTATTGCTAATATTGAAAGATTGGGGTACTAGTGATAAGAAAGTTCAATAAGACCCCGCAAAATGAAAAAACTGGGGTCTGGTTCTAAGATATATAGGAGTGATACCCTGTAGACTATCGGGCGGGGCATATTTAAGAGATTTTCGTTAGACTGCGTGAGAACATAAACAATCATGAGGAGACTGAATTATGTCGGATATAAGAAATGAAGGAATAGAAGAAGTATACGAGAAGCAAAACATATCAGAACTTGATGAGGGACAAAAATTTGTTGCTCTTTTGTATCTGCTAAAAAGATATGCAGAGCTTGGAATGAGTGATGCGGAAGGTGCCATGAAGGAACTTCTTCCGGAACTTACAAGTCTTTTGATGGAATTGTTCCCGGCGATTATTAAGGATTATGAACAGCCTTATATGGAACCATATAAAGATGATATTAATTATTGGGTAAACCAGATTAAGAGAATTATGGAAGTGGTAGATTCCAAAGACGTATTTGCACAGATAGATGTTTTATATTGTGAAACTTATCACAGTTTATTAGAGTATCAAAAAATAGTAGCGAGTGCAGTAAATCAGTAAGAAATCCAAGTGAGGAACAATTTATGAATGATATGTGGAATAAAAACATAGAAGCTTTATCTGTTACCCATCCTGCGTTGGCGGAAAAATTATCAGATTATGTAGGTAAAGTTGAAAAAGGAATGGAAACCTTACCTGATGAAGGGTTTGAGTGCGGCACTTCTATTGTGGCAGACCGAAAGATTCTCTTTGCAGTAAAAGATGGAGCGACATTTCAGCTAGATACCCTGTATGACCAGGCACATTTGATGGAGATGTGGTATTCAAATACAGTACAAACGACTTATCAGTTGAAGTGTATTTTCTTCGGTTTAGGGAATGGTATGTATGTGCGGAAACTTTTTGAAACCGGGGAAACTACTTTGAAAGCACTTGTGTATGAACCCGGTTTAACTGTTTTCTTAGAAACGATGCAGGAATTTGATTTGACTGATATTTTGTCTGATAAGAGATTGCAACTGATTGTAGAAGGGTTTGCTGAAGAACCGATTAATGAGTATTTATATCGCTTTATTTCTTATCATGACATTAAGCATTCCATTTACCAGGCATATCCTAATTATTCTAATCTGATGAGGGATAAAGTTAAGGAATTTGATGAACGAATTCAGCTGTTGCTGATGGGAGTCCGTGCCACAAGAGATGTGCTTGGAAGGTATGGACGCAAACAGACCATCAATTCTATTGTAAATACGGAGTATTTTGTAAATGGGAAATCTCTTTATGATTTTCAGAGCAAATGCCCTAAGGATATACCGGTGTTTATAGTGGCTTCAGGACCTTCTCTTGATAAAAACGGTGCTTTGTTGGATGAGGCAAAGAATAAAGCGCTTGTGATTGCGGCGGATTCGGCAGTATCGGCACTTCTTAAAAAGGGCGTGGTTCCGGATTTGTTTGTAACAACAGATGCAGTAAAATCGCCTAAACATATGGATAATGAGCGTGCAGCAAAAATACCTTTTGTTGCAGAACTTGAAAGTAATGACATGTTACTTAAAAACATGTCATCGAATGGGTTCTTTATTAATGATTTAAATCCATATGTATATCGTTTCCTAAGAAGTAAGAATATTGTGTTACCGGTATTTTCTACGGGTGGCTCGGTTGCCAATACTGCATGCGCTATTGCTATAGCAATGGGATTTAAGAATATCGTATTGGTTGGACAGGACCTTGCTTATACCAATAATAAGACGCATGCATCGGATACGGTACGTGGACAAATGCAACTTTCGGTGGAAGATGATAATCTGTATGAAATTGAAGGTTATTATGGAGATAAAGTGATAACTTCTTCTGAATTTCAGCTGTATCGTGACTGGTTCGAGGAACAGATTGAAAATCATCCTGAAGTAAGCTTTTATAATGCCACAGAAGGTGGCGCCATGATACATGGTGCTATTAATATTTCACTCAAGGACGCCATAAAACAGTTTTGCTTGAATGAAGTGGATATGGATGGTATTTTTGCTGGTACAAAAGATTTGCTGGATGATTCTATAAAAGAAGAATATAGAACATATATCAGAGAACTTCCTGATAAACTGGAAGTACAAAAACGTCATATTCAAGGAGCAATCCGTGATTATGACAAGATGATAGAGCTTGCCCATAAAGGAAAATTTAGCGGTTCACAGATGACTAAACTTTTGGAAAGCACATCTAAAGTGGCAGAAAATTTGGAAAAAGTACCTGAAATGTACTATGTTATGTGTCTTATGCAAAAAGAGTTGCAAGAGATTACCGAAGATGTTTATGAGACGGAACAGAGTGTAACAAAAGAGATTATTTCTGCAGCAAATAAAGGAAAAGAATATTTGGATATTGTGCTGAAAGGAGTAAATGTTTTACTCGGAAAGATTGAGGATAGATGGGAATCTGTTGAGTTTATGCTTATGAGAAGTAAGGAATTGTATGACGAACAGCATAAATGATGATTGGGTGGTTATTGATTGAATAGAAGGGAGTATTCCGGTGTGAAAAAGGTAAAAGAATTATTGCTACTACCTGTATATTGGTTGTCCTTTCTGATGCCAAGGGATAAAAAACTCTGGGTTGTAGGCAGTACTTTTGGAAACAGATGGGCCGATAACGGAAGATATTTCTTTTTATATCTTGCGCAACATCAAAAGGACAATGTGACAGCCGTATGGATTACCAGAAAAAAAGAAATAGCCGCTTTTTTGACGGCGCAGGGGTATAAGGCATACTATGTCCGGTCTCTGAAAGGGATTTGGACCTGCCTTAGGGCAAAGGTATATGTGTATGACAACTATACCAAGGATATTTGTTTTTTTACTTCCGGAGGAGCGATACATATTAACTTGTGGCATGGGTCCGGAAACAAAAAGACGAATTACGATAATAAATTTGATTATCTAAGACATCCCAGAAGCAGATGGGAGGCAATTAAAAACTACCCCATTAGCATGACTAATGAAAAACCGGTGGATTATGTGATTGCGACTTCGCCCATGATGCAGAAGATCTTTATGAGCGCATTCCGCTTGGAAGAAAGTCATGTCATTATCAATGGATATCCGAGAAATGATGTGTTGTTTGAAAAGACGTCCAATTCTTATGAAATCGCAAATGTAAATACAGAAACAGAACAGAGTGTGCTTAATAGAATGCAGGCAGTAAAGCGGGAAGGAAATAAGGTTCTTGTTTATATGCCCACATTCAGGGCTTCGGAAACCAAGTTCTTTGACGTTATGGATTTGGTAGCTTTTAATGAGTTTTTAAGAAAAGAAAAATTATTCTTTTTTACCAAGTTGCATCCAAAGTCCAAGGTAAAAGCAAAATTCGAAGAAATTCAGTACAGCAATATTATTAACATTAATTCAGACGTGGACCCGTATACGTTTTTAAAAGAAGTAGATGTACTGGTAACGGATTATTCATCCATTTATTCGGATTATCTTTTACTTGACAGACCGTCCGTATTGTTTCCCTTTGACTTTGAAGAGTATTCCAAAGACACCAGGGAGTGTTATTTTTCCTATGAGGAATATATGCCGGAAATCAAGGTATATACCATGGATGAATTGATGACGGCCATTATGGCGGTACTAAAAGAGGACACAGGTGCCAGGGGAAGACATGAATTGCGGGATAAGATTTTTGAAACCCCGGATGGTAATTCTTGTGAAAGATTGTTTGGAAGGATAAAAGAGATTGGCAGAATATAGGAGGATAAAAACATGAACATAGCAATGCTTATCGCTGGCGGAAGCGGACAGAGAATGAGACAGGATATACCAAAGCAGTTTATTAATGTCTACGACAGACCGGTCATTATCTATACTTTACAGGCATTTCAGAATCATCCTAATATCGATGCCATTGCTGTGGTGTGCCTGGAAGGTTGGGAAGAAATATTAAAAGCATATGCCAAACAGTTTGGAATTGATAAGTTAAAATGGATTTTCCCGGGCGGGGAGAGCGGACAGGAATCCTTAAAGAACGGAATCATGGGATTAAATGCGGTATGTGAACCGGATGATCTTGTTTTAATTCATGATGCAATCAGACCTATGGTATCTCAGGAAATTATTTCAGAGAACATCAGTTGTTGTAAAAAGAATGGTTCGGCAATTACAGTAATCCCTTGTGCAGAAGCGATGTTATTAACGGATGATAGAAGCAGTGCTACAGAGATGATTCACAGAGATAAACTTGCAAGAACCCAGACACCTCAGGCATTTCCATTAAAAAAACTGGTATGGGCCCATGAAGAGGCAGCTAAAAGAGGAATCAGCAATTCTATTGCAACCTGTACTTTAATGATTGAACTTGGAGAAAAGATTTACTTTTCAACAGGCTCTGAAAAGAACCTTAAATTGACAACGACAGATGATATTGAGATATTTAAGGCGCTGCTTAATTCCAAAAAAGATGAGTGGCTGAAGTAATGAATTTGCATTATAATTTAGGAGAAAAACAATGAACAGATTAGAATCTGCAGCATACATAGAAGATTTGAAATCCATATGTGAAGAAAAAATTCCATATAAAAAGCTTGATGGTTGCAGAATTCTTGTAACCGGAGCGACGGGGCTTATCGGAAGCTGCATTGTAGATGCTTTTATGTATCTAAAAAATCACTACGGAATTGCTTTGAAAGTGGATATTCTTTGCAGGAGTAAGAATCGTGCAGAAGAATTGTTCCGGGAATACGGTGATGATGAGGATTTTGGCATTGTTGAGGGAGATTTGACCCGATATTTTATTTTGGACAAGGAATATGAATATATGATTCATGGCGCCGGAAACAATCATCCGGTAGCCTTTTCTAAAGAACCGGTAGAGACCATGAAGACGGCACTTATGGGAACCATGGGCTTGCTAGACAGTATTGTACAACAGAAGTCTTCAAGTGGTAAAGAACCCAAGTTTCTCTTACTTAGCACCGGAGAAGTATATGGTAACAATACAGAAAGCGGCGAAAACGGGAGTTTAGAGACAGATATCGGAATCGTAGACCAGACGGCACCACGTTCCTGCTATCCGGAAGCGAAAAGAGCTGCGGAAACTTTATGTGTGTCTTATGCAAATGAATATGGAATCAGGACGAATATAGCAAGATTAAGCTACATTTACGGAGCTACTTTTCAGGAAAGCAGCACTAAGGCCGATGTACAATTTTTACAAAAGGCCATTCAGGGTGAAGATATTGTAATGAAGAGTGCGGGAAGCCAGTTAAGGTCTTACTGCTACTTGTCAGATGCGGTACGGGGAATTATGCATATTTTACTGAACGGAACGGATGGTGAGGTATATAACGTTGCCAATAAAAACAGCAATGTTACCATACGTGAATTTGCCCAAACCCTTGCCAATCTTGCAGGGGTAAAGGTGGTTTTTGAAAACCCTGATGATGTGGAACAAAAAGGTTATTCGAAATTGGGAAAAGAATTATTAGACCCATCTAAGTTAGAAACTTTGGGGTATTGTTCCAAAGTGGATTTAAAGGAAGGGCTACGAAAAATCGTATCCATCAGACAAGAACGATAAATACAACAAGATATTAGCAATAAAAGGTAATGGAGGGGCAGTCTATGAAAGATATCGGAATTGTGATTTGCAATTTTAACAAAAAAGAATACATCTTAAACTGCGTGCAATCGGTACTGAATGCTAAGGGCGATAATTATGATGTTTTTGTAGTGGATAATGCCTCTACGGATGGTTCGGCTGAAGCGTTAGCAGAGCAGTTTGGCCATAAGATTACTTTACTGGTGAATGAAGAGAACTTAGGCGGTGCCGGTGGCTTTGATACGGGCTTAGAAGAAGTGCTTAAGAGAGATTATAAATACTACATGCTAATGGACAATGATATTTTAGTGGATGAAAATGCTATTGTGTCGTTATATGATTTCTTGGAAGATGAGAAACATAAAGATGTAGGAATGGTAGGCTCAAAGGTATATTTTATGGACGAGCCGGATGTGATATGGGGTTATGGCGGTAAAATTGATTTTAAGGACTATGTCCAAAAAGACCAATTTAAAAACATGAAAGACAGTGATGCGATTCCCGAAACTTTTTATTGTGATTACGTGGCAGCGTGTTCCCTCATGGTGCGTGCTGACGTGGTAAAGAAGGTTGGTATTATGCCAAAAGAGAATTTTATCTATTGGGATGATATGGAGTGGGGATACCGTTTTAATGAAGCCGGATACAAGGTTTGCGTTTATGGTAAATCAAAGATTTGGCATAAAGCGGGGGGCAGAAATGCCGGAAATACATTTATTCATTACTATATGTGGCGTAACAGAATACGCTTTTTCTTAAAAGTGTTAAAGCCGGAACAAAGAGAACATTTTGCGGATACTATTTTGACAGAAATGTTTCGAATGATTTACAGTGTCAATCTAAAGGGCGAAAACAATATTATTAAGACCCTGATGTATGCATTTGATGATGCAGTTCATGGTGTGACAGGAAAGGCAAAAGAAGGACGTATCCTGAATAGACCTCAAGTTCCAAACCGTGTGGAAATGGCTTGTGCCGGTAAAAAAAGCATGCTGATACGTTATAACGGACACATGGAAGGACTGGGAAATGTTATTCAGAATATCCGTAAATTTGCACCGGATATGAAGATTGGAGTTTCCTGTGACAGGTGTCCGGAAACTGCAACGTTACTTATGGAGCAGTATCCTAATTGTGAGGTTATCACAGAATATAAGCCGGAACATTATGACGGACATCTTATCATGTGTGACCATATTTTTAAACTTGCAGCCACAGACGCAACAGATTCGTATATCGACCCGTGGTGTAATGTGATTTACAGTGAAGATGACTTTGTGTATGCAAAGAGCTTTGCCCAGACAAGAGATTTATTTGTTATGTGCAAAAAAATATTATTACTTGATAATGCAGTAATAATTAAACATCCTTTTGACAGAGAATAATAGAACAGAAGATATGTTACGGGCGATGCGTGACAAGGAATATCGTAAACAATTATATGCGGAGTTTGAGTTATAAGTGAGTTTCATCATTGACCTTAAAAGTGCAATACTATTAAGGGAATTACCCCTTAACTTATTGACTTTTCCCTTATTTTTCGCTATAATTTAAGGGAATAACTTAGGGGTGAGACTATGAGAACATTTAATTATTCTGAAATTAAGAATCAAAAGTGGGATTCAGGTATCCTTGGTCTGGTTGCAGCAATATATAAAGAAGCCGGAAAACAGGAAATGTATCTGAAGCAGAGACCGGAAGAACTTGAGAAACTTGTTGAGATTGCAAAAATTCAAAGTACCGAAGCATCCAACGCTATTGAAGGCATTGTAACAACAAGTACCCGTATCAAGCAGTTGGTAGAAGAAAAAACAACACCAAAAAACCGTGATGAACAGGAAATTGCAGGTTACCGTGATGTATTAAACATCATTCACGAAAGTTTTGATGCAATTCCGATTTCACAGAATTATATCTTGCAGCTTCATAAAATTCTGTATAGCCATATGAATAATCCTATGGCAGGCAGAACGAAAAGTGTACAGAACTATATCAGTGCTACTTCCCCGGATGGCCATGTGGAAACTTTATTTACGCCCCTTGCTCCTTACGAAACACCGGAAGCATTGGACAGAATCTGTGAGGAATATAATCGTGTTATCGGTAATATGGAAGTTGAACCGCTGATTGCGATTCCGGTATTTATCCATGATTTTCTATGTATTCATCCTTTTAATGATGGTAATGGCAGAATGAGTCGATTGCTTACAACATTATTGCTATATCGAAACGGCTTTTATGTTGGAAAGTATATTTCCCTTGAAGCCAAAATTGCCCAAAATAAAGATCTCTATTATGACGCACTCGGTCAGGCACAAAACGGATGGCATGAAGGTAAGGAGGATGCAGTTCCGTTTATTAAATATCTGCTTGGAACTGTTCTTGCAGCCTACAAAGATTTTGAAGACCGCTTTGCATTGATAGAAACAAAGCTGCCTGCTTTGGAAACAGTAAGACGTGCCACAATGAATAAAATAGGTCGTTTTACCAAGCAGGACATTCGTGAGCTTTGTCCGTCTCTCAGTATAAGTTCTATCGAAGGTGGCCTTCGTAAATTGGTTGCATCGGGTGAACTGAAGCGAGAGGGTTCAGGGAAGAACATCTGCTATTACAGATTGAAGTGATTCCCTCAAGTAAATACTCGTTCCCTTAAAAACAATAGATGATTACGGGATGGAAAAGATATTGCGAAATTAACTAAATAACGTTAACAAATCCTCTGATATGTCCGATATATAGGTATCGGGTAAAATAAGGATGTTTCCAATTTAGAATCACGGAGGATTACGAATGGATAATGAAGACAATCAAGGCAAACAAGATGAATGGTAGGCTTTGGTTGTCTTTTTGTTTATACATTGTGATAGTACGTTGGTGTAGGCTTGACTACTTCATTTGAAAGGACAATACATAAATGGCATATCATATTTATTTGCGACATCAATCTGATTATTTCTACGATACGGTTATGTTTGCATATGTTTAGAAAAGAAAGAGGGTGCGGGTATGGCAAGAAAAGCACTAGTTATATTTGGGGCCGGAGGTGGCGCTGTTAAGGTTATTAAAACGCTAAAAAATATTGGTGTTACAATAGATGCACTGACAGACAATGACAAGAACAAATGGGGAAGTGAAATTGAAGAACTTCCTGTGATGGAGCCGGAAAAGCTCAAAGACTTGGACTGTGACATATTAATCGCCAGTGATTATCAGGAAGAAATTGAGAAACAACTTGATGAGATGGGTATTCTTCACAGACTTGTGATAAAAGAGCAGTATATCATGGAATATCTGGAAAGTCATTTGGAAGAGGCAAGAGTTTTTCTGACAAAGTCTAATGCAGCAAAACAGAACCTCGGTAATAAGAATAGAGTTCTCATTGATTTGTTTGAATGTACGGAATATGGAGGAATCGAAATCTGGTCATATATGGTAGGACAAGGCTTGACAAGGAATGGTTATGAGGTAAGCTATCTTGGAAATTGTGATGAAATCAGACCATCGGCGGACATTATAGAACAGGTTATTGAGTTGGATATTTCGTATGAATACTATTGGGATTCGGTATTAAATATTGCAAAGATTATTATTGATGCCCTACCCTGTACTATTATAGTTAATCGCCAGGGACAGACCTTGATTGCGGCATCCCTAGTAAGAAGGTTGTATCCCGATATGTTAAAGGTCATTTCCATTATACATACGGATCGGATTATTTTACATAGACGCCAGGGATATATGAAGGATGAAGTGGATTATATTGCCGGTGTAAGCAGATTAATCAACGCAAAGTTGGTTTCCAAATTTGGTGTTAGCAGCAAAAAAGTCAGATTCAAAGAGAGTCCGGTAAATTATCCGGAATTTGTAACAAGAAGTTATTCAGAATCTAAGGATGAACCCATTAAAATAGGGTACGCAGCCCGAATTACAAAGACTCAGAAAAGAGTTGATTTATTACCGTTGCTGGTTGAGTATCTTGAGAAGGCGAATGTCCCCTTTGTAATGCAGGTGGCGGGAGAAGGTTCCTATTTACCCAAGTTAAAAAGTGCATTGGAAAAACAAACGCAGACAGGTACGGTAGAGATTCTTGGTCAGATTAGCAGGGAACAGATGAAGGAATTCTGGAAAAGGCAAGACATTTTCATTAATATGTCGGAGTTTGAGGGAACCAGCCTTTCTATGTTAGAGGCCATGTCCTATGGCGTAGTGCCGATTGTGACAGAGGTTAGCGGCGTGACTGATATCATTGACGAGCAAGAGAATGGATATGTGTGTGAGCAACATGATATTAGAGGCATGCAGGAAAAGATACAGGCACTACATGAAGATAGAGGATTGTTAGTTCGTATGGGAAATGCGGCAAGGGAAACCATACGATGTAAATGCAACCGAGAGGATTATATTCAACATATTATAAAAATGATTGAAGGGTGATAAGCATGAAACCAATCAAAAGTACGGCTGAGTACAGAGGAATTATTTTGGAGATTATGAAATACATAGAGGATATCAGCAGAAAAAATGATATCAATTGTTTCTTGTCAGGTGGTACTTTGTTGGGCGCTATTCGGCATAAAGGATTTATCCCATGGGATGATGATGCGGACATGATGTTGCTTCGAGAGGATTATGAGAAGCTGATTAAGCTCATTAATAAGGATGATAGCCCCTATAGAGCATTGTGTTGGAAGAATGAACCCGACTATTTCTTACCATTTGTTAAAGTGGTAGACACAAGAACTTATGCGAAAGCGCAGCATGTTCCGTTTAAAAATGATGGCGCATGTGTGGATTTGTTCCCCATAGATTCCCTGACCGGTAGTAAGGATAAGGTGAGTAAGTATTTTGCTTGGCATAAGAAATTAGCAGATAAGTACAATACGTTATATGGAGTGAATCCCGATACGTTGTCCAATCCCATTCTTTTGTGGATGTATCGCATGATTTTAAAAAGTATTTGTATATTGCGTGACGTACGGGCGGCTATGAATACAAAGCGTAGTCTAAAATCCAAGCGAGTGGCATGTTCTGTTTGGGGCTATGGTGAAAAAGAAATCATTCATCGGAAATATATGACGGACGCAGTTACCGTATCTTTTGAGGGAAACGAATTCAGAGCCCCCATAGGGTATGATAAATATCTTTCAAACCTCTATGGAGACTATATGACACCACCACCGAAGACAAAGCAACATAATGAACATCAGGCAAGAGTTTGGTGGAGATAGGATTTCGGATAAATGGTCAGAATGATTGAAAAGTCAACATACGAATAGTATAATTAAACAAAGGCCGGAAGGCATAAAAAAGAGAAAACGAATGAATAAAAGGAGAATAAAACTATGGGAAAAGTAGGAACAGCAGTGGTATCAGCATTATTAGGAGCGGCAGCAGGTGCAGCAGGAACCAATTATCTCAACCAGAAAACCATTACACAGAAAACAGAAAAGGTGGATAAATTTAAAGGCTATTACAATATGCTTAACCAGTGGTTAATGTTAAAACAGGAAGGTAAATCGTTAGAAAAATATTTTGTAGATAACGGCTATAAGACAATCGCAATTTACGGAATGGGCGAGATGGGCAACCGTCTTTATGATGAATTGAAGAATAGCACAGAGGTTGAAATTAAATATGCAGTTGACCAAAACGCAGCAAGTACCTATGCTGAAATTGATGTTATCGATAAGGATGAGGACTATGAAGATGTAGATGTAATGGTAGTAACAGCAACATTTGCGTTTGATGAAATTTCTGAAGAATTAAGCGAGAAGGTTAATTTCCCTGTGGTATGTTTAGAAGATGTAGTATTTGAGGCTTAAGAATTCATGATGGATGAAAATAACGTTCCAAAGGTGTCGGTGATTGTACCGGTATATAATTCTGAGAAGTATTTGCCGGAAACGATTGACAGCATTTTAAATCAGAAATTTGCAGATTTTGAACTGATATTAATTGATGATGGTTCCAAGGATTCAAGCGGAGTAATCTGTGATTCGTACGCGGCTAAGGACAGTCGGGTACGGGTTATCCATAAAGAAAATGGTGGAATCTGTTCAGCCAGAAATGCAGGACTTAAAATTGCAAGGGGGGAATACTTGGCATTTTGCGATAACGATGACAAGTATTTGCCTAATTTGTTAGAAGATAACTATGAATTGGCAAAAGAGTATAATGCCGATATTGTCAGGTTCAAACGTAAGAGAATCGCCTATATAGATGGTAGAAGAATTGTTACTACTACTTCTGCGTATAGATTTGCGGTATTACAGGGAGAAAAGATTGCCGAAAACTATTTGAACATGTCAGGCATGTCCATAACAATATGGAATGGACTATATCGAAGAAGTATTTTAGTTGAAAACAAGATACGTTTTCCTGAATGGATGCGATACGGACAGGAAGATGCGTGGTTTAATTTTTGCTATTATGAAAACGCAAATTGTATTGTTATGAATCCCAATGTTTATTATTACTGGATTCAAAGAGATTGCCATAGTACGTCCAGCAAATTTCACAAGAATCTTTTATCAAGCTGTTATGCCTGCATGAAAAAAGAATGGGATGTCATGGATAAGCTTGGAACGGATAAATATCATAAGGATTGCTATTTTAGATTGATAAAGCTGTATCTTATCAGGTTTTTTGCGTATATGAATAGGACAGCATGTACTTATAATTACATTA
Organism: Lachnospiraceae bacterium; assembly: GCA_017463255.1. GTDB lineage: Bacteria > Bacillota > Clostridia > Lachnospirales > Lachnospiraceae > RGIG4034. The sequence goes on from JAFTPP010000016.1 coordinate 117,185, forward strand.
AAAAGGCGCAAGTATTACGCTCTTTTTGTGAAAAGATTCCGCAGAAGGATAAGATTTTGTGTAATGATGAAAAGGATGCAAAGCTACTACAGGCCATATTACATAACAGAGGGATGCAGCTATGCTATTTGCTTAGGAAAATGAATGTAGTGGAATAGTTTGCACAAAGGAGATGCAATGGATAAGAAGAAGCTTCTTGTCTTTGGAACCGGAAAAAAGGGTCATGATTTTTTGAATCTTTGTAGGGAACGGGGATATGATAATAAAGTCGCGGTTATCAATTTGATTGATAACAATCAGGAAAAATGGGGTAAGACTGTGGGAAGTTATTCAATAGTCCCCCCGTCAGAAGTGAAAAAACTGGAATTTGATTTTATTATTGTTGCAAGTACCTTTTACCAGGAGATAAGAGAGCAGTTAAAGGAAGAATACGATATTTCTGCAGAGAAAATTTTATTTTCTGATGATTTCGTTAGACAGTTAAACATACAAAATCAGTATGAAAAACGGTATGGTGCGTCTTACTCGAAAGGAAGTTATACTATTCCAAAGAAGTTAGTGGTATATACCGCAAATATTGGAGACTACGATGAACTGGAAGATCCGCAGTTTGTTGACCCTAATATAGAGTATGTTTGTTTTACGGATGATGCGAATTTTAAATCGGATATATGGCAGGTGCGTTTATTGAATCCTAATGAAATAGGGGAGAATGCTTTAAAGGTTCGAGAACTTAAATTCTTTCCCCACAAGTTGTTTCCTGAGTATGATATGAGCATATGGGTGGATAGCAAGTATGTGATTAAGGGAGATATCCGAGATTATGTGGCAAAATACTATCAGGGTAATAAGCTTCTATTTTTTCCACATTATTCCAGAGATTGTATCTATGACGAAGCTATCAGGTGTATTCAGTTGCAAAAAGGGGACCCGGCTGTAATTGAACAGCAAATTACCCATTATCGCAATCAGGGGTATCCGGAACATAATGGAATGTGCGAAGGAGCTTGCATTGTAAGGGAACATAACGATATTAGGTTGCAGGAACTTATGGAAGCGTGGTGGTTGGAAGTGAACCGTTTTAGTAGGCGAGATCAGATAAGCCTTCCGTATGTAATGTGGAAAAAACAATATACTTGTGACATTTGTGATTTGGATATTGAACGAAATGATTATTTAAAATTAAAACCACACAAAAAGACATGAGACTTTATAAAGGGATAAAACGATGTTAAGAATCTGTGAGGAAATATTTACAGAACTGAATAGAAACGCAGTGAATTATTGTCACTGGAAAAGCAATGAACATCTAATGGAAGGGCTCGATGGCATTACTGATTTAGATTTACTGGTTTGTGAGGAGCATAAAGATATTTTTGCACAGATATTAAGCAAGAATAACTGCATTAAGGTTTCTCCCCAGTACGGTTCACGTTATCCCAAAGTAGAAGAATGGGTGGGGTATGATGAACGGTCAGGAAAGCTTATTCATTTGCATGTTCATTTTTTGATTATAACAGGTACCAAGCATGTAAAAGAGTATATTCTTCCTTGGCATGAACTTGCACTTAATACAAAGATTCTTGATGAAACCGGAAGCGTATATATTATGGAACCGCATCTGGAAATTGTCATTTTGTATATGCGGATTGTGTTGAAAGAATCCGCGTTAATAGGTCAAATGAATCAGTTTGAACCGGAAAAGGGTTACTGTAGAGAAATAGCATGGTTAAAGGAGCGTATTGATAATCAAAAACTGGAAACGCTACTTGCACAAATTTGGGAAGAAAATCAAGCAGAGGTCTTAGAAATTATTACTAAGAAGAGACCGGCGAAAAGAGATTTTGCCGTATTACAGGAGCTTGCAAGACAAAAAGTGCAGTCTATGCAACAAGAAGCTGCCTTAAAAAACAAATATAAGCATACCATACGAAAACAAGTAGTAAACACGAAAGCATTACTAAAGAATAAATTAGAGCTTGTTCCTTTTACCAAGCAAAAGACCTTATGTCTGGGCGGAGTAAGTTTTGCATTTATCGGATGTGACGGCAGTGGTAAATCAAATCTTACCAATGAGATTTGCAAATGGCTTTCTTGGAAATTAGATTGCCAAAATTATTATTTTGGTATGGGAGACAGATATAAGAAACCTTTAATTTTTAGGTTGTCGAAATGCAACTGGTTACCGGAAGAAATTCGTAAAGGCTGTAGTTTACTATTTTATTATTTGGTATCTGTACGATGTAAACGTATGCATCGGGCGATGGAAGCCTACGTTAAGAAGGGTGGTATTGCAATCTGTGACAGATACCCCCAGACTCAGTATAAAGGTATTTATGACGGACCTAAGATAAAATCATTAGGACTGTGTGGAAAAAGTGGATTTGGTGCTTTTTTGGCAAAGTGTGAAGAAAAGAATCTATTAAGGGTTGAGAAAAAATGTGTGGATTGTCTGTTTAAACTAATTGTACCACCGGAAGTTGCCGTGAAACGAAGCCCAAGCCATTCACTAAAAGAGGTAAGCTGTAAAGCTAAGATAACCGAGAATCTTCAGTTCCCGCAGACGGAGGTTTATGAGATTGATGCGACACAGCCATTTGAACAAGAACTTCTTCAGGTTAAAGGAATCATATGGAAAAAATTAGTAGAAAGCCAATTGTTATAGAATTTAACGGGTTACCGGGTTCCGGGAAGACTACTACCTTGGTGACGATGAGAGGATTGTTGAAAAAATATGAGGTAATAGAGCTTTCGGGCGATTCCGTACGCACAAACAAATGGACCTATCAGGAAATCATGGGTTCAAAAGAGATAAGAAAAGTCTTTTTTTCCTTTTTGAAAGCTTTTTTTCTGATTCGCCCTATTACAAGGGAGAGATGGAAACTTACTAAAAGGACATTCGGATATTGGTATGGGATTCAAAAAAGTAGCGTAACACACCATGGAAAACCGAGAATATGCATTTTGGATGAAGGTATTATCCAAGGCTTTGTATCCATGGCATATAAGGGAACAATAAGGGATAAAGCAGTATTTTTAGATTGTATCAAGAGCATAATGGAAAGCCTTGATAATGTAATATGTGTGAATTGCATTACGGATGTTAATGTGTCTAAAGAACGCATGAGAGCACGGAAAAACAAATGGTCACGTTTGGATGCAATCGAAAGTGACGACAAATTATTAAAGGCGTTAGCTGTACAAAAAAAGCAATTTGAAGCAATCAGAAAAAAAGCTGTTTTTCAGAGCATATCTATTGATATGAATGAAAGTGCTGAGCAGAATGCTAAAAAGATTATAGAGAGTTGTATGGAAATGGACTAATGTAATTTAGGGTTTTATGGAGGCAACTATGGATTATAAAGTAAGCTTTTGCATACCGGTATATAATCAGGCTGATGTAATATATACGTTGGTAAAGAATGTGCTTGAGAAATCGGATGAATCATTTCAAATAGTGATATTAGATGATGGCTCAGAAGATAATATAGCAGAGAGAATGAAGGACATTACAGATGAAAGGTTAAAACTGGTGTTGGCAGCGCATCTTGGTGCAAAACCAAGCTGGTACCGGGCTCTGGAAAATGGAGACGGAGAGTACTTATATCTTGTAATGGGAAGGGATAAACTTAATCCTACGAGAATAGCAGGTCTCATTCAATCTTTAGCGTGGGCAAAAGAAAAAGGGATTAGTGTGTTAAGAGATGATTATCTTAGACCTTATAGAAAGTACTACGAAGGAATAGAAGCAGCTAAAGAGTTTTTATCGCTGCAGCATCCTACAGGATTTATTATTGAGCGCGAGGCTTGGCGAGGGGTAGAAAATAGAGAAAAGTATTTTCAGTTAGCTATAGTACATCCACAGACCAGAGTGATTAGAGATTGTCTGAAGAAAAACTGTAAGGCGGCTTATTTGAACAATTTGGTATACAATGGGGAACAAAATTATGATTTGGCAAGTGTCAGAGCTCAGTTTGATCCAAATAAGAAGTTCTATTTTAGTCCGGAGAGAGTAACAGAGGATTATATAAAAGTATTGACCATGGCAGATGAATTTGATTTTTCACAAAAAGAATGTGATGATTTTTTTATAGCAAAATATGAAGCCATGTTAAAAAGGGTATCGTATTCGTTTAGAAATAAAATGCGAGATGAGGTATCGGCAGCACACCGCGGATATAAGGTAAGAAACGTGTCGAGAGCTGAGATGATACGAAATATGATTCGGTCACATAATACTGTTAAAAGATATTATGGAGAGCGTTTAAGCAAGTATAGGTATTTGGAAATGAAGAGAGCATTAACGAATCAAATCAAAAATGTGATTCTGGGATTTGAGGAATTTTAGGAAGAGTCATTACAAAGATAAATGGAAAGGAAAAGCTATGAGAGTATTTATTACTGGTGTTGCAGGTTTTTTAGGAAGTCACTTAGCAGATGCAATGTTAGCAGAAGGACATGAAGTAGTTGGTTGTGATAATTTGATAGGAGGTTATCTTGATAATGTTCCTGATGATGTTGAATTTTATCAGGTTGATTGCAATTATCTAAACACTATGAATAAGTTATTAAAGGGTGTAGATATTGTTTACCATACAGCATGTACAGCATATGAAGGACTTAGTGTTTTTTCGCCTCACCTTGTTAGTCAGAATACATATTTAAATACTGCAAGTGTGGCGACCGCAGCTGTTGCACAAGGGGTAAAAAGATTTGTATATTGTTCAAGTATGGCTAGATACGGACATCAGGAAATTGTACCTTTTACAGAAGATATGATATGCAAGCCTCAGGACCCATACGGAATTGCCAAGTATGCAGCAGAACAAATGTTACATTGTTTATCAGAGGTTCATGGTATGGAACTTGTTGTAGCAGTTCCCCACAATATTATTGGTCCAAGACAAAAGTATGATGATCCATACAGAAATGTGGCATCTATTATGATTAATCTCATGTTACAGGGAAGACAGCCGATTATTTATGGCGATGGTACACAGAAAAGATGTTTCTCCTTTGTACAGGACGATATTGATTGTCTTAAAAAACTGGCATTCCAAGACAATGTAGTGGGTGAGACAATAAATATTGGACCGGATGAAGAATTTGTAACGATTAATGAGTTGGCGGAAACAATAGCAGATTTATTAGATTTTGATTTAAAACCGATTTATATGCCGGGAAGACCTCAAGAGGTAAAATTGGCAACATGTTCGGCTGATAAAGCTAGAAGATTGTTAGGATATAATACCCAATATACATTGCGCCAAGGGTTGTCAGAGATGATTGACTATATTAAACAAAAGGGCACTAAGAAGTTTAGGTATCATCTTGATGTGGAAATTGTAAATGATAAAACGCCTGAAACATGGAAGAATAAGCTATTTTAATAAACAGGTATTGGAGCAGATGACATAAATGGAGGAAACCAAATGATTTCAAACGGGGGTAACAAATATCTAATATTTGGGACAGGCTCTTATGCTAAACGTTCTTTAGAAGTTTTTGAAAAGTTCAACTGCAAGAATGATATTAAGATAGTAGCCTTTGTTGATAATAACCCCGAAAAGTGGGGAAAACAGCTTGGGGGGTATCCTATTATTTCACCTAATGAGATGAAAAGTGTTGAGTGGGATTATATTTCTATTTGGAGTACTTTTTATGAAGACATTGTTGGAGAATTGGTTGAGAAATACAGTATTCCCAACAGTCTACGGAATTGATATCAGACCATGGTGCAAAGATTTGGAAGAAGAAAATATTCATATTTTCATTGGTTCCCAAGAGGATAGAGAATTTTTGCGGGAAGTGAAAAAGCAGATTGGGCAAGTGGATATATTGATAGATGATGGCGGTCATACTATGAGTCAGCAGATTGTAAGTTTGGAAGAATTTTTTGATTTGGTAAAAGATGATGGTATTTATTTATGCGAAGATTGTCAGACATCATATCAGGAAAGCTATGGAGGAGCATACAAAGGGGAAACATTTATCGAGTATTCCAAGAATTTGATTGATTATTTACATTCACAATACTTTGAAACAGCGGAATGTCCTAAAAATATGTATTCAGACCATATGAAGGCTGTTTCTTTTTTCGAAAATATTGTAGTTATTGAGAAAAAGGAAAAAGCAGTCGATAGTTTGGCAGTAGTGATGGCTAATAATTAGTATATTTCAATAAAATCCGTCGCAAGTATTTGCGGCGGATTTTAGTATCTGCATAGCGATAGGGCTTGAGGTATCGTTTTATGTTCTGTTTCTTACAGTTATTTATATTCCACAAGATATTTCTCGGCATCTTCCCTGCTAAGTGAAAAGTTTGTCATAATCCGATGAATGATATCTTCGGTAGGTATTTTAAATTCCAGACAGGTGGCAATCAAAGCACGGATGCCTTCTGTGCGGCCCTCTTCACGTCCCTCTTCGCGATATATCTGTTCCCATTCCCAAGATTTCATATAGCTTAGATTAACCTCCTTTTTGGCTTTTACCTTTGAAACCATACTGTGTAACTTAGTAAGTTCAGGATTAATAGCATTTTTGTCAGTAGGATTCTCCATATATTGTAACAAATCTTTTAGTTCTTGACTAGGCGTTCCTTTAGTTCCTTTTGTGTTAAGAAGCAGAGTGCATGCGCCGTCTATATATGGATAATCAGGTTCTTCCACACAGTGATTCTTGATTGTATAAAGAGTGCGCCCCTTTCCGATAGGGTCATAAGGAAGAATAAAAATAATCATAGCATTGGGAAGCTTGTTATAAGGAGTATTGGAACTGAGAAGTTGAGAATCAATTAGACCATGATAGTAACGGATGCGTCTGGGGAGTGTTTTAACTTCATAACGGATGTTGGGCTCCACGTCATAGATGTCAGGAAGGATATCTGCCTCCGCAGCATCAGAATCACCGATATCCTGAATAAAAGCATCCAACCGGATACCATGATGTTTGGTATCAATACTGAAAATATTCTTTTGAGGTGTAATTTGAACTTTTCTTATTTTTTTGCCAAGGATTATTTGTAACAATAACCGGCAGAAATCTTCTCCGTACTCCTCATCGGAAACCATGTGGAAAAACAAGAAATCATTAAGCAGATTTAAACTTTGTAGGGACTGTGGGTTTTCTGGTTTTGTGTTTGGCATAGAATGTCCTCCTTTGAAATGAATGTAGATTTGCAATTAGATGATAGTTTAGTATACCATACATAAGTAGAGGGTGTCATTATAATCAAATGCCTGTAGATTTCAGGTCAGTTGGATGGATGTGCAAACTGCACATTTGCTCCCTTCTATTTTTGGATAAGAGGTATAACAATATCTGCTTATTAAGCTCATACTATAAAAACATGAACAAAGTCATCTAAATAAATTTTGTTACTTTGTAACATAATAGATTTTTGGAAGAAACCACCAAAATCCACCGCACAATTCTAGCAAATCTTACAAAGTTGGAAAAACATGTTGCAATATAGCAGTCGTAGTTGTATTATGTAAAAGGTCTTAGGTCCGATTAAAAAATAAAAGAAATTGTGCAAATGTACCGGATGGACCTAAGATTTATCCCAAAACAAAAATAGCAGCGACACACTTAAGTGTGATGCTGTTATTTTTTTACCCCAAATACGAAATTCCGTTAATTTCTCTTATTTTTTTTGTTACTATGTCCGATACATATTATGTATCCACTGATACGAATGAAAACAGAGTCTGTGTGTAAAGACTTGGGAACGGGGGACGTATGAGTAATAAGATTTTTGAAAATTTATTTATATTTGAAATGGCTAACAGTCATCAGGGAAGTGTTGAGCATGGGAAAGATATTATCCGTGAGATGGCTAAAATTGCAAGAAAGCATAATGTAAAAGCTGCAGTCAAATTACAGTATCGTGAACTGAATACTTTTGTACATCCGGATTTTAAGGACAGAACAGATGTGAAGCATATTCCCAGATTTATGGGAACCAAATTAAGCTATGAACAGTTTACGGAGCTTGTGGATTTCATCCGTTCAGAGGGCTTAATTACCATGAGTACACCATTTGATGAAACAGGTGTGGATTGGTGTATGGATCAGGGCATCGATATTATTAAGGTGGCAAGCTGTTCGGCTCTTGACTGGCCCCTCCTTATGAAGATTGAAAAAACCAGAAAGCCGGTGATTATTTCCACCGGTGGTAAAACGCTTTCTGATATTGATAAGATTTATAACTATTTTTCACATAGAAAAGCGAATTTTGCATTTTTACATTGTATTGCTGAATACCCGGCACCAATGGACAGCTTACAGCTTGACTTTATTACCAGAATGCAAAAAAGATACCGCGATGTTCCGGTAGGCTATTCAGGTCATGAGAATCCGGATGATAATACGGTGCCAATGCTTGCCATTGCAAAAGGGGCAACTATTTTGGAACGTCATGTAGGACTCCCTACAGAGACCATTAAATTAAATGCCTATTCCATGAATCCCACTCAGGCTGATAAATGGGTAGAAGCGGCAGAAAATGCCCGCAAGATGTGTGCCATGAAAAAAGAAGACACCAAGTATATCAGTCAGGCAGAGATAGATTCCCTTCGTTCTCTTATGCGAGGCGTTTATGCAAAACACGACATCAAGGCAGGCGATGTTATGACGGAAGACGATGTTTTCTATGCAATGCCTCTGCAGGAAAAACAGATTACCAGCGGTGAATTTAAGCCCGGCATGGTAGCAAGTATTGATTATAAGGCTAATGAAAAGATTACGGAACAGCCGAAACTTACCGGTGTCGGAATTGTACGTAGTGCGGTTCATGACGCAAAGGGTATGCTGTATGAAGCAGGAATTGCCCTTGGAACAGAGTTTGAAGTGGAATTGTCCCATCATTATGGAATGAAACATTTCCGTCAGACAGGTGCAATTATTATTAACATTATTAACCGTGAATATTGTAAGAAGTATATCATTGTTCTTCCGGGACAGTTCCATCCGTCCCATGCCCACAGGGTAAAAGAAGAAACCTTCCAGGTGTTATATGGTGATTTGGATGTGCAAATGGACGGTGGAGTTGAAAAACATCTTCATCCGGGAGACATGCAGACAGTGCTTCGTGGAGAGTATCATTCATTCTCGTCTAAAACAGGTGCTATTTTTGAAGAAGTATCAACACAGCATATGAAGAGTGATTCTTACTATAAGGATCCTATTATTAACGATGCAGACCCTATGGAAAGAAAGACTTTCTTAAAGAAGTGGTAGGGTGAAAGGTTGCGTGAAAGATATGGATAAATCAACCATATTAAAAGAAGCAATATTAAATAAATATAAGAGTGTGCGTGCATTTGCCATCGAAGCAGATATTCCGTACAGTACATTGTCTACGGCAATGGAACGTGGGGTAGACGGGATGGCATATGCCACCATGATTAAAATATGTGAAAAGCTTCAATTAAATCCCATAGATTTAACGCCTTTAGAAGATGATTCTTCCGTTTCCGAACAGATTGTTGCCCACAAGGTTATGAAGTATTATTTCATGTTAAATTCAGAGGGCAGACAGCAGGCATTGGGCATTATCCGGGATTATACCGAAATTCCCAAATATACAAACGCTTGCAATGAGAATAAGTAACGGGGCATTAAAGTATGGAGCAAAGTGTAATAAATCAAATTGAACGGCATATTGATGGGTGCATAAGACAAACGGAAGGGATAGCAGAATTGTTGCGTCTTTTTCATACAGATTACGCATACAGACGGTTGGCGAATTTTTCCAAAGAATTGAATTCATTAATGGCGGAAGTGGTGGAAAACCAAGCCGAATTAATTGAGTTGGGCTTACTTCCGGATATGTCGGTGTTAATGTCTTATTTACAACAATTGGAAACGGCGCAGCTTAATCAGGATGATATATTGGTGGCCGATTTGTTGGATTGCAGTTTTAAACCATTTTTTCAGGAATTATGGTTGCGGTTTCAACAGGTATGGAAATTTGAAACAGAGGATTATTTGCAAAAAAACTTAATGGCGTTAGCTAAGGTTGACAGACCATTATGTGAAAAAATCATTGCTTATCTTGAAAATGTGCCACAACCTGACCGGTATATATTAGAAGAGAGCAACGGATCCCATAAGACTTTAAAGGTAAAAGATTTAGAGGCTGAGTATTATTATTATTCCAATGATAATCCGATGGAACGGGTCCGTTCATGGGTGCGTAGTATATTAAAAACAGATGTGCAGGAATATCATGTATTAGGCTTTGGCTTGGGATATACCTATATAGCGGTGCATGCAGAAACCAAGGGATTATTTCCCATTCACTGTTATGAAACAGACATGGAGTTAATCGTTCTTGCATTTACTGTATTTGATTATTCGGGGTTATTGGAAAATGACCTGATTCTTCATTATGACCCTGAATTAAAGGAGTTGGCACCTAAGGTAAAGGATTCTGCTTGTCAGGTGCTAATGTATCCGCCCGCCATCAGAAATATTGTCAATCCCCAAGTGAAGCAATCTTATTTAAAATACTCTATGGCAGAAATTTCCATGAAAGACCAGGCAGTTTTATTAAATGGAAATTTTTATAAGAATAGGAAAGAAGAGATTGCCGGTAATGTGGATGCACTTGCAGACAGATTTGCAGGAAAAGATGTCTATATAGTGGCAGCAGGACCCTCCCTTGATAAGAATTTTATGTTGTTAAAGAACATTCTTGCTAAACGGGAAGCTAACGCATTCTTGGAAGGCGGGGGGGTAGCCCATAATAGCGTAATTTTAGCGGCAGGAACTGTTTATTATAAGTTGATGAGTAATGGAATCAGACCGGACTTTGTTATTATCAGTGAGGCGAATGCCAGAGTGCGCGGTCAGATACATCACTTTGTAAATGAGGATATCCCGTTATTATTATTGTCTACTTCGGCAAATGTTTTGTATCGGGACTATAACGGACCGAAATATGTCATATATCAACAGGAATTTGCACCTGCTGAAAAGGCAGCAAAAGAAGAAGAAAGAAACCTATATATGACAGGAGGCTCTGTAAGTACTACCGCTTGTGATGTTGCTATCAGACTGGGAGCCTCACGTATCATTTTTGTGGGGCTTGATTTGGCATTTACGGATGGTTACGCCCATGCGTCAGATGCTTCAAGAAGAGATGCCGGCGGTACAGAGGGGCTTATGGCGATTCCGGGATATGATGACAAAGAAGTATACGCTGATTCCAAATTCCTTCTTTATAGAGACTGGTTTAAACGTCGTTTGAAAATGGAAGATGCATTACAGGTAGAGGTCATAGATGCCACCGAAGGAGGAGCACTCATCCCCGGCATGGTAATCAAAAAGTTATCGGAAGTTATATAAGAAATTAAGAGACGCTTTGTCTCTTTTTTCTTTTTTGAATGGAAAATACAACCTATTTGTGATAAACTGATTAATAGAGTATTTCTTTGGGAAAGGATAAAGGAGTTACTGATATGAAAGTTGCATTATGCCAGATGAATATTGCATATGAAGATAAAAAAACAAATATTGCAAGGGCGGAAGAGTTTATTAAGCAGGCGGCAGAACAGGGAGCTAATATTATTATTTTTCCGGAAATGAGTATGACCGGGTTTTCCATGCTGACTGATTACACTTCTGAGTCAAAGACCAGAACGGTGACTTTAAATAAATTCAAAATTTTTGCTTCAAAATACAAGATACACATTGGCCTTGGCTGGGTTGCCGGTAAAATCGAAGAAGATGTGGTGAATGTGATTTCTACCGTTCTTAGAAGTAAGGAAGGAGACGATTTGTCTTCATTGGATTCTAAGGATGTTCGTCTTGCAGAAAATCATTATACAATTATTGATGAAAATGGTGATGTTAAAGCAGACTACGTAAAGATTCATCCATTCAGTTTCATGCAGGAGGACCAGCACTTTGTCTGCGGGGATGAAGTGGTTCAGTATGAAATAGACGGGGTGCCTTGCAGTAACTTTATCTGTTATGATTTGCGATTCCCGGAAGTATTTCAGGCGGTGGCAGATGAGGCACGTGTCATTTTTGTTCCTGCTTGTTGGCCGGCACCGCGAATTAATCAGTGGAAGATGTTGTTAGCATCAAGGGCTATTGAAAATCAATGCTATGTAATTGGAGTTAACTGTGTTGGTAATCAGGATGGAGTTTTATATACAGGCGAAAGCCGTATTTTAAACCCTTATGGAGAAGTTATTGCAAGACTGGGAAATGGGGAATGTCTCTTTGTTACGGATATTCCGGATGATGTGGAAGAAATCCGCAGCAAATTCCCTGTACGACATGACAGACGTTATGATTTGTATGCAGAACTGATGAGCAGACGAGGAAGCAAACGTTATGTTCAGGAATTGAATGCAGAAGAAAATGAAAAACAGGCATTGGCTAAGAAGTACAGCCTGTAGTCATAGACTATGAGGCCTGAGAGATTATTCATAGACTATGGAGCCTTGTCGATTGACGTTGGCCATTAGTAACAGATTGGAGATTCATATGAGATATGATTATCTTGTTGTGGGAGCCGGATTATATGGTGCGGTTTTTGCTCATGAGATGAAGAAAGCAGGAAAGAGATGTCTTGTTATTGACAGACGTAATCACCTGGGTGGAAATATATATACTGAAGAGAACCACGGAATACAGGTTCACAAATACGGAGCACATATTTTTCATACATCCAATAAGCAGGTGTGGGAGTATGTGAATGAATTTGCAGAGTTTAATCATTTTGTAAATTCGCCGATTGCTAAGTATAAAGGGGAACTTTATAACCTTCCTTTTAATATGAATACATTCAGTAAGATGTGGAATATTTCTACACCCGCAGAGGCGAAGGCTAAGATAGCAGCCCAGATTGAAGAAGCGGGAATTACAGAACCTGCCAATTTAGAAGAACAGGCGATTTCACTTGCCGGTAAAGACGTGTATGAGAAGTTGGTAAAAGGGTATACAGAAAAACAATGGGGAAGAGATTGTAAGGATCTTCCGGCTTTTATTATCAAGCGTCTTCCGTTGCGTTTTACTTACGATAATAATTATTTTAATGATACATATCAGGGAATTCCTATTGGCGGATATACAGCCATTATTGAAAAGTTGTTGGATGGAATCGAAGTAAGATTAAATACTGATTTCAAGGAATTCTCACAGACACCGAGCATTCTTATGGAACGTGAGGACTATGATCCGGATTCCTTTGATAAGATTCTTTATACAGGAATGATTGATGAATTCTTTGACTATGAGTTGGGAGCATTGGATTATCGTTCTCTCAGATTTGAAACCATGGTTTTGGAAGGCGAGGACAATTACCAGGGAAATGCGGTTGTGAATTATACAGAGCGTGAGGTTCCTTATACCAGAATTATTGAACACAAGCATTTTGAATACGGTAAACAACCGGATACCATCATCACCAAGGAATATCCAAGTGCATGGAATAAGGGAGACGAACCTTACTATCCTATTAATGATGATAAGAACAATGCCCTCTATGCCAAGTATTGCAAAAAGGCATCTGAGTTTCCTAATGTTCTCTTTGGCGGAAGACTGGGACAGTACAAATACTTTGATATGGATAAGACAATCGAAGCAGCGCTTGAATTAGTAAAAGCTGAACTGGCGTAGTACTCTTCATGAAGTTCCTTTTGCAAGTAATAATGTTACAAATTGGGATACTGAAATTGTGATGCTAATAATTAAAATACATTTGTGGGTTTGAATACGATTGGGCATATATGAAAAAATATGCTCAACATACCCATTTTTTATTGCAACTATCATGATTTCATGTTGAAAGATGATAAATTTTGGGCATACAACTCCTTAAACGGAAAGAATTACCCAAAATGAAGAGACATTACAAATGTTTTAAAATTTTTGTGGGCATGGAAGAAGAAAAAATGCATATATGCCCAAAATAAAACCGATACCCGTGTCATGTGCGAGCTGATGAAAGGAAGTGCCCGGTTACAGGAACCGCGTCATTTCACAGCTTTGTCACAGCACGACAGAATAATTTTAATGCTATTAACAAGAAAAAGGAGGTTGTTACTATTTATCAAAGAATGTTACAAGAGTACAAGAAAATTGAAAGTAAACTGAATGAATTAGAGGTTAAGTTACAGCAAATGCCGCCTGGGAGTTTGGTTTGCACTCAAAATGGCAATTATGCAAAATGGTATGTGCGAGATGGGGATTTAGCTTATATTCCTAAAAAAGGTCGTGCATTTGCAGAAAAACTTGCATACAAAAAATATCTTACATCTTTATACGAAGACTTGCTGCACGAAAAACGTGCGATTCAATTCTATTTAGAACATCATTCTCAAGATAATAAGTCTCAAGAACTTTTAGAGAGTAAAGAATTTCAAAAATTATTGTCCCCTCATTTTATTCCATTGTCCAAAGAATTGTCAGATTGGATGAAAGAACCCTATGAAACAAATCCAAACCATGTAGACAATCTGATTCATAGAAGTTTATCAGGCAATTTGGTCAGGTCGAAGTCAGAATCCATGATAGACGCTATTTTGTATGCCAATAAGATACCATTTCGATACGAGAATTTGTTGCAACTGGGAGAAACAATTCTGTATCCGGACTTTACCATCCGCCATCCCAAAACAGGAATGTTATATTATTGGGAGCATTTTGGTTTGATGGACAATCCTGCATATGCGCAAAAAGCATGTTCTAAATTACAAATCTATACTTCGTTTGGAATCATTCCTTCCATTCAATTAATCACCACTTATGAGACAAAAGATAATCCCATTAGCATTGATATGATTGAGAAGATAATTGCTTATTATTTCCTATGATATACCCTTTTGACGTCTTAAAAAAAACAACACGCACACAACACAAATAAAAAAATACTTTGAATTTCAAATAAAAATACTTGCCAAAACATAGGTGGCTGAGTATAATAACAAAGAAAGTTTGAATATCAAACAAATTAAACATGCATAGTAACGAAAGAAATTAGTAGAATATTAAGTAGAATTCAGTTGGAGGATAGTATGAACTGGGATGAAGCATTAAAGGATCTTGAGAGCAGAAGACAGAAGGCACTTTTAGGCGGCGGTCAGGACAAATTAGATAAGCAGCATAAATCAGGCAAGTTAACAGCCCGTGAACGAATTGCTATGTTACTTGATGAAGGCACTTTTGTAGAAGTGGACGGAATGATTGAGTCAAGAATTGATGACTTTGATTTGGATAAAAGACGTGTTCCGGGAGACGGTGTTGTAACAGGATACGGTAAGGTGGACGGCAGACTTGTGTTTGTTGTAAGTGAAGACTTTACTGTTATTGGCGGCACATTAGGAGAATATCATTCCTTTAAGATTGCACGTATTCAGGATATGGCACTTGAGATGAAAGCACCGCTTATCTGTATTAACGACAGCGGCGGAGCCAGAATTGAAGAAGGTATTTCTTCATTAAGCGGTTATGCAGGAATGTTCCTTCGTCATACAAAAGCATCCGGTGTGATTCCTCAGATTGCAGTTATTTTAGGACCATGTTCCGGTGGCGCATGCTATGCCCCTGCAATTTGTGACTTTATTTTCATGGTAAAAGACATTTCCAAGATGTTTATTACCGGACCAAATGTTGTAAAAACAGTTATTAATGAAGAAGTATCCGTAGAAGAACTGGGCGGAGCCATGGTGCACGCACAAAAGAGCGGTGTTTCTCATTTTACTTATGATACAGAGGGAGAATGTCTGATGGGCGTTCGTAAACTTTTATCATATTTGCCAAGTAACTTTGAGGAAAAGCCTCCGGTTGTAAAACCCCTTGATGAGAAAAAAGCAGCAAAATTCGGTCTCACTAAATTGCTTCATAAAATCGGAAACGGCGGCTCATCAGAACAGAGTAAGGCAGCCCTTGAAAAAGCAAACCGCATTCAGAAAATTGTTCCTGATAATTCAAGACAGCCATATAATGTAAAAGAAGTAATTGATTGCCTCATTGACGATAATACTTTCTTTGAAGTACAGAAAGAATTTGCGCCAAATGCAGTAGTTGGTTGGGGACGTATGGAAGGAAGAGTTGTGGGCTTTGTGGCTAATCAGCCAAGCAGCATGGGTGGTTCATTGGACTATCATGCTTCTGATAAAGTGGCAAGATTCATCCGTTTCTGCGACTGCTTTAACATTCCTCTTGTAACATTGGTTGACGTTCCGGCATTCCTTCCGGGAACAGCCCAGGAACACAATGGTATTATCCGTCACGGTGCAAAAGTTTTGTATGCTTATTCAGAAGCAACTGTTCCGAAGATTACCGTTATTATGCGTAAGGCATATGGTGGCGCATATATTGCCATGAACTCTAAAGATATGGGAGCTGATATGGTATACGCATGGCCCATTGCAGAGATTGCAGTAATGGGAGCTGATGGTGCCGTTAACATTGCATTCAAACGTAAGATTAAGGAATCGCAAGATCCGGAAGCTATGCGCGCCCAGTGCAAAAAAGAATATGAAGACAGATTCTTAAATCCATATGTGGCAGCAGCCCGCGGATATGTAAACGAAGTAATCCGTCCGGATGAAACAAGACAGAGAATCTTAAGTTCTTTAAAAGCACTTGCTACTAAGCAGGCTGAGAATCCAAAGAAGAAACATGGAAATATTCCACTGTAAAATTAAATAAAAATATGTTGGACGATATTCATTCTACTGCAGACGCCCTCTCGCTCCGTTAAGAACGTAGCTTTACTAAGCTCGTATGCACTCTCTAAGTAAAGACGTTCTTAAAAGGTCCCTGGTAGAATGGATGTCGTCCATCCTTTTTGATTGACTTTTTTACAGTGGAATATTACAACCGGGTTTGGTATACTAATGACAGGAAGTTTAGAAAACTAAACTGTGCGATGAATACTGAAACATAATATATGAAATGGAGCATTTATATATGAAGGTACTGGCAATTATTCCCGCAAGAAGCGGTTCAAAAAGTGTAAAAGACAAAAATATCCGGTTGATTGGCGGTAAGCCTATGATTGCATATTCCATTGAGCATGCAAAACAGTCAAAATATATTAATAGAGTGATTGTGAGTACGGACAGTGAACATTATGCAGCCATTGCAAAAGAGCATGGAGCAGAGGTGCCGTTTTTGCGTCCGGCTGAATATGCTACAGATACGGCGCTTGATATTGATGTGTTTGAGCATGCTTTGAAATATTTAATAGAGCAGGAAGATTATATGCCGGACATTGTAGTGCAGCTTCGCCCTACCTATCCAATCCGCAATGTAGATGATATTGATGCCATGATTGAGATGCTATTACAGGACGAGACAGCGGATAGTGTAAGAACGATTGCACCGGCAAAAGAAATTGCCTATAAAATGTGGAGAAAAGATAAGGAGGGACAATTGACCCCGCTTTTATCTGATATTCCGGAAGCATATAATATGCCGCGCCAGCAGCTACCTACCATTTATTATCAGAATGCATGTATTGATGTGGTTAGACCCAACGTTATCTTAGAAAAACATTCCATGAGCGGCAATAAGATTCTTGGTTATGAGATGGCGGAGAATTTTGATATTGACACAGAAGAAGAATTTGAAAGAGCAAATCATGTTCTTAAAATCAGAAATGGCGGACAAAGATTTGTGTTTGATATAGATGGCGTAATCGCTGTGAAAAGAGAAGACTTGGATTATGCAAAAGCAGAACCAAATGAGAAGATGATAAAGATTATCAATCAGCTATATGATTGGGGCAATGAAATTATTCTTTTTACAGCAAGAGGCTATGTAACAGGAATAGACTGGTATCCTGTAACGAAGGAACAGATGGAACGCTTTGGAGTGAAATATCATGAACTGCACATGGGCAAACCAAACGCAGATTACTACGTGGATGATCATTTTATTTCATTGGATTTTTTATATGAAGAGTTTTCGTAGATAAAAAAAGACATTGGAGTTAATATACTTCAATGTCTTTTTTAACAATATGAATTAAACATCATACCACTGTATGCACTTGTAACATATGGGGTGGCAAAATTGTGTCCCGGGTTTTTGTATGCAACGATGGTCTTATCCACATAATTCATTGGATTTAATGAAATCTGATTCGCTTTTCTTAAAAGGGAAGCGGAAAAATTCTTCATTGGTTGGAAAAGACCGGCTAAAGCATCGTCATCATCCATTACAGATTCTGCCTGGTCTACAATATCCTGAATTTTGGTTTCATCCACTGCAAAGGTTCCGTCTGTTTGTCTTGAAAGTCCCATGGAGCTTAAACCGCTACTGTAATGGGATGAAATCCGTTCCAATTCACCTAACAGTCTGCCGCTATGTACCCGATTGCTCTGATAAGCTGCTGCGGATTTGATAAAGTCGTTATAGCTTCCTACAAACTTGGAAATGTTTTGTCTTAAGTAATCCGTATCGGATTTAATTCCGATGGAAGCAGTCATACCGGGTTCCGGAGAAACACCTGTGATGGTAACTTCAAAAAGCTTTTCAATCATAAAGGTGTTAGAGCGGGAGGTTCTCTCGTTTCCGTTAATAGAGAACTGCGCATTGGTTGCAGGTCTTGTAACAGAACCGATACCTAAATATCCAACAGTGCCTTTTGATTTACTGGTATGATCATCGGAAATAGAGAACACTTCAGTTTTTCCGTCTGCTAATCCCGTGTTTTTTGAAGTAACGGTTAAGGAAGAATTACCTTCCCCATCTTCCAGGATATTAGCTTCCAAGCCGATGTTTGCATTATTAATAAGGTTAGATAATTTTTTCTGTAAATCCAGATTCGTATCCGTTTCCTTAATATAGAATTGGAATTCGTAATTCAAATCGTTAGCATTTACGTCAAAAGAATAAATCCCGGCAGGTAAACTAACCTGTTCATCAGATTTAATATAGTTACCTGTGTTGGTCTGCCCGGTTGCCATCTGTGTTACTTCTATATTAAAAGAAGGAATGGCGGGATTGGAATCTTCACCCAGATAATGAGCATCTGCAATGTTGGTGTTAGAAGAATGTGCTACTTTTTTACTGAGCAATTCTCTATAATCCATTCCGCCCATGGATGCAATTGTATTTTTTAACTCACGTGAATTTTCCTTAATTCCTACTGCAAACTGCCGGGACTCCTTGCTGGTGTCTAAGATGTAGAGAGGAGATTCTTTATTCTGTTTTACGATGGAATGATAAATATTTCGTAATTCACTTTTCTTATGGGTATCATATTTGGTGGTACCCTTAGTGGAATACGAAGTAAGATAATGATTATAGACCGTATTCAATGCGGATGTATTTATCGCCATGATCTGCCCCTCCTTTCATCCATGAAATCATTCGGCAGCTTAAGAATGCCACGACTTGACTCAATCCGTGAGTCGTGCGATAATATGGCACAGTAACCTACTATTAATTAAATAGTAGCACGGGGATTTTAAAAATACAAGGATAAAATGTAACAAAAATAAACGAATATTAGAAAACTTTTTCACAAAAAATCATTGACGGGGCGAGTGGCTTATGGTATAGTAATCAAGCGAAGAGAGAATTAGCTCTTTTTTTTGTGCTTAAAAAAGACAAAAAGAAGGGTTTTTCATGACGTAAAATATATAAGAAATATACGTGGAGGTAATAAAATGCGTACAAAAATTACATTAGCATGTACAGAATGTAAACAGCGTAACTACAACACAACAAAAGATAAGAAGACTCATCCGGACAGAATGGAAACTAAGAAGTATTGTAGATTCTGCAAGACTCATACAATGCACAAAGAAACCAAATAATTTGTGACAGAATTGTCGCGCCCAAGTTTTGAAAGGAAAGTGACTTATGGGAGATACAGAAAAGACACAGAAGGTTGGTTTCTTTAAGGGAATCAAGCAGGAGTTTAAGAAAATCACCTGGTTAGACAAAACAGCTATGTTAAAACAGTCAGTGGCAGTTGTCGGAATCTCTGTAGTAGTAGGCGCTATCATTGTATTGTTGGATACTGTGATTCAGTTTGGTCTTAAATATTTAACGATGTAAGAGTGAGGAGTCAATATGGCAGAAGCAAATTGGTATGTTGTACATACCTATTCAGGTTATGAGAATAAAGTGAAAGCCAATATCGATAAGACTATCGAGAACAGACACCTTGAAGAGGAGATTCTTGAAGTAAGAGTTCCTATGCAGGAAGTCGTTGAAATTAAGAACGGTGCAAAAAAGAACGTTCAGAAGAAAATGTTCCCAGGATATGTTCTTATTAATATGGTAATGAATGATGACACCTGGTATGTTGTTCGTAATACAAGAGGTGTTACAGGATTCGTAGGACCGGGAAGCAAACCGGTACCGCTTACAGAAGCTGAGATGAAACCATTAGGTATCAAGGCTGACAAGGTTACTGTTGATTTTGTAGAAGGTGATACAATCGCAGTAATAGCAGGTGTTTGGAAAGACACTGTCGGAGTTGTTCAGAAGATGGATAATAACAAACAGACAGCAACAATTAATGTTGAAATGTTTGGACGTGAGACTCCGGTTGAAATCAGTTTTACGGATGTTCGTAAAATGTAAAAAATTAGTTGTTTATGGAAGCAATTCCTGAACATAGAGTAACACGTGGGAGGGTCACCTAACCCGCCTTAACCACAATCATTTTTTTAGGAGGTGCCACAATGGCAAAGAAAGTAGAAGGATACATTAAGTTACAGATCCCTGCTGGTAAAGCAACACCAGCACCACCAGTTGGTCCTGCACTTGGACAGAAGGGTGTTAACATCGTTGAATTTACAAAACAGTTCAACGCAAAAACAGCAGATAAGGGTGATACAATCATTCCTGTTGTTATTACAGTATATGCAGATAGAAGTTTCAGCTTTGTATGTAAGACTCCACCTGCTGCAGTACTCTTAAAGAAAGCTTGTAACCTTAAGACAGCATCAGCTGCTCCAAACAAAAACAAGGTTGCTAAGATTTCAAAAGCAAAGATTCAGGAAATCGCTGAATTAAAGATGCCAGACCTTAACGCAGCCAGCCTTGAAGCAGCTATGAGCATGATCGCTGGTACAGCAAGATCTATGGGTATTGTAGTAGAAGACTAATAACAAATTGTAATGAAGTGGGAGACAGACGGAAAGGTTACCAACTTCCCGTTACATTGTCGTTATGGGCGCAAGCCTTACCACAATAGGAGGAAACAAAAATGAAACATGGTAAAAAATATAGCGAAGCTGCTAAATTAGTAGATCGCGCAACTTATTATGAACCGGCTGAAGCAGTTGCACTTGCAAAGAAAACAGCTACAGCAAAATTTGATGAAACTGTAGAAATCCACATCAGAACAGGTTGTGACGGACGTCACGCTGAACAGCAGATCCGTGGTGCAGTAGTATTACCAAACGGAACAGGTAAAACTGTAAAAGTTTTAGTATTTGCTAAAGGTGATAAGATTAATGAAGCTGAAGCAGCTGGTGCTGATTATGTTGGTGGAGATGAATTAATTCCAAAGATCCAGAACGATGGATGGCTTGACTTTGACGTAGTAGTAGCTACACCTGATATGATGGGTGTTGTTGGTCGTCTTGGTAAAGTACTTGGTCCTAAAGGTTTAATGCCAAACCCTAAGGCTGGTACAGTAACAATGGACGTTACAAAAGCTATCAACGATATCAAAGCTGGTAAGATTGAATACAGACTTGACAAGAGCAACATTATCCACTGTCCAATCGGAAAGGTTTCTTTCACAGAAGAACAGTTAACAGAAAACATGAATGCTCTTATGGAAGCAATTCAGAAAGCAAAACCATCAGCATTAAAAGGTCAGTATTTAAAGAGCGTTACACTTACAACTACAATGGGACCTGGTGTTCGTGTAAGTGTTGCTAAATACTAATTCAAGTATTAACTTAGAGTGTTGAGTATTTGGACATGTAAATGTTTAAGTACTATGATACGAAATAATGCTTGACACTCTGGAACAGATGTGTTAAGTTAATGAAGGTCTTTTTAGACCGGCCGAAGACAGTAGGTGCCAGATTGGCATAAGCGTATCGCCTACCGAGGAAAAGTAGTGTTATTTATGACATGTACCCTTCTGTCTTTGGACAGGAGGGTTTCTTTTTATAAATCACAACTCCTTTTCGGCAAAGGACGAAAGTCATAAAATCTATAAGGAGGTAACAAAAGTGGCAAAAGTTGAATTAAAACAACCAATCGTTGCAGAAATTTCAGCTAATATCGATGGAGCACAGTCAGTTGTTCTTGTTGATTACCGTGGACTTACTGTAGAACAGGACACAAATCTTCGTAGAGAATTGCGTGCAGCTGGAATTACTTACAAAGTTTACAAAAACACAATGATGAATTTCGCTTTCAAGGGAACAGACTTTGAAGCACTTGCTCCATATCTTGAAGGACCAAGCGCTGTAGCTATTTCAAAAGATGACGCAACAGCTCCTGCAAGAATTATCAGCAAATTCGCTAAAACAGCTCCGGCTCTTGAAATCAAAGCGGGTGTGGTAGAAGGAACTGCTTACGATGCAAAAGGAATGGCAGCAATTGCAAATATTCCTTCAAGAGAAGAATTACTTTCAAAATTACTTGGAAGCATTCAGTCACCTATCACAAACTTTGCTCGTGTCATGAATCAGTTAGCAGAAAAAGGTGGAGCATCAGCATGCGAAGCACCTGCTAAGGAAGAAGCACCGGCAGCTGAAGCAGTAGCCGAAGAAGCTCCTGCAACAGAAGAAGCACCTGTAGAAGCAGCAGAAGCTCCTGCAACAGATGCAGAATAATTTTTAAAAACAAACCAAAAACAATTAACAATTTAAATTATTAAATGGAGGTAAATTATAATGGCAAAATTATCTACTCAGGAAATTATTGACGCTATTAAAGAGTTAACAGTATTAGAATTAAACGATTTAGTTAAAGCATGTGAAGAAGAATTCGGTGTATCAGCAGCAGCTGGTGTTGTTGTAGCAGCAGCAGGCCCTGCAGAAGCAGCTGAAGAAAAGACAGAATTCGACGCTGAATTAACAGACGTTGGACCAAACAAAGTTAAAGTTATCAAAGTTGTTCGTGAATTAACAGGACTTGGCTTAAAAGAAGCTAAAGACTTAGTTGATGGAGCTCCTAAGATGGTTAAAGAAGGCGCATCTAAAGAAGAAGCTGAAGATATCAAAGCTAAACTTGAAGCTGAAGGCGCTAAAGTTACTCTTAAATAATTTTGACTTATTCAAATTAAGTGAGAATCAAAGACCGGTGAGTATCGTGGAACACGAAACTCATCGGTTTTTTGCGTTCGTGCGATTGGTGAATTCTAATAGCCGGTCATTATTCTGTGCATCAGCTGTTTATTATGGGGTGCACCGGGTATATACAAGGTATACATGTTAAAAATACCCTATTCAGACGGAATAAAGGCAGTTTTAATAACAAAAGGGGTATGCACGTAAAAAAATGAGATGGAATACCCGGAGAAATGGAAAAGCCATGCCAATCTCGAGGCAAAGCCTCTCGATTGATGGCATTCGCCACATATGTCCACTGCCAATACAACTCTTGTGTGAGCAAGCTCCCACAGAGCTATATTGTCACTGTCCATGCATGGCTCAAAGCTCGCAAAATTTTCCAAAAAAGTGATTGACTTACAAAATGGCTTGTGGTATCATATACGTTGCACTATTGTGGTGAGGTATGCAAACATTTCAATGTTTATAACATATTATTTCATAAAATCAGTGCGAGAGAAAGCTTTACATCATATAAGAACGGGGTGAAATGTCAATGGAAAAGAACAGAATACGTAAAGTTACTTCCGGTAAAAGCATGCGTATGAGTTATTCACGACAAAAAGAGGTTTTGGAGATGCCCAACCTGATCGAGGTTCAGAAGGACTCCTATGAATGGTTCCTCAAGGAAGGGTTAAAAGAGGTATTTGATGATATCTCTCCAATCGCAGATTACAGCGGACATTTAAGTCTTGAATTTGTAGACTTCGAATTGTGTGAAGATGACGTTAAGTATTCTATTGAGAAGTGTAAGGAAAGAGATGCAACTTATGCAGCTCCTTTAAAGGTTAAGGTTCGTTTGTATAATAAGGAAAAAGAAGAAATCAGCGAACATGAAATCTTTATGGGTGACCTTCCACTCATGACAGAAACAGGTACATTTGTTATTAACGGTGCGGAACGTGTTATCGTTAGCCAGTTAGTTCGTTCGCCTGGTATTTACTATGCAATCGGACATGACAAGATTGGTAAAGAATTGTATTCTTGTACGGTTATTCCGAACAGGGGTGCATGGTTAGAATATGAAACAGATTCTAATGACGTTTTCTATGTACGTGTAGATAGAACAAGAAAAGTACCGATTACTGTACTTTTAAGAGCATTAGGTATCGGCACTAATGAAGAAATTCGTGCATTATTTGGTGATGAACCGAAGATTGAGGCGAGCTTTGCGAAAGACGTTTCTGAGAATTATCAGGAAGGTCTCTTAGAGTTATACAAAAAGATTCGTCCGGGCGAACCACTTAGTGTAGAAAGCGCTGAAAGTTTAATCAACGCTATGTTCTTTGACCCTAGAAGATATGATCTTGCTAAAGTTGGACGTTATAAGTTCAATAAAAAGCTTGCTCTTCGTAACAGAATCAGAAATCAGGTTCTTGCAGCAGATGTTGTGGATGAATACACAGGTGAAGTGTTAGCTTCTGCAGGTGACAGAGTTACTGCTGAAATGGCTAATGCTATTCAGAATGCAGCTGTTCCATATGTATGGATTCAGACAGAAGAGAAGAATGTAAAAGTTCTTTCTAATATGATGGTTAGCATTACTAACTTTGTTGATTGCAATCCAAAAGAACTTGGTATTACAGAAGAATTTGTATATTTCCCTGTTTTAAAACAGTTAATGGATGAGTATGCAGGACAGCCGGAAGAACTTGCAGTAGCTATTTCAAGAAATGTACATGAATTAATTCCTAAGCACATAACAAAAGAAGATATTATTGCTTCTATTAACTATAATATCCATTTAGAATATGGTATTGGAACAGATGATGATATCGACCACCTCGGAAACAGAAGAATCCGTGCGGTTGGTGAATTGTTACAGAATCAGTACCGTATCGGTCTTTCAAGACTTGAAAGAGTTGTACGTGAAAGAATGACAACACATGATGCAGAAGAAGTGTCTCCGCAGAGCTTAATTAATATTAAACCTGTGCAGGCTGCCGTAAAAGAATTCTTTGGTTCTTCACAGTTGTCACAGTTTATGGATCAGAACAACCCACTTGGTGAGTTAACACATAAGAGACGTCTTTCAGCATTAGGTCCCGGTGGTCTTTCCAGAGATAGAGCCGGATTCGAGGTTCGAGATGTTCACTATTCACACTATGGTAGAATGTGTCCTATCGAGACTCCTGAAGGTCCTAACATCGGTCTTATTAACTCACTTGCTTCTTATGCCCGTATTAATGAATATGGTTTTGTAGAAGCACCATATAGAAAGATTGATAAAACAGATCCTGCTAATCCACGTGTAACAGAAGAAGTTGTATACATGACAGCAGATGAAGAAGATAATTATCATGTAGCACAGGCTAATGAGGCTCTTGATGAAAACGGATGCTTCGTAAGAAATACCGTATCAGGACGTTATCGTGAAGAAACATCAGAATATCCTAAGACTATGTTCGATTACATGGACGTATCTCCTAAGATGGTATTCTCTGTTGCTACAGCATTGATTCCTTTCCTTGAAAACGACGATGCTAACCGTGCGCTCATGGGTTCTAACATGCAGCGTCAGGCAGTTCCGCTTTTACTTACGGAAGCACCGGTTGTTGGTACAGGTATGGAACCAAAAACAGCTGTTGACTCAGGTGTCTGCGTTGTTGCTAAAAAAGCAGGTACCATTGATTATGTTTCATCAAAATTAATTAAGATTACTTGTGATGACGGCGAAAAAATGGAATACCGTCTCACTAAATTCTCTAGAAGTAACCAGAGTAACTGTTATAATCAGAAACCTATCGTATTTAAAGGAGACCATGTAGAAGCAGGCCAGGTAATCGCTGACGGTCCTTCTACTGCAATGGGTGAACTTGCTCTTGGTAAGAACCCGTTAATCGGTTTCATGACATGGGAAGGTTACAACTACGAAGATGCTGTACTCTTAAGTGAACGTCTTGTTCAGGAAGACGTATATACATCCGTTCATATTGAAGAATATGAAGCAGAAGCCCGCGATACCAAACTGGGACCGGAAGAAATTACAAGAGATGTTCCGGGTGTTGGTGATGATGCGTTAAAGGATCTTGATGAACGCGGAATTATCAGAATCGGCGCAGAAGTTCGTGCCGGTGATATTCTGGTTGGTAAAGTAACTCCTAAGGGAGAAACAGAATTAACAGCAGAAGAAAGATTATTACGTGCTATTTTCGGTGAAAAAGCCAGAGAAGTACGTGATACTTCATTAAAAGTACCACATGGTGAATATGGTATTGTTGTAGATGCAAAAGTATTTACAAGAGAAAACGGTGATGAATTATCTCCGGGTGTTAACCAGGCAGTTCGTATTTATATCGCTCAGAAGAGAAAGATTTCTGTAGGTGATAAGATGGCCGGCCGTCATGGTAACAAAGGTGTTGTCAGCCGTGTACTTCCTGTAGAGGATATGCCATATCTTCCAAACGGACGTCCGCTTGACATCGTGCTTAACCCACTTGGTGTACCTTCACGTATGAATATCGGACAGGTACTTGAAATCCATTTATCTTTGGCAGCAAAAGCATTAGGCTTTAATGTTGCTACACCTGTATTTGACGGTGCAAACGAAAAAGATATTATGGATACCCTTGATCTTGCAAATGACTATGTAAATACAAGCTGGGAAGAATTCGAAGCTAAGTATAAAGACGAGTTACTTCCTGAAGTTATGCAGTACCTCTCAGATAATAGAGACCACAGAGAATTATGGAAAGGTGTTCCTATTTCAAGAGATGGTAAAGTAAGACTTCGTGATGGTAGAACAGGTGAGTACTTTGACGGTGCTGTAACAATCGGTCACATGCACTACTTAAAACTTCACCACTTAGTAGACGATAAGATCCATGCACGTTCTACCGGACCATACTCTCTCGTAACACAGCAGCCACTCGGTGGTAAAGCACAGTTTGGTGGTCAGCGTTTCGGTGAAATGGAAGTTTGGGCACTGGAAGCTTACGGTGCATCATACACATTGCAGGAAATCTTAACTGTTAAATCCGATGATGTTATCGGTCGTGTTAAGACTTATGAGGCAATTATTAAAGGTGATAATATACCTGAATCTGGAATTCCTGAATCCTTCAAGGTATTGTTAAAAGAATTACAGTCACTTGGTCTTGATGTAAGAGTACTTCGTGACGACAACACTGAAGTTGAAATCATGGAAACCATTGATTACGGTGAAACAGATTACCGTTATGTAATGGAAGGCGATAGCAGACAGAATGGCGATGAAGATTATGATCGTCACGGCTATCAGACAGGAGCACTTGATGCAAGCGGTGAATTCGTAGCAGAAGAAGTTGCTGATGATTTCGAAGAAGATTACAGTGGTGATTTCGAGGATGATTTTGACAGTGCTTTAGATATGGAATAAATAATTTTGGAAGGAGTACCAAAAATGCCAGAAACAAATAGCGAAGTTTATCAGCCAATGACCTTCGATGCCATCAAAATTGGTTTGGCATCACCTGAGAAAATCAGAGAATGGTCAAGAGGCGAGGTAACGAAACCTGAGACTATTAATTATAGAACATTAAAACCGGAAAAAGAGGGTCTGTTCTGCGAAAGAATCTTTGGACCTAGTAAAGACTGGGAATGTCATTGCGGTAAGTATAAGAAAATCAGATACAAAGGTGTTATCTGTGACAGATGTGGTGTTGAAGTAACAAAGGCTAACGTTCGTAGAGAGCGTATGGGTCATATTGAACTTGCTGCTCCTGTATCCCATATCTGGTACTTTAAAGGCATCCCAAGCCGTATGGGCTTAATTATTGATATCTCTCCAAGAGTATTGGAAAAGGTATTATACTTTGCTTCTTACATTGTATTAGACAATGCAGGTATTAAGGAACTTGAATACAAACAGGTTCTTTCTGAAAAAGAATATCAGGAAGCAAGAGAAAAATTCGGCAGCAAATTCCGTGTTGGAATGGGTGCGGAAGCAATCAAGGAATTACTTCAGGCAATTGACCTTGAAGCGGAAGCAGCTGAATTAAAGGTTGGTCTTAAAGAATCAACCGGTCAGAAGAGAGCAAGAATTATTAAACGTCTTGAAGTTGTGGAATCATTCAGAGAATCAGGTAACAAGCCTGAATGGATGATTATGGATGTGATTCCGGTTATTCCACCTGATTTACGTCCGATGGTACAGTTAGACGGTGGTCGTTTTGCTACATCTGACTTAAATGATTTATACAGAAGAATCATTAACAGAAATAATCGTCTTAAGAGACTTATTGAATTAGGAGCACCTGACATTATCGTTCGTAATGAAAAGAGAATGCTCCAGGAAGCCGTAGACGCATTGATTGATAATGGTAGACGTGGACGTCCTGTAACAGGACCTGGTAACAGAGCACTCAAGTCATTATCAGATATGTTAAAGGGTAAATCAGGACGTTTCCGTCAGAACCTTCTCGGTAAGCGTGTTGACTATTCAGGACGTTCTGTTATCGTAGTAGGCCCTGAATTGAAGATTTACCAGTGTGGTCTTCCAAAAGAAATGGCTATTGAGCTTTTCAAACCTTTCGTAATGAAAGAACTTGTAAGCCGTGGTATTTCTCAGAATATTAAGAATGCAAAGAAACTTGTAGAAAGACTCGATACACAGGTTTGGGACGTATTGGAAGATGTTATTGAAGAACATCCGGTTATGTTAAACCGTGCTCCTACACTCCATAGACTTGGTATTCAGGCGTTCGAGCCAATCTTAGTTGAAGGTAAAGCGATTAAGTTACATCCATTGGTATGTACTGCATACAACGCTGACTTCGACGGTGACCAGATGGCTGTTCACCTTCCTCTTTCGGTAGAAGCACAGGCTGAATGTCGTTTCTTATTACTTTCACCAAACAACCTGTTGAAACCATCAGACGGTGGTCCGGTTGCGGTTCCTTCACAGGATATGGTTCTCGGTATTTACTATTTAACACAGGAAAGACCGGGTGCATTGGGCGAAGGTAAATTCTTTAAGAATGTTAATGAAGCAATTCTCGCTTATGAGAATCAGGCAATTACACTTCATTCAAGAATTACTGTAAGAATGACTAAAACATTGGCGGACGGTACAGAAATTACCGGTAATGTAGAGTCTACATTGGGAAGATTTATCTTCAATGAAATCCTTCCTCAGGATTTAGGCTTTGTAGAACGTACTGATGATGAAAGTGCTTTGAAGCTTGAAGTTGATTTCCACGTAGGAAAGAAAGGCTTAAAACAGATCCTTGAAAAAGTAATTAATACACATGGTGCAACAAAGACTGCTGAAGTATTAGATGATATTAAATCAATGGGATATAAGTACTCTACAAGAGCAGCTATGACTGTTTCTATCTCAGACATGACAGTTCCTGCAGAAAAACAGCAGATGCTTGATGAAGCTCAGGCTACTGTAGATAAGATTGCTATGAACTATAGAAGAGGTCTTATCACAGAAGAAGAAAGATACAGAGCAGTAGTTGAAACATGGAATGAAACAGATAAGAAATTAACCGATACTCTGTTAAAGGGACTTGATAAATACAATAACATCTTTATGATGGCTGACTCAGGTGCCCGTGGTTCTAACCAGCAGATTAAACAGCTTGCAGGTATGCGTGGTTTGATGGCTGATACAACAGGTCGTACAATCGAACTTCCGATTAAGTCTAACTTCCGTGAAGGTCTTGACGTACTCGAATACTTTATGTCTGCCCATGGTGCCCGTAAAGGTCTTTCCGATACAGCGCTCCGTACAGCTGACTCCGGTTACCTGACACGTCGTATGGTTGACGTATCACAGGAACTTATCATTCGTGAAATGGATTGTTGTGCAGACCGTGATGAATTGGTCGGCTTAAAAGTAGCTGCATTCATGGACGGTAAAGAAACAATCGAAAGCTTAAAAGACAGAATTACAGGTCGTTTCACCTGTGAATCTATTTATGATAAAGATGGCAACATGATTGTTAAGAGAAATCATATGATTACTCCTAGCCGTGCTGCTAAGATCTTAAGTGTTGGCGTGAATGAAAAGGGTGAACCAATCGAAGAAGTTAAGATTCGTACAATCCTTACATGCCGTTCACACAATGGTATTTGTGCTAAATGTTATGGTGCTAACATGGCAAGCGGTGAAGCAGTACAGGTTGGTGAAGCAGTAGGTATTATTGCTGCCCAGTCAATCGGTGAACCTGGTACACAGCTTACAATGCGTACATTCCATACAGGTGGTGTTGCCGGTGATGATATTACACAGGGTCTTCCTCGTGTTGAAGAACTTTTCGAAGCAAGAAAACCTAAGGGACTTGCAATTATCGCTGAATTTGGCGGAAAAGTAGAAATCAGAGATACTAAGAAGAAACGTGAAGTAGTTATTACCAATTCTGAAACAGGAGAATCAAAGGCATATTTGATTCCTTACGGTTCAAGAATTAAAGTAACAGATGGCGCAACCCTTGAAGCAGGTGACGAACTTACTGAAGGTAGCGTAAACCCACATGATTTATTAAAGATTAAGGGTGTACGTGCGGTACAGGATTACATGCTCCGCGAAGTTCAGAGAGTATACCGTTTACAGGGTGTAGATATCAGTGATAAGCATATCGAAGTAATTGTTCGTCAGATGCTTAAGAAAGTTCGTATCGAAAATAACGGCGATACAGATTATTTACCGGGTACTTTGGTTGATATTCTTGAGTATGAAGATATGAACGAAGCTCTCATTAAAGAGGGCAAGGAGCCTGCAGAAGGTAAACAGGTAATGCTTGGTATTACCAAGGCAGCTCTTGCAACAAATTCATTTTTATCAGCAGCTTCATTCCAGGAAACTACTAAGGTTCTTACAGAAGCAGCAATTAAGGGTAAGGTTGACCCATTGATTGGTTTGAAAGAAAACGTAATCATTGGTAAGCTGATTCCGGCAGGTACAGGTATGAAACGTTACCGTACTGTAAAATTAGATACAGATGAAAAGATTGCAGAAGAAAAACTTCGTAAAGAAGCAGAGAGACTTGCAATGGAAGAAGCTGCAGCAGAGTCAGATGATTTAGAATTGTTTGAAGAAACAGTACAGGAAGAATCTGATGTTGAAGCAGAAGAAGTTGTAACAGTTGAAGAATAATAATTATGGGTGGTATCTATAACGGATACCACCCATTTTATTTAATGAATTACATTTAAACTGTCATCATAATCAAGGTCATTTGTCATAATTACCTGCCATGAAATGATATTATAGAATGAATCATCGGCATTTGACGGATAGATAATTTCCAAATCAATTTGTAAAGATTGATAATCAGAAATGGGAATAATAAAGGATTTCTCCGTACCTGCCAGTAAATAGTACTCATCTGCATCCGAAGATGATTGGTACAATTCATGTAAAACGGCATCAATGCTTGCGATGGAATGCTCAGCTTCGTTACATGCTTCATAATAAGCAGAAGTTCTGGTCGCTATT
Organism: Lachnospiraceae bacterium; assembly: GCA_017463255.1. Taxonomy (GTDB): domain Bacteria; phylum Bacillota; class Clostridia; order Lachnospirales; family Lachnospiraceae; genus RGIG4034. The sequence continues at coordinate 148,895 of JAFTPP010000016.1, forward strand.
TTGTTGCTTAACTGATAATCAGAGTTAGCGCTGACAATGGACAATGCAGCAAATGAAACTAAGCATAAAATAACAAATATCATAATAATGGAAGAGGAGCCGATATTGACGCCGTAGTGCTTTTTATTCATTCTGTGCACCTCCCCGTCCTAAATATTTATCTACGCTAATGGAATAGATTTCTTCGTTGTTTTTTATCTGGTAAAAAGAAATATTCAAAGTAACGATACTATTTTCAGTAGAAAACAATAAATCGCCTCTGTAAGCTGCTTGTGACATGTCGGTTGTAAAAGTATCGTCTTCTGTAATATATACAGAATAAGAATCATCGCTAATCGTAATTAAGGAATCTTCAAAAAAAGCTGTAAATTCTTCTGTGTCTCCACCCATACCGTTAAATACTTCGGCAAAATTCTGAGAGTGTTTTACGCAAACGTTCAGACCTTCTGTTTCTTTGCCCAGGAGGTAGGACTTTACAAATAATTGTATACAGACTGCCCCTGCTATTGAAAAGAACAGAATAACAATAATAAGTTCTATTAAAAATAAGCTTGATTTCGAGTTACGTTTCATGTTGCTCCTTTAGTTGCTTCGGGTACTGATATATATGGTTGATTCATTGCCTTCAGTTTCTATTACAACGGAATATAGATGTTCGTTGCTTTGTGAGATTGTAAAGGAATCAATTGCTAAAATAGCCGATCCCATTGCCGGATCAATGGTAGAATCTGCACGTACATTCATTTCCCGCAAATAACCATCATAATAATATAAATAGGTATAATAATCGGTGCCATTATATTTTTTGGTTATACAGATGGCATCATTACCACCAAATTCCCGGATGCTCAAAGCGTCTTTAGCATCATTTTGTCTTATTTTTTCTGTAACATAAGCAAAAGAGGTTCTGGAGTCGAAGTTTAAGTCCATATCATTTACTGTCTTTTTGTATACATTTGCACCAATCATAACTAAGATAAGAGCAGATACTGCAAATACACAGAAAAGAATGATGACGAATAAAACATCAACCATATGCTTATTTTCGTTTCGCTGATTCATCGAAAAACTCCTTATTTTTCAATAATTGTAACGTCCGGCATAATATTAGAGCCGTAAGCGACATAGTCTATAAAGAAAGCTTCTTTGTCATACACAAGGCCGTAATGTTCTTCCAAATAGGAAAGACTTGGCGGGTAGGTGCCTTCAACACAATAGCAGTGGATAACACTACGGTTAATGGCATCGTTTAAACTTTCTAACTGTTTTTCTTTTGTTGTATTTGAAACACTTCCGATTCCCTTAAGGAAAAGGAAAAATAATGCTATAAATAAAATAAATGATAATCTTACTTTTTTTAGAAAGTGAAAATAATCACGTTTTTGTCTGAAACGATTCATAAATAATTACCTCACTATCCGATGCTGGACATGATTCCCATCAGTGGAAGAATAACAGAAAGAAGAATCAGTCCCACGATAACGGAAAGAATAATAACTAAAGTTGGCTCCAAGATAGAAATAATGGAATGAATTCTGTTGTCAGTTTCCTTTTCGTAGTCTTTGGCAATTTTTTTCATAACCACATCAATGGAACCGGAGCGGAAAGCGATGGAAATCATTTTCGCATATAAATTGGATAAAATTTTTGTTTCCATAATGGCTTCACTAAAATCTTTTCCGGATTCAATTAAGGTTTTACAGTTGGATATTTTGTCCTGCATTGCCTGATTACCTACAAGGACAGAAACCATATCAAGACTTCCGTAAGTATCCATACCGCTTCCTAAGGTTAATGCCATGCCGCTTGCAAAACGTCCGGCAGCTACATGCTCATAAAAACGGCGTGTTAAGAAGAATTTATTCAGTATCTTGGAAGAAATTCTTCGTCCCATATTGGTCTTTGTGAAAAATACAAAAGCAAGAACCAATACACACAAAAACACAATGATTACGATGGCATATTTCTGGATGGCATTACCCAAGTTCATAAGAGAACGGGAAATACCGGTCATTTCAGAACCGAGTTGTGTAAATACTTGATTGAATATAGGGAGTACTTTGGTTAATAAAACGATTACAACCAAAAGCATCATGCCAATCATAACTAAGGGATATGTAATTGCACTGCGGATACTGTCTGAAACTGCCTGTTCCCGTTCGTAGTATTCGGAAAGAGATCTTAATACTTCGTCCAGATTACCGGATTCTTCTCCGATGGTAAGCATGTGAACCACATAATCAGGGAAAACACCGGTTGCATCAATGGCAGTATGGAAAGGTTCTCCTAAGTTACAGTGTTCTAAAATCTCAGTTAAAATTTCTTTGCCGTCGGAATCAGAAGTATCCGAAAGAAGGATGGAAATTCCTTCTGCGGGAGTGATCCCGGCACTGTAAATAAGTGCTAACTGGGAACAAAATGATGATATTTCTTTGTTACTTAATAGTTTTTTCTCTTTCATAATAAATCCTTTAATATATGTATTTTACTGAGTAATTGTCGCCATCTCCGATATATTCTTTTACGGCATCGGCACTGTTATTAGCTGCAAAGGTTGGGTCCATAATAGACCAACTGGTTCCGTCAAAGTGTATGATTCCGCACACCCATCCTATATCCGTAATGTATGTGCTAATCCATGCATGATATGCTGTGCCTGCATATCCTACTTCTAAACGAGTTGGAATACTCTGGCTTCTTAGCATGGCCGCCATAAGGGAGGAATAATCCAGACAAATTCCGGAGCCTGTAGCTAAAGCGGTGTCGGGATCCGGTAGATATCCGCTGGTAACGGAATCTGCAAGATTATAATCGTATGTAATGTGATTTACAACAAATTCAAAAATAATGGCTACTGTTTCTAATTCGGAAGTACTGTTAGCCGTAAGATCCTTGGCCTTTTCAACACACGCAGAATCGGGCGTAAACCATACATATTGATTAGGATATAGGAATGGTCCGAATTCATTGGTGATGTCAATAGAAACAGTTTCTGACAGAACCTGAAAATATTCATTGCCCTGCACATTCTCAAAGACGGCAAATGTATAATCTCCGCTATCAAGCAGAGGAAAAGTTTCGTAATCATTACCGGGGGTCAGATTATAGGTATATGTAGTCTGCCCGGGGGTAATAATACGGAACTTAACTTTGGCGGCTTCACCTGTATATTTAGCTGTAACATATCCTTCCGAAGCGTGGGAAATGTCTACACATGCCACGCTGGAACTAAGGACTGTAGATTCATCGGCAGTAGGAGTTAAAACCACAGGGGTGTTATCACGGGGGACGCTGTTTGCATCCGATTCCTTTTCAAATAAAGGATCTGACGTAAAAACACGCTTGGATTCTCCCTTCGCACAGCCACCGATTAAAAGAGTGATAATAATTATTTCCAATAGGAAATATAGTTTCTTTTTCATATCTTTGTGTTGCCTCGTTTATTATTCTTTTGGAGTAAGAATCACCTGGATGGAATGAGCATTCACATCATAGATGTATATATTCAGTGCTTCTCCATAATACGGAAATACGATTTTGTTTTCTTTTTTATTATAAGAAACAGGTTCATAATGTACGTTGTTAACATCTACTGCATAGCAGGAGTCAAAATCGATTTTCTCACCTGAAAGAATCAGGGTAAAAGAGTCATCATCCGTATAGTGATTTACAATAGATAACTCACTTAAGGAATTAGGTTCCGTTGAAATCGAAGTTTTTGAATGCGGAAATACAAAAGGTACAATAAATAATAAGATAACAAACAGGATGCTAAGGTACTTGCCAATAGTAAACGGCTTGGTACGGGCACGCTGTCTTAATATTAATTTATCGAAAGGAATTGTATTAGGTTCCTGCTTACAGGCAGCAAATACACTTTGAAGTGTTTCATTTGCACTGCTTAGGTCCATTTGATATTTTTGTCTTTTAAATAAACGCAATTGAAACACCTCCTTTAATCTTTCATGGATTGCTGCAACCTTTCCATGGCGTTTGCAAGATAACGTTTGACGGTGCTCTTGCTGACATCGGTTGCGTTTGCAATTTCATCCAACTTCATATTATTAAAAAACTTCATAATGATCACTTCTTTTTCATTTACGGGAAGTCTGTTAATTGCTTCCTGTAATCGCCTGTTTTCATCACGGTCTAAAGTTTGTCGTTCGGGATTAGAGCTTATGTGATCATCACAAATAGATTCTAGAATTTCATCGTCAACCACACCGTACTTTTTGTTTTTCTTTTCGCAAATGTCATAACAGGTATGGAAACTGATTTGATTCAGCCATGCTACAAATAGAAGTGGATCTTTTAATTTGTTAATATTTTTGAGCGCAGTAATATAAACCTCCTGGACAGCATCCTGTGCCAGATGGATATCTTTCAAATAATGGCAGGCATAATTATATACCTTGTTGTAAGTCATACCGTATAATTCGGCAAATGCATCACTATTCTGTGCCTGAGCCCGTAGGACCAGAGTAGCAATGTAACTGTGATCCACATCCTTTGCCATAAGTCCTAGCCTCTTTGAGATTTTTTATATGTATAAGTAATTAATTCGGAGAATTTTTTAGCCTGGCTTTCTAACTGGGTTGCCCATGTGTAAGAAATTTCCAAGGGCACGGGAAGAAGGCGGAAAATGGCATTGGTATTGAGTTCTTCTTTGATGGTGTCAATGAAGAGAGTAATCTTATCATCATCGCAGTCATCAATAATTGCAAGGAATTCATTACCACCGTTTCTTCCTACAAATCCGAAACGGTCACCGATTTCTTCCAAAGTACTTGAAAAATACTGAATTGCCTGGTCGCCTGTTTCTTGACCGTATTCATCATTAATGGAACCTAAATTGCTGATTTTCATTAAAATGCAGGATGTGTTGTGTAAGAGCAATTGATTGTTCTGCTGATGGTATACCGCGTCAAAGCTGTTACGGTTCGGAAGACCGGTCTTCTTATCAAGATATGCCGTTTTGTTGAGTTCATGTTCTTCCTTGATGAAATATGACATTTTGGTAAAATCATATACCAACCCAAGAAAAGAGAACAAAAGCAAAGCCCAGATAAAACATGAAATGATAAATAAAGATTTGTTGGTATAAAGGCTTTTTCTTAGTTCCTCGTTTGCATATAAGATAATAAATACAAGAACAGCTGATGCTATGGTAAGGCAAAGCTGAACCCACTTTATTACCTTATAATGTTTCATAATATTTTGATGCATAAATCCCCTCCGTATATTACACAAAAAAATTAACAAACATACTACGCTCATTATATAATAGAATAGAGCAAAATAAAAGAATTTTAAAAAATTTTTAAAATTTGTGAGCTCTTTTTTGAAATCACGGAGTCTTAATAGATAGAAGAGTCGAAATTGGATGAAAAATGACTTAAGAAAGGGAAAGCGATGAATCCGGAATATAATTTAACGGTAATTGAAGAGGAAAAGGTTGCATTAGCTCCGCATATTGCAGAATCCGGCTTTTTTATGTATGCAGTGGCCGGCCTGTTACTGGTACTTGTGGCACTGTTAGTTGCAGTATATATCAGAATATGTAAGCAATATCAGAGAAGAATTGCGATGTTATGCAGTGAAGGGGAAGTTGTTAAGGGGGCTTCATCTTATTCAATATATAAGTTGAAACGAATTGTGGAACAAAAGGAAATAGAAGTTGCAGAAACCATGATAGAATAGTATAATTATTATATGGAGTAGGGTTATGAAAAGGGAATATACTACGAAAGAAAAAAAAGAAAGAATATCTGTTATGATGATAGCATTGGTCATTTGTTTAATATCCGTGTTATCAATACCATTACTGGTGAGAGCTGAGAGTGCAGTGGCTCCGGCAACCACTCAAGTACAGGAAGAGGGAACGGTAATTATTGAAGAAGAAGAAGTACCGTTAGCTCCGGATATCAGATATGAAAATACATACGGTCATTGGGTAGCCATTATCCTTACCGTAGCGTTTGCAGGATTTGCTGTTATGAGATGTGTCTCAAGACAGAGAGCAATCAGAGAATTAGAAATTGAGTTAAAAACCGGGAGAGTGCCACTGTAAAGGGGCACTCTCTTTACGAGGAAGCGGCATGAAAAAAGTTGACTATCTGGTCCATATTGTATATATTGTGATTATTTTAGCCCTATCAGCTGTTTGGGGATATAAGTATGATATCCTGATTACTGTATTGGGGGTTATGATTGCTACGGCTTCCGGAGCGGCTACTTATTATCAGTATAAGAAGCTAAAGGAATTAGAGGGAATGTCGGAACAGGATAATCAATTTGAAAATCAGTAAAAGTGTAAGGGGCGTTAATGGGAAATAAAGGAGATATTGTTCTTTTAATTGATGATGACAAAGAAGTAGTGAATATCAATGCCAAGTATTTACAGAACGCGGGATATCAGGTTGCTATAACCACTGACCCGCTTAAGGTGCTTGCTTATATTGAGAAATTCCATCCACAGTGTATCGTTTCAGATGTAATGATGCCCGGTCTGGATGGTTTTGCTTTATGTGAGCTGGTTCGGGGAAAATGGGATATTCCCATTATTTTATTGACGGGAAAGAGCTCCGAAGATGATAAGGTGGAAGGACTTTTGTGCGGTGCCGATGACTATATGGTAAAGCCATATAGCTTAAGAGAACTGGAAGCCCGCATCAGAGTAAACATCAGACGCCATAAAGGGGATAAAAATAAGTCGGATACCATTATCCGTTATGAGCCGTTAAAAATTGACATTACAGCCCACAAGGTTTTTTGTAACGAAGAAGAAATCGTACTTTCAAACAGAGAGTATGAGTTATTATATTATCTGATTACCAACGCAGGAAGAGTAGTAACTTTTCAGGAGATTGGAGAAAAGATTTGGGGCGTTTACAGTGAAAGTGACAGAAGGTCCATTATGGTAAATTTAAGCAGGCTTAGAAAAAGACTGGAAGCTTATGCAGAACTTGCAAATATTATTGAAACGGTTTGGGGACAGGGATATCTGTTCAGAGGTATGAAATGAAATATCAAAAACCACAACTAACCTATGATGAATTGGCAGCAGCACTTATGAAAACCAATGCGGAACTTAAAGAGATGGAACAGTCCCGTTCAGAGTTTTATGCCAATATTTCCCATGATTTACGTTCACCCCTTGCGGCATTAAAAAGTAGTGTTGAGTATTTGCAGTCCTTGGAACATGTATCTGACGGGGAACTTGCAGGCACTTTGTCTATTATGCAGGGAAGAATCAAGGTAATGGAAACTATGGTAAATGATATGTTTCTGTTAACCACGTTGGAAAATACCGACATTCCCTTTCATACGGAAAAAGTCATGATGGGCCCTTTTTTAGAAGAGTTTTTCTTTGAACGTGAAATGGAACAAAGATATAGTAAGAGAAAACTGATTCTTACGGTTCCTTTTGATTTGAAGGCATGTGCAATGATTGATGCAGATAAGTTTATGAGATTGCTTGATAATCTATTTACAAATGCTTTGAAGTATTCGAAAGACGGGGACGAAATCGAGTTAGGAGCCGGTATGCAGGAGCATGAACTTGCCATATGGGTACGTGACAGCGGAATTGGAATCCCGGCGGACAAGGTAAAAAGAGTGTTTGACAGGACATTTACGGTTTCTAAGGCAAGAACCCCGGATTTGGAAAAGTCAGGATGCGGACTGGGGCTTTCCATTGCAAAGACCATAGCAGAGCGTATGGGCGGAAGAATCGAATGTGAAAGTAAAGAGGGAGAGGGAAGTGTATTTACCATATTTCTCCCGGTTATATGATAAAGAATAAAAAGAGAGACAATCACTTTAATAGGAAGGATTGTCTCTTTTTTGGTTTTGTTTTATTCGGGTCGCTCTAATTTAATTTCTCTGTCGCAATAAGATAAGACGGAACGCCTGTGAGTAATTAACAGACAAGTGGGTCTTGGGCTTAAATTCCGAATACCCTGCAATACGGCAAGCTCTGTTTTTTCATCCAAAGAAGAAGTGGCTTCATCAAGGATTAAGAAAGGAGCTTTCTTAATCAGGGCGCGGGCGATGGAGATACGCTGTGCCTGGCCTTCGGAAATACCGTAGCCTCTTTCTCCGATAACGGTATCTAAACCGTCCGGAAGGTCGCATACGAACTGATAAGCACTGGCTGCTTTCAAAGCCTCTATGATTTCTTCTTCTGTGGCACCCTGTTTGCCCATCAGGACATTTTTACGGATGGTACCGCTGAATAAGGTATTACCTTGCGGCACATAGGAGAGAAATTCTCTGGAGTTTGCATTGGAAGTCTGATGCTCCCCTAACGCATTGTAGAAGTCAATGGTTCCTGAGCCTGATTGTAAAAAAGACATAATCAGACGGATCAAAGTGGTTTTACCGATTCCGGATTCCCCTACAATGGCAACAAACTCGTTAGGCTTTATGTTAATATCTGTATTTTTAAGAATCAATTCATCAGTATAACCAAAGGACAAATCTTTGATTTCCACACCGATATTTTCATTGGTAATGGGCTCGTCTAATTTTTTCTCCAAAGGCAGTTCCTGTAACTCCATTACTCGTCCTGCAGAAGCAAGCACGGATACAACGGATGGAATGGTGTTTGCCAGACCTAAAATAGGAGACTGGATACGGTTTACTAAAGTTAAAAATACGCTCATGGTTCCGTAAGTGAAGGTACTTGTAGGATCTGTTGCGGCCAGGGCCAGTTTTTTGGAACCCCACGCAAACGCAAGAATGTATCCGCCTTGGAATGCAAAACTCATAATAGAAGAAGCAAACAGGCTCATTCTGCTCTTTTTTAATACCCAGTGGAAACGTTCATTTTTTAAACGCTCCAATTCTTCGGAAGCATATTCTTCCGCACGGAAGGTTTTTAATATTAAAATATTGCTTAAGCTTTCCTGGATATAGGAACGGTATTCCGATTCTGTTTCCTGCACTTTGGTGGTAAGGCGTTTCATCTTACGGCCAAGCCAAAAACTGAGAAGACCGCCAACCGGAGCAATGATAACTGCGGACAGTGCCAAAAACGGTTCATAATAGAACAATACGGCGAAGGTAATGATAAATTCCACTAACAGGGAAATAATGGACGGAAGGGTAGAAGAAATTCCGGATGCAATATTTCCGCAGTCGCTGGTAAAACGGGTCATCAAATCGCCTGTGTGATAAGCCTGCACCTTGGAATACGAGGAATTTAAGATCTTGTCATAGACCTGTTTCCTGATTCCGAAGGAAAAACGCTCATTAAACATAACAGCAATTAATGAAGTGATGATACCGATTATCTGTATTACCACGATGACACCGATATATAATGCAATTTTAAGTGCAATTGGCCCGCCGATGGTGGCAGAGTCAATAATGTCCTTACCGATTACTGCTGTGTAAACGGAAATACCGGAGGTTAATGCCTGTAATCCCATGAGAAGAAGAATTCTTGGGAGAAAAGGCTTGGTGTAATGCATTAACCACCGGGCGTAACCGGAAGAACCTTTCAGCTTTCTGAAATAGTTTTTTATGGTTTTAAACACCGGAAAGTCTCCTATCAATGTATTCTTTTACCAAAAGAGCGGCTTCCCTGTTAGGAAGACATGCTAAGTGAAGGCATAAGGTATTTGCGGCAACCTGCTCTGAAAGAAAACAGTTGCGTGAACTTAATTCTTTTGTCCAGGTAGGTGCAAAAGAACGTGCCATCAGAGAAAGTGCGCCGTCGAACGCGCTTAATTCGGTAACGGTATTCTCTTTTGCCTGAGACAAAAATACAATGCCTCCTAAAGGTACTTTTTTGTTCTGATATTTCATGGATGTGCCGCACCATGGCATCCCGTAAGCGAATATACCGTCATCTTCTAAGGACAGCATAGTAACATCGCCGTCCAAAATATCCACATTGAAGTGTTCAATCCAAAGATTGGTGTGGGTTGTCTTTCCTGTGCCTGAACGGGCTGAAAAAACATACGCCCTGCTATTATAAATTATAGTTGAAGAATGAACCGGTATCATATTATGCCAAGGAGCAAAGGTAAAGAAAATATCTCTCAGGATATAAAATATGTAATCCGTAAAAGATAAAGAAGGTGAAGCGGCGCAACCATGACATCGTGATACAGGAGTAACAGGTTCTGTTGACAGATGAATCACGGCATGATTCGCAGTTGTGTCCACATCGCAACAAAGGATGCGGGGTTCTTCCTGATAATAGAAACGGTATCCCCATTCAGCTTTCATTACCATCATATAATTTGAAAGAATAAGACGGTTTTTCTCATGTTCTTTGATAAATTCAATGGCATCTGCGTGCGTCATCGCATCCGTATCGGTTGTAACGGTAAAGGTAACGGGTGCGTTTTTGTCGTACAAAAAGTCTGCCATAGAAGGATGCAGGAGCTCGTCTTTTAAATCTAAGCCAAAAACAAGATCTGCTATTTTATATTTTTTCATATCTTGTCCCCACAATTCTATACGATTAATCCGATTGATTTTGCGTTTTCAAGAAAATCATCAAGATCTGCATCGATGATTGGTTTGTCTGCTTCCTCTGCTTCGTATTCCACATACATCTTGCTTAAAATGTCTTCACGGGTTGTGTCATTTTCCAGACACTTGCAGATGAAAGCTCCTGTAGAATTTAAATGTAACATCCCCTTGTAATCCACTACATTTTGTCCTACCGGAATTACCACATAATTGCCGGCGATTTCGCGTAACATATAGTTTTCTGCTATTTTCATAAATACCCCTTCCTTTTATGGAAAATATAGTTAGAAACATTATATCACAGACAAATGACGTGTCAAATATAAGCAGGGTAAATTCCGAGAAAATCTTGCAGGATTGATAGGGTTTATTTCTTGCATTTTTGTAGGTGTAAGTTATAATAGAATAGGAAAGTTATTGTGCCGGATTATGGGCAGAATGCGAGGAGTTATGATTCGAGCGGATGATTGGATTCCTACAATAATCCCTTTTATTGAGGAAGGTAAAACAGTAAAGATTATGCCCCAAGGATTTAGCATGGTTCCGTTTATTACAGGGGGACGTGATGAAGTAAATCTGGTGCAGATTAAGGGTGAATTAAAAAGAGGCGATATAGTGGTATATCGCAGGGATAATGCCATCTATGTATTGCATCGTGTATATAAAATTAAAAACGGTGAGTACTATATGTTGGGAGATGCCCAGACTGAAGTGGAAGGTCCTTTAAGGAGAGAGCAGATGATTGCAAAAGTGGAGTCCTATTACAGGAAGGGCAAGCTTATTGTATGTCAGAGCAGGCGTGAAAAGTTTGAATATACTCTTTGGTTTGCAATCCGTCCCTTAAGACCTCTGGTGATTAAGATGAATAATTTAAAAAATAAAATATTAAGGAGAAAATAGTGAAGCTTTTTGTAGAAGATATGTTAGAAACGGTAAAATTTGTGCCGGTTTCCTTGTTTATTGCACTGGTTTTTGCACTGATTTATATCGTAATCTGCATTATGAGAAAAAAAGAATTGAAGCCGGCAAGGACGGCACTTATTATTCTTGATGTTGTATATTTTGCAACGGTATTACAGATTGCATTATTGTCAAGGGTGGAAGGAAGTGTAACAGAAATCGATTTTACGCTTCTTGGAAGATACACGGATGACTTGCGGGGAAGAATGTACATTTATGAGAATATTTTAATGACAATTCCCATGGGTATCCTGTTGCCTTTAACATTTAAGAAGCGGTTTAAGTTTTTGGACACGCTGCTTTGTACTTTTATGTTAAGCATCCTGATTGAAATGATTCAGTTGGCATTCAGATGTGGCTTTTGTCAGCTAAGTGATGTAATTATGAACGTACTGGGCGGATTCATTGGATATTTGATTTATAAAGTCTTTAAATTATTGGGAGGAAAAAGATGAAAAAAGAATTAAGCATTGATTTTGTGCAAATTTGCAGGGATTTAATCAGAGGCTGGTGGCTTATCGCCATTTGCGTCATTGTGTTTGGTGGTTTTGGAGTTGTAAAAACACTGGATAAGGGTGTCAACAGCTATACTGCCGAAACAACAGTGTACAGTGTTACATACGGCGCTTTGGATGAAGTGCTTACGGGTGTTTCGGTAATGCATCAGTATGAGCACCTTATTACCAGTAAGGTAATTGCCAATAAGGCGGCTACTTTACTTGAAACCAAGGATCTTTCCGGGGATGTTATTAAGAATATGGTATCCTATGAATTTTCCAATATGAGCTCCAGCAGTAACTTAGTAAAGATTCATGCAAGCTCCTTAGACCCGAATACGGCAATCAGAGTTGCTGATGCAGTGGCCCAGGCCTTTGTAGAACATACCAATAACATTATTGGCGGAAACAGTATCCAGATTATGGATGAAGCGGAGATTTCCCGTGTGTATAACTCAGTAACTACGGACCGCATGAAGACCAGATTATTATTTGCGGCAGTTGGCTTTGTATTACCTTGCATTTACTTAGTACTTAGCAGTATTTTCTCAACCAAGGTTATGACAGTGAGCGATGCTAAAACAGAAGATAAAATCAAAGTAATCGGCGTTATTCCGCACAATCGTGATATATAGGGAATGGAGGATCAACATGAAAAAAGAATTATATCGTCAGGATAATCAACTTATGCAGGATGCTTTTGACCGAATCGAGGTTGAAATCCATCTTCAGAAAAAGAACAACGGAATCCAGTCCCTGTTATTATGCGGAAGTGAACCAAGAGTAGGAACAACCACCATTGCCATTGAACTTGCAATTTCCATGGCTGAGGCAGGCTGGAAAACCGTATTAATTGATGCGGATATCAGAAAAGGTACTGCATATAAGAGAAATGCAGGAAGTGAAAACGCAAACCTTGTTACCTATTTGGAAGATAAATCTGATTTAAAGCAGGTATTAATCGAAACAAATTATAAGAATATGAAATATATTTTCGGCGGCAGCGGGGAAGGCAATACAGTCAGCCTTTTATGCTCAGCCAAAATGCAGCAGTTAATCAAAGAGTTAAAAGAAGAATTTGATTATATTATTTTTGACGCTCCATCCATTAACTCAGTTGTGGATGCAGGTGTTATCGGAAGTCTTACGGACGGAACCATAATTGTAACATCCCAGGGAAGCTACAAAAAGCAGTTATCCCAGGCGATGGAACAGTTAAGACATGTTGGCGCTAACATTTTAGGCGTTATCATGAATAAGGTTGAGAAAGCAGAATACAAACGTTACATGAAGAATTATAACTACTTTAAGGATAAGAAGTACGTTAATAAAAAGTATAAAGCAACTGTGAAAAAAGGGGAGGATAACTAACAATGAAAAGAATTTTAAATAAATTACCTTATCTTTTTTGTATGCTCTTCTTTTTCCTTATGGGCTCAGAAGATACCCAGGCAAAAGGGTTAATCATCAATGATTACAGTATAAACTCAGATGCAGCCATGTACGGGGAAAAGGGAACAATAACGGTTAATATTGAAAATACGGAAGAGACTATTGTAACAGATGTATTGGTAACATTTACAACCAGTGACTTGTTCTATCCTGTTTACGGCAATACCAATCAGATTTATATAGGAACTTTGGAAGCCAATGAGAAAAAGACAATTACCTTTGATTTTGAAATTTCTGAAAGAGCGAAGGGAATTCTGATTCTTCCTATTATGATGGAATACTATATCGGACCGGAAGGGGCCAGCGATTCCAACTATGTTACAGTGACCGTACCGGTAGGGGATTTGTGTGAGTATTCCGTAAAAGGACTTACCTTAGAGCAGAATGCTACCAATGCTTCCCAGGTTATGTTAAGTGTTAGCTCCGGCAATGACGGAAATACAATGGTTTATAACTTGAATATGCATTTGGTCGGAGACGTACTGGGTGGCGAAGATATTATTCAATTAGGGGATGTTGAACCGGGGGTTCAGCTTTACGATGATTATTATGTGTCCTTTGACGGAAACGGAGATAAGACAATTCAGGTATATTTTTCTTATCAGGATGTTCATGGCAAAGAATATGTAACGGATGCCCAGACTTTGACCACAAACATTGAAAAGAAAGCCGGTGGCAGTTCTGATTTTGTAATAAGCGGAGCAGACGGGGAATCTTATGATGAAGCAAGCCAGATTATTCTTCTTTGCGGAATTTTGGTATTGTTTATCATTGTGATTGTGATTGTTATGAGATGGAGAAAGAAATAAATAGATAAAGGAGTTTGCTGCATGGAAAATGCGAAGGTGCAGCAATGCCATGATTTATTTATAAAGCTGATACGTGGGTATCTTACAGGGGAAATGGAAGTAAATGAGGAATTTGAGAATGCAGACTGGAATAAGCTGCATGAGCTTGCCTATCGTACCGGGCTTACACCAATGCTATGTGAGCCGGTAAAAAAGGTATATTCCCGTTATCCTTTTAAAACAGATATTTATCAACGCTTTATTAACGGAACTATCGTGATGGCATTGAAAGAGGAAACAAAAATTGAATATGTTGAGCGCATCGTGAAAGCGGCAGCAGAAAAAGATATTCAGGTTCTGGTATTTAAAGGGCCGATTATTGCAGATGCATATAAAGATTATCGTATGCGTGTTTCTTCGGATACAGACATGTATGTAGATGAAAAAGATAAAGATGCCATGATGGAGATTCTTGAAAGTCTTGGGTATCAATGGCTACAGGATAAGTCAAAAGATCATGTGCAGAATTTGACGATTCCTAATGTGCATTACGTGGAATTGCATACTGCCTTGTGGGAAGATTTTAAGGGAAGTCGTATTAAGGTACTGGAATCCTTTGAACTTACCGCACCTAAGAATAGAATTTGTGATAAGTTTTGCGGCATTATGCTCGACACAATCCGACATGAGGAACAATTGATTTATTTTGTGTATCATTTTGCAAAACACATGGTATTAGAATCAGCAAGTATCCGCAATGTTATGGATATTTTGCTCTTTTATAAAAAGCATAAAGATAAAATCGATGAGTCTTCGTTTAAAGAGCGTTTGGAACGGTTGGGTTACTGGAAATGCTTTTGTATTCTTTGCCAGATCGGCGAAGAGTACTTAGGTTTCAAAAAAGAAGACCTTCCCTGTTATGCAAAAACAGACAGTGAGTCTTTAGATCAGGTGTTAAGGGTTCTTTTTAGTGAACAGGTGACAAGGGATGATGATATTTACCGCTGGCAGATGGTTTACAATATGACTCCTTATCTTACTGGAGATTACGACCCTAACATGTCAGGGGTAAAAAGAAAACTAAAATATCTGTTCCCCACACGTTCTAATATGCCTGAAAAATACAGCTATGCCAAGAAAAGTGCATTTCTTGTACCCATTGCCTGGACACACCGTATTTTTGATTATATTGTTTCAAGATTTTTTAAGAGAAATTACCGTATGGCAGGTTCTAAGCGAATGAGCCGTATGGATGCAAAGCTTCAGGTGCTTAAGAAAATGAAATTAATTTAATGGTGATAAACGGATGAAGAAATTAAAAATTGCCATGTTAGGTCACAAAAGAATTCCCTCCAGAGAAGGAGGAATTGAAATTGTGGTGGAAGAGCTTGCCACAGGAATGGTGAAAAAAGGGCACAGCGTTACAGTATATAACCGTAGCGGACACCATGTGGCTGGGAAAGAATTTGATGAAAATGCGAAGAAAGTGAAGGAATATAAGGGGGTACGGATACGCAGGGTACCTACCATTGAAATGAAAGGACTTGCAGCTATCAGTTCTTCATTTTTTGCGGCGCTACGGGCCACCTTTGGCGGTTATGATGTGATTCATTTTCATGCGGAAGGCCCAAGTGTCATGGTGATTATTTCACGATTGTTCCGTAAACGCGTTATTGTAACCATTCATGGACTTGACTGGCAGAGAGCAAAATGGGGCAAGGGTGCTGTTAAGTATCTAAAGCTTGGTGAAAAATTCGCAGCCAAGTACGCCAATGAAGTAATTGTTCTCAGTGAAAATGTGAAACAGTATTTTAAGGACACTTACAATAGAGATACTATTTTTATTCCAAACGGAATTAATAAACCGGAATGTAAGCCGGTTGACGCCATCGGGCAAAAATGGAATCTAAAAGAGCGGGAGTACATTCTTTATCTTGGAAGAATCGTACCTGAAAAAGGAATTCATTATTTAATAGAAGCATATAAGCAGACGGATACAGACTATCCCCTTGTCATTGCGGGCGGCGCCTCCGATACCAAAGAGTATATGGAGGAATTAAAACAACTGGCCAGTGATGATAAACGTATTATTTTTACGGATTTTGTTAAGGGACAGGAGCTTGCAGAATTGTACAGCAATGCCTATGTGTATGTTTTGCCAAGTGAGTTGGAAGGAATGCCCTTATCACTTTTAGAAGCCATGAGCTATGGTAACTGTTGCCTGACTTCGGATATACCGGAATGTACGGAAGTGATTGGAGAGCACGGCGTGAATTTCCGATGCTCTGATGTGGATTCTTTAAAAGAAAAACTTACAATGCTTTTAAATAACCCTGAAATGACGGAAGGATATAGGAAGGCTGCAGCGGATTATATTCTTAAAAAATATAATTGGGAAACAGTAGTTGAGCAAACACTTGAGGTCTATAAGGATGATAAATAATAAAGCAGAATTAAAGGAATATCTTAAGGCAGAAACCGGAGATTTCCATCCGAAAGCCATGTTAAGAATTCCCTTTGATTTATATGAACAACAGGTGATACATAAGTATTTGAGGATTCTTCGTATTACGGAGTATCACATCAATAAGAACCACAAATTCCGCAAATGGTATTATGTGTTTCGGTTAAAAAGAAAACAACTCCGTTACGGAGTTCATATTCCGCCCAATTGTTTTGGAAAAGGCTTAAGCATTGCCCATACCGGAGGAATTTTAGTGAATGGGGATTGCAGGGTTGGAGAATATTGCAGAATCCATTCCGGCGTGAAGCTTGTAGCTGGAGCTAATGGAGTACCGTGCATTGGAAACCATGTTTATTTCGGAGTGGGCTCTTGTGTAATCGGTAATGTGAAAATTGCGGACGGTTGTACCATAGGCGCCAATGCAGTGGTGTGTAAATCCTTTGAACACCAGGGAGCGGTTCTTGTGGGAGTGCCTGCAAAAGAGAGTAAGATAAAAGAATGCACATGGGATGGAAAAACACATGAAGATTGATTTTTACATCAGTAGCTTATCCGGCGGAGGAGCTGAAAAAGTGCTTACCACATTGGCAAAAGCAATGGCCTGTGATGATAATGAAGTATCCATTATTTCTTTGGAAAAGCGTCCGCAATTTTATCCTGTAGATGAAAAGGTCCAGTTATTTCAGTACAAAAATAAGAAAAGCGGAATCAGGGCAGTTTGGGAAGATGTGAGAAACATACGCAGACATATTAAAAAAAGTAAAGCGGATATTTCGATTTCTTTTTTAAGCAGATGCAATTTATTAGTATTGATGTCAGCCATGTTTAAAAAAGGAAAAGTTGTGGTATGTGACAGAAATAATCCCCTGCGTGAGCATGGCAAAATGGTGTTTTTATTAAGTAACCTTTTGTATTTAAGGGCAGACCGGGTTATGGTTCAGACTGAACAGATTAAAGGGTTTTATAAAAAATTCTTAAGAAAGAAAATCAGAGTTATAGAAAATCCGTTAGATAAGGAAGTGTTGGATTCCCAGATTAAAGAAGTGATTCCAAAACGGGAAAAAACCATTCTTTCCATGGGAAGATTAGAGCCCCAAAAAGATTTTAAAACCCTGATTCAGGGATTTCATAAAATCTCGGGCAAATATCCTGACTGGCAGGTTAAGATATTTGGTGTGGGAGATAAAAGGGAAGAGTTAGAAGAGCTTATCGGTTCCTTAGAGCTTGATAATAAAGTTCATCTTTGCGGGCGGACGGAAGTACCTTTTTATGAAATGAGTAAAGCTAGTATTTTCGTGCTTTCATCCCATTATGAGGGATTCCCCAATGTTCTTTGTGAGGCAATGTATGCAGGGGATTTGTGTATTGCAAGTGACTGCGTAAGCGGCCCCAGGGAACTAATAGAGCAGAACGTAAACGGCTGGTTATTCCCTGTGGGAAATGTAGATAATTTGGCGCAGCTTATGGAAAATTGCATTGAACATGAGAGCAGACTTGATAATGTGCGTCATACAGCACAGGAAACGGTAAAAAGACTCTATCTTGAGAACAATATTGTTCTTTGGAAAAACATGATAAATGAAGTTGTTATGGAAGAGTAATTTATGAAGATATTACATTTGTTATATGCCGGCGGCACAGGTGGAATTGAAAAATTGTGTAAAGACATAGGGCTTTACTCTAAAGATGTGGAAAACCATTTTCTTTTTGCCCACACCGGAGGAAAACTTTACGAGGAAATGAGCGGGGCTCATTTGCCGGTGTATTTATATTCTTATGGGAATAAGGATATTGTGCCCTTTCGTAAAGAATTGAGACGATTATGTGAAAAGCTTAAGGTGGATGCGGTGTTGATTCATCATCCTGCACCATTGTTCTGGCTTGCCTGCATGCCTCTTATAAAGAGCATGAAGCAAACGGCTTTTTTAGTGTATGCGCATAATAATTATGAAGAATTAACAGGGAAAAAGGCGTGGAAGCGTCTGCTATATAACAAACTATTGAAAAAGGCAGCAGGTGTTGTTGCCATATCTGAATTTGTAAAGGCTTCTGTTATAAAAGGAAGCAAAGTGAATCCCCAAAAAGTGAATGTAGTATATAACGGGGTTCATGTAGAAGATTATGCAGGGGTAAACAGTATTCGTCCCAAAGGAAGTTTACGTTTATTATACGTGGGCAGATTGATTGAAAAAAAAGGAGTTCAGGTGCTTCTTGAAGCAATGGACCGTTTAAAAGAGAAGGAAGAAATTACCCTTTCTGTTGTTGGGGACGGCTCCTATCGAAAGACTTTGGAAGCCTATGTAAAAGACAAGGGCTTAGAAAAGACGGTGACCTTTTATGGGGAACAAAGAGATGTTCCGGCTTTTATGCAGTCGTCGGATGTGTTTGTTCATCCCGCTATTTGGGAAGAAGGCTTTGGGATTACCCTGATTGAGGCTATGAGCGCAGGTCTGATTTGCGTGGCATTTAACAGAGGAGCCTTAAATGAAATTATAGTGAATGGGACAACGGGATATCTGGTAGAAGAAGTGGATGCGGACAAATTGTCACAGACCATATTGATGCTATTGGATATGACCGATGAGAGATTTATGGAAATGAAAGCTATGGCAAGAAAGAGAGCCTGTGGCTTTTCAATAGAAACACTGTTGGAGCAATTAAAGCTTACAGTAAAGGAATGCATGGATGGAAGATAAAATTTTAGGAAAAAAGATGAAGGTATATGACCTGGCGGTTATCTTTATGGTAATGCAGGTAATGCTTGACAGAATTACATATATTGAAGGCGATACCTTAAGCAAGCTGTTTACAGTGGCAAGTCTTGGATTATTTGTCTTAGTTATTGTGTTTGAGAATACTTATACCCCTGCCCAGGTAGCGGTTATCGGTATTGTGGGAGCAGTCGCTTTGTATTCCGGTATGCAGATGGGTGAGTACTTCTTAGTTATGACGGTTGTTCTTTCTATTGCGTCTTTAGAAAAAGATACGGAAAGAACCATTACCATTATGCACAAGGTAAAAATGCTCTTTGTTGTGATTTCTGTCATATGGTATGTGTGTTTTGAAATCATTCCCGGCAAGGAACAGCTTACTATTATAACAGGCGTGCACAATCCGCATAAATTCGGATTTACCAATGCCAATGCCTTTGCTTTGGTTGTTACATGGATGATTTTTGAACGTGTCTATTTATCTTTTGACAAGATGAAACCCAGACATATTATAGCTCTTGCAATTTCGGGTCCGGTTATTTATTATCTGACGGCATGTGATACGGCAATGTATGTATTAATATTTGCCACCTTAGTTATATGGGTATGCAGACTGGGTTGGGTAACAAAGTTAATGACTTTTGGCTCACATTTTGTGTTCGGTGCCTTTGCCCTGTTTAATGTTTTTTGTGTTTATTATTATGCACATAAGTCGTTGCGGCTCCATAATTTCCTTATGGATTTGGATGATTTGTTATCTGCAAGAATCAGGGAGACTGCCCAGATTTACAGCTTATACGGGCCAACGGCTTTGGGACAGGAAGTAGATTTAGGCGGCGAGGTTTCCTACGATACATATTACAGAATTACTACCTTGATTTGTGATGGTTTGTTCAGTTATTTGTACGTGTGTCTTGGTTATATTAATACCATTATTTTAGTGGTTATGATTTTTTACACGGCATATCAGAAAAAGAAAAGAGATTGTATTTTTATCTTTATTTACACGCTGTATGCCATTATGGAAACCCATGGTTTGAACGCTTATTTTGCATTCCCGATTTTAATTTATCAAAGGGATTTCTTCAAAGCGTTTAACAGGGTGAAAAAGAAAGAAGAGGAAGCGGTGTCCTATGAGCGAACCGATCAGAATTCTTCATGCAGGGTTAACGGATAATTTAGGTGGCGTTGAATCCTTTGTGATGAATATTTATCGTAAAATAGACAGAAGCAAAGTTCAGTTTGATTTTTTGGTAGAGCATAGTAAGCGCCTGCCTTTTGAAGAAGAAATAGAGGCGTTGGGCGGACGTATTTACCATGAGTATTATTTTATGCGTTCAAGGAACGAGGAGTCAGCAGTGACCGTGAAGGACTTTTTTGACAGACATCCTGAATTTGCAGGAGTGCACCTTCATGCCAACGGGTTGAATACTTTATTTCGGGTATTAATGGAAGCAAAAAGACATCATATTCCCATTAGGGTATTACATAGTCACAATAACGGATATATGTATCACTACAATATAAAACAGAAATTGTATGAAAGATATGTAAAAACCGTTATGGGAAAATATGTAACGGATTATTTTGCCTGCTCTAAGGAAGCTGGAGAGTGGATGTTTGGAAACAACAAGCCATTTTCGGTGATTCAAAACGCCATTGATTTGGAGAAGTTTGCCTATAATGAAGAGACCCGTAACCGTATCAGGGCAGAGCTTGGAATAGAAGATAATCAAAAGTTAATCGGCTTTGCCGGTAGCTTTAATTATCAAAAAGACCCTCTTTCCTTAATTGATATTTTCAAGGAAGTGTATCAAAAAGATGCTTCCTACAGACTGGTGATGCTTGGAAAAGGAAAGCTTTTTGATGCGGTGCAGGAAAAAATCGGGGAGTATGGGTTTAAGGAAGCGGTTCATTGTGTGGGCAGTAAAAGCAATGTGCATGAATATATGCAGGCCATGGACTTATTCTTATTACCTTCCAGATTTGAAGGCTTTGGCATTGTGTTATTGGAAGCACAGGCAGCAGGAATGCCTTGTGTTACATCTAAGGATGTTGTTTCAAAAAGTGCAGATATTACAGGAAATGTACAGTTTGTGTCAAAAGAGCTTGCCCCCACAGCTTGGGCAGATGCTGTTTTAAAAACAGAAATAAAGAGATATGATGCAAAAGCATTGTTGCAAAACAGTGATTACAATATTGATAAGTTAGTAAAAAAGATGGAAGATTTTTATGAGGAGTTATTAGATGGATAAACCACTGGTAAGTGTGATTGTACCAATTTATAAAGTGGAAAATTATATGGAAGAGTGCATACATTCCATCTTAGGGCAGAAGTATGCCCATTTTGAGTTGATTTTAGTGGATGACGGTTCTCCGGACAACTGCGGAAAAATGTGTGATGAATTTAAGGAAAAGGATTCAAGAATTCAAGTGATTCACAAAGAAAACGGAGGGTTATCATCTGCAAGAAATGCGGGACTTGAAATTGCAAAAGGGGAGTACATTGCATTTGTAGACAGTGATGATGCTGTTCATGAAGATTATCTTTTGGACATGGTAACACTTGCAAGAAAACATCAGGCAGATATTGTGTGTTGTTCTTTTGTTAAGGGAGAAGAAAAAATATGGGATGATAATGAGGCAGTCATTACCATTCAGGAAAATGAAGAAATCCTTCAAAGGATTAATGAAGATGACGTAGTAAAAACCGTTGCGTGGAATAAATTATACCATCACAGCTTTTTTACGGAGAAGAAATTCCGCTACCCGGAAGGTAAAATACATGAAGATATGTTTTTGACCCCATGGATTTTTCATGAGGCAAAAAGGTTGGTTCTTACCGACAGAAAACTGTATTTTTACAGAATGCGTGAAGGCAGTATTATGTGGGATAAGTTTACGCCAAAGAAGCTTGATTTAATACAGGCTTGTGAAAAGCGTATGGCTTTTTATAAAGAAATCGGAAATAAAGATTTGTTTTATTGGGAAGTACAGTCTTATATCCGTAATGTGTTGAAGTTTTATTTCTTAATCCGCAGACATTATAAAGATGTTTATGCCAAGGAAATGGAAGAATTAAGAAAAAAAGGAATAATGCTGACTAAGAAGTATTGGTGTAAAGGTCAGATTGCATTTAAGCTTCGCTTACGTCTTTTGGCGTTTTTAATTAATATTGACGGGGCGAGAAACACAGCAGTTCGTTAAGACAGAATAGTAACGGAGCAGTATATGAGTAACGAGAATGTAAAGAGTAAAGTGTTTTCGAATATGGCGTGGAAATTTGCGGAAAGAATTCTGGCGCAAGGGGTATCATTTATTGTATCCATTGTGCTTGCACGAATTCTGCTTCGTGAAGATTATGGTATTGTGGCAATGGTTATGGTATTTATCAATATTGCCAATGTCTTTGTTACCAGTGGATTTGGTTCTTCTTTAATTCAAAAAAAGGAAGCGGATGAAACTGATTTTTCCACCATTTTTTATTGTTCTTTTATAAGCTCCCTAGTTATCTACGGGATTTTATTTATGGCAGCGCCCCTTGTGGCACAGTTTTATCGGACACCTCAGTTAACGCCTGTGTTAAGGGTATTTGGACTAAAGATCATTATCTCATCCTTTAGTTCAATCCAGCATGCTTATGTGTCAAAACACATGATGTTCCGTAAGTTTTTCTTTTCAACTTTGTTCGGAACCTTGTTTTCCGGCATAGTGGGAATTGTGATGGCGGTCAGAGGTTATGGTGTGTGGGCATTGGTGGCACAATACCTTACCAATACGGTGGTGGATACCATTGTATTAACTATTACGGTACAATGGAGACCGAAAAAGTTGTTTTCCGTAAAGTCTGCCAAAGAATTAATGTCTTTCGGATGGAAGATGTTAGCAGCAAGCTTAATCGGAACTTTGTATGGAAACTTGCGTTCTTTGGTAATCGGTAGATTTTATACCAAGGATGATTTGGCTTGTTATTCAAGGGGTAAGAATTTCCCGGACTTAATTACCAATAATGTGGTGGCTTCCATAGCATCGGTACTGTTTCCGGTTCTTTCTGAGGCCGGTAAGGATAAAGTGGTTGTAAAACAGATGACAAGGCGTTCCTTAAAACTGTCAAGCTTTATCGTGTTCCCTTTGCTTGGAGGACTGGCAGCAGTGGCAGAGCCTTTAACCATGTTATTGCTTACTGAAAAATGGCAGGGAAGTATTATTTTTATGCAGCTTATTTGTATTTACAGTGCCCTTCATACCGTTACGGAAGCCAATTTACAGAGTATGAGTGCCATGGGCCGAAGCGATACGATTTTAAAGCTTGAGTTTATTAAAAAGCCGGTGGGAATCCTTATGGTATTACTTGCCGTGCAGCATAGCGTGTTGGCAGTAGGTATTTCATTACCGCTCTATTCCGTTTTTTCCATGACTGTGAATATGATGCCAAACAGAAAGATTATTGACTATAAATATGGAGAACAGATAAAAGATTTATTGCCGGCAACCATTTTAACACTGGTTATGTTTGTGGTTACCTACGGCATTACATTTTTGGAAATATCTTATTGGATTATGTTACCGTTACAGATTATAGTGGGGGTCATTATATATGTGGGATTATCTATCCTTACGAAAAATGAAACCTTCTACTATCTGATTGATTTTGTGAAAAAGAGAAAGCATACGGATTAATGGGGGAATACGAATGCAAAAACATGCCTATTTGTTTATGATTCATGGGGATTTTGAAAGTACCTATGTGTGTATGTCACTTTTGGATGATGAAAGAAATGACATATATATTCATATGGATAAAAAAACAAAAGAAGAGACTTTTCTTGCGGTTAAAAACCGGGTGGCAAAGGTGGTAAAACGCTCTAAGGTACATTATATTAAAAGAAGAAGAGTTGATTGGGGCATGTTTAATATGGTGGAAGTCACCATGGATTTGTTGCGTGAAGCTATAAAAGGACATTATGATTATTATCATCTTTTATCGGGCTCAGATATTCCCTTACAGGATGTGGATACGATACATAGATTTTTTGAAGACAATCAGGGGAAGGAGATTATTTCTTTTAACAGAAAAGAAATATCGGGGGAGAGCCTTAAGAGAATCCGCTATTACTATCCGAAGAAGACCAGCGGACTATGGTACAGAGTTTTTATGAAGCTGCAGCGTAAGCTTAATATAAACCGTATCCGTACAGATATGATATATCAAAAAGGTGCCAACTGGTTTAGCATAACGGATGAGTTGGCAAAGTATGTGGTTTCCATGGAAAAACAGGTGAAGAAAATGTTTTGCCATACAAGAACCTCTGATGAAGTGTTTTTGCAGACCTTAGTTATGAATTCTAAGTTTGCGGACAGAATTTATGACAAGTCCTTTGAAGACCATGACAGGCGCGGAAGTGAAAACACCAAGGCATTGGGAAATATGCGTTACCTGATTTGGGACACGGTTTCGGACGGACATCCCATTAACCTTTCCATGAAGAATTTGCCTACTCTGGAGCAGACAAAGGCATTGTTTGGAAGGAAATTTGATTGGAATCAGGATAGTGAGATTATCTGTTACATATATAAGAAGCTAAAGCAGAAAGAATGGAGTAAAGGCGGAGAGGATTCATGCCATCTGTAAAAGAAAAAATAAGAAATTCATTGCCATATCGTCTTTATCGTAATACGGCGATTTTTATTGTAAGATTATTTCCGGTAAAGAAAAATAAGGTTGTCTTTGATAATTTTGGCGGCAAGGGATTTGGGGATGATCCAAAGTACATCGCTCTTGCATTATTAAAGAATTATCCCGGTGAATTCAAGTTATACTGGTTTACCAAAGATATGAAAACACCTCTTGCGGAAGGGATAGTTCCTGTTAAGTACGGAACTATCAAGGCAGCCTATCATATGGCGACTGCTAAGGTGTGGGTAGATAATATAAAAAGCTCCTTTAAGATTAAGAAAAAAAAGAACCAGTTCTATATCCAGACATGGCACTCAACTCTGGGCCTTAAGAAGAATGAGGCGCAGGTGTCAAATCTTCCTGAAAAATATGTGAAGGAAGCAAAGCGGGATGCGGCCATGACAGATTTAATGTATTCCAATAATGATTTCCGTTATGAAATCTATAAAAATCACTTCTGGTATACGGGAAAAGTGATAAAATGTTCCGTTCCCCGAAACTCGGTGATTATGGAGCGTAATGAAGAGTTAATAAACAATATCAAAGAAAAGTACGGCATCCGTAAAGAACAGGCATTACTGTTGTATGCCCCTACTTTCAGAAAAGAAAAAAATAAAGAGAATATTTCTTTTGATTATTATAAAGTCTGTAACGCAATAGGTCATAAATTCGGGACAGAGTGCGTATGTATGGTAAGGCTTCATCCCAATGATACCACCAGGTATCCGGATATGGTTTTGCCGGAGGGCGTTGTCAATGTGTCGGATTATCCGGATATGCAGGAGCTTTTAGCTGCCTGCGATTATCTGATTACCGACTATTCGGCAGTAATGTTTGATTTTTCTTTTGCAAAGAAACCGGTATTCTTACTGATGAAGGATTATGAAGAATACTTAAAAAAGGAAAGAGAACTTCAGTTTACCATGGAAGAACTTCCGTTTTGCAGGGCATTAACGGAAGAAGAATTGTTACAGGTGATTGAGAATTATTCAGAGAATAAATATCAGGAAAAGTGCAACGTATTTTTTGAACGCATCGGACTAAATGAAAACGGGGACGGTGCCAAAGTGATTGCAGGTATTATATATGAGTCGTCTAAAGGATTATCTGGGAAGCTTCATAGTGATTTTAATTAGTCTCGCAGTGCTGCTTGTTTTAGTAGTAATGTTAGAGACTTCTTCCGCGCGCCCGGATGAGGAAGCTTTAGAGGAGAATCGTGCGCCCATAACGGGGGACACGACAGGGAATGATGAAGAACCGGGAGAGCAGGAGTGGCTCCCTGAGGAATCAGATGAGCCGGAAGACGTTATCATTCCGGATATAGTCATTACTCCGGAAAACAAAGGATATGTCCAGGTAATCGGCACTCAGTTATATGATACAAATGCAGGTAGTGTTTTCCAAATGGTAGGAATTAATATGGATAACAACATCTGGGATACAGAGATTACACCCGGAAACCGTTGCATGGATGAAACGTCTTATGCAGAGATAAAAGCAATGGGATTTAATACAGTGCGTTTTCCTATTTCTTTTAATATGGTGCAGTATGAGGAATTCTATCCATGGCTTGATGAAAATATTAAGTGGGCAAAAGAGGCAGGACTTTATATAGAGCTTGACATGCACTCCAGTCAGGGTGGCATTCAAATCCGTGAAAAAGAAGCGGCTTATGAATTCTGGAACAGTAAAAGCTTACGGAATGAATTTAAAGAACAGTGGGTTGAAATTGCTAAAAGATATGCTGACGAAACCGCTGTTATTGCCTATGACCTGTTAAATGAACCGTTAGTGATTATTGAAGGCGATAAGGAAGAAGCGGAAGGCTTGTATTTTTCTTATATGCAGGAATTGATTGATGCAATCCGCGCGGTGGATTCTAATCACATTATCTGTGTAGAGGAATTTGCCATTGAGTTACGGGATGATAAAAAAGATGAAGTAACAACTGTATACCCGGATATGAATGCGTATACATTAAATGATATGAATTTGGTATACGATTGCCATGCATACAGTCCCAGTGTGTTTGTTATGCAGGAACCCGGAGAAAAAGTAGAATATGACGACACCTATATTATCAGAGGGGAAACATGGATTTCAAACCTTGCAGAGGTAAGAAACAAAAGTATCAACAAAGATTCGTGGACAACGTTAAGCTCCGGAGTGGCGCTTCTTGAAGATACGATAATCAATGCAGGTGTTGTTAAGATAGAGATTAAAAATGCCTCATCTTCGGATGGTGTTATGATAGATGAGATGCTGGTATATGAGTATGATAATAAGAAGCAGTTTGTAGATGAGGTTTACCGCGTAGAATTTGATGGAAGCGGATATGTGTGGTCAGAAAGCGGCAAAGGAACTTATAGTATAGAAAATGGCGGTACGGACGGAAGTGTACTATATTTGCGGGGCTTTTCTTCCAATAAGAACTATGTGATAAAGCAGACTGCCAAGTCCGCAAACGGAATGTTTCCCATGACGCCCGGCCATTACTATAAAGTGGTTTGTAAGATAAAGACTACCAATGATATGAAAGCGGATTCCATAAGGGTCAGCATTGCCGGATATCAGGCAGAGTTTTCGGGAAGTATTGCAGAATATCTCGAATATAATTTTGATGACTATCTTTTAAAAATGAAATCAAGACGTGTTCCGGTTATTTGTAATGAAACCGGCTGTACTTACACCGCAAGACAAAACGGCGGCTATGATTGGCTTAATGAAACCGTAACAATTCTTAACGATTATGGAATTAACTATTGTCTTTTTGCATATACGGGCAAAGATTTCGGGCTGATGTATGATTCCAACAGAGGATTTGGCACGGATGAGTGTAAATTGCGTCAGGACAGTTATGATGCTTTGTACAATATCCTGCATCCGGATGAGAATTATGATCATGTGTTTAAAAACATGGAAACGTTAGAGAATTATACCGGATTGTCGGATGGTGATAAGGTTTTAGTGCTTGGAAAAGAGTATACAGGAGTAGGTTCAAAATTAGTTTATACCATTCAGGCAGGCACAAGCGGACATACTATCAGACTAAATAACGGATTTTATGCCGTGTTATCGGAGGAAATACCATGATATCGGTGATTATACCTATTTATAACACAGGAAAATACTTGGAAAAATGTATTGAATCTGTTTTGAATCAAACGTATACCGATTTGGAAGTGATTCTGGTAAATGATGGTTCCACAGATAATAGCCTTGATATTTGCAGGGAATATGAAAAAAAGGACCCAAGAGTTATTTTAATCTCTCAGGAAAACAAAGGGCTTTCGGCTGCACGTAATGCTGCACTTAAAGCAGCAAAAGGTGATATATTCAGCATGGTAGACAGTGATGATTACCTGGAACCTGAAATGTTTGAGCTTATGTTGGATAAGATGAATGAACAGGATGCCGATATTGTAGCCTGTAATTATAGAAAAGTGTATGAGAATCTGATAGACAATTCATCTTATGACGAAGAAGAATCAGAAGCAGTTCATGTATATGACGGGAAAGAAGCTGTTAAGCAGTTAATGGAAGGAAAAAATGCAACAAGGCTCATTGTTGCCCATTGTAAAATATACAAAAAACACCTTTTTGAACAAGTGTTATATCCGGAAGGCAAGGTGCATGAGGATGAATTTGTGACTTATTTACTAATTTATAAGTCGAAAAGGGTTGTTTTTTTCGAAAAAAAGCTGTATAATTACATGCAACGTCAGGGAAGCATCATGTCTGAGATTGCAAATGTGAAGCTTAGTGTTTTTGATAAGTCGGACGCTTTGTATGAGAGGGTGCGATATTTCGAAGATGGGGACGAGGAACTTTTTGTTTTGGCAGTGCGTCGATACTTGGAAGAATATCTTAAAGTGTTACGACTGTACGTCCGTTCAAAAGGCCGCACATCCGTTGGGGTGTCGCAGATGCAACAGTTTCAGGATAGAATGCAGGATTATAAACAGTATCTTGAAAAGCAGACATATAAGAATCTTTGCTATATGTACAAGGATGTCCGTTGTGATATGTGGAAAAGACAGATGAAAAACATGGCGAAAAAGATCCTTAAAAAATAATATTGTTACAGATTTGTTAGAATTCTTGATATCCTCATTTGTTCGGGGTACTATGGTACTATCAAACAACATATTGGTAAAGGAGTAGTGGGGATGAAAAGATACGAAAGACCTGAAATGACAGAATCAACAGAGAAGATTGAAAACGTAGCGTTATACTCAGGAGAGGATGACCGTGACCGTTATGAAAAACCGGATTTCCCAAATGTAGGAAGACCTGATGATTTTAGACCGGGTAAGAAACCACATCACGGACGTCACTAACTAATATGTTTAACATTTTATTTTAAGGAGTTTATGAAAAATGAAGAATTATGCAAGACCGGAATTAAAAGCAAACGAAGAAAGAATGGAAAATGTAGCATTATACTCAGGTGAATCAACAGAAGCTTTTGTATGTCCAAAAGCAAGCAACAGATACACATATGATTATTCTGCAACATGCCGTGCATGTTCAAATGCATACTGGGTAGTAATCGGTATGAAATGTAAAGGTGCAGATGGTATTGCTTTAAACGGTAAGTAAGAATTTATTCTTACAGGGGAGGAAAAACTATGGTAAACTATCAGAAACCGGAGATTATCAAATCTTCAGTAGAAGTATTTGAAACTGTAAACACAGCTTCAGGTGATTTTGGAAGAAAATGCCAGAGTGTTTATATGAATGGTGTTTATCATCCGACAAGTTATTCAGCAGGTGCTGATATGATGGCAAGAGGTTGCGAAGGATGTAACGCAAACTGGGGTTATTGTGCAGTTAGTGCATGTAATTATGATGGTGTATTTAAACCTTCATGGGAAGTGGCAGGTATGTCACCGGATAACAAGTGGAATACCAATGGTTGGTAAAAAACAGCAGGGAGAGTTCTTAGAACTCTCCTTATTTTTTTCTTGCTTAACTACGTGAAACTTAGTATTATAGAATAATAGAATAAAGCCGTGGGGAATTCGTAGGCTAAGCAAGGAATGAGTGTATGAATAAGACGAATATGGGGGCCAATACCAATGTCCACCAAATCGCGTTGGATATTGTCATATTGCTGCTTTGTTATGTGGGTAGTATTGGAATATGCTTCAATATGATGAACCGACAGGAAATGATCAACCTGTTTGTGTTGGTGTGTCTTTTTACATTAATATATATACTGTCTAACAAAGAGTCGAGAGTATATAATGTTACAACTTTTTATTATATTGACCGTGTTCAGAGAAAATCCACCAAGTCCTTTATAGTGGCAACCGTAGCGGTATTCGCAGTTTTGTACTGTACGGACGGACACTTAATTGAGCCAAAGCCTTTTTTGGTGTTTTTGATTATCTGCTATATCATGATTTGCCTTAATGTTCTTTTTTTCAGAAGAATCATTGAGCGGCATCTGCTTAAGAATGTACCGCGAACTGCCTTTGTGGGGAAGATTCCTGCATTTAATAAATTCCGGTATTTCCTGGAAAAGACCAGTATTCAGGTGGAATGTGTGGGTTATATCAGTATGACGGAAGAAGATGCAGGCGAAGGCTATATCGGTAAGATAGAAGACTTGGAAGAATTAATCCGTGAATACAATATCGATCAGGTATATATTTTGCAGAAGAACGATAAGACTTTGGAATTTATCCAGCATTATCTGGATATCTGTATTGATATGGGTGTTACGGCACGACTGATTATTGATATTTATAAAAGAAGAAAGGCCAACAGCTATGTAAGCTCTGTGGGTACTTATCCTGTTGTTACATATCATACAATTTGTTTAAACGGTGTGGACAGAACGGTGAAACGATTCATTGATATTCTGGGAAGTATTTTTGGAATTATTCTATCCTCGCCGCTTATGTTGATAGCGGCTATTGCCATTAAATTAGATTCTAAGGGACCTGTTCTATTTAAACAGACCCGCGTTGGGCAAAACGGACGACACTTCAAAATCTATAAATTCCGGAGTATGTATATTGATGCAGAAGAACGTAAGAAGGAATTAATGGAAAAGAATGAAATCAAAGGCGGCGTTATGTTCAAGATGAAGGATGACCCGAGAATTACCAGAGTCGGCAAATTCATCCGAAAGACAAGTATTGACGAACTGCCCCAGTTCTTTAACGTACTCATCGGCAATATGAGTCTGGTAGGCACCAGACCCCCTACCTTGGATGAAGTTGAAAAATATGAACGTAGCCAGTGGAGACGTATCAGTATTAAACCGGGTATTACAGGCATGTGGCAGGTAAACGGGCGCAGTAGGATTGATAACTTCGAAGAAATTGTGGAACTGGACGTTGAATACATAGATAATTGGTCATTAACCCTTGATGTCAAAATATTATTTAAGACAGTGGGTATATTATTGAACCGTAAAGGTGCATACTAATAGCAAATCAAAGAATCAGGGCTCTGTGAAAACATTCATGGAGCCTGATATTTCTTAAAAAATCATTATTTTTCTGATTGACAAACCCTATTGACAAATATATAATAATCTAGCATGCGAAAAAATTCGCTTTTTTCTGTGTGCAATAAAACTCATTATATAAACAGGAGGTGAATCAGAATGCCAACATTTAACCAGTTAGTAAGAAAAGGACGTCAGACAGCCGTTAAGAAGTCTACTGCACCAGCTCTTCAGAAGGGTTACAACTCTCTTCATAAGAAAGCTACAGACGCAGCAGCACCTCAGAAACGTGGTGTTTGTACAGCTGTTAAAACAGCTACACCTAAGAAACCTAACTCAGCTCTTAGAAAGATCGCCAGAGTTCGTCTTTCAAACGGAATCGAAGTAACAAGTTACATTCCGGGTGAAGGTCACAACTTACAGGAACATAGCGTTGTTCTTATCAGAGGTGGTAGAGTTAAAGACTTACCAGGTACAAGATATCACATTATTCGTGGTACACTTGATACTGCGGGAGTTGCTAACAGAAAACAGGCTCGTTCAAAATACGGCGCTAAGAGACCAAAGGCTGGTAAATAAGAAATCCGCATAAGCAGGAATTCGTATTTACAAGTACCACATGTTTGTAATTTGTAGTGTTGGAATTCTGGTTTTAGAATACAGCGCGAACACATTTTATTTATTTGTGAGTACCGATGATTTATTAATGGTTATTTAACCACACTATAATAAGGAGGGAAGAAACGTGCCACGTAAAGGACATATTCAGAAAAGAGATGTATTAGCAGATCCTTTATACAACAACAAAGTGGTTACAAAGCTTATCAACAACATTATGTTAGATGGTAAGAAGGGCGTAGCTCAGAAGATTGTATACGGAGCATTTGCAAAAGTTGAAGAAAAGGCTTCTAAGCCTGCACTCGAAGTTTTCGAGGAAGCTATGAACAACATTATGCCTGTATTGGAAGTAAAAGCAAGACGTATCGGTGGTGCTACTTATCAGGTACCGATCGAAGTACGTGCTGACAGACGTCAGGCATTAGCTCTTCGCTGGTTAACAATGTTCTCTCGTAAGAGAGGCGAGAAGACCATGGAAGACAGACTCGCTAACGAAATCTTAGATGCAGCTAACAACACAGGCGCTGCAGTTAAGAGAAAAGAAGATATGCATAAAATGGCTGAAGCTAACAAAGCTTTCGCACATTATAGATTTTAATAGGAGGAAATTACCTTGGCTGGAAGAGAATATCCATTGGAAAGAACCAGAAATATTGGTATTATGGCTCATATCGATGCCGGTAAGACTACTACTACAGAGCGTATTCTTTATTACACCGGTGTTAACTATAAGATCGGTGATACTCATGAAGGTACTGCAACCATGGACTGGATGGAGCAGGAACAGGAAAGAGGTATCACAATTACTTCGGCAGCTACTACCTGTCACTGGACTTTACAGGAAAACGGTAAGGCTAAACCGGGCGCTTTAGAGCATCGTATCAACATTATTGATACTACTGGTCACGTTGACTTTACCGTAGAAGTAGAACGTTCATTACGTGTACTTGACGGTGCTGTTGGTGTATTCTGTGCTAAAGGTGGTGTAGAACCTCAGTCAGAAAACGTATGGCGTCAGGCTGACACATACGGTGTACCACGTATGGCGTTCATCAATAAGATGGACATCTTAGGTGCAAACTTCTACGCTGCAGTAGACCAGATTAAAACAAGACTTGGTAAGAATGCTATTTGTATTCAGTTACCAATCGGTAAAGAAGATCAGTTTAAAGGAATCGTTGACTTATTTGAAATGAAAGCTTACATCTACAATGATGATAAGGGTGATGATATTTCAATCATTGATATTCCTGAAGATATGAAAGATGATGCAGAATTATATCATACAGAATTAGTAGAAAAAATCTGCGAATTAGATGATGATTTAATGATGATGTACTTAGAAGGTGAAGAACCTTCTGTAGACGAATTAAAGGCTGCATTAAGAAAAGGTACATGTGAATGTGCCGCAATTCCTGTATGCTGTGGTACAGCTTACAGAAACAAAGGTGTTCAGAAATTATTGGATGCTGTTATTGAATTCATGCCTTCACCTGTAGACATCCCTGCTATCAAGGGTGTTGATATGGATGGTAATGAAATTGAAAGACATTCTTCTGATGAAGAACCTTTCTCTGCACTTGCATTCAAGATTATGACTGACCCATTCGTAGGTAAGTTAGCTTACTTCCGTGTATACTCAGGAACTGTTAATTCAGGTTCTTATGTATATAACTCAACAAAAGACAAAAAAGAACGTGTAGGCCGTATTCTTCAGATGCATGCTAACAAGAGAGCAGAACTTGATAAAGTTTACTCAGGTGATATTGCAGCAGCAGTTGGATTTAAGCTTACAACAACAGGTGATACAATCTGTGATGAACAGCATCCTGTAATCTTAGAGTCTATGGAATTCCCTGAACCGGTTATCGAGCTTGCAATCGAGCCTAAGACAAAAGCAGGACAGGGCAAACTTGGTGAATCTTTAGCAAAACTTGCAGAAGAAGATCCTACATTCCGTGCTCATACTGATCAGGAAACAGGTCAGACAATCATCGCAGGTATGGGTGAATTACACCTTGAAATCATCGTAGACAGACTTCTTCGTGAATTCCATGTAGAAGCTAACGTAGGTGCTCCACAGGTTGCTTACAAAGAAGCAATCACCAAGGAAGTTGACGTTGATAGCAAGTATGCTAAACAGTCAGGTGGACGTGGTCAGTATGGTCACTGTAAGGTTAGATTCTCACCTATGGATGCAAACGGTGAAGAACTCTTCAAATTCGAATCTGAAGTTGTTGGTGGTGCTATTCCTAAGGAATACATCCCTGCAGTTGGCGAAGGTATTGAAGAAGCTACTAAAGCAGGTATCCTTGGCGGATTCCCTGTAGTAGGTGTTAAGGCTGTTGTATATGACGGTTCATACCATGAAGTCGACTCTTCAGAAATGGCATTCCACATTGCCGGATCTATGGCTTTCAAAGAAGCTATGCAGAAGGCATCACCGGTATTACTTGAGCCTATTATGAAGGTTGAAGTAACAATGCCTGAAGAATACATGGGAGATGTTATCGGTGATATCAACTCTCGTCGTGGACGTATCGAAGGTATGGATGATGTTGGTAACGGAAAGATCGTAAGAGGTTTCGTTCCATTGTCAGAAATGTTCGGTTACGCTACAGATCTTCGTTCTAGGACACAGGGACGTGGTAACTACTCAATGTTCTTTGAGAAGTACGAACAGGTTCCTAAGAACGTACAGGAAAAAGTACTTGCTAACAAAGCAAAATAAGCTTGTTATTTAAACTATTAGTACTAAAATAATGCTTGAAAAACCATTGGTTATTTAATATAATCAATGGTAGGCGAGCAAAAAAATAAAACTCAACAATAAAAACAATTATTATTTATTTTAAGGAGGACTTTAGAAATGGCTAAAGCTAAGTTTGAGAGAACCAAAGCTCATTGTAACATTGGTACCATTGGACACGTTGACCATGGTAAAACAACATTAACAGCTGCTATTACAAAGACATTAAACGTAAGATTAGGAACTGGTGAAGCAGTTGCATTCGAAAACATCGACAAGGCTCCAGAAGAAAGAGAACGTGGTATCACAATCTCTACTTCTCACGTAGAATACGAAACAGAAAACAGACACTACGCTCACGTAGACTGCCCAGGACATGCTGACTATGTAAAGAACATGATCACAGGTGCTGCTCAGATGGATGGTGCTATCCTCGTAGTTGCTGCTACTGACGGTGTTATGGCTCAGACACAGGAACATATCTTACTTTCTCGTCAGGTAGGTGTTCCTTACATCGTAGTATTCATGAACAAATGTGATATGGTTGATGATCCAGAATTACTTGAATTAGTAGAAATGGAAATCAGAGAAAAATTAAACGAATATGAATTCCCAGGAGATGATACTCCAATCGTTCAGGGTTCAGCTTTAAAAGCTCTTGAAGATCCTAACTCAGAATGGGGCGACAAGATTCTTGAATTAATGGCAGAAGTTGATGCTTATATTCCAGATCCTCAGCGTGATACAGATAAACCATTCCTTATGCCAGTAGAAGACGTATTCTCTATCACAGGTCGTGGTACAGTTGCTACAGGTAGAGTAGAACGTGGTACACTTCATATGTCAGACGAAGTTGAAATCATCGGTATCAAAGAAGAAACACAGAAATCTGTTGTTACAGGTATCGAAATGTTCCGTAAACTTCTTGACGAAGCGCAGGCTGGTGATAACGTAGGTGTTCTTCTTCGTGGTATCCAGAGAACAGACATCGAAAGAGGTCAGGTTCTTGCAAAACCAGGTACAGTAAAATGCCATACAAAATTCACAGCTCAGGTTTACGTTTTAACAAAAGATGAAGGTGGACGTCATACTCCTTTCTTCAACAACTATAGACCTCAGTTCTACTTCAGAACAACAGACGTAACAGGTGTTTGTAACTTACCAGCTGGTACAGAAATGTGTATGCCTGGCGATAACATCGAAATGACTATCGAATTAATTCACCCAATCGCTATGGAGCAGGGTCTTACATTCGCTATTCGTGAAGGTGGACGTACTGTAGGTTCAGGCCGTGTTGCTACAATTATTGAGTAATCTACGCGAAAGCAATAAGCCGAGCAAATAAGTAAAAATATAGCCCATGGGAATGCTTGCATTCCTATGGGTTTATTTTTGCTTATTTATTGGGCGCAAGCCCGCGAACGAGCAGCATTGCTGCGAGTTTTAGCGAGGTTTATTGCGTTGCTTATAAAGCGTATATTGTAAAATAGCGACTGCCGCGATCGAGGAAACGCGAAGCATTTTCAAAGTCCGCTTAGATAAAATAGAATTTGAATCAATAAAAAGTCGCAATGTTATAGAAATATAGGATTGCGACTTTTACGTATAGATAGTTGAATTGTGTTTTAAAATATTTTTGCTATAATATTTTTAAATATGACACATAGATGACATGTTTGAAGCAGTAAATTATGATATAGGAAAGAGAATAGGTGAAATGAAGATTGAAAGGCTAATAGGGATTCTATCTATATTGTTACAAAAGGATATGGTTACAGCACCTTTTCTTGCGGAGCATTTTGAAGTGTCCAGAAGAACCATAAACAGGGATATTGAAGATTTGTGTAAAGCAGGGATTCCGATTGCAACCAAGCAGGGGACGGGTGGCGGAATTTATATTATGGATAACTATAAAATCAGCAAGACTTTGATTACAAATGCTGAAATGCAGGATATTCTTGCAGGAATCCGCAGCCTTGACAGTGTGAATGGAACGAATCAATATAAGCAGTTGATGGAAAAACTGGAGGCTGGTTCTTCGGATTTTCTTGTGGGAGAACAATCGGTATTGATTGATCTTTCTTCTTGGTATAAGGAATCGCTAGCGCCCAAAATTCAGATTATCCGTAGTGCCATTCAGGGGTGTCGCAAAATCTCATTTTACTATTATGGACCATCAGGAGAATCCCAGAGAACTATAGAGCCGTACTATCTGGTATTTCAGTGGTCTAACTGGTATGTGTGGGGCTGGTGTGATACTCGAAAAGATTATAGGCTATTTAAATTAAATCGTTTGGACGAGCTTGCAATGATGGAACATGTTTTTGAAAAACGTCCGCTGGTGTTGCCGGATTTTACTTCAGTCGAGAAAGTTTTCCCGGGAGGAATTCATGTAAAAGCACTTTTTGAGGCAGACTGTAAGTGGCGCCTGGTGGAAGAGTTTGGAACTCACTGTTTTGAAGAGCAGGCTGATGGTAAACTTTTATTTCAGACAGAATACACGGACAAAGAAAATCTGCTCACGTGGTTACTTACGTTTAGAAATAAAGTGATTTTATTAGGACCTGAGGAGGTACGCAGGGAATTGTGCGCGGAGTTACAGAAGACCTTACAACAATACAAATAAAGGAGAAAAGTCAAAATGAAGTATGCATGGATGGATGAATATCTGATGAATAAGACAGGTGTAACCAAAGATCTGAAAGAAGAGTGGAATTGGATTCGCTATATGATAGGCGGAAAAATGTTTGCTGCGATATGTTTGGATGAGGCAAACGAGAATAAACCTGTTTATATAACTTTGAAACTCGAACCCTTGGTTGGAGATTTTCTCAGACAACAATATGAAGATATTATTCCAGGATATTATATGAATAAAGTGCACTGGAATTCTATTAAGCCGGATGGTGAAGTGCCGGATGATTTATTAATGGAAATGCTGGATAAATCCTATGCATTGGTGCTTCACAGCTTTAGCAAGAAGCGTCAACAAGAAATCTTACTGACGACATATTGTGGATTGGATTGTACGAATTGTGAGTATAAAGAACCTTGCAAGTGTAATGGTTGCGTGGCTACAAAAGGAATGCCTTTTCATGCAGAGGAAACTCCGTGTCCGGTTGCTGCATGTGTGATACAAAAGGGGATATCTTTTTGCGGAGAGTGTACTGATTTTCCGTGTCAATTACTGACTGATTATTCTAATGATACAGAGCATGGGGATAATCCACAGGGGGCACGTATTGAAGCTTGTAAGATGATTAAATGTTTGTTGGAAAAGAAATAGAAGAAGATTTCAATAAATAAAACAATGGGGGATTGAAGGAATGGCATACGATTTCAAAAAAGATTTAAAAGAGTTTTATAGGTCAAAGAATAAACCTGAAATTGTAAATGTGCCCAAGGCAAACTACATTGTAGTCAGAGGGAGTGGTGATCCTATTGAAGAAGGTGGAGCATATCAGCAGGCAATCAGCGTTTTATATGCAGTAGCCTATACCTTGAAAATGAGCTATAAAACGGATTATAAAATTGAAGACTTTTATGAATATGTGGTTCCACCGCTGGAAGGGTTTTGGTGGCAGGAAAATGTTTCAGGTGTGGATTATAGCGATAGATCTGCATTTCACTGGATTTCTGTCATTAGGGCACCTGATTTTATAACCGAAAAGGATTTTGACTGGGCAGTAAAAATGGCAACGAATAAGAAAAAAATAGATTGTTCTTCAGCAGAGTTCATAACCATAGAGGAAGGGTTATGTGTCCAAATAATGCATATAGGCCCATTTGATGAAGAACCAAAGAGCGTTGCCATCATGGATAAATTTCTTGAAACAAATGGTTATGTGAATGATATGAATGCAGAGAGGCTTCACCATGAAATTTATTTGTCTGATGCAAGAAAGGTTCCGGCAGATAAGTGGAAAACAATAATAAGGCATCCGATTAAGAAAGCGGAATAAAAAAGGGCGTCCTAAGCAGTGAGAATGCTGCATAGGGCTTCTTTTGTTAGTTGTAGTCGTATTTTGTAGATGATATAATATAAGTCGTAGGATTTGCCGGAATTTCAAGTAAATGGTTATGGAAGGTTATTATTAGGTCATGAGAAAGCATTATATTGACAATTTAAGATGGATTATACTTTTGATACTTATGCCATATCATACGGCGATGGCGTGGAATTCTTGGGGAGAACCAAATTACATCTGTTTTGAAGGAAATAGATTCATTAGCAGTATTATTGTATTCTTCAGTCCGTATTTTATGCCCTTGCTGTTTGTGTTAGCAGGAGTAAGTACAAAATTTGCGTTGCAAAAGAGGTCAAATAAGGAATATCTGGTCGAGAGAGTGAAAAGATTGTTTGTTCCGTTTCTATTTGGCACAATCGTTCTAATGCCAATTATGGCGTATTTAGCGGATCGGTTTAACTATTCCTACAGTGGTGGCTTCGTGGAACACTATACTATATTTTTTACAAAATATACGGATTTGATTGGGGCAGATGGAGGATTTTCGTTAGGTCAGTTTTGGTTTCTATTATATCTGTTAATTATTTCAGCTATAGGCGTAGGAGTAATAACCCTATCAAAGAGAATTGTGTTGAAAGCAGAAATAACAATTCCGTTTTGGCTTGTTTGTCTTTGGGGCTTGCCTTTGCCATTGTTAAGCGAGTTATTATCTATAGGTGGGAAAAGCCTTGTAGAATATATGTATCTCTTTATGCTTGGATATTATATATTTGCTGATGAAAAAATTATAAATAAGGCAGAAAAGAATTGTTGGCTGTTGTTTGGTATTGGATTAGTAGCAACAATTCTAAATACATATCTCTTTATTTGGGCAGATAAAGAATTTGTCTTGATTAATACAGTTACCAAGTATGTGTCCGAGTGGATTATGATAATTGCTTTGATTGGCTTGGCGAAAAAATATTTAAATTTTAGTGGAAACGTATCGAGCTACATGAACAAGAGGTCGTTCCTATTTTACATTTACCATTTTATATGGGTTGTTTTATTTCAGTACATATTGTATGGAGTTGTTGGAGACCACAGCTATATTTTGTTTATGGGTACTGTGTTATTGGCTTATGGGGCAACTTTTATTTGTTGCGAAATAAGTATCAGGATTCCATTTATGTGTTTTCTTACAAGGATAAAATATAGTCCGAAGAAATGATTGATAAAGGCGGATTTATTATTGTATAGATAAGTGTTCGGGGGAATAACAATGATATTTGAAAAAGCAACTGTTCAAGATATAAGTACATTGACGGAACTGAGAATTGCATATTTGCAAGAGGATTTAGGGCAAATTGTGGATGCAGATTTGGAATTGATAAGCTCATCATTGCCAAGCTATTATGAAAAGTATCTTAACAAAGATTTGATAGTTTATGTTGCAAGGGATGAGATAGATATTGTATCGTGCGCATTTTTACTTATAGTGGAAAAACCTATGAGTCCGTCATTTATTACCGGGAAGACAGGAACTGTTTTAAATGTTTATACGAAACCGGAGTATAGGAAGAAAGGTTATGCAAAGAAATTAATGACTATGATGTTGGAAGATGCTAAAGCAGAAGGTGTGAGCATTGTTGAATTAAAAGCAACCGAGGATGGATATTCACTTTATAAAGCTGTTGGTTTTGAGGATGTTGTAGCCAAGTATCATAATATGAAAATCGTGTTGCAGTAATTGAGGTGGAGGTATCACATGGAAGAAAAAATAACCTTATGTGGCGATAATTGTATAGAATGTCCCAGATACAATGCCCGTAGTGAGGAAGAACTCCAGAATGTAGCGGAGTTGTGGTACAGGGTAGGCTGGCGAGACAGCATTGTATCCAATGAAGAAATCAAATGTGAAGGATGCTCTTCGCATAAACAGTGTACATATCATTTGGTAGAATGCACAAAGGCGCATAACGTAGATAAATGCAATCAATGTGCAGAGTTTCCGTGCGAAAAGATTAGTAACATGTTGAAGCGTTCTAAAGAGTATCAGAAACGATGCAAAGAGGTCTGTTCGGATGCAGAGTATGATATGCTGGAAAAGTCATTTTTTGATAAGGAAAACAACTTGAGGAAGTAAAGAGGATTTGTTGTTATGGATTTAAATACAATACAAAAATTTATTCAAAAGCAAAAGGTTAGTTTCATATGTTCTGTGGATGAGAATGGTTGTCCGAATGTGAAGGCAATGTTGAAACCCAGAAAAATGAGTGGTTTGAAAGAATTCTATTTTTCCACAAATACATCATCTCTTAGGGTGAAGCAGTTTCTAAACAATCCTAATGCCAGTATTTATTTTTATCGTAAGGGCTTGATTAAATATACCGGTGTTATGTTAGTTGGAAAGATGGAAGTATTAACAGACCAGGATACAAAGAATATGATTTGGAGAAAAGGAGACACCATGTTTTATAAGAAAGGTGTTACAGATCCGGATTATTGCGTTCTGAAATTTACTGCACAGAGTGGTAGATATTATTGCGATTTGAGGACGGAGAGTTTTGAGGTATAAATGGTAGGGATATATTTTAGTGGGACCGGCAATTCGAGATATGCAGTGGAATTCTTTTGTAATGAATATGATGAAGCGGCTAAAGCATTTTCCATAGAGGATGATAATGTTATTCAGGTTGTGAAAAATGAAGAAATGCTTGTATTTGCATATCCGGTGCAATATAGTACTGTGCCGAAAATATTGCGTGATTTTATAAGTGAAAATAAAGAACTTTGGAAGAATAAGAAAATTTTTGTTATCGCCACAATGGGATTGTTTAGTGGTGATGGAGCAGGAGTTCTTGGGAGACTTTTACAGCAATACGGAGCAGAAATAATAGGTGGATTGCATCTGAAACTGCCGGATAGTATAGGCGATGAAAAAGTGTTGAAGCGTCCGCTGAAAAAGAACAAGGAGCTTGTGAAGAAAGCAGAGCAAAAGATTAGCAAGTCGGTTCGGCTTTTGAAAGCAGGGAAACCAACCCGGGAGGGAATTGGTATATTATATCGCATGGCCGGTTTCTTTGGACAAAGATTGTATTTTGGACATAAGACAAAGAACTATTCTGATAAACTGCATGTGGATGAAGATAAGTGCATAGGGTGTGGCAAGTGTGAAAAGCTATGTCCGATGAATAATATCAAGATTGTCGATAAGAAAGTGGTGCAGAATAACCAGTGTACCATGTGTTATAGGTGCATCAATAATTGCCCGAAGCAGGCTATGACATTGCTTGGGAAAAAGGTTGTGGAGCAGGGTGTGATTGAGAAATATTTATGATGAGGGGAGCGTAAATGGTACTTTTAGTAGTCGATACACAGAAATTAATAACTACGCCAGGTTTATATGATTTTAATGCGTTTGAAGACGCTGTTAAAACATTAATTGCAGCTGCCAGAGAGAATAATGTTGAGGTTATTTATGTAAGACACGATGATGGTGTCGGCGCAGAATTGACGAAAGGGACACCGGGTTTTGAGATATATGAAGGTTTTAGCCCGCAGCCGGGTGAGAAGATTTTTGATAAGATGGTAAATAGTTCTTTTATGGGGACTGGCCTGTTGGAGTACTTGGTGGAAAAGAATGTTCACACAGTAGCTGTTGTTGGATTACAGACGGATTACTGTATTGATGCAACAATCAAGTGCGGGTTTGAACATGGTTTTAAAATGATTGTGCCGGAAAATGCAAATTCCACATTTGATAATACTTTTATGACAGGAGAGCAGAGTTATAAGTATTATAACGAATTTATGTGGAAGGGCAGATATGCGGAGTGTATTTCTGTAGAGGAAACGATTGAGAGGATGAAGGGATAAGTGCAGAATGGAAGATGTTATAAAAAAGTATTTTCAATGCTGGCTGGATAAAGATATTGATGCGGTAAAGGAGATTTTTAGCGACGATATTATCTACATCGAGTGTTATGGTCCGGTGTATAAAGGCATTGGACAGATAATCAGATGGTTTGAGGATTGGAACCGGAAAGGTACTGTTTTGCAGTGGGATATAAAGCGTGTGATTGTGTCAGGGAATACAGCTGTTGTGGAATGGTATTTTAAGTGTGATTCTGAGGGCAATGTGGATGGCTTTGACGGGGTTACTATTGCCGAGTTTAATGCGGATATGAAGATTTGTGATTTGAAGGAGTTTCAGTCGAAGGCAGAGCATTATTATCCGTATGGGGAATAAGTAAATTCCTATGTAAAAGGGAGTGAGAATGTGAAAGAATTTGAGAATTTAGTTAGTATTCAGGAATTACAGCAGCAGATTATTGAATCTAAGCTTTTTAACATATTTTTAAGCAAAGAGCAGCGAAAACAAAGAAAAGATATTGAAGAGCAATTGAATAGTTTGCTTAACCAAATGAGGTTGTTCTCTGAAAGATTTTCGCCATTGGGATGGTGTATGTATGATAGTATGAGTGTGCCTCTGATTGAAAAAGCTAATCAGGTTTACGAGACAGAGGGAGCAGAAGCAGCTGAGCACATTTTAATAGACTATTATAAAGGAGAAGTAAAAGATAGGATACACCAAATACACCATAAATCAAAAGAGTTGCTGTTACGTTACGAACTGATTAAAAATGCATTTGAGGAACATTTTGCAGAAAGATATTATGCTAGTGTGCCACTATTCCTAATTATAGTCGATGGAGCTGTAAATGATTTCACGAAAAGTAAAGGGCTTTTTGCGGAGGGAACAGATGTTAC
The DNA here is from genome assembly GCA_017463255.1 of Lachnospiraceae bacterium. GTDB lineage: Bacteria > Bacillota > Clostridia > Lachnospirales > Lachnospiraceae > RGIG4034. The sequence continues at coordinate 192,482 of JAFTPP010000016.1, forward strand.
TGCATGGGATTGTTTAGTTGGATGTAATGACAGTTTGGAAAATATAAAGAACGTTTTTAATAAGGGCAGAGGCAAAACTAATTCAGAAGAAATACGAATGCCTTATAGAAATGGAATCTTACATGGTAGGGATCTAAATTATGGGAATGAGTATGTATCGTGCAAGTGTGTAGCGTTATTATTTGCTGTTGCGGAATGGATGGCAATGAAAAATAACGAAGATAAACGAAAGGAAAAATATCAAAAAGAGCATGAAGAAATTTCACTAACTCAGGCGTTAAAAAGATATGACCAAGTTCAAAAAGATAAGCAAGAAATCCAGAAATGGAAGAAAAAAAGTGTAGAGGTTGGGAAAGATATTCCAGAATGTGGAACGGTTGAGGATTATGAGAATTATCAATACATAGTACCAGTAATTCAATTTCTGCAATATTGGGAGAATAAGAATTATGGAATGCTGGGAAAGGTATTAAGGAATATGTTTTCTTATGAGACGTCTGAAAAAAAACGAGCTGGAGAAGCAAGAAAACTTTTTGAACATAAGAAATTAAATGCTTATAAGTTGCTTGAAATCGAAGAACGTGGATGCGGTATGTCTAAAGTTGTTGTAAAGGTTGAGTGGGATAGTAATGGAGAAATGAAAAGAGGTGATTTGGTTTTTGGTGTGTCCTATGTATCATTGAATCAAGATGCGAAAGAAACCGCATTGCCTTGGAAAAATAATGGGGAATGGGTTATTTATCCATGGGATACGAGTATATTGTATAAACAATAAAAGGAGTAAACTAAATGGAATGAAGTCGCCATTTATAAAAGGGGAAATGGGAACTGTTCTAGATGCATACACAAGTCTGGAATATTGGAATAAGGGTTATGAAAAAATAATGAAAATGATACTAGAGGGTGCTACTGTTCAGGGAGTGAGCGGTGCTGAATAGAGATGAATAGAGGATGGATATTTATTTTACAAATCGGTTGGTTTTGAGGATGTTGTAGCTAAGTATCATAATATGAAAAATGTAGTGAAAGGATTTTTTTGAATAATTTGAAGAAATAGCATAAAAAGTATTTTAGTGTTGCATGGACTTAATCTACTGTGGAAGTAAAAGCTACGAAATGTATAAACTTATAAAATTGGGAGGAAAATAATAAGAAAATTAGCGTTTATAAGGGGTTTATTACATTTGTTATGAAGTTTTAATGAAAAAATGTTCTTATATGCTACAAAAATTGCATTTTCCATTTGATTTAATGAGGGTTTTATAGTAGAATGTTCATAAGAAATTTATAAGTTTTACTTGTCAATACTTGTCTTTTTTTGTAAATATGCTATAATATTCACTGCGTCTTTATGATTTCGAAGGGAATAGATAGTATGTATGACAAAAATGGAAAAGTGGATTGGCTCACGATTATACCCATGCTGTTTTGGGTTTTGTGTATGGGCTTATCTATAGGGAAAATGTTCCAAACGGGAAATGAAGTGCATATAATAGATTGGTTGGAAGTTTTGAATAGTAATACTTTCTCGACTTATATTTCGATGGTTATATGTATGGCATATCAATTTTTTTCGGCAGAGAGAAAATCGAAGCAGGAAGAATCTGGTTTGTCTAGAAAGTGGATTTGGCTCACGATAGTTTCTACGATTGTTTATGGAATAATAGCAATTGTTAATGCGTGTAGGTACTGTTTGGTTACATCAATAATTATGGCTGTGGCATCTATTGTGTACATTTTTATATTTTTTAAATTTATGAGACTTAGTAGATAATAGTTGGAGCTGTAATGTGTAAAATTAAGGAGAGATATATTATGTTAAGTAAAGTGTGTGAGGTATTTACAAAAGAATACAAAAAGGAAACAGAATATAGAGAGTTTATGGAAAACATGCTTCACAGCTTTGAATTGAATAATAAAAGTGAAGATATAGAAGAAAAAGTAAAACGATTAGTTGATAAGAATTTTGTTTCTGATTTTAAAGTAAGTGTAGGAGAATACAAATGAGAGTAGAAACGTTCAATTACTTGTGGGAGCAAGGCATTGCAAAAGCTGCACAAAGTGTTATTGATGAGATTTCTGCGGATGCTTTGGAAACATACAATGTTAAGCTTGATGTATCAAAGGAAATGTGTGGAAAAGTATATTCGAAATATGAAGAACTTAGACTTCAAGTTCGAAAGAAATATTTTAATACAGGAAATAATGATGAAAATAAAATTGATGGTCATAAGATTTGTGCATGTATAACAGGAGCTCTTTTAAATGTCAGACTCGTTTCGTTTGAAATAGGTGATGGAAAAATGCCTAAATCTGTGATTTACTCTAATTATGCAATAGCTTTTATGGCAGCGATATATGTCATGTTTTTGTTCTTGTTGTCGGATTACGAAAAGGATGGAAATGTTGAGTGTTATAATTCTTTGATAAAAAAAGCGACATTTGCTTTTCCAGAGACAAATCCGGGTCACGATCCATATGTGCAAGGTAGGATAAAGACATTGGCATTAAATGATATATGTGGGATTGATTTTGATATTCTTACATATGCAGATATGTTGTTTTGGATTGAAAAATATAATAAGGATTTGTTATGTAATGTAGGATAGAGAGGATATGCCATTGTTGGGATATCCTCTCTTTTAGAATGAGAATATGTGTTAAAACACTTCCAAACTATCCTCCGCATCCACCCATGCCTGCATCTCGCCATTCAGCGCAAGTCTTGCATATTCCAGCGGATAATCAATCGCCAGAGCATTTAAGCACCGCTGAGAATTAGGTGTGGTCTGTATCTCGGATTCTGCCTGATTACAGTCAATCCGGAGGATGTAGCCGTTATAGTGGTTAATGTCGATGCTGTTATGCATCGGGTTATATTCAGCGCGTATTAATTTCATTGTTATCAGTCCTTTCATTTGAATTGGAGGTAAAAAACCCATGGGCTTATTTTGGACTTGAAAAACTTTCGAAACAGATATAATAATCACAAAATGTATCATTTTACAAAACAAAACATCACTAGAAATATCTAAAACAATACAATTCGTGATATTAACAGTTGTGTTGCTACAATCATTGAGTAATCTACGCGAAAGCAATAAGCCGAGCAAATAAGAAAAAATATAGCCCATGGGAATGCTTGCATTCCTATGGGTTTATTTTTGCTTATTTATTGGGCGCAAGCCCGCGAACGAGCAGCATTGTTGCGAGTTTTAGCGAGGTTTATTGCGTTGCTGATGATGCAGGAAGCCTTTTAGTATTTAAAATTAAGTGGAAAGAGCAGCGAAAAATAGAGTTAGCGGTGCCAAGAATGCTTAATAAATTGCTTTTTGACATGAAATCAAATGTTGTGCTATAATGAATAACACATAATTCAAAATTAAATCATAGAATATATTATAAAGAGGTTGACAGTAAAAAACTTCTTTGATACAATGAGTGCATTCTGTTAGGTAGAATATTGAAAACTAATGTGCAGTATGGTATAATCTAAGCGGATAAACAAATAATATTAATGAATTTTCGCAGTTATACTGCTTAAATTTTTTGGCTGACAAAGCCATGACATGAAAGGATTAATTTGACCGACGAGGTCACTCTGATTTTCAGAGTAGGGTATAGCTAAGCCTATACCCTTTTTTCGTACATAAGTAAATGGAGGCGTTCTAGTGAGAGAATACATAAGAAATATCACCAAAACGAATGATTTAATTTTAAATGGAACACTAGGAAATGATGAGATTGATAGATTTTCAAAGTCAGATTATAGATGGGCAGATAATAAAAGGAAGAGTTTTCAGACGCGAAAAATAAAGAAGGGAGAAATATATCAGTTTGAATTTGGGAAAAACTTTGTTCCAGAGATGTCGTATGAGCATAGGGGCTTAGTAATCGGTGTAAATAAGAAATTGTTATATGTATTACCTATATTTTCATATGATCCACAAAAACAGTCGGATGTTTATCATCCGGCTGATAATAATACAAGTAAAAGCGACTTATATTTGTTAAAGAAAGCCGATTATTCGTTTATACAGCATGATTCGGTGATGAAGCTTAATGATATTCGCACTGTAAGTATAAATCGTATATTGTATCACCAGAAGGATGGCAGAATTGATATTAATTCATCTGAATACAAAGTCATAGAAGAATTGGTTTTAAATAAATATTTTCCTAGTTTTTTACACGAGTTGAGAACCTGTATTTCGGATAGAGAGCAATTAGAAGCTAAAAATCGGGAGCGAGAGCAACAAATAATAGATTTAGAAACTAAGATAAAAGATCTTGAAGCTAAAGTTAATGATTTAGAACATACTAGCCAAGAGACTAATATATAAATATATGAGATGAATATAAAATAAAAACTCCAGTGAACACATATATTCACTGGAGCTATTTTTTACTATCCCATAATATGTTTTAACTGTTCTGCTCTCTCCGTATCCTTATGATATTGTAGATTATATTGTAGTACGTGGTAAACTAAATTCGGCAGATTGTGGCATTTAATTTCCAGTAATTATCAAACCTTACTTAGAAGATGATATTCTTTCATCTGGAGGTGAAGAAAGGCTGCTTGGATGATTTATACAAAATCTATGAGCTTAAAATTAATGTGCTCAGAAAACACAGGTTGCACGAAGACGGAATATTAACAGAGAAACTGTCAGCACCTACTGGGATATGTCTGTAGAACAGATGTATGACTTGATTAAGGAACGGACATACTTGGAAACATTAGATTTACAGAAACAGTACATAAGCAAGAGAATGAGGTGTTGAAAGCCGAGAACCGGATGCTAAAGGAGAAGATTAATAAAGCATATGATTTCATGAGACAGTTTACCATTAACGGAATGAATATGTGGGAACTCTTTCTGAGGAGTAACGGTGAATAGGTACAGCAGAAAGTGACTGGAATCAGCCGGTAGCAAGAGTAAGCAAATTGAAAGGTGTGCGAAAGCACATCTTCTTCGTTTGTAAAAATAAGTATGTTGGAAAAGTGAGTCGGGAAAATATGGTTTTATGTTGGGAATACCGGGCATTCGAGAAATCGAAATTGACATTGATATATCGAAAATGATTTGATATAATATAAAAAGGGAAATTGCGCGATGAAGTTATAGGTAATGGAGGTTGTATTATGGCAGAAGAACGCATTAAAGTGAATTACAAACCTTTGTGGAAATTACTGATTGATAGGGATATATCCAAAGGTGATTTGCGTAGAAATACGAAGATTGCAGCAAGTACCTTTACTAAAATGATGAATAATGAGAACGTGTCATTGGATGTATTGGTGCGCATTTGTGTTGTATTGAATTGTGGATTGGATGATATCGTAGAAATCGAGAAGTGATTAGCTTTTGTTTGGAGGCGATGGATATGTCAATAGGGAATGTTACAAGATTTACAGAAGCAACCAGAGTGCAGATGCCGGGATTAGTTCACCTTACAAGGCTGGGATATACGTATTATGGTAAATTATATGAAGATATGGCAGGCAAAAAGTATGACCCAGATACCAACATATTATTAGAGGTTTTTAAAGAACAATTCTGTGCGTTAAATCCTGGAAGAGAGGGCGAAGTTGATGAAACATTACGAATGATTCGCCAGGAGCTGGATAATGATGACCTTGGAAGAGGGTTTTATAAAAGATTGACTAGTGTATCTCCTGTTAAGCTGGTGGATTTTGATAAACCGAAGAATAACGTGTATCATTGTACAGCAGAGTTTACTTGTAAAAGGGACCAAGATGAATTTAGACCGGACATCACAATTTTTGTTAATGGTTTGCCATTGGTATTCATAGAGGTTAAAAAGCCAAATAACCGAGGCGGTATGGTAGAAGAAAGCACGAGAATGAATCGTCAAAGATTTCCTAACAAGAAATTTAGAAGATTTATTAATATTACGCAGTTTATGATTTTTTCTAATAACATGGAATACGATACTTTGGGTGGTATTGTTCCTGTTCAAGGTGCATTCTATTGTACTGCGGCACGAGAATTTGCACCATTTAATTGTTTTAGAGAAGAAAATATGGGAAATGAAGCAGTGGCTCCATATATAGCAAATTTCCCGTATGCAGATATAAATCCTGATGTTGAAAGAAAAATTTTGTCTGATTTCAATTGTCAGGTTATTCACCATGCACCGGAATATCAAACCAATCTTGCTGTAAATACACCGACTAATAGAATTTTGACATCTATGTGTAGTCCGGAAAGATTGTTGTTTTTGATCAAATATGGTATTGCGTATGTGAAGTTAGAAAAGGAAGTTGATGGAAAAATCGAATCAACAGACCAAAAGCACATTATGCGTTATCAGCAATTGTTTGCTGCCTATGCTGTAAGAAGACAGATAAAGGAAGGAATAAAATCGGGAGTCATATGGCATACACAAGGCAGTGGGAAAACAGCGTTGTCATATCACTTAACACATGTGTTGGGCGATTATTATGCCCAGAGGAATAAAGTCGCCAAGTTTTACTTTGTAGTAGATAGATTAGACCTTTTGGAACAGGCCACACAGGAATTTGAGGCAAGGGGATTAGAGGTAAAGACTGCTAATTCTAGAGAAGAACTAATGGCTCAATTTAGAACAAATCAAGCTCAAGAAGGTAATTCTGGAAATGCAGAAATAACAGTTGTAAATATACAGCGATTTGCGCAAGATCACGCGGCTGTGAGATTAAAAGAATATGCTACAAATCTTCAAAGAGTGTTTATTATTGATGAAGCACATCGTGGATATGACCCTAAAGGCTGTTTTTTAGCAAATTTGTTTGATGCAGACCCGGATTCGATTAAAATTGCATTAACAGGAACACCGTTGCTAAAAAATGAGCGTTCATCATGGAAGGTTTTTGGTAATTATTTGCATACATATTATTACGACAAGTCTATCCAAGATGGGTACACATTGAAAATAATAAGAGAAGATATTGAGACCTCTTATAAAGATAATCTTTCTAAGATATATGAAAAGTTAGAACATCTAGTTCAAAAGAAAGAAATACAAAAATCACAGATTGTTGAGCATGATACATATGTGAAAGAATTGCTGAGGTATATTATAAATGATTTGAAACAATTCCGATTGCTTCAGGGTGATAATACATTAGGTGGCATGGTAATCTGTGAGACGAGTGATCAGGCAAGAAAATTATATATGTATTTTGACGAAATACAAAAAGAACTCAATCAGGATGCTTCAGTTAAAACACATTTTAAAGTGGGACTTATTCTTCACGATAGTGATGATAAAGAAACTAGAAAACAAATTATTAAAGATTTTAAAAAGAATATGACTGTTGATATTCTTATTGTTTTCAATATGCTTTTAACAGGATTTGATGCACCAAGATTAAAGAGATTGTATTTTGGCAGAAAACTTAAAGACCATAATCTTCTTCAAGCAATTACCAGAGTTAATCGTCCATATAAAAATAATAGATATGGATATTTAATTGACTTTGCAGATATTAAGAAGAACTTTGATGAAACTAATGAGGCATATTTGAAAGAATTGAATCGTTTTAGTAATCCGGATGAGGTTGGAGAGGATACTGCAACGGATACGCTTTTACATGTCATCGAGGATAGAGATGCATTAATTCGGCAGATGAGAGATGTAAAGCAAACATTATTTGAATATACAACTGATAATGCAGAAATTTTCAGTCAAGAGATATCTGAAATTGAAGATAGGCAAAGATTATTAGTCTTGAAAAAAGCATTAATAACAGCTAAAGACTGCTATAATATTGTTAGAACCTTTGGAGATGAAGAATTAAAGGAAGAGTTTGCCAAAATGGAAATATATATGCTGCCTGCGATGATTTCGGAGGTTCAGCGTCATTTAGAGATTCTTACACAAAAAGAAGCATTTTCACAGGATGATACTACCAGACAACTTGTAAATGAAGCTATGGCTAATATTACATTTAATTTTAGTAAAATTGGTCAGGAGGAAATGCAATTGATTTCTGGTGGAGCTGAGCTTCAGGAAAAATGGCAGTATACCATTAGGAGTTTTACGGAAAATACTGATCAAGAAGACCCAGAATATATTACTCTAAGAGAAGCGTTTATGCAAAGATTTAAAGAGCACGGATTTGTGGTCGACAGCATGGCAAAGTACAATGAACAGTCAAAAGCATTGGATGAAGTCATAAAGAAGTTAAATGAGTTACAGAAAAAGAATAACGCATTGGCTAGAAAATATAACGGTGATACAAAGTTTGCATGTGTTCATAAGAGGATTCGTGAGGAAAATGAGCGTCGTAGATTACAACGTCGGACGGAAATTTTATCTGCCTATGATGAAAAAATCAGAGAAATGCTTATGCGTATTAAGGAAGATGTAGACCAAAAAGTTTATGACAGAAATGATATTTTGAAAAAAGATGCATATTTTGAACAAACTGTTATGGTACAAGTAAAGGAAGGAATGGACAAGTTGGGATTTGATGGTAGTAGGGAAGACCGTACCTTTATTCAAAGTAGAATTGTGTTACAGTATTTAGCACAGTATCATGCTACATACCCAGCAGCCTAAGGAAAAACGATGAATATTAAAGAAAATACAATTGAACTTATTGATGCTTTAAAGGCAACATGCCAGACTTATGGAATGGGAAATGATGGTAATGAGTATAAAATTATCACGCAAGTTTTTTTATACAAATATATCAATGATAAGTTTGGATTTGCAGTAAAGAAGTTAAGTGAGAAACTATCACAAGCAGAAAAGTGGGAAGAAAATTATGCACAAATGACGGAGGATGAAAGGCTGGATTTATTTGATGAGTTATCACCAGATATTCCACGTTTAAATCCAGAGCATTTGATTGCTAATCTGTGGAATCAGCAGGCAAAAGGTGATTTTGACCTTATATTTGATAGAACAATGACAGATATTGCAGACAAGAATATTGCTATTTTTTCCACACAGACAACGCAAAATACAAAAATTCCGTTGTTTGAGCCATTAACACATTATGTTACTGATGAGGCGCAAAGAGCACCTTTTGCGAGAGCGTTAGTAGATAAATTGGCAAATTTCTCTTTTGAAGAAGCCTTTGAACAGCACTATGATTTTTTTGCTGCAATATTTGAGTACTTGATTAAAGATTACAATACCGCTGGAGGTGGAAAGTATGCGGAATACTACACACCACACGCAATTGCAACAATAATGGCAAGGTTGTTAGTGGGTGATAATTCAGATTTGCACAATATTGAATGTTATGACCCATCAGCGGGAACTGGAACTCTATTGATGGCATTAGGACATCAAATTGGAGAAGATAGATGTACAATATTTGCACAGGATATTTCACAGAGAAGTAATAAAATGCTCAAGTTGAATCTTATCTTAAATGGATTGGTATCATCACTTGACCATGCAATACAAGGTGATACATTAGTTGCACCTTATCATAAATCAGATGATGGACAGGCGCTAAGACAATTTGATTACGTAGTATCAAACCCGCCATTTAAAATGGATTTTTCTGATACAAGAGAGAAGATTGCTGCTATGCCGGCAAGGTTTTGGGCGGGGGTGCCATCCGTTCCACCTAAGAAAAAAGAAAGTATGGCAATTTATACTTGCTTTATTCAGCACGTAATCAATTCTCTTAAAGCTAACGGTAAAGGGGCAATCGTTATTCCTACCGGATTTATTACTGCTAAAAGTGGTGTTGAAAGCACAATACTCAAACATATTGTAGATGAGAAAATTGTTTACGGTTGTGTAAGTATGCCTTCAAATGTTTTTGCTAATACTGGAACTAATGTATCTGTTCTGTTTTTTGATAATTCAAAGAGTACAGATAAAGTTGTTTTAATAGATGCTTCAAAACTGGGTGAAGAATACAAGGACGGAAATAATCAAAAACGTAGACTTCGTGATTTTGAGATTGACAGAATTGTTGATACATTCTTAAACAAAGAAGTTGTAGATGATTTTTCTGTGGCAGTTACTTATGATGAAATCAAGGAAAAGAAATATTCTTTGGCAGCTGGACAGTATTTTGATGTGAAGATTGAATATGTAGAATTATCGCAGGATGAGTTCAAAGCAAGAATGAATGCCTATGCTACAAAATTGAAAGAATATTTTGATGAAGGAAACAAGTTGCAGACAGAAATTATGGAACAGTTGAAGAAGGTGAAGTATGAGTAAGCTTACAAAATACAAATTTAGTGATTTATACGAAATGAGTTCGGGTATTTCATCTACAAAGGAACAAGCTGGACATGGTTCGCCGTTTGTGTCTTTTAGTACTGTATTTAATAATTATTTCTTACCAGATGTACTTCCCGAATTAATGAATACAACAGAGAAAGAACAAGATATTTTTTCAGTAAAGAAAGATGATATTTTTATTACGAGGACAAGCGAAACGGTTGATGCTTTGGCGATGGGGTGTGTTGCTACAAAAGATTATCCCAAAGCGACATTTAGCGGATTTGTAAAAAGATTAAGACCAAAGACATCTGGTATAGTATATTCAAAATATATTGCATTTTTTCTTAGAAGTCGATATTTTCGAAAAGTTATAGATTGCAATACTATTATGACTTTGAGAGCAAGTTTTAATGAGGATATATTTTCTTTCTTATATCTGTATCTGCCGGAATATGAAGAACAGGTAAGAATTGGAGATTTGTTATATAAAATAGAGAATAAAATGCGGCTTAATTGTAAGATAAACGATAATTTACAGCAACAAGCAATGCTTTTGTTTGATTATTGGTTTACGCAGTTTGATTTTCCAGATTCAAACGAAAACCCGTACCATTCATCAGGTGGTAAATTGGTTTGGAATAATCAATTAAAGAAAAACATTCCTTTGGGTTGGGAAGTGAAACCTCTTAGTTCTATTTGCGAAATATGCTTAGGAGGAACACCTAGTACAACTATGTCAGAATATTGGAACGGTTCCATTGCGTGGCTCAATTCCGGAGAAGTTGCACAGTTTCCAGTTGTTAGTTCAGAAAAGAAAATTACACAACTTGGAATGGAAAATTCTCCTGCCAAATTGATGAACAAAAACACAACTATTGTTTCAATTACAGGCAATATAAGGGCAAGTATCCTTGCAATAGATGCTTGTGCTAATCAGTCTGTTGTAGGAATTCTAGAAACTGAAACCTTCAAAAGTCCTTTTATCTATCAAAATATGTTGCGACTATTGAATTATTATACTTCAATATCTACTGGCAACTGTCAAAAACACATCAGTAAAGGAGCTATTGAAGAATCGCTTGTTTGTATACCTGATAGCAGTACACTAAAAAAATATTATACTTTAGCTGAACCACTATATAAACAAATGCACGAAATAGCATTGGAAAATCAACACTTAACTTCCCTTCGAGATTGGTTATTGCCTATGCTAATGAACGGTCAAGCTACCATTTCTGAATAGGGTGGTAAATTATCGTTTA
>JAFTPP010000036.1 GCA_017463255.1 Lachnospiraceae bacterium
CACTGTAGAAGTCATACTTTCCAAAGCCTGTTCCACTTTATCAAGTGTTACTTTCTTCATATTAGGACAAAATTGCCTGTGACCAACGGAATAAAACTTTTTATCCGGATTTCTCTCCTGTAATTCAAAAAAAACTCCCATTTCAGTACAGATAATAAATTTCTCGCAATCCGTATATGTAGCAAAGTCAATAATCTCTGATGTACTGCCTACAAAATCAGAAACTGCAATTACCTCCTCGGTGCACTCCGGATGAGTAAGCACTAACGCTTCCGGATAGATTTCTTTTGCCTTGATTACATTATCTGCTGTGATGCTTTTATGTACATGACAAAATCCATCATTAAAAATAAAATTTTTGTCCGGTATCTTTTTTGCTACATACCTTCCCAGATTCTCATCCGGGACGAAGAAAATATTTTTCTGCGGTATTTTTTGTACTACTCTTAGTGCATTTGATGAAGTAACACATACATCCGATACTGCTTTTATCTCAGCTGTTGAATTTACATAGCAGACAACTGCCAAGTCATCATATTGTTCCCTGACTTCTTTTATTTTCTCCAAGGTTACCATATGTGCCATGGGACAGTCTGCAAAGTCATCTGCCATAACAACTCTTTTCTCTGGACTTAACAACTTGGCACTTTCTCCCATAAATTTAACACCACAAAAGAGGATATTTTTCTGTTCTAACCCTGTTGCAATCTTGCTCAAATAGAAAGAATCTCCTACATAATCTGCAATTTTCTGTACATCTCCATCTACATAGTAATGGGCAAGAATTGCAACATCTTTTTCCCTTTTCAATTCACTTATTCTATCTTTTATATTGCCATTCATAAAGCTCTACCTAATATGTCTCGCTGACATCTTCTTCCTTTTCCGCAATATCATTTACTGGTTTCTTTAATCCTTCTATGACAACATTATTCTTTGCTGCATAATCCCAAAGCGCTGCGTGAATTGCCTCTTCTGCCAAAAGGGAACAATGCACCTTAACCGGTGGAAGTCCATCCAGAGCTTCACACACAGCCTTATTTGTTACCTGCATTGCTTCCTGCACGGTTTTACCCTTTACAAGCTCTGTTGCCATACTGCTTGTTGCAACCGCCGCACCGCATCCGAATGTTTTGAATTTTACATCCTGAATGATGCCATTCTCATCAATATCCAGATACATTCTCATAATATCTCCACACTTTGCATTTCCTACCGTTCCGACGCCGCTTGCATCCTCTATCTCGCCCACATTGCGAGGATTATTAAAATGATCCATTACCTTTTCACTGTACATATTACTTTCCTCCATTTTTCAAGAAATCTTCATATAAAGGAGACATACTTCGTAGTCTATCCACAATCTTCTTAAGTTCATCTATTGTAAAATCAATCTCTTCTTTTGTTGTTTCTTCCGACAATGTAAGGCGAAGAGAACCATGTGCTATTTCATGAGGAAGTCCAATGGCCAATAATACATGGGATGGGTCTAAAGAACCTGATGTACATGCCGAACCGCTTGAACCGCAAATACCCTTTTGGTCTAAAAGAATTAGCAACGATTCTCCCTCAATATATTGGAAGCAGAAATTTGTATTATTAGGAAGTCTCTTCTGTCTTTCTCCATTTAACCTGCTATAAGGAATTTCCTTAAGCACTCGTTCAATCAGATAATCTCTAAGTTCTGTTTCATAAGCAATCCTGTCTCCCAATGAATCTTTTGCAAGCTCTGCTGCTTTTGCAAATCCTACAATTCCCGGCACATTATGTGTTCCTGCTCTTCTTGATCTTTCCTGTGCTCCACCATGAATAAAAGAACGAATTTTCACGCCCTTTCTGATATACATAAGTCCGATTCCTTTTGGGCCGTTAATCTTATGTCCACTGGCACTTAACATATCAATATTCATTCTATCCACATCTATTTCAATATGTCCAAATGCCTGTACTGCATCCGTATGAAATATTACTCCATATTTCCTTGCAATTTGTCCGATTTCTTCAATTGGCTGAATTGTTCCAATTTCATTGTTTGCAGTCATCACAGAAATCAAAATAGTATCCGGGCGAATTGCTTTTTCAAGCTCATCCAGTTTTACACTACCATACTCATCAACATCTAAATAAGTCACTTCAAAGCCCTTTTTCTCCAGATATTCGCATGTATGAAGAATGGCATGATGTTCAATTTTTGTAGTGATAATATGTTTGCCCTTATCACCATAAGCTTCCGCAGTGGCTTTCAATGCCCAGTTATCTGATTCTGAACCACCTCCGGTAAAATAGATTTCCTCTGCTCTTGCATGAATCAAGTCTGCAAGAGTTTCTCTCGCCTTTGCTACTGCTTTATTTGCTTCTCCGACAAAAGAGTAGATAGAAGACGGGTTTCCATAATACTCTGTGAAATATGGATTCATTGCTTCTAATACCTCAGGGTAAACTTTCGTTGTTGCTGCATTATCTAAGTAAATTACTTTGCTCATATTTTTCCCTTTCATTTTCATATTTTTCCTATTATTTTAGTATGATATTACTTTTTTACATTAGCAGTTCTGAAATATTTTTAGTCAGAACTGCTATATAAATATTATTTAGTATTCCATTCAACTAAATCTGCCAATGATATATTGTCAACAACTTCATTTATAGCTGAATTTAGTTTATGCCAAATTTTAATGGTTGAACATGTTGACCGATTTGCACACCCATTTTCTCCCTCTTCAATACAGGCTACCGGTGCCAAATCACCTTCCGTAACTCTTAATATAGACCCTATGGAATATTCTTCTGGTTTTCTCTTTAATCTATATCCACCTTGTGCTCCACGTATACTATTAACCATTCCCGCTTTTTGCAACATTGATACAATCTGTTCCAAATATTTTCCGGAAATCTGTTGTCTCCTTGCAATGTCCTTTACACTAATCGGTTCACCTTTATCGTAAAGTGCTAAATCGACCATCAAATCAATTGCATATCTTCCTCTTGACGATATTTTCATAAACTGCCTCCTTTTGATTCAGAAAGTCCTTTACCTACAAGTTATCATATAAATCTTCTGTAAATGTAAGACTACCCCTATAACCAGCATATGCGCGATTTAGTACCAATCTTTCGCTCATCGGGAAGGATGCTAAAAGAAACTGAATATCTTTCTGCAATCCAACTTCTCTTTCATTACTACTTCCAATCAATAATGAAATATCCTCTTCCTCTGTCAAAATTGCCTGATTGATTTCATATTGATCCGCTGTGAAAACAATCTTCGGTGGTTTTGCATATTCTAAAGCGGATATCTCCGCAATGATTCTCTGTTTATCTTCTTCTCTAAAAATCGGCTCTGAGATAATAACCAACACCGGTGTAAAACTGAAATCATTGGCAAGATATCTGGTTAATCCTACTGCACTGTTCGCATCCGCAACAACCGCAAACCTCTTCCAGCTTATTACACCAATAGATTGCGCCAGATAATTATATACATAATCCTCTTCCTGTGTTATCACTGTTTCCACTATATCGTTATCCAGCTTTAATGCTTCTGCTACCTGACGTATAAACTTGGTTGTGTCTGTAGCACCGATAGGAAGTCCTGGAATTCTAATGGATGGTACACCAAACTTTTCTTCAAATTTTTTAGCTGGTCCCTTAAACAACCATGGATTAATGATAATATTCAGTGCTGCACCTGAACATTTACGAATATCCTCCATTCCCTGATGGTCAGTAAAAAAAGTATTCACTTTTAGACCAAGGCGATTAAGTATCCTTTTTATCTCTTCCAGATTGCCGCTCCAAAATGGATCATGATATGGCACAATGCCAAATACATTGACCAATTTATTATCTCTCGGAACATTCTCTTCTATAACCTGATCTATCATTGTATTCCATACAATCTCATATCCAAGGTTACTGTCTCCGGCAAATCCGGGTGTCTCTATGGGATAAACATTATGTCCCTTTTTCTGAAATTCCTCAGCAACACTGGCAATATCATCTCCAATAATTCCTGCCGTACAGCCGGTCAATACAAAATATGCATCCGCGTCAATTATATCTATAGCTCCTTGAATAGTAGTTTTTAATTTACCTACTCCTCCAAATACAACTTCCCTCTCCAGCATATTACTAGACGGCACCGATACTCCACTTACAAAGCAGGATGATTTATGCCCTGATTGACCTTGTTCAGCTGCTGTCGTCTGCATACAGCATCCCGGCCCGGAATGAAAAACCGGACATACTTTGTTTATTGCCTCTAATACAGAGCTAATACCTGCAAGTACACAACCACCTCTTGGATTTTCTAATATCTGTGACATATCAATTTCCTCCTACAATATATTTGAAAGCATCTTCTTCGTACCAACTGTCTTTATACGGAAGCTTGACATGTTTGGCAAGCTTCTTATTAAATCCCGGATTTTCCAATTGATCAGCAATCTTATTGCCGAGAAAAAGAAGTCCATCGTACCCCATCGTAGGTCTTTTTCCATCTAATACGTGAGTTGTCGGTACTCCCAGCTTTGCAGCCCATTCAGGAACGCCAATGAATGCATCGGGCTTCAATTTATTTACTAAATTCACCTGTTCAAAAGGCTGCATATTCGCTATATCCAACACAAAATCCTTATGAATTCCATTCAGATATTCAATGTCCACTTGTGCATCCTCATCATAAGTTGGTGTTTCCAAACCGACAAGCTCCATTCCAAAATCATCAATCAGTGCTGCTGCCGCAAACGAACGTCCTGTTCCTCCACAGATAAATACCCGCTTTCCTTGCAGTCTCTTTTTCAGTTTTTCAACCAGCGGTTCTATTCTTTCATGTTCTCTTGCAATAATTTCTTCTACTTCTTTCTCTTTGCCAATCACTTTAGCAATACCTCGATACCATTTATCTGTATTTCGTATGCCAATCGGCATTACTGTGTGTGAATAAGGAATGCCGTAATCTTCCCACAGCGTCTTCATAAATTCATCTGCAAAAACTTTACAGATTGAAGTAGAAGCCTCTGCTGCCGGAATCCTTTTTATTTTTTCCAATGAGCTATAAAAAGGAATATAGTTTACCTTTGCCCCAAGAAGAGATAGCATTCGCTCCATCTCTTTCTGATCTGCATAACTTATTGTCGTTGGTGCAAACAGATTAATAAGACCCTTTTCCTTTGGCAACTGCTCATGTTTTAATATGTACTCATTGATAGCTAGAAAAGCTGCGTCAAATCCTGATGCACATATTTTGGATTTAAATCCTTCACAATGAATTGGGACAATAACTGCATCATATTCTTTTTGCAGGTTTGCTGCAATTGCATCAATATCATCTCCAATAATTCCTGAAGCACAGGATGCATATATGAAAATCAGCTTCGGATTATATCTCTCTACTGCTTTCTTTACTGATTCTCTCAGTTTTTCCTCCCCACCAAAAACAACACTTTTTTGGTCAATATTAGTTACAATAATTCGAGGATTTCTTATATTCTTTATTCCTCTATGTGCCTGCCCTACCCTGAACATATCCACAGCCATAATAGAACATCCTACACATCCCTGCGGGGAATGTGAAATAAATACTGCATCTTCTAATGACATTAATGCTGCCATACTATTTATTTGCTGGCATTGTAATCCTTGCGCAAAACTTCTGTCAGCTCTTTTTAAACAGCCTTTTTTAAAATTCTCTTCTGCCTCTTTGCCTGTCGTTCCTAAATCGTTAATTCTTCCGGTTCTGCTTTCCCTGACACCTGAATATTGTACCTTTGCCATATCTATGCCTTCCTTTCTGAAATGTAGCTTTCTATTTTGTATTATACTATTCTGATAGGAATTATGGTATTATATGTTACATATAACCACTTATAGTTTTTCCCTATAATTCAATACATCAATTACTGATTGCTTTCTTTTAACTTCTATCTCTTAATCACTAAAGGTATGAAGTACTCTCAAAACAGCAGCTTCATCTGATACCACTTTTCCCCTCCATGCTTGGATTCCGAAAGACCTTCATTCACAAATCCAAACTTCTCATAATAATGGATTAGTTTACTTTTACAAGTGAGTACAATTCCTTTTTTATTTTGAGTTTTGACTTCTGATATAACAGTTCTTAATAACAAATCCGCATATCCCTGACAACGATATTCAGACCTTGTCTCTACACCAAATATCATCTGCCATTCGCCCATACTGTCATGCATGGTGCTGTCGCTATACATTTCATCAACAAGAATAGGGATGTCTGATACCATCCCATTTACCATACTGACTATTTTATTATCTATCATCAAAAGCCAAAAGCGGTCAGGGTAAGCTTTTAGCCTATGACTAAAAGCATCCCTTGTAGCCGCCTCCTCTTTTGGAAAGCATGCATCTTCTAATTCCGCTATTTTATCCAAATCCTCTATCGTAGCATGACGAATAATGTAATCCTGCATCATAATTTCAACACTTCCGGTTCTTCTTCAAAGGAATAAATTGTTGCAGCTACATTATCCAAATATAAGGTGTGAGTATTTTCCCCTCCTGCACTGTTGGTGCTTTTCAGATGAGGATAATCTTCTAACATTGCAATATGCACTTCTTTACGGTTATCCTCTACTAAATTTCCATGCACACGAATCCAACGACCTCTCGCATCCATCGCAGACAATTCAAACTTTGAATTCGTAGCAATCTGTTTTGCAACATCTTTTGTTTTTGATGTCAGTATGTATAACCTATCTTCAAAAAGCAATATCGTTCCAAACGGACGCACCCGTGGCTGTTCTCCGTCCACTGTTGCTAAATAGTATGTCTTTGCTTCCTTCAAAAAATCATATACCTTTGTAATATCGTTCTTTGCCATAATGAACATCCTTCTTTCATTCGTAAATCCATATTTTAAAATTATACTATCCCCGTAGGTTTTATTGTATTATCAATTTCCTATAGCATGTGATAGCTTTTGTCTATAATTCAATGACTTTACCCATCATCAGCTGTTTATCATGAGTTGCAATTACAATCCCTTTCTCTTTACCGAGCCCGGCTATGATTTGAGAAATAATTTCTGCACTCTTCTCATCCAAATTACTTGTGGGTTCATCTAATATCAATAATTCTGTATGAAGAGCAAGAACTCTTCCCAGACATGCCCGACGATATTCTCCCGCTGAAATCTGCCACGGAAAGGAATTCTTTATATGCTCTATTTCCAATTCTTTCATAATGGTCTGAATTTCATTTGCATCACACTGCTTTCCATTAAGCAAAGCAGGATATATCATGTTTTCATATATAGTCAAATTTTCAAGCAGGCAGTTTCCGTAATTCACATAGCCGATTTTATTGTTGCGAAGCCTTGTTCTCTTTTCTGATTTGAGTTGATTATAAATATCCACATTATCCAGATATACCGTTCCGTTAGTTGGCGTAACTCCAATCGTTAAAACTAACAATGATATCATAAATTTTTTTATACTTTTTCTCATTTTATTATCCTCTCTAAAATAAAAAACACAGCTGCTCTCTTTTGCACCTGTGTTTCATACTTACTAATAAATTACAAACATCAAGCCAATTAAGCGTAGGAAAAATAAACCGAATTCATCCATTCAGTGATACAACAACATCTTCTAAAAATATACACCTTCACCTGTTTCATCCTGTTTATCTCCTAACCATTTTCTCAAAATCCAACATTTCTTTCCAGTTCTTCATTTACTCTCTGTAAATTCTCGGAAAGGTATCTTTCCCCATTGTCCGGGAGAAGCGGAACAATCAGTTTATCCTGATTTTCTTCCTTCAATGCTTCTTTTATTGCAACAGCTAAAGCTGCTCCAGCAGAAGCACCTACAAAGATTCCCTCGTATTTTGCCAATAGATGAATGGCCCTTAATGTTTCTGCATATGTTACAAATTCATATGTATCGGTCAACTCATCGCTAAAATTCTCAGGAGCTCTATCTGTCAAGCCGTTTTCGTCATGTACCTGATGAATTCCATGGAAACCTCCGTCAGTAGCTCCTTCCACTGCAGAATTTACAACGGATTCCGGATTTGGTTGTACGATAATAGTCTTGATAGAAGCATTCTTTTCTTTTAAATATTTGCTTGTTCCATGAGTGGAACCACCGGTACCGACACCGCCGATGAAAACATCTATCTTTCCATCTGTGTCTTCCCAAATTTCAGGGCCTGTATGTTTATAATGAGCATTTATATTGTCCGGGTTTGACAACTGTTCGGTCGCCCATCCATTGGGTGTCTCTTTAACCAAATACTGCACCAATTCTTCGAATGCTCCAAATCCTTTTTCGTTTACCTTCTCTAATAAATCACCTAATTCTCCGGTAATAGGAATAATTTCCGCCTGATATGCCTCTAATAACTTCAATCGTTCCTCCGAAACTCCGGGCTGAAGTCCGATTTTAAATTTATAGCCTTTTGCCGCTGCGAAAGCTGCCAAAGCTATTCCCGTATTGCCACTGGTAAACTCGATAAGAGTTGTCTTATCAGGACTGATATTTCCTCTTAACTCTGCCTGTTCAATAATCTCAAGTGCTATACGATCTTTATGAGATCCGGCAGGATTAAAATATTCTAACTTTCCTACTATTCTTCCCTTAAGATTAAGTGCCTCTCTAAGACGATGAAATTCAACAATCGGTGTATGTCCTACCAGTTCTGTAATTGAATTATAAATCTTTGCCATAATGTACCTCCTTTTCCTACAATCGATTATGTAGGGTGTTAATTGTTTTCCTTATGGTAAGATATTACTACAGACAGATAATTTTGAAAATTACACCTAATTTATCATCAGTGATAACTTTTTATTAACTACTTTTGCCAACAAAATCAAGAAGCATAATAATTGCTGCTCCATCATAGCTCCTTATATTTATTCAGCTCTTCAATATATTCCTCACCAACTGTGCTAAGACTATATCCTTTTCTCACTATGTATCCTATTATTAACGGATCCTCCTCTTTTAATTTGATACATACTAATCCATCTGTCAGTGCAGCACTTTTTGACAGAGTACCGGTTCCTACCGAATAACCATTTAATCCTGCTACTATTTCTAATGATGTAGCCCTGTCGTTTGTCTTTACAATTTTATCAAAATCGTAATCACTGAGAGCTTCTTCATTCAGATAAAAATCATTCTCACTACTCTGCTCAAATACTACGCAAGGATATTCTTTTAATTCCTCTAAAGATATTTCCGTACAGGAAGCCAGCGGATGGTCCTTCCAAACATATATGTAGGTATCTCTTTGCATCAGTGGAAAAAAATCCAACTGATACTCTCTAAACAGCTTCTTCATGATATTTTCATTTTTACTTGAGTACGATACAATACCTATTTCACTTTTTATATCCCTTACATTTCCAAGCACTTCGTCCGTCCTTGTTTCATGTACAGCAAACGTATATTTCGGGTAAGAGAATTTCTTAACGGTTTCCATAAAAGCATGAACAGCAAATACATAATGCTGCATAGAAACCGAAAATTTCATTCTCTTTCTATCCTTTGCCATATATCTGTCCTCGATAATATCATATTGACTTACAGCCTGTTTTGCATATGATAAAAACTCCATGCCATCCTGAGATAACGAAATTCCCCGATTATTTCTTTCAAATATTTTAAACCCTATTTCTTCCTCTAATTCACGGATTGCTGCTGATAATGCCGGTTGAGATACATACAGCCTGCTTGCAGCCTCTCGCATAGAAGAATATTTCGATATGGTTATAACGTATTTCAATTGTAAAATTGTCATTTCTTTATTTCACCTCTAGTACTATAAAGCAAAAAACGGACAACCAGCGGTTATTATCATCCACAACAACCACCGATTGTCCGATCAGTCCCATTTATTCCATTATGTATTATGATTCTCTACGGATGCTCTCCTAAAGGATTGATGCGTATCTACTTTATGGAAGTATGCTGTTATTTTCTGCAACGCCTCTTCTACTGTACAGTCCACATCAAATGACGTAATCGCTTTTCTTTCAAGCTGTTTCTGAATATGAAACCCTATTTTTTTACACACGATACTGCGGCAATCTGATACGAGTTCCACTTTTCCTGACACCTCGCCACCGCCTGAGCAGCCACCCCCTGTTTGGGAGTTACATCCGTCTTTTCCACAGCCGCCAGTATTTCCACAACCATCCTGCAAACCAGATTCTTTTTGAGGCTGTGCAGCTTCATCCGCTGCATTTCTTACTTCCTCTGCAGCCCTGACTTCTGACTTTACGTATGCCTCATCCGTCACCTCATAAATCAGAAATTCCTTCGCTGCACCAAATGTTTTATCAATATGGATTCCATCCGAAGATGCAACTGCTATCTTATATGACATACTACCACCTCCGGTTAGTTCCATCTTTGTACAGCCACAGAATAAATATCCTCAATCAGTCGAATTCCTCCGGTATATCCTACATAGAAGTCATCTAACACAACCTTATCCTGTACAGGCCATGAAATGTTGAGATAATTTCCCTTGAGACTCTCTGTCAGTTCCTTTTCATAATAACTGCCGAGAATCAACGGATAACCATGATAATCATGTTCTTTAATCTGATTGTGAATCTTATAACCGTCTGTTTCAAATACTACCTCTGCTTCCAAATTGAAATTCAGTTTTTTAAACTCTTCGGAAATTGCTTCTCTAAACTGCTTTGGAGTATCATCCACAACAAACTGTTTTGCCGGCACAAGACCAAGATCATTTGCCAGAAACTTGGTGATTCCAAGTGCATATTGGGCATCCGCTACAACCGTAAACTGTTTGTTAATAACACGGTTTTCAAGGAATAAATCAGCATATCTTTCAATGAGATAGTAATAATAATTTTCATGCTCATTAATGACAGCTTCTACCTTTGCCTCATCAACACCTGCAAATTTTCCTACTTCCCTTAAGAATTTGCTTGTTTCATAAGCACCAATAGGAAGTGTCGGATAATGAAGATACGGAATTCCAAGCTTTCTCTCCATCTTTTTCATATTACCAATCGATACCCATGGAGACACAAGCAAATTAAACTCTGCCTTTGGTATCATATTAATATTATCAATTCCTCTGTTATATCCGAATATGGTATTTGGCTTTAATCCAATTTCCGCAAGAAGCTTTTCCAACTCTCTGATATTTCCTAACCAAAATAAATCCTGATACGGAACATCAGCCCATATATTCACCAAGCCCTTCTCTTTTTCATCGGACTTCTCCAAATACTGTTCAATAATTGCATCAATTACCTGCTCATGACCTTTGTAATTATTACCTTTAAATCCTGCGGTGGATGCATAGATAACAGGCTTGTCGGCATCAGCAAATCTGCTTACCACTTCTCCAGTGTCATCCCCTACAATCTCCGGAATGCAACCGGTTAATACCACATATAAATCTGCGTCGATAACCTTTAAAGCATTTTCAATGGTTGTTTCCAGTTTTTTTGTACCACCGAACACAACATCCTTCTCATTAATACTGGTACATGGAAAGATATTAGGTGAAAAATAACCTGAGCTTCCGGTAGAATCCGACAACTTCTGTGCACATCCCGGTCCTGAATGAAGCACCGGAATTGCTCTTGTAATTGCCTGTACCGTCTGCATTGCTCCAAGAGCACATTTATATCTCTGCTTATCTAATAATTTAGCCATTACTTTCCAACCTCCTCTAAGAATGTACCGACATCCTGCTTATACCACCATTCTGTATATGGCAATTTTACTCTCTTCGCAAGGTTCTGCTCAAAGCTTCGATTTCGAATAGTATCCAGAATGGTACGTGCAAATTCGAGGGTGTGCTTGTACCCGAATATCATGTATTCATCCGCAACGTACACCGCAGGTGTTCCGTTCTTGATTGCCCATACAGTAGAACCCGGATGTCTTGAAAGATATAAATCCGGCTGATACTTATGTAAAATATTCATTACTTCAAAGTTCTGCTGGTCTGCGACACTTGCTTCAAAGTCAATCTCATTATCTAAAAGATA
>JAFTPP010000017.1 GCA_017463255.1 Lachnospiraceae bacterium
CACATATTGTGAAATATCAATTTCACGCAATACTGGCTTTGAAAGAAGCATTGTCATTTTACCGTCTGGATTCTTGAAAATAACAATGTGATAATGCGACGTTTCACCTGTTTCACTATCTACAGAAGTATTTAACATACTCAGATTCTGTTCGATAAATTCTCTTGGGAATCTGACAACCGAAAGAGTTTTGCTTCTACATCCCAAAATCATATACTGTTCATCACATGTTGCAATATCCTCAAATCGTTTATCACGATATCCAAACCAATATTTCTCTTTATCCCCTTGAGGATACATTTTAGAAGATATCAATGTATAACCTTTTTTATTATCCTCCGTTTTGAAAGTTCTTCTCTTTCTAATACAGTTTATTGGCTGTTCATCAATAGCCATTTCAACACACATATCAAGAGCTGTCATTTCATCCACAACACTGTCATCTATTTTCTGCGTTACACAAACTTCCGGATACGGATAAATAGCACATATTTTTTCGATTAGTTCCTTGGTTCTGACATCAATTCTTTCCATATCCCATTTATCAATTTCCATCAGTTCCAAGTTCAACTTTAAATGGGCTGTTTCCTTTAATACCTCATTTTTATAATCCCACATAAGATTTCCCATCTTACTATTGTCCTTTTTTGCCGCAAGAGTAAGATTACCTAATCTATGCAGATTTTCCAAATATGTTTCCATATCTGTATCCAATTCTTCCACCCATTCTTCTGTAGGTGTCTGTGGCATCAAATGCTCAATACTCAAATGACTCAAATCCACCGGAGCCGGATTGTTGTGCAGTTCCACTCTATCCAACACGATCCTGAGTGCCGGTCTCTTGTATACATTGGCATTAATCAGCAACTCCATCATCTGTTTATCTGTTGGCATATAACTACCACTTGTAGAAGCCATATTTCCAACCATTTCCTGATTCAAGTGTTTTAATACATCCTTATAATCTTCATTGCATTTCTCTAAAACTTTTTTCAACACTGTAGGAAACAGCTTTGAAATATTCTGAGAATTCATATCACATAAACTTCTACGAATCATATATGTATTAATTGCAGAAATAAGTGTTGCAAAAACATCGGTAGCAATCTGTTCTTTACGATAAATTCTATAAAACTCCATAACAATTGCCATCGGTATATCAGAATTAACTTTCCGGAAATCCACAATTGCATCTTTGAGTTTTTTGTCAATCTTATTTATATCTTCATTCATAAGAAGATTAAATATTTTGGCATACTCCAATAGCTCTTCAAATAAAGCTTTAGTATCTGTATCATGATCTTCAATCCATTTTACAAATTCCCTGTATACATTGTTCTTTGGAACCAAATTATATGTTTTAATAGCCAAATACATTCTAAAGAACAGCTCCAGCGTTTTTGAATCTGTAGATACATTATCTTCAAGCTTCTTCCAATAATCTGCATAATATTTTTCCTGCACATCACTTTGCAAATCCATTAAAAGATAATTTCTTATCAAATCCGCTGATGTAAGTTTTACACCTGTTGCATTTATGCTCTCAAATATTTTTTGAGCATTATCTTCCTCGGAAATAGGAACACACACTACATACAGTTTATCCAATGCCATTAATATAGCATTGGCATCATAACCCTGTAATAACAGCTCATTTAATCGACTACTGATATACTGATAATTTTTCAACACATTTGATTCTTTATCTGTAATATCACCCATTCGGTCTTCCACAATACATCTGTAAACATCATCATCCGACACCAAAGGTTTTAACTTGTACTTTATTTTATCATTGTGATAAGGATTAGTCAGATACTGACCTTCCAACTGCTTTACTTTTTCAGTATCATTACAGTTAACCAACAGTTGTTTTATGGCGTATATAATCAGAAACGTGGTTGTTAATCTTTGCTGACCATCAATGATAGAAAACTCTCTGGAACTAAAATCGATAGCTTTTTCAAGATAGATTATAATACCCATAAAATGATTTTTATAATCACCTGTTAAAACACTCTGCAAATCATCAAAATATTGCTTAACTTCCCTCTCTGCAGCCCATGTATAATTTCTTTGATATACAGGGATGACAAACTGACACCCTAAACTATTTCCTAATAATTGTAATAATCCTGTTCTCTTTGGTTCGCTCACAATACCCCTCCAACATTTTTATATCGTATATTTTTTTAATTATACCACCCATTTTAACCATTATCTACTACATATTATTGACTTAATTACTCCTCTTAAGTTGAATTGATATTCTTTTTGCTCTAACTATTACGAAACCTTTTCGCCAACTTCAAAAATCACTTCACAAATTTCTCAAGCTCGTTGCGATTTCAACAACACAAAAAAACAACTCACAGCTTACCCTCGAAAATACTTCGTGTTTCCTTGGCTGTGGCAGTCGCCGCTTAAAAATATTGAGCTACGCGCACCTCAATTCCGCTCCGCTTCATATCGGTCACGGCATTCGCTGAATGCCTATAAATGCCAAATAAAAACAGCCCTTTCATGCAAGCACGAAGGGCTGTTATATTTGCATTTATGCGCTTAGCTCAAAGCTAACGTGTAAATTACTCAATGATAGTAGCAACACGGCCTGAACCTACGGTTCTACCACCTTCACGCTTCGTTGGAAGTGAAATTTTGCTTTTATAGCATATTTTATGTAGCAAATATTGTCCATATTATTCTGATTTGAATTTCATATTTTAGTGTTTCCAATTTTTTAGAACCATCATAGAACCAATCCTCTTTTATGAGCAATCTTAATACAACCTTAGAAATCATTCTATAGCAATACTAGTTTCCAACTCCCTTTTATACTCTGTTGCACGAATGATTCCGCCTTTATACTCATTATAAAGCACTAAACAAGTTTTCCAATTCTTCCTTACAGTCTATTATCCCAAAACTACAATCATCTCCATATAGTTCTCGAATTATAAGAGTGCTGATTTCGATTGCTATTTCCTGCTCCTTCTTATCAACGCTTATATGCTTGAGCATCTTTTTTATCTTTTTCATGTTTTCACTTCGCTGGTTTTCACTTAAATAACCGCATATCATTATTGGTATAATCATCCCCTTTGTATATCTGTCTTTTCTTGACATATCACATACATATGCACACAAACAATCAACAGCCACATCATCAATATAATCTGCATCTTCATATTTCATATTCATTGCCAAGTTAAAAAAACACACTATTCTTTTTATCTTGCTTAAAAGTCGCTGGTATGCAGTAATCGAATCTCCAAAGGAAGATATGTAAATGTTTTTATCTTCATTGGCCAATTTAATATAATACCCCCATGACGAGTTAGCTCCTATACAGTTTATATAGCCATAATTGTTTTTAATTGCATTCTTATCTATCAAAGGATTTATAAGTGGTAAAACAGCTAACATAGTTATCAGCAAATAAATCTTAGATTCTTGCACCCCCAATTCCCCTAGTATCGACAAAATACGACCAAACAGCAACATAATTACTATTACGCAAACCGAGAATATATAATATTTTTTCGTTGCCATAATATAGTTTTCTTTTCTATTCGAAACAATGCTGTCAAATTCAATATGTTCAATATTGTCAAATTTGCCTTTCCTCAAAGTTTTTTCATATTCTTCTAAAAGCTTTGCTATATACCTTATCACACTTCCTTTATACCATCTTTTATTTGGTGTTACATAAATTCTTTTTGTACGGTACAAATGATGTATTCTCTTTAAAATGTTTTTTTCATTTTTTTTCGGTAAAATAAATGCCTCTAAATACATCATAATACTAATCGAAATCGTTACAATCCATGCAACTTCTATTGCACCTCTCCATGATGCTTCAACTCCGAAAAGTACAGCAATAACATAGATCAATAGTGTCGCCAGTGATAATACTATAACTCTATCACTCCGTTTAATAACAGGCAATTCCTGCGATTCAAATAAGATACATTCGCTATTTACTTTTGCAACTATAATCGGATAAAATGCAAAAAGAAATGCATATATCGCAACTATCACCCCAATAACCGCAACTAGAGAATCTTTCTCCCATATGATGGTATGAATCTCCTCAAAAAATACAATTAAGTATTCCCAATAAATAGCTAATAAGCACACTATCGGATAGATTGAAAATATCGTTACCCCTGTCTTTGCTCCTCTCACACCCCCCATAAAAACTGTATCATTAGCCTTGTTTAATGCATTAAGATCTGGAAATTGTTTTATGTAAAAATCTCTTACTAAATAATTTGTTTTCTTTGCCTTACTAGATGCATAAATAATTACAAAATAATATGCAGGATATACACATAAATACAAAAGCGAAATAACTGTTTCTATCCTATTTCCTTGCGATTCTTCCGGAGTCGAAAAAATTGCAACGCAGAACACTAATATAATAAACCCATATACAATTGTAAAATTCACAATACGTTTTGTAAAATCTCTCATGCAACGCCACCTCTTTAGCATCTATTTGACAAACACAGCTTGTTATATTTCCTACGTCTTTCAACATCTCACATCCTATATTAATCGAATCATCCAACACTACAGACAATATTATTATATCATACCCTTGCATTTTTAGGAAATGTTATGCCACTGCATATAACAAAAAGAGACGAGACAAAACATCCCATCCCCTTTTCAATACATATTTTAACAAATTATAAGATTATGTTAATAACCTTTTAATTCTACTCGAACAATTGCCTCTGACACATTATTCTCCGCTACCCATTCCTTAATCATATCAACAGAAAATTTTGCATCTCCAAAAATCAAACTATCCGGTTTCAATACTATCTCTGTACCAGAAGGATGTTCCATTTCACAACAAGTCACATCGTGCTGCGCAATACCCCTCACATAATCTTGACTATAACAATAACCATCCCTATATACATTGATCTGCAAGCTTTCGCATAACGAATTAACCACCTGCATTCCACATTGAGAGAAATCACCCATTTGTGTATATTCCAAGCTCAATATCGGATGGCCTGAAAGAATTTTATCCAATACTTGCTGATTCACCTTAGCATTTTGTGAAAGAGGAATTCCTCTTCCGTTATCAGCTATTTTTACTCTTCCATCCTCAAACAGTGTAATACTAATTTCCGTACAAAACCCTGCATTGACCTCTTCAAACGATGTTCTAAGTACTTCATATACAATCTGGTGCATGTTATCTATTAAACTTTCCTTATCTAACCCCATATGTGTTCTCCTTCCTTCTATGTTTGGTATGCAATACCCTGGCACCTCATACGAAGCAAGATACTTTTTCACCTTACTGGGCGTTGAACCAAACAATTGTGTAAATGAACGTGTAAATCCTTCGTGAGAATCAAAAGCATACATAAGCGATACATCAAGGACTTTCTTACCCTCTAACAAAGAACCAAGTGCATATTGCAGTTTTCTGATTCTAATGTATCCGGTTATTGGCATCCCCATAATTTCTGAAAATAATTTACTAAAATAGAACGGACTATAGCCAGCCATTTCTGCCAGTTCCACCAAACTAATCTTTTCATAAATATGTTCATCAATATAAGCCAAAATCTCCTTCAAAACTTCTGTACTCATCCACTTTCTCCTCACATACAGTATCATGAATGAAGCTCACAATACATTCTACAAGCGAGATGCTTCATATCCAACCTGCTAAGTATAGTATACACAATGGCAATAGATATTTCTTGACTTTATATATGAAGTGAAATATTTTCTAAATATCGACGTTCTACTTTGGCATTTTTCACACCGTACTCTATCATATCATTCCATGATTCATCCTTTTTGAGTGCCATCTCAAACCATCTTCCCCGCAATACAACAAATAATGTCTTATCATTAAAAGTATGAATATACCATGTTGTCTTAATTTGCTCCTTAAGAGTATCTAACAATTCCTGGATCTCTTCTTCTGGTATATGATATTCATTAGTGTGCCATGTAGGATACTCATCTTCCGGAACATGCTCTATCCGCTGTGAAATAAAATATTTCTCAAACATTTTTAGAATTTCTCTGTTTTCTAAACTTTCTTCTATAATCCCCATTCTGAACATATTCATCCTCTCCTCTCTGCTATTCTGACCAATTCATCTCATTATCAGAAATTCCCATCTTGCAGCATTCTTCACACACACAATCCTTTTCTGTAGTATTTCCAATCTGATATTTTAACACTTTATCTCGAAACACAATATACTTCTCATTACCCGACTTAAAGTCCACAAACCAATTTCCACCTCTATCCGGGTCTGATATCATGACCTTCGATATAAGCTCAGGAAAGTCTATTTTGTCACTTGTAAAAAATAGCACCGTCCAATATTTAGGTTTGCCTCCTGTGTTCCAAAGCTCGATTTTATGCACATTCATATAGTCGATAACACTATCATCCTCAATACTCTCTTTTATAAGCGTCCCCTCAAACACTTCTGCTTTCTTTTTAACAACCGCATTGTTTCCGCAACTGTGAACTTCTTTTACCTCACTTATACTCAATTCATCCTTCAACAACACATCCATGGATACATGAAAGATTTCCCCTAATATCAACAACTTTTCCGTTTCCGGTAATGCAATATCCGCTTCCCATTTCGAAATAGATTGCCTACTCACATTACAAATCGTAGCAAGTTCTTCTTGTGTCATTCCCTTGGCTTTTCTCAATTCTATAATTTTCTCAGACAATTTCATTACAAACACCTCCCAGTTTTATTAAAATATATTTTACAGAATAACTCCACCTATTACCACCAATTTTGAAGTTCCTTTTCGCAACCATAAGTTGCCTGTTTTTTGCTTTATACTAACTCGCAAGCAGTGCATCTGTAATACACATGCCACTTGTTGGGAATTTTCCCAAACCCGCCGGAACAGTTTTTTACAAAACTGGCTACGCACATAAATGTGCTAATTAATACTTTCATCTAGTTTGATAAGTTGCGAAAGTACCTCTCCATACACCTGAATCAATTCGGAATATTTCTCTTTCAGGTAATTGATGTCTTCCAAGTAAATGCTCCCGGTTGCATTTG
This sequence comes from Lachnospiraceae bacterium, assembly GCA_017463255.1. Classification (GTDB taxonomy): domain Bacteria; phylum Bacillota; class Clostridia; order Lachnospirales; family Lachnospiraceae; genus RGIG4034. The sequence continues at coordinate 7,083 of JAFTPP010000017.1, forward strand.
CTTGCTTTACATACTGGTTCATATTGTTGCTTATTGATGAGAGTAAATATCCTGCTTTATTTAATTCTTTTATATCCACACGAATGCAAATTCCATTCAAAGCCATCTTCCTTAAATAAGCACTTCGATTAAGTATCTCCACTTGAGCTTGCCGTTCCTTTATGCGCTTCATTTCTTCCTCATTCACTCGAAACTGCAAATTGATTATTCTGTTATCTTCTGTCTTCGTTACCATTTCGTTCATTTTCAATTATTCCTTTCTTTACAAATTAAGCAGAGGCGAATCACACCTCTGCCATAAATACTTAGTTACTCAATAACACTCGTTCCAATTCTTCAAAATCATATTCTCTTTGTTGAAAGTTGTGTAGCGTTTTCTTCCTTGGTTGGTATGGAACAACATTGCCTGACATATAATTATCTACACATCTTTTCACAAATGCTCTCAGATTGCTTATAGGCTTTCCATAACCTTCAATTTGCTTACAAATCTCCAGGAAGCTTTTAGCTGTAATCTTTTCCTTCACTTCCCTCTTCATAAGTTCCTCAAAAACAGTCTCTGCTACCCTTTCCGGTATTTGTTTAATAACTTCTCCATATTGCCACTTATCCTTATAAATCTCTTCATCTGATGATTGATACTTAATAGATTCTTTAGTAGTTAATTTATTAGTATTAAATTGTGTTGGATTATCCGGCGACGATTTTTCCGGTTGCAGATTATCCGTTTTCTGAAAATCAGCTAATGGTTTCTTCTGTGGTTCTTCAAATATCTCCCACTCATAACCTTTAAACTTGCCATCTTCGGATTTTAATTGCCTTCGTACCAAATACCCTTTCTCCTCCAAACTGGAAAGCCCAGCACTAATTGTATGCTTCCCATCCTTTTTCAAAATCTCTACCAGCCCCATAACCGAAAATTTCCAATTATCCGGTAATGAAAGAAGTGTTGTCAATAACCCTCGATCTCTTAGACTTAGGTCTTTATTTCTGAAAATACTATTTGCAATATTAGTGTATTGTTGCTGTGTTCTGTTTCTATATATAGCCATTCATTTCCTCCATTTTGTAATTTATCATTGCTCCCCGGAAATACCTCTGATATACTTATGTTGTGATTACAAAGATAACAGAGGTTTTCCAGTTATCACAGGTCCTAACAGTTGCCGCTGTTGGGACTTTCTTTTTGTCTTTGCCTGTTAAGCATCTCTGCTACCTGCCTTTGCTGACTAGGATATAAATGTCCATATGTATTTAATGTGATTTTTATATCCCTATGCCCTAATCGTTCCTTGATGATTAATGGCTGCACTCCCTGATGGATTAGATACGCCACATGACTGTGTCTGATGTCATGTACCCTTATTTTCTTCACACCAGCCTTTTCTGCTTCACGCTTAAGCTTATGTTGAACCGCTTCTGCCACGATTGGAAATATTCTTTCATCATCCGGCAGTTCATAAAGTCTGTCTACATATTCTTTGATTTCTTGCTTTAGGAATTCCGGAATATCAATCACTCTTACTGATTGCTCCGTCTTGGGAGTTGTGATAATATCTCTCTTATCAGTTCTATAATATGTCTTAGTGATACTCAATTTATTATTTACAAAATCTATATCAGACTTTGTTAATGCAAGCATTTCTCCTTCTCTACATCCCGTCCAGAAAAGAATTTCGAATATCACATAATATCTGCTTCCCTTTTCGATTCCAGAAATAAATTTGTCGTATTCTTCCTTCGTCCAAAAGTCTAATCTATCTGCATCAGATTTCCCCATCTTCTTCACCTTTTTACAGGGATTGTTGGCAAGATTGTAGATATTACTTGCGTGTGTAAAAAGTGCAGTAAGCTGATTCTGAACCATTCGTAGGTAAGTCGGTGCATAGCCCCTCTCTCTTATCGCATTCTGCCACTGAATAATATCCGATGGTGTAATTGCATTCATTGGTTTATTCTCAAAATACGGTAGAATATGAGCATCTATCATGTATCTCTTGTTCTTCACTGAGCGCTCCTTCAACTCACCTGACTTGTCCCGAAAATAAATCTCTACAAATGTCCCTAATAACATATCCATATTTGCGTTAGCAGATAACTTGTAGTTATTCTCCCACTCCTGGGCTTCCTTCTTTGTCTTAAAACCCCTCTTCTTCTTTTTCTTTTTGTTACCCTGCCAGTCCTCATAATAGAACTGACAGTACCAAGTATTTTGTTTTTCGTCTTTATATGCTGGCATTATTCTCTCTCCTCTCTACGCCGTCTGTACTGCATTCTGATATCCAAAGAACTTCTTTTCCCAAAAGGCTCTTGGAATCTTTCCGGAAACAACGATATAACCGGAAGCTTCAAGCTCTTCATTAAGCTTTCGAATCATCTTATATGCATGTCCTTTGGAAACACCCAGCTCTTCTGCTACATCATTAGCATTCATCATATAATTTTTCTTCATTTGCCATTCCTCCTCTTCTTTCATTTTTGTATTTCTTGTATTGTTACAAGTTTTCTTGTAACTCTAATTTATTACATATTTTCTTGTTTGTCAATATGCATTATTTAATTTCTTGTAATTATTACATTGATTTTTGTATTTTTTTGTGATAGAATAATAGAAAAGGAGGATTTTATCATGCGACTTAGTGAATATTTAGAAGTAGGAAAAAAGATGAAAGCAGCTCGTACCAACGCCGGCATCAGCCAGCGTGATATGTCAATGAAGCTCACACTCTCCAACTCCTCTTACTCAAATTACGAAAATGGATACAGCGAACCTCCGGCAGAGATTATTGTTAAATTCTGTGATGAATTAAATATTACTATGGAAAATTTGTTAGAATTGAAGGTTGCCGGACCTCAGCATACAACCGTTAGAACCTTTGCAGACTTGTTATCTATCTTGATTGATTTAGACCGAAGAGGACTTTCTATAAAGGGAAATACCACCTACTCCCAGCAAGACAACCAGCTTATGGCCCATTTATCTCTGGACATAAAAAATGCCCAGCTTGCCACCTTCATTCCTGACTGGAATAAAGTCAATGAAGAACTGGCTTCTGGGACGATGGATGAGGATGAGTACCAGGCATGGTTGGAAGATGCATTGAAATTTTTTAATGTGCCGATTGATGATTATATTTAAAAAATAGTGCGTTATCTTCTTTACCGATAACGCACTATTTTTTATTAGCTAAGCTTGTATAATAGTTTCCCTTTCTCTATCCCCACTAACAATAATTCCAAAGTCTGTGGATTTGTATTTCTATATTTCAAATGATAAAAAATCTGTTCCACCGACTTCTCTACTTTTTCTCTATCTTCTTCTGCACACTTTACATTAGCATCAAATCCGCCCGACGCTTGAAGAAGTAAAGATAATGCAAACTTTTCATTAACATAAATATAATCGACTCCGGCACCTTCCACCAATTGAAATGGTTTTCTCTTCAAGCACCATGATGCAGTGTATGCCATTAACTTGATATAATTAACAAGTTCTATATCGTGAAAATATCTTAACCTTGCAATATCTACCAAAATATCAATCAAACAATACTCAAATATAGAATCATCAAAATAAACTTTTCCTTCTAATTCTTGTTCGTCAAAAAAATTTTCAGCCATTTGATGGATTAACATACCCGCATTGTATATATATTCGTCAGTAAAAGTACTATTTAATTCTTCCTTCAGTGTTTTATAAGTCTTATCCTCCATTGGACTAGCCTCTTTTCTATAAGTTTTTCAATAGATTCTTAAATATGTCTTGTGCACTTGTCAATTCTTTATACTTTTGTGCTTTTTTGATTTTGTCAATTATGTTCCCTTTAGTCTCACAATCTTCAAAATTGTTCATTTGCTTTAAAATATAATCGTAAACTTCATTCTCATCTACTATACCATCTTCCATTGCGCTCTCAAAATCATGTAAATATGCATGTAAAAAAGTTCCCATCTCATCCGCCATGCCGGTCGCCCGATTCATAATTTCGAGATACGATCCAATCATTTCATTAGATAAGTTGTATGGATACCGTAACTTATGGTCAATCTCACTCCATGCCTCTTCAAACAAAGTTCTTACTTGTACTTCAATACACAACCCTGATTCTCTGTCTCTGATTAGATAATGCACTGACCTATATGGTTTCTCATCAATTATTTTCACTTTTCCGACATACAAGTCACTATTATCACCCTTACGGATATGTGCAAACGGTTCCTCTGCTAAATCATTACCATATTCTTTCATTAGATACTCATGCACACCCACCCAATCTTCTTTGAATAAAAGAAGAATTCTAATTCCCATTAAATCGTTAATATAACTCGAATAATTACTGTGAGAAATCGCCTTTCCTTGCTTCAAATATTTAGGATTTTTCCTAATGATTTTTTCAAGCAAATGTGTAACTTCTTTTACCCTATAACCTAAAGAATGAACATATGCGCACTGTTGTATTTTTTCAAAATATTTCTTCACAGTTGCTGTATGTTCATCCTCTTTTTTTAAATAATCTTCAGCTATCAATTCCAACTCATCCCACGTTAACAGTGACTCTCGGAATTTCTCTTCTGAAATATTAAATTGTCTCAAAAAAACTTTCTGCTCATCAATTGTTTTGAACATATTCTTATCCTACTTCTTACATGTAGTTTTTTCAATAATTCCTGAATTTAATAAATTGGCATAAGAAAAAAGCTGTTCTTTGATAAAATCAGCATTAATTTCAGGCCCCTTGTTCGGTTGATTATCTTTGATAAAATCATCCGATTGCAATTTACTCATAAAACCATCCATAAATACTTTAGCTTTTGTCATATCCATCACCTCTTATACTTTCCTTTATATTATGTGTAAGGTCTGTATAATAACACACAAAAACACTTCTGTCAAATTGTTTTACACGGTATATATATTAACACATTTTGTGATCTATATTCAAGAGCTTTTTTATTTATTTTTTTTTACTCTATTTATTTTCTCATCTAACACTTTCATTTGTAGAACCAAATCAGAACCACAGTACCCTCTATAATACTTTTATCGTCAAAAAAACCTCTCAAGGTAACCCTTGAGAGGCTTAGTTTTACTGTATTATTTACAATTACTCAATAATTGTAGCAACACGGCCTGAACCAACGGTTCTACCACCTTCACGAATAGCGAAGGTAAGACCCTGTTCCATAGCGATAGGATGGATCAGTTCGATGGTCATTTCTACGTTATCACCAGGCATGCACATTTCAGTACCTGCAGGCAGTTCGCAAACGCCAGTTACGTCAGTTGTTCTGAAGTAGAACTGAGGACGATAGTTGTTGAAGAAAGGAGTATGACGTCCACCTTCGTCCTTGGTTAATACGTAAACCTGAGCGGTGAATTTCTTGTGGCACTTAACGCTGCCGGGTTTGGAAAGAACCTGTCCTCTTTCGATTTCAGTTCTCTGAACACCACGAAGCAGAGCACCGATGTTATCACCAGCCTGAGCTTCATCAAGAAGCTTACGGAACATTTCGATACCGGTAACAACGGTCTTCTTGGTTTCTTCTTTGATACCAACGATTTCAACTTCATCATTTAAGTGAAGGGTACCACGTTCTACTCTACCGGTAGCAACAGTACCACGACCGGTAATGGTGAATACGTCTTCTACAGGCATCAGGAAAGGCTTATCGGTATCACGTTCAGGATCAGGAATATGAGTATCAACTACTTCCATAAGTTCCATAATCTTGTCGCCCCACTCACCGTTAGGATCTTCCAGAGCTTTTAAAGCAGAACCCTTAACGATAGGGCAATCTGTGAATTCATATTCTTCAAGCTGTTCGGTGATTTCCATTTCTACTAATTCAAGTAATTCTTCGTCATCAACCATATCACACTTGTTCATGAATACAACGATGTAAGGTACACCTACCTGACGGGACAGAAGGATGTGTTCCTTGGTCTGAGCCATAACACCGTCAGTAGCAGCTACTACAAGGATAGCGCCGTCCATCTGAGCAGCACCGGTAATCATGTTCTTAACGTAGTCAGCATGGCCGGGGCAGTCAACGTGTGCATAGTGTCTCTTCTCAGTCTGATATTCAACGTGAGCAGTAGAGATGGTAATACCACGTTCTCTTTCTTCGGGAGCCTTATCGATGTTTTCGAAATCTACTTTTTCGTTACCTGCAACTCTTTCAGCCAATACTTTGGTGATAGCTGCGGTAGTAGTTGTTTTACCATGGTCAACGTGTCCGATGGTACCAATGTTACAATGGGGCTTTGTTCTGTCAAATTTAGCTTTAGCCATTATTGTAGTCCTCCTTAAAATAATTAAACAATATTTTTCTTACGCCGGTGGCATTTTGCGCACTCGGCGCTCATTAACTCGGCTACCTCTGATTATATTAAATAATCAGAGGTTTTTCAAGTTATTTTTATGATTTTATTTCCAACTGATTACTCAGTGGGTAAAACTGACTTTTGCGGGCTAATTTACTTACCCGAGCCAAATCGTATTTTATTTGGCAGGATAATTATTTAGCTTTTGCAGCAAGTACTTTTTCCTGTACGTTCTTAGGAACGGGTTCATACTTCTCAAAGAACATGGAGTAGTTACCACGACCCTGGGTCTTGGAACGTAAGTCGGTAGAGTAACCAAACATTTCAGCCAGAGGAACGAAACCTCTAACCATCTTACCGCCACCGATGTCTTCCATACCTTCGATACGACCACGACGGGAGTTGATATCACCGATAACATCACCCATGTATTCTTCAGGCATGGTTACTTCAACCTTCATGATAGGCTCAAGCAGTACAGGTGCAGCCTTCTTCATAGCTTCCTTGAATGCCATGGAACCGGCAATATGGAATGCCATTTCGGAAGAGTCGACTTCATGGTATGAACCATCGTAAACGTTAGCGTATACACCAACAACAGGGAATCCGCCAAGGGTACCTGCCTTGGTTGCTTCTTCGATACCTTCGCCGACTGCAGGGATGTATTCCTTAGGAATAGCACCACCGACAACGGTAGATTCGAACTTGAACAGTTCTTCACCGTTCGCATCCATGGGCTCGAATTTAACTTTACAATGTCCGTACTGTCCACGACCACCGGACTGTTTTGCATATTTGTATTCCTGATCAACAGGCTTGGTAAAGGTTTCTTTGTAAGCAACCTGAGGTGCACCAACGTTAGCTTCTACCTTGAATTCACGAAGCAGACGGTCAACGATGATTTCCAGATGGAGTTCACCCATACCAGCGATGATGGTCTGACCGGTTTCCTGATTGGTGTGTGCACGGAAGGTAGGATCTTCTTCAGCAAGCTTTGCTAAAGCTTCACCCATTTTACCCTGACCTGCCTTGGTCTTAGGCTCGATAGCAAGCTCGATAACAGGCTCAGGGAATTCCATGGACTCTAAGATTACAGGATGCTGTTCGTCACAGATGGTATCACCTGTGGTAGTGAACTTAAAGCCTACTGCTGCAGCAATATCGCCGGAGTAAACCTTATCAAGTTCTGCTCTCTTGTTAGCATGCATCTGCAGGATACGTCCAACACGTTCCTTCTTATCTTTGGTTGCATTCAATACGTAAGAACCGGAGTTCATGGTACCGGAGTACACACGGAAGTAAGCAAGCTTACCTACGAAGGGGTCGGTCATAATCTTGAATGCCAATGCAGAGAAAGGTTCCTCATCTGAAGAATGTCTTTCGATTTCGTTACCTTCCATGTCAACACCCTTAATAGCAGGGATATCGATAGGAGAGGGCATAAATTCGATAACGGCATCCAATAACTTCTGAACACCTTTGTTTCTGTATGCAGTACCGCAGCATACAGGAACAGCTGTACATTCACATGTACCTTTTCTCAATGCAGCCTTTAATTCATCATTAGAAGGTTCTTCACCTTCCAGATACATCATCATTAAATCATCATCTAATTCGCAGATTTTTTCTACTAATTCCTGACGATATAATTCAGCATCATCTTTCATGTCTTCAGGGATGTCTACGATAGAAATGTCATCGCCCTTATCATCATTGTAGATGTAAGCTTTCATTTCAAACAGGTCGATAACTCCCTTGAATTCATCTTCTTTACCGATAGGCAACTGAATGCAGATTGCATTCTTACCCAGTCTGGTCTTAATCTGTTCTACAGCACCGTAGAAGTTTGCACCCAGGATGTCCATCTTGTTGATGAAAGCCATACGGGGTACGTTGTAGGTATCAGCCTGACGCCATACATTTTCAGACTGAGGCTCAACACCACCCTTTGCACAGAATACACCTACAGCACCATCAAGTACACGCAGGGAACGTTCTACTTCAACAGTGAAGTCAACGTGTCCGGGGGTATCGATAATGTTGATACGATGTTCCAGTGCACCTTCCTTGGGCTTGCAGTTTTCCTGCAGAGTCCAATGGCAGGTAGTAGCTGCGGAAGTAATGGTAATACCTCTTTCCTGCTCCTGAGCCATCCAGTCCATGGTAGCAGTACCTTCATGAGTATCACCAATCTTATAGTTAACACCGGTATAGTAAAGAATACGCTCGGTTGTGGTAGTCTTACCGGCATCGATATGAGCCATAATACCAATATTTCTGGTTCTCTCTAATGGATATTCTCTTCCAGCCAAGGTTTTTTCCTCCTTATATTAGTCAATAAGATAACAGTATACATTTTCGCCCTAGAATCTGTAATGCGCGAATGCCGAAGCGTTCCAAAACGCTTATCACTAGAATCTGTAATGCGCGAATGCCGAAGCGTTTGCAGATACAAATTCTTATTAGAAACGATAGTGTGCAAACGCTGAGGCATTCCTCAGTTTCATTATTAGAATCTGTAATGCGCGAATGCCTTGTTTGCTTCTGCCATCTTGTGCATGTCTTCTTTTCTCTTTACAGCAGAACCTGTATTGTTTGCTGCATCAAGAATTTCGTTTGCCAGTCTGTCTTCCATGGTCTTTTCGCCTCTCTTACGAGAAAACATTACTAACCAACGAAGACCCAGCGCCTGACGACGGTCAGGTCTAACTTCGATAGGCACCTGATAGGTAGCACCACCGATACGTCTAGCCTTTACTTCCAGAACAGGCATAAGGTTGTTCATAGCTTCTTCGAAAACTTCCAAAGCAGCCTTGCCTGACTTCTCTTCTACTTTAGCAAATGCTCCGTATACAATCTTCTGTGCTACACCCTTCTTACCATCTAACATTACGTTGTTGATAAGCTTGGTTACCACTTTGCTGTTGTATAAAGGATCTGCTAACACATCTCTTTTCTGAATATGTCCTTTACGTGGCACGGTTCTTCCCTCCTTAATAAATGATAACACGTTATCACTGTTTTAAACATGTACGTGTTAAGTTAATTAAATCATCGGTACTCACAATTGTTTCCCTAGTGTTCGTGCGGTATATCTGTATTAAGACAGAATTCCAACACTCAAATAGTTCCGTTATGCGAATACGGTTACCGGTTTCATCCGGTCATTAACAACCGGTCCCACCGGTTACAAGTAATCAGTTTCCTAAATTACTTTCCAGCCTTAGGTCTCTTAGCACCATACTTGGAGCGAGCCTGCTTTCTGTTAGCGACACCTGCAGTATCCAGTGTACCTCTGATGATGTGGTATCTGGTACCGGGTAAGTCTTTAACTCTACCGCCTCTGATCAGTACAACGCTATGCTCCTGTAAGTTGTGACCTTCACCGGGAATGTAGCTGGTTACTTCGATTCCGTTGGAAAGACGTACTCTGGCGATCTTTCTAAGTGCAGAGTTAGGCTTCTTAGGAGTTGCAGTCTTAACAGCTGTACATACACCTCTCTTCTGAGGAGAAGAAGTATTGGTTGCTTTCTTGTGCAGGGAGTTGAAACCCTTCTGCAGAGCAGGTGCTGTAGACTTCTTTTCAGTTGTCTGACGTCCTTTTCTTACTAACTGGTTAAATGTTGGCATTCTGTTTCACCTCTTTCTTATTATAAAATGTTTTGGTTTTTTATGCGGCATAACAAGTCCTTTTGTACAATCTTGCACCACAAAAAGAAATGCATTTGCACGCACGCTATATTAGTATACGTTTTTGCAAATGCATTGTCAATAATTTTTTTAATTTTTTTGTAGCAAAAATCCCACTCCTACATGCGAAACTTCTGCCTCTCCGTTCTCTTGGGTCAGGCTCTGATAATTTCCAGATATCTCTTTAATGCGTCCTGCCATGCAGGAAGGCGTTCAAAGCCGTTAGCCTCCAGCTTATCCTTACTCATACGGCTGTTTTCGGGACGCTTTGCCTTCGCCGGATACTCATCAGAAGAAACCGGTGCCACTTCCATTTCAATACCTGCCAGCCTGAATATCTCACAGGCAAATTCATACCATGTACAGATGCCTTCATTGGTTGCGTGATATACGCCATACTTGTCCGTAAGCACCATATCCACCAAGAGTCTCGCCAAATCATAGGTATAAGTAGGAGAACCGTACTGGTCATTGACAACAGTCAGTTTATTGTGGGTTTCTGCCAGACGCAACATGGTCTTTACAAAATTCTTACCATTCACACCAAACACCCATGCAATACGCACGATAAAATATTTTTCCAAAGTATTCTGTACTGCCAGCTCGCCTTCATACTTGGTCTGTCCGTATACGCTCAAAGGATGTCTCTCATCCTCCGGCTCCCAAGGTCTCTCACCCTGCCCGTCAAACACGTAGTCCGTGCTGATATATATCATCTTAATGTCCAGTGCCTTACATACATTTGCAATATTCTGCGGGCCCTCTGCATTTACTTTTCTGCAAAGTTCTTCATTGTCCTCCGCTGCATCCACTGCCGTATAAGCCGCACAGTGAATGACCGCATCCGGAGCCGCCTCGCGGATAACCCTGTCCACGCTCTGTGCATCGGTAATATCCATCTCTTCAATGTCCACACCGACTGCTTCCATATTTCTCTTTTCCAGCTCCCTTACCACATCAAAGCCCAACTGTCCTTTGACACCTGTTACCAATACCTTCATATTATTATCTCCCTCCGGGAATATATTTCTTTTTTATTTCCAATGGCAACTCTCTTGCTAATCTATTGCTTATTTTACCGTTTTTATCCGTATTATACAAGTCAAAACAACAAATTCTTTCTCTGCAAAACCGGTTCTCCCGTCTTCTTTGCAAAGTCAATTTCTCCGCACGTAAAAAGCAAGCCTTTTCCCCCAAAAAGAGACCGGTATCCTTCACCCTGTTTGCATATACTGCCAAACAC
>JAFTPP010000018.1 GCA_017463255.1 Lachnospiraceae bacterium
ATCAAAATTATGCAACATCCACTCGGTCATTTTCTTATTTGTTTCGTAAAGTTCCCTATACTTCTCTTGTTCAGAAAACCACGCTGTTGATATAAGCTGATTTGTAATAACAACATATGGAATTGCTTTCCACTCGTTATCTGAAAGTTTTACAACTTCATCATATCCATACAATATATTTTTATATATCATAATCCATTGTTTCAACTTATCTGCGTTATCAGCCTCAAAGCTTTCAGATAATATTGCTGTAGCTGCATAGCATGGGTCAAAAATTCTAATATTTCTTTCACTAAGGTCAAAATCAAGAACACCCCAATTGTCGCCATATAAAATAATATTCCCTGGATTCGGGTCGCGATGAATAATTTGTTGTGGTAATGATTCATATATCTCCCCAAATTCCTTTTCGTACATTTCTACGAAACTCTTAGGAAAATCCATTTTTCCTGACAAAGCTGGGATAGCCCATTCTTTTGCACTTTTAAATATATTAGCTTGATTTGTAATTACTTCTACCTTGGAAAGTGCTACACTTAACTGACCTACGATTTCACCGATAAATCTTGCCTTTGGCATATAATCCTCAAAATACATCGTACTTGCCTTTAATTGTTTTCCTTCCAATCGCTTGGTAACATAAAAATACAATTCCTCGCTTGCAACCACGAACTTACCGTCTACTGTTTTTATAGGTGTAGCAGTTGATAAACCTACACTTTCAATTGCCTGTGATAATGAAATATGTTTCTCTACATTCCCTAGATTAGGCGAAAATTTGATAATATAGTTGTCTCCTACATAACATGCTGACTCACTTACATTACCTGTTTCAGCATATACAACATCCGACAGCTTTTCATTCTCTAATCCCCAATTCTGTAAAACTTCTTTTAATTTTTTGTGTGATACCATTATGTGTTCCTCCTTGAATAGATTAATTCTGTACGGTTTCTTTTTCTTGCTCATATTAAGGAATTCTGTCGGCGTATATCCAAATTCGCGAATAAAGGCTTTATAAAATCCTGCCTGTGTTTCGAATCCGTAATCCAATGCCACGACTACCATTTTCTCTCCACAATGTATGTCGTACAGTGCATTAAGCAACCTTCTCCTTGTTATGTATTGCATAACAGGCAAACCAACTGCACTATGAAACAGCCGATAGTAGTGAAACATTGAAAATCCTGCCATCTCACTTAATTCCTTCGCCGTGATATCGGTTTTTAGATTATCCTCAATATAATCAATGGATTTTTGAATAATCGTCAGATTCATTCAAACACCTTCTTTCAATTGTTTTGTAGCTACACATATAAGATATCACATGAATTATACTAAATCTTTTCCTGTCTTGCTATAATTACACAAAAAAGGACAGCACATTTTGCCATCCTTTCTTTAAATACTAACAGTGTATAAACTTCAAATTCATGCGTGCTATCAATCTCTCTGTAAGACTGAAATTTGTACCTCTATTTGCTATATCTTATTTCTTCCATAACCCATGTAAATTGCAGTACTCATAGGCTGCCACAAATTCTTCACCATCCGCAAGTTTAAACTCTGCTCTTGGTTTATCTGTATATTCTAATTTAACTCTCTGACCACCTCTTGTTGTTTCAATAGCAATCCACTGAATATAATGTGCTTCTACCATTGGATGCTCTACTTCACCAACTTCAACAGTCACCTTGTCTCCATCCACTATTACAACAGGTACATGCTTCTCATGTGCTCCATCACTGGTTCCCGGTACAATCTCTGTCATCTTCTGACCACAGCACATAACTGGAACACCTGACTCCTTCACATATTCAATAATATTTCCACAATGCTCACAAATATAATATTTCATATAAAAAACCTCCCTATTAATAATTCTCTTTACGTGCTTCAAAATATGCCTGTGGATGATTACATACAGGACAAACTTCCGGTGCTTCAAGACCGACTACTACATGACCGCAGTTACGACATTCCCACATAGTTACGCCACTCTTTTTAAATACTTCCATAGTTTCAACATTTTTAAGCAATGCACGATATCTTTCCTCATGTAACTTCTCGATGGCAGCTACCCCTCTAAACTGTGCTGCAAGTTCTGTAAAGCCTTCTTCCTCTGCATCCTTTGCCATTCTCTCATACATATCGGTCCATTCTGCATTTTCGCCTTCTGCTGCATGAAGAAGGTTTTCTGCTGTATCACCAAGTTCGCCCAAGGCTTTAAACCAAAGCTTTGCGTGTTCTTTCTCATTCTCTGCTGTCTGTAAGAACAAAGCCGCAATCTGTTCATATCCGGCTTTCTTTGCTACAGATGCAAAGTAAGTGTACTTATTTCTTGCCTGTGACTCACCGGCAAATGCTTCCCATAAGTTCTTTTCTGTTTTGGTTCCTGCGTATGGACTCTTCTTAACCTCTGCTACTTTCTCAAATTTCTCAGCAGGCTGCTTACATATTGGGCACTGCTCCGGTGGCTGTTCTCCTTCGTGAACGTATCCGCATACTGTACATTTCCATGTTGTCATAATTGTCTCTCCCTTTGACTTTTCTTTTTTTTCATTATTTGGAACAATTTCTAATAACTTCTTTGCTGTATCCATCGGAAAGTCTGACGTAGGAGGATTTGCAATCAACTCCTCTAATAACTCATGTACATTATTGCTCTGTGGAAGCATAAAACCTGCTTCTCTAACAATATCTTCCGCAATCAGTCTTTCTGATTTGGCTACCGCATTCATTAAACGGCTAAGTCCTTCCCCATTCGTTGTATCTGCTATTTGTCTGGCCATAGTCTCACCATCAGACTTATTCTGTGCCAGTTCGTTTAATGTAACCTTTACTTCATCCGTTTTAGATTGTTGTGGCGGAAACTCAACGGGTACCATGCTGATAGCTCCACTAGGACAAGCCTGCGCACACATTCCGCATCCCACACATTTATTGATATCAATAATACTATCTTCCGTATCTGTCGCTCCATAAGGACATACATACAGACACAGGCAATCCTTTGTACAAAGCCTAAGGTTTCTAACTGCCTTTAATTCCATATTTATGCCCTCCCTTCTATCTTTTCAAATTTATAAGGAGGAACTTTACATACCGGGCAAAGCTCAGGTGGTGTCTCTCCTATATATACAAATCCACACACTGTGCAAACCCAAATGTCTGTATCAGCAAGCATTGCCTCTCCTTCATTCAGATATCTGTTTACCAGTGATGAAAGCATTCTTGTAACCTTTTCACCCCATACACAGATTCTTGCTGCACCCCTATCTTTATTTTGGTCCGCAACAGCTCTAACAGTAGGATATTTATCTATATCCTCCTGTAACAGTTTCGCCACATTTTCGACAGTTGCATCATTTACTGCCGGTGTAATACTGGTAAAATATGCTGCCAGTTCATTGAACAGACCTGCTTCCTCCGATTTGTACTGCTTTTCACAACCTCTTGCAAGATTAGAGCATACCGCAGCTAATTGTCCCGCTGAAAGTTTTTTTAGGTCTGCAGCCTCTGTATTCACACTGACTGGATTTACTTCTGTTTTGGGTACTTCCGGCTTAAAATCAGATTTAACCGCACCACAAAGCGGACACTTCCAGTCCGCCGGCAACTGTTCAAATGGGACTTTTTCTTTTTCATCATCATAGACATATCCACAAATTTGACATATGTACCTCATAAAATACCTCCTTTGTATTTTTCCATACCACAAGGGTATGTACATTCACTCATTTGTTTTTCATGGATGACACTTGCGTAAAAACGATATCCACCGGAAAAATTATAACAATCAAAACCATTCTGAGTTAGTATTCGGCAAGCGATATAACTTCGGAGACCACTCTGGCATATTACATACACCGGCTTACTGTCATCAATTTCATTCATTCGTTCTCTCAAGTCATCCACCGGAATATTGATGTATCCATCAATGTGTCCACTTTTATACTCATATGCCGTTCTGGTATCCAATAATGTAACGCTTCCGTCTCTCGGAAGGCCTGCAATCTCATCCCAGTGATACTGTTTCACAAAGCCATTCCTGATGTTTTCAATCATAAATCCTGCCATATTAACAGGGTCCTTCGCCGATGAAAATGGTGGCGCATATGCCAAATCTAAATCCTTAAGCATATTCGCTTTCATACCGGCATGCATTGCTGTGGCAAGCACATCCAGTCTCTTATCCACACCTTCTGTTCCCACAATCTGCGCTCCAAGAAGTTTCCATGTATCCTTTTCAAAAACAACCTTCATGGTCATAACTTTTGCACCGGGATAATAACCTGCATGAGAAGCCGGGGAAAGGACAACACTTTCACAATCAATTCCCATAGATTTAGCTACTTTCTCAGTCAAACCAGTTCCTGCAACAGTCATATCAAATATCTTTATTATGGAGGAACCCATAGAACCCTGATAATGGCTATCCCCTCCACAGATATTATCTGCTGCAATACGTCCCTGCTTATTCGCCGGTCCTGCAAGTGCAATTACGGTATCTTCTTCTGTCACAAAATGTTTCACCTGAATAGCATCACCCACAGCATAAATATCCTGTACAGAGGTTTCCATACGATCATTTACGACAATACTTCCTTTTACACCAAGCTTTAGTCCTGCTTGTTTTGCAAGACTATTTTCGGGTGCCACCCCTATGGCAAGCAAAACCATATCAGCTGCTATTTCACTATTATCTTCCAGCAGGGTCACAATACGTTCCCCATCCTGTCGAAAAGAGGTAACATTACTATTCAGTCTTAATGAAATCCCCTTTGCACGAAGCTTACTATGAACAAACGAAGCCATATCATAATCCAGCGTATTCATCAACTGATTCGGCCTCTGAACAATCGTCACATTAAGACCTTTTTCCTTAAGATTTTCCGCAACCTCAATACCTATATAGCCTCCGCCCACAATCACGGCATTTTGCGCTTTTGTTTTTTCCAAATAATCATGAATTCGAAACGTATCTTCTACTGTTCTTAGCGAAAAAATCTTTTCACTGTCAATTCCGGGCAGATTTGGTCTTACAGGTTTTGCACCCGGAGATAATAAGAGCTTATCATAAGGTTCCTCCCATTCTGTGCCTGTAAGCAGATTTTTTACTGTTACTGTCTTTTGGGTCACATCAATGTTAGTTACTTCATGATTTACTTTTACTGAAATCCGAAATCTTTTCCAAAAACTTTCCGGCGTCTGAAGTGTCAAATCACCGGAATCTGTTATTACATCACCGATATAATATGGCAGACCACAATTGGCGTAAGAAATATATCCTGTCTTTTCAAAAACAATTATTTCTGCACTTTCGTCCAGACGGCGAATTCTTGCTGCGGCCGAAGCTCCACCAGCCACACCACCTACAATTACCACTTTCATTTCTTACACCTCAATTCGTTTTATAAATTAATGCTTTCCACAACCATGGTTTCCACATCCATGGTCTCCACAAGTATGTCTATCCTCATGGTGATGGTGATTACAATTTGAACCGGTATTTACAAGCGTACCGGCAAGATAACTTGAAACTGCTTTATCCACATTTCCTGTTGCACCTGCACACAGTTCTATTCCGGCTTCTGCAAGCGCCATCTGTGCACCGCCTCCGATACCGCCACAAATAAGTACATCTATCTGATTTGTTGCAAGCACTCCTGCCAGAGCACCATGTCCTTGTCCATTTGAGCTAATCACTTCCGAAGAAATAACTTGATTATTCTCTATTTCATATACTTTAAAATTCTCGGTTCTTCCAAAATGCTGAAATACCTCTTCGTTGTCACAAGTTACCGCTATTCGCATAATTCCATTCTCCTTTTCTTGTAATTGTCTTTGATTCAAGTAAGATTTCGTTAAATGACATTTTTTACAATGCTGGCTTCCATCACAAAGCACGTAATTTCCACCTTCGATTTGAAGCCCCTTTCCCATCACTAACGCCTTTGCAATTTTTTCTCTCGCATTATTATAAATTAATTGAGCAGTTGTCCGTGCAACACCTCTTTTCGGCATATGCTATAAAAATATTATACCATGTATCCTTATGAAGTAAAGAAAGACTGTGATAACAAAATCACAGTCTTCTTTCAAAAACATATTCTATTTTAGAAGATAAGTCTTCTCTAAAAACGTATCCAAGTCTATTGAATTTCTTTATTTCTTCGGGATTTTCAATGCAGTTTTCTGCCATGAACCTAACCATTTCACCTCGTGCCATTTTTGCATAAGTACCTTTTGTTACCAGTTTCCCGGCAGATAATTCGCAAAATGTTATTGATATATAGGTATCTTCTTCGGATAGATATCTCTCGATACATTTAGAATATTCTTTTGATGCCAGATTAATTATAATGCCCTTCTCATCTCTAACACCTTTGTAAAGCATATCTCCCCAATATTCATATAAGTTTTTTTCATTTCCGATTGTAGCTTTTGCCTTCATCTCTAAGCGGTAAGGTGTTACTCCATCCATTGGCTTCAAAACACCATAGAACGCTGATAATATCCTTAGATGTTCCTGTATATATTCAAAATGCCCATCCTCAAATACTGTAGGAGCCATGTACTGGTACGCAATTCCTTCATATGATAATATCGCCGGTGTAAGCCTATGGTACAAGTCCATATTCTCTAAACGTCTCACATTTTGCTCCACGATTTTATCATTGCATTTCCACAATTCCTTTAACTCGTCTTTAGACTTGCCTTTTAACCATGCTAATATTTCCGTAGACCTATCAATAAACATGGGCAATCCCATAGGTTCTAAAGTATCAAGATTTATATTCATCTTTTTTGCTGGAGATAATATTATTTTCATTATTCTAATTCCTGCAGCATTTTTTCCGGGTCCTCTGCTGCTTTCACCCTATCATTTGCTTTAATAATAATTCCTTGCTCATCTATTAGATATGTTGTTCTTACAACCCCCATAGAAACCTTACCGTAATTTTTCTTTTCCTGCCATACATCGTATGTTTCAATTACGGTGCGCTCCGGGTCTGCAAGAAGCGTAAATACCAATCCGTATTTTTCTACAAATTTTTTATGAGAAGCCACTGAATCCTTACTGACCCCAAGGACAACTGCTCCTTTCTCTGTAAACTGAGGATATCTTTCAGAAAATCCACATGCTTGCTTTGTACATCCCGGTGTATTATCCTTTGGATAAAAATATAAAATAACCTTTTTTCCAATATAATCATTTAATTTATGCAATTTCCCATCTTGGTCAAACAGCTCAAAATCTGGTGCCTTGGTTCCTACTTCTAACATACTTTACTCCTTTCTTAACAATGCGTAAAATTCAAATTTACCTCTTTGTTAATGCTTCAACAACATTTTTCTCAATATATTCTACTCTGTCAAAAACCATCGGTTTAAAATGTGCAGTTATGGCTACTACAATTTGATTTTTTCTATCAACATATATAATATTACCACCATCACCAATAGCAGCAATTACCTCTCTTGTTCTGTGTGGGAGCCACCACAAAAAACCATAATCCTGATTTCCAAATTTCTCATCGGTAGATATGTAGGATTTTGTCATCATTTCAATCCAGTTCTCACTTATAATACGGGTATTATTATAAACACCGTTATTAAGCACCATCAAACCTATCTGTGCCATTTCATAAGCTGAAAGAGATAATCCCCAACCTGCAGTTGGCATACCTGTCGGATCCAAAAACCAAACCTTTCCGTGGTCATTTTTGTTCATTAAATACTCAAACTGATCTTCTTTAGTCTCGCAACCTGCATTGCTTCTTGGCACAATTCCTAAAGGTTTAAAAAGATATTCGTTAGCAAAGTCAAGCACATTCATACCACTTGTAATTCTGATAATTCCCAAAAGGATTTGA
>JAFTPP010000019.1 GCA_017463255.1 Lachnospiraceae bacterium
GAGTCTAACATAATAATATTACTTTGCAGTTCTTTCTTCTCTACTTTAATTTTACATCCATTAGCACCAACAAACAGATGCATAAAAGGATGTTTGTGCGTAGCAGTCTTGCCAAAGGAAGGTAGTACCACTATATATGATCCTTGAAAAATTATACGACTCACAATTACCTCCTTCTTACGCAAAACAATTCGTAAAATTCAAATAAACGTATACTTTCAATCTCACCGCGAGACTAAAATTTGTCTAAGTTCGTTCATTTTTCTTTTTATTTGATAATACAGCTAATAGGCAAATCAGACCATAACCCATTACAGCTATAATAGATGATTCTATTCCGAATTCCCCACCTGTTAACAAAAATGATTTTACATCTAACACATAACTAAACAAAGAATACTCATCAAATTCTGAACCTACCTGTAAAATTCCTCCAATAATTATAATATTCCAAAATGCATGAACTATTGCACTATTCCATATAGAGTTAGTTTCAGAAGCAATAAGAGAAAACATTATCCCAACCATTGTGCCAGCCAAAAGAACCAATATGCAACTTAAAAGGTTAAATCCCATGCCAATAATATGTACCAAACCAAACAATACAGATGGTACAATAATCGCAATCTTTTTGCTGAATCTTTTTTCTATAACACTCATTATAACACCACGAAAGACCAGCTCTTCAACAAAACCTGCACCAAATCCGGTAAAGAAAATGCCCGCTGATAACAACTCCAACTTTGAATCAATATCAAGAGCATTCTGTTCAAAAGAACCTGGTATAAATAATATGTAAAATACAGTTATTATTATCGGTAAAAGAACAGCAACAATACCCCATTTTAGCTCTATCTTAAATATGGGTATATTATAATCACTCATATCGCCTTTAATATATTTTTTGCATAAGAGTTTAATTAACAAATAGGCAAATCCAACATATAAAAATCCTGCTAATATATTAGCGACAAAAGATGGGATTTTTACAAGCATCACAATACTTGCAATTAGTTGTGATAAAATTTGAGCAACTACCAATGCCAATAAACTCAGTATAATACTCAAAATCATTTTTTGGGTTTTCATTTTATGTATTCTCCTCAAAATTCAATAATCGTGTACTTACAAGCTCTCCATAAGGCTGAAATATTCGCTTGTTTTACTACAGATTTATAAAAACATAATTGACACAGTTCCAAATAAGTTCGCAAGAAAATGTGCGATCGTACTGATAAACGCATTGTCTGATTTTTTGAAAATGATGCCATATATCATAGCATTTATAAACACAAACACCAAATCATAGATTACAACAATTGCACTCCCTTGATTAAAATGACATATTGAAAATAATGCCGATGAAATAATAAGGGATGGCACAAATGGCAATACCTTTGACATTTGTTTTTGAAAAAAAGCTCTCCATGCGATTTCTTCACCTAATGCTGCAATAATAAGCTCGACAATCAGCACAGGTATCATATTGAAAGCCAGGAAATCTGTTCGCGCTGTAAGATGCTCAATAAACTCCGGTACAAACAATTTCGCTATCAAAAGACAAATAACATTCATTATCAGTGGCATAAAAATCAAAACAATAGTATTCTTATTTTTTAATGAACTTAAAATAGTTTTATGATTTAATCCTTCATTTATATCATCATTCGTCTTTCTTGTAACAAAAAATGCTACAATACCAATAATTAAAGCAACGGATGCAAGTGGTAGCATCTCGCCTCCCACTTTTATCTTAAACAAACACATTACAGATAAAAGTGTCATAAGTATCAACGGAATCATTACGGATTTACTTGTCTTTTTCATATTACTCTCCTTTCGCAGCGCAAACTGCTCCATAAAATATTCTTTCTAGTGCTTTCATTATGTTTGGTTCATCATAAACCATTGTATTATTCGCATATAAACTGGCATATCCATGGACGAAGATGAATAATGTGCTAAAAACTTCTTTCGTATCTTCCATTGACATATCCAATTCTTTCTGTAATACAGTAAGCATTGGTAGTAACTCCTCAGCTTCCAACAAATCTAACATTCCCACTCCCGACAGCTCATTCGATTGAAACAAAAAACGGAAGAGGTTCCTTTCCTCTATTGCAAACTTGATATAATTCATTCCAATAGTTAGCATGGGATTTCCATAATCGTTTTCCATGTTCATAATATAATTCGCATGATATTCATCTGCTTTTGCATACACTTCCTTTTTAATTGCCTCTATAGTTGCAAAGTAATATAACACTGGTTGAGTAGAACATTTTAATTGCTCCGAGATACTTCGAGCAGTAACTTTATCTACGCCCTCTTTCTGCACAATCGAAAAAGCAGTATCTACTATCATTTCTTTCGTAATTTTCGCTTTTGGTGGCATGATTATCTCCTTTCATAATTCTTGTTATATAACATA
This sequence comes from Lachnospiraceae bacterium, assembly GCA_017463255.1. Lineage (GTDB taxonomy): Bacteria > Bacillota > Clostridia > Lachnospirales > Lachnospiraceae > RGIG4034. Next base: position 2,432 of record JAFTPP010000019.1, read on the forward strand.
CATTATGTTTCCGTATTTGTCAATACAAAAAATGGAGTATGTGCTGTTTTACACATACTCCATTAAATATGCAAATGTGAAACTTTAAATTCAAGCGCTTTACATATTTTCGTAATAATCAATAATCACTTCTGCGCCACCCTGATTGCCAGGAGCTTGTCTTATCAATTTCTGAACTTTTGCAATATTATCGTTGATGTCAGTATCAAGAAGTACGGACAGAACATATTCTTTTATACTATCTTTGTTGGCATCGGAATACTCTAATCGCTTTCCTACGCCAAGTTTTTCTACGCATCGTGCATTTACAGGCTGGTCAGATGCGATAGGTATTACAACCATTGGAGTTCCATAAACAAGAGACTCTGAAACACTATTCATACCTCCATGTGTAACAAATACATCTGCTATTTTTAACACTTCCAGCTGTGGTACAGAATTGTAAATATGTATATTAGGTGATATGTTTCTTAGTTTTCTGCAATCAAATTTCTCACCAACAGAAATAATCACATCAATATTTTCATCACGAAATGCTTCTAGACAATTTCGGAAGAAAGGCACGGCTCCCTTTACCACTGTTCCCAACGATATATATACAACAGAATTTTTACCTTTTACAAAATCCAAGATACCTGTTTTTCTCTCGTATATAGATGGACCCAAGAATTTATACTGCTCCTCTGGAAATTCTGCTTCATAAGGTTGATATTCACGAAGTGTATATACAAGATTCAACTTTGGCGGATTATAAATGATTTCATCGAGCCAGTTATCTGTTTTCATTGAAATGCCCTTTGCTATATCTTTCGTGAATGCTCTTGCAATCCATTTATGTTTAAAAATAGATAACGGTCCTTTTGAAGCAATAAATTCTTTCATTAATTTTTCGTTTGTAACCGGAGCAGTAAAAATCCTTGCTACAGGTTTATTATACTTTTCTGCAAGATGCTTTCCTAAAAAGAAAAACTGTTCATAGATAATGAAGTCAAACTTTTCTACAATATTTTCCGCAGCAGCATAAGCATTCTTGATGAATGATTTGGAATGCATCACCATCAATTGCATGGTCACTTGCTTCGTAAAAAGCCACTATCGAAAACCATGTATCCATATTTGCAGCCATGCTATTTTTCTTTCCACCTAAATCCGGCATCTGTGTTAGAAGCTTCTGATATTCTTTATCAGCCCTATCACAAATCTCCTTCTTTTGTTCTGGCATACGCTCGTCAATATATCTTTCAAACAACTTTCCCCATGATTTTGGATAACTTCTTTTCATAACTATTATTTCACCTCTATTTCAACTGTAACTTCAAAGCTTTTTTCATACAATCATTATTAATTAATTTTACTTTTTCCATGATTTTCTTTTCCTGAAATGTAATTTTCTAAGGCCCTTAATATAACTTCAATGCTCTCCTCTAAGGATGTTTCAATCATTGTTTCCCTGTTTTCACGCATTCCGTACACGCCTTTAATCAAATTTACTACAATTCCAATATCAACATCTGCACGTACATCCGATAAATAACCAAAAACAGTCTGTATAGTCCCAGTAAGTACTGAGGGTTCAAACGGTTTAACCTCTTTCATATGTCCCTTAATCCACACAAAATCTTCAACAGTCAATCCATTCAGCAAATCATAATCACTATTCATGTATTCACGCAAAAAAGCCATAAATTCATGAGTATTCATACTACTTTCCCCCCTCATGCGCTTATGGAACATATCCCAAGTTTTGACTTCCGCGTACTGGCATAATTTTAATAAAAAATCTTCTTTGGATTCAAAAAAATTATAAAAGCTCCCCTTGGCGATTCCTGCTGCCTTTGTAAGCTTTGATACTGTCATACGCTGTACGCCTACCTCTTTAAGCAGATGAATTCCTGCTTCGAAAAGTTGTACTCTGATGCTATCTTGTTGTTCCACTGTAAAAGCTGCTGACATACATCCTCCCGTCTGTGACCATTCTTCAATATTTGGTCATTGCCAATTTAACTTAACACAATCCAACTGAATTGTCAATCATTCTTTCTCTGTATGAACATCAACTTTAAACATATAAAGAATGTCTATCCATTTTTTCAAATGGATAGACACTTTTATCAAGAGAACTATGCTATTTATCAAATTCCAATTTTTGCTCTTCATTATACCATGTAATATCTCTGCATTCCATACATTTTTTCCAAGTTTTTTATAGCCGGCGAACTGCTGATATATAACAGTTCGCCACTAAATTTAATGATCTAGATTTCCTTATTCAGTTATCACCTCGTTCCTCTGTTCTTTTCAGAAACAGCTATGCTTCTCAAATCATCCTTTACACCATAATGCTTTTTGCGGTAATTGTATTCCTCCAAGAATTCATCATATACCGCCATTTTATATCGAATGCTCATCATCTTATCTGCGGTATAGCTCATACGCTGACAATAAGCATCATATTCTGCTTCATAATCATCCATAGGAACCGGAAGAAGTGCTGCACGTTCTTCAAGTGAGAACTTGGTGTAATCAATTACTTCTTGAACATCCACCGCCTTTTCTGATACAGCTTCTTCCATTTCAATAATCTCAGAATCCACATCCTCTGATACTACAACAATCTTTGTCTCATCCATTGTATCAATCGGAATCGCAACCATTTCTAAATCTTGCACTTGAATCTCTTCTTCTGCAACCTTCAATTCCGCAAATTCCTCATAGGAAAGTATTTCTTTCTTTGCATCCTCCAAAGTTACATCCACTATATCCCTGTATTTGATACCTTCCAGATAATCCATATAGTCCCACTTCCACTTATGGGTAGAACCGGAAAGTTGATTTAACACCATATCCCAGACTTCCCCTGCTCTGGAAGCTTTTTCGTGATGCAGTTCTAACGCCTGCTGTCGCTCAAATTCTTCTCTTGTCATAATCGATGCTGTAAGTTCTTCCTCTGACAAATCAGCTGCATCTCTGATAAACTCCGACTCCAGATATGCAACATAATCTTTGTTCCACTCCTTACGGTCAAGCTCTGTGCTATAAAGTTCCATCTGCATCTTGTTACGCTGATATGCCAGCTTCCTTTTTCGTGAAAGAATTTCTATCTGCTTCCGTTCCTCCTGCAACTGCTTTTCCTTTCGAGCAGCTTCTTCTCTGGCAAGCGCCTCTGCTTTAAGTCTTGCTTCTTCCTCTGCAATCCTGCGGGCTTCTTTTTCTGCATTACGCTCTGCCACAACCTTTGCAATTCTAGCCACAAGTTCTGCTTTGCCATAACCTTCACCCAGCTTATTCCCACGAATACCCTTCTTCATTTCCGGTGTGGAAAAAGTCACTGTTTTGTCCGTAACACGAATCTTCCAGCTATACATAAATTGCAGACATTCCACCAACTGTTCAAAGCTATCCATAAAAGGCAACAACTTATCTATAGTATCCCGAACCAGTTCACGATTGGAAGTAACACCTACACCATCCTTGGCATTCTGATTCATCAGACGCTTTTCCACCCAGTAGTTGTCCGTATGCTTCTTGGCAAGCAAATCCACCTGCCCAAAGCCCAGACGGATGCACTTCTCCATTACCCACTTCTTTGCATGGAACATCATCTTCCCAGTGCTTTTATGCTTGCAGCCATGCTTCCACTCGCAAGGCTTGTCATGCCACCTGCTCTGCTTTCCGGCATACTTTCTAACGGAATTGATAACCATGTGGACATGCATATTCTGACTGCCATTGTGACCATCCGGATGAACTGCAACCACCGCCTGATGCCCAGGTGCGAATACATCCAACCACTGTTTACCAAATTCCAAAGCCTGCTCCATGGTAATCGGATCATTTGGCTCAAAGCTGATGATATAGTGGTGTGCCTTTACATCCTTTACGGAATTATTCTTGCCATACAGACGATTTACCTCTATACATTCTGCTCCAAAACTATCCACATCACAGTTTACTCCTGCAATCAGATAATTCTCCCGTTCCTGTATTCTGTCCTTTTCGTCAAGAACAGGCTTGTTAGTATATTCATCAAACTGGCAGATAAGGTACTCCACCGCCGATGAATAAAATCGGTTTTTTACCGAAATATGCTTTAAAATCGCCATTATTCTTCACCATCCTCGCTGCTTTTACGTCTGCGTTTCTTTCCACAGGCAACATCCTCCAATGCAGGAAGTATTTTAAATTTCAAATCCATCAGCTCCCTGACGGCTTCCTTTACCTCATAATAGACGCTGTAGAAATCTCCACCACCATTCAAATGCTTTGCTATCTGATTTAGGTTGGAACCAATCTTGCCAAGCTGCATAGAATACTCCTTCAGCAAACTGGTATCACCATAGCAGGGAAGCTTTCTTCCCAATGCACACCGTCTGATATATTCCGAAGTGCTAAGCCCGGTCTTTCTTGCTTTTTCCTCAATCTGTTCCTTATCCTCTGTCGATATACGCATGGACATTAGGACCATGTTCTCTTTCTTTTTATCTGTGTTTCTCATAAACTCCTCCAATCTGACATAAAAAAAGAGCAGTTCATTACTCCTGCTCCTTCACATGCCAATATAAAATCAACTGTTACAAAAACTGCCGGATACGGCAGATGCTTTTCGCCGTCGCTTTCGCTCCTCCCGCCGGTCTACGCTCACTCCCCTATGGTCGTTCACGGATACACTCGCTCTGCTCGTGCCCCGCACGTCAAAACGTTCGGTGTCGCGGTGGTCGCCAAATGAGAATGCAAGCATTCTCGCTTGGCTCGTCACTCGCGCATATCTCCTACAGAAATTTCTAGCGGCTCGTTATAGTCCGCTCGCCGATTATATAGAACTCTGTCATACACCCGTCTTACAGAAAATGTACCAACCACATTTCTCTTAAGAAATCTTCCTACAGCCTGCGCATCACTATTCCCAAGAAATCCTTTTTCTGCTGATGCGTGCCGACCGAAGTCGGCATGAGCTCCGGATACGTCGCATAAGGTAGAGCAAGTTCCGCCCTGTATATACACGGGCAGGAACTTGTTGGGGATTTGGCATCCCCAAGCCCCAGCTTCTTCCGCCTTATGGTCAATAAAATAAAGCCTGCAAGCAGACTTTATTTTTTGCCAAAGGCTTGGCTGGCTTCGTAAGAATTTCGTATCACAGCTTTTCCCAAATAAAAAAACTGTCTTACAGATAAGGCGATTTCCTCATACAAAGCACCTTTTTGTAAGACAGTCCGTCACACTGTGATATTCCATTTTCTTACTCATCATCCATATCAAACAGGCTTCCAAGCACATCTTTTGTGGCACTATCCATAGCATTGGAAGTATCTGCGACAAGTTCATTACCGGGAACCGTTGGCTCCGGCACATTCGTTGCTACAGTAGCTGGCATAATATTCGACATTATATTAGGCACAGCAACTGTCATACCATTAGGAACTGTACCAGCCATCTGCATAGGAGCCATAGGATCAACTCCCATATTCATCTGCTGAGCCATCGCCCCCAGAACTCCGGCAAACATATTGTTAGCCACATTCTGTGATGATTCCTGCACCACCTTGGTAAATTCCTCTGCCATGCTTTTGATTGCCTGCTCCATCCACTCCGTGGTTTCTTTTTCCCGAATACCTCTTTGCTCATTTTCCATAGCCGAAAGCAATGCCTGCTTGATAAGCTCTGTCTGATTCAGATATCCCGGCTGGCTTGATTTCTCCTCCAGCCATGCAAGGATTTTTCTGTCATTTTCACATTTCGGATTCAACCGAAAGGATATTGCATTTCCCATAAGAGCCTCCTATCCCAGATTTTCTGCAAGATAACGGTAACCGATGGCATTTGCTTTTACATCCGTTACATACTGGATATTCCTGCCCTGCGTTCTACCAAAACGCTTCATCACACAGGCACCACCGCCCACATATACGATATTCTCATGCAGTAAATCCACCTTAATCCCTCGAAGCTTTGCTTCCACCTCGTCCGCATACTGCTGTAACCCCTTCTCGATAAAAGGAACGAAATCAGCATTTACATTGGACTGCTTTCCACGAATAACATCAATAATGTCATCCTCGGGAATTTCACACTTTAACTTCGGAAGGGCATCCTTTTTGATACGCTCAATAGTGGTAATCAGCCCAAGCTCATAGGTGTAAGCATCCTTATCCATAGGAATTCTGTCACGGACACTTAATACATCCAAGGTCCAGGAACCCAAGTCCACACAACGAAGTCTGTCCATATCTCCCATACGGTTAGCAATGGCAGCATAACACTGGGCATAAATCTTTACCTTATCCATAAAGAAGGAATAATGCACGCCCTCAAAGGCAAAGGAAACTCGCTCCTTGTGCCACAGATAATCACGGAACTCCTTACGCTCCGCACCAAACAAAGTAAGTGGCACGCCTGCATATAATTCCACATGCTCTGCTCCCGCCTTTCCCTGATACTGCAATTCCTTAGCAATGCCAACAAGCGTCAGTAGAAAATAGTTCTCATTCTCCGTCTTTGTTGCCTGTTTTCCAAGTCTGCCCTGTCCCACGATATACTTTTTACCCTTATACTCTAAAAGTCCGTTCTTGGTAAGGGGTTCATAATCCACCGGAACCACGGAAGTCTCCATAAAGGTATGCTCTCCCTTAATGGAACTCCAGCCATGATCCAGTGCAATCTTAACAGGTGCCATAGTTGTTTCATTCATAAAATAATTTTCTCTCATAAAATCCTCTCTTTCTCCGGCATAGAAACCGGTATGCATAAATTTTCCATTCTGTGTTGCAGTCATTCCTGCATTAGTGATACTTGTAAACAATCTCTCCATAAATGACCTCCTCCGCAAACTGCTTCGCCTGCTCTCTTAATTTCCACATCTCCATCGTGGAATGTGTATCCTTTAGCTTATGCTTTGTCAGATACTTCTCTACAATCCTATTAAACATCTCATAAGCCTCTTCATTTACTTCTTTTGCTTTAATCAGAATTTGTCCCATTCTGATATGGTGACGATACCTGTCAGGATGATTTTCTTTCATATAAGAAATCCACAGATGACCATATTTACCGATATCAGCAGATGTCACAACCAAATCCATATCTGATTTCGTATCAGTATCATCCATACCGATATCGGAATATAAAATGCCATCCACCTCTGTATAAGTACCGCCCAGCTTCTCAAACAATGAAATTTCATTACTCATAATCTTAACTCTCCTTCCATAATCCATTTGAATTTTTGATAATAAAAAAGTCCATATACCTGCATTTCTACAAGTACATGGACTTATACTTTTATCATCCTTTTCTGATGATTCCTATTCGTTTGTACTACACACTTTACTACACACTTTTTATGATAAACTACACACTTTTACGATAAGTTACGATACTTTTGCAATTTCTGTAAAAGTGCTGTAAGCCTTGTAAATAGGGCATTTTTCAAGGTTTCGGAGAGTCTTTAAAATGGGACAGCCAAGAATTCAATAAATTCCTGCTTGTAGCCTACCATGTTATTAAAACCTCCTGTATTTACGGGCTTTTCGCCGTTTTCTCTTTTCTTAAAATTGGGTTACTACACCATCCTGCGCTTGCCGAACCGATTTACGAATCTCCCCCGGTAAATTCCGTCTTTTCTCTGAGTGATTCCTTTACCATGTTCTTTTCCCTTGAGTGATTTACCCATATGTACCTTCCATAGATTGGAAAGGATTTCGAATTTCTATTCATTCTACCATAAAACTCCGTTATAATCAATGCACGCAAAAACCGCTGCACAAAAATTTGCAACGGTTTTTGTATGAAAATATTCTTTTTCAATATTAGTTTCGCACAACTGATTTGCGAAGACAAGAGGAGAATGATTGAAACTTGTTGAATATCTTTGAAAACATTCAAAGTCAATAATTCAAAAACATAGCACTAGTTTCCACCACACTTTTCATTAAGTGTCTCTTCATTATCTTGCATATGCCTCGGTGTACTTCCACTTCTTTTTATTAGTTGAATACTTACAACTGTATACACATACTTTTGCCCAATAATCTTTTCCCTCAAAATTAAATTTAAAAAAGATAGTATGATCATCTATAACCGGCCAAGTCAAATCTCCGTTAACCTTAAATTTGATAGTTTTTTTCTTTCCAGGCTTGATTTCCACATACTGTTTTCCATCTGCCAAGTATAAATTTCTGTCAAATTTAACATAATCCTTATCTTGCGAATATGCCCCACTAGAATATATCTTGATTTTCGCCTTACTCATATTCTCAATTTTGAGATAAAAAGTATTATTTCTTGTATTGTATTTAACGGTATATGCAAGAAAATTAACAGGAATAGTTTTTACCGTCACAACACACTTTAATTTCCTTCCTCCAACCTTAGCCGTAATAGTTGCTTTTCCAGCCTTTTTTGCTTTAATCTTCCCTTTCTGATTTACTGAAACTATATTTTTGTTCGAGCTACTCCATTTAACTTTCTGAGAGGTTCCCGTTATCCACAACTCCGCCGTATCTAATCTAGTAAGTGTCATTTTCTTTTTATTGATGACAGGATTCCCATTTTTCACAGTCACTACACATGTACGCTTCGTTCCGTTAGGTAAAGTAGCTGTAATCTTGGCTTTACCAGCCTTAATTCCTGCAAGACACACTGTTTCATCTCCACATCCAGCCAAATAGAAAATATCCACTATCTTTTCATTTGACGATGTCCAATCTGCTTCAAAGACATCATAATTCGATGGCAAGATTGAAGTTGCTGTTATATCTTTCTCTTTATCACAATAAATTGTCATCTTTGATGGAAGTTGAAAATTTTGCGCATATATCGTCACATCTTCCAATTTGAAATTAACAGTAAATTTCGTATCATCACTATATAAGTCCGCATTATTACGAACAATAAGCAAATACTTACCATAGTCCAGCATACAGTTTGTGGTAGCCGTCGAAGAAGTGACATCTATATTTTTTACCAATTTCTTTATGTAATATCCTGCATCTGTATAATCATCTCCGTCATCCCACTCTAATTTATATAAATACATATCTGATCGTGTTATTACCGCTTCAGCATCGCTCGTAACCGTAGATGCTGTGATTTTTACTTTCCTATCACCTTCCACCTCGAAAAGACAGGACTTATATTTATCATAGTACAAATCTTCCCCTGTCAAGGCAATGGACAATGTACTATCTAATGCACATTTTTGTTTATAGTCTTCCTCTTCTACATACCATCCCTTTTGATAAGGCACTTCTGAATATGCCTTTGCATCAAAATGAAGACAAGTAATAAACAAAATTAATAATACATAAAACAAAAGTCTTTTCTTCATATAACCCTCTCCTTTTCCCATAATCTTACTAAATCAATTATCTCACCATATCTACATATCTCAAGATTTGACTCTTAATATCTTCACAAAGTTCAGAAAATGTAACATTCTGCAAAGGTTGTAATGCCAAGAATAATATATTCCAAAGAGTTTCCTTTTGCTGTTCCGGTACAGCCTTAAATATATCTGCAGTCTCAGGAATAGTATTCCATTCAGCATCTCTAACTGCCACCCAAAATGGTGTTTCTACAGATGATGGATTTTTCCACAAATCTCTATCATAATTTAAAGTAATAGAGTATTCATCAATCGTCATACTTCTAGTATAACCTTTTCGATAAGCAGTAGCCTTTGTCCCCTTTTTAGAGGCTTTTATCGTCTCATCTGCCATCAATAATTCTATCACTTCATCTAAAACCATATAATATCGTTCTTCTTTTCTTGCACAAATCGCAGACAAATCTTCTTGCGAGAAAGGAATAAACGCATCACTATCCATTTGATTACAATAGCCTTCTAATTGAGCAATGTCTGCAACATAAGAAATATCTACCGATGCAGCAACTTGTTTCAGCATCTCAATCAACTCACCCCATGTAATGAGCGACATTTTTATTCCATCAACCGATACACAATAATCGCTTATCTGCTCAATCTCTTTGCCTTCACATAATTCTTGCAACTTCATCCAAAGATTCGTTCTTCTTACAGCAGGGCACACAAACATTAATCCTTTGCCCGAATGCTTACGCAATCGTTCCAAATAAGTAAGTGGCTGATTAACTGTTAGCGACGCATAAAACTTCATCTCAAAAAGCAGCACTTCTTTTCCAGTCGAATCTACTCCCACCATATCCGGCCGCTCTTTTTCTTCACTTTCTCCAGTTACTTGACAAGTATATTGCAA
>JAFTPP010000004.1 GCA_017463255.1 Lachnospiraceae bacterium
CTTAAGAAAGAAGGATTCTTAACTCGTGATCCTCGTATGAAAGAACGTAAGAAATACGGTCTCAAGGCAGCTCGTAGAGCACCTCAGTTCTCAAAGAGATAATCTTTGCGAAACGCAAGAAACAAGAAAAGCCCGATTTTACAAGGGTTACAGAGGTTGTGGAAAGTTGTCAGATGTGCTGGATTTCAAACGGTATGCAACAAGTATGCAACACGAATATCAACGATATGTATAGGACATTTTTCAGTAAGGAATTACTGGAAAGTGTCCTTTTCTTTTAAATCTTGTTAATCGCATTTACAAGCTCCTTAACATCAAAGTGGGTATATACTTTCTCGGTTAAAGTCATTGCACCGGAGTGCCCCACAATCTTCTTGATAATCGTCTGATCGACACCGGCTTCTGCTAATATTGAAATACATGTGTGTCTGCAGCAATGTGGTGTGCGGTCAATCTTAAGTTGTTCCATCAATGGATGGAAGTAGCTGTCATAATAATTTCGGTATTGAAAGTGTTTGCCATCCGGTGTATGGATAAGATACTCGCATTCCGGATTATCTTCAAACCAAGCCTTGTAGAAAGGTAAGACCTTATCTGCGATAGGAACCTTTCGGATTCCATTCTCGGTTTTACTGCTAATCACATCAAAGTATTGCTCGTCCAGATGGACATTTTCCTTTTTCAAATCCAAAAATTCTGAAATTCTTACTCCGTTATACAATAGCATCAATATGATTTGATAATACTTATCATCTTTCTGCTCCCATATCCGTTCGATTTCTTCCTTCTCGAATTTGTTTCGGTCATACTTATTCGGATTACGGTCCTTATACTGAACAACATCTACAAAGGTGGAATAATCCTTATTGCAAATATCATTCTTGATAGCAAAATCATAAAGCTGGTTGAACAGTACCTTGATTTTCCTTAAGGTAGGATAATTCTTACCACAGGTATCAATGACTGTCTGTAAATCTACAAGCTTTAAATCCTTGAACACTTTATGATATAGACTGCTACATGTCTTATAAGCGGCTGTGTAGCCTTTTACATTGGATTCTGATACAGTTGGGTACTTGCGTTTTGACCATTCCTCATATACATCATCAAAGGTCATTTTTGCAGCTTTCGTATCAAATGGATTTTTATTATAGTCTGCCAGCATCTGCAAGCCATCTGCTCTGGTGGGAGCATATCCTATAATGATAAAATCCTGAACTTGTTTATCCTTTTCTTTGTCGAAGTGCCAGCCGTTGGTCTTTCGCACCAGATAAGGATTTCTTCTTTTACCGGAAAGTTTTACAACGCTTCCGTATCCGTTGGGTAACTTCATTTGCACCATTCCTTTCGCTTATATTCAGCAAGCTGATAAGCGGAAAATCGTGCTAATCCTCGTCGTGGGTTACCTTTGTAACACTCGGACGGATTGTCTTCCATATTTCATAATTATCCTGTGTCTGACTGCCTGATTGTAATAATTCTTTCATAGCCTGCCAATCCTTCAGAAATTGTACCAGACTTTTGTTCTCAAAGAAGATTCCCGGTGTACCATCTACATCTTTAATAGTGGCGGGAAATGCTTCGTCGATAGCAAACAGGAGAGGTAGTATATCTCCGTCTGTCTGAATATCAAATTCTGCAAGTGTGTTGACATTTACATTCAATGCGTCTGCAATCTTTCGTAACTGCTCAGGTTTTGGAAGATTCTTTCCTAACTCATACTTACGAATTGCGACTTCATGAATGCCGGCTAAATCACCAAGCTCTTTTTGCGTTAATCCACGAAATGTACGGATTAGCTTAATCTTTTTACCAGTATTCATCTTATCAACCTCCTGTGCAATATAATTTAACATACAAAAATAGAATTGTCAACGTAACTATTAGCACTCTTGACAGAGCATTAAAGACTCTGTATAATACAAAACAGAAACAGAGCAAATAATGCTCTGAAAGAATCGAGGAGGTGCATAGAATGCCGGAAATTCAATACAAAGTTGATTTACCGGCTTTTACAGGAAGGAATGTTCCAATTAAGGAGATAGCGAAGGCTATGGGGAAGGATGCTCAGTATGTAAGAGTTGGTATTCAGCAAGGGGTTCTCAAATTCGGTGTAGCAATAAAGATGGAAGATTCGAATGAATACAACTATTATTGTCCCGATAAAAAAGTTTGGGAAGAGACAGGTTACTTCAGAAGTATTCCTGAGACAGTATAGAAAGATTAGAGAAAGGATGTGATTACGATGGATTACTTAAATAAGGGTAGCGGTTAATATACACCGACCGGAGCTTGGCTCCCTGTCGGTGTAACCCTCGGAGAGCCCCCGCACATTTGGCTTGCCAAATGTGCTAGGAGGTTATCATCTGTGGCAAAGCAAAGATGATAAGCAGCACTTCGTAGGGAAAGACAGATAAGGAGGAAGTGTATGGAAGGAATATCATTTACAGCTCATGTGAGTAATAAGAAAAGTGCAATAACATCTAAGTCGAAGCTTGCCGGGGTGGCAAAGCACAATTTAAGAAAATACAAATCAGAAGAATATAGCGCCAATAATATTTTTCTGATATATGGAACGGACAATCTTGTTCAGGATGTAAAAGCAGTTTATCATCAGGAATTTGATGAAGCATTAAAGGCCTACAATGAAAATCAAACCAGAGCAGATCGTAAGATTGAAGACTATTTTGAACATGTAGCCAATAAGGAACAGGATATGGCGGTGGAGATTATCATCCAGATAGGGGATAGAGCATATTGGCAGCAACATTATGAAAACAAATGCTATATGAAGAAGATTTATAGCATGATGCTAGCTGAATTACAATATCTGCTTCCGGAGTTTGTTGTAGCCAATGCAGTAGTTCATATGGATGAAGATAGTCCACATATGCATGTGGTAGGTGTACCGGTAGCAACCGGCTACAAAAAAGGATTGTCTAAGCAGGTATCCAAACGAAAGGTATTTACAAAAGAAGTGCTTTCCGAAGTTCTCCAGGATGAATTGAGATCTGTCGCGAATACAAAGGTAATGATTGCTTTTGATGAACAGATAAGAGAAAAGTCTAAAGGACGAAATCATGATTTATCGGTTATGGAGTATAAGGTGTTAAAAGAGGAAATTCGTTACGATGAATTGAAGGAGCAGGCTGATGAAAAGCAACAGGAGAATGAGAAGTTGGAGCGTGAAAAGAAACAGCTTGTGCATGAGTATGATACTTTATCCATGCGGGTAGCTGTTAAGCAGATGGATTATGAGGAAGCGGACGAACGAGTAAAAGAGGCAAATGAGCGAGCTGACAGAATCGAGGCTTATATCAAAACGCAAAGTGATACTCTGGTGGATTTGGAGGAAAAGGCAACGAAACTGGAGAGAAAAGCGGAGATTGCAGAACAGGTATATGAAATGGCTTGTGGCTCCGGTGGCAATGAAGCCTTGAGAGAGAAACTCATAGATGTTATGTAT
>JAFTPP010000021.1 GCA_017463255.1 Lachnospiraceae bacterium
CATTAAAACGTTAGCTTTAATCAACCAGATTTTCTGTTTGCTCGAAATCTCTTTCGAATTGTCGCAAGACTTTCATCTTGCTTCGGGTTGGTTAACCCTAAAAATTTGTTTGAGAAAATTTTCAGGGTTGCATTACTGTTTATCTGTTCTTAATTTAACAGATGATTTTCAAGGTTCAATGTTGCGTTTTCTTCATTCACTCAGACACGCAACAGTGCTATATTATCACAAGCACTTTTATACGTCAAGCAGTTTTCTTAAATATTTTTTTGTTTTTTTATCCGAACAATCATACTTAATTTTCTGCATAGCCGTCACCGCTTGGTTTTGAAGCGGTGGACTTTCATAATATCACCTGATATTTTACTTGTCAATTAGATTTTTGACGTTTTTTTGTATTTTATTCCTAAACTGTTATAAAGCTAACAAAAACAGAAAAGGAGGGCTAAACCCTCCTTACATAATCTGCGTTATCAATTAGAAATAAAGTGCAAACAATTTGGCCAACGGATTATAATTATATAAAATAGAAGTAAACTCGTTTTCCTGAATCTGTACAAGCATTTCTAAGCTTCTGTCAGCAATATCATATTTTCCGATTAAAATATAAATAATCCATACAACAACCAGACCTTCTACAATACCAAGCAACGAACCCAACATTTTATTAAAACCATTGATAATAGGAAGTTTGGCAAATAAGTCTATTGCTTTAAATACAACTTTGATTAACTGGACAATCAGTGTGAAAAGTAACAAGAATACAATCGCTAAAACTGCACCACCGAATTCTTCTGCCATAACATCGCCCGCAACTCTGGTAAAAATAATCATTCCGATTACGCCTACTGCAACAGCTGCCAATGAAGCTACCTGATTTACAAATCCATTCATGTAGCCAATAAGAAAACATATTCCTAAAACTGCTATTGTTCCGATTAACATATAATTCATAAGTACTTACCTCAATTCAATTGTTTGTATTTTATTCTTTAATACAACCACGTATTCTGTGTATTCTTCCGTAGGAAGTAACAGTAAAACAGAATGAATAAAATCACTTCTGAACTTTCTTTCTCCATCTAAGTTATACATAGCACAGATAGAGCCACCATATACCGTTACCCTGTCATTGGCAAGAATAATATCCTTATAATCTCCTGTAAAAGAAACCTTACCTTTTTCTTTTCCACTATAATCATACAACATAATGGTATAGTCAGCACCTTCTTTTTCACAAGGAACCACCACGCCTACCATTTCTTCATTATAATGGACACTCTGTACTTCTTCGGATAAAGCTATCTCATCCGTACACTCAGGAACGTTCTTTCCTTTATATATAGTAAGTTTTTTATCAGATACGGCAAAGCAGGTAGAATTATTAACAAAATGAACCGATGAAATAATCTCATCCTCATACTCAAAAGTACCAACCCAGTTATCCGTATAATTTCCACCCACATCATCAAAGTTGTAGAAAGACATTCTTGACTTATAGCCATCTCCATCCAGATACAAATAAGAAATGCCGATTAACTTAGCATTATCTGAAAGTGCCATGGCATAAGGATATCCGGATTCTTGCATGGATACCTTAAAGTACACAAGTTCCTTCCCTTTTGTGTCAAAAATGGAAATAGACATGTTGTTTCCATTATCTACAAGTGCTGCCACAATTCCGTTTTTAGAGACGCAAAAATTCTTAACCGGCATACTGGTGGAAATCTCACCTTGCTTTCCATCCAGGTTCATCACATATATTACGTTACCATTATAATCCGCAATGGCAACATATTCGCCATTTTCCCTAACAACGGGCTCCTGCATCTGGTAAGTAATATTCCATAGAGACTTCCCTGCTGCATTGTAACAACTGGCGCCATCTTTACTATAAGTAAGAAGTTTGCCGTCATAATCCATGTATTCAGCATCTGCTGCGGCACTCCAACCCACTTCTTTTTCTACAGAATAATCCGTATACACCCTGGTTGCATTATTCACTTCTATCATTATCCATACAAGCAAAGCAATAACAATAATCACAATAGGCCAGGTTACCTTTCTGACCTTGTGGCTGCGAATACGTCTTTCAACCTTATCAACATCGCTTTGTTCCTTGCGTCGTGGCATTTTTGTAATTTCTGCCATATACAGCCTCCATGCTGAAATGATTTATCAATTGAAATAAGTATATCATATTTACTTCTTTATGGAAGCAAAATTTTCTGTCCAAAATAAATACTGTCACCATTGACAATCTGATTAATCTCACAGATTTTATCTACCATGTGGACATCGCCATAATACCTGCGGCTAATATCAAAGAGGGTATCTCCCGGTTGGATGATATATACGGTGTAGCTTATCTCAGGTGTAATCGCATCACCGGTTGTTTCCTGAATCTCATTATCATTTGTATTACCTGACGGATTGTCAACTTCCTCTGATGTGGCTTGTTCGTTATCAGTGCTGGTGCCATCTGATGCAGCCTGTTCGTTATCAGTGCTGGTGCCATCTGATCCGGTCTGTTCCTTGTCAGCACCATCACCATCTGATGTAGCCTGCTCACTATCTGCACTGGCGCCATCTGACGCAGCCTGCCCATTATCTGCACTGGCGCCATCTGACGCGGCCTGCTCATTGTCTGCACTGGTGCCATCTGACGCAGCCTGCCCATTATCTGCGCTAAGCTCTTCGCCTCCATCTTGTCCGGCAGGTTTATTCTCATTTCCATCAATAACCTCTATATTCTGCCCTACCCCCGATAGCTTTTCTTCCACAAAGGCTCCTATATCACCAATAAAATCGTCAAAACCTTTCAGCTTTCCGTACCTATTTAAAGAAGAAATTGTAAATACAGCAAGGGCAATAACTGCACATGCCGCAACAAGCGTAGAACCCTTCATTCCGCTTTCTTCTTTTTTCTTATCCCGCATTACTTCCCTGAAATGTTTCACAGGAATTTCCTCCTGTGCCTGATTAGGTTTCTTCCCCTTCTGTTCATTCCATGTAATGAGATAATTTTGCATTTCAACATTTTTATCATAAAAAATATAATAACCCGAGCATGCACGCCTAAGAGGTGCACCACACACATAAAACCTGTCAATACAGTTATACCTGTCAATTTCAAGGAACAAGAGCCCCTTCCACTCACCATCCTGCAAAATTCGTTCACTAATATATTCTTCGTTTAAAGTCCCAAGCTCACCTTTAATTAATGCCCAGCCAACTACCTGCATCTGGGAAAAGTAGTCCTGTCTTCTTTCATGAAAATATCTCCAGCATGTCTGGGGAAATAAATCATCTTTTCCGATCTCGTATTCATCCTCTGACGCAATGGCACCCCTGACAAAATAAAATGTCTTGCCATCCTCTTCATATGATTCTCCTAACAATAATACCACGCCGGCTTTGTCCCGTATGCCTCCTGCCACCTGATTCAGATATGTGGTGACGTAATCTTCCACATAGATACGATAATCTTCCTGTATTTGTCCGATTTGTCTAATATTCTTTGGTAAGGCTGTTCGTACTTCCTGATACACGTCACAGTTCACCCCTTATTCTTTATTTATAAGGAAAATATATCACAACCAAAGAGCATTTTTTGATGGATTATGGAACACATTCCGTAAAAAATAACGACAAAAAAGGACAGCGCAAAAAGCACTGTCCTCTTTCTATAAATACTATATTTGGAATATCTTAACTAAATCTTCCAGTTTTTCTGAGATTTCTCGTAATTTGGTAGCATTCTCAGAAATATCTACCACAATTTCGCTCACCTGAGTAACAGAAGCAGATGTTTCTTCACTGCTGGCCGCATTCTCTTCTGCAATCGCCGACAAATTCTGAACAAGGTCTACTACCCTAACTCTTGATTCATCAAGACCATCTGTCTTAACCGCAATTGTATCTACTCCTGCAATAGAAGCAATTACGCCGGAATTAAAGGTTTCAAACATTCTATCCGTCTTAACCATTCGATCGCTCTGAATATCCATGTTGTCTTTAACCACTTGCATGGTTTCTACTGCCAACATGGAATCATTAATTAATTCATTGGTAATTTCTTCAATTCTGAGTGCCGATTCACTTGACTGTTCTGCCAATTTCTGAATCTGTGATGCAACCACCGCAAAACCTCTACCCTGATCACCGGCTCTTGCTGCTTCAATAGAGGCATTTAACGATAAGAGATTTGTTTCCTCTGCAATAGAAGAAATCAGTGCAGTCGCCTCTTTAATCTTTAACGCAGATTCATTGGTTGTATTTGTCTGACGATAGATTTCATCAATGGATACTTTGGTCTTATCATTTTCCCGAATCAACTCATTTAACATATTTTGAGCATCTTCGCTAGTCTTTTTCATTTCATCAGCATTCGTCTTTAATGCTGTAACCTCGTCGGCAGTTTCTTCAATCATACTTCCCATAGTGATAATATCTACTGTAGCAGATTGTGTTTCCTCTGCCTGATTTGATGCTCCGTTTGCAATATCATCAACGGCTTTCTCTACCTGTTCCATGGTAGATGCTGTTTCACGAGCCGAAGTATTCAAATGTTCTGATGCTGCAAATAATGCTTCGCTTTGCTGCTTTATATCTTCAATAATTTTGATTAATTCACTACGCAACTCTCCGGCTGCCCTAAGAATAACCCCCATTTCATCTTTACGCTTTGCAACCTTTGCTGCCTCTATAGTATCTGTAAAGTCTAATTTAGACATCTTACCCAGAATCTTTGAAATAATACCGATTGGCTTTAACATTTTTGCCACAAAGAAATACGCCGCAATACTGAAGAATACTATAGCAATTGCACCCATTCCGCCACAAATCTTTGTAATGGTATCCGCAGTGGCATGAATTTCATCCTCGTCTGCCGTAATAACAATGATTGCATTTTTATCTTGAGTTATATAATAAGAAGCGTACTTCATAACTCCCTTAAAATCATATTCTACTATTTGAGTTTCTCTACGTATCCCCATCTGTAGCTCTTCTACCAAACCACTGACAAGGGCATTTTCAACCGGCTGACCTACTTTAGATTTGGTCGGATGAAATAACATAGTACCATCTTGGCTTACTACATATGCATAACTGGATTCAATTCCTTCAATACCAACTCCGTCTAATACCGGTAACAGAGTTTCATATGTCAATACTTCTTCTGCCGATGACATGTCCAACATAGTCTCCAACATAAGACCATTGGTATCTGCCATATCATACAGATAATTCTTGTTCTGTTGCTCAATTATCTTGGTGAGATACGGCACAAGAATAATCAGATTAAATGCGATAACACAAATCAATGTTCCTGCTACCAACATAGCAACCTTTGTCTTAATTGAATGTAATACTCCTACTTTTCCAGATACTGACTTTTCGCTGTTTTTCATGACGTTCCTCCTATGTACAGTTATCTATTCAGATAATTATAGCACCTCTCGTCATGTTGTTCAATAATTTTGTATTTATTTGTCTGTTCATGTATAAATTGCACAATTTTGGCGCAAAAAGTACCATCCGTAAAGATGGTACTTAACATTCTAGATAAACTTATAAATTGTATTTGAATAATATTCACGGTCAGGTCCAAAAATGCAAGATGGGAATGACGGAATATTGGCAGAATTAGGGAAGTACTGTGTTTCAAGGCAAAGGCTTGAACGTTTCTTTAAGGTAGAACCATCCTTCCCCGGATGTGTACTGGTTCCGTTTCCTGCGTAGAACTGAATTCCCGGTAAGTCAGTATATACTTCCATGGTGCGTTCTGCTTCCTTATCTTCTACACGTGCCACCAACTGTACGGTTCCGTCATAATTGTCAATTACGAAATTGTGGTCATAACCGCCTGCAATATTAATCGGTCCAAAATCTGCATCGATTTCATCACCCACACGCTTTGGAGATGTAAAATCAAGTGGAGTTCCCTTAACAGACTTAATCTCACCTGTACAAATTGCTCCCTCTCTTACATCCGTGTAATGACTTGCACGAATCCACATAATGTTATCTTCTATGGTTCCCGAACCGCTTCCCTTTAAGTTAAAATAAGAATGGTTGGTTAAATTAATAATTGTCTTTTTATCACTGACTGCATGATAGCTTAATTCAAGCTCATTATCATTATTTAAGCTGTAAGTAATGCTTGCTTTAATATTTCCCGGAAATCCCATTTCCCCATCCTTGCAAGAAGTGCGGAGTGTAACGGAATTGTCGCCTACCGTAGCAGTCCAGACTCTTTTCTGGAAGCCTAAATCAAAATGACTGTGAAGGTTGTTAGGTCCGTCATTCATCTGGATATGATATGTTTCACCATCAATTTCAAATTTTGCATCACCGATACGGTTTGCACTTGGTCCGATGGTAGCCCCAAAGTTACCCGGATTTGAATAATAATTTTCAAGACAATCGTAGCCTTCTACAACGTCTGCAATTTCACCCTTTTTATTTGGAACAAAAAGTCTTAAGAGAACTGCACCGAAATTAATAATCTCTGCTTTCATTCCGTTTTTATTTTCCAAAGTATAAAGATAAACATCCTGTCCATCTTTTGTTTTTTCAAAAAATTCCTGCTTTACTGCCATTTGTACAGCCTCCTATAATTCTATTCTTCCTTCCAGTGCGCGCAAAAGAGTTACTTCATCTATGTACTCTAAATCGCCGCCCACAGGAACACCGCTTGCAATTCTTGTTACTTTTACGCCAATAGGCTTGATTAACTTACTGATATACATTGCCGTTGTCTCGCCTTCAAGACTGGAGTTTGTGGCAATGATTACCTCATCCACATCATCATGCAACCGTTCAATAAGCTCTTTAATCTTAATATCATTGGGCCCGATTCCAAGCATGGGTGAAATCGCACCATGGAGTACATGATATACTCCCTCAAATCTGCCTGTTTTTTCATATGCGGTTAGATCTCTGGTATTCTCCACAACCATAATCAATCTGTGGTTTCTCTTTGCATTAGAGCATACCGGGCACTCTTCCTGGTCCGTCAGGGTAAAACATGTTTTACAATATCTGACATTCTGTTTTGCTTCCAAAATAGTGCGGGCAAACTTATTCACCCTGTCTTCCGACATATTTAAAAAATGAAACGCAAGTCGTTGTGCCGATTTGGCTCCGATTCCCGGAAGACCGGCCAACTCTTCTATTAGTTTATCAATATGTCCGCTATACATACTCATTAGAACGGAAATCCTCCAAGACCGCCTGTCATCTGACTCATAGCCGCAGCACTAGCTTCCTCTGCCATACGGAGTGCTTCATTGGTTGCTGCCATCACTAAATCCTCTAACATTTCAATATCATCAGGGTCTACTACTTCTTCTGATAATTTTACTTTTACGATTTCCTTTTTACCGGTTACAGTAACTTCCACTGCACCGCCGCCTGCCTTAGCAGTAAATTCCTTTGTTTCCAGTTCTTTCTGACTTTCTTCCATCTGACGCTGCATTCTCTGTGCCTGTTTCATCAGATTATTCATATTTCCCGGCATACCGCCCGGGAATCCGCCTCTTTTAGCCATGTTTATTCACCATAATCCTCTCTTTTATCTAATGGTGTCCCCTACTCGGACACTAAAAATCACTACTGTCGGAATCGTCCACATCTACGTCCATCTGCACTACCTGTTGCAAATCCACATAGGTATTTTCAAAATCCTGCTTACGCTCAATGGTCTGAATCTGTACACTGATTTCTTTGCCTGCAACCTCTGATATGAGATATTCGAGCTGTTCTTTGTTTTCCGGATGCTTGTTAAAATAATCAGACGGAATTCCATCCTCAAGCACCATCATAAGACGGTTATCACCACCCAGACTTAACCTTGCTGACTGAAGATAATTTTTCATGGGCTGAGCCGCATTTCCCACAACTCTGGCCCAACCGGATACTACTTTTTTCACATCTTCCGGCACGGCACGGTCTAGCTTTGGTCTCTCCTTAGGGATTTGTGGCTTAATCTCATTACCGCCTGCCTGATTATATGCAGGTGCTGCTGCCACCACGCCGTTTGCCAATTTATCCTCAATATCCTTGAGTCTTTCTAATATAGTATCGTCACCCTTTTCCATATTAGGACGACACAACTTAATCAAAGCAACTTCAATGAGAATTCTCTTTCCTGTTGCATATCTTAACTGTCCGCTTAATTCTGCAAAAACCCTGATGTAGCGCATGATGGCATCGACTTCCATTTGGGCTGCTTCTTCAATAAGTCGGGACAAATTCTCGCTTGACATCTCAATGGCACTTTCCGGACTCTCACTGGTCTTTGCGATTAAAAGATTCCTTAAATACCATGTAAAGTCTGATACAAACTGAGTTAACTCACGGCCCTGCAATACAATCTCATCCAATACATTGATACATGCAAGAACATCTCTTTTTATTACACTGCGGAGTAACCTGCTGAATACTTCCGTATCCACTGCACCCAGCACGTCCAGTGCCATATCATAAGTAAGCTTGGTTCCGTAATGAAATGCAATACACTGGTCTAGTAAACTGAGGGCATCTCGCATAGAACCGTCCGCTGCCTTTGCCACATAACGGAGTGCCTTATCCTCTACTTCATTACCTTCCTTATCCATTAACTCCCGAAGCCTTGCCGCAATGGTATCAATGGTAATCCGTTTAAAGTCATATCTCTGACAACGGGACAAAATAGTAATTGGCAGCTTATGGGCTTCCGTTGTTGCCAGAATAAAAATAACATATGAGGGCGGTTCTTCCAGTGTTTTTAACAATGCATTAAACGCTCCGATAGATAACATATGCACTTCGTCGATGATGTAGACTTTATACTTACCCTCTGCCGGAGAATAAGATACTTCATCCACAATTTCACGGATGTTATCCACACCATTATTACTTGCCGCGTCAATTTCGATTACGTTCATGCTGGCGCCTGCCGCAATTGCCTTACAGGTCTTACACTCCCCACAGGGATTGCCGTCAACAGGACTTTCACAATTCACCGATTTTGCAAAAATCTTTGCTATGGTTGTCTTACCTGTTCCACGGGTCCCGCAAAAAAGATATGCATGTCCGATTCGTTCTGCCTTTATTTGATTTTTCAGAGTTGTTACGATATGATCCTGTCCTTTTACATCCTCAAAGGTGGATGGACGGAACTTTCGGTACAATGCCATGTAAGACATATCTGATTACTCCTAATCTCCAAAACTGATTCCTAATAACTTTGCTTCCTTCACAATAGAAGCATCCGGCGCTATCGCTTTTAACTTGCCGGCAACATCTTCAAGCGGAACTCTTACGATTTCACGATTTTTATATCCTACCATGAAACCATATTCTCCCTCAAGAATCATTTTTCCTGCTTCTGAGCCCAGTCTTGAAGCAAAAACTCTGTCATACGGACATGGACTTCCGCCACGCTGTGTATGCCCCGGAACTGTAACACGAACTTCCTGTCCGGTCTTTTCCTGAATCTTTGCAGCTACCTCGTAAGATACACTGGGGTATTTATAATTTTTCATTTTTTCTTTATATTCTTTTTTACTAAGCTTAGCATCTTCCTTAGAAATAGCACCTTCCGCTACTGCCAAAATAGTAAAGCGCTTGCCATTCTCATGTCTCTTCTTAATAGCTTCCACAACCTTATCAATATCGTATGGAATCTCAGGAATAAGAATGATGTCTGCTCCACCTGCCATACCTGCGTTTAAGGTAAGCCAGCCAACCTTATGTCCCATAACTTCCACGATAAATACACGTCCATGGGAAGAAGCTGTTGTATGGATACAGTCAATTGCCTGTGTTGCAATATCTACTGCACTCTGGAAACCAAAAGTCATATCGGTTCCCCAAAGGTCATTGTCAATTGTCTTAGGAAGGGTGATGACATTCAAGCCTTCCTCTCTTAACAGATTTGCTGTCTTATGGGTTCCGTTGCCGCCCAAAATAACAAGACAATCAAGTTGTAATTTATAATAATTCTGCTTCATAGCCTCCACTTTGTTAAGACCGTTTTCATCAGGATCCTGAATGGTCTTAAACGGAGTTCTTGAAGTACCAAGAATCGTTCCGCCTTCTGTAAGAATTCCCGAAAAATCTGCACTGGTAAGCATCCTGAAATTGCTGTAAATAAGTCCGCGGTAACCATCTAAGAAACCGTAAATCTCAACATCCTTCGTACATGTTGTAATGGATTTTACAACACCTCGCATTGCTGCATTTAATGCCTGGCAATCTCCGCCGCTGGTTAACATACCAATTCTCTTCATATGAATCCTCCGTTCCGACAAGCAGTTGTTGTCTTAATTTACTCTGAAAGTATAATCGAAGTACTTAAAAACTTGACTTATATTATACTATATCACCATTATAAATTCTACCAAAAGAATGAAATTATACAAAAAGAATTACTCATCTTGCTTCTACTACATTGACAGACATAGCAAAATCAGTTACAATGAAAAAACCGTGCAACCGGGGTAGTAGCGGTACCCTGTACCTTCAATCCGCTATAGTAGGGGTGATGCCAATCTGAGGGTTTTTTGCTTTTATAGCTGCCCTTTATAAGTGGCGTTGACGTTTGGGTCTTGCGCAACGTGTGCCTACGAATCGTGTCAGGTCGGGAACGAAGCAGCACTAAGAAGGATGTCGCGTGTGCCGCGAGGGTGCCTGGGCAGAGTTAACTGTAAAGGTAACGTGTAGGGGTTTATACTCGATGTGAGGCGCACGGTAAAGAGATGACTTGGGCTTATACGGAAGTATAAGCCTTTTTTGTATATCCGGCTTATTTTTACTTATCCCTGGGGTCTGTAGACTCTTATTTTCCCTTAAGACCCCAGAAGAGTTCTAAATTGGACATTCTCTTATGTTTTTACTATGATTTTGGGTCTCATACCTTATGATTCTTCATGGGACCCCCATTTTTCAAAATTACGGGGTCTTAAGAACAATTATCGCCTGTCAGACCCCCGCAACATAAGACGGCAACATAAAAAGTAGACCTGCTAATAAATAGCACCAAAATATTGACTCACTAAACGGAGGATCATTTATGGAATTTCGTGTAACCCCTGAAAATGTAAAGATTTTAGGAAGATATCTGTATGATGAAAACGGATGCTGGCTTAATTTTTCTGCATCGACCCTAGAATTTGACTGCACCTGCAGCCGCTTGGAAGCAAAGATTCATTCAAATGCCACAAGCTGGAACGACCAGTTCCACACCAGAGTAGCTGTTTTTATCGATGATATGGAAACAGAAGCAAATCGTATTACTTTGGATACAGATGACGCAACCTATCTTCTCCACGAAGAACCTGCCATCCGCACCTTCCATGTAAAAATAGTAAAATTATCAGAGGCAGCCTTTGGTAAAATGAGAATCGACTCCATCATTACAGATACCGATTCTCCCCTTGTACCTGCCCCATATAAAACAAGAAAAATAGAATTTATCGGTGATTCCATTACCTGCGGGTATGGCATTGAAGGTGTATTAGGTGTTGACCCTTTTAAAACTGCACAGGAAAACTGCTTAAAAGCCTTTGCATGCCGCAGTGCAAAAGCATTAGATGCTGACTGCCAGCTAATTTCATGGAGTGCAAACGGCACTACCTCCGGATGGGTTGACCCTGATGTAGATGAACCAAGTGACGGCTTTTTGATTCCTATGATATATCAGTATACTGATGCTGCCTACAGCAACGACAGTGGATTAGCAAAAGAATTATGGGAAAGATGGGACTCTTCCCGTTTTACTCCGGACGTAATTGTACTAAATCTTGGTACCAATGACGCAAGCTACACACGAGGAATTCCTGAACGAATCGACAGATATGTAAGAGAATACGTAGCCTTCTTAGAAGATATCAGAAAAAACAATCCTTTTGCTACCATCTTCTGTACTCTGGGTGCTATGGACCAGGCACTTTGCCCTGCAGTAGAAAGAGCAACCCATGAATACGCTGAAAAGTACAAGGATAATAAGATTCACTATATGCCATACGAGTTACAGATAGAAGAAGACGGCTATGCACCGGATAATCATCCAAGTGAAAAGACACATATTAAAATGAGTAAAAAGCTTATTGCTAAGATTAAGGAAGTGATGGAATGGTAAAAAGAATTCTATTATTAGTATTATGCACTGTATTATGTTGTGCTTGCGGAAAAGAAGAAACCTCAACACCAACTGAAACTATCAAACCGGATATTGCTCACTTACATACATTCAATGAAGATGAAATAAAGATAAATCCCGGTATAGAGAATTACGACTTTACTACAGCTTCTTCATATGAGACTACTGTCAGTATAGAAGGCATACTTCCGGGAGCCTCTATGGGAACATGGTATATCAGTACTATAGACGGAGTTGAATATTATTTTACAGACTATCACACTCAGCCAGAATCAATTTCACAACTAATAGGATACTCCATTATTGATGATACACATGTTTTAGGCAATGGTATCTCCGTAGGAATGACGGAAAAGGAAGTGTTAGAGCTATATCCCAACTTAGCTGCCATGGACTTTGAAGGAAATTTCATATATGAAAAAGTAGATGGTTGTTTGGGTTGGAACAATGCAACATATCCCAGAAGTCCCCAAGGCACTGATGATACTTGGGCATATGAAAATGCAGATTATTATTGGACTAATCAATTCGATTATGTATTGATTGGAAATATAGAAACTAATGTCACAGATGACGCTCCCTACTACGTAGGCCTCTTAATAAAAGATGCTACCATATCAGCCATTACTTTTTATTGTCCAACCGCCGGGTAAAAATTATTAAGGCAAACCCAACTCATTACATTGGGTTTGCCCTTTCTTTTCTATTCTTCCTTATTCTCTTGTTCTTTTAACTTCTGTTCTTTATTGCGCACCCGCAGTTCCTTAAAAAACTGCGTGAGCATATCGGAACATTCCTGTTCCAATACCCCTTTTTCCGTCTCCACCTGATGATTAAATTCCGGCATATTTAAGATATTGAGAATGGAACCGGCACAACCCGCTTTGGGATTCATGCATCCAATCACCACTTTTGGAATACGTGCCTGAACAATGGCTCCTGAACACATCTGACATGGCTCCAATGTAACATACAGCGTACATTCTTCCAAACGCCAGTCTCCCATAATACGGCTAGCCTTACGGATTGCCGTAATCTCAGCATGCGCCAGAGTGTTTTTGTCCGTATTTCTACGATTATATCCTCTGCCGATAACCTTACCCTCATATACAATTACACATCCGATAGGCACTTCGCCTAACTTATATGCTTTCTTAGCCTCTTTTAATGCTTCCTTCATATAGCGTTCATGCTCAGTCATGTTTTGTCTTCCTGCCATATCCCACTTTTCATCCTTCCTATTGCCTAATCATAGCATTTTGTGAAAGATGTGACAAGAATCCAACCGATATCTATATACAAACTTTAGTCATATAATAGCCAAACGTTCCCACTTCTCTTTTATCCACGCTCTCAAAACCATGAAAACCAAACATGTTAGCCACTAAGGCCTCTCTGTCATGATAGGTACCCGGCACTCCCAAATAGAATTCCTCCCCATATTTACCCAAAATAATATGCTGATAGTTATAGAATCCATGCAGTAAAAAACTGTTATGTACCAGCTTTTGGTACTCATTAGGGAAAATAACAAAATCCTTAGGAGAAATGGAAATATAGGAATTTTCATTTCTTAAAGGCTGTACCTTTGGATACATTTTACATAACTGTTCCCATTTGTCCGTAAAAAGATCATTGCATTTTTCTGCTGCTTTCAATTCAGGCTGATTACTTCCCTTAGATGCCACAGCGTGATGGGGGGCAGGCAAAGACACATACTCCAAAGTACTGTCTGAGCCAATGAAATCTACATTCTCCGTATTGCCATCAAGCATGGTTACTCCGTACTTCTTATCTTCAATGGCGAAATGCATTCCGCTTATCTTCTCAAAGCTAAGCCCTGCCATATTGTCCTTGTGAAAACGAAGCACCTTTTGAAGCTTACTTTCCTTTGCCTCCATAAGTGCTACTTTGCGACTCTCATATCCGTTTTTTATATCTTTTAGTAAAAAACCCACCGTTATAGACAGTTTGTCCCTTCTTCGCTCTGCCTGCTTGTAAATTCTGTCAAATAATGACCCCTGAACATGAATGCTGATTTTGCACTCTTCATCACGAATCTCCCAGCGGACATGTCCTATATTCCCACATTTACTGCCATTTTCGTAATAATCTATGTAAGTAATACTCCTAAAATAAGACAACCTCATCCCTCCTGTTCTCTTAACAGTATATGAGGGATGAGGTCGTAATATTCTTAAGATTTATGCGTCGCATCCGCGATTACACTTCCAAACTCTCCAAATATTTCATATAATTAACAACCATTAATGCAATCTTAAAGGTAAGGGCATCGTCAAAGGTTCTCACGTCAAGTCCTGTTGCCTTAGCTAATTTTTCAATACGGTACACTAAAGTGTTACGATGTACAAACAGCTGCCTTGAGGTCTCTGACACATTCAAATTATTCTCAAAAAATTTATTAACTGTCATTAACATTTCATCATCAATTTCTTCCGGGATATCATCTCCAAAAATCTCTTGAATGAAAATTTTGCAAAGGTTAATGGGCAACTGATAAATCAGTCTTCCAATTCCCAGAGTATTGTATGCTACAACATCTTTTTCAATATAGAAGATTTTTGCAACATCCATAGCAAGCTTTGCTTCCTTATAAGACTTAGATACGGATTTCAAATCAGGAATTACTGTACCATAGGAAACTTTAACGTTCATCATGGCTTCCGTACTCATCATATCCACAATGGTGGCCGCAATAGAATTTAACTCATCATAACCCTGATTCTTTTCAAGTTGCTTAATCAACACAATACTGTTGGCATCCACGGAAGTAATGTAATCTCCGGTCTGGGTCGTATATAAACTTCTTAACATCTCAATGCATTCTGAATTCTGATCCATCTTGGTTTGAATCAAAAAAACTGCACGGGGCACTTCTACCGCAACATGAAGCTTCTTGGCACGGTTAAAAATATCAACCAACAACAAATTGTCAAGAATCAGATTCTGGAAGAAATTATTACGGTCCACACGTTCCTTATATGCTACAATCAAGTGCTGAATCTGGGAAACCGCAATCTTGCTCATGACATAACTTTCCTGCCCATTCTCCTTAGCCACAAGAATATAAGCCAACTCCCCATCATCCAAAATCTTCTGCCAATGATAGCCGCCTGCAATCTGACTGTCCGCAGGAGAATCTAAAAATGCACGGAACAAAGATGTTGCCGGTGCTTCGGCATGTTCAGATGATGACGCCTGTAAGGTAGATGCAACAGTCTGTCCGTTTAAATCAAGAACTGCCATTTCAACCTTTGTGATATTGTATAAATCATTGATACTTGTCTGAATGGTCTGGTTTGATATCATGCTTTCCACCTACTAAAAATGATATAACTATCTTAGCGCAATTCTTGGCATTTTGCAAATATAAACGAGATACCACTTCTGAGTTCTTAAGCTTATCGCGCAAAAACATTTTTATAATTCATGATTCTAATTATCATATGATAGAACCAATAACCTATCATAATTAATCCAAACGAAGAAATATGATAATATGGCAACCATATAATGATTGTTACAACTATGCTAAGCAAAAATAAGCCTACCGCAACCTTGCTTCCAATATTTCTTACTTCACTGCTTAATACACTCAACAAAACACCAAATACAATATATATTAATATAGTCGCAACGTATTCCGGTCTTGCATCGAATATCTTTACTCTTAATTCTCTAAAATATCGCATGATATACTCTGCTAATATAGGAAAAATATGGATGCACAACAATAATATTATCCTCTTCATAATTCTTTCTCCTCCCATTACAATAAAATCCATTTTGTGAAATTAAGGGAATTACAGTATACATCCTTAATCCCATAACGTCTACACTTCTCTCTCTCAAAATGCGTGAACGACAATTATGAATGCCTGAACGACAATTTTTACCGACATCTCAAAGCTTCGCTTTTCGTTGTCGCGGCATTCGCCGTATACATCCTCAGTTGAATATGCCTTCACTCGAGCAAGCTCAACAAGGCAAATTCAACTCGGCTGTGCATGGCTCATTACTCACGCAAAAAGGGATGCGATTTCTCGCATCCCTTCATCATTTTATGATTAGTTTGTAATAATCTGTTCTGTTTCTTTATCGAATACATGAATCTTTTCAGCATCGATAGCGAATTTAACAACATCACCAGGTCTTGCTGTAGTTCTTGAATCAACTCTAGCTGTGATTGGGAACTCTTCAAGATCGAAGTATAAGTAAACTTCTGCACCAAGTAATTCGTATACTTTGATTGTAGCTTCGAATGAACAAGCTGGGTTAGCCTGAACCATCATTTCTGAATCATATACGTCTTCAGGACGGATACCGAATGTTACAACCTTACCAGCGTAACCGCCTTCGATAACTTTCTTAGCTTTTGCAGGAGGAAGTGGAATTGAATGACCAGCTACAACAAGGCTAGCTTTGTCTCCATCTACATCTACTGTTGCATCAAGGAAGTTCATCTGAGGTGATCCCATGAATCCTGCTACGAATAAGTTCTGTGGTTTTTCGTAAAGGTTCTGAGGAGTATCAACCTGCTGGATAACACCGTCTTTCATAACTACGATTCTTGTACCAAGTGTCATAGCTTCTGTCTGGTCATGTGTTACGTAGATGATGGTTGTACCTAATCTCTGATGTAATTTAGCAATCTCGATACGCATCTGTACACGTAATTTAGCATCCAAGTTTGAAAGAGGTTCGTCCATAAGGAATACCTTAGGATTACGAACGATAGCACGACCCATAGCAACACGCTGTCTCTGACCACCTGATAAAGCCTTTGGTTTACGATCAAGAAGTGGAGTTAAGTCAAGAATCTTAGCTGCTTCTTTAACCATTTTATCGATTTCATCCTTCGGAACTTTTCTTAATTTAAGACCGAAAGCCATGTTGTCATATACTGACATATGAGGATACAGAGCGTAGTTCTGGAATACCATCGCGATATCTCTGTCTTTTGGTTCAACATCGTTAACTACTCTGTCACCAATTTTTAATTCACCGGATGAAATATCTTCCAAACCAGCGATCATACGAAGTGTTGTAGATTTACCACAACCTGAAGGACCAACGAAGATAATGAATTCCTGGTCAGCGATTTCAAGATTGAAATCTTTAACTGCTTCAAATCCGTTAGGATATACTTTGCAAATATTCTT
Organism: Lachnospiraceae bacterium; assembly: GCA_017463255.1. Lineage (GTDB taxonomy): Bacteria > Bacillota > Clostridia > Lachnospirales > Lachnospiraceae > RGIG4034. Next base: position 17,335 of record JAFTPP010000021.1, read on the forward strand.
TAATGATAAACTTGCCATTTTTTGTTTGCCTCCTAAATATTATATGCGGTTTATACCGACTCTATTAAAGAGTATACCTTTTAACTCTTATTTTGACTATGCTACAATTCCACAAAGATTTTAAATATCCTTGTAACTTCTGCTCATAAAATTAACCTTGACTGCTACCCATTCGACAAGTTGCCCAATAATTATGTCTTTCTCTTATGCAACTTGCCTATTTATCTTTTTCTTCATGAGAATCCACCTTGGAATCTTGTTCTTCTTCATCCTCTACATCACCATCGTATGTATCGAATGAAGCATTATAGAACGCTAACTGGTTCTTACCGCGGCGTTTTGCTTTATAAAGTGCTTTATCAGCTGCTTTATACAGTTCTTCAAAATTCTCTCCGTCTCTTGGGAACACCGCTGCACCGATACTGGCAGTAGCAGAATACTTCACGTAATCTCCTACCACAAGATTCCTAAAGAAGTAAAGTAATCTGTTTGCTTCCTTGGTAATTAAGGCATCATTATTAAGACCTTTAAGCAGGATACAGAATTCATCCCCGCCCATTCTTCCTATGATATCGCTGTAACGGAATTCTGCCCTAAGACCCTTTCCTACTGCACGCAATACTTCATCACCGAAAGCATGTCCCATGGTATCGTTAATCTTTTTAAAATTATCAATATCAAGAACAAACATCATTGCCTGCTCTTTTTTATGAGTTGCAAGATAATTCTGTATTTTTTCTTCCGTAGATATCTTATTATTTAATTCGGTCAAAAGGTCAGTCTCGGCTTTTTCATTTAACTCTTTGCTTCGACGCTCAAAATCCTTCTTACGTGCCAATGTAAAAATCATCATAAGAATAATAAACGCACTGACAGCAAGGGATATCCAATACAATATCTTTCTGGCAACTTCCCATTCCGCCTTTTCTTCCCGTTCAATATTCTCTAAATCTGTTTCCATCAAAAGATACAAATCTTCCATTTCCAAGGAAACGCCAAAGACGAAATGTTCTTCCGTTTCGTCTTTAATGACTGCCTTGATATCTCTGTGACTTGTCATTCTGCTTGAGAATGTATTAAATCCCATTCTTTCAAATTTTAAATCCTTAACATTGGATACAAAATTCATATTTCTGAATAATTCTTCACATCCATCCTCGCTATGCCATAAAACATCATCTTTCCCGTGCAAAACGGCAAAAGAATAATTAATTTCACTGGTAGAATCGTTAAGATATTTTTCCATATCCATGGACTGAAGATTAAAATACATATAAATGTATCCGCGAATTAACTTACCATCCCCCGTAATCGGAATGGAAGTAACAATGGCTGATTTTTCGCTGATACCTTCCTTTTCCACAAAGGAGGTAATCGCTTCCTTTTGCGCAGAATTGCAATAATAAGGCTCATATAAAACACTTACTCTTGTTCCGTCTGCAAGCATTCCCTGCCCTCTATTATTTGCCATAACTACCTGATAGGCGTCCGTATGATTTTTTAACGAATCCATCAGTGACATAGCTAAATCCACATTGGTGTATTCTGACAACAAATTGCCGTCTCCGCTTTTTACCAAAAGCTCTGCCATATATTCTGCAAGAATCTTGGCATCCGTGATTCCATCTACAAATGCCTCCCTATAATCCCTGGCAATTTCCACATGCCTGTTTTCAACCGTTACGTGACTCGCATTTACAAGCTCGCGCACATATGTAAGTAACATAATCACGAAAATTCCAATCATGACTGCCGTTGGAATAATCAGCTGCAGTTTTCTGCCCTTTTCTTTTGCGACAACCGTTTCCTGCAGTATCGCTTCTCCCCTATAACTCATTGTGCTGTCCTTCTCTTTTTATTCTGTGTGGTTTATAGATAAAGCTTCATTGGTGTAAAAATAATGCCGTCTTTCATAGTTTCCGGCGCTATATCACAAAACCCCAATTTGTGATAAAATCCTACCCCATGAGGTGCTGCATTCACTGTCAGAGATTCCGCCCCAACCTCTGATAAAAGATAATTGTGAACATAATCAATCAATTTTCTTCCTATGCCTTTTCTTAAATGCTCTTTTTCCACAAAAAGTAACGAAATGTGGTTTACATTCCGCAATGTAATCACACCGACAATCTGCTTGTTTTCAAATGCTAAAAACATCTGATACTGTCCTCTTTTAAACATCTGAAACAAGCCTTCATCAGTGATAAAATCATGAAAATTTCTTACTCCTGACGGAAGATAATCCTTGGCATCATACTTTAAAAAAGTAAGCCACGCCATTCCCATGGCATCCTGCCATTCCTCTTCATATGCCGGCCTTACTGAAATATTATTCTCCATAAAATCGCCTACACCAGATTTAAAATATATACTCCCATTATATCCAATTCATAGGCTCTTTACAAGTTAAGTGTGTGTAACTTGATTTTTAAGCGGCAATCCATTTTCTACCGCATGGGCATTTTCCAAGGTCACGCTTGCAATTGCCTGCATGGCCTCTTTTGTAAAGAATCCCATGTGGGAAGTAACAATAACATTAGGAAAAGTAGTAAGTCTGGCAAGTGTTCTGTCAGGCATAATGTCATTAGAATGATCCTCGTAAAATATGCCTTCCTCTTCTTCATATACATCAAGACCGACTCCCGAAAATTTCCTTTCAAGCAAGCCTTCGATTAAGGCCTCTGTATCAATTAAGTCACCTCTTGAAGTATTAATCAGATATGCCCCCTGCTTCATCATGGCAATGGTATCTTTATTAATCAAATATCTGGTTTCCTCTGTCAGAGGACAATGAAGGGTTACAATGTCTGCCTGCTTTAATACTTCTTCCAAAGGCAGATATTCTACCGGCAAATCCGGGTTGGGATATGGATCATATGCTACGATACGCATTGAAAATCCCTGGAAAATACGAATCATTGCCTGTCCGATTTTTCCTGTACCAATAACACCTGCTACTTTACCAAATAAATCGCAGCCCATAAAACCATTAATACTCATATTAAAATCTCTGGTTCTTGCATATGCTCTGTGTGTATATCTGTTTACCGTTAATAAAAGTGCCATGGCAAATTCCGCAACCGCCTCAGGAGAATAGCTGGGAACCCTTAATACCACAAGTTTTCCTTCACAAGCTGCAATGTCAACATTATTATATCCGGCGCAACGAAGAAGGATTGCTTTTACACCCATTTCATAGAGTTTATCAACCATCTTATCATTCACATAGTCGTTTACAAAAATGCAAATCGCATCATATCCGTCTGCAAGCTTAAGGGTATTTTTCGTACAGGCAGATTCCACAAAAGTGATTTCATACCCATAATCCTTTGCCATTGGCTCAAACCAGATTTTATCATATGGTTTTGTCCCGTAAAAAAGTATTCTCACGCTAATCCTTCCTTCCGAATAAGTTCTATTTTTTATACTTCATTATAACCGCCTCGGTCCAGTTATATACGTCGGCATAAATCTCCAATTTATTCGATTCATTTAAAATCTCATGACGAAGACCTGAATACATCTTTAAGGTAACATCCTGAATATGCATTTTTGAATATCTACCAAACAGTGATGTAAGGTCCTTACCATAATGCCCTACCGGGTCATCTGCGCCGCCTGTAATAAGAATCGGTAAATCCTTTGGCATTTTATCCAGATTTTTCTGTTTCTGGGCACCTTTGATTAAGCGGAATAATGTTATATATCCATTCAGTGTAAACGGTACCCCACACATCTTATCCGCAATATATTCCTGTACGTTTTCCTCATTGGCACTTAACCAGTCAAGCTTCGTCTTAGGATTTGCAATCCGCTTATTGTATGAACCAAAGGATATATTTTCCATCATCGGACTTCTATAATGTAATCCTTCGCTCTCAAAAGCAGCTATAAATTTGCTCATAAACACGCCGCTTTGCAGCACAAATCCCGACATGCTTCCTGTGGACATGATAATGGCACCCTGAATACCGGTTCCGTATCTGCACAGATAATTCCTTAAAATAAAAGAACCCATACTATGACCCATTAAGATAATCGGTATCCCCGGATATTGCTCCTGCACCATCTTCTTTAACCGGTGCACATCTCTTACCACAACCGTTGGGGCATCATCCTCACAAAAATAACCATAATCCTCAGGCTTGGATGACAATCCATGTCCCAAATGATCCTCAGCAACCACCAGATATCCTTTACCTGCAAGATATGTTGCAAATTCATCATATCTTGCAGCATATTCCTGCATGCCATGTATAATCTGAAAAATTGCCTTCGGTCTTTCTTCGGGAATCCAACATACCGCATGAATTCTGCTTACTTCGTCTCTTGAATCATAATATATATCTTCACGCTTAATCATTTGGTCCTCCTTTTACACATCTGTTTTCCTTAACAGATTTCTGCCCCTGATGGCATCTCTTTTTCAGGCGTAAGTAACGCAAGATTTCCGTCTGCATCTTCGGCACAAAGAAGCATTCCTTCGGAAACAACGCCTGCAAGGGTAGCCGGTTTTAAGTTTACGAGTACCATAACCTTTTTACCAACCATTTCCTCTGCTGAATAGTGCTGCTTAATTCCTGAAACAATCTGTTTTACTTCACTTCCGATTTGTACCTGTGAACAAAGAAGCTTCTTAGATTTTGGTACTTCTTCACATTTGATAATTTTACCAACCTGGAACTGAAGCTTTGCAAAATCATCATAAGAAATTTCAGGTTTTTTCTCAATATCAATGACAGGTTCTGCACTTTCAACTGCCTCTTCCCCTGTTCCTGCTGCCGCTTCTGCTTCTGCTCTTCTTGCCGCAAACATAGCTTCTGCTTTTTCTACAATTTCTTTTGCATCAAGACGTGCAAAAAGAATTTCCGGAGCATCAGTTACTTTGTTTCCTGACGGATATAAGCCAAACTGTGTTAATTCTTCGAAGGGACGAAGGGTTGCGTTAAGCTGTGTCACAACCTTCTCAGCGGTTTTTGGCATATAAGAATCTAATAAGCTTACGCCGATTACGATGCTTTCCACAAGGTTATAAAGTACGGTTGCAAGACGGTCTTTTTTCGCTTCGTCCTTTGCAAGTACCCATGGTTCTGTTTCATCAATATACTTGTTGCAACGTTTAAACACTGCAAAAATTTCCGTTAATGCATCTGCAACGCGAAGACCTTCCATTTTTGCTTTTACACGGTCAAGTGCACTTGTAACAACTGCCTTCAAGTCTTCATCAACTGCTTCCGCTGCACCCTTGTTTTCAACTACGCCGCCAAAGTATTTATTACTCATGGAAATGGTTCTGTTTACAAGGTTACCAAGTGTATTTGCAAGGTCTGAATTTAATCTTTCTACTAAAAGCTCCCATGAAATCACACCATCGTTTTCAAACGGCATCTCGTGTAATACAAAGTAACGTACCGCATCTACGCCAAAGAAATCCACAAGGTCATCTGCATAAATAACATTTCCTTTGGATTTGCTCATTTTACCATCACCCTGTAATAACCAAGGATGTCCGAATACCTGCTTCGGAAGTGGTTCGCCAAGAGCCATTAAGAAAATCGGCCAGTAAATTGTATGGAAACGGATAATGTCTTTACCAATCAGATGAAGGTCCGCAGGCCACAACTTCTGATACTGCTCTGTGCTGTTTCCTTCACAATCATATCCGATACCAGTGATATAGTTTGTCAAAGCATCAAGCCATACATACACTACATGCTTATCATCGAAATCAACAGGAATTCCCCATTTAAAAGAAGAACGTGATACACATAAGTCCTGTAATCCCGGAAGTAAGAAGTTATTCATCATTTCATTCTTACGGCTTACCGGCTGAATAAATTCAGGATGTGTATTAATATGCTCAATTAATCTGTCCGCATATTTGCTCATTTTAAAGAAATATGCTTCTTCTTTTGCAGGAGTTACATCACGACCGCAGTCAGGACATTTTCCGTCTACAAGCTGTGACTCTGTCCAGAAGGATTCACATGGAGTACAGTAAAGTCCTTCATAGGCTCCTTTGTAAATATCACCCTGTTCATATAAACGTCTGAAAATTTTCTGAACCTGTTTTTCATGATAAGTATCTGTTGTACGGATAAATTTGTCATAAGAGGTATCCATTAAATCCCACAAATCCTTAATGGTTCCTGCTACGTTATCTACAAATTCCTTTGGTGTAATACCGGCATCTGCTGCCTTTAATTCGATTTTTTCACCATGTTCATCTGTACCTGTCTGGAAAAAAACATCATATCCTTCTTTTCTCTTAAAGCGTGCAATACTGTCTGCAAGCACGATTTCATAGCTGTTGCCGATATGTGGTTTTCCTGAAGTATAGGCAATGGCTGTGGTGATGTAATACTTTTTCTTATCCATGTTTTACCTCCTAAAATAAAAAACGTCCCCTCATCTATTCCATGAATAGATGAGAAGACGTCATTAACGTGTTACCACTTCTCTTCATCCCTTTCTTACAAAAGGGACCTCACCGGGTACTAATACTCCGCTCATACCCTGTCGCTGTAACGGGCGAACCCTGTCGTAGTCTAACCGGTTCCCGGCTCGATACGCTGCTCAGAAGCCATATTCCATAAGTTTCCTGCCCGGTTCCTCTCAGCAAGACCTTCGTCTTAGAACCTTCTCTGGAAAGCGTACACTTATGTACTCTCTTCGTCATTGCTTTTCCATATCAAATATTATTGTTAGCCTATCATAAGAATTTTATGAAGTCAATACGGATTCATGATTAATTTCCCTTAGAAAGACTCTTGAAAAAGTCATTCAGATTGCCTAACGCTTTGGTCAATACCTTTTTCTCTTCCTCGGAAAGGTTCTTTAAAATATCCGTAATCATACCATCGTGGAATCTCTTGTGATGGTCAAAAGCACGTTTGCCACTCTCTGTTAAGGATACCAGCACAACACGTCTGTCTTCTTCGCTTCTCACCCTTGCCACCAGTCCTTTTTTAACAAGGCTGTTAATGGCAATTGTTAACGTCCCCGTTGTTACTGCAAGGGATTTTGCAACGGTTGTCATATTCTTGACACACCCTTTCCCAATGGCTTCAATTACATGCATGTCATTGGTTGTAACGCCACGATATTCTTCTGTCTGTATGGCTTTTTCTTCAATGGAATTAATATTCCTAAAAAGCTTCACCAATAATTCATTCAGTACTTCGTTAATTTCCATCAGGAACTCCTACTTTCACAATATAAAGCTATTATAGAACATTCCCAAAATTATTTCAATGAATTACTCGTATACAACCCTCATAGAATCGATACTTGCCCGGAATTCATCTTCCCAACCGGCACCATTGACCTGAGTATAGGTTACTGTGGTTGTTGTCTTTCCCACTTCGATAACAAACTGAAGCTGTTCCACAGCTGCTCCCATAAGGTCATAATGTAACTCAATAATAAGCGCATCATGTCCGTCAAGCTTTGTTTTTTCAAAATCAACAATGTTAATATCTACTTCAGTTCCCCACTGTTGATAATAGGTATCCTCTACTATGGTTTCCAATTCTTCTGCAGTAAAATCTACTCCCATTGGGTCATTATCCTGAGAAATTACTCCGATATTAGATGGTTCCATAGGATAGTCAGGTGAATAATACAAACCGGATGTATCACCTTCAATCGGTGCAAAGCCTTCCGGATAATCAAATTCTACGGTTCCGTCTTTTTCCTCTTTACCACATGCAAAAGAAAAAACGGAAAGCGCCAAAACAAGTACTGTTGATAAAATTCTTTTTTTCATATCCCGGATTCCCCTTTAATCATTATTCGAATCTGATTGAATCTCCTGATGCATCAAAAATAGCTTCGTATCCGTCGCCTTCTGTGCTTGTATAAGTTACATATCTGTAATAATCAACATCATCAATAATATACTGTGTCTGGATTAATACAATTCCTGAATATTCGTACTTAATTGTATACTTAATTGCATCACGTCCATCAATTTTAATGTTTTCATATACAGGCATGTCTACCTCAAGCTCAATTCCGAACCCTGTCTCTAATGACATCTCCATTGCCTGAAGAAGCATATCCTTGGTAATTGTAGCAAAGCTTCCGTCGCTTGCCACTTCTGTAATGTTAATGTTAGCAACTACTGTTGCGTCAGAATGTGCAAAGTAACCCGCTCCATTGTCAGAAAAACCTTCCGGAATATCAAAAGTAAGTTCACCGGTTAATGGAGCATCTGTATCGTCTTTTTCATCCTCATCGCCAAATAATGAATCTGCAACGTCCTCGTCTTCATCTTCATCCTTATCGTCCTTGTCAAAAGATGTGTCTGCATCAGAATCTGCATCATCTCCACCACATGCAACAAGACATGTTGAAAGAGCAACTGTAAGTAATAAAGCTAATAATTTTTTCTTCATAATGATAATCTCCTCTCATTTCTAAAAATGCTCTGTTTTAAACATAGTACAGAGTACCCCTTTTTTAAAAAATAGTCAAGAAAAAGGGGCGAAATTATCGCCCCACAACTGCCTTTGTTTTCCATTTGCCGCTAAAATAGCGGATACAACTAATTAACGCCGTTAATGTCCAGGTAAGACCTGTGGTATACCAAATACCTAACATTCCTACCCCGGGAATCATTGTAAGAGGTTTTGCAAATCCCACACGTCCCACGACTTCTACTGCACCGTTTAACATGGCCGCAGAAGCATCTCCCGCACCATTTAGTACGGAACGCGACACATATATCATGCCCAGTGCAAAATAGAAAAATGACGTAATACGAAGTGCCTTTACTCCTATGGCAATTACCTCCGGCTCTGATACGAACAGACGCATAATGAACTCTGCTCCAAAATAGGCAACCGGAAGCATAATAAGACTAAACACCAGACAAATAAGTGTTGCCACCCGGAATCCTTTTTTTACCCTGTCAATTTGACCTGCACCCATATTCTGTCCCGTATAAGTAACAACTGCCGTACCAAGGGATGTAAACGGCTGTTGCACAAGCTGCTCAAATCTTCCTGCTGCCGTATTGGCAGATACTACCAACTCTCCAAACCCGTTTACCACCTTTTGAAGCGCAATACACGATATAGCAATTAAAGAGTTTTGTAACGCTACCGGAATACCGATACGGATACATTTTCCAATCAAAGCTTTATCCGGACGATAATATTCCCTGGGTATTTTAAAATATGGTATTTTTTTATAGGCGTAAAAAATGCAACCTATCGCTGCCGATATCTGGGCAATAATGGTAGCAAATGCCACACCAAACACAGACCATTTACATACGATAACAAATACCAAGTCTAATACTACATTAATAACACTGGCAACCACCAAAAAGATTAGCGGGGTTTTAGAATCTCCTAAAGCCCTGATAATAGCAGATATTCCGTTATATGCCGCCACTGCTAAAATACCTGCACAGGTAACCTGCATATAAGTTACAGAATCATCAAGTATCTTTTCAGGTGTATCCAAAAACACCAAAATAGGTCTTGCAAATACAATCCCGATAAGACTCATAACCAATGAAATGGAGCCAATGGCATATATGGCGTTGGTTATGGTTTTTTGTAAATTCACATCATCCCTGGCTCCAAAGTATTGGGCAGCAATAATTCCTGTTCCTGCCGACATACCAAAAGTCGCCGAGAAAAAGAAGAAATTGATGGAACCTGTCGCGCCGACAGCACCAAGTGCATCGGAACCTACATACTGGCCTACCACAATAGAATCTACCATGTTATATAACTGCTGGAATAAATTACCGATAAGCATGGGTATGGTAAACCCAATTAATAATTTAAACGGACTTCCTTCTGTCATCTTAGAGACATTTGATTTCATATATGCTTCACCTCAAAAAAATAACTGCATACTCAACGTTTCAAACGCTCTTATCCTACATCACATTTTTTTCCTTCGCAATGTATTATCTTGCTTATTCAATGGATTTTAATGACTCAGCCATATTGATTTTTTTCAACTTAAAATACATTACAATATCAATAAATACTGCAAACCCAAAAGTAAGGATTACACTTAATAAATAACTGAATCCTTTGATATGCACATCAAAATTTACAAGGTCAATTTTAATATTGTACATAACATATCCGTGAAGGAAGTAACCTAAAATAAGGCCTGCCAGTGCACCGATTGCAGTAAGGACTAAATTCTCCCTGAATACATACGATGCGGTTTCCCCCGGATAAAATCCCAATACCTTAATGGTAGCAATCTCCCTGATTCGCTCCGTAATATTAATATTGGTAAGGTTATACAGAACAATAAATGCCAACGCTCCTGCACATACAATAATCAGCAACACAATATAATTAAGACTTTCCATCATTTTGGCAAAATTTTCTTTGGTATCCTCACTTAAGGTTGCGCTGGTGATGCCTTCCGTATTCATAACATCTACTGCCGCTTTATGGATATCCGTATTTTCCTTAATATTTGCATAGGCTGTCTTATAGACCGGTGATTTTTCCATAATGGTTTCGTAGGTATCCGGATGCATATATACATAGGTCATGAAGAAATTCTCACAAATACCGCTTACCCGAACCTCCATGGCTTTTCTGTCAGAATCTCTAATGGTAATTGTATCACCTATAACCACATCATACTTATCTGCAATATTTTCCGTAATCACCACTTCTCCATACTGCGGAAAAGCTATCTTCCTGCCGTCTGCATCATGTAAATCAATAAAGGATTCTATCTTTTCAGGTTCCTTGGGGATAATAAGGGTAATGGCTTTTATATAATCCTTCCATTCAAAATCATAGGAGCCCTGGGCAACAAACAATACGTCCTGAAGCATATCCTTATCTTTCGTAAAAGCAGCCTGCAACTCATCCGTCTGACTTTCGGCAAAATTAACAGACATATCATAAATCTGAATCTCATCGTATTGTTGCCCGGCAATGTTGGCAATGGAATCCTTAAGACCAAAGCCTGCAACCAGTAAGGCACTACATCCGCTGATTCCGAGAATCATCATAAAGAAACGTTTCTTATAACGCATAACGTTCCGGATAGAAACCTTATGCAAAAACTTTAATCTTTTCCAAATAAAGGGGACCCGTTCTAACAGTATTCTTTTTCCTGCCTTAGGCGTTTTCGGACGAATCAGTTCAGCAGCCATACTGTTTAACTCCCGTCTGCACGAAATCCACGTGGTTCCTATAGAGCAGAGCAATGATGCCACAATGGCAATGACAAACAGCTTTAGGTCAAAAATAAAATAAATATCCGTAAAGCCATACATAATGTCATATACTAACCAAATAATGGCAGGAAATGCATAGCAGCCTGCAAAGAATCCTGACACGCATCCAACCATGGCTGCACTTCCGGAATAAAACATATATTTACCCATAATCGTAGAGGACGAATAGCCAAGTGCTTTTAACACACCAATCTGAGTTCTTTGCTCCTCCACCATACGGTTCATCGTCGTAACACATACCAACGCCGCTACCAAAAAGAAGAAAATTGGAAACACATTAGCAATTCCTTCAACAATGTTAGAATCATTTTCAAAAGATACATATCCCACATTCGTATTTCTGCCTAACACGTAAGTTTCCGGTTTTGCTAACTCATAGGGCAAAAGACTGCTGATGCTTAAATATCTTTGCTCTGCTAAGTCCGTTAACATCGCTTCCATACGGGGAAGATTCTCTTTTATTAATTCATCATACGCCTCGGAATAAATAAATTCCTTCTCTTTTAAGGTAACAAATATTTCATGGTAGAATTCCTGCTCAAAGGCTTCCGGCATAATATAAATAAATCCGGAAATATTACCGTTCCCAAGGGCGGTGCTTCCACGTTCAAAATTCAAATAATAGGAAGAATAAACGGTACCCACAATTTCAAATTCCCCGGTATTAAATTGAGCCAGCGTTTCTTCTGTATTTTCTGAGGCAAGGCGGATGGTTTTTCCCAAATCATCCTCCGAATACATTCTGGCATCCACCAGACACTCATTCTTATTTTCAGGATAGCGTCCGTGTTCCAAAGAAGCACCATTGACTTTATCGGAAAAAGAATGCAGCTTTGCCACATATGCATTCTCTCCGCCATCATCGATTAACGCATCCGCATTATAAGATCCAACAGCATACTCCACGCCTTCCATTCCGGCAAAAGACGCAACATCCTCTTGGGTCAGACCGTAAGTAGATATCATTCTGTAATCAAATAAATTATATTCCTTAATATATTCATTGGTGGTATCTACCATTGCTGTCTTTGTCACCTTTAACCCGGAGAAAAAACCTACTCCAAGAGCAATGATTGCCAATATTGCAATATACCTTCCAAGACTCTTACGTATTTCACGCACAGTCGTTTTTTTCATCATAGATTTCATAATTCACTTACCATTCAATTTCTTCTACAGGTACAATATTTTCATTCATCACCATGGAAGTGATGGTGCCGTTTTTAACAGTAATAATTCTGTCTGCCATGGCTGTTAATGCCTGGTTATGGGTAATGACGATTACTGTCATCCCTGTTTTTTTACAAGTATCCTGTAATATCTTAAGAACTGCCTTACCCGTATTATAATCAAGGGCCCCTGTCGGCTCATCACACAAAAGAAGCTTCGGATTTTTAGCAAGGGCTCTTGCAATAGCAACACGCTGCTGCTCTCCGCCTGACAACTGTGCCGGGAAATTGCCTGCACGTTCCTTTAACCCTACCATCTCAATAACTTCCCCTGCATCCATGGGATTTTTACAAATCTGGGCTGCAAGTTCAACATTTTCAAGAGCTGTCAGATTTTGTACCAGATTATAAAACTGGAATACAAAACCAATGTCATGGCGACGGTACGTGGTTAATTTCTTAGCATTATATTTTGAAATTTCTTCACCATCCAGAATAACCGTACCATCCGTTAAAGTATCCATTCCGCCTAAAATATTCAAAATAGTAGTTTTTCCTGCGCCGGAAGCACCTACGATTACACAAAACTCACCCTTCTCAATTTCAAAATTCACATCATTCAATGCGTGAATATCAACTTCACCCATATGATATGTCTTTTTTACATGGGAAAACTCAACAAAACTCATACTACTCTACTTCCTCCATCATCTCTTCCAAATATCCTCCATCCCACATAAGGATTTTAAGCTTTTTCGCAGCCTCCACCGCAGGCTTGGTAAAATATTGATTGGTAAGCACAACGCCCACCATCTTATCATAATAGTCGCGCCCGGCGTAAGCCTCCTGAATTGCTTTTACTCCTACCGGTGCTGCGTATCTCTTACACTGAATGGCATAACTGACCCCATCCTTTTCAGCCAAAATATCCACACCATAATCCTTACTGCCAGGCGTTACTTCCACTTCTTCAAAGCCTCGCTTTCTAAGAAGCTCGGCGCAATAATATTCAAACTCATGTCCTTCCATGGTATCAAGATTTATTCCACGATTTCCCGTCGCTCTTACAATGGCAAAAAGTGCCGCTACAATTAACAAAATAGCACATGCACCCACAATAATTCCGATATACTCCATGCCTTCTCCATTCTGCCTTACAAACTCATGCAAAGCAATTAAATAAATATTACATAATTATAAACAATTTTTTTACCGTAGAAAAGATAATATTAAAAACGGGGCTGCAAAAACAGCCCCAGTCTACTATTTATAATGCTTATTAATATAATCAACCATCTTATAAATATGCTTTCCTCTTTCTGCGAGGAATTCTTTTACGCATTTGTAACTACCATATCCACCGTTTACCGCATTATCCGTGCTTCCTACATTATCGTATCTTGCAAAGAACTGATCAAATAATGGAGAATATGTATTGTTTAATTTATCCAAGGTTTCCATTGCCGTATTGTACTCAAAATAAGTACTTCCAAGACTTTCTAACATAGAGATAAAATCAGCTCTGAATCCCTCGTTGGACATTGCGTACACAAAGCAGAGCACTGCCGGATTCTCCGTGTCAGGATCTAACATTCCATACGGTTTATAGTTATCTTCTTTTACCGTGTTCGTACCTGCTTCGCCGGCACCCATAATACCACCGAACTCAATATCATAGAAGCTGAAGCGCCATCTTCCGTCACCATACTCGTTGCTTTCATCCCTGGTGATTGTCTTCCACATGGACCAGTTTTTACCGGGCCAATCCCACTTGTTATTAATCCAAAGCTCTACCGCAAAATAATCTCTTACGGACTCCACATCAACAATCTCGCAGAAAGCTGCCCAATCCTCTTCGTTATTTAAGTTCACATCCGGATGTGCCTTAAAGAAGTCTAAAAGCTCCCTAAAATAATAGTCCACTTCTTCCCCTGCAGGAATCTCTCCTTCGTCAAGCTTATATCCGATTGCAATGGATTCTGCATCACCTTTATAGATAACCACATCTTCTTTTACCACGCCGTAGGTATCTTCAAATAAATCACCGGAATAGTCTTCCTGAAGAATATAAAGACCCCAGTATTCACCGTTTAAATATACCACACACGGGCGGGAATTCTGAGTATCACAGTCAAGCTCTGTTACCAATTCCTGCCAGAACATATCATTGTATTTTGCAATAAATGCACAGTTACCACCATTACGGAGCACCAGTGTATCAAACTTGTCCAACACTTCTCCTGTAAATGTAAGATTATCGTTACCAAACACAGCATACTCAAAATTATTGTTGCCATACTCTGTTCTTGCGTATAAACGGAAGCCTTTTTGCAAATCGGAGCGGGAATAATTACCCTGCACGCGGATACCGCAATCCTGACTTAATACACATGTACTGTCATCTGTATTACACTCAAAGAAATCGATGTGGGCTGTACGCTCCCATTCTCTTCCGCGCTGCTTATAATTAGCATCATAATCTCTTGCTTCACTGCTTCTTAAACGTCCACCTTCTGCAAGATGAGCGGCAATTGCCTGATCATAAATATCACCTTTTACATAAATACCGGTTGTAGAATCAAACAAATCATCATACTCCATGGAAATGGAAATAACTGCAAGATCCATTCCTGCTGCAGCACAGCTTTCTTCCAGTCCTTGAATATGGTCTGCCATACTTCCCACAAAATAAGTATGGGTCGTTACTTCAGAAGCCGTACCGTCTTTTCCCACAACCGCTGCCTTTACAACCGTACATTTATCCACTTCCGCATCAGAAGGAGCCTGCACCCTGCTCATAAACCCATCCTTTTCAGGATTAATGGCAGCATATGCCGTATCATACAAACCGGGGTCAACCGCTGATACTACATTAGGGTCTCCCTTTCTATCCGTAATGGAAATCTTGCCTTCATACTTAATCCGGCTGTCGCTGGTGCGAGGATCACTGCCGTCTAATGTATAATAAACCGTTCCTTCTGTAACACCATCCAATTGCAAATCAAATGCTTCCTCATACACCCCGCTGGTCTTAGAAAAAATAACACCACCGGTCTGTCCGTTCGCATCTAATGAAGCGTCACTTTCATTTCCTTTTTGTAAAGAGCAAGCACTTAAAATGCCCATCATCATAACCGCCATGAAGGATACTACTATCCGCTTCCTTATTTTTCTATAGTCTCCCATAACCTTATTATCCTTTCTCCCGAATACTTTACACTTATGTTCCCATCATAATCAGTTTTTACCCATGGAACAATCGCGCGAATCAGTGCATTTTTACCTAACTTTTTATAGTACTAGACCATAATCCCCGTAAGAATTATACTTCCTACAATATCCGCTAACGTGGCAAGCAGTGCACCCTTTAATGTCCAACGTGTTTTTGTAATCCCAACTGCCATAAAATAAATGCTCATGGTATAAAAAACCGTCTCTGACGCACTCATCATAATGGAAGACAATAACCCAATATAGGAATCCGTTCCGAAGTTTTGATACAAATCCAATAATATCCCCGTAGCAGCGGAAGAAGAATACAGACGTACAAAAATAAGGGGTATAATTTGAGACGGCAATGAAAAATAGTCTGTTACAAAACGAAACACCCTTTCCAAAAATTCAAAGAATCCGGAAGCACGTAAAATACCTACTGCCACCAAAAGACCAATGAGAGTCGGTAAAATTCCCACTACGGTTTTTGCACCGTCAACAGCACCGGAAATAAAATCATCATATACATTTCTTTTTCGAATCAGTCCATAAGCAATAATATAAAAGAAAAAAACCGGGACAATAATATTGGATAGATTTGTAAGAGCCTGAAGCATAAAATACCATCCCCAAATTGCTATGCTCTATTTTATGAATCATGGCAAATAAAAAGAAGTCCTTCATAAAAGGACTTCCTACTCTTTTATTTCTTCAACGTTTGGGTTGTCGGATGTTTTGCACGCTCACGCTGCTTCTGATTCACATATCGTTCAATCATCTGGCTTTCCTTACTGAGCTTGCAACCATACAATGCGTTGCCTCTCTCTAACTCTTCCTTACGAACCACAAGAGCAGATATTACAAAATTGATACCATTTCCCGGGTCAGAAAAATTAAGATGCACCATAGCTCCCATCTTAACTTCTACTTCCTGAGGACAGATAAAAGAAATACCTGTACAACTGATATCCTTCACTGTAACATCAATAACTTCCTTAGCCATACCGATTCTGGCCTGTCCGTGGAATCCTAACCATACACGATAATTGGTTCTTCGATTTACTTTTTTAACATCGTCTTCAGCATAGATGGCATGACAAAAATTCCCATCCTGGGTTTTCATGGAAACAACCTTAACATTCTTCCACTGATAAGGAACTTTTTCCTCATCATGAATAATGGTTGCCCGACAGGTAATACCATCCCCTTGGAAACCAATAATCTTATCATCCTTCATAATAGGAGCCACATAAACTCCCGGCATCGGGACATCTACACTTTTTTCTACTACGGTATCAAATGCAAGCGTCTTCAACCCCACAATTGCTTCCAAACTTACAGTTGACCCTGGCGGCATATCATTAATATACATACTGATTTACTCCACAAGTAATTTCTCTCATTTGATATAATATCAGAAAAATATACAATACGCTAGTAGAAAAAAATGTTTTTTAGGAAAATATTCCTATTCTCTCTCATATAATAGAACTTGTACCCTATTCTGAATCGTCTTTGCTACCTCATCTACCGTTTTCTGGTCTTCAAAATAATATCCGGATTCTTCTAAGATTATATCAAACATCTCTTTATCCTCATCATTATTTTTGCTAATCGACATAATTATTTCAATAAACTGTTCTTTCTCTATATCAGACATAGCATATATTGGACACCCATTTATCGATGTAAGCTCTTGCTCGCATAATGTTCCATCCACGTTTTCAGTATATAGCGGTGTTGATATTTCTTCAATATATTTTAGAAAGCTACTCTTTCGAATTGGATATGAAATTCCCATTAAAGATTCACTACTTTCTATATGTTTATCTTGTTGCTCTTCAGACAATGCAAATCTAACAAAATCCCAAACACCCTCTTTATTTTTCGAATCTATAGTCATGCTAAAGGATAATCCAATAGAAGCCGCATATGTTCCATCACCATCAATACACGGATAGCCTACAACTACCATATCCTGAATAATTTGATTTGCAGCCTGATACATCATGTGACCAAAAAAGCCTTCCTGCGCTAATAATTGCTTTTGATTCTGGACCCTTGTATATGGATCTTCACTGATGCCAATTCTCTGGTATTCTGCAAACAAATCTGCTGATTTCTCACGCTCTTTTATAAAAATTAATAATTCCTTAAACTCTTCGGAATCAAAGTAACAATTATTGTTTTCTTCATTTACAAATAACTCCTTATTATACAAACATAAAAAAAAGAGTGTATCTTCTTGCGGCAATCCCATAATTGTTTGTATCTGAGGATTATTGTCCATCACTTCATATAAACTTTTCAGTGTAAAAGAATCATAATTATATAGAAGTGTAGCACTTCCGTAAGCACTGGTGACACGAAAAACCGTTGGCAACTGATACAAATGACCCTCTTGCATATATGTATTGATTATGTTTTCCATATAATGAGACAAATTAATTGTTTCATCCCTCTCGATGTATGGAATCAAATCTTCCAGATATCCCTTTTCTATCAATACATTAATATCGAATAGACCATCATCAATAATATCCGGACCATTTCCTGCTGCAATATCTGCTCCTAGTTTTATGGTTGCTTCATCCGTAGACGCTTCCCCGATGGAATAATCAATTATCTCCACATAATACTCTTTGCTCTGCACATTATACTCTGCTATGGTTTCTTCGGCTCTTGCACCCATCAGTCCATATGTTGCTATTGTAATTTTTTGTCTATTATGCACATCATTTTCGACTTTAGGATTGAATATATACACAGAAAGCTTATATCCCGCATCAGTCGTTTGCTGCGTAACAAAATACAATCCGCCTTCTTCCCCAAATATATGAAATCCCCAAATATCCATAGGTAAAATATTATGTGTAAGACAATTAAGTACTAATTCTGCTTCTTTTTGACGATAATACGTCAATGTCCCGGAATCCAAAACTAAATATTGGGACTTAGCTATTTCTATGTAATAATTAGTACTGAATTCTATATTTTTTCTTTGTAAATACTTTCCCTTATCGGAATACTGCACTATACCCAATGTTGTTTGTATACATATATTTCCCTCAGCATCGAAAAAAACTCTTAGTATACCTTCCGAATCTTGAAATTCTGACAATACTACTGTTTCTTCTAATACTCCCTTAGCACTATAATGATTTAAACAATAAACATATTCTGAATTCTGTCGCTTATATAGCAGAAACCAATATTCCTTTTTTTCACTAACTGCAAATGAATGAATGGTTTCGTTTTCTGATAGATAAACTTCAACCATTCCATTTTCACCTTTATCTATCTCATAGGAATGAATATAATATAAGTTGTTCTCTGCAGGTTCGATATAATAAAATGAATCTTTCATCGTATAAATGTCATATATACAATTCCCAATTGTATTATAAATAACCTTTGATTGATATTCTGTTCCCACATGAAACTTGGTTTGTTTGTCACAACCGAACAATAGCATTAACGACAGTATAGCTAACCATACTATATTTTTCTTTCTTCTTACAATATGCAACATTTCATATTCCTATTCTTAAATATATCGCCATAACATATTTATCGTGAGATTATTGAAGCCAATACACATTATAATGCCATGTTGACCATTCACTCTTGGTTCCTGCATATTGAACAGTATGATTGGTCAATCCTTGGATTACCTCCTCTCCATTAGTGGCCTTACAAGAACTAAATGCAAAATTAGTTGAAACCGCTGTATCTGTATAGACCTCTGATCTGGTATGTAAATACAATAATGAACTAACTGTTCCATTCGCATCAATCAATTGAGTATATCCATTTCCTGCAACTCGATTAACTACAGTCCCCATACGCACCGTTTTTCCTTCAATCTCTTTGTTGATGGTTTCTGCTGACGAAGTAAGTAAACCTCCAAAACATAACGTCATACATAACACAAGAACCAATGATACTTTTCTTATTTTTCTTTTCATTTTCTCTTCCTCCTAAATTCTAAAATCGGTTACGGTTCATCACTAGCCAAACAGCCATTTCCACAGCTCTGACCAAATATCACGTGCATTTTGATTATTATTGCTCCCCATTGTCTCACCTCTTATAAATTTAACTTATAAGACATTTTGTACGCTTGCAATAATAAGTCCGTGAATGGTCGTATAACTCCGTGAACGTCATTTGTCTAGAAGTAAATCGACATGAATTACAAACTCTTTGGAGGTTTCTTCTTTTATAAATATTCCATGATTCTTCTCCACTACTTCTTGAACATTTAATAATCCATAGCCATGGTTTTCCTTATCCTGCTTAGATGTATATCGGACTCCGGAACCCGACTTTTCCTCCGACTCTTGCCTTGTATTTCTCAGCACAAATTTAATAAAATCCGTTCCGGAATAGATTTCTAGCCGAACCTTTATAATGCTTCTTTCGGTATGCTTATTCTTTTCATCATCAATGTTTTGAAGTAGATTGGCAAAGATTCTGCATAAATCATAATCATTTATTCTCAAGTTTTCATTAGCATGTCCCCTAATCTCTATCACTACATCCTTCCCCCATCTAGATGCAAAATAATTAAAGATAATATCTAAAAGTGAATTACCCGTATTTATCGTCATTTCTCGTATCGTGATAATTCCCTTTTCCATCTCATCAACGTATTCCTGAATCTTGTCCATATTCTGTTCATATGACAACTGCTTTAATACCATGAGATGATTAGCCATGTCATGACGATATTTAACTGTCTCTTCAACGCTTCCTCTAATGCTGTCATAGTACCGCTCTTGCATTTTTCTTAATTCCTGCTCTGTATATAACAGCTCTTGAAGTCTATTATTCATCTGCTTAACCATAAGTACCATTACTATAACCGCAATAATAGCCATATATCCGGCTATTCCCAGCACTGAGATAAACACCTTATCCTTCTCACTTTGCACATTATCTCCTGCAACGTTCAGACTCCCAAAAGACAATGCCAAAAGCAAAGCAGCTACCATTAAAATACCGAGAAATACTTTCCAAAAACGAATATTTCCTTTTTCGGTCTTTAGCATTCGATTATGTCTGTTTACTAGTAAGAGTATCACTATGATTATCAACACCAAAAACTGCTCACTAACACTATAAAAATACTCGCCATACGCCATAGTGAACATTTCTTTGGCTGACATCTTTAAAAGATAATTGTTCATACTCCCCACACAAGAGGTAGCCAAGAAAACCAAGAGTGCTTTTACACAATTTGTATAATGATTGGTTAGTAAAAATGCTATTAACGCTAAAATGTGCAATAATAACAATTTAGGAAAATGAGAATTGTTGTTTACTACAATAATGCATATGTATATACCTAGCAATAATGGCAATGGATAGCGCCTACATGGCTTTATTCGAAACACTGCATAAGACGCTAAAACATAACTGGAAAATACCATAATAAAAATAACCGTCAATAATAATATTTCCATTATTTATCCTCTTCTATAATGTAAATCATATTCTCGGTAAGCCGTACTAAAAGTACCCACGTTTCTTCTGGAAATTGTCAGTTCTCTTCCTTGAAAATAATACTGGATTTTTCTTTCTTTCCTTACAGATATATACCTCATATTTACAATCTCTGTTCTGTTTATACGAAAAAAGATTCTGTTGTCTAATATTGACTCCAATTTACTTAAAGACATGTCTCGTCGGCACACTTCATCTCCTATGTAGAACTCCACATACCCGTCGTATGCCCTTATATATGAAATATCATATTGTCTTACAACAACTTCGCGTCTGTTTTTATAGACAGTAATTTCACTCTGCCCAACACGACTATGTATAAGATAATATATCGCCTCTTCCACATCCCGTTTTTGATATGGTTTCTGTATATACCTCTTGGCATTAATCTTAAATGCTTCATTCACATACTCGAGTTTTCCTGTCGCCATAACAATTTCACATTGTGGATTAATTCTATGTATTTCCTTTCCCGCATCTATCCCATTCATTCCCGGCATTTCAACATCTAAAAACACATAATCTACCTGGTCCACTATCTGCAACAATTCTTCAGCAGTCAATACTTCCATGATAGAATATGAGCCACACAACTCTTTATTATCATTTAATATTTCTTCCACCATAGTAGCCAGTAATCGAATCGCACTGCTATTATCATCGCATATGGCTATGTTTAATTTTTCCATCGTAAATTCCCTCAACTAAAATATAGCTTACCTAGACATTATACTACCACCGACATATGGTTTACAATATTATTATTAACATTGTAAGTAAATTTAAGAATTCTTTCCTGCACATTTAATCTTACAATATATCACCGCCACAACAGTACTCATTGCTGTTACAACAAGTGCAGGACCGATAACTGCTGCCGGGTTCACACTTCCGTACTGGCTTCTGTATGCAATAATATTAACAGGAACCAACTGCAGGGAAGAAATATTAAGCACTAAAAAAGTACACATCTCATTGCTTGCGATGTGTACCTTAGTTCCTCTGTCTATCTCCAGATTTTTAAGCTCCTCCATTGCCTTTAATCCCGCAGGTGTTGCAGCCCACCCAAGACCTAACATATTGGCAATCATATTCATGGAAATGTATTTTAGTGACGGGTGCTCCTTTGGAATCTTTGGAAAAAGAAAACTTAGTATTCCCTTCATTTTCCCAGCAAGCTGCTCTACAAGCCCTGCGTTTTCTGCTACCTTCATAAGTCCCGACCACATGGACACTACACCCAACATGGTAATGCATAAATTGACTGCTTCTTTTGCCGAATCAAGTGCAGATAATGTCACTGCTTCAAAATTACCACTGATTCCTCCGTATAAAATACCAATAAGTATCATTCCACCCCATAATAGGTTAAGCACATTTCCCTCTTTTCCACCATAAGTGTATAGACGCAATTAGTATACTATATGTGATGTAAATTGCAGTTATCACATCCATTTTACAGCATTACTCAGTTCTACAAGGCCTTGCTTCTTAGTACACTAGGGTCTGAATTGCCCTTTCTTACTCTGAGACCCCGTTTTATGAAATTCTCGGGGTCTGAATCTTAGACTTCTCTGTCAAGACCCTGATGGGGCACAAATATGATAAAAATCTGACTTTTTCCCGCAATTTCGGGGTCTTAACGAATAAAAAGTCTCTCCCAGACCCCGCAACCTCTGAGCAATTGAATCACTGGGCAACTGAACCACTGGGCAACTGAATTACCGCAAACGCAATACCGCGGAGCAGCTTAAAAGAGTTGCTCCGCGGTACGTTATAGGGTATCAAAAATACGTGACTACCAAGTTAATACGCTTGCTGCCCAGGTGAGTCCTCCACCGAAGCCTGCAAGTACAATTTTATCTCCGCGGTTTAACATGCCCTTGCGGTTCATCTCATCCAGAAGAATCGGCACGCTGGCTGCGGAAATATTTCCACAATGATCAAGGCTTATAGGGAACTTATCCTCATCCACCTTCAATCTTTTCGACACTGACTGTAAGATTCTGATATTTGCCTGATGCAATGCAAAATACTTAATATCGTCAGGAGTAAGCCCTGCTTCATCAAGAACTTCCTGAATGCATGCAGGTACTTTTGAAACTGCGAATTTATAAACTTCCTGTCCATCCATATGAATGTATTCTAATTTGGTCGGGTTGCTTACAAGTGGATTGTTATTTAAACGGTTCTGTCCGTAAAGACACATTCCCTTTGCACCGTCAGAACCCTGACGATAGCTCATAAGTCCCGCTTCATCCGCTCTCACTACAGCCGCGCCTGCGCCATCACCAAAGAGTACGCATGTGCTTCTGTCATTCCAATCCATAATCTTACTTAAGGTTTCAGCACCTAAAACAAGGGCTGTCTTTGCTAGTCCGCTTGTAATATATGCATGTGCTGTATGTAACGCCGCCATAAAACCGGTACAGGCTGCGTTAATGTCCATAGCGAAGGCATTCTCGGCACCAATTCCTGCCTGTACTTCACAGGCACAAGAAGGTGTCATATAATCATTGGTTAATGTTCCCACAATAATTAAATCTATTTCTTCAGGTGTTACCCCTGCATCTGCCATAGCTCTTTTGGCCGCTTCAATAGACATGCTTGAAGTTGTTTCTTCTTTTGCAAGATGTCTTTCTCTGATTCCGGTTCTGCTTGAAATCCATTCGTCAGATGTATCCATAATCTTAGACAGGTCGTCATTGGTCACAATGGTTTCCGGCAAATAACTACCTGTTCCGATAATACGAGTTGTCATAGCTGTTAGCTCCTAAGTTTATCTTAATTTCTCTTTCTATCTTTGTTTCAAATACTACTGTTATTCCTGTGGTGCAAACTCTTTCATAATATCACTTACATGCTCCAGTTTTGTCGCCCTATAGGCATTGGTTCCACAGAATAATAATGCCTCGTCCGTTTTTCCCGTTACAGCATTTACCAAAGCATCCGTAATACAGTATGGTGTTTCATTGGGCTTACAGGTGCTTACACATAAATGACACGTTGGATGAGGAATTCTTCCCTCTTTTGCCCGTTTCATAAAAGGATTCAAAATTGCCCTTCCCGGCATTCCTACCGGACTTTGTACGATCACAATATCTTCCTCTTTAGCGTCAATATAGGCTTGTTTGTAATCCATTGGTGCATCACATTCATAGGTTGTTACAAACCGTGTTGCCATCTGGACTCCGTTTGCACCCATAGCAAGATAGTGCTCTAAGTCCTCTCGTGAATATACACCACCGGCAACCACAACGGGTATTTGGGTATTTTGTGAGTTTGCAAAATCTTTTGTATAATCAATGATTCTTATAACTTCTTCGTCATAGTTATCATTCTCAATATACTCGGTAATCTGTTCTTTGGTAAAGCCCAGATGACCGCCTGCCTTTGGTCCTTCAATGACAATCATATCCGGAATACGCATAAATTTCTTTAACCAGTATTTGCAGATTACTTCTGCACTTTTTACACTGGACACAATGGGGGCAATTTTGGTCTTTGTTCCTTCTACTAACTTAGGAAGGGACATTGGAAGACCTGCACCGGAAATAATCAGGTCAATGCCAGCCTCTACTGCTGCCTTAACATATTCCTCATATTTTCTGGTTGCCACCATAATATTGGTAGCTATAATCCCTGTTCTTTTCCCATTTTTAATTCCTTGGGCAATCATATCTTTCGCTTTACGAATTTCCTCGCCGATTGCTCTTAGGTTACATTCTATTGGATTTCTGTCATAGTCTCTGTCGCGATATCCGATTTGTGCCGTTGAAATCACTCCGACACCACCTTCTAATGCAACTGCTCCGGCAAGACCGGACAGACTTACACCTACACCCATACCGCCTTGAATTACGGGAATCGGTATGGTTATATCTCCAATTTGCAAGGGCTTTATATTCATTATTTTATAATTCCTTCCATTGCCATTCACCAAATGACAAATTCATTCCATTCCGGACTAACTAATCGCGAAGGTAAGCTCAGCAGATACCACTACTTTACCGTTTACCGTTCCTTTTGCATTTCCTACGCCGATTGGTCCTTTTACTTTAATAATCTCTGTTTCGAGCATTAACACATCGCCCGGAACTACTTTCCCCTTAAATTTTGCATTATTAATAGCAGCAAAATATGCAGTCTTTCCTTTGTTTTCAGGAAGGCCTAAAATAGCAACTGCTCCTACCTGTGCTAAGGCTTCAATCTGAAGCACACCCGGCATAACAGGCTCCCCCGGAAAATGTCCTGCAAAAAATGGCTCGTTATAGCTTACGCATTTTTTACCGACTGCTCTTACACCCGGCTCTAACTCTTCAATTGTATCGATGAGCATAAATGGCTGTCTGTGTGGAATGATTTCCATAATCTCTTTTGCTGATAATACTGACATAATTTCCTCTTTTCTGAAGCCTACTGCCTCTTACGTGTATTTTCCTTAGTATACATCCTATTCGTGATAACGTCTAATTAAAATGCTCGCGTCATGTCCGCCAAATCCGAGTGAATTTGATAAAGCATATTCAATTTCAGTTTCTACAGGCTGCATGCAGTAATTCAAATCACATTCTTCATCAGGATTTGTAAGTCCTACTGTTGCGTGAATATATCCTTCTTCCATTTCTTTTACACAAGCAACAAACTCAACTGCACCTGCGGCACCAAGTAAATGTCCTACCATGGATTTGGTAGAGTTAATATACATATCTTTTGCATGGTCACCGAATGCAAGCTTAATCGCTCTTGTTTCAAATAAGTCATTATGATGTGTACTTGTACCGTGAGCATTAATATATGTGATGTCATTAGGATTTGCACCTGCATCACGTACTGCATTTAACATAGCTCTTGCTGCACCGGCTCCGTCCTCTGCAGGAGAAGTAATGTGGAATGCATCAGATGCACAGCCATATCCTACTACTTCCGCATAAATCTTAGCACCACGTTTTTTAGCATGTTCTAATTCTTCCATTACTACCATTGCTGCGCCTTCACCCATAACAAAACCGCTACGATCTTTATCAAATGGGATAGAACAACGTGTAGGATCTTCGCATGTAGATAAAGCTGTTAAAGCGTTAAAGCCTGCAATACCAATCGGTGTAATACTTGCTTCTGTACCGCCGGCAAGCATTACATCAGCATCGCCGTACTGGATCGTTCTGAATGCTTCTCCGATTGAATTGGTACCTGTTGCACAGGCAGTAACTACGTTAACGCTCTTTCCTTTTAAACCAAACTGGATTGATACATTACCTGCTGCCATATTACTAATCATCATTGGCACCATTAACGGATTACATTTTGAAGGTCCTTTTTCCAATAATTTGCTATGGTCTTTTTCGATTTCCTGTAAAGAACCGATTCCGTTACCTACGGAACAGCCTACCATGTATGGATCTTCTTTTTCCATATCAAGACCTGCATCTTCAATGGCTTCTTTTGCTGCTGCCACTGCATACTGGCTAAATAAATCCATTCTTTTTGCCGCTTTAAAATCCATGTAATTCTTGCCTTCAAATCCTTTTACTTCTGCAGCAAGCTTACTCTTAAATTCTGTTGTATCAAAATAAGTAATGGGTGCAAAGCCGATTTTCTGTTCTTTTACGCCTGCCCAAAATTCATCTACACTAAGTCCGATTGGTGTGATTGCACCTAATCCGGTAACAACTACTCTTCTTGACATTATCTTTTTCCCTTTCAAAATTAATTATTCGTCTTTACATATGCATTCCGCCGTCTACGGATAACACCTGACCTGTAATATAGGATGCTTTGTCGCTAGCTAAAAATGCAACTGCTTCTGCAATATCTTTCGTACTTCCAACTCTGTGAAGCGGAATCTGTGCAAGCGTTGCTTCTTTTGCAGCATCTGTCATTGCCTGAGTCATGTCTGTGTCAATGTATCCCGGTGCTACTGCATTAACGGTAATACCACGACTTGCAAGCTCTCTTGCCATAGATTTGGTCATTCCCACTACGCCTGCCTTTGATGCTGCATAGTTTACCTGACCTGCATTTCCTAAAAGGCCTGTAACACTTGAAAGATTAATAATTCTTCCGCTTCTTTGTTTTAACATTGGGCGATAACAATGTTTCATTGTGTTAAAAGTACCCTTTAAGTTTGTATCAATGACTGCATCAAAATCTTCTTCTGTCATTTTCATTACAAGATTATCCCGTGTGATACCGCCATTGTTAACAAGAATATCAATTTTACCAAATCTTCTGATGGTTTCTTCCACCATAACACCGCACTGTTCAAAATCAGAAACAGAACACTGCCATGCAAATGCTTCCCCGCCTTTTTCTTCAATAAGGCGAACTACTTCTTCTGCCTTTTCTTTTGAACCATTATAGTTTACAACTACCTTCGCACCATACTCAGCAAGTGTCAAGGCAATTTCTCTACCAATGCCACGTCCGGCACCGGTTACCAATGCTACTTTTCCCGATAACATAACATACCCTTTCTCGTCTCTTATTATTTTTTACCCTTTACACACCACACAAAAACCCTGCACCAAAAGCTATTCTGCTTTATTGACTAAGTTGTGCTAATTTCTCTAAATCTTCTACTTTTTCTATATTAATAACTGTCATATCTTTATTGATTTTCTTCATAAAGCCTGACAAGGTTTTTCCCGGTCCGATTTCGACAAAGGTTGTTACTCCGTCTGCAATCATTCTTTCTACTGTCTGCTGCCATTTTACAGATGCTGATACCTGGGTCTTTAGTAAATCCTTTACCATAGCTGGATCTGTAACATAATCGGCAGTTACGTTTGCAATATAAGGAATCTCAATTCCTTTAATCTCAACATTTTCAAGTTCAACACCAAGCTTTTCTCCGGCACCTGCAAGCATGGGAGAATGGAAAGGTCCGCTTACCTTTAAAGGTACACATCTCTTTGCGCCGGCTTCCTGCAATTTCTCACCTGCTTCTGCCACTGCTTTTTCTTCACCGGTAATAACAATCTGTCCCGGGCAGTTGTAATTGGCAATTCCAACAATACCATCAATGGTTGCAAGTGTATCTTCAATCACCTTAGTATCAAGTCCTAAAACCGCTGTCATTGCACCACCTGTAGGTACTGCTTCCTGCATATAGATTCCTCTTTTACGAACAAGCTTAAATACATCTTCCAAAGACATAACACCACTTGCAGCAAGGGCTCCGTATTCACCAAGACTTAAGCCTGCTGTTACGTCAGGTTTGTATCCCTTGTTCTGTACTGCTGTAAGCATTGCCACTTCTGTTGCAAGCATAGCAATCTGTGTATACTCTGTAATATTAATCTGCTCATTTTCTTCAAAGCATAACGCCGGAACATCTAATCCGCTTGCTTTTGATGCAAGGTCAAATACTTCCCTGCATTCCGGGCACTGTTCATAAAAATCCTTACCCATACCGATGTACTGCGCTCCCTGTCCCGGGAACATAAATGCAACTTTACTCACGGTTTTTCTCCTTTTATTTTGATATTCAAAGTATCTTTCTCAGAAAAAAGCGCAAACCTGAAAGCTTGCGCTTTTGATTTTTATAATTTTAGAAGTGCCTTTGCTTCTGTCATGATTTCCTGAATCATCTCAGCGCAGGTTTCTTCTTTTTTGATCATTCCGGCAATCTGTCCTGCCATAACGGTTCCGTTTACCACATCACCATCTACAACAGCATTTCTTAAAGAACCAAGTGTTAATTTTTCAAGTTCTTCGAAAGGTGCGCCTTCCTGTTCTAATTTAAGATATTCTCTGGTCATCTTGTTACGGATAGTACGAACCGGATGTCCGTGACTTCTTCCTGTAACTTCTGAGTCAATATCTTTGGCTGCAAGCACTTTCTGCTTGTAATTATCATGTACGACGCATTCTTTGGCAACTAAGAAACGTGTTCCCATCTGAACCGCTTCAGCGCCTAACATCATTGCTGCCGCAAAACCTCTGCCGTCAGCTATACCTCCTGCTGCAATAACAGGGATGTTTACTGCATCTACTACCTGTGGAACCAAAGTCATGGTAGTTGCTGCACCGATATGTCCGCCGGATTCTGTACCCTCAGCGACAACTGCATCTGCGCCTGCACGTTCCATTAACTTGGCAAGACCAACGCTCGCCACAACAGGAATTACTTTGATTCCTGCTTCTTTCCACATGCTCATATATTTTGCCGGGTTACCGGCACCGGTCGTAACGACCTTAACATCTTCTTCTACGAGAACCTTAGCAATTTCATCTGCTTCCGGATTCATTAACATCAAGTTCACACCAAAAGGTTTGTTTGTAAGCTTCTTAGCTTCCCTAATCTGCTCGCGCACAAAGCTTGCAGGTGCACCACCTGCACCAATTAATCCTAATCCGCCGGCTTCTGAAACTGCAGCTGCCAAATGATATTCGGCAACCCATGCCATTCCACCCTGAATAATCGGAAACTCTATTCCTAAAAGTTCCGTAATCTTTGTTTGCATCTTAGATTTCTACGCCTTTTTTCTTCATGTAGTCGATAACAGCACCAACTGTTGTGATCTGTTCAAGATCTTCTGAAGGAATTTCTACGCCGAATTCTTCTTCGAAAGCCATAACTAATTCGAATAAGTCAAGTGAATCAGCACCTAAATCATCTTTGAAAGAAGAATCTTCTGTGATTTCAACTCCATCAAGGTTTAACTGTTCTTCAATAATTTCTTTTACTTTTTCTAACATAAATAAAGTCTCCTTTTCATAATTTTAGGATAGTTTGACATTCAAAGTATATTCTCTGCCACCCTATTTGTCAACACTTTTTATCAAATACTGGTAAACATCCCTTTTGGTCATTCCCCTGTCCTTTGCCACAAGCTTCATGGCCTCTTTATGGTCTGTCCCGGCATCCTCATAATACTGCATGTGTTGCTCGATGGTCATCTCCTGCCAAGCTTCCTCTTTTTTCTTTTTTATATCTGCAAGGCTTTTGCCTTCCATAACTAATACATATTCTCCCCTGGGTTCTTCGGTATCATATTTTAATACTGCTTCCTCTAAGGTAGTGGGGAGAATGGTCTCGAACTTCTTAGTAAGCTCCCTGCAAAGGGTAATCTTACGATTCCCCAATGTTTCATATAGCTCCTCTAAAGTCCGTTTCAAATGGTGTGGGGCTTCATAGAGAATAATGGTTCTGGTTTCTTCCTTAAGAAGCTCCAATATTTCTTTATGTTCTTTTTTATCAGAAGGAAGGAATCCTTCAAAACAAAATCTGCGTGTATTCAGTCCGGATAATGTTAAGGCTGTAATACATGCACATGCTCCCGGAAGTGAAGTCACGATAATGCCCTCTTCATTGCACATCTTCACCAATACCTCACCGGGATCCGATATGGCCGGCGTTCCCGCATCCGTAATCAATGCAATATTCTTGCCTTCCTTGAGCTGTCCAATTAAGTATATGGCCTTTTCTACCTTATTATACTCATGGTAGCTGGTCATAGGAGTCTTAATCTCAAAATGGTTTAAAAGCTTCAGGCTGTTCCGGGTATCCTCTGCTGCAATCAGGTCGACTTCCTGCAAGGTTTCCCGTACACGGGGCGTCATATCATTTAAGTTTCCAATGGGTGTTGCACATAAATACAATTTCCCCCAGCTAACGTCTGCCATGATGCTTCCTTTCCGTACATACATACTTTTACAATATAAAATAGAAATTGTCTAGTACTATTTATTAATATCCGTATAAATCATAAATTTCCGGTGTATAAACGCCCGGTTTTTCGTAAACAATCAATGGTTTTTCCACAGTCATCCGGGATTTTCCCCCACGATTTGCTTCCAGCAACACCATGTTTGGTTCTTTATCCACATAGGGGTAGACCAGTTGCATTCTCTTAGGCTCCAATCCGTATTTCATAAGGGTTGCCATAATCTCTGCCAGTCTAAAGGGTCTGTGTACCATAAAAAAGTTACCGCCCGGTTTTAACAAACGGGAGGTTACTCTTACCACATCATCCAATGTACAAAGCACCTCATGGCGGGCAATGGTTTTGGCGTCCCCGGTATTGGTCAGTCCGTGCTGCCCTATCATATAGGGCGGGTTGCAGGTAATGGCATCAAAGGACGCAAGAGGAAAAAGAGAATCTGCTTCACAAATATCTCCCTCTACAATATCAATCTTATCCTCCAGATGATTTAATGCCACGCTTCTTCTTGCCATATCCGCGCTTTCGGCCTGTATCTCAAGACCGGTAAGGTGGTTAGCTTTGGTTTTTGCTTCCAACAAAATGGGAATAATCCCTGTTCCGGTTCCAAGGTCCAACACATTACTGCCTTGTTTTATCCGTGCAAATCCTGATAGCAATACTGCATCCATTCCAAAACAGAATTTTTCACTGTTTTGGATAATCTGATAACCGTTTCTTTGTAAGTCATCGATTCTTTCGTTTTCTTTTAATTCCATTAGCTTAACTTTGATTTATTCTCCTGCTTTTCTTCTTTTTCCAGTTTCTCAAGCTCACGGAGTGCATCTGCATCTACGTCAAATTTTTCTTTTCTGGCTTTTCTCTTGAAGCGGAGCTGCTCAACCTTGTATTCCTGAATCTCTTTTTCGTCACCTTTTTCAATGATAACCTTTACAAGCTGTCTTAAAACGTTAACGCTGTGAACTTCACCCTTAAATCCGTCATCAGTTGTTACAAAGTCACCCACATTCGGAAGCTTCTTATTTAATTCTTCGTAAGTTTCCTCTTCATGTTTTAAGCAGCACATGAGACGTCCGCAGACACCTGAAATCTTAGTCGGGTTCAAAGAAAGATTCTGTTCCTTTGCCATCTTAATGGATACCGGGATGAATTCTGATAAATGTGTGTGACAGCAAAGAGGACGGCCGCAAATACCGATTCCACCCACGATTTTGGTCTCGTCACGCACACCAATCTGGCGAAGCTCAATTCGTGTTTTAAACACACTTGCAAGATCCTTAACCAGTTCACGGAAGTCAATACGTCCGTCTGCGGTAAAATAGAATAACACTTTGTTATTATCAAAGGTATATTCTGCGTCGATTAATTTCATTTCAAGGCCATGCTTTCTGATTTTTTCAAGGCATACCTTAAAAGCTTCTCTTTCTTTTTCCTTGTTGGCAATTTCCTGCTCGTCATCCTTAGGGGTAGCAATTCTTAATACCGGTTTTAGGGGCTGGATAACCTTATCCTCCGGAACTTCCTTAGGTTCACCTACTACGGTTCCGTATTCTACTCCACGGGCTGTTTCCACGATAACGTGATCATTTTTATTAATCGGAAGATTCATCGGATCAAAAAAATAAATCTTCCCTGCTGTTCTAAATCTTACACCTATTACTTTTACCATAATCTATAACCTCACTAATTCTCTTTTATTACAAGAAACATAAGTTCCATAGTCAGATCAAAATTAACATTTGCATCTAACCGGCTCTTTGCTGTTTCAATTGCTCTGATAATTGTTTCAAGTCCTTCGTAACTGCTGTTTACAGCCACTTTTCTAATATACTGTATTTCTTCCTTAAAAATCAAGTGGTTCGCATCATTGGTAGCTTTTAACAAAAGAACATCACGATACCATACCATAATAATGTCCAGATAATCTTTAATCTGGAACTTATATTCCGTAATCTTTTTAATGGTAGTAACCAAATCTGCAAGGTCCATTTCCTTTACATATTTTAATAAGGAAACGGCATCCGATTTTATCTGTTCAAATTCCTCGCTGGTAGCAAGGGCCTTGGCTTTTCCTATATTGCCTCTTGCAAATGCAGTACATACCTCTGCCTTATAATCCGGTACATTTAACTCTTCCATCAAAAACTTCGTCACCAATGCATCCGGAACCGGTTTCATATTAAGTACGATACACCGGCTAAGAATGGTGGGTAAAAAAGAATCCACATTGGTGGTAAGAAGAATAATCATTCCGTAAGCCGGAGGCTCTTCTAAGGTTTTTAAAAGAGCATTCTGCGCCTGAGGCGTCATCTTCTCTGCTTCATTCACAATGTATATTTTATAGGGACTGCTATAGGGCTTAATCCCCATGTCATTTACAATCTGGGTACGGATATCTTCCACACCAATGGTATTTGGCTTTTCATGTTGTACAAAAATAATATCCGGCTGATTTCCGTTTGCTGCCTGCTTACAGGACCGGCATTCACCACAAGGTGCCGTCTCCTTACTCTCACACTGTAAGGCTGTGGCAAAAATCCTTGCAATAAAATCTTTACCGCTGCTTTGCTCCCCGTGAATGATATAGGCATGGGAAACCTGACCTGATTCCACCATGGTCTTAAAATGCGCTTTTATCTGTTCCTGTCCTATAATATCCCTAAATGTAGCCATGGCTTCCTCCTTTCCTCTCTACCTTTGCAAACTTAATATCCGGTGATTCTTGATTTCCACGTAACCTTTTACATGATACGCTTTATCCAATCATAAGTAGGTACTTTGAATCCGTCGGTACTTAGATGCTGCTTTTTAGCATCTTACGTACCGCTACGTGATTCAAGTAGCGAGAGCGTGCCTACGGTGATTGGATAAACCGTATCATGTATCCAAATCTACGTTAAAATATCAAGAATCAAACCTCTGATTTCCCCGATTTTACTCAAGATATCAATATTATCCTTTTCATCACTAACCAATGCTTTGGCAAGCTCATCCAAATTCTCATCAATTAAACGGATAATTCCGTATACCCTGTGTCTACCTCTTCTGTCTAAGAAGTTCTCACGGGAAAAAGAATGACTCCGGTTAACAATTTCATTTAAAAACTCTTTAATCAGCGCACGGTATTTACGCATATCTTTAATATCCCTGTGCTTTGCAAGCTTATCTCCCTGACGGGTAATCTCTTCCATCAAATGAGTTAAGTGTTCCTGCAGCTGCGCCTCTCCGATATGACTTGCCAGTACAAATTTGAAATTGCCATCTACCTGCTGCTTATGATTTACTTCCGGTGTCACAGCAGCCTGGGTTGTCTTGTTTACCTTAATATCCATACCTTGTCCAATCTTATCTTGTTAAGATGTACTCTTTAATTTCATTCAAACAACGATCCAGTTCATCGTTATAGAATGTCTTTGAAAGACCTGCCTGTTTCAATTTATCTTCAGAAAAATCTGCTGCATCCGCCAAAAATCTTCTGCAAAGCTCCTCATATTTAGGATGCTCCTGACGCTTTTCACGGTTTAATGCCCGCTGCAGCCTTACTCCGTCATCAAGCTCAATGAGAAGTGGTACAATAGCGTCTTCTCCAAAATAATTCTTGGTTGCCAGATAGGACTCAATTGTTCCTATAATAAGATAATTATTTTCTGCAAGATTAATATTTTTATCGGCAACAGTAAAGTATTTCCATACCCCGTGACAGGTATTATATTCCCGTAACTCTATTAAATTCCCTGACTCTTTAATGCGGGTAAGCCCTGCTTCATCGGTGAAATGGTATTCCACTCCTTCCGCTTCTCCCACCCTGATTGGACGGGTCGTATAAAGAACAATTCTATGTAACGACAATTCTTTGTCCGCTAACAGCCTTTTATAAATTGTATCTTTACCGGTAGAACTCTTCCCCATGATATAGAAAATCTTTCCCATAAATTCCTTATCCTTCTATTCACTCTATCTTAATATGCCTTATTTACTCCTCTTCGGAATAACATAATGCGCATTTTACGGCACGTTGCCAGCCTTTTACCTTCTTGGCCCGTTCCTCTTCGGTTATTTTGGGAATAAATGTATTGGATAATGCCCAATTCTCACGAATTTCCTGCAAATCCGAATAATACCCTACCGAAAGACCTGCCAGATATGCTGCGCCCAAAGCTGTTGTTTCGATACACTCCGGCCGAAGTACTTCTTTTCCCAGAATATCTGACTGAAACTGCATTAAAAAATTATTGGCACTGGCACCGCCATCCACTCTTAAGCTGCGAATAGTTATTCCTGCATCTTTTTCCATTGCCTTTAGCACGTCCATCGTCTGATATGCTAATGATTCTAATGTGGCACGAACCAAATGTTCTTTGCCTGTTCCTCTGGTAAGTCCTACTACCATACCACGGGCATATGGATTCCAATATGGTGCTCCTAACCCCGTAAAGGCCGGTACTACATATACACCATCCGTATCTTTAACAGCATTCGCACACTCCTCTGATTGGGGCGCATTGTTAATCATGTGAAGCTCATCCCGAAGCCACTGTATAGCAGCTCCTGCAACAAATACACTTCCCTCTAATGCATACTGTACACTATCCTTCGGACTTGCCGCGATGGTTGTAAGCAAGCCGTTTTCCGAATGCTTTGCCTCATTACCTATATTCATTAATAAAAAACAACCTGTACCATAGGTATTTTTTACTTCACCTGCATCAAAGCAGCACTGTCCGAATAATGCCGCCTGCTGGTCTCCTGCTACTCCTGAAATAGGAATCTCTCCACCGATAATACTCTCCCCCGTATATCCAAAAATACAACTGGAGGGCTTTACTTCCGGTAACATTTTTCTCGGGATATTCAATAACGCTAAAATCTCGTCATCCCATTCCAGTTTATGTATATCAAAAAGCATGGTTCTGCTTGCATTGGTATAATCCGTTACAAAAGCACTTCCCTTTGTCAGATTCCAAATAAGCCAGGTATCTACTGTGCCAAAGAGTAATTCTCCTCTTTCAGCCTTTTCTCTGGCGCCTTCCACATGGTCTAAAATCCAGGCAATCTTGGTTGCACTAAAATAGGCATCCGGAATCAAACCGGTTTTAGCCCGAATCATATCCGAATAACCGTCTGCCACCAGTTTTTCCACATAGTCTGCCGTTCTGCGGCATTGCCACACAATGGCATTATAAATTGGTTTTCCTGTGGTTTTATCCCAGCAAATGGTTGTTTCGCGCTGATTGGTAATTCCAATGGCTGCAATCTCTTCTACACTTGCTCCGATTTTCCCCATAGCTTCCACAGCCACGCTTAACTGGGAAGACCATATCTCAAGTGGATTATGTTCTACCCAGCCCGGCTTAGGATATATCTGTGTAAATTCTTTTTGCGCTACTGAGCAAATCTGTCCTTCATGGTTAAAAAGGATACAACGGGAACTGGTTGTTCCCTGGTCCAATGCCATAATGTATTTTTTCATCTCTTCGATACCCCCATATCGAATTTAGTATGCTTTTATAATTCAATAACACGAATCATATTTGTCTTACCCTGAATACCGAGAGGCACTCCGGCAGTTACAACAACTGTGTCACCTTTTTTCACAATTCCTTTTTCAAGGGCTGCTTTCGCCGCTTCGTCAAATAATCCCATGGTAGTCTCTTTTTCCTCAATCTTAATAGGAATCACACCCCACATAAGATTTAACTGACGACATACTCTCGGAAGTACACTACACCCGATAATAGGACATTCCGGCTTAAATCTGGAAATCATACTTGCCGTAAATCCTGACATGGTTACGGTAATAATAGCTGCTGCCTTTAAGTCCATTGCCGTAGTACAAGTAGCATGGGATATAGCAGTTGTCACATCAAGTGTCTGGCCGTCCTCACGGCGTTTCATTCTTGCACCATAATCAATATCCTGTTCTGCTCTTTCGGCAATTTTCGCCATAGTCTTTACCGCTTCAATGGGATACTGTCCTGCTGCACTTTCACCACTTAACATGATGGCTGTTGTTCCGTCATAGATAGCATTTGCTACGTCTGTTACCTCTGCTCTTGTCGGTCTTGGATTATGAATCATGGAATCCAACATCTGTGTTGCAGTAATAACATGTTTACCCTGGGCTACCGCCTTTTTAATAATCTGTTTTTGTAAAACAGGTACTTCTTCCATGGGAATTTCTACACCCATATCTCCACGAGCAACCATAACGCCGTCCGATACTTCCAAAATCTCGTCGATATTATCAATACCTTGCATATTTTCAATTTTGGCGATAATCTTGGTTTTACTTTCATGGTCATGAATCATCTGACGAATCTGCAAAACATCTTCCTTACATCTTACAAAGGATGCAGCAATAAAATCCAGTTCATTCTTGATACCAAATAAAATGTCTTTTTTATCTACTTCACTGATATATGGCATAGAAAGAATGGCACCCGGTACGTTTACTCCTTTATGGTTCGAAACATATCCGCCATTCACTACATGACATACGATATCTGTATCTGTCATGCTCTCTACGGTCATCTGAATTAATCCGTCATCAATCAGAATACTGGTTCCTACCGAAATATCATGAATCAGGTTTTTATATGTGATGGATGCCATTTCTTTAGTACCCATCATGTCTTTGGTAGTAAGCGTAAATGTCTGTCCTGCCTCAAGGAATACTTTTCCTTCCTCAAAATCACAAAGACGTATTTCCGGCCCCTTTGTATCTAACATAGTAGCAATTGGTAAATCAAGCTCTGTTGCTACTTTTCTAAGTCTGTTAATTTTCTTTAAATGTTCTTCATGAGAACCATGTGAAAAGTTAAAACGCGCCATATTCATTCCGGCAAGCATTAACTCTCTCATTTTTTCTTCCGACTCACTGGCCGGACCAATCGTACAAACAATTTTTGTTTTTCTCATAATTTCAACTCCATAGTCATTGTCATCTTTGGACAACCCTCACCGTATCCAGTGTAAGCAGTCCTTTCTCCTGTAACTGTCCCAATAGACTATATATTTCTTTGCTAACACATTCCCCTGGAGCTAAAAGAGGTATACCCGGAGGATATACATAGATAAATTCAGCACACTCCCTCTCCAGCGCTTTATCAAAAGTAACCGTCTCCTGCTCTTTTTTCAGCGCATCTGCTATGGTGTGAATCCTAATACTTATGGGATATTGTGCGATGCTGTCCTTCGGATTCTCACATTCCCCTTGTAATTTCTTGGAGCTTGCTTCTTTACAATCCCTGTCTAATGCCGCATCAATATTAATAAGTGCATCTGCAAGACGCGTCATACCCTCATCAGTATCCATGGCAGTAAAAATGCCCAGTGCATAGTCTTTTGCCGCCATTTCCATCTCAATATGATACTCTTTACGAAGCAAGTCTGACAACTCTTTTCCGCCCATTTTTGTTCCGACTGTTGAAATTAATACCTTACTTTCATCATAGTCAAAAACCGCATAATGGGATTCTGATTTTTTGCCATCGAAATAATCCTGCTTCCTTAGTATATGCAAATGTTTTAAATTATCCGTCATAGCATGAAATTTATCAAGTTTTTCATGAAATGCCTTATATTCTTTTTTACCTTCTGTCTCTAACCAGTCAATACAACGTGATATGGACGCCATCAAAACATAGGATGGACTGCTTGTCTGATATATCTGCAAATACTGTCTTAAACAATTCCTGTCAACAAGCACTCCGTTTACATGCAAAATAGCAGTCTGGGTAAGGCTTGGTAATGTTTTATGAAGACTTTGGATTACAATATCCGCACCACAAGCAACTGCGCTTTTTGGCGAGTCACCATCCGCTGCAAAATGGGCACCATGGGCTTCATCCACAATAACAGGAATCTTTCTTTCATGAGCAATCTCCACTATCCTTGCTATATCGGATACAACTCCGTCATAAGTGGGGGAAGTGATAAGAACTCCACAAATCTCAGAGCCTTTATCAGCTATCATCCGCTCTACTTCATCGGGACTGATTCCACCATTGATACAAAAACGTTTATCATACTTAGGATAAAGATATTCTGCCTTTGCTTCATTTAATAACAATGCATGGTACACTGACTTATGACAGTTTCTTGCTACTATTAAAGTTTTACCTTTTTTATACACGGCACTGACCGCACTTAAGATTCCGCAAGTGCTTCCGTTTATCAGATAATGACTTTCCTCAGACCCAAACACCCGGGCTGCACGGCTCTCACCTTCTTTAATAATGCCCTCAGCCTGATGTAAATTATCAAACCCGTCAATCTCTGTAATATCAATTCCATAAGACTCCATATTCCAGGCTGTATTACGCTTGTGTCCCGGCATATGTATTGGGTAGTATTCTGATTTGCAAT
Source organism: Lachnospiraceae bacterium (assembly GCA_017463255.1). Lineage (GTDB taxonomy): Bacteria > Bacillota > Clostridia > Lachnospirales > Lachnospiraceae > RGIG4034. Next base: position 56,496 of record JAFTPP010000021.1, read on the forward strand.
ACTCAGTTAATTTTTCATGCAGTTTTTCCAAACTATACTCTAATCCTGCCATACTTCACCTTCGGTAACGTAATTAGGCTCCTCTTCGGGAGTGATGACTCCGTCGTTGGGATTAATCTCTGTCTCCTCTTCTCCCGTAGGCGGCGGAATCGTGGTAATGGACGCATAATAACATACTACCGGTAAGCCCTTGTATATATTGTTATATATGGTTTCAGCTGCCGTATACGGAAGATTAATGCATCCGTGGGAACCGTTTGTCAGATATATGGTTCCGCCAAAATTACGCCTCCATGTTGCGTCATGCATCCCAATATTTCCGTTAAAAGGCATCCAATACTGGACCGGTGTTTCATAATCGTCTCCACGAAGAACGATTTCCGTCCGCTTATACTTAATTGCAAACACTCCCTCAGGGGTCGTGTTTCCTGTTAACACATCTCCGGATACAAAATCCGATTCAAAAAACAACTCATTATTTAAGTATAAATACAAATGCTGGGAAGATAAATCAATTTCCACATAGGAGTCTCCGATATTATCTTTTCCCCGGTTTGCAGCCGTAATGGAATAAACCGGTTCTCTTTCCTCCACTGCGCCTGCATAAATAAGCTCTAGTAAAGCCTCAGTTTCCGCATCCTTATCCATGCGCCAGCCATAAGCACTTGGAAGTGTTAATTCCTCTCCATTTGTTGTGGTAAATTTGTGCTTTTTACCATAGGTATCATACTGCTTTGCCAGATTTTTTACATATTCATATACTTGTGTCTCATCCAGAATCACTTCTCCATTTTTAATGGAAAGCCACTGATGAATCGTGTTTCCGTCAAGAACGATTCTATCTTCACCAAACAGATAGGTAATGTTTGTTCCCGTAATCAGATTTAACTGCTCTAACAATCGGTTTAAGGATAAATCGGCATCTGATATTTCCGGCACCTCATAACAATCAAGCGCCGATAAATCCAATTCACTCTTTAAGGACTGAACTGCCTCCTCGATAGGCGTTACCACGGATTCTTTGATCATTACATTTCCCGGAATATGGGCAATCATCCGGAATCCTTTAATCTCCTCTGCATAATCACTGATATATGCACTCTGGGGACCTGAAATATTCTCTACCTGAAAAAAGCTTAAAGCATCAATTCTGTCTGCTAAAAGTTCTCTGTCATATACGATGGATTGCTCCAATGTATAAACATGATCCTTGAAAATCTCTAAAAACCAAAGATATTCATTCTGATTATCCAGTATATTTTGAAACGCACCGTTGCTGTCATAATTTAATCCTATATCGTAACCCCTGATAGAATCGGTCAATCCATCACGGCCCGACAGCTTTAACTCAAATCCTACAATATCGGTACTTAATGCCTCTTCTGCCGCAACTGCTGTAGTACGTCCGAAATTCATCCCATTAATCATGGTGCCCTTAAAATAGTGCTCACGATAATATTGCACCTCAGACAAATACACAACTGCTAAAAAGGTAACCAGAAAAAGCCCGGCAATAACAAGTATAATGCCAAGCGGTCGCTTCTTCTTCCCTACCATCTTTTCAGTTGTCTCAGATGTCTGCAACTTTTCTTCCAAATTAACCTCCATGCCCCGGATATGATACGGATATGTAAAAATACGCGCAAAAGGGCATTATTATGCTATTATAACACTATAGAACGTAAAATAAAAGTGAATGCTGATATTGATTTATTATTGACATTATATAGGTAATGTGTTACCTTTTATTAAGTAATATATTACCTATTCGGAGGGAAATATGAAAATAAAAGAAGTACTGCAGCATGAAAATGTAGATTTCACAGGAATTGAATCGTCATATTTTCTTTTAGGATTATTGAGTGCTTTTGATAATCGATTTCAAGCAATGGCTGATAAATTAATTGGGGAAATCAGTTGGAAGCAATTTTTTGCAATCATTTGCATTAACCTGTGCAAAGAAAATCCTACTATCAAAGAATTAGCTGAAATTATGGGTAGCTCTCATCAAAACGTAAAACAGATTCTTCTTAAACTCGAAAAAAAAGAATTTGTAGAAATCCTGTCCGACCCAAGAGACAAAAGAAAACAACGGGTTTTACTTACAAAAAAATGCCTGTCTTTTTGTTCCGAGAATGATGACAAAAGTATGCGCACTGTAAAAGCGCTCTTCAACGGAATCACCGAAGAACAACTTATTACTACCATAAGAACCATCACACAGATGGAAGCTAATTTATCAAATATATAAAATCATGTAAATTGGGGAGGAACCTATTGTGAAAAGTGGAATTATATTGTATCAATCAAAATATGGTGCAACTAAAAAATATGCAGAATGGCTTAAAGAAGAAACCGGATTCGACTGTATTGAGACAAAAAAAGCAGATATCAAAAAAGTCAAAGAATACGACACTATTATTTTAGGCGGTGGAGTTTATGCTTCAGGAATTGCAGGTTTCTCCTTTCTGAAGAAAAACATACAACATTTACAGGAAAAACAAATTATTGTGTTCTGCGTTGGCGCATCTCCATATGATGAAAAGGCCATAAATGAGATTAGAAAGAGACATTTTACTGACACCCTTTCCAACATTCCACTTTTTTATTGCAGGGGTGCATGGAATGAAGAAGCCATGTCCTTTGCAGACAGGACATTATGCAAATTACTTCAAAAAGCAGTTGCCAAACAAGATCCTGCTACATATGAACCATGGCAAACCGCTTTAATGAGTGCCATCGGTCAAAACTGCGACTGGACCGACCCTAAATATTTAGAACCATTATTAAAATATGTAGAAAAATCCGAGGAGGATTCAGAATGAAACGATATTTACAAGCAATCGGGGTATGGGTATGTATTATTCCCATAGCGATTCTAAATGGAGGCCTAAGAGAAAACGTATTGGTCAAACTTGGCCAAATAGCTCAACCTCTAAGCGGAATCATTTTGAGCATTTGCATTTTCGCAGTAGCCTTATGCTTAATTCCAAAAATTCAAAACTGTAAAACAAGAGACTATTGGTTCTTTGGAATTATTTGGTTTGTACTTACCAATTTATTTGATCTAACAATGATTTTAAAATCCGGCGGAAGCTTTTCTGACTTATTGAAAGCATATAATTTTTTATCGGGAAACACTTGGATTCTGGTTGTATTAACAGCATTGATAGCACCGGGTATAGTAGCTAAAATTAGAAATGAATAATTTGTGTTTATTTAATTATCTCAGTTTCCACTTGCTCCTTTATCACAGTTCCATTATCATTCTTTATAATATATACCTTTGAAGATTCATTGCATTTTAAATATTTTATCTTTCCATTTTGTTCTACAAATGCGGTGTCTGATTCCATTGCAAGCCCCTCTATTGATTTCTCTATTATCATTTTATCAAAGCTTTCTACTCGTTCCTCATAATGGGGACAATAAGCATATGGATGGATATTTAACAACTCGTTTACCCAACCATATCCAACAACTCCGTTTACCCAAAACACTTCACTATCACTGTGTCCACAGTTAAACCAACACATAGCCCCGGCACTTATTCCTGTTAAAATTGCTGTATCTTTTAAGTAGATTTCTTTTAACTTATTCTCAAATCCATATTTTCTCCAAACTTCCATCATATAAAAGGTGTTTCCACCACCAACATAAATAATATCAGCCCACTCTAATAATTCATCAATCTCTTTTTCTGTATACTTCTTTGTGGATAAGCACAGTGCTTTTACACAACAATTCAGTGGTTCAAAAGCTATTTTTATATTATTAATGTATCCCTCTGCATCTTCACTGGCAGTCCCGATAAACAATAAATTGTGAATGCTCTTTTTATCCATATTAACAATATATTTGTTTAACGGAAAATTAGACTGTAAATCTCCACCAGCTATGGCAACAATTCTTCCCATGTCATTCCTCCACAACTTCATATTATCTAATGGAAATAACTCTATCACACTCTTCGAAACATTTCAACGTTCAAATAGATTAACCTTTGGAATCTCTTTTTATCTCAGTAATCTCTTAAATAATTTCTTCTTCCACAATTCTTCCTAATGAAACATCGGGGATGTCGAACAGGGGTCCGAATCCCACGACACTCCTAAGAAAAACAAAAATACCACTCTTTCGAGTGGTATTTCGTTTTTCAATGAGACATCGGGGATTCGAACCCCGGACAACTTGATTAAAAGTCAAGTGCTCTACCGACTGAGCTAATATCCCATCTATAATGTATTAAACATTACAAATGCCCAGAGCCGGAATCGAACCAGCGACACG